>QFPW01000025.1 GCA_003241785.1 Rhodovulum sulfidophilum | reverse complement strand
GCCGGCATGAAGGATTCCAAGGTCATCGTCGCCATCAACAAGGACGAGGAAGCCCCCATCTTCCAGGTCGCCGACTACGGCCTCGTCGGTGACCTCTTCACCGTCCTGCCCGAACTCGCCAAGCGCCTCTGAGATCCGCGCCCCCGGCCTCCTTTCCCCCGCCGGGCGGCGTCGGGACCTCGCCCTGGCGGATCCATCCGCCAGGGCTTTTTTCCGCCCGCAGCCCGCCGCCCGGGCGCGCGGGTGTCCGCGGGCTTCGGGGTCACGGCGTCACGATGTTGAACCAGTAGTCGAAGCTGTCGAGCATGCCGTTGAACTCCCGGAACGCCTCGGGGTCGCCGGCGACCGTGATCTCTCCGGCGTCGATCTTCTCCCCCATCGTGGCGAGGCCCATCTGCACGTCGTCGAGCGCCGCCTTGGTCAGCGTCGCGGTGGCGTCGGGATCGGCGACCTGGCGCTCGGTGTAGTTGAGCACCGAATTCTCGACCGTCAGCGTGTAGTGCTTGCCGATGTCCGTGAAGTCGACGTTGAGCACGATCTTCTTGCCCTCGGCCTTCTCGGCGTTCAGCCGCACGGCGAGGAAGTCGAACAGCATCTCGGGCGACATGGCCCGGACGGTGTCGGGGCTGGCGCTGCTGAGGGCCGGGAGGTCCGGCACGCCGTCGCGGAGCTCGGAGGCGCCCTGCAGGTAGACCGAGCGCCAGGGGCCCGATTCCGCCTGATAGCCCATCTGCTCATAGGCCTTCGCGAGCAGCTCCTTCGCCGCCGCGTTCTCCGGATCGGCGAAGACCACGTGCTTCACCGCCTCGGCCACCCAGCGGTATTCGCCGGCGTCGAAATCGACCTGGGCCTTCTCGAGGATCGCCGGCGCGCCCCCCATGTATTCGACGTATCTGACCGCCGCCTCGGCCGGGGGAAGGTTGTTGAGGCTCGAGGGATTGGCGTCGTACCAGCCCATGTAGCGCTGATAGACCGCGCGCGCGTTGTGGCGCAGCGTGCCGTAGTAGCCGCGTCCGCTCCACTGGTTCTCGAGGCTGGCAGGCAGCTTGATCATCTCGGAGATCTCCTCGCCGGTATAGCCCTGGTTGAGGAGATTGACCGAGCGGTCGTGGATGAACTTGTAGAGATCCCGCTGCTTGCCGAGATATTCGCGGATGTTCTCGTTGCCCCATTTCGGCAGGTGGTGGCTCTGGAACTTGACCTCGACCTCGTCGCCGAAGAGGTCGATCGTCTCGTTGATGTATTTCGCCCAGTTCAGCGGGTCGCGCACCTGGGCGCCGCGCAGCGTCAGGATGTTGTGCATCGTGTCGGTGGTGTTCTCGGCCATCCACATGGCCTTGAACCGCGGCAGCCAGATGTTGATCTCCGCCGGCGCCTCGGTGCCCGGCGTCATCTGGAACACCATCTCGACGCCGTCGACGGTCAGGGTCTGCATCGTCTCGGTGATCGTGTCGGTCGGCTCGATCAGCGTGATGGTGCCGAGCGGATTGGTGAGGCCGAGGCCCGAGCCGACGCTGCCCTCGGGGCCGCGCGGCAGGAAGGCGCCGTACATGTAGCTGGCGCGGCGGCTCATCGCGTTGCCGGCGATCACGCCCTCGCTGACCGCGTGCTCCATGAAATGCTCGGGCGCGATGATCCGGACCTTGCCCGCCTTCACGTCCTCTTCCGAGACCACGCCCTTCACGCCGCTGTAATGATCGACATGCGGATGGCTGTACATGACCGCGACCACGGGGCGCTCGCCGAATTCCTCGGTGACAAGATCATAGGCGGCCCGGGCGGTCTCCGCCGAGCTGCCGACGTCGAAGATGAGCCAGCCGGTATCGCCGCGGATGAAGGTGATGTTCGCGAGGTCGTAGCCGCGCACCTGATAGATGCCGTCCGCGACCTCGAACAGCCCGTACTGGAGGTTGAGCTGGGCGTTGCGCCACAGGCTGGGGTTCACGCTGTCCGGGGCTGGGTTCTCGAGCGCGATGAAGCTCTTGTAGCTCTCGAGGTCCCAGACGACGTCGCCGTTCTCCCGGGTGATCACGAGGGTCTCCGGCTTGCGCAGAAGGCCGCGCGCCGCGTCGTCGAAATCACGGGTGTCCTCGAAGGGAAGCGCGCCCAGGACGGCCTGGTTGGCGGCCCTGGTGGCCTCGGTCGCCGGATCGGCGAGAACCGGGGCGGAGGCGACCGAGAGCCCGAGGGCCAGCGCGCCGACCGAGAACTTCGGCCCGCGCGCCCGGCGGCGCGCGTCCATCATCGGGGAGTGGGGGGACGGGGTAGGCATCGGGAGGTTCCTTTCGCTCTTATTTGGCGCGGACTTTAGGGAAAAAACTTCGGAGAGATTGTCCGATATCGGACAGATCGGAAAAATAAGCGGGCTATGCTGGGGGGATGAGCCAGATTCTTATCAAGCGAGCCAAGGCCGAGCAGCTTCTCAGCGGGGAGGGGTGGCTATCCGTTCAGCCGCGGACCTTCCGGGAGGAGGTCCTGCGCCGCGCGGTGCTGCTGCGCTTCCCGCCGGGAGAGGTCGTCTATCGCATCGAGGACGAGGCCGGCGGGATCTTCGGGCTCGTCGAGGGCACGGTCACCGTCAACACGGCGCCGCCCGACCAGGCGCCTCAGCTCATTCACATCGGCAAGCCCGGCGCCTGGACCGGGGAGGGCTGCTTCCTGACGCGCTCCGCGCGGCGGATCGAGCTGCGCACCCTGAGCGAGACGTGGATGATGCATCTCAGCCTCGACCAGATGGACCAGATGGCGGCCGCCGATCCGGCGGCGACGCGGTATTTCGCCCAGATCCTCATGGCGAGCGTCGAGGTGCTGCTGCGCGTGATCCATGACCTGCAGAAGCCGGGGGCGGATCAGCGGATCGCCTCGGCGCTGAGCCGCTCCGCCGCCCAGGGCAGGACGGTGCCCCTGTCGCAGTCGGAGATCGGCCTGATGTCCGGGACCTCGCGCAAGCAGGTGAACGCGGCGCTGGCGCGGTTCGAGGCGAAGGGGTGGGTTCGGGCGGACTACCGCGCGGTGACGGTGCTCGACGCCCGCGGCTTGGCGCGCGAGGCGGAGGGCGGGGTTTGACGCGGCCTCCGGCCGGCCCACCCTCGTTCGGGATCGGCGGATCGCCAATCTTTCGACAAGACCGGAGCATTCATCATGAGCCTGACCGAACTCAGCAAGGAACCAACCGTCGATCCGGCGGAGTTCAACGCCTTCTTTCCGTCCCCCTACTCCCTGGCGGAATTCACGAGCCCGCGGGTCGAGATCACGGGCGCGAGCTATCCGGCACGCTACGAGGGTGACGGAAAGATCCTGATGATCGCGGCCGACGAGCGGTACCTCCCGACGGACACCGGCCGGCTCTTCTCCACCGGAAATCACCCTGTCGAGACGCTTCTGCCGATGTACCATCTGCGGCGGGCCGGATTCGAATTCGACGTGGCGACGGTCTCGGGCCGATCCGCGAAGTTCGAGTTCTGGGCCATGCCGCGCGAGCAGTCGGAGATCACCGGCCTGCACGGGGATTACCTGCCCCGGTTCCTCGCTCCGAAGAAGCTCTCCGACGTCGCGGACGGCCTCGACGCGAGTTCGGATTATGTCGCCGTCTTCATTCCCGGCGGTCATGGCGCGCTGATCGGACTGCCCGAGAGCGAGGCGGTGGCGCGGGTGCTCGGCTGGGCGATGGCCCAGGACCGCCACGTCATCTCGATCTGCCACGGGCCGGCGGCCCTGGTGGCGGCGGGCGCGTTCGGGAAGCCCTCGCCCTTCGAGGGCTATTCCATCACCGCCTTCCCCGACGCGGTCGACCGTCGGACGCCCGAGATCGGCTATATGCCGGGCGGCCTGACCTGGTTCTTTGGCGAGCATCTGGCCGCGCAGGGGGTCACGATCCTGAATTCGGACGTGACCGGGGCGACGCATCAGGACCGCAAGCTGCTGACGGGCGACAGCCCTTTCGCCTCGAACGCGCTCGGCAGGCTCGCGGCGCGCGCGCTGCTCGGCGAGGTCGGGATCGGGGCATGATCCCCCGAATGACCCGGATCGCCGCGCGCCAGCCCAAGGAAGCCCGGATCCTGAGACCATCGGCATGGATCTTCCTCGCCCTCGTCGCCTCCCTGTCGTGCCCGGCCGCCATGGCCGAGACGCTGAGCGGGACGGTCTCCTATCGCGAGCGCATGGCCCTGCCGCCCGGAGCACAGGTCGAGGTCCGGCTGCTCGACGTGTCGCGCGCGGACGCGCCCGCGGCGCTCATCGCCGAGACCCTGGTCGACGCCGAGGGCCAGCCGCCGATCCCCTTCGCGCTCACCTATGATCCCGCGCTCCTCGCCGAGGGGCACCGCTACGCGGTCCGCGCGCGGATCCTGCGCGGCGATCAGGTGCTGTTTCGAAGCACGACCGTCCATCCCGTTTTCACGGAGGGCGCGGAGAGGACCGTGGAGATCTCGCTCGAGCGGGCGGCGGCCGCGGTCCCGCCGGACCTGGCCGGGAGCTGGCTCGCGGAGGATATCGGGCGGGCCGGCGTGATCGACCGGCTTCGGACGGTCCTCGTCATCGCGGCGGACGGCGCGGTCTCCGGCTCGGGCGGATGCAACCGGATCACCGGCCGGGCGACCATCTCCGGCGAGACCGTCGCCTTCGGGCCGATCGCCTCCACCGATATGCTCTGCCCGCCCGCGGTCATGGATCAGGAAACGAAGTTCCTGGCGCTCCTTGGCCAGGTCCGATCCTGGAGGGCCGACCCGGAGCGGAAAAAGCTCCTGCTCCTCGATGCGGACGGCACGGCCATCATGACCTTCGCCCGCGATTAGGCGGGAGACCGGGCACCGCGAGCGCCGGTCGCGGGCCGATGGGCACGGGGCGGGCGGTCTCGACCGCACGCGGCGGACGCGGGTCCCGGCGCGGCGCGTCGCGCCCGCCAGCATAGCCGCGCCGCGGCCGGCATCGTCCAAGGGGACGACCCTCTTCTTCACGATTCATGCCACGACGGATCGGGTGGCGCTCGCGCGGCCGGCCGCCGAGCAGGCTTCGCGCGGCGCGCTTCGGCGCGCACCACGGACGGGCGGGGGCGCGCCGGCATCCACCCGGGACGTCCGGGGCGCCGCCGGGAAGCGGGAGGGAAGGCGGGCCTTCAGAACCTTCCGGAGCGCGGGCCAGGCCGCGCGGCGGCCCGCCGCGCCCTCGGGCTTCGGACAAGCCTTAACAACGAAAGAATCATTCAGGAGGAAAGCCCATGCCGAACACGGCGATCGCCCCGGGGCCCCGGGCGGAAGACAAGCGGGTGGATGTGCTGGTGGTCGGATCGGGCACCGGGCTCGCGGCGGCGCTCGCCGCCCGGGAGAAGGGGCTTTCGGTCCTCGTCGTCGAGAAGACCGCCCTGGTCGGCGGCTCGACCGCCCGCTCCGGCGGGGCCTACTGGGTCCCGGGCAATCGCGCGCTCAGGGACGGCGGGGCGGACACGGCGCGCGCCGAGGCGGAGACCTATCTCGACGCGCTCGTCGGCGACGCCGCCCCCCGCGCGCGGCGCGAGGCCTTTCTCGACGAGGGACCGGCCGCCATCGCCATGGTCGAGCGCATGACGAAGCTCCGCTTCTTCTGGGCCGAGGGCTATTCCGACTATCACGCCGAGCGGCCGGGCGGCAGCGCCGCGGGCCGGACCTGCGAGAGCCTTCCCTTCGACATGAACCTGCTCGGGAAGGAGAAGTCCCGTCTGCGCCGGGGCGACCTGCGGCCGCCCTTTCCGATGCCGGCGACCGGGGCCGACTACAAGTGGCTCAACCTGACCAAGCGCATGCCGCGCAAGGGACTGCCGATCATCGCGAGGCGCATGGCCCAGGGCCTCGGGGGCCTCGCCGTCGGCAGGCACTATGTGTCGGGCGGCCAGGCCCTCGCGGCGGGCCTGTTCGAGGGCGTGATCCGCGCCGGCATCCCGGTCTGGACGCGCGCGCGCGTGGTCGAGCTCGTCGAGACGGGCGGGCGCGTCGCCGGCGCCGTGGTCGAGCAGGACGGCAGGCGCGTGACCGTCACGGCCACCCGGGGCGTCATTCTCGCGGCCGGCGGCTATGACCACAACACGCCGATGCGGGTCGCGTATCAGTCGCCCTCGCTGGCCGAGGATCACAGCCTCGGCGCCGAAGGCAATACCGGCGACGCGATCGTCCTCGGCCAGGCGCATGGCGCCGATCTGCGCCTGATGCGGGAGGCCTGGTGGTTCCCCGCCGTGCCTCAGCCCGCCGGAAGCTATCCGAAGATCCTGCTCGCGGAACGCTCCCTGCCCGGATCGCTCATCGTCGACCGGCACGGCGAGCGCTTCCTCGACGAGGCGATGGATTACATGACCTTCGGCCAGATCGTGCTGCGGCGGGAAGCGGAGGGCGATCCGGTCGGCCCGATGTGGATCGTCTTCGACCAGGCCTATCGCGACAGCTATCTCTTCGCGATCGAGATCGCGGCGGGCAAGCCGCTGCCGCGGGCCTGGTACGACGCCGGGATCGCCTTCAAGGCAGAGAGCGCCGCGGAGCTGGCCCGCGCCGCCGGCCTGCCCGAGGATCGCTTCGCCGCGGCGCTCTCGCGCTACAACGCGCTGTGCGAGGCGGGCCGGGACACGGACTTCGGCCGCGGGGACACCGCCTATGACCGCTACTACGGCGATCCGACCGTCTCGCCCAATCCGAACCTGCGCCCGCTGTCCGGCGCGCTTCACGCCGTCAGGATCGTGCTGTCCGATCTCGGCACCTGCGGCGGTCTGGCCGCCGACGAGAAGGCCCGCGTGCTCCGGCCGGACGGCGCGCCCATCCCCGGGCTCTATGCCATCGGCAATTGCGCGGGCAATGTTTTCGGCCATGTTTATCCGGGCGCCGGCGCCACGATCGGGCAGGGCCTCACCTTCGGCTATGTCGCCGCGGCGGACCTCGCCGCGCAAGGCGGCGGAGACCGCCCTTAGTCCGATCGAACGATGACGCGGCGAAAGCCCGGTGATCTTCCGGGCGCAACCACGCTCGCGCGGAGCGCGCGCATCTTGGAGAAGGCGGATGACCGAAGTCTATATCATCGGCGCGGCGCGGACCGCGATCGGCACCTTCGGAGGCGCGCTCTCGGGCCTGCCGCCGCATGAGCTGGCGGGCCTCGTCGCCAAGGCCGCGCTCGCGCGCTCGGAGATCGATCCCGCGCGGACGGGACACGTCGTCTTCGGGCATGTGATCAACACCGAGCCCAAGGACATGTATCTCTCCCGGGTCGCCGCGCTGAACGCGGGGCTGCCCGACACCATCCCCGCGATGAACGTGAACCGGCTCTGCGGCTCGGGCCTGCAGGCGGTGGTCTCGGCGGTCCAGGCCCTGCGGCTCGGCGACGCCGAGGTCGCGCTCGCGGGCGGGGCCGAGGTGATGAGCCGGGCGCCGCATGCGCTGAGCGCGGCGCGCTGGGGCCAGAAGATGGGCGACGTGAAGGCGGTCGACATGATGGTCGGCGTGCTCACCTGTCCCTTCGGCTCGGGGCACATGGGCGAGACGGCCGAGAACGTCGCCGCCCGCCATGGCGTGACGCGCGAGGCCCAGGACGCCTTCGCCCTCGAAAGCCAGACCCGGGCCGCGCGCGCGATCGCCGAGGGGCGGTTCCGCGACGAGATCCTGCCGGTGGAGGTTCCGGCGCGCGGGGGGCCGGTCGCCTTCGCGACCGACGAGCATCCCAAGGCGACGACCCTCGACGCCCTCGCGAAGCTGAGGCCGGCCTTCCGCAAGGAGGGCACGGTGACGGCGGGCAACGCCTCGGGCGTGAACGACGGCGCCGCGGCGCTGGTCCTCGCGCGCGAGGACGCGCTCGCGGGCGCGCGGCCGCTGGCGCGCGTGCTCGGCTACGCCCACGCCGGCGTCGATCCGGCGGTGATGGGCGAGGGGCCGGTCCCGGCGGTGCGCGCGCTCTGCGCGAAGCTCGGGCTCGCGCCCTCGGATTTCGACGTGATCGAATCGAACGAGGCCTTCGCCGCGCAGGCGCTGTTCGTCGCGCGCGAGCTTGGCCTCGACCCGGAGAAGGTCAACCCGAACGGGGGCGCGATCGCGCTCGGCCATCCGATCGGCGCGACCGGCGCCATCCTGGCGGTCAAGGCCGTGTACGAGCTCGGCCGGACCGGCGGGCGGCGCGCGCTCGTGACGATGTGCATCGGCGGCGGACAGGGCATCGCCCTGGCGCTGGAACGCGTGTGAAATCGGGCGCGGGCGCGCGAGCGCGCGCCCCGCGCGGACCAGTCAGGGCTTGCCAGGGCGCGGCGGAGAGATCGCGGGCGGGCCGAGGAGAAACGGCGAGGGAGGATCGCGGAATGCGGGGCATCTGGACGGCGGGACTGCTTGGAGGGGGCCTGATCGCCTTCGCCGCGGGAGCGGCGTGGGCGCAGGATCCGCTCAGGATCGGAGGGGTGGTCTCGGTCAGCGGCGGCGGCGCGTCGATCGGCCGGGTGACCATGCTTGGCTGGGAGATGGCGGTCGAGGAGATCAACGCCGACGGCGGCATCGCGGGCCGGCCGGTGGAACTCGTCATCGCCGACAGCCAGACGGATCCGACCCACGCGGTCGGGGAGGCCCGCCGTCTGACGGAAAACGAAGGCATCGCGGCGATGGTCGGCCCGGTGACAAGCCAGGAGGCCATCCCGGTGACGGGGGTGACGACCGCGGCGAATATCGCGCAGGTCTCCACCGCGGCCGCTTCCGATCTCACGCCCGGCGCGGCGCCCTATCATTTCTCCAACACGCCGACCGGCCTCGACCAGATGATCCCGGCGATCCGCTACGCGCGGGAGGAGCTCGGCCTGACCAAGATCGCCCTGATGTCGGACAATGGCGGAATGTCGAAGGCGGCGGTCGCGGAGATCACCGCCTACATGACCGAACAGGGCGACCCGCCGGTCGCGACCCAGGAATTCTCCTTCCGGGCCGAAGACATGACGCCGCAACTCTTCTCGCTGCGTCAGAGCGGCGCCGAGGCGGTGCTTCTCATCAATTCGATCGGGGACGATTCGCGGAAGTTCTTCCAGAACCGCGACGAGATCGGCTGGAGCGTCCCGGTAATCGGCAGCCTGACGACGAGCAACTACGCCGCGGGGAACGCGGAGGTGCTGGGCGAGGAGGCGTTCGAGGACGTCTATGGCGTCCAGTTCGTCGGCATGACCTACTGCCCCGGCGATCCGGTCGGCGAAAGCGATTTCGCCCGGTTCGCCTCCCGCGCGGGCGAGCGCGTGCCGAATCTGGAGCAGCTCGGCGGCGCCGCGGCGCTGGCCCCGTACTATGTCGAGCCCTATATCCTGAAGGCCGCGATCGAGGGGGCCGGCAGCACCGAGGGCGCGGTCGTCGCCGGGTGGATCGAGGCGAACGCCGCGGCCATGCCGAACATGCTCGGGGAGTTCACCGCGTCGAAGGACAGCCATTTCCTGCTTTCGGACAAGGCGATCGTCGTGGTGAAGGCGCCGCATGTTCACCGGGAGGATGGGCTGGCCGAGCGCGCCGTCTGCCCCTGAGCCGCCCCGAGGGCGCGCCCCGCGAAGGCGAGGCCGGGCGCCGCCCGGCCCCGGTCCGTTCCGGGAGCTTCCTAGAACAGGCGGTCGAGCATCGACTTCTCGAAGGCGGCGACCGACTGGCCCCGCCCCTCCCGGCGCAGCCGGGTCCAGTTCGGCTCCGCGATCAGCGCCCGCCCGACGGCGAGCAGGTCGAACTCGCCGCGATCGAAACGCTCGAAGGCCGGGGTCAGGGGGACCGCGCCGGCGGAGCCGAGCCCCGGACGGTCGAGGCCCGCGCCGCCGACGGCGATCACCGGAATCCCGGCGACGGACCTGGTCCAGCCCGCGAGACTGCGCGGGCCCGTCTCGGGAAAGCCCGGATCCTCGAGCCGCCGGGTCGAGCAGTGCAGCAGCGTGACCCCCGCCTCGACCAGCGGTCCGAGCAGGTCCGCGAGTTCGCCGGGGCCGTCGACCAGCCGGGCATGATAGTCCTGCTGCTTCCAGAGCGAGTAGCGGAAGGAAATCGGAAAGCCGGGCCCGGCGGCGTCCCGGATCGCCGCGATGACCTCGGTCGCGAAGCGGGTCCGGGCGCGGAGCGTCCCGCCGTAGCTGTCGGCGCGCCGGTTCGTGCGGTCCCAGAGGAATTCGTCGATCAGATAGCCGTGACCGCCGTGGATCTCGACCCCGTCGAAGCCGAGCGCGCGCGCGTCGCCGGCGGCGCGCGCATAGGCCGCGACCACCGCGTCGATCTCGGCCGTCGTCATGGGCCGCGTCGCGTCGGGGTGGCCGGTGAAGGCGTTGGTGTTCTCCGACGGTCCGAACCCGGGCAGGTCGGGATCGGGCGCCATGCCGCGGGACCGGAAGCTTCCGGTGTGCCAGAGCTGCGGGAACATCCGCGCCCCGGCGGCGTGCACGGCCGCGAGCACCTTGGCCCAGCCGGGCAGGGCGCGTTCGTCGAACCAGGGGACCCCCGCGTAGCTCGCCGCCGAGGGATGGGGAACGTAGGTCCCCTCGCTGATGATCAGGCCGACGCCGCCCGCCGCGCGGCGCGCGTAATAGTCCGCGGACGCGCGGCCCGGTACGCCGTCGGGGCAGAAGTAGCGCGACATCGGCGCCATGACGATCCGGCTCTGAAGCGCCAGCCCGGCCACCTCGGCGGGCGCGAAGAGCGCGTGACCCTCAGCGCAGTCTGATGCCGTCGACGTCATGTCCCCGCCTCATGCCTTCGATGAATCCTTCGAGCGGCGCCGGCTCCGCGATCGGCGCGGCCTCGCCCGGGGGCGCGGCCCAGAAGGCCTCCCAGCTCGGGAACAGCGCGTGAAAGCCGCCGTCGTAGGGCTCGCGCCCGGGCCAGCGCATCTTGCGCCCGCCGATCGGCGGCCTGGCGAGATCGGTCGCGTACCAGTAGAGCGGCCGGCGTCGCCGGAACCACCAGCGGCCGTCCACGCGCTGGTAGCTGTCATGGTACATCATCTGCATGATGACCCAGTCGGCGCCGGTCTCATGCTCGTTCTTCGAGTAGACGATCCCGACGGCGTGGTTCGGGTCGAGGAATTCGACGATCTGCGTGCCGACATGGTGCGAGGTGCCGTCGAACTGGCGGCGCATCGTGTCCGCCAGCCAGTCGCGCAGGGCCTGGCGCCCGCGGCCGTGCTTGCCGACCTCGACGTCCGGCACGAAGAGATTGGCCATCGCGTCCATGTCGCGCATGTCGAGGGCGAGCGCGTATTTGGAAGCGAGCTGCCGAATCTCGTCGCGCGATTCGATCCGGTCGAGCCGGGCGGCGAGATCCTCGGATGGGGGGTTGTCGGTCAAGGCGCGTTCCTCCTCGCGTGGGAGTCTCGCCTTCCCCGGTCGCGCGGCATCGTCCGAACCTGCTATGTCCCGGGTCGGCGCGGTCGCCCGGCGCGCCCCGGGCCTCCTGCGAACGGACGATGCCGCTCGGCGCGCGCGGAGGCAAAAGCGGAGAAAGCCCGTGATCGAGACAGGATGAGCATGCAGATTACCGACGAGCAACGCATGATCCGCGATGAGGTCGCGCGCTTTCTCGACGCCGAGGGCGGCCTCGGGCCCGCGCGCGCGGCGGCCGATGGCGACGCCGGGGCCGGCGCCGCGCTCTGGGCCCGCTTCGCCGGCGAGCTCGGCATGGCGGCGGCCGCGCTGCCGGAGGCCGTGGGCGGCCTCGGTCTCGGGATGGTCGAGCTGGCGCTCATCTCGCGCGAGATCGGCGCGCGGCTCGCGCCCGTGCCGCATCTCGCGACCGCGGGTCTGTCGGCGGGGATTCTGCTCGAGGCCGGCGAGGGGGAGCGGCGCGACGCCTGGCTCGCGCGCATCGCCGCCGGAGACTGCGTGGTGGCGACGGTGCTCGGCGCCGAAGGTCTGGCCGCCACGCCGGATGGCGCGGATTTCCGGCTCGACGGCGTGGTCGGGGGCGTCGAGGCGGCGGCCGGCGCCGACCTCCTGCTCGTGCCGACGCGGGTCGGCGATCAGCTCCGGATTCTCGCGGTCGAGCCGGGCGCGGGAGTCTCCGCGACGCCGGAGGAGACGCTCGACGCGACCCGTCCCGCCGCGCGCGTCGGTTTCGAGGGCGCGCGCGCCCATGGGATCGGCGGTCCGGGCGCGGAGGAGGGCCTCGCCCGGGCGATGACCCGGGCCCGGCTGGTCGAGGCGGCGGAGACGGTGGGCGCGGCGCGCGGCGTCTTCGAGCTGACGCGGGCCTATGTCGCCGAGCGGCGCCAGTTCGGCAGGACCATCGCCTCGTTCCAGGCGGTCAAGCACCGCCTCGCCGCGCTCTATGTCCGGCTCGCGACCGCCGAGGCGCTGGTCGAGGGGCTCGCGGCCGGGATCGACGCCGGTCTCGCTCCCGCGCTCGCGGCGGCCGAGGCGCGCGCGGCGCTGGCGGTCGCCTCCGAGCTGCTCGATCTCGCGGCGAGCGAGGCGATCCAGCTCCACGGCGGCGTCGGCTTTACCTGGGAATACGCGCCGCATCTCTATTTCAAGCGGGCGCTGACCGTCCGGACGCGGCTCGGCGGCGCGCCGGCCGTCTTCGCCGATCTCGGCCGCGCGCTCGCCGCCGGCGACCTGCCCGCGAGCCAGCCGGCCGAGGCCGACGGCGCCTTCCGGCGCGAGGTCGCCGAGTGGATGGCCGCGAACCTCAGCGACGATTTCGCGCCGTTGCGCGGGCGGGGCGGCGCCGGCGACGGCGAGGCTTTCGCCGAGGAGCGCAAGGCCTGGGAGCGCCGGCTCGCCAGCGGCGGCTGGGTCGGGATCGGCCTGCCGCGGGACGCCGGGGGGCGCGGGCTTTCCGTCGCGGATCAGGTGATCTTCAACGAGGAATACGCGCGCGCCGGCGGCCCCGGCCGGATGGGCCATATCGGCGAGGGGCTGATGGCGCCGACCCTGGTCGCTTGGGGCACCGAGGAGCAGAGGGCGCGGCATCTGCCGGGGATCCTCGCGGGGACGACCTTCTGGGCGCAGGGCTATTCCGAACCCGGGGCCGGGTCCGACCTCGCGGCCGTGCGCACCCGCGCCCGGTTCGACGCCGAGCGGGGCGAATGGCGGGTGAGCGGTCAGAAGATCTGGACCTCGCTCGCGCATCTCTCGGACTGGGTCTTCGTGCTCGCGCGGGCCGAGGAAGGATCGGTCGGGCGCCAGGGGCTGGTCTTCCTGCTCATGCCCCTGGACCAGCCCGGGATCGAGATCCGTCCGATCCGCCAGCTGAACGGGGGCGCGGAATTCAACGAAGTGTTCTTCGACGACGCCCGCGCGGGGGCCGAGGACCTCGTGGGCGCGGTCGGCGACGGCTGGCAGGTCGCGATGAGCCTGCTCGCGCATGAACGCGGCATCTCGACGCTCGGCCAGCAGCTCGGATTCGCGCGCGAGCTTGAGACGATCGCGGGGCTCGCGGGCGCCGGCGGCGCGCCGGGGCCCGATATCGCGACGGCGCTCGGCCGCGCCTGGGCCGGGCTGCGGGCGATGCGCTACGGCGCGCTGCGCACCCTCGGCGCGCTCGAGCGCGGCGCGGCGGGGGCGGAGGCGCTCACCTACAAGTACGAATGGTCGAACTGGCACCGGAGCCTCGGCGAGCTCGCGATGGACGTGCTGGGGGCCGAGGCGCTCGTGGTCTCGCCGGTCCCGGAGCGCGAGGCGCTGCGCCAGATGGCGCTGTTCGCCCGGTCGGAGACGATCTACGGCGGCACGAACGAGGTTCAGCTCAACATCATCGCGGAACACGGGCTCGGCATGCCGCGCGAGCCCCGGGGAAAAGACTGAGCGGGCGGGAGGAACGCCGATGACCGGAGAATTCGCCGGGCGCGCGGTCGCCGTGACCGGCGCCGCGCATGGAATAGGCCGGGCGATCGCCATGGCCTTCGCGGCCGGCGGCGCCGATCTCGCGCTCTTCGACATCGATGCCGAGGCCCTCGGCGAGACCGCGGCGACGTTGCGCGCGAAGGGCGGGCGCGTCCTCGAGGTGCCGGGCGACCTGCTCGACCCGGAGCGGGTCGTCGCGGGCTTCGCCGAGGCGGCGGAGGCCCTCGGCCCGGTCGACATCCTCGTCAACAATCTCGGCCAGACCGCGCGCGAGAACTATTCGGACTTCTGCGAGGCGCGGGTCGAGACGCTGGATTTCGTCCTCGCGATCTCGCTCCGCGCGGCGCTGCACTGCGCGCGGCGGGTGGTCCCCGGGATGCGGGACCGGGGCTGGGGCCGGGTGATCTCGATTTCCTCGGACGCGGCGCTGAACGGGGACGCGGGCTGTGTCGACTACGCCGCCGCCAAGGCCGGGATCCTCGGCTTCACCCGCGCCCTCGCGCGCGAGATGGCGCCCCACGGCGTCACGGCGAACGCGGTCTGCCCGGGGGCGACGCGGACCCGGGCGATGGAGCGCATCCCGCCCGAGGCCTATGAACGGGCGCGGCGGGCGATCCCGATGGGCGCGCTTTGCGAGCCCGAGGACATCGCCAACGCGGTGATCTTCCTCGCGAGCGACCGGGCGCGGTTCATCACCGGGCAGACGCTGCTCGTCAACGGCGGCCGCGTGTTCCACTGATCGGGGAAGTTAGACCGTTCGGACGATGCCGCCGGGGACCGCGCGGCGTCTAACGATGACGATCCCGGAGAGATCTCCGGGAGGTGCCAGAAGGATCGTGAATGACCGGCGCGCTAGACACCGAACTGACCCGCCGACTGGGGTGCCGCCACCCCGTGGTGCAGACCGCCATGGGTTGGGTGGCCGATCCGGGCCTCGTCGCCGCGACGACCAACGCGGGCGGCTTCGGCTTTCTCGCCGCCGCGGTGATGGGCCCGGGCGAGATCGGCCCGGCGATCGCGGCGGTCAAGGCGAGGACCGAGGGTGGCTTCGGCGTGAACTTCCACATGTTCCAGCCGACCGCCGAGGAGGTGATCGCGGCGGTCCTCGCGAACCGGGACCGGATCCGGGCGGTGAGCTACGGCCGGGGTCCGGACGCGGCGACGATCGGGCGGTTCAAGGACGCGGGCATCCTCTGCGTGCCGACGGTCGGCGCGGTCAAGCACGCGGTGAAGGCGGTCGAGCTTGGCGCCGACATCCTCGTCGTCCAGGGCGGCGAGGGCGGAGGGCACACCGGGTCGGTTCCGACCTCGCTGCTGCTGCCGCAGGTGCTCGACGCGGTCCCGGTCCCGGTGGTGGCGGCCGGAGGGTTTCACGACGGGCGTGGCCTCGCGGCGGCGCTCGCCTGGGGCGCGGCGGGGATCGCCATGGGCACCCGCTTCCTGATGACGACCGACAGCCCGGTGAACCCCGCGACGCTCGAGGCCTATCTCAAGGTCAAGGATCCGACCAGGGTGCGGATCACCACGGCGGTCGACGGTCTGCCGCAGCGCTTCGTCGAGAACGCCGAGGTGCGCCGGCTCGAAGGCATGAGCGCCCCCGCGCGGCTGGTCGCGAGCCTGCGCCACGCGCGAAAGTGGGGAAGGGAGGCGGGCATGAGCTACGCTGCGATGGCGAAGCTCGCCTGGGCCTCGATGACCTCGGAGGATTCGGGTTTCGCCGCCACGGTGATGGCGCCGAACCTGCCCCGTCTGGTGCAGCTCGGCCTGCTCAGGGGCGATACCGAGGCGGGATTGCTGCCCGGCGGGCAGGTGGCTGCGCTGATCGACGCGCTCGAGAGCTGCGAGACGCTGATCACGCGCGTCGTCGCCGAGGCGGAAGATCGGATCGGCGTGCTCTGCGCCGCGCGAAACGGAGAAGGTGCATGAGCGAACAGGTTCGGACCGCGGTCGTCGACCATATCGGGGAGGTCGTCCTCGACCGGCCGCCGGTCAACGCGCTCAACTGCGCCGGCTGGCTCGCGCTCGCCCGCGCGATCGAGGCGCTGAACGCCGATCCCGAAGTGCGGGTCATCGTCATCCGCGCGGAGGGGCGCGGCTTCTGCGCCGGCGTGGACATCAAGGAGCTTCAGGCCGATCCCGGGCTGATCAACGAGGTCAACCGCGGCAACTGGGAGACCTTCCGGGCGCTGCATCGCGGCCGGGTCCCGGTGATCGCCGCGGCGCATGGCTTCATCCTCGGGGGCGGCATCGGCATCTGCGGCTCCTGCGACATCGTGATCCTGTCCGAGGATGCGACGCTCGGCGTGCCGGAGGTGGACCGGGGCGCGCTTGGCGCCGGCGCGCATCTCGGGCGGCTCCTGCCGCTGCAGAAGGTGCGCCAGCTCTATTTCACCGGCGAGATGATGACGGCGGCCGAGGCCGCGCGCCATGGCGGCGTCGAGGCGGTGGTCCCGCGCGAGCGGCTGCGCGACGCGGCCTTCGAGCTCGCGGCGAAGATCGCCGCCAAGAGCCCCGTGATGATCGCCCTCGCCAAGGAATCGCTCAACGGCGTCGAGGCGGGCGATCTCGAGGCGCAGTACCGCTGGGAGCAGGGTTTCACCGCCCAGGCCTATCTGACGGCGGATTCGCAAAAGACCCGTGACGCCTTCGTCGCCGACGGCGGCCGGGCCGATTTCTCGAAGAAGGACTGACCCGATGCCGACCACGCCCGACTATGTTCCCGGCCACGGCCTGCTCGCGGGACGCTCCGTGCTCGTGACCGCCGCCGCCGGCAAGGGCATCGGTTTCGCGACCGCCCGCCGCGCCGTCGAGGAAGGCGCGCGCGCGCTCGTCATCGCCGATATCCACGAGCGGCGGATCGAGGAGGCGGTGGCGGCGCTGCGCGAGATCGCCCCCGGCGCCGAGGTGAGCGGGGCGATGTGCGACGTCACGGTCGAGGCGGAGGTCCAGGCGCTGATCGACACCGCCGAGGAGCGGCTCGGCGGGATCGACGTGCTCGTCAACAACGCGGGTCTCGGCGGGTTGAAGCCCGTGGTCGAGATGACCGACGCCGAATGGATGGCGGTGCTCGACGTGACGCTCAACGGCACCTTCCGCATGACGCGCGCGGCCCTCGCGCGGATGATCCCTCGCGGACGCGGCGCGATCGTCAACAACGCCTCGGTGCTCGGCTGGCGGGCGCAGAAGGGCCAGGCGCATTACGCCGCGGCCAAGGCCGGGGTGATGGCGCTGACGCGCTGCTCGGGCCTCGAGGCGGCCGAGCACGGCATCCGCGTCAACGCCGTCTCGCCCTCGATCGCCATGCATGAATTCCTCGCCCGCTCGGCGCCCGAGGAATTCCTCCGCGGTCTCGCCGCCCAGGAGGCCTTCGGCCGCGCCGCCGAGGTCTGGGAAGTGGCCAATGTCATCATGTTCCTCGCGAGCGACTACGCCTCCTACATGGTCGGCGAGGTCGTCGCGGTCTCGAGCCAGCGCGCCTGAGAGGAGACGTCCCGTGACCTTCACCTTCCGTTCCGCCGAGGAGGCGGTCGCCGCGATCGGCGTGAAGCTCGGCCCGTCGCGCTGGATGACGATCGACCAGGCCCGCGTCGATCTCTTCGCCGAGGCGACGGGGGACCATCAGTGGATCCACGTCGATCCGGTACGCGCGGCGGATGGCCCCTTCGGCGGGACCATCGCGCACGGGTTCCTGACGCTCGCGCTCGTCAACCTCTTCCTGCCGGAGCTGTTCCTGCCGGAGAACATGGACTGGGGCGTGAACTACGGACTCGACCGGGTGCGGTTCCCGGCGCCGGTGCCGGTCGGATCGACCATCCGCGCCGCGGGCGAGCTCGTCGACGCGCGCGCGATCGGCGGCGGCGCCGTGCAGACGACCGTCCGGCTGACGGTCGAGATCCAGGGCGGGGACAAGCCCGCCTGCGTCGCCGACACGCTGCAGCGCTACGGCTTCCTGCCCGATCCGGCGGCTTAGTCCCAACAGACGATGAAACCTCGCCCGCGTGGGGCAGGATCTCGCCCGGGGCGCGAGACCGGCGCCGCGCGGCGACAACGAACGAGAAGGCCATGCCGATGAACAAGGAAATGGATCTGTCCCAGGCCGTCGCCCAGCTGAGCGACGGCATGACGATCGGCGTCGGCGGCTGGGGGCCGCGGCGCAAGCCGATGGCGCTCATCCGCGAGATCCTGCGTTCCGGCCTCCGCGACCTGACGCTCGTCTGCTACGGCGGGCCCGAGGTCGGGATGCTCTGCGCGGCCGGCAAGGTGAAGAAGCTCATCTACGGCTTCGTCTCGCTCGACCGCATTCCGCTCGAGCCCTATTTCCGCAAGGCGCGCGAGGCCGGGCAGGTCGAGGTCGCGGAATGGGACGAGGGGCTGTTCCTGCTCGGGCTGCGCGCGGCCGCCGAGGGCATCCCGTTCACGCCGACGCGGGTCGGGCTCGGGACCGACATCCTGACCTACAACCCGGGCCTGCGCACGGTGAACTCGCCCTATCCCGACGGCGAGGTGCTGATCGCCATGCCGGCGATCAAGCCCGACATCTCGCTGATCCACGTGAGCCGCGCGGATCGCAAGGGCAATACCCAGACCGACGGGCCGGATCCCTATTTCGACCATCTCTTCGCGCGGGCGGCGGGCCGGGTCATCGTCACCGCCGAGGAGGTGGTGGACCGCCTCGACCTCACGCATTCGGACCGGGCCAAGGCCAATCTCTTCGACCGCTACCTCGTCAAGGGCGTCGTCCACGCCCCGTGCGGCGCGCATCCGACGACCGCGCACGAGGCCTATGGCTGGGACATGAAGCATCTCGCGGCCTATGCCGCGACCGCCGCCGAGGAGGGGGGCTGGGACCGCTACATGTCCGAATACATCGCGGGCGGCGAGGCCGCCTATCTCGATCGCGTGGGTGGCCGGGACGCCGTCGCCCGCCTGCCGATCCCGCTCTTCTGAGGAGGCCGCCTTGTCCGACTTCACCCTCGCCGAACTGATGATCGTCGCCGCCGCCGAGGCCTGGCGCCACGACGACGAGCTGCTCGCGACCGGTATCGGCACGCTCCCGCGCATCGCCTGCGGCCTCGCTCGGCTGACCATGAACGACCGGCTGATGATGACCGACGGCGAATGCTTCGCGGTCGAGGAGCCGGTGCGCATCGGCGATTCCGCGGCCGAGCGCCCGGGATTCTCCGGCTGGCTCCCCTACCAGCGCATCTTCGACTGCCTCTGGAGCGGCCGGCGCCACGCGATGGTCACGCCGGTGCAGATCGACCGCTGGGCGCAGACCAACATCTCGGCGCTCGGTGATTTCCACAAGCCCAAGGTGCAGATGCTCGGCGCGCGCGGCTTCCCGGGCAACAGCATCAGCCATCGCAATTCGATGCTCGTCACCTCGCATACGCCGCGCACCTTCGTGCCGGACGAGGTCGACGTGGTCTGCTCGGTCGGGTTCAGCGGGCGCCGCTGGCCGCAGGGCGCGACGCCGATCATCCCGGACATCGGCATCATCGTCACCGACCTCTGCGTGATGGATTTCGACGGGCCCGACTATTCGGCCCAGGTGCGGTCGCTGCATCCGGGCGTGAGCTTCGAGCAGGTGAAGGCGCAGACCGGGTTCGAGATCCTGGCCGCTCCGGGCATGACCGAGACGCCGGCCCCGACGGCCGAGCAGCTCGAGGTGATCGCGGCGCTCGATCCGCGCGACGAACGGTCGAAGGCGATCAAGGGCAATCCGGCCGGCATCCGGAAGCAGGCGGCGTGAACGCCCGCGCCGCCCCCCGGGACGGGGGGGCGGCGAACCAGGCGCCGGGCTTTCCGATGATCGCCAGGGCGGCCTGACCGAGGCGTCACGAGGTCCGCGGGGCGCGCGCCGGCCAGATGCTCCCGGCCTCCCCGCATGAACTGGCATTCTTGAGTTCCCGAGCGCGCGGCCAACCTCGTTGGCCGCGCGAAAGGCTTCGCGGCCGCGCCACCCGGGCGAGCACCGCAGGCGCGTCCGTCGGCGCGCGGCGCGCGGCCTTCGTCATCCGGAACGCGATCTCGCGGCGATGGCGGCGGCGCGGTCCGGGCATGGATCGGAAAAGGAGGGGAGGTCCGGGGCGCGGCTTCGCTTGCGCGCGCGCGCCCCGGACCTTCCCCTCAGGTGTTGGCGCGGAGGGGGGTCCCGCCAAGCATCGCGGCGCTGTTCAGCATCAGTCGCATCAGTTCGGTCTGGCGCGTGATGCCGCTCTTGGAAAAGATCGCGCGCAGATGCGCGCGGGCGGTGTTGCGGCTGATGGCGAGCACGGCGGCGGCCTCGTCGAGCGAGAAGCCCGCCGTCAGGTTCCGCGCCAGCTCCGCCTCGGCGGGCGTCAGATCGAACAGCCGCCGCAGCATCGTCTTCTCGGGCTCGCCGCCGCGTTCGGGATCGCGGATGAAGATCACGGCCGCGCTGCGGCCGCCGGCGTCGCCACGCCCGGAGAGCGGCTGGATCACCAGCCCGAGGCTCTGGCCGCCGTTCGGCCGGGTCACGACCACGGTCTGGGGAGCCGCGTCGTCCGCCTCGCCCGGTTCTAGGGCCGCGCGGATCGCCGCCTGGAGCTTGCGATCATCGGTGCCGGCGGTCGCGGCCACGGCGCCGCGGAAGTCGCGCAGGCCGTCGCGGTCCTCGAGGATCTCCTCGGCGAGGCCGGTGCGGCGCAGGATCTGCCCGCGCGCGTCGAGAAAGATCGCCCCGACCGCGAGCCGGTCGAGCACGGCGGCGTAGACCTCGCTCTCGGTGGCGCGCAGGTCGAATTTCGCGGTGAGCGCCTCGGCGCGCTGAAGGTGCCGCAGCAGGTCCTCGGCGCGTTCCCGGTCCGCGTCGGCGAAGGGCGCGCCGATCCGCGCGAGCGTCAGGCGGTACCGCCGGGGGTCGTTGCCGCGCAGGCAGTCGACCTCGAGCCGGAAGGACTCGCCCCGGGGCGGCAGGGCGCCGAGGCTGCGAAGGACGCGCGGGGCGGTGTCGCGGGGGTCGCGCGCCTCGATGTCGAGCTGGGCGCCGTCGGCGCCGAAATGATCGCGGATCCAGGAGAGGGGTTCGGAAAACGCGTCCTCTCCGGTCACGCCCTCGTAGATCATCTGAACGATCTCGGCATGGCTCCGCGCCACCGTCACACCGTCGAGCATTCTCTTCCTCCTGTCGCGCCGATTCGCGCTGGTTCTTGGCGTTTTCAGACATCATGGTGATTATTCGACATCGCGTCAACGCGTGCTGTGACGTACTGTCGAATTTATGACGATGTGTCGATACAGGCGCGCGCCGCCCCGGGCTTAGTCCTGTCAGACGATGCCGCCCGGCGTCCCGGCTGCGAGGTAGCGGGCTTCAACGAAGGCCGATATCCGAGAGGTTGATATGCGCGAGGCCCTTATCGTTTCCGTTGCCCGGACCCCCATCGGCAAGGCCTATCGGGGCGCGTTCAACGACACCGAGGCTCCCGCGCTCGCGGGTCACGCGGCCGCCGCGGCGCTCGCGCGGAGCGGCCTCGCACCGGACCGGATCGAGGACGTGATCATGGGCTGCTCGGCGCAGCAGGGCACGCAGGGCTACAACATCGGGCGGCTGACCGCGGTCGCGGCCGGGCTGCCGGTGTCGGTGCCGGGGATGACGGTGGACCGGATGTGCTCCTCGGGCATGATGGCGATCGCCATCGCCTCGGGCTTCGTCGAGCGCGAGGGCATGGAGGCGGTGATCGCCGGCGGGGTCGAATCGATCAGCCTCACCCAGACCAAGCACAAGAACAGCTACCGCAACCAGTCGGAAGCGGTGATGGCGCGCGCGCCGCGGATGTACATGCCGATGATCGAGACCGCCGAGCTCGTCGCGGACCGCTATGGCGTGAGCCGCGAGGCCCAGGACGAATTCGCGCTCCGGAGCCAGCTCCGGACCGCCGCCGCCGACGCGGCCGGGCGGTTCGCCGAAGAGATCGCGCCGATGCCCTCGCGCATGGTCGTGACCGACAAGGCGACCGGCGAGACCAGCCATCGCGACGTGGTTCTCGAGCGCGACGAGGGCTTCCGGGCCACGACCACGCTCGAGGGTCTGAGCGGGCTGAAGCCGGTCTACTCGGGCGGCGCGCTGGTGGCGGAGGGCCGGCACGTGACCGCCGGCAATTCCTCGCAACTGTCGGATGGCGCGGCGGCGGTCACGGTCGTCGAGGCCAAGCTGGCCGAGCGCGAGGGGCTGACTCCGCTCGGCGCGCTTCGCGGGATCGCGGTCGCGGGCTGCGAACCCGAGGAAATGGGGATCGGCCCGGTCTTCGCCGTGCCGAAGCTGCTCGCGCGCCACGGGCTCAAGGTCTCGGACATCGGCCTCTGGGAGCTCAACGAAGCCTTCGCGAGCCAGGCCATATACTGCCGTGATCGTCTCGGCATCGACAACGAGCTCCTGAACGTCGATGGTGGGGCGATCGCCGTCGGCCATCCCTTCGGCATGACCGGCGCGCGCCTGGCCGGCCACATCCTGATCGAGGGCAAGCGCCGCGGCGCGAAATACGGCGTCGTGACGATGTGCGTCGGCGGCGGAATGGGCGCGGCCGGCCTTTTCGAGATCTTCTGACCGACCCGCTTGGCGAGGTATAGACGCGGAACATGACCCGGCCGCCGCTCATCTGCTCGTCGCACACGATCTCCGGGGTGATGCCCGGGGATCCGGCCATCGCGCGCGATGATTTCGCCGCGCGGGCCGCCGCCTGCGCGTGGGCGGGGTTCGACGGGCTGTGCCTCCACATGCGGGACTACGCGCTCCAGACGCGGCTCGGCGCCTCTCCCGCGGCGCTGCGTTCCATCCTGGAGCGGAACGGGCTCGCCGTGACCTCGGTCGAGTTCCTCTCGGACTGGGCGTCGCCGACCGAGGCGGCGCGGGCGAACACCGATCTCGCCTTCGCGGCGGCGCGGGCGCTCGGCGCGCCGGTCGTGAACGCGGGCATCGACGCGCTCGACACCGGGGCGCCGCTCGAGACGCTCGTCGCGCCGCTTCGCGCGCTGTGCGACCGGGCGGAGGAGGCGGGCGTCCGGATCGCGCTCGAATTCGTCGCCTGGGGCTCCTGCGGGAGCCTCGCGGAGGCGATGGACCTGGTCGCGGCCTCCGGCGGGCGCTGCGGCCTGCTCCTCGATCTCTGGCATCTCGCCCGCGCCGGCGTTCCGGACCAGGCGCTCGACGCGGTGCCGCCCGAGGCCGTGCTCGGCCTCCAGATCTCCGACGCGCGCCGCCCCGATCCCCGGCCGCCGCGCGAGGCGACGCTCGACCGGCTGTTCTGCGGCGAGGGAGAGCTCGATCTCGCCGGCTTTCTCGCCCGCGCGGCTCGCCTTGGCTGGAACGCGCCGGTCGACGTCGAGATCATCTCGCCCCGGGTGGCCGCGCTCCCGGTCGATCTCCGCGCCGCGCACGCGTATGAGACGAGCCTGCCTTTCGTGAACGCCGCATGGAGCGCCTATGACCCAGCCTGAGCCCCGCGCCGTCGTGGAGACGGACGCGCCGGACAGCCGGCGCGAGACCAACCCGCGCAAGGAGCTGGTGCGCGAACAACTGATCGACGTCGCCGCCCGCCTGTTCGACGAGCAGGGCTATGACCGATGCAGCATGGCGACGATCGCCAATGCCATGGGCCTCGGGCGTTCGGCGATCTATCACTATTTCCGCTCCAAGGAGGAGATCCTCGCGGCGATCATCGAGGCGGAGGCGCTCGCGCCGTCGAACCGGCTCGCGGCGATGTCGATCGATCCCGACGGTTCGGCCGGCGAACTGCTGCGCCAGACGGTGATCGAGGGCGTGGTCCGGCGGCTGTCGAGCGGCGCGCGCTTCGTGCGCCTGTCCCGGCTCGAGGCGCAGATCCCCGAGCACCTGCGCCGAAGCTATGACGTGTCGCGCCGCGCGATCTATGATCACTACGTCCGCTGCATCGACCACGGCATCGCCACCGGCGAGTTCCGCGAGCTCGACAGCCATGTCGCGGCCTTCGGCGTGATCGGCATGGCCAACTGGACCTCGCGCTGGTTCAAGCCGGAAGGCAGGATGAGCGCGCAGGAGGTGGCGGAGGTCATCGCAGACATGGCGCTCGCGAGCCTGCGCACGACCGGCGCGCAGGACCGCCTCCTCGAGGAGGCACGCGCCCGCGCCCGGGTCCTCGCCGAACAGGCCCAGGGCCTCTCGAACCTGCTCGGCTGAGGCGCGCCGGCCGGCGGCGGTAGTCCGTATGAGGGATGCGCGCCGCCGCTCCCGGAGGCGTGATCCCGGAAAACCATAAACAGGTACCGGGAGGAAGGCGTGCTCAGCGAAATCGTCATCATCTGCGTGCGGGGAGTCGCCATCGGCGCGCTCTTCTCCATCATCGCGATGAGCTTCAACATCGTGCATAATGCCTCGGGGATCTTCAATTTCGCCCAGGGCAACCTCTTCATCCTCGGCGGGTTCGGGGCCTATCTGCTCGCCGACGGGGCGGGGCTCGGGACCTGGCTGCCGATGCTCGTCGTCGCGGCGGTCGCGGTCGGGGCGCTGAGCGCCTTCCAGGGATGGATCACGCTCCTGCCGCTGCGCACCTCCTCGGAGCAGGACAGCTGGCTCATATCGACGGTCTCGGTCTCGGTCATCCTCACGGCCGCGCTGCTCCTCCTCTACGGTCCCTTCGCCTATACCGTCACCGGGCCGCTGCCCGGCTTCCGCGTGTTCGGGGCGCGCACGCCCGGCGCGTTCTTCCTCGCGATCTTCGCGATGTTCGCGTGGTATTTCGCCCTTCGCTGGTTTCTCAACCGCACCTTCACCGGCCTCGCCATCAGCGCCCTGTCGCAGGACATGGACGCCGCGCGCGCGGCCGGCATCGCGGTGCGAAAGCTGCAGATCCTCGCCTTCGGCATCAGCGGCCTCGTCGTGGGGTCGGTTGGCTTCATGGTGGCCCCGGTCATCACGGTCAGCCCGGACGCGGGCCTGCGCTACGTGCTGAGCGGCTTCATCGCGGCGGTGGTCGGCGGCATCGGCAACAATACCGGCACGCTGATCGGCGGACCCCTGGTGGGCGTCGTCTCGATGCTGACCGCCTACAAGGTCGGCGGCGCCTATCAGGATCTCGCCCTCCTGCTCGTGCTCACGGTGGTCCTGATGTTCTGGCCCCGAGGGCTCTTCGGCCACGGCGCCGCGCGGAGGGTCTGATCCGATGCAGAGCGTCGCTACCATCGCCGAGACCGCCCAGCCCCGCGGCCGCGCCGGCGGCTTCAGCTCCGACCGGCGGCAGCTCTGGATCGGCGTCGCGCTGATCCTCGCCACGGGCCTGTTGCCGAGCCTGCTCGGCAACAGCTACTGGGAGCACACCTTCCAGCTCGTCAACGTCTACATCGCCGTCGCGATCCTGCAGAGCTTCCTCTTCGTGGACGCGGGGCAGAAGTCCTTCGGCCAGGGCGCGATCCTTGGTCTCGGCGCCTATGGATTCGCGATCGCCTCTGGGCTGCATGGCCTGCCGCTGCTGATCGGCGCGCTGGTCGGGATCGGCGCCGCCTCGCTCGGCGGGCTCATCTTCGCGCTGCCGGCCCTCCGGGTGCAGGGGTTCCACCTCGGCTTCGTCACGATGAGCGCGGCGATCGTCTTTCCGCAGCTCCTGAACCAGTTCGATGGCCTCACCCGGGGCATCAACGGCATCAGCATGACGCTGCCCGGCCTCGCGGCCAAGCCGCTGCCGGGCCTGAGCTGGCTCACGCTTCTGCTGACGCTGGTGCCGATCGCGGGTCTGTTCCTGCATTACCGGATGCGCGGCTCCCGGCTCGGACGACGGATGCGCGTCGCCGCGGAAAGCCCCGAGGCGGCGCGCTCGCTCGGGATCGTGCCCGGGCTCATGCGCGCGCTCGCCTTCCTGCTCACCGCGGCGCTGGCCGGCCTGTGCGGCGTGCTCTACGTGCCGGCGGTCGGGTTCATCAGCCCGCAAGGCTTTCTGCTCGACCTCTCCTTCGTCTTCTTCTTCGCCGTGGTGGTCGGCGGGCGGGGGCAGCTGCTCGGCCCGATCGTCGGGATCTGGATCATCTTCATCCTGCCGAGCGTGTTCCTCGTCCAGCTCGTCGAGTACAAGCCCCTGGTCTACGGCCTCATCACGCTGGCGACCGTCCTGCTCTTTCCCGACGGCGTCGTCGGCGCCTTCGAGGCGCGGCGGCGGCGCGCGCGGCGCGGGGGCGGCGAGGGCGCCTTCCGGCTCGAGGCGGTGAACGAGGCGCTCGCGGCGATCCCGCCGGCGCCGCGCCCCGCGCCCGACGCGCCGCCGATCCTGTCGCTCAGCGGCGCGACGAAGCGGTTCGGCAAGGTGGTCGCGGTCGAAGGCATCGATTTCGAGCTGCGCCCGGGCGAGATCCACGGGCTCGTGGGCGCGAACGGCTCGGGCAAGACCAGCCTGCTCAACGTGCTGTCGGGCTTCAACCGGCTGAACGAGGGCCGCTACCGGCTCGGCGGGCGGGACGTGACCAGGCGCTCCGCCCCGGCGATCGCGCGGATGGGCGTGGCGCGGACCTTCCAGAATCCGCGGATCTTCCCGTTCTTCTCGACCTGGAACAACATCCGCGTCGGGATCGACGCGCGCCACGCGCCGCTCGATCCGTCGATGCGGGCGCTGGCCGACCGCTTCGCCGAGACGATGGCCGATGACAGCCCGACGCTGCTCTCGCACGGCCAGAGGCGCCTTCTCGAGGTGGTCCGCGTCATCATGAAGGACTCGGACGTGGTCCTCTTCGACGAACCGGCGGCGGGTCTGTCGCCCAGGGAGCGCGAGGGTTTCGGAACGCTCGTGCGCCACCTGAGCCGCACCCTCGGCAAGGCCGTCGTCCTCGTCGAGCACGATCTCGATCTCGTCTGGGACATCGCCGACCGGATCACGGTGCTCGAGACCGGCCGGGTGGTCGCCTCGGGCGCGCCGGCCGACATCGTGCGCGAACCGGCCGTCAGGGCGCTTTTCGTGGGAGGCTCGGATGCTTGAGGTGACCAATCTCGTCGCGGGCTACGGCGACATGCCGGTGATCCACGGCGTCTCGCTCTCGGTCCAGCCCGGGGAGATCCTGCTGATCGGCGGGGAGAACGGCGCGGGGAAGTCGACGCTCCTGCGCGCGCTGGCGGGCTTCAACCGGCCGTCCGCGGGCTCGGTCCGTCTCGATGGCCAGGAGCTGACCGGCCTCCCGCCCGAGAGGATCGCCCGAACGGGGCTTCGGCTGGTGCTCGACAATCACCGGGTCTTTCCGGAGCTCACGGTGCGCGACAATCTCCGGCTCGGCGTGGCGGCGCGGCCCGACGGCCGCGCGGGTTTCGACGCGGCGGTGGACGAGATCTTCGAGGTCTTTCCGATCCTGAAGGAGAAATACACCGCCCGCGCCCGCGACCTGTCCGGCGGGCAGCAGCAGATCCTCGCCTTGGGCCAGGCCTTCGTGGCGAAGCCGAAGATCCTGATGTGCGACGAGCCATCGATGGGCGTGGCGCAGATGCTGCTGCCGCCGATCCTCTCCTTCCTGCGCCGCTGGGCCGAGTCCGGGACGGGGGTCATTCTCGTCGAGCAGCATCTCAAGATCACGCGGCCCTTCACCGACCGCGCCATCATCATCGGCCGGGGCGAGGTCAGGCTGAGCTGCCCCTCCGCCGAACTCGACGCCCGGCTCGCGCGGATGCACGAAGAGCGGACCTCCGCGCATGCCGGATATTGAACCGACGCTGGCCGCGGCGGGGTTCCTCTCCTTCCGCGGCCGCGTCCGCCCCGACTGGATCGACGGGCACGCGCATATGAACGTGCTCGCCTATGACGAGCTCTTTCAGATCGCCGAAAGCGCCTTCTTCCTGCGTCACGGCGTCGGGGCCGATTATCCCGCGACCGGACGGGGTTACTTCCGCCTCGAGAAGCATCTGCGCCATCTCGCGGAGCTGCGCGAGGGCGAAGCCGTCGCCGTCACCACCTATCTCGTCTTCACCGACCCGCGGCGCATACGGATGTTCCATCAGCTCTGGAACCTCGCGAGCGGCGCGCGGACGGCGACGATGGAGGGCCTGTCGATCCATGTCGATCTCGCGCTCCGCCGCGCGGCGCCCCAGACCGATCCCGCGATCGCGGCGGCCTGGCGCGCGACGGCGGCCGCCCACGCCCGCCTGCCGGTCCCCGAGGGCGTCGGCCGCGCGATTTCCCACGAGGGCCGGAAGGGTTAGTCTCAACAGACGATGCCGCCCGACCCCGCCCGGACAAGATACCGATGACAGCCTTCAGCAGTTCGAGGTCTCCATGTCCGATCCGGCAACCGGAACAGGTCCCGTTTACGAGACCGACACGCCCGTTCTCTACGAAGTCGAGGCCGGCGTCGCCTGGATCACGATGAACCGGCCGGGCTTCAACAACGCGCAGAATTCGCAGATGACCTACGCGCTCGACGACGCTTTCGTGCGCGCGGTCAACGACGACGCGGTCAGGGTGATCGTGCTCGCCGGGGCGGGCAAGCATTTCTCCGCCGGCCATGACATCGGCACCCCGGGCCGCGACGTCGACGTGAGCTTCGAGCGCCGGCTGCTCTGGCAGGATCACGTCGGACGGCCCGGCGCGGAATTCCTCTACGTGCGCGAGCACGAGGTCTATCTCGGCATGTGCCGCCGCTGGCGCGAGGCGCCGAAGCCGACGATCGCGATGGTGCAGGGCGCCTGCGTCGCGGGCGGTTTGATGCTCGCCTGGGTCTGCGATCTGATCGTCGCCTCCGAGGACGCCTTCTTCCAGGATCCGGTCGGGCGGATGGGCATTCCGGGCGTCGAGTATTTCGCCCATGCCTTCGAGCTGCCCCCGCGGGTCGCGAAGGAATTCCTGCTGCTCGGCGACCGGATGGGCGCGGCGCGCGCCGAGAGCTTCGGCATGGTGAACAAGGTCGTGCCGCGCGAGGCGCTGCGCGCGGCGGTCGCCGAGATCGCGGGCAAGCTGATCGAGCGGCCCGCGCTCGGCCTCTGGCTGACCAAGCAGGCGGTCAACCATGTCGAGGATCTGCGCGGCAAGCGGGCGGCGATGGACGCCCATTACCACATGCATCATTTCGCCCATGCCCAGAACGAGCTCGTCTCTGGCAACAGGCTCGGCGGCATGGACGCGGCGCGCATGGCCGCCGCCAACAAGAAGGACGCGGGCGCGGCGCCCGCGAAGGGCTGACCGATGGACCTGAGCTATACCGAGGCGCAGCGCGCCTTCCGGGCCGAGGTGCGCGACTGGATGCGCGCCAATGTTCCCGCCGAGCCGCCGGCCTCCTTCGACCTGACCCGAGAGGGCTTCGAGGCGCACCGCGCCTGGGAGCGGCGGCTCGCCGAGGGGCGCTGGGGGATGGTCACCTGGCCCGAGGCCTATGGCGGACGGGGACTCGATCTCATCCGCTGGCTGATCTTCGAGGAGGAATACTATCGCGCCGGGGCGCCGCTCAGGGTCAACCAGAACGGCATCTTCCTGCTCGGCCCGACGCTGATGGAATTCGGCACGCCGGAGCAGAAGGCGCGCTTCCTGCCGGCGATGGCGCGCGGCGACGAGGTCTGGGCCCAGGCCTGGTCCGAGCCGCAGGCGGGGTCCGACCTCGCCGCGGTGCGCGCCCGCGCCACGCGCGACGGCGACGACTACGTCCTTTCTGGCCACAAGATCTGGTCCTCGCGCGCCGTCTTCGCGGACTGGGCCTTCGGCCTGTTCCGGACCGATCCCGGGTCGGAGCGGCACCGGGGGCTGTCGCTCTTCCTCTTCCCGCTCGACGCGCCGGGCATCCGCCGGCAGGCGATCGCCCAGATCAACGGCGAGGTCGGCTTCGCCGAGCTCTTTCTCGAGGATGTGCGGGTTCCCGCCTTCAACCGGCTGGGCGAGGACGGGCAGGGCTGGGCCATCTGCATGGCGACCGCGGGGTTCGAGCGCGGGCTGATGCTGCGGAGCCCGGCCCGCTACCAGGTGACCGCGGCCGCGCTGGTCGAGCTCTACCGCGCCCACGAGGCGCAGGTCGCGCCCGCGGTGCGCGATCAGGTTCTCCAGGCGGTGATGGACGCCGACGCCTACGCGCTCTCGATCTACGCCACGGCGTCGCGGCTGATCGCGGGCGGGCATATCGGGGCGGAAGCGAGCGTGAACAAGATCTTCTGGTCGGAGATGGATATCGCGATGCACCGCGCGGCGATGTCGATCCTCGGGGCGCGCGCGGCGCTCCTGCCCGAGGCGCCGGCGGCCGGCGACGTGGGCGACTGGCTCGACGGCTATCTCTTCTCGCTGGCGGGACCGATCTATGCCGGCACGAACGAGATCCAGCGCAACATCATCGCCGAGCGCATGCTCGGCCTGCCGCGCGGCTGAGGGGGCGCGAAATGGATTTCACCTTCACCGAAGAGCAGGAGATGATGGCCGAGGTGGCGCGTGCGCTGCTCGCCGAGACCTGCGCCTCCGCCGCGTTCCGCGCCCTCATCGACCGCGGCGAGACCTTCGACCCCGCCCGCTGGGCGCGGCTCGTCGAACTCGGCCTGGCCGGCGTCCTCGTTCCCGAGGCGGCGGGCGGGCTCGGCCTCGCGGAAGCGGACTTCGTCCGGATCGCGACCGCCTGCGGCTACCATCTGCTGCCCGAGCCGCTGACCGACGCCGCCGGCGTCGTGGCGCCGCTCCTCGCCGCGACCGGGCAGGAGGCGGTGCTCGCCGAGATGCTCTCGGGCGCGGGGCTCACGGTCTGGGCGGACGCCGGACTGGTCGTGGCGGCCGATCGGGCCGCGCATCTCCTGCTCACGGCGCCCGACGGCGGGCTGCACCTGCTGCCGGCGGGCGCGGCGGAACCGACGCGCCAGGCGCATGTCGATCCGCTGCTCGGCCTCTTCTCGGTCACGGCGCCGCTCTCCGCGGAGACCCTGATCGCCGACCCCGGGACGGCCGCGCCCTTGCTGGCGGCGGCCCGCGACCGGGGCGCGCTCTGGGCGGCGGCGGAGATGCTCGGCGTCGCGCAGCGCGCGATCGACATGGCGGTCGCCTACGCGGGCGAGCGCAAGCAGTTCGGCAAGCCGATCGGATCATACCAGGCGATCAAGCATCACCTCGCCTCGGCGCAGGTGAAGGTCGAATTCGCCCGTCCGGTCGTCCACGCGGCCGCCGCCGGTCTGCCCGGCGGCGGGGTCTTCGCGGCCGCGCGCGTCTCCCACGCGCTGCTCGCCGCCGGCGAGGCGGTCGATTTCGCCGCGCGGACCGCGCTCCAGGTCCATGGCGCGATGGGCTATTCCTGGGAGGTCGATGTGCATTTCTGCCTCAAGCGGGCGCTGTGGCTCACCCATGCCCGGGGCGGCCCGGCCGAGCACCGCGAGCGGGTGGCCGCGCGCGCCTTCGGACTGCCCCTCGGCCCCGACCATCTCTTTCCCGAGGAAGCCCATGCCTGAAGCCTATATCATCGATGCCGTCCGGACCCCGATCGGACGCAAGAAGGGCAGCCTCGCTTCGGTGCATTCCGCCGATCTCGGCGCCCATGCGATCCGGGCGCTGGTGGAACGCTCCGGAATCGACCCGGCCGCCGTCGACGACGTCGTCATGGGCGCGACCGAGACCGTCGGGCCCCAGGCCGGCGACATCGCGCGGACCTGCTGGCTCGTCGCGGGCATGCCCGACACCGTGCCGGGGGTGACGGTCGACCGCCAGTGCGGCTCCGGCCAGCAGGCGGTGCATTTCGCGGCGCAGGGGGTGATGAGCGGCACGCAGGACCTCGTGGTCGCCGGCGGCGTGCAGAACCTCAACCTGATCCCGATCTCCGGGGCGATGATCGCCGGCCAGCAATGGGGTTTCCCCGACCCGTTCTCGACCTCGCCGGGCTGGAAGGCGCGCTATGGCGCGGAGGAGGTGGACCAGTTCCGCTCGGCCCAGATGATCGCCGACAAGTGGCAATGCGGCCGCGCGGAGATGGAGGCCTTCGCGCTCGAATCCCACCGCCGCGCGATCGCCGCCACCGACGAGGGGCGCTTCGCCCGCGAGATCGCGCCGCTCGACGGGCTCGACAGGGACGAGACGCCGCGCCGCGACACCTCGCTCGAGAAGATGGCGACGCTCGCGCCCCTGCGCGAGGGCGGCACGATCCACGCCGGGATCTCGAGCCAGAACGCCGACGCGGCGGCGGCGCTCCTGATCGCCTCGGAAGGGGCGGTGAAGGCGCATGGCCTGAAGCCGCGGGCGCGCATCCACCATCTCTCGGTGATGGGCGCGGATCCGGTCTGGATGCTGACCGCGCCGATTCCCGCGACCCGGCGGGCGCTGGAACGGACCGGGCTTTCCGTCGCGGACATCGACCTCTTCGAATGCAACGAGGCCTTCGCCTCGATTCCGATGGCCTGGATGCGCGAGCTCGGCATCCCCCACGACAAGGTCAACGTCAACGGCGGCGCCATCGCGCTCGGCCATCCGCTGGGCGCGACCGGCGCGCGGATCATGACGACGCTCTTGCACGAGCTCGAGCGCCGCGGCGGACGCTACGGCCTCCAGACCATGTGCGAGGGCGGCGGCCAGGCGAACGTGACGATCATCGAGCGGCTCTGATGCCCTGCTACGCCTTCGAGGGCCGGATTCCCGTCGTCCACCCGACGAGCTTCCTGCACCCGCTGGCGAGCCTGATCGGCGACGTCATCGTCGGACCGGGATGCTACATCGGTCCCGCGGCGAGCCTGCGCGGGGATTTCGGCCGCATCCTCGTCACCGGCGACGCCTCGGTCCAGGACGGCTGCGTGCTGCATGGCTCGGCCGAGCAGGACTGCGTCGTCGGGCGCGGCGCGACGATCGGCCACGCGGCGGTGCTTCATGGCTGCGTGATCGGCGAGAACGTGCTCGTCGGCATCGGGGCCACGGTGCTCGACGCGGCCGAGATCGGGGATGACTGCCTCGTCGCCGCCCAGACCCTCGTCCGGGGCGGCCAGCGCTTCGCCCCGCGCGGGCTGATCGCCGGCAACCCCGCGCGGCTGCTGCGGCTGCTCGGCGCCGAGGAGGTGACCTGGCGCAACGACGGCGACGGGGAATACCAGCGGCTCGCCCGGCGGTCGCTCGCGGGGCTCGTGCCCTGCGCGCCGCTGCCGGAACCCGAGCCGGACAGGAAACGGAACGAAGGAAACGCCCGGCCGGTGCGGCTGGGCCGAGGTCGGAAGGACTGAGGATGGGTATCTGCGAAGGTCGCGCGGTGATCGTGACGGGGGCGGGCCGGGGCCTGGGGCGCGCCTATGCGCTCGAGCTCGCGGCGCAGGGCGCGGCGGTCGTCGTGAACGATCTCGGCGTCACCAACAACGGCGAGGCGACGGCCGAGACGCCCGCCGCGCAGGTCGTGGCCGAGATCCGCGCCGCGGGCGGCGCCGCGGTCGCGAGCCTCGAGGACATCACCGACTGGGACGCGGCGGGGCGCATCGTCAAGCTCGCGCTCGACAGCTTCGGTCGCCTCGACGCTGTCGTGAACAACGCGGGCTTCGTCCGCGACCGGATGTTCGTCTCGGCGACGCCCGAGGAATGGGACGCGGTGATGCGGGTGCATCTGCGCGGGCATTTCTGCGTCTCGCGCCACGCGGTCGACCATTGGCGGGCGCAGGGGAAGGCCGGCGCGCCGGTCGACGCGCGCATCGTCAACACGACCTCGGGCGCGGGTCTGCAGGGCTCGATCGGCCAGAGCGCCTATTCCTCGGCCAAGGCGGGGATCGCCGGGCTGACGCTGGTGCAGGCGGCCGAGCTCGGCCGCTACGGGATCACCGCGAACGCGATCGCGCCGAACGCCCGCACGCGGATGACCGAGGGCGCCTTCGGCGAGGCGATGTCGCGCAAGGCCGGGGACTTCGACCTCTACGCGCCGGAGAACACCGCGCCGCTCATCGCCTGGCTCTGCTCGGAGGCGTCGCGCGGCGTTACGGGCGAGGTGTTCGAGCTGCTCGGCGGGCGTCTTTCGCTGGCGCTCGGCTGGACCGACGGCCCCTCCGAGGACAAGGGCGCGCGCATCCCCGCCGCGGAGATCGGCGCGATGGTCGCGCGGCTGACCGCCGAGCGCACGCCCGCGAAGCCCGTCTACGGCGCGAGCTGAGACGCCGGGCCGCGACGGTCCCGTCCGCTCAGGACGGGGCCGCGTGGCGTTCGACGAGATCGAGAAACAGCGGCCGTTCCCCGCCGCCATGGATTTCGAGCGTGGCCCCCGAGACATAGGCCGCGAGCGGGCTCAGCAGGTAGAGGACCCCCGCGGCGATGTCGTCCGGATGGCCCATGCGCCGCGCCGGGAGCGAGTCCGCGATCGCCGCCCGCGCCGCCTCCGAGCCGTAGGGAAGCGCCGCCTCCTCGGTATCTACGAGGCCGACCACGATCGCGTTGACCCGGATCCCCGGTCCCCATTCCGCCGCGAGGCTCCGGGTCAGCCCGAGCAGCCCGGCCTTGGCCGCGCCATAGACCGCCGTGCCGGGCGAGGGCCGCGTTGCCGAGACGCTCGCGATATTCACGATGGCGCCGGGCGACTCGCCCCGGATCATCCAGCGCGCCGCCGCCTGCGACATGTGGATGGGACCGGTCAGGTTCAGCGCGAGGATCGATTCGTGAAAGCGCGGCGAGACGGTCAGCGCCTCGGCGGGCGGCGAGCCGCCGGCGTTGTTGACGAGAAAGTCGATCCGCCCGAAGGCCGCGCCGACCGCCTCGACGAATTCCGCCACGGCCTCGGCCCTGCGCACGTCGCAGGGAAAGAAGCGTGCCACGCGGCCCGCGGCCGCGGGGGGCGCCTCGGGCGCGGTCCGGCCGCAGACCGCGACCTCGCAGCCGGCGGCGAGCAAGACCCGCGCGATGGCGGCGCCGATGCCGCGGGTGCCGCCGGTGACGATCGCCACGCGGCCGTCGAGGCGGATGTCGGGCAGGGAAGGGGGTGTCTGCAAGCGGGGTCTCCGATCCGTTCTTTCCCGACGGCCTAGGCCGGGCTATCGCTCGGGACGTCGTCCCTTCGGACGATGCCCCGAACCGCCGCGCGAGGCCATGCTCGATCCATCGACGGGGAGCCGCGCCTCGGCTGCCCGCGTGGGAGTCACCGATGCCTGAGACCGCCGACTGGACCTTCACCACGCTGCCCGCCTTCATCGACCGCGCCGCCGAGCTCTATGGCGACGACCCGGCCATCGAGGAGCCCGGGCGGACGTTGAGCTTCGTCGCGCTGCGCGAGGCCCAGCGGCGCTTCGCCCGGGCGTTGATCGCGACCGGCGTCGGCCCGGGCGACCGCGTCATGATCTGGGCGCCGAATTGCGCGGAATGGATCATCGCCGCGCTCGGGATCGCGAGCGCCGGCGCGATCATGATCCCGGCCAGCACCCGCTTCAAGGCGGCCGAGATCGAGGATCTCGCGACCCGCGGCGGCGCGCGGGTGATCGTATCGGTCGGAACCTTCCTCGGCGCCGACTATCCCGCGATGCTGAGCCCCGAGACCCGCGCGGGCCTGCTCGACATCGTGATCCTCGGGCCTTCCTCGGCGGCCGGCGTCGCCTGGGACGATTTCATGGCCCGCGCCGACCAGGTCGGCGAGGCGGAGCTCGACGCGCGGATCGCCGATCTGACGCCCGAATCCACCGCCGACATCCTCTTCACCTCCGGCACGACCGGCCAGTCCAAGGGCGTGATGTTCGGGCATGGCCAGTTCCTGCGCGCGGTGGCGAGCTGGAACCAGCGCGTCGGGATGCGGCGCGGCGACCGGGTGCTGGTCATTCCGCCGTTCTTTCACGCCTTCGGCTATCGCAGCGGCGCGATCGGCGCGCTGATCGCCGGGGCGACGATCCTGCCCCATCTCGCCTTCGATCCCGAGGAAGTCCTGCGGCGCGTCGCGACGGAGCGCGTCTCGGTCATTCCCGGCCCGCCGGCGATCTTCCAGGGGATGCTGAACCACCCCGATCTCGCGGGCTTCGACCGGTCGAGCCTGCGGCTCGGCATCACCGGAGGCGCGGTCATCCCGTCGGTTCTGATCGAGCGGATGCGCGCGGAGCTCGGCTTCGCCGGGGTCTGCAACGGCTACGGCCTGACCGAGTGCGGCGGCTACGGAGCGATGTGCCGCCACGACGACGCGGTCGAGGTGATCGCCAACACCGCCGGCCAGCCGATGGACGGGGTCGAGATCGCCATGATGGGCCCGGACGGGCGCCTGCTGCCGCGCGGCGAGGCCGGCGAGGTGGTGATCCGCGGCTATCTCGTGATGCAGGGTTATTTCGAGGCGCCGGAGGCGACGGCGGAGACGATCGACGCCGAGGGCTGGCTGCGCACCGGCGACGTCGGGCGGTTCGACGCCGAGGGCAACCTGGTGATCGAGGACCGGCTGAAGGAGATGTTCATCGTCGGGGGCTTCAACTGCTACCCCGCCGAGATCGAGCGCATGCTGAGCCGTCATCCGGCGATCGCCCAGGTGGCGGTGCTCGGGGTCGAGGACGAGCGGCTGGGGGAGGTCGGACGCGCCTACGTGGTCCTGCGCCCCGGCGCGACGGCGGACGCGGCCGGCATCATCGCCTGGGCCCGCGATCACATGGCGAACTACAAGGTGCCGCGCAGCGTCGAGGTCCGCGAGAGCCTGCCGACCAGCGCCCAGGGCAAGGTCCTGAAGCGCGAGCTGCGGGCCGAGACGGCGGGCTAGCCCGGCCCTCCCGCGATGTGTCCGCCCGGTCGACGCCACCGGACGGACAGGATGCCTCGCGCCGCTAGCCGGCCACCTGGACGGGCATCGGCGTGGCTTCCCAGGGCAGTGGCGCGGCCTCGCCGCCGAGGACCGCCCGCGCCGCGCCCCGGATCGCGCCCTCGATATAGGCGACCCCGGTGCAATCGCCGACCTCCCGCACGGAAAAGCCCGCCGCGCGCAGGGCCTGGGCCAGCGTCGCGTCGCCGCAGGCGCCCATGGCGACGATGACGCTGTCGGCGCGGACCTCGCGGCGCGCGCCATCGGGCTGCGTGAAGGAGACGGCCTCGCGGCCGATGCCGATCTCCCGGGCCCCGGCGACGAGCGCGACCCCGTGCTCGCGCAGCTCGGGCGTCAGCCGCATCCGCCGCACGACGCTGAGGCCGCGGCCGAAATTCGCGGACTCCTCGATCACCGTCACCTCGCGGCCGCGCTCGTTGAGAAATTCCGCCAGTTCGAGCCCGACCAGCTCGCCGCCGATGATCGCCACCCGCTTGCCAAGCGGCATCCACCAGTGCGTGGCGCGCCGCACGAAGCCCGGATCGGACGTCAGGCCCGTGGCCGCGCCGATGCGCGCCGCCATCCGCGTCGCGAGGCCGGTCTTCGCCCGGAGCGGGCCGGAGACCTCGCCGAGCATCAGCCCGCGCAGATCGTCGCCGCTCAGGACATGGCCGAGCTCGGCGCCGGGGATGTCGGGCAGGTCGCGCCGCGCGCCGGTGGCGACGATCACCTCGTCGGGTTGGAGGCCGCGCAGCAACTCGGGCGTCGCCTCCGTCCTCAGGAGCACCTTCACCCCCGAGGCGGCGACGCGCGCCTCGAGCCAGTCGAGCAGGCGCTCGTTCGGCGGATAGGGCAGGGCCGCGAACCGGAGCGTGCCGCCGAGGCGGGCGCCGCGCTCGATCAGGATCACCTCGTTGCCGAGCGCGTCGAGGCGCCGCGCCGCCTCCATCCCGCCCGGGCCACCGCCGACGACGACGTAGCGCCGGCCCCGCGGCGCCTCGGCCCGTGGCTGGAGATACTCGTAGCCGGTCGCGGGATTCACCGCGCAGCGGACATGGTCGCGCAGATAGGCCGTGCTGACGCAGGTGTAGCAGTAGACGCAGGGGCGGATTTCCGCGGCCTGACCCGCCGCCAGCTTGTTGGGCAGGTCCGGGTCGGCCAGGATCTTGCGCCCCATCGCGAGAAAGTCGAAGCCGCCCGCGGCGAGATGCGCCTCCGCCCGGTCGAGCTCGACCCGTCCCGAGGCGATGACGGGAATGCCGACCGCGCGCTTGATCTCCTTCGCGGCGGGCAGGTTCGACTCCGGCAGATGCGGGATGTTCGAGCCGGAATGGAGCTTTGCCTGGCCCATGTCGTGATAGGCGGTGACGGCGATGGCGTCCGCGCCGTTTTCCTCGAGCATGCGCGCGACGCGCCGGGCATCCTCGAGGGTGGTGCCCACCTTCTTGCCGATTTCCCGGGAATCGAGTTTCACCCAGACCGGGAAATCCGCTCCGACGGCGGCGCGGACCGCGCGCAGCGTCTCGATCATCAGCCGCGCCCGGTTCTCGAGCGACCCGCCATAGGCGTCGGTCCGCTTGTTGGTGGAGGGCGAGAGGAAGGACGAGAGCAGGTAGCCGTGGCCGCCATGGATCTCGCAGGCGTCGAAGCCGGCCTCGCGCGCCCGGACGGCGCCGTCGGCGAACTGGCGGACGGCCGTCCGGATGTCCTCCTCGTCCAGCACCCTGACCTCCGGCATGGCGCCGCCGGCGAAGGCCGCGATCTCGTCGGGAAGGAAATGGTCGAAGAAATCGCCCTCGAAAGGTCCGGGCATCGACGGCGCCCAGAGCGGCTGTCCCCAGCGCGCGGCGTAGGCGGCGACGAGCCCGCCATGATGGAGCTGGGCTGCGATGCGCGCGCCATGGCCGTGCACCGCCTCGGTCATGCGCCGGAGCCCCGGCAGGAAGCGGTCCTCCGAGATGCCGAGCTGGTTGGGCTGGACCACCCCGCAGGGCCAGGCGACCCCGGTCACGCCGGTGATGATGAGCCCGCTCCCGCCCCGCGCCTGCGCCGCGTGATAGGCGATGTAGCGGTCCCCCGCCGTGCCGTCCTCCTCGGCGAGGCTCACGCCCATGGCCGCGACGACCATGCGGTTCGCGAGCTCCATCCCGCCGATGCGCCCCGGCGAGAGCAGGCGCTGGTGTCCGTTCTTGCTTCGCGCGTCCTTGGCCACGCCATATCCTCCCTGTTTGTTTGTTGTTCTGGTTCGATCGCGCCGGCTGCCGGTATCCACGGCTCGCCGCCCGGTGATCCGCGCCCGCGAGGTCCGCGGACTTTCCGTGGCGCCGAAGCACTTTCGCAGTCGGATGGCGGTGACGTCAACGATATGCGTTGACGGAGATCTATTTTGCTACGCGATCATCAGGTATCCGCGCCGAGGGAGGCACGCGCGGAAGCGCCGGGCGCCGCGCGGGAAGTCCGCGTCGGGTCCCGGCGGTCACGTGGCGGCGTCGCCGGCGGCCGGTTCGCCGCCGGATCGTCTCCGGCCGTCCGCGCGCCGCGCGCTGGCCAGCCGGGCGTCGGTCAGTTCGCGAGACCGTGGTAGCGGCCATCGGCGTAGATGAGCGGGACGACGGCGTTCGAAACCTGCGTGCCGGTGACGCGGCCGATGAAGACCCCGTGGGTGCCGTAGGTCATGTACCCGTCCTGCACGCAGTGGATCCGGGCCTGCGCGTCGCGCAGGCAGGGAACGCCGTCCTGCTCCTCCCACGCGCCGATCGCGAACCGGTCCTCGCCGCGCGACCCGCCGCCGCAGTGTTCCGCGACCGGCTGCTGGTCGCGGGTCAGCACGTTGATGCAGAATCGCGCGCCGGCGCGCAGGGCGGTGAAGAGCGATGCCTGGCGGTTGACCACCACCAGCATCGAGGGCGGATCGAGGCTGAGGCTGTTCACCGCGGTGGCGGCCATCGCGACGCGGCCGGATTCGTGGCGCGCGGAGATCACCGTCACCGACTGCGCGAGCCGCCGCATGGCGAAGCGCATTCCGTCCGCGATCTGGGAATCGGTATGGTCCATCGTTTTTCCTCCCTCGGCGGGGATTTCCCGCTCGGTTTTGGTGGTATCCGGGTCGTCGGTCGCGGTTTCGCGCGCGCTCAGGCCGGGGCGGCGACCCTCGGGGCGGCCTCGCGCGCGGCCGGACCCTCCGGCGGGTCGGAGCGCAGCTTCTCGCGCAGCGTGCCGGGCGCGTAATCCTCCTTGAACAGGCCGCGCCGCTGCAGCTCGGGCACCAGCAGGTCGACGACCGCCTCCATCGTCTCGTGCGCGAGAATGCGCGCGACGTTGAAGCCGTCGACGTCGCCCTGCTCGACCCATTCGGTCATCGTGTCGGCGATCTCCGACGGCGTGCCGATCAGCGTCACGTTCCGGCCGCTCAGGATCATGCTCTCGGCCATCTGCCGGATGGTGACCTGCCCCTTGCGCGTCAGCATCTCGAGCTGGGAGCGGGCGGCGTCGGTCTCCTCGTAGCGGATGGGCTCGTCGAGCGGATAGCGCGCGAGATCGATGCCGAGCGCGGCCGAGAGCTGCGCGAGCATCCCCTCGACGCTCGCCATCCGCTGATAGTCGCGCGCCCGCGCCTCGGCCAGCGACCGGGTCTCGGCGACGATGATCGAGGCGCCGGCGAAGAAGCGGATCGCGCGGGGGTCGCGGCCGAACGCCGCCGCGCGGGCGCGGATGTCCGTCACCTGCTCGGCGACGAGCGGCAGTTTCGGGCCGTTGACGAAGATCCCCTCGGCGTGGGTGGCGGCGAAGTCCCGCCCGCGCGGCGATCCGCCGGCCTGGAACAGCACCGGCACCCGCTGCGGCGAGGGTTCGGTCGGGCCGGCGGCGTGGATCCGGTGATGGGGGCCGTCGCGCTCGATGATCGCGATCTTCGAGGGGTCGGCGAACCGCCCCGTCGCCTTGTCGCGCAGCACCGCGCCGGGGGCCCAGGACTTGTCCCAGAGCGCGGTCACGACGTCGACGAAGCTGTCCGCGGCGTCGTAGCGCGCGTCATGCGCGCCGAGCCCCGCCTCGCCCATGGCGCGCGCGCCGCTGTTGAGAAAGCCGGTCACGATGTTCCAGCCGAGACGGCCTTCCGTCAGATGGTCGAGCGTGGCCATGCGGCGCGCGAAGAGATAGGGCACCTCGTAGCTGGCGCTGCCGGTGATCGCGAAGCCGAGGTTCCGCGTCACGGTGGCCATCGCGGCGACGATCGCCGAGGGGTCGAGCGAGGGCGCGAGCGCCCCCGCGCGAAAGGCGGCGTCGGGGCCGCCCTCGAACACGTCCGGCACGCCGATGATATCGGCGAGAAACAGCGCGTCGAACTTTCCGCGCTCGAGCAGGCGGGCGTAGTCGAGCCAGTAGCCGAGCTTGGTGTAGTCGAGCGCGCGGTCCCGTTCATGCGCCCAGAGGCCGAAGGCGAGGAAGCTCGGCGTGCACTGGTCGAGCGCGTTCAGTCGGATCTGTCTCGGTTCTGGCATGTCATCTCCTCCCGTGTTTGAGGAAGATGTACGTCGCGCCGCCGGAGCGGCGCCAATTCCCAATTGCGGCCGGGTGATCTCGCTACGGCATCGCGTGGGCGTTGAGCATCTGGAAGGCCTCGGCGAGCGCCGCCGCGAAGGCCGCGATGAGCGGCGTCTCCGCCGCCGGCATCCAGAAGGCCGCGACCGGCAGCGGAAGATCGAACCCCTCCAGGTCGCGCAGCACCACGTTCGGCGGCAGCCGCCCGCCCTGCGAGCGGTTGACGAAGGCGAGCCCCAGCCCGGCCGCGACGAGGTTCAGCGTCGCCTCGCTGCTGCCCGCCTCCATCACCTCCCGCGGACGGACGCCCGCGGCGTCCAGGCGCGACCCCACCTCCTCCGCGAGGCGGCCGGAGGTCTCGCGCTGGATCGAGATGAGCGGCGCGCCGTCGAGATCGCCGATCGACAGCAGCGGGCGCGCCGCGAGGGCGTGATCGGACGGGAGGGCCAGCACGATCCGGTCCTCGGCCAGCGGCTGGATCGCGAAGGGAAGCCCGTCGCCGAGAAGGAAGGCGACGCCGACGTCGAGTTCACCCGCCTCGACCGCGCGATACTGCGCCTCGGAGAGGTGGGAGGCGAGCCGCAGGTCGCAGCGGGGATGGGTCTGGCGGAAGTCGCGCAGGGCGGCGGCCATGGCGGGAAACATCATCGCCGCGCTGTTGAACCCGATGCGCAGCGTCATCCGGCCTTCCATCCGGTTGAGCTCGAAGCGCCGGATCGCGCGCTCGAGATCGGCCATGATCTGCGCGGCCTCGCGGCAGAAGGCCGCGCCCGGCTCGGTCGGGGACACGCCGGCCGCCGAGCGTTCGAAGATCGGGCCGCCGAGCTCGCCCTCGACCTCGGCGAGGCGGCGGGACAGCGCCGATTGCGCGATCCCGAGCCGCTCGCCGGCGCGATGCAGGCTGCCCGCGCGCTCGGCCGCGAGGATATGCGGCAGGTTGCGCAGGATGAGCTGCAGGCGCAGCGCGTGCCGGTTCGGGAGCTTCTCGTCGGTCATGGTTCCCCGTTCTTTCCCGACAGCATAAGACGGCGAAGCGGATACGGACCATATGATCCGTTCGGACGATGCCGCGTCGCGATGGCTCGGGGAAGCATGCGGCGCGTTCGGGTGGAATGGGCATGCGACACGAGGGATACGATTACGCCGTGATCGGCGCGGGCGCGGCGGGCTGCGTCATGGCGGCGCGGCTGGCGGGCGCGGGCGCGCGGGTCGCGCTGATCGAGGCCGGCGGCCCCGACCGCGATCCGCTGATCGGTGTTCCCGGCGCGAATGTCGTGACCGGAACCGCGCCCGGGCTCAACTGGAACTACCAGACCGAACCGGTGCCCGCGCTCGACGGACGCGACCTCTATTGGGCGCAGGGGCGGGTGCTCGGCGGTTCGGGCTCGATCAACGGCATGATGTATCTGCGCGGCCAGCCCGCCGATTTCGACCACTGGCGTGACCTCGGCAACCCCGGCTGGGGCTATGCCGAGGCGCTCGCCGCCTTTCGCCGGGCCGAGACGAACGAGCGCGGCGCGAGCGACCTGCATGGCGGCGACGGACCGCTCCAGGTTAGCGAGGGCGTGGCGACCGCCCCGATCTGCGATCTGTTCCTCGAGGCGGCGGCGGCCGCCGGGCACGGCGTGACCGACGATCTCAACCGCCCGTCCGAGGATGCCTTCGGCCATTGCGACATGACCCTGCGCCGGGGCCGGCGGAGCAGTCCGGCCACGGCCTATCTGCGCCCGGCGCGCGCCGCGGGCGGGATCACCGTCCTGACCGGCGCCACCGCGGCGCGGCTGATCCTCCGGGCCGGGCGCGCCACGGGTGTCCTCGTCCGGGGCAAGGACGGTCCGCGCGAGATCGCGGTCGAGCGCGAGGTGATCGTCAGCGCCGGCGCGGTGAACTCGCCCGCGCTGCTGATGCGATCGGGCCTCGGCCCCGCCGCCGACCTGCGCGGTCTGGGCATCGCGGTGGCGGCGGATCTGCCCGGGGTGGGGGCGAACCTGCAGAACCACCCGTGCTACAAGCTCATGTTCGCCTGTTCGGCGCCCGTGACCGCCTATGTCCACGTGCGCCCGGTCGGCGCCGCGCGCGCGGGGCTCGACTATCTGATCCGCCGCGGCGGCCCCCTCGCGCGGGGGCTGTTCCCCACCGCCGGCATTTTCCGCACGGGGGCGGGCGACCACGGCCTGGCGCAGGTTTGCCTCGCTCCGGCGCTCGTCATCCGCCGCAAGCCGGGCGTGCTCGGCATCCTGCCCCGGCGCCACGGCTTCACCCTGCTCGTCAATCAGGGGATCCCGCGGTCGACCGGCCGGGTGCGCCTCGTCTCGGCCGACCCCGAGGCCTGGCCGGCGATCCATCCGGACTATTTCGGCGATCCGCGCGACATGGACGATCTGGCCGCCGCGGTCGCGCATCTGCGCGAGATGGTTCTCGACGGGCCGCTCGCGCGGGTGATCGAGGCCGAGCTCCAGCCGGCGGCGGCCCCCGCGACGCCGGCCGAGCTCGTGGCCGACATCCGCGCCACGGCGACCACGCATTTCCACGCGGTGGGCACCTGCCGCATGGGCCCCGACGAGGCCGCGGTCGTCGGCCCGGACCTGCGCGTGCGGGGCGTCGAGGGCCTTCGGGTGGTCGACGCCTCGGTCATGCCGCGGATCATCAACGGCAATACCTTCGCCGCGACCGTGATGGTCGCGGAGCGCGCGGCCGCGATGATGCTCGGGGAATGATCCCCGCGACGACAGCAAGGAGCTCTGACATGGAACACCGTCCCCTGGGCCAATCGGGCCTGCTCGTCTCGGCCATCGGCCTCGGCTGCAACAACTTCGGCGGCATGATCGCCGGCATGGACATCGCCCGCGCGCGCTCCGTGATCGACGCCGCGCTCGACTCGGGGATCACCTTCCTCGACACGGCCGATTCCTATGGCGCGGACGGCGGCTCCGAGAAGGTCCTCGGCGAAGTGCTCGGGGCGCGGCGCCAGGACGTGATCCTCGCGACCAAGTTCGCCTCGCCGATGAATCGCGAGAAGTCGGCGCGCTACGACGGATCGCGGCGCTACATCATGCGGGCCGTCGAGGCGAGCCTCGCGCGGCTGCGCACGGACTGGATCGACCTCTACCAGTATCACTTCCCCGATCCCCAGACCCCGCGGGAGGAGACGCTGCGCGCGCTCGAGGATCTCGTGCGCCAGGGCAAGGTGCGCTACGTCGGCTGCTCCAACTTCCCGGCCTGGCAGCTCGTCGACGCGGCCTGGATATCGCGCACCGAGGGGCTGCCGCGGCTCCTCTCGACGCAGGCGGAATACAACCTGCTCTCGCGCGACGTCGAGCAGAGCCTGTTCCCGGCGCTGCGGAGCACGGGCATGAGCTTCCTGCCGTATTTCCCGCTCGCGAGCGGACTTCTCACCGGCAAGTACCGCAAGGGCGCGGAATTGCCCAAGGGGACGCGCATGGACCTGTCCTATTTCAAGGGCGGGCTCACGGAGGAACGGCTCGACAAGATCGAGCGGCTGATCGCCTTCGCCGAGGCGCGCGGCCGCACGATGCTCGAGCTCGCCTTCGCCTGGCTGCTAGCCCAGCCGCTCGTGGCGAGCGTGATCGCCGGGGCGACGAGTCCCGAGCAGGTCCGCGCCAACGCGGCCGCCAGCGACTGGCGCCTGACGGCGGAGGAGCTCGCCGAGATCGACGCGCTGAAGCTGACCGAATGACGCGGCGGGCCCGGGGCGCCGCCGCGTGAGAGGAGGACCGATGCGGTCGATCTCGATGTCCTACCTGACCGCGCCGGCCGCGGATCCGTTCGAGGCGCTGCGCATCGCCGCCGAGGCCGGATACGACGGCCTCGGCCTGCGGCTCTGCGATCCCGCGACGGGGGCGCCGGTCTCGCCGCTGGTGACCGAGCCGGCGCTCAGGCGGCGTTTCCTGGCGGAGCTGGCGGCGCGCGGACTCGCGGTGACCGAGGTCGAGGCACGGGTTCTCGCCGAGGCGGGCGCGCCGGTCGGGGCGGCGGTCCTCGAGACGGCCGCGGCGCTCGGCGGCGCGGGGCCGGCCCCGGATCTCATCGCGGTCGGAGGCCCGAGAGGCGGCCCGAGCGACGGGACGGGGCTCGCCGAGATCGGCGAGCGGTTCGCGGCGCTCTGCGAGGCGGCCGCGTCCCATGGCGTCGCCGTGGGGTTCGAGCCCATCGCCCACCGGGCGGCGGGATCGCTGGCCGAGGCGCTCGCCGTCGTCGCGGCGGGGCGGGGCTTTGGCGCGCGGCTGGTGCTCGACGCGCTGCATGTCGACCGGATGGGCGTCACGCCGGCGGAGCTGGCGGCGCTCGACCCCGGACTGCTGCGGGTCCTCCATCTCTGCGACGCGCCGCCGGCCCCGGCCGACCTCGAGACGATGATCGATCATTCGGCGCGCAACCGCCTGCCGCCGGGGCAGGGCGACCTGGCGCTCGGCGCCTATCTCGCCGCTCTCCCCGCGGAGCTGCCGCTCGCGCTCGAGATCCCGATGACGCGGCTCGACGGACGCGTGAGCCTCGAGCGGCGCGCCCGTGTCGCGCTCGATTGCGCGCGCGCCGTGCTCGCCGGGGAGATTTGGAAGCCGGCCGGCTGGCCGGAAACGGAAGGAGACCTCCGGGAATGAAGATCTTGGTGCCCGTCAAGCGGGTTATCGACTACAACGTGAAGGTTCGGGTGAAGGCGGACGGGTCGGGCGTTGATCTGGCCAATGTGAAGATGAGCATGAACCCGTTCGACGAGATCGCGGTGGAGGAGGCGATC
>QFPW01000072.1 GCA_003241785.1 Rhodovulum sulfidophilum | reverse complement strand
CGGCGATCCGGCGCGGCCGGCCGCGCGCGCGATGGAGCGGCTCGGCGCCTGGCCCTATGTGATCGCGGGCGCCGTCAGCTGGTACGCGTTCCAGCGCGCCGGCATCCATCCCGCGCTCGGCCTCCTGCCGATCATCCCGGCGATCCCGCACGCCGAATCCGATCTCGGAATCTTCGCCGAGGGCGAGGACGACCGGCCCGACCTCTTGAACCGGATCGAGCACGCGCTGAAGCCGGTGGTGCAGGTCGTGCTGTTCCTGTTCGGCCTCGCCAACGCGGGGGTCCAGTTCTCCTCGATGGGACCCGCCACCTGGCTCGTGCTCGCGGGCCCGCCACCTGGCTCGTGCTCGCGGGGCTCCTGATCGGCAAGCCGGCCGGGATCTTCCTGTTCGGCTGGATCGCCGCGAAGCCGATGCGGCTCGGCCTGCCCGAGGGCATGACGCTCGCGGATCTCGGCGTGCTCGGCTGCGTCGCGGCGATCGGCTTCACCGTCTCGCTCTTCGTCGCGGGCGTCGCCTTCCCGGCCGGTGCAGGACGCGGCGCGGATGGGCGCGCTCCTCTCCTTCGGCGCGGCCGCCATCGCCCTGCTCGCCGGGCGGATCCTGAAGGTCGGGCGCCGCGAGGATTGATCCCGCGGGGCCTGGGCCGGGCGGGAACCCGGCCCGCCCGGCTTGCCCCGTCAGTCGCGGCTCCAGATCGTCGTGTCGATCCCGGTGAGCTCGGGATAGTCCTTGCCATGGAAGCGAGGCTCGATCCCTTCGGCGCGCTGCGCGAAATAGTCCCGCGTCAGCTTCGCCACCGTGCCGGACAACGCGACGATGGCGACGAGGTTGATCGTCGCCATCAGGCCCATCGACGCGTCGGCGGTGTCGAACACCGTCGCGACCGCCTGGAGCGAGCCCCAGACCACCATGATGAGCACGACCGCCCGCAGCCCCGTCAGCGCGGAATGATGCCCCGCGCCGAGATAGACCATCGCCATTTCCGAGTAGGAGTAGTTGCCGATGATCGAGGTGAAGGCGAAGAAGAAGATCGCCACGGCGATGAAGTATGGCCCGACGAAGCCGACATGCTCCGCCATCGCCGCCTGGGTCAGCTGCGTCCCGGTGAGCTCGCCACCCGGCGCGTAGACCCCGGACAGCAGGATCATCAGCGCGGTGCAGGTGCAGACGACGATCGTGTCGATGAAGACGCCAAGCGCCTGGACGAAGCCCTGGCTCGACGGGTGGTGCGGCACCGGCGTGGCGGCGGCGGCGATGTTGGGCGCCGAGCCCATCCCGGCCTCGTTTGAGAAGAGCCCGCGCTTCACGCCGTTCAGCATCGCGGCGGCGACACCGCCCGCGACCCCGCCGACCGCCTCCTCGAAGCCGAAGGCCTGGCCGATGATATGGCCGAGCATCGCCGGCACCTCCGAGAGGTTGGTGACGAGCACGAAGAGCGCCGCCAGCAGGTAGACGCCTGCCATGAAGGGCACGACGTATTCCGCGACCGTGGCGATCTTCTTGATGCCGCCGAAGATCACCACCGCGGTGAGCGCGGCGAGGATCAGCCCGGTCGCGATCTTCGGCAGGCCGAAGGCGCCGACCATGGCGTCGGCGATCGAATTCGCCTGCACGGCGTTGAACACGAGCCCGAAGGAGAGGATGAGGCAGACCGCGAAGATCGACCCGAGCCACGGCAGGCCGAGCCCGCGCGCGATGTAGAAGGCCGGGCCGCCGCGATAGACGCCTTCCGGGCCGTGGGTCTTGTAGAGCTGCGCCAGCGTCGATTCCGCGTAAGCGGTCGCCATGCCGACGAGGGCGACCATCCACATCCAGAAGATAGCTCCCGGCCCGCCGAGGTTCAGCGCGACGGCGACGCCGGCGATATTGCCGGTGCCGACCCGGGAGGCGAGCGAGGTGCAGAGCGCCTGGAAAGGAGTGATCCCCTCCTTGTCGGTGTCCCCCGCGCTGAAGACGACGCGGAACATCTCCGGGAAATGACGGATCTGCTGAAAGCGCAGACGGATGGTGAAATAGATCCCGACCGCGAGCAGCCCGTAGATCAGCACATATCCCCAGAAGATTGTGTTCAGAAATCCGATAATCGTCGTCATCAGGCCCTCCCGCTTCACTGACGACAGGTTAGGGATCCATCCTCACGACTGTCCACCGGTTTCCCGGACGGAACGGGCGCGGGTCAGCGGCGCGCGCCGCGACAAATGGCCCTGCTCGCGAGCAGCTCCGCGCCGATGTCGCCTACGTCTGGCTCACCGCCAGCGCTGGCCCAGTCTTCGCAAGCCAGGATGGCTATCTCGCTGTGATGTCTGACGTTTTGACGTGCATCGCCGTGCTGGACGAATCTCCCGGCCCGCTCGCCTAGCTCTCGCTCGACCCAATACTGGTCCCCTCGTCGCCCTTGCTAGGCGGCTGAAAAGCATTTGAGGCGCGCGCCGCCATGGTCCATGTTGCGCCGGCCCGGGTGAGCGAGCACCCGGCACCGACGGGTTTTCCCAGGCAATTAGAGTAGCGAGTTGCACCCTTGATCGACTTACTGACGCAGGGCAACGGCCCCGCGATCGTGACGCTGCTGATCCTCTTCGGCATG
>QFPW01000071.1 GCA_003241785.1 Rhodovulum sulfidophilum | reverse complement strand
CGGCGTAGCGCGCCATCATCCGAAGATCCCGTGCAGGAACCAGCGGTGCGAACCGGTTTCCGGATCCTCGCCGTCGCCGGCGCGATAGATCCAGAACCGCGCGCCGGACGCATCCTCGACCTGGAAGTAGTCGCGCACCGCCACGAGCTCGGCGTCGCGGCTCCACCATTCGCCGAAGATCCGCTCCGGCCCGTCGGCGCGGCGGACCCGGCGGCGGACGCCGCGCCAGGTGAAGGTTTCCGGCGGATTGTCCGGCAGGAGCGCGATAGTCTCGATCGGCTCCGGGCGGCGCAGGAGCCGCGCGGGGCGCGGCCAGGGCTCCGACCAGTCGGCCTCGGTGTCGGGCGCCAGGGGATCGACGCGGGCGACCGAACGCTCCGGCACGTCGCTCGCGCGCGGTGCGAAGCGGTGGAGCAGGTGCGCGCCGATCCGGTTGGAGAGCACGTCGATCAGCTCGGAAATATCCGGAGTCTCCGCTGCGATCAGCGACGAGGCCGTCTGGCGCGGCGCCATCGGTTCGGTGAGCGGCGCCGACAAGGTCATGCGCTCGATACCGAAGCCGGGATCGACGGTCTCGATCCGCTCGCTCAGAAGCCGGGTGAGGCGAGCCGGGTCGCGCGTGGGCCGGCTGGTCCCGACGCGGACCGCCTGCGCGCTCATGTCGACGCGGGCGAAGACGAGATCGAGGCGACGCGCGCCGAGCCCGCGCGCGTCGAGCTCGGCCACGACCGCGTCGACGAGCCTGGCGAGGTAGCGGGCGATCGTCTCGGCCGCGCCGATCGGCTCGGCGAAGGCGCGACTGGCCTCGAGGAGCTCCGCCGCGCGCAAGGGGGTGATCGGTTCGGCCAGCCGGCCGAAAGCCTGATCGAGCCGGCGGCCGATCTCTGGACCGAAGCGGAGCGCCAGCGGCGCGCGCGGCTGGCCCGCGAGATCCCCAACGCGCTCGAGCCCAAGCGCCTGGCATCCGGCGGCGATCTCCGGCGACAGCCGGAGCGCCGCGACGGGCAGGGGAGGGAGCACCTCGCGGGCGGCGCCCGGTGCCACGACGAGGACCGGCGCCGCGAGCCATCGCGCGGCGGCGTGCGCGGCGCCCCGGGTGTCGGCCACCGCCGCCCGCGCGGTGATCGAAGCCGCCGCGCAGCGTTCGACGAGATCCTCGAGCAGCGCCTGTTCGCCGCCCGCGAGATGGTCGGCGCCGGTGGTGTCGATCACGAGACCATCGGGGGGATCGGCGCTCGCGATTGGCGCGTAGCGGCGGATCGCCCAGAGCGCGAGCCGCTCGAGCGCCGCCGCGTCGCCCAGCGGATCGGCGGCGCGCGTCACCAGGCCGGGGATAAGCGCCGTCGCTTGCGCGGCCGCCATGCCGATCCGCGCGCCCGAGCGCAGCGCGAGCGCGTCGGCCGCTGTGATCGCCCGGCGTCGGCCGAGATGCCCGACCATCGCGAAGGGGATGTCAGCCGGCGGCGCGTTCGCGCCAGGCGTCCGGCGCGCGCGATCCGTGGCCCAGGTCGGCAGGAAGACGGAGACGACCCGTGCCATCGCAGGCCTCCACCACGAAATCGCCCGAGCCGCCGCCACGGCAGCGCATCAGCTCGACCAGCCAGCGCGCCCGGCCGATCCCGGGGACGGGAAGGGGCGCCGACGGAAGCGACGAAACCCGCCAACGGGTCAGCGCCGCCGTCGGCTGGCCGAAATCGGCGGCGTCGGCGGACCGGCGCCAGCGTCGCAGCGCGAGCGCGAGGCTCCCCGAGGCCTCGGCCGCGAGCTGTAGCCGCCGCGAGGCGGTCATAGGCAGCCGCCGCAGCTCCGCGATGACCGCGCCGACGCCGCCATGGCGAAGCCCTTCCTCGAAGCACGAGAGCAGGGCCGCGTCGTCCGGCGCGGCGACATGGACGACCCTCCCGGGTTTCAGCCCCGCCTGTGACAATCCGGGCGCGAAGACGTCGAGCTCGCGCGCGATCCATAGAACCGGGCCGCGCGCCCGCGTCGCGACGCCGGCGGCGAAGAGCGCGGCCGCCGCGCCATCGAGCGCGCCGTCGCCGCCGCCGCCGATCTCATGCAGCGCCCCGAGCGCCAGCCCGCCGCC
>QFPW01000004.1 GCA_003241785.1 Rhodovulum sulfidophilum | reverse complement strand
GGTCGTCTCGTCATGGTCTCTCCTCGCTCTCGGCATCATGCCGGTGTCGCGCGGACAATCCACTCATTGCTCCCGTTCAGATTTCTCGAGCCACCTCTCGCTACCAGCGCGGCGAGAGCTCGGTCGAGGAGGCGCTGATCGAGATGTACCTCGCGGGCGTCTCGGTGCGGCGGGTCGAGGACATCACCGAGGCGCTCTGGGCACGCGGGTCAGCCCGAGCACGGTGTCGAACCTCAACAAGAAGATCTACGCCAAGATCGAGGCCTGGCGGAACCGGTCGATCGAGGGCGAGCATCCGTACGTCTTCCTCGATGGCATCGTCCTGAAGCGGACCTGGGCCGGGGAGGTGCGCAACGTCTCGTTGCTCGTGGCGATCGGCGTGAACGCCGATGGATACCGGGAGATCCTCGGCATCTGCGAGGGCGCCAAGGAGGACAAGTCCGGCTGGTCGGCGTTCCTGCGCCACTTGGTGGACCGCGGCCTTCGGGGCGTGGAGCTGATCACCTCCGACGCCTGTCGCGGTCTCGTCGAGAGCATCGCGGAGTATCTGCCGGACGCCCGGTGGCAGCGCTGCGTCGTGCATTTCTACCGCAACGTCTTCAGCCATGTGCCGGCGACCAAGCTTCGGGAAGTCAGCCACATGCTCAAGGCGATCCACGCCCAGGAGACCAGGGCGACTGCCGAGGAAAAGGCGGCGGCGGTCGTCGGCGAGCTCCGCCGCCAGCGGATGGGACGCGCGGCCGAGCTCATCGAGGCGCACGTCGGGGAGACCCTGACCTACTACGCCCTCCCGGACTGCCACTGGATCAAGATCCGCACCAACAACCCGCTCGAGCGCATCATGCGCGAGATCCGGCGACGAACCCGCGTCGTTGGAGCGTTCCCCGACGGTCAGTCCTGCCTTAACCTTGCTGCGGCCCGGCTCAGGCACATCGCTGGCACCCAATGGTCGACCCGCAAGTACGTGAACATGGCGCCGCTCCGCGCGCCGCAAAACGCAGCCTTCGGAGCCGCCATCGCATGAGCGAAAGTGCGAAAGAACCTGGACGCTACCGAAGAGATTTCCCGCGAAGGGATCCTGCTGGAGCGTCGCCTCGGCCTGGGCCGCGAGCGCGGTGAAGCCGCGACGCATGTCCGTGATCCCTGCCGCGAGCCAGACCCGCGTGGTGGCCAGGACCGGGATCACTTGGACAGGCCCCTCCGCCCTCGGCGCGCTGCGGATGGACCTGCGCGACGCGCCGCGGATGTCCTTCACCGCGACGCTGCTGGGCGTGTTGCCCCGCGCCTGAGCGTCGCCTCCCCCGGTCGCGTCAATCCTCTCGCCGCGTCTCGCTCCAGCGCCGCGAGATCCGCGGGAAGGCGAGTTCGACCCAGTCCGCCAGATCGCGAACCTTGCCGGCGGCTTCCAGCCCCAGCGGAGTGAGCGTATATTCGACGTGCGGCGGCACGACCTTGTAGGCCTTGCGGTCCACCAGCCCGTCCTTCTCCAGCCATTGCAGCGTCTGCGCCAGCATCCGTTCGCTGACGCCGGTCACCTTGCGGCGCAGATCGCTGAAGCGCTGCGTGCCCGACATCAGCGCGATCAGCACCAGAACGCCCCATCGGCTCGTCACGTGCTTGAGCACCTCGCGCGAAGGACAGCCATCCGCCATCAGGTTGCCGCGCTCGATCTTCTCCGAGAGGCTCTCAACCGCGACGTCCCCGACATTTCGCGGAAGCGTGTTCGCTTTCATCAAACTTACCTTCCTGTGCGTACTTATTAATCGTCAGCATAGCCCATACATGTGGTGGACAACGATGCACGACAAGGAGTTGTCCAAATGACCATCGCCGTAACCGGAGCAACCGGCCATCTCGGCCGCATCGTGATCGACAAGCTGAAAGCGAAGGTCCCGGCGGCCGATATCGTCGCGCTGGTCCGCTCCCCCGACAAGGCGGCCGATCTCGGTGTCGCGGCGCGCGCCGCCGATTACGCCAAGCCGGAAACGCTGGAAAAGGCGCTCGCCGGGGTCGATACGCTGCTGCTCATCTCCTCCAGCGAAGTCGGCCAGCGCGCGACGCAGCACGCCAACGTGATCGAGGCGGCCAAGGCGGCCGGGGTCACGCGGATCGTCTATACGAGCCTTCTGCACGCCGACACATCCGTGCTCAGCCTCGCCGAGGAGCACCGGCAGACGGAAGCGGCGCTGAAGGCGTCCGGCGTCGCCTATACGATCCTGCGCAACGGCTGGTACTCGGAGAACTACGCCGGGTCGATCGGCGGCGCGCTGGCGGGAGGCGCCTTCGTCGGCAGCGCGGGCGACGGCAGGATCTCCTCCGCGCCGCGTCTCGATTACGCCGAAGCCGCCGTCGCGGTCCTGACCGGCGAGGGGCACGAGGGCAAGACCTACGAGCTGGCGGGCGACACCGCCTGGACGCTCGCCGATCTCGCGGCCGAAATCTCGAAGCAGACCGGCAAGGACATTCCCTACAAGAACCTGCCCGAGGCCGAATATGCCGGCGTGCTCACGGGCTTCGGCCTGCCGCCGGCGCTGGCGGCGGCGATCGCCGGCTGGGACGTCGGCGCCTCCCAGGGCGCGCTTTTCGACGACGGCAAGCAGCTTTCCAAGCTGATCGGCCGCGCGACCACCCCGCTGTCGGTCACCGTCGCCGAGGCTCTCAAGGCTCTGGCGTAAGGCGCGCGGGGCCCATCCGATGGACCCGCGGTTGACCCGGATCATATCAAGACACCCAGTCCTCTGTCAGGCTGGGACAAGATCGCAGGAGACTTTTCCTCATGGCCTACGCCACCATCAATCCCTACACGGGTGAAACGCTCGCCACCTTCGACGACGCCACCGACGAGGAGGTGCGCGCCGCGATCGGCGGCGCGCACGAGGCCTTCCTCGGCTGGCGGAACACCTCCTTCGCCGAACGCGGCCGCGTGCTGCAGAAGGCCGCCGATCTGCTGCGCCGCGACAGCGACGCCTATGCCCGGCTTCTGACGCTGGAAATGGGCAAGCTCACCGCCGAGGCGAAAGCCGAGGTCGAGCTTTCGGCCAAGATCTTCGAATACTACGTGCGCAACGCCGAGGCGCTGCTCAAGCCCGAGAAGCTTCCCGTGCTCGACCCGGCGGAGGGCGAGAACATTGTCGTCCACGAGCCGCTCGGCGTGCTGCTGGCCATCGAGCCGTGGAACTTCCCCTACTATCAGATCGCCCGCATCCTCGCCCCGCAGCTGTCGGCCGGCAACACGCTGCTGCTCAAGCACGCGTCCAACGTGCCGCAATCGGCGGCCGCCTTCGAGAAGCTGATGGCCGAGGCCGGGCTTCCGGCCGGCGCGTTCCGGAACCTCTACGCCACGCGCTCGCAGATCGAGCTGATCATCAATGACGACCGGGTGCATGGCGTGGCGCTCACCGGCTCGGAAGGGGCGGGCGCCGTGGTGGCCTCGCAGGCGGGCAAGGCGCTCAAGAAATCGACCCTCGAGCTCGGCGGCGCCGACGCCTTCGTCGTGCTCGCCGACGCCGATCTCGACAAGACCACCAACTGGGCGGTGTTCGGCCGTCACTGGAACGGCGGGCAGGTCTGCGTCTCGTCCAAGCGGATGATCGTCGTCGATCCCGTCTACGACGACTTCCTCAGCCGCTACCGAAAGGGGGTGGCCGGCCTCGTCACGGGCGACCCCTTCGATCCGAAGACGACGCTCGCGCCGCTCTCCTCGAAGGGCGCCGCCGACGAGGTCAAGGACAAGATCCGCGAAGCGGTCAAGTTCGGCGCCAAGGCCGAGGAAGTCGGGCCTCCGGTCCCGAACCAGGGCGCCTTCGTGCAGCCGACGCTGCTCACGGATGTCGGCGAGGACAACCCGGCGCGCTACTGGGAATTCTTCGGCCCGGTGTCGATGCTGTTCCGGGCGAAGGACGAGGACGACGCCGTGCGCATCGCCAACGATTCCCCGTTCGGTCTCGGCGGTTCGGTCTTCACCTCCGACCCGGCCCATGGCGCGGAGGTGGCGAAGCGCATCTCGACCGGCATGGTCTTCGTCAATCACCCGACCAAGGTCGAGGCCGACCTGCCGTTCGGCGGCGTCCGGCGCTCGGGCTATGGCCGTGAGCTGATCGGGCTCGGCCTCAAGGAGTTCGTGAACCACAAGCTCATCGGCGTCGTCGACATCGACGCGCATTTCTGAGCGCGGTCTTGCGTGGGGTGCCCGCCAGTCCGGCGGACACCCTCGCCGGCAAACCGAAACGAACGCCCGTCGAAGGCGAGACGAGCCCGCCCGTGAACGCCCCTCCGGCCTTCGCGGGCGGGCTCAGCCGTCGCCGATCAGGAAATTTCCCCCCGACGCGGTCTCGCCCAGCGCCTCCGCCTCGTCCTTGAGTGCCACGCCCGAGAGGCCGCGGCGGCGGGCCTCGGTCATCAGGAACAGGATCTTGTGCGCGGCGGCGCGGTGGCTCAGCCCTTCGGCGCGGACGTTGGAGACGCAGTTGCGCGCCTCGTCGGTCAGCCCGGGGCGGGGATGCGCGGTCAGGTAGAGGCCGAGGCTGTCGGGCGCGCTCAGCCCCGGGCGTTCCCCGATCAGCACCAGCACCATCGGCGCGCCCAGCGCCGCGGCGATCTCGTCGCCGACCGCGACCCGCGCCCCGGTCACGGCGGCGAGCGGGCCGATCCGCCAGCCGGCGTCGGCGAGCGCCGGGACGAGGGCCTCGAGGAACGGGACGGCGTTCGCCTCGATCGCGCGCGCCGACAGCCCGTCGCCGATCACGAGGACGACGTCGGGGGGCTCCGCCGGCGCCGCGCGGCCGGCGAGAAGCGCGCGGGAGGCGGCGTCGAGCCGGCGGCCCTTGTCCGGGCGCTGGAGATACTCGGCCCGGCTTTCGGCGGCGCTCGCGAGCGCGAGGGTCTCGAGCCCGAGCGGCGCGAGCCGGTCGAGGAGGGCGGGCAGGTCGAGCGCCGCGTGGACCGCCGTGCGCGCCCGCGCATGGGCGAGCTGGAAGGCGAGATGCGGCCCGGTCGGCAGGCTGGTGCCCGCGCGGCCGAGCGCGATCCGCGCCGGCGTCAGCGCGCGGAGCCCGCTCCAGGGATCGGCCCGGGAATCGGCCGAGGGATCGGCGGGGCCCGGCGCGCGGCTCACGCCCGCGCCCCGCGCGCGATCGCCCGGGCGAAGGTCTCGGGCGGCGCCGCGCCGAGCAGCCGGGTCTCGTCGCGGTCGAAGATGCCGGTCTCCCGGAGCCAGCGCTCGAATTCCGGGGCCGGGCGGCGGCCGAGCACCTTCCGCAGGTAGAGCGCGTCGTGGAAGGACGTGGTCTGGTAGTTCAGCATCACGTCGTCCGAGCCGGGGATGCCCATGATGAAGGTGATGCCCGCGACCCCGAGCAGGGTCAGGAGCGTGTCCATGTCGTTCTGGTCGGCCTCGGCGTGGTTGGTGTAGCAGATGTCGCAGCCCATCGGCAGGCCGAGGAGCTTGCCGCAGAAATGGTCCTCCAGCCCGGCGCGGATGATCTGCTTGCCGTCATAGAGGTATTCCGGCCCGATGAAGCCCACGACCGTGTTGACGAGCAGCGGCCGGAACCGCCGCGCCACCGCGTAGGCGCGCGCCTCGAGCGTCTGCTGGTCGACGCCGTGATGCGCGTTGGCGGACAGCGCGCTGCCCTGGCCGGTCTCGAAATACATCACGTTGTCGCCGACCGTGCCGCGCGCCAGGCTGAGCCCCGCCGCCTCGCCCTCGGCGAGCAGCGCGAGATCGACGCCGAAGCTCCGGTTCGCCGCCTCGGTACCGGCGATCGACTGGAAGACGAGGTCGATCGGCACGCCGCGCCCGATGAGCTCGATCGAGGTCGTCACATGGGTCAGCACGCAGGATTGGGTCGGGATCGCATAGCTCCGGATCACCTCGTCGAGCATCCGGACCAGCGTCTCCACCGCCGCCGGGCTGTCGGTCGCGGGGTTGATGCCGATCACCGCGTCGCCGTTGCCGTACATGAGCCCGTCGAGGATGCTCGCGGCGATCCCGGCCGGATCGTCGGTGGGGTGGTTCGGCTGCAGCCGGGTGGAGAGCCGGCCGGGCAGGCCGATCGTGCCGCGGAAGGCGGTGGTCACCGCGCATTTGCCGGCGATCAGGATCAGATCCTGGTTGCGGCAGATCTTCGAGACCGCCGCCACCATTTCCGGCGTCAGCCCGGGCGCGAGCGCGCCCAGGCGCGCCGCGTCGGCCTCGTCCGACAGCAGCCAGTCGCGAAAGCCGCCGACGGTGAGATGCGCGACCGGCGCGAAGGCGCGCGCGTCATGCGTGTCGACGATGAGCCGCGTCACCTCGTCGGTCTCGTAGGGCACGACGAGATCCTCGAGGAAGACCGCGAGGGGCAGGTCCGCGAGCGCCATCTGCGCCGCGACCCGTTCGGTCTCGTCCCCGGCGGCGATCCCGGCGAGATGGTCGCCGGAGCGTTCCGGGCTCGCCTTCGCCATCAGCTCGGCGAGCGTTCCGAAGCGGTAGCTCTCGCCTGCGACCCTCTGCGCGTAGCTCGGCATGCGGTTCCTCTCCGGGCGGCCGCGGCGGCGGCCGCGACGGTCGATTCGATGGATGACGAGGCCCGAGCATGCCTCGTCGGCCCGCCACCCTCAATCGCGCCCGCCGGAGGCGCCGCCGACCGGCGGCGATCCGCGGCGCGGTCGGCGGCCGCTGGGATGTCCCGGACACCAGGCCTTCGTCATGAGGAGCGTGAAGGAGGGCTGGCTCGATCTCGTCGACCTCGACGCCAGCTGGAGCGACTGCCGACCTCGGGCGACGCGCGCCACGTGCGCGTGCTCCCGCGCGGCGGTGATCCCGGCGGGAACGGGACCACGCTCCGGCCCGGCACGCTCACCCTCTCGACGGCGGCGGAGCGCCAAAATCGGCCGCCGAGCGATCCGCAGGGGCTCCGGATGGGGTCCCCGGGGGCCTGGAACAATTCTCCCGCCGGCCGGGCGGGGTTCCAGGCGCTGATCCCGCGCGAGCTCGGCCATGTCCTCGGTTTCGGCCACGAGCAGGACCGGCCGGACGGGGACGAGGGGGGCGCCTGCCACGGCGACGGCTTCCCCGACTCGATCCGGATCGGCCCGCCCGATCCGGAGTCGGCCCGGTGACGACCTCGATGGTCCGCGCCGCCTGGAACGCCGATTCCTTCGCGGTGGTCACCGCCGCGCCGGTGGTGAACCGCAGTGCTTCCCCGAGCGGCCGGTGATGATCGGGATCAAGCTCGCCCGCTGAGACCGGCCGTCCGGGCGCCCCTTGGCAGGGTAGGGCGCGCGCCCTATGGTCCCGATATCGGCCGGGACAAGGCCCGTGTCGGGAGGTCAGCCATGCGGATGCCGGAGCCAGACCAGCGCGTGATCGCGCGCAAGCCCGCGATCGTCGCGCGACTGCGCGCGGCGGCGCCCGAGGCGCTGGTGATCGACGCGCCCGAGGAGGTCCGCGCCTATGAATGCGACGCGCTGACCGCCTATCGCTGCCCGCCGCTCGCCGTGGCGCTGCCCGCGACCACCGCCGAGGTCGCGGCGATCCTGCGGGTCTGTTTCGAGGAGGGCGTGAAGGTCGTGCCGCGCGGCTCGGGCACCAGCCTCGCCGGGGGCGCGCTGCCCACGGCCGATTGCGTCGTGCTCGGCGTGGCCCGGATGAACCAGGTGCTCGAGATCGACGCCGCGAACCGGTTCATCCGCGTCCAGACCGGGCGCACCAATCTCTCGGTCACCGGCGCGGTCGAGGCGATCGACTTCTTCTACGCCCCCGACCCGTCGAGCCAGCTCGCCTGCGCGATCGCGGGCAACATCGGGATGAACTCGGGCGGGGCGCATTGCCTGAAATACGGCGTCACCACCAACAACCTGATGGGCGTCACCCTGGTGCTGATGGACGGCACCGTGGTCGAGCTCGGCGGCGCGCATCTCGACGCGGGCGGGCTCGATCTTCTCGGCGTCGTCTGCGGCTCCGAGGGCCAGCTCGGCGTCGTCACCGAGGCGACGCTCCGCATCCTGCGCAAGCCCGAGGGGGCGCGCCCGGTGCTGATGGGCTTTGGCTCCAACGAGGTCGCGGGCGCCTGCGTCGCCGATATCATCCGGGCGGGCGTGCTGCCGGTCGCGATCGAATTCATGGACCGGCCCTGCATCCGCGCCTGCGAGGACTTCGCCCACGCGGGCTATCCCGACGTCGAGGCGCTCCTGATCGTCGAGGTCGAGGGATCGGAGGCCGAGATCGCCGAGCAGCTCGAGAAGATCCTCGCCGTCGCGGCGCGGCACGATCCCGAGGTGGTGCGCGAAAGCCGCTCGGCCGAGGAAAGCGCGCTGATCTGGAAGGGCCGCAAGTCCGCCTTCGGCGCCATGGGCCAGATCGCGGATTACATCTGCCTCGACGGGACCATCCCGGTCGGCGAGCTCCCCTTCGTGCTGCGCCGTATCACCGAGCTCACCGAGAGCTACGGGCTCGGCGTCGCCAATGTCTTCCACGCCGGCGACGGCAACATGCACCCCTTGATCCTCTACGATGCCAACAAGCCCGGCGATCTCGAGAAGGCCGAGGATCTCGGCGCCGACATCCTGCGCCTCTGCGTCGAGGTCGGCGGCTGCCTCACCGGCGAGCACGGCGTCGGCGTCGAGAAGCGCGACCTGATGGCGGCGCAGTTCGCTCCCGAGGATCTCGAGGCGCAGCTGCGGGTGAAGGACGTGTTCGACCCGCGCTGGCTGCTCAATCCGGCGAAGGTCTTCCCGCTCGCCGCCAGCGAGGGGAGGCGGGCGGCGTGAGCGAGGCACCGAGGGACGAGGCGGACGTCGCCGAGGCGGTGCGCGCCGCGGCCGCGAACGGGACGCCGCTCGAGATCCGGGGCGGCGGCACCCGCGGCCTCGGCCACGCGGTGACGGGCGCGCCGCTGCCGCTCGCCGGGCTGAGCGGGATCACGCTCTACGAGCCCGGCGCGCTGACGCTGGTCGCGCGCGCCGGCACGCCGCTCTCCGAGATCGAGGCGGCGCTCGCCGCCGAGGGCCAGCGCCTGCCGTTCGAGCCCTGGGACGGCCGCGCGCTCACCGGCGCCAACGGCGCGCCGACCGTCGGCGGCATGGTCGCGGTCAACGCCTCCGGCCCCCGGCGGATCCAGGCCGGCGCCTGCCGCGACAGCCTGATCGGCGCGCGCTTCGTCGACGGGACGGGCATGGTGATCAAGAACGGCGGCCGGGTGATGAAGAACGTCACCGGGCTCGACCTCGTGAAGCTCCTCGCCGGATCGCATGGCACGCTCGGCGCGCTGACCGAGGTCGCCTTCAGGGTGCTCCCCGTCGCCGAGCGGGTCGTGACCGTGGCGCTCGACGGCCTGGCGCCGGAGGCGGCGGTCCGGGCGATGGCCGCGGCGATGGGCACGCCCTACGACGTGACCGGCGCCGCGCATGTCCCAGCGGGCCTCGGCGCGGGGGCGGTGACGATGCTGCGGCTCGAGGGCTTCGAGGGCGCGGTCGCGCACCGGAGCGGCGCGCTCGTCGCGGCGCTGGCCGCCTTCGGTCCGGCGCGGATCGTGGAGGGGCCGGGCGACTGGCCGGTTCTGCGCGACATGGAGCTGTGCGCCGGCCGGCCGGGCGCGGTCTGGCGGGTCTCGCTCAAGCCCTCGGACGGCCCGGCGCTCGGCGCCCGGCTGGCGCCGCTCGGCGCCGAGGTGGTGAGCTATGACTGGGCCGGCGGGCTCCTGACCGTGCGCGCCGACGAGGCGGTCGATGTCCGCGCCGCGATGCGCGGCCTGCCCGGCCACGCGACGCTCGCGCGCGCCTCCGAGGCGGCGAAGGCGCGGCACGGCGTCTTCCATCCCGAGCCCGCGCCGCTCGCCGCGATCGCGGCCGGGCTGCGCGCCAAATTCGATCCGAAAGGGGTGCTGAACCCGGGCCGCATGGTCCCGGCGCCGGCGATGGTCTGAAATGCGCACGAATTTCACAGCCGAACAGCTCGCCGATCCCGGGACCGCCGAGGCGAACAGGATCCTGCGGAGCTGCGTCCATTGCGGCTTCTGCACCGCGACCTGCCCGACCTATCAGGTGCTGAGCGACGAGCTCGACAGCCCGCGCGGGCGGATCTACCTCATCAAGGACATGCTCGAGGCCGGGCGGCCGGCCGACGAGAAGACCGTCAAGCACATCGACCGCTGCCTCTCCTGCCTCTCCTGCGTGACGACCTGCCCCTCGGGGGTCGATTACATGCATCTCGTCGACCACGCCCGCGCGCATATCGAGCGGACCTATCGCCGCCCCTGGCCGGAGCGGCTGACCCGCGAGATGCTGGCGCGCGTGCTGCCCTACCCGGCGCGGTTCCGCGCCATGCTGACGCTCGCGAAGCTCGGCCGGCCCGTCGCGGGGCTGCTGCCGGCGCGGCTGCGCGCGATGCTCGATCTCGCGCCGCGCCAGGTGCCGCCCCGGGGCGACGACGCTCCCCGGGTGATCCCGGCCGAGGGCGCGCGGCGGATGCGGGTGGCGCTGCTGACCGGTTGCGCGCAGCGCGTGCTCGATCCCGGCATCAACGCGGCGACGATCCGGCTTTTGACCCGGCACGGCGCCGAGGTGGTCATCGCCGAGGGCATGGGCTGCTGCGGCGCGCTCACGCATCACATGGGGCGCGAGGACGAGGCGCGGGCCTCGGCGCGGGCCAATGTCGCGGCCTGGACGCGGGAGATCGAGGGCGCGGGGCTCGACGCGATCGTCGTGAATACCAGCGGCTGCGGCACGGTGGTGAAGGACTACGGCCATCTCTTCGCCCGGCTGCCCGAGGAGGCGGCGGCGCGCGCGGTCGCGAGCCGGGCGATGGATCTCAGCGAGGTGATGGCGAAGCTCGGGCTCCGGCCCGCCGCGGGGACCGGGCTCCGCGTCGCCTACCACGCCGCCTGCTCGCTCCAGCACGGCCAGCGGGTGAAGGACCAGCCGATGGCGCTGCTGCGCGCCGCCGGGTTCGAGGTGGTCGAGCCGCGCGACGGCCACCTCTGCTGCGGCTCGGCCGGCACCTACAACCTGACCCAGCCGGAAATCTCCGGCCAGCTGCGCGCGCGCAAGGTGGCGACGCTCGAGGAACTCGGGCCGCAGGTGATCGCCGCCGGCAACATCGGCTGCCTGACGCAGATCTGCGCCGGGACCCGCGTCCCCGTCGTGCATACCGCCGAGCTGCTCGACTGGGCGACCGGCGGGCCGAAGCCCGCGGCGCTGGGCGCATGAGGCGCGGCGGTTCGAAGTCGCGCGACGCCGTCCCGGGCTCGACCCGGGACCCCGAGGCCGTCGGGCTACGCAGGAGCGTCGAGGTTCCGGGTCGAGCCCGGGAGGGCGTCGCGCGGTGGGGCTGGCGGATCGCCGTCGGCCTGATGATCGCCGCGCTCGCGGGACCGCTCGCGGCGCAGGACCGTTCCCTGCTCTCGGAAAAGGCGGGCGCCGAGTTCCGGGGCGTCGGCCGGCTCAACGTCTACGGGTCGCGCTTCTGTACCGCCACGCTGATCGACGAGACTCATATCCTGACCGCCGCGCATTGCCTCTACAGCCCGGTCTCGAAGAACCCGGTGCGGCTGCACGGGCTCGTCTTCGTCGCGGGCCAGCGCAAGGACAGCGAGGTCGCGGTCCGGCGCGTGGTCCGGATGGCGACGCTGCCGGGCTTCGACTTCTCCGCCGCCGCCAACCTCGGGGACGTCGCCCGCGACATGGCGCTGCTCGAGCTCGACCGGCCGATCGCGGCGCGGGTGGCGCCCAGCTTTCCCGTGGCCCGAAGCGGCGGCGAGAAGGGCGGGGTGATCGTCTCCTACGCCAAGGACCGCCCTTTCGCGCCGTCGATCGAGGGGCCTTGCCCGGCCCTCACGGTCACGGGCGGCGTCGCCGTGCTCGCCTGCGGCGTGAATTCCGGCGTCTCCGGGGCGCCGGTCTTCTCGGGCCAGCCGGGCCAGCGCCGGGTCGTGGCCGTGGTCTCGGCGATGAGCCGCGACACCGCCGGGCGCGACGTCGCGCTGACCGTGATCGCGCCGCCCCGGATCGCCGCGCTGCGCGCGGCGCTCGCCGCCCAGCCGGTGAAGAGCGTCGCGGCCCAGGACGCCGAGCGCGAGCGTCGCCGCCAGGCCGACTGACGCGCCGCCGCCGGCCGGGGGCTTGAAAGCGCCGGATCCGCTTCCCAGATCATTGTCATCCGGCGCCGTCTGGCGGGCCGGAGCGACTATCCCAGAGGGTCCGTCCATGTCGAGGACCCGCCAAGACTTGTATCGCTTCCAATGGAGGATGCATCATGCGTCACTTTGATCTTTCCCCGCTCTATCGCTCGACCGTTGGCTTCGACCGGATCGCCAACATTCTCGAGCAGGTCTCGCTGTCCGACGGCCAGGCGAGCTATCCGCCCTACAACATCGAGAAGACCGGCGAGAGCGCCTATCGCATCACGATCGCGGTGGCGGGCTTCGCCGAGAACGAGCTCAATGTCGAGGCGCGTGAGGGCCAGCTGATCGTCACCGGCCGCAAGGCCGAGGCCGAGACTGAGACCAAGCGCAACTTCCTGCATCGCGGCATCGCGACCCGCGCCTTCGAGCGCCGCTTCCAGCTCGCCGACCACGTGCGCGCCCAGGACGCGGTGACCGAGAACGGCCTGCTGCACATCGACCTCGTGCGCGAGGTGCCCGAGGCGCTGAAGCCGCGCCGGATCGAGATCGCGGCCAAGGCGGCGATCGAGGCGAAGCCGGAGCCGGCCCAGGCCTGACGCCGCGGCCGGTGCTCGCCGCCCCGGACGTGGGGCGGCGGTTCCCGAGCGTCGAGCATTCGTACAATGAGAAAGGCCCGCGCGATCCCGCGCGGGCCTTTCTCATGTCCTATAGCCTTCGGGTCAGCGATAGAAGACGTTGCCGCCGATCTGGCCGACGCGGGGCCGGGTGCCGAACCAGCCGGGCTTGGCCTTCGCCGAATGGAAGAAGATCGCGCCGTCCGTGATGTCCGGCTCGCCCGCCAGCACGGCGCGCGCGGTCTTCATCGCATGCTCGCGCCGGTCGCGCTGTGCCAGCGCGTCGGACTTGCCGTCGCAGCGATAGGAGAACTGGCAGCCCTGGCGCACCACGCCGCAGACGCTGCCGGGGAATTTCGGGCTCTTGGCGCGGTTCATGATCACATGCGCCACCGCCGCCTCGCCCTTCGCGCCGGTGCCCCCGGCCTCGAAATAGATCGCTTCGGCGAGGCAATCGAGATCGGCGGATCCGGGGGTGGCGGCCGGCGCGTTGCGCGTCATCTTCGTGACATCGGCCGCGGCTCCGGGAGCCGCCAGGAGAAGGGTGGTCGCGAGCCCTGCGAGGGCCGTCATGACCATGGTCCGCGCAGTGGTTGTGATCGGGCGCAATCCGGCGCTCCCCGGTTGTTTCGGAGGCGCGCAGACTGCCTCCGCGGGCGGGCCCGAGTCCACACTCGCGTCACGGATGAGCGACTTTCCGCCGGTCTGATCGCAGGAACGTCGCTCAAGCCATTGGCATCATTCAGTCAAGGCAGTCGGGGATCACCGCGCGCTCGAACGCCTCGGTGGTCGGCGCGAGATGCGCCTCGCCGATATGGAGCGGGCTGAACACCGGCGGATCGGTCTTCCACCAGGCCGGCTGACGCACCTGGTAGCAGCCGGAAAACACCTCCGCGCTGCCATCCGCCTTGGTCCCCCTGAGCACCACGCCGACCGAATGCGTGACGCCGCCCATGTCCGCGTCCGGCTGGTCCGGTCCGAGGCGAAGCTCGGTCTTCGTGGTGTCGGCGTAGCCCTTGGCGAAGGCGTCGTAGGTCGCGACCGGCGGCGCGTCACCGAAATAGGCGTAGGCGCGCGCGTATTCCTGGCGGTCGATCGCGTTGTAGTAGGAGCGCACCATGGATGGCCCGTCGGAGCGGTCGTCGAGATAGTCGGGTCCCTGCTGCGCCGCCGCGAGCGCGGTGGAGGCGAGCAGGAGCGGGGCGGCGAGGCGGAGGGCGTGTCTCATGGCGCCGAGCTTGCCGAGGCCGGCCACCGGGTCAAGCCGCTTTGTCAACCGGGCGGCGGGCACCGCGCGCCGCTCCCCGGTCCGTGGCGCGCCAACCGGGCCTTAACCGATGCGCGCGAAGCCTGCCCGATCGCCGAGCAACGGGGTGGTGCCATGGATGAACCGAAACGCGCGAAGCCCGAGGCGCGCGCCTATGCCGAGCTCCTGAGCCGCCTGCGCGAGCAGGAGCGCGCGATCGCCGCCTTCCGCGCGGGCGGCGCGACGCTGCCGCCGGTCGGCCCGGCGCGCCCGGAGACGCCCAAGGTCGCGCTCGAGCTCGACCTCGACGCCGACGTGGTGAAATGGTTCAGGGCGCTGGGCGAGGTCTGGCCCGCCCGGCTCGACGCGGTGCTCCGCGCCTATGCGCGCGAGCTCTGGCGGTAGCGGTGGCCGGGGAGATCCCGGCCGCCGACGCGCTCACTGCAGCGAGCGCACCGTGAGTTCGCCCTCGAGCCGGCTCTTCATCGCCAGCGCGGCGGCGTGGGCGCCGGCGGCGGTGGTGAAATAGGGCGTCTTGGTCGAGAGCGTCAGCGCGCGGATCGCGCGGCTGTCGGCGATCGACTGGCGCCCCTCGGTCGTGTTGAAGACGATCTGCACGCCGCCGTCCTTCATCAGGTCGACGATATGCGGCCGGCCCTCGTAGACCTTGTTGACGCGCGTGGCCTCGATCCCGCTTTCCTTCAGGAACTTCGCCGTCCCGCCGGTGGCGAGCAGGGTGAAGCCGAGCTCGCGCATGATCCGCGCCGCCTCGATCAGCGTCGCGGTCTTGTCGGCGTCCTTGACCGACAGGAACAGCGCGCCCTTCTCGGGCAGGATGGTGCCGGCGCCGAGCTGCGCCTTGAGGAAGGCGCGCGGGAAGGTGCGGTCCCAGCCCATCACCTCGCCGGTCGAGCGCATCTCGGGCCCGAGCAGCGTGTCGACGCCGGGGAAGCGGTTGAAGGGCATCACCGCCTCCTTCACCGAGAACCACGGCATCGCCGGGTCGGCGAGCGTCATCGGATCGGCGAAGGGCAGCGTGTCGTCGGGGCCGACGCCGGCCGGGTAGGCCGGGCGCTCGGGGAAGCTCGCGAGCGTCTCGCCCGCCATCACCCGGGCCGCGATCGCCGCGATCGCGCTGTCGGTCGCCTTGGCGACGAAGGGCACGGTGCGGCTGGCGCGCGGGTTGACCTCGAGGACGTAGATGTCCGCGCCCTGGATCGCGAACTGCACGTTCATGAGCCCGACCACGCCGAGCGCCAGCGCCATGGCGCGGGTCTGCTCCTCGATCTTCGCGATCATCTCGGGCGTCAGCGAATAGGGCGGCAGCGAGCAGGCGCTGTCGCCGGAATGGACGCCCGCCTCCTCGATATGCTCCATGACGCCCGCGATATGCACCTGGCGCCCGTCGCAGATCGCGTCGACGTCGACCTCCGTCGCGTTCGAGAGATAGCCGTCGAGCAGCACGGGGTTCGAGCCCGAGACGTTCACCGCCTCGCGGATGTAGCGCGTGAGCTGCGCCTCGTCGCGCACGATCTCCATCGCCCGGCCGCCGAGCACGTAGGAGGGGCGGATGACGAGCGGGAAGCCGAGCTGCGCCGCGACCGCGTGCGCCTGCTCCGGCGAGCGGGCGATGCCGTTCCTCGGCTGCTTCAGCCCGAGCCGGTTCAGGAGCTGCTGGAACCGCTCGCGGTCCTCGGCGAGGTCGATCGCGTCGGGCGTGGTGCCGAGGATCGGGATCCCCGCGTCGTGCAGCGCGTTGGCGAGCTTCAGCGGCGTCTGGCCGCCGAACTGCACGATCACGCCGTGCAGGTGCCCGTTCTCCTGCTCGACCCGCAGGATCTCGAGCACGTGCTCGAGCGTCAGCGGCTCGAAATAGAGCCGGTCCGACGTGTCGTAGTCGGTCGAGACCGTTTCGGGGTTGCAGTTGACCATGATGGTCTCGTAGCCGGCCTTGGTCAGCGCGAAACAGGCGTGGCAGCAGCAATAGTCGAATTCGATGCCCTGGCCGATCCGGTTCGGGCCGCCGCCGAGGATAACCACCTTCTTCGCGTTGGTGGGCCGCGCCTCGCATTCGGTGAAGCCGCCGTGCTCGGCCTCGTAGGTCGAGTACATGTAGGGCGTCTGCGCCTCGAATTCGGCGCCGCAGGTGTCGATGCGCTTGAAGACGGCGCGGATGCCAAGCCGGTGCCGCTCGGCCCGCACGCTGGCCTCGCTCCGGCCGGTCAGCTTCGCGAGCCGCGCGTCCGAGAAGCCCATCATCTTCAGGCGCCGCAGCGCGGGCGTCGCGGCGGGCAGGCCGCCGAGCCGCACCTGCTCCTCGGCGTCGATGATCTCGCGGATCCGGGCGAGGAACCAGGGATCGAACTTCGTCACCGCGTGGATCTGGTCGTCGGTGAGCCCGTGCCGCATCGCCTGCGCGGCGACCCGCAGCCGGTCCGGCGTCTGCGCCGAGAGCGCCGAGGTGATCGCGGCGAGCGAATCCGGCCCGTCCGCGCCGGGGATCTCGATCTCGTCGAGGCCGGTCAGCCCGGTCTCGAGCGAGCAGAGCGCCTTCTGCAGCGATTCATGGAAGGTGCGGCCGATCGCCATCGCCTCGCCGACCGACTTCATCGCGGTGGTCAGCAGGGGCTCGGTGCCGGGGAACTTCTCGAAGGCGAAGCGCGGGATCTTGGTCACCACATAGTCGATCGTCGGCTCGAAGGAGGCCGGCGTGACCTGGGTGATGTCGTTGTCGAGCTCGTCGAGCGTGTAGCCCACGGCGAGCTTCGCCGCGATCTTGGCGATCGGGAAGCCGGTCGCCTTCGAGGCCAGCGCCGAGGAGCGCGAGACGCGCGGGTTCATCTCGATGACGACCAGCCGGCCGGTCTCCGGATGCACCGCGAACTGCACGTTGGAGCCACCGGTCTCAACGCCGATCTCGCGGAGGACCGCGATCGAGGCGTTGCGCATGATCTGGTATTCCTTGTCGGTCAGCGTCAGCGCGGGCGCGACGGTGATCGAATCGCCGGTATGCACGCCCATCGGGTCGATGTTCTCGATCGAGCAGACGATGATGCAGTTGTCCGCCTTGTCGCGGACCACCTCCATCTCGAATTCCTTCCAGCCGAGCAGGCTCTCGTCGACGAGGATCTGGGAGACCGGCGAGGCGTCGAGCCCGGTCTTGCAGATCCGCTCGTAATCCTCGCGGTTGTAGGCGACGCCGCCCCCCGTTCCGCCGAGGGTGAAGGCCGGGCGGATGATCGCGGGAAGGCCGACGTAGTCGATCGCGGTCATCGCCTCTTCCATCGAATTGACGATGGTGGCCTTCGGATTCTCGAGCCCGATCCGGTCCATCGCCTCGCGGAAGAGCTTGCGGTCCTCGGCCATCTCGATCGCGTGGCGCTTCGCGCCGATGAGCTCGACGCCGAATTTCGCCAGCACGCCCATGTCGTCGAGCGCCAGCGCGGTGTTGAGGCCGGTCTGGCCGCCCATGGTCGGGAGCAGCGCGTCCGGGCGCTCCTTCTCGATGATCTTCGCCACGACCTCGGGGGTGATCGGCTCGATATAGGTCGCGTCGGCCATCTCCGGGTCGGTCATGATCGTCGCCGGGTTGGAATTGACCAGGATGACCCGGTAGCCTTCCTCGCGCAGCGCCTTGCAGGCCTGCACGCCCGAATAGTCGAATTCGCAGGCCTGGCCGATCACGATCGGACCCGCCCCGATGATCATGATCGAGTGGATGTCGGTTCTCTTCGGCATGGATCGGGCCTTGCAGCTTCATCCGGCGCGGGGTGGCGCGTCGGTGGGGTTGGATTCGGACGGGACGGCAAATTGGCGCTGGTTATAGAGGCGGAGGCCCCGGGCGCAAGGATATTTGCCCAGGGCCCCCGGATCTCAGGCGAGACGCAGCGCCATCGCGCCGCAGAAGATCAGCGCGGCGGCCGCGAGCCGGGCGCGGCCGACCCGCTCGCCGAGGACGAGCCCGGCGATCGCGAGGCCGAACAGGATCGAGGTCTCGCGCAGCGCCGCGACCACCGCGACCGGCGCCCCGGTCATCGCCCAGAGCGCCAGCCCGTAGGAGCCGAGGTTGCCGAAGCCCCCGACGAGGCCCGCGCCAAGGTGGGCCCTGGCATAGGCCGCGAGCGCGCGTCCCCGGGTCGCGAGCGCCCAGCCGAGCAGCGGCAGGGCGTTCGCGACGAAGAGCCACATCGCATAGGAGACCGGGGCGCCGGAGCGGCGCACGCCGATCCCGTCGATCAGCGTATAGGTCGCGATCACCCCGGCGTTGATCAGCGCGAGCGCCACGCCCCGGCGCGACGCGGACCCGCCGCGGCGGCCGGCGCCCGCCATCGCGAGCACGCCGCCCGAGACGAGCGCGACCCCGGCCCAGCCGGTCGGCCCGATCCGCTCGCCGAGCACCAGCGTGCCGGCGAGCGCGACGAGCACCGGCGCCGAGCCCCGCATCAGCGGATAGGCGAGGCTCATGTCGGTCGCGCCATAGGCGCCGGCGACGAGCGCGAAATAGACGACCTGGGCCACGGTCGAGGCGGCGAGGAAGGGCCAGCTCGCCGGCGCGGGCGCCGGCAGCAGGAAGAGGAACGGGAGCGCGATCAGCGCCGAGCCGGTCGCGACCAGCAGGGTGGTCAGGAGCTTGTCGCCGCCGGCCTTGACGATGGCGTTCCAGCTCGCGTGAAGCGCGGCGCCGAGCATCACGGCGGCGAAGACCGACAGGGGCATGGCTGATCCGGAGGCGAGGGCGACCCCGGCGGCTTAGCGCGATCCGGCCGCGAAGGAAATGCCGCCGGCGGCGGTGGCGCCGCGTCCGGTTCCGCGCGTGGCGGCGGAGCGCCCGCGGCGCGTTTCGGGACCTTCGCTCGTGGCGGGCGCCCGGTGCTGGCGCCCCGGACCTGATCCGGGGCCTCGAAGCCCGCGAGCGGCGGTTCGGAAATGGGGTCGAGGCCCCGGGTCAGGCCCGGGGCGGCGGAGCTTCTGAAACGCTGGCACCCCGAGCCCTTGTTCGGGGCTCCGGGTGCTCCGGCGGCGGCTCGCTTCTCGCATGGTTCATACGGCCTGGAAATCTATCGAGCAGACCGCTCCGGGATCGCAGATCCCGGAGCGAGGGGCCCCGCCAACAGGCGGGGAGAAACTCTTCCCTCGCGGCCAACGGGCCGCTCCGCCAAGCCCGCCCAGAGGGCGGGCGCCCGAAAGACACCGCGGCGGAGAAACACCTTGATCGCGGCGCCGTCCGGGCGCATATCCCCGGCATGACGCGCATCTGTTCCACCCGGATCCTCATTACCACCCGCTGAACCCTCGTTCCGCGGCGCGCTTGTCATTTCCAACTCAGGTCCGATGTGATAGCCCGCCGCCGCACAGCCGCGAGCCGCGAGACCATGACCGAGATCACGCTCTACAACACCCGTACCCGCCGGAAGGATCGGCTGGAGCCGATCGATCCCGCCGCCGTGCGGATGTATGTCTGCGGCCCGACGGTCTATGACCGCGCGCATATCGGCAACGCGCGCCCGGTGATCGTCTTCGACACGCTGTTCCGGCTGCTCCGCCACGTCTACGGGGCCGGGCATGTGACCTATGTCCGGAACTTCACCGACGTCGACGACAAGATCAACAAGCGCGCCGCCGAGACGCTCGCGCCCGGCGAGACCGAGCTCGCGGCGATCCGGCGCATCACCGACGAGACCATCGGCTGGTATCACGCCGACATGGGCGCGCTCGGCGCGCTGCGCCCGACCGGGGAGCCGCGCGCGACCGAGTTCATCGGGCCCATGGTGGCGATGATCGAGACCCTGATCGCGAAGGGCCATGCCTACGCCGCCGAGGGCCACGTGCTCTTCGCCGTGGCGAGCTACCCCGAATACGGCTCCTTCGCCAATCGCTCGGTCGAGGAGATGCGCGCCGGCGCCCGGGTCGAGGTCGCGCCCTACAAGCGCGACCCGATGGATTTCGTGCTCTGGAAACCCTCCGACGCCGACCAGCCCGGATGGGACAGCCCCTGGGGCCGCGGGCGGCCGGGCTGGCACATCGAATGCTCGGCGATGAGCTACGAGCTGCTCGGCCCGAGCTTCGACATCCATGGCGGCGGCATCGACCTCGTCTTCCCGCACCACGAGAACGAGATCGCCCAGTCGGCCTGCGCCCATCCCGAGGGACATTTCGCCAATATCTGGATGCACAACGGCTTCGTGAACGTCGAAGGCGAGAAGATGTCGAAGTCGCTCGGCAACTTCTTCACCGTGCGCGACCTGCTCGACCGCGGCGTCTCGGGCCAGGTGATCCGCTTCGTGCTGCTCTCGACGCATTACCGGCAGCCGATGGATTTCTCCGAGGCCAAGATCCACGACGCGACCGTGCTGCTGACGCTCTGGGAGAAGCTCCTGCGCGACGTCGGCCGCGTCGGCTTCGCCGGGCGCGAGACCGAAGGCGAGCCGGCGCCGGAGGTACTGGCCGCGCTCGCCGACGATCTCAACACGCCGCTCGCGCTCAAGGCGCTGCGCGACCTCGTCTCGCGGATCCGCGAGGGCGGGCCGAAGGTCGGCGAGCGCGTCGCGCGGTTCCGCGCCTCGCTCGCGCTGCTCGGCATCGACCCCGAGGGCTTCCAGGAGGGCGCCTTCCGCAAGTCGCTCGAACGCGCCTTCGCGCGCTCCGGCGAAAGCGCCGAGGTCGCGCTCAACCAGCGGATCGCGGGGCTCCTGAAGGCCCGCGACGCCGCCCGCGCGGCGCGCGACTTCTCGAAGGCCGACGCGATCCGCGACGGCCTCGCCGCCGCCGGCATCAAGCTGATGGACCGCGCCGGCGCGCCCACCGACTGGGAGACCGGTCCCGACTTCGATCCAGCCAAACTGAGCGAGATCCCGGAATGACCCGCGCGAGCCAGACCGCCAGCGACCGCCTCTTCCTCTACGACACCACGCTGCGCGACGGGCAGCAGGCGCAGGGCGTCGATTTCTCGGCCGAGGACAAGGCGCGCATCGCCCGCGCGCTCGACGCGCTCGGGATCGACTATGTCGAGGGCGGCTGGCCGGGGGCGAACCCGACCGACAGCGCCTTCTTCGCGGCGCCGCCCCGGCTGGCGCGCGCCCGGCTCACCGCCTTCGGCATGACCAAGCGCGCCGGGCGCTCGGCGGCGAACGACGAGACGCTCGCGGGCGTGGTGAACGCGGGCACCGGCTCGGTCTGCCTCGTCGGCAAGACGCACGACTTCCACGTCACGGCGGCGCTCGGCATCACGCTCGAGGAGAACCTCGCCAATATCGCCGCCTCGATCAGCCATGTGACCGGGCTCGGCCGCGAGGCGCTGTTCGACGCGGAGCATTTCTTCGACGGCTACAAGGCCAACCCGGACTACGCGCTCGCCTGCCTCGCGGCGGCGCTCGAGGCGGGCGCGCGCTGGATCGTGCTCTGCGACACCAACGGCGGCACGCTGCCGGCCGAGGCGGGGAGGATCACCGCCGAGGTGATCGCCGCCGGGATCCCGGGCGACCGGCTCGGCATCCACGCGCACAACGACACCGAGAACGCGGTGGCGATCTCGCTCGCGGCGGTCGACGCGGGGGCGCGGCAGATCCAGGGCACGCTGAACGGGATCGGTGAGCGCTGCGGCAACGCCAATCTCGTCAGCCTGATCCCGACGCTGCTGCTGAAGGAGCCCTATGCGAGCCGGTTCGAGACCGGGATCGCGCGCTGCGACCTCCCGAAGCTGATGGGGCTCAGCCGGATGCTCGACGACATCCTGAACCGGGTGCCGAACCGCTCGGCGGCCTATGTCGGCGCCTCGGCCTTCACGCACAAGGCGGGGCTGCATGCCTCGGCGATCCTGAAGGATCCGACCACCTACGAGCACGTCCCGCCCCAGGTCGTCGGCAACGCGCGCTACATCCCGATGTCGGCCCAGGCCGGGCAGTCGAACCTGCGCTCGCGCCTCGCCAAGGCCGGGATCGACGTCCGCACCGATGATCCCCGGCTCGCGGCGATCCTGACCGAGGTCAAGGCGCGCGAGGACCGGGGCTTCTCCTACGACACCGCCGGGGCGAGCTTCGAGCTTCTCGCGCGCGAGATGCTGGGCGAGATGCCGCGGTTCTTCGAGATCGAGCGCTACCGCGCCACGGTGGAAAGCCGGATCGGCGCCGATGGCGAGCCCTTCTGCGTCTCCGAGGCGGTCGTCGTGGTGCGGATCGGCGACGAGCGGGTGATGAGCGTCTCCGAGAGCCGCGACCCGCTCACCCATGCCGACCAGGGGCCGGTCAACGCGCTCTCGAACGCGCTCGGAAAGGACCTCGGACCGTACCAGCCCTATATCGCCGACCTGCGCCTGGTCGATTTCCGGGTGCGGATCACCTCGGGCGGCACCGAGGCGATGACGCGGGTGGTCATCGACAACGAGGACGGCGCGGGCCGGCGCTGGTCGACGGTGGGGGTCTCGCACAACATCGTCGACGCGAGCTTCCAGGCCCTGCGCGACGCGATCCTCTGGAAGCTGCTGCGCGACGGCGCGCCGGTCGCGGGCGCCACGCCCTCCCGGGGTCGGGCCGTCCCGGCCGGCGCGTGAGCGCCGCGCCGGGGGTCGCGCCCGTCATCGCCGACGAGGTCGTGACCGAGGTCGCCCGCGCCGACCCCGACCGCTGGCGCGCGACGATGCTGGCGCCGCCCGAAGCGCGGCCGGGCCTCCTCGCGCTCTACGCCTTCAATCTCGAGATCGCGCGCGCGCCCTTCGTGTCGCGCGAGGCGATGATCGCCGAGATCCGGCTGCGCTGGTGGGGCGACGCGATCGCCGAGATCTGCGACGGGGCGGCCCCGCGCCGGCACGAGGTGGTCGAGCCGCTCGCGGCGGCGATCCGCGCGAGCGGCCTGCCGCGCGCGCTCTTCTTCGAGATGATCGAGGCGCGGGCGCTCGACATCGACCGCGCGCCGTTCGAGAGCGGCGCGGCGCTGGAGCGGTATCTCTCGCAGACCGCCGGGCACCTGATGGAGCTCGCGGCCCGGCACCTCGGCGCGGGCGCGGCGGCGCTGCCGGTGATCCGCGACTTCGCGCGGGGCGCGGGGCACGCGGCCTGGCTGCGCGCGCTGCCCGACCTCGCCGCGCACGGCCGGGGCGGCCTCCCGCCCGGGGTCACGGCGCCCGATCTCGCGCGCGACGGGCTCGCGCTCATCACCCGCGCGCGGGCGCGGCGCGCCGAGGTGCCGGCCGCGGCGGCGCCGGCGCTCCTCGCCGGCGCGCTCGCGGCGCCCCGGCTCGCCCGGGCCATGAGGGGCGCGTCGATGGAGCTGTCGGAATTTCAGGCGCGCGCGACCTGGCTCTGGCGCGGCCTGACCGGGCGCTGGTAGAGGCGGGCGCTGGTTAGGGCGGCGCCTATTCCCCCGCCGCCGGGCGCCGCTTCGGCGCGAGGGCGAGCCAGACGAGCGCGCCGCCGGCGAGGGCGAGCATCGGGATCATCGCGAGATTGACCGCGTGCCAGCCGGTCACCGCGTCGCCCGAGACGCAGTTCATCAGCCCGCCCGAGGCGAGCGAGGCGACGCCGACGAGCGCGAAGACCGCGAAATCGTTCATCCCCTGCGCCCGGCCGCGCTCCTCGGGGCGGTAGGCGCTGGTCAGCATCGCGGTCGCCCCGACGAAGCCGAAGTTCCAGCCGATGCCGAGCAGGATCAGCGCGCCGAAGAAATGCCCGAGCGCCACGCCGGACAGCGCCACGATCCCCGCGCCGGCGAGAATGACGAGCCCGATCGCGACGATCCGCTCGGCGCCGAACCGCGCGATCAGCGCGCCGGTGAAGAAGGAGGGGATGAACATCGCGAGCACATGCGCGCTGACGATGTCGGCCGCGTTGGCGGTGGTGAAGCCGCAGCCGACCACGGCGAGCGGGGTCGAGGTCATCACGAGGTTCATGAGCGCGTAGGAGACCATGGCGCAGATCATCGCCACGGTGATCCGGGGATCGCGCAGCAGCTCGCGGTAGGACCGGGCGCGCGGCGCGTCCGGGGCGGGCGGCGCGGGGCGCGGGCTGTCGAGCAGCCGGAAGAGCCAGACGCCCGCGAGATTGAGGAGCACGGTGCCGGCATAGGCGCCGGCGAAGGGCGTGGGCGCGAAACCGTCGGAGAAATGCCGCACGATCTGCGGCCCGATGATCGCCGAGGCGAGCCCCGCCGCCATGGTGAGCGAGATCGCCTTGGGCCGGAACGCCGCGCTGGCGCGGTCGGTGGCGGCGAAGCGGTAGAAGCCCTGCGCCGACATGTAGACACCGGTCAGCGCCGAGCCGAGGAGGAAGAGCGCGAAGGAGCCGCGCAGCAGGCCGAGCGCGCAGAAGAGCCCGCCGAGCGCGCCGCCGAGGGCGCCGAGCGTGAAGCCGAGCCGCCGCCCGCGCCGCTGCATCAGATTGGCGAGCAGGGGGGCGGTCAGCATCGAGCCGAAGACGGTGAGCGAGACCGGCAGGGTCGAGAGGCAGCGGTTCGGCGTCAGGAGCTGGCCCGCGAGCCCGCCGAGGATGAAATGCACCGGCATCTGGCTGCCGAGCACGACCTGCGCGGCGGCCAGCACCGCGACGTTGCGCTTCGCACGGGTGTCATCGATCGGGGAGGGCTGCGTGTTCATCGCACCCTCCTAGCGCCGCCCGGGCCGCTTTCCAAGAGGGCGGGGCCGCCCGTCGGCGCCGGCCTTTCGGCCGTCCCCGCCCGCCGGCGGTGGCGCCGCGCCGGGCGCCCCGCGCGTGGCGGCGGAGCACCCGCGGCGCGTTTCGGGACCTCCGCCCGTGGCGGGCGCTCGATATCCGCCGCCCCGGACCTGATCCGGGGCCTCGAAGCCGGCGCGCGGTGGGTCGGGAATGGGGTCGGGGCCCCGGGTCAAGCCCGGGGCGGCGGAGTTCCGGGGTCCAGCCAAGCACCCCGAGCCCTTGTTCCGGCCGCTTGCGCTTCTCCCCCGGTTCATACGGCCTAGAAATCTATCGAGCAGTCCGACCCTGACCGAAGGTCAGGGTCGAGGGGCCCCGCCAACAGGCGGGGAGAAACTCTTCCCTCGCGGCCAAAGGGCCGCTCCGCCGCGCCGGCCGCCAGGCCGGCGCCCCGCCCGTGCCGCGCCAGACGGGCTCGCAAGAGCCCGGCGGCGCGGCCGGGACCGGCCCGGCTCATTTCATCGAGGCGACGAAACGTTCGAAGAGATAGAAACTGTCCTGCGGCCCGGGGCTCGCCTCGGGGTGGTGCTGGACCGAGAAGACCCGGCCGTCCGAGGTGGCGATGCCGCAGTTCGAGCCGTCGAAGAGCGAGATATGCGTCTCGACCACGCCCGGGGGCAGGGTCTGGCTGTCGACGGTGAAACCGTGGTTCATCGAGGTGATCTCGACCTTGCCGGTGGAGATCTCCTTCACCGGATGGTTCGCGCCGTGGTGGCCGTGGTTCATCTTGATCGTGCGCGCGCCGAGCGCGAGCGCCAGCATCTGGTGGCCGAGGCAGATGCCGAAGACCGGGATGTCGCTCCTGGCGAGCACTTCCTGGATCATCGGCACCGCGTAGACCCCGGTCGCGGCCGGGTCGCCCGGGCCGTTCGAAAGGAAGAGCCCCTCGGGCTCGAGCGCCAGCACGTCGGCCGCGGTCGCGCTCGCCGGCAGCACGGTGACGTCGCAGCCGGCCGAGGCGAGGCAGCGCAGGATGTTGCGCTTGGCGCCATAGTCGATCGCGACGACGCGCCGGCCGGGGGTCTCGCGGCGCTGGTAGCCCTCGGGCCAGGCCCAGCGCATCTCGTCCCAGCGGTAGCTCTGCGCGCAGGTCACGTCGCGGGCGAGGTCCATCCCGGTCAGCCCGGGGAAGGCGCGGGCCTTCGCCACCAGCGCGTCGAGGTCGAAATTTCCCTCCGGATCATGCGCGATCGTCACATGCGGCGCGCCCTGCAGCCGGATCGCGCGCGTGAGCCGCCGGGTGTCGATCCCGCCGACGCCGATGCGGCCGCGCCGCGCCAGCCAGTCCGGCAGGTCGCCGGTGGCGCGCCAGCTCGAGGGCTCGGTCGGATCCCATTTCACCACCATCCCGGCCGCGACCGGATCGGCGGTCTCGTCGTCCTCGACGTTCACGCCGACATTGCCGACATGGGGGAAGGTGAAGGTGATGATCTGCCCGGCGTAGGAGGGATCGGTCATGATCTCCTGGTAGCCGGTCATCGCGGTGTTGAAGCAAAGCTCGCCGACCGCCACGCCGACCGCGCCGAAGCCCTGGCCGTAGAAGACCTGGCCATCGGCGAGCACGATGCAGGCTGTCGCGCGGAGCGCGCCGTCCGGCGCGGCGGCCAGCGCCTGATCGGAGGGGGCGGCACGTTCGGTCATGTTCGAATCCTGCTGGGGTCGCGCGCAACCTACGCGCCGCGCGCGCGCGGGTCAACCCGATGTCGCTCGCGGCACATGGTAATGGAAATCAATGACTTACTTGTCGCCGCGCGACTTGCGCCTGAGCTTGCGCGCGGGTATGAGGGCGGCCTGGCCGGCCCGGGACGGGCCCCGCCGGCGACCGGGATGAAAGGGGCGCGATGCTTCGGACCAGGCTTTCCAGCGATCTCAAGGAAGCGATGAAGTCGAAGGACGCGATCCGGCTCTCGACGCTGCGGCTGATCCTCGCCGCGATCAAGGAGCGCGACATCGACGCCCGGGCGGCCGAGGGCGGCGCCGACGCCGAGGGCGTGTCCGAGGCGGAGGTCCTCGCGATCCTCGCGCGGATGATCAAGCAGCGCCAGGACAGCGCCGCGGCCTATGACGACGGCGGCCGCCCGGATCTCGCCGAGCGCGAGCGCGCCGAGATCGCGGTGATCCGGGACTACCTGCCGAGGCCGCTGAGCGAGGCGGAGGCCAGGGCCGCGATCGCGGCGGCGATCGCCGAGACCGGCGCGAGCTCGATCCGCGACATGGGCCGGGTCATGGCGCATCTGAAGGCGCGCCACACCGGCCGGATGGACTTCGCCAAGGCCGGCGCGGCGGTGAAGGAAGCCTTCCGCTGAGCACGCGTCGCGGCGCATGCCGCGCGGGCCGGGGCGATTCCCCCTTTTCCCGCCGGCGCGCGCCGGGCTAGCTTCGGCCGCGACGGACGAAGAAGGCTTCCATGACACAGACGATCACGCTCCCCCTCGACGCGGCGCGCGACCTCGCGGCGGCGGCGCTCGTCGCCTCGGGCACGGCGCCCGGCGCGGCCGAGACGGTCGCCCGCGCGCTGGTGCGCGCCGAGGCGGACGGCCAGCGCGGCCACGGCCTCTCGCGGGTGCCGTTCTACGCGGCGCAGGCGCGCGCGGGCAAGGTGAACGGCGCGGCGACGCCGGAGCTCCGCGACCTCCGCCCCGGGCTCTTCCGCGTCGACGCGGGCCATGGCTTCGCCTATCCCGCCCTGGCGCGCGCGATCCCCGAGCTCGCCGCCCGCGCGAAGACGCAGGGCATCGCCGCCTGCGCGATCACCCATTCGCACCATTTCGGCGTCGCCGGGCACCATTGCGAGGATCTCGCGGACCTCGGCGTTATCGGCTTCGTCTATGGCAACGCGCCGAAGTCGCTGGCGCCCTGGGGGGCGAAGGCGCCGCTGCTCGGCACCAATCCGATCGCCTTCGCGGCGCCGATGGAGCCGGCGCCGCTGGTGGTCGACCTCGCGGTGACGACGGTCGCCAAGGGCAAGATCATGGCCGCTGCCCGGACCGGCGCGCCGATCCCCGAGGGCTGGGCGCTCGACGCCGAGGGCCGGCCGACCACCGACCCGGTCGCCGCCATGGCGGGGACGATGGCGCCGATGGGCGGGGCCAAGGGCGCCGCGCTCGCGCTCATGGTCGAGGTGATGTCGGCCTGCCTGGTCGGCTCCGCGCTCAGCGCCGAGGCGTCGAGCCTGTTCGACACCGCCGGCGGCCCGCCCGATCTCGGCCAGTGCCTGATCGCGATCGACGCGGAGGCGCTGTCCGGCGGGGTCTTCGCCGAGCGGATCGCGACGCTCGCGGGGCTTTACGACGAGATCGGCGCCCGGCTGCCCGGCACGCGGCGGCTCGCGGCGCGCGAGAAGGCGGCGCGCGAGGGGCTGACCCTGGAGACGGGGCTGATCGAGGAAATCACGAGCATCGGAAAGGCCGCGGCATGAAGAAGCGCAAGTTCGGCGAACTGGACGGGCGGAGCATCGACGCGGTGACGCTCGAATCCGCCGACGCGGCGGTGACGCTCCTGAGCTTCGGCTGCGTCACGCAGGACTGGCGCGTCGATGGTCCGGCGGGCAGCCTGCCGATGGTGCTCGGCTTTCCCGACATGGACGGCTATCTCAACGCCTCGCGCTCGCATGGCGCGATCGTCGGCCGGATCGCGAACCGCACCAGGGACGCGCGCTTCGATCTCGCCGGCCGGACCTGGGAGCTGACGCCGAACCACGGGCCGCGGAAGCAGCACCACATCCACGGCGGCGCCATCGGGCTCGGCAAGCGCAACTGGGCGATGGAGCTCGACGGCGCCTCGGAGACCGTGGCGCTCAGCTACGCGAGCCCCGACGGCGAGGAAGGCTATCCCGGCGCGGTCGATTTCACCGTGACCTTCCGGCTCGATGGGCCGACGCTGGTCTGCGAGATGCGCGGCCGGCCCGACCGGCCGACGCCGATCAACCTCGCGAGCCACACCTATTACAACCTCGGCGGCGGCGGCTCGGTGCGCGACCACGTCCTCTATGTCGACGCGGCGGAATACACGCCGCTGGACGCCGAGAGCATCCCGACCGGCGAGATCGCCCCGGTCGAGGGGACGCATCTCGATTTCCGCGAACCGCGCGAGATCGAGGCGAGCGATCCCGACCGCCGCGGCATCGACAACAACTACGTGCTGCGTCCGGACCGCGACCCGGCCGCTGCGGCGGCCTGGACGCGCTGCCCGCGCACCGGGCTCCGGCTCCGGGTCTTCACCGACCAGCCGGGCCTTCAGGTGTTCAACGCGCCGACGATGACGGTCTCCGCGCCCGGCCACGGCGGCGAAAGTTATCTGCCCTATGCGGGTATCTGCTTCGAGGCGCAGCATTACCCCGATTCGATGCACCATCCCGAATGGCCGAGCATCATCGCGACGCCCGAGGCGCCGTATTTCCAGCGCTACGCGGTCGAGATCGCCGGGGGCTGAGCCCGCGGCGCGCTCCGAACGGGCTCCCCCCGCCGAGGAAGGTGCTCCCCGGTCGCCGAGGCCGGGGAGCACGGATCGTCAGAACCGGTAGGTGAGCCCGACCAGCGGTCCGCTGAGCTCGATCGACACGTCCTTGCCGTCGATTTCCCGGGAAATGTCGAGGTAGCGCCAACCGCCCTGGGCCGACCAGCGGTCGTTGAACTGGTAGCCGACGCTGCCGAACGCCTGCCAGGTCGAATCCGAGCCGCCCGAGAAGCCGCCCGCGTCGGCCACGACGGTCGTGAACCACTTGCCGTCGAAGTCGTAGCGGCCGCGCAGGCCGAACACCGGATCGGCCCAGTCGTCGTCATAGGAGGCGGAGCGCCCCGGGAGTCTTCCGGGCTTGAGCGAAAGCGCGAGGTCGAGCGAGTAGAACCGGCCGCCGGCGAGCACGTCGAGCGAGCCCTTCTCGTCCTGAAGGACGCGGTAGCCGGCGTAGACGGTGGTCGCCGAGAGCCTGGTCTCGACCTGGGCCTCGGACCAGAGCGCGCCGAACGGCGTGCTCGCGTCGCTGGTGAGGTCGGAGTAGATGAAATCGACGATAAGGCCCCAGCGGCCGTTGCGCGCCTCGGCCGCGCCCATGAAGGCGAAGTCGAGGTCGGAGATCACGTCGCCGGTGCTCATCTCGGTCCGGACCGGGCCGCGCCGCGTCTCGGTCGAGGTCGTGATCCCCGGAAGCCAGGCATAGGGCGAGACCGCGAAGGTCCAGCCGTCGGCCGCCGCCGCGGGCGTGCCGGCGAGCGCCACGGCGGCGAGGCAGCCGAACCGCCCCGCGCGCGCCGTTCCCGCCCGGTCCCCGCGCCGCGCGGCGCGGCTCCGCTCTCTGTGATCCAGCCTTGGCATTCCTGTCTCCTCTTTCGCGCGACTCCCGCGCGCGGCCGTCAGAGTATCCGGCCGCGCGGCCCGATGGCGATGGGTTCCGCGCCCCGAGTCGCGCGGATCCCCGCGCCGAGTGGGGCAGGCTCGGGCGCCGGCCGCCAGTGGGACACGGGTAATTAACGTCGTATGGCGGGCGCGGAATGGCGACGATGATCGCAAAGCAGGTATGGCCGGCACGAAATTCGGGAGTTATAACGCGCGGGACGCAAGTAGACGTCGGCTCTGCTTCATCCCGGAGGGCGGACTTGTCTGTCGCGGCACCGAATAGGGCGGGACCCGCCTCGGCGGGGGAGGCCGAGGCCCGCCGGCGGCAGCTGCGGCGCATTCTCGACAGTTCGGACTTCGACGCGACCGACCGCGACCGGCGGTTCCTGGCGCATGTCGTCGAGGAATCGCTGTGCGGCCGCGCCGACCGGATCAAGGCCTATACGATCGCGCTCGAGGTCTTCGGCCGCGATCCCTCGTTCGATCCGCAGACCGATCCGATCGTCCGGGTCGAGGCGGGGCACCTGCGCCGCGCGCTCGACCGCTATTATCTCTCGGCGGGCCGCGCCGATCCGATCGTGATCACGATCCCAAAGGGCGGCTACGCCCCGGTCTTCCACCCGCGCGCCGCCGGCGCCGACCCCGCGCCGGCCCCGGCCGCGGCGGTCCGCCGGCCGGGTCGCCGATGGCTCCCGCTCGTCGCCGCGCCGCTGGTGCTCGGGCTCGGCGTGCTCCTCGGCGTCGGGCTCGACCGCGGCCGCGCGCTGCTCGCGACCGAGGACGCGGGGATTCCGCGGCTCGAGATCGCGGGATTCGAGACGGTCGCGCCGGAGGGACCCGCCGCCGCCGCGGCGGCCGGGCTGACGTCCGAGCTGATCGCCGAGGTCTCGCGGTTCAAGGACATCGTCGTCGTCGCCGGGCCGGGCGAGGGCGCCGACCACGCGCGCTACCGGCTGACCGGCGACGTGGCGCTCGACGGCGGCGCGCTCCGGGTCCAGGCGCGGCTCCTGCGGCTTTCCGACGGCGCGGTGATCTGGGCGCAGACCTATCCCGCCGATCTCGCCGTCGAGCGGCCGCTCTCGGCCGAGTCCCGCGTCGCCGGCGAGATCGCGACCGCGATCGGCCAGCCCTACGGCGCGATCTTCCAGGCCGACGCGGCCTGGCGCGCGGCCGACGCGACGCCGCCCGACGACGCCTATGGCTGCACGCTCGCCTATTTCGCCTTCCGCGCCACGATCGATCCCGCGAGCTACGCCCGCGCCCGCGAGTGCCTCGAGGGGGCGACGCGCCGCTTTCCGGACAATGCGACCGCCTGGGGCCTGCTCGCGCAGATCCATCTCGACGGCCAGCGCTGGGGGTTCGGCGCGCCGACGACGCTCGACCAGGCGGTCGGGGAGGCGCGCCACGCGCTGATGCTCGACCCGCTCAACGTCCGCGCGCTCCAGGCCAAGATGCTGGCGCTCTACTTCTCCGGCGATCACGACGGGGCGATCCACGTCGGCGACGTGGCCAGGGCGATCAATCCCAACGATACCGAGCTGCTCGGCGAATACGGCTTCCGGCTCGCGCTCTCCGGGCGCTGGGACGAGGGTTGCCCGATGCTGCGCGAGGCGACCGACCGCAATCCGGGCCCCTTGCCCTATTACGAGGTCGGGCTGGCGCTCTGCGCCTATATCGCGGGCGACTACGCCGAGGCCGCGCATCTGGTGCGCGGCAGCCGGTTCGAGGCGCCGCCGATCTACCACGTGGTGGCGGCGGCGATCCTCGCCGAGGCCGGCGACGTCGAGGGCGCGCACCGCGAGCGCGACTGGATCGCGGTGAACGCGCCCGAGTACACCGGCAGGCTCCGCGCCACGCTGCGCGAACGGGCGGGACGGCCCGAGGATATCGAGCGGTTCATCGGATCGCTGCGCAAGGCGGGGATCGTGGTTCCCGACGAAACGCCCGGCGGGGGCTGACCTTTCCGCGCCGAGGCGCTAGCTCGGAGCGGAGAGCTTCGGGAAAGGCGGCGCATGCGAACGGACGGCATCGGCATCTCGACCCTGCGCACGCGGGTCGAGAGCTGGGAATGTGATTTCAACGGCCACTGGAACGCCCGGTTCTATTCGGCGGGCTTCCAGATGGCGGCGGAGCGCGTCGCGACGCTCGGCGGCGGCGCCAATCCCGGCGCGGGCGCCTGCGTCACGCGGCATATCCGCTATCACCGCGAGCTCTTCGTCGGCGCCGCCGTCGGGCTGCGCTCGGCGCGGATCGCCGAGGGGGCCTTCGCGGGGGCGGTCCTGCATCTGCTGAGCGGCGAGGAGGGGCTGTCGGCGACCGCGATCGACCTGCCCGGAACCGGGGCGGAGCAGCTTCCCGCGGCCCCGGCCGACGTGGTCCGGATCGCCACGCCGCGCGCGGCCGCGCAACCGGTCGACTGGTCGGCCGCCGAGCCGGCCGGCCAGCTCGCCGAGGTCGGGCCGGTGCGGCCGGCGGAGCTCGACCACGCCGGCGCGCTCCGGGCCGAGGAGATCATCCGCCGGGTCGCCTACGGGTTGCACGGGCTCCTGAGCGGGCTCGGCTTCACCCGCGCCTTCGAGACCGGGCACGGCATCGGCCGGATGGCGGTCGAGACCCGGACGACGCGCCTTGGCCCCTGCGCCGCCGGCGACCTGCTTCGCGCGCGCTCGCGCGTCGCGGGCGTCGGGCGCAGGTCCTTCGCGACCCGGCACCGGCTCGAGACCACCGCCGGCGCGCCGGTCGCCGAGGTCGCCCACCGGCTGGTGACGGTCGACCTGACGGCGCGGCGGGCGGTCGACCTGCCGGATTTCCTGCGCGCCTTGCGATCCGATGAGGCCGGGTGATGCGCCGGAGCCCGGCGTCGAGGGAAGCGACGCCGGGGCCCGCGACCGACGCGCCGGGCCTCACGCCTTCGGCCGCGCCGCCTTCTCCGCGACGCCCGAGGTGCCCTCGCGGCGCTCGAGCTCGGCCAGCACCTCGGACCAGGCCACGCCGCCGGCGCGGAGCATGACCATCAGGTGATAGACGACGTCGCCCGCCTCGTAGACGAGGTTGGCGCGGTCGCCCTGGGCGGCGGCGACGATCGCCTCGACCGCCTCCTCGCCGAATTTCTCGGCGCATTTCGCCGGCCCCCTGGCGAGCAGCTTCGCGGTATGCGAGCTCGCGGGATCCGCCCCGGCGCGGGCGGCGATCGTCTCGGCGAGCCGGGCGAGGACGTCGCTCATCGGACCGGCCTCACCGGGATCCCGGCGGCGGCCATCGCGGCCTTGGCCTCGCCGATCGAATAGGCGCCGAAATGGAAGATCGAGGCGGCGAGCACCGCCGAGGCATGGCCCTCGGTCACGCCCTCGACGAGATGCTCGAGCGTGCCGACCCCGCCCGAGGCGATCACCGGCACCGGCACCGCGTCCGCCACCGCGCGCGTCAGCGCGAGATTGTACCCCGCCTTGGTCCCGTCGCGGTCCATCGAGGTCAGGAGGATCTCGCCCGCGCCGCGCGCCGCCATGTCCTTCGCGAATGCCACCGCGTCGATGCCCGTGCGCTTGGTGCCGCCGTGGGTGAAGATCTCCCACTTGCCCGGGCTGACGGTCTTGGCGTCGATCGCGACCACGATGCACTGCGCGCCGAACTTGTTCGCGCTCGCGTTGATCACATCGGGCGTGTTCACCGCCGCCGTGTTGAAGCTCACCTTGTCGGCGCCCGCGAGCAGGAGCGCGCGCACGTCCTCGGGCGTGCGCACCCCGCCGCCGACGGTCAGCGGCATGAAGCACTGTTCCGCCGTGCGCGAGGCGAGGTCGAGAAGCGTGCCCCGGTTCTCGAGCGAGGCGGCGATGTCGAGGAAGCAGAGCTCGTCGGCGCCGGCGGCGTCATAGGCGCGCGCCGCCTCGACCGGGTCGCCGGCGTCGATCAGGTCGACGAAATTGACGCCCTTCACGACGCGGCCCTCGCGGACGTCGAGGCAGGGGATGAGCCGGGTCTTCAGCATCAGGCGGTCCTCATGGTGACCGCGGCGGCGCCGGCGGCGATGAGCGCGGTGCCGCCCGCGCGGTTGACGATCCGGATCGCCCGGCGGCTGGTCGCGAGCCGCCGCGCCCGCGCCGCGAGCAGCGCGTAGCCGAAGGCGTTGGCGAAGGCGAGCGTGACGAAGGTGGCCTCGAAGATCGCCATCTGCGGCCAGAACGGCCGGGCCGGGTCGAGGAACTGCGGCAGGAAGGCGACGAAGAAGACGATCGACTTCGGGTTGAGCGTGGTGACGAGCCAGGCATGCGCCAGCATCCGGCCGGGCGCCACTGTCTCGGTCCGCGCCTCGGTCTCGAGCGTGGCGCCGGCGCGCCAGAGCTTCACCCCGAGCCAGACGAGATAGGCGGCGCCGACCCATTTCAGCGCGGTGAAGAGCGCGGCCGAGCCCGCGAGGAGCGCGCCGACGCCGAGCATCGAGAGTGTCATCGCCGTGAGATCGCCGAGCGCCACCCCGGCCGAGACCGGCGTCGCGACCTTCCAACCGCGGCCGAGCGCGTAGGAGACGACGAGCAGGATCGTCGGCCCCGGGATCACGAGCAGCGCCACCGAGGTGGCGACGAAGGCGAGCCAGGTCTCAAAGGCCATGGGATCCTCCCTCAGGCGTCGAGCAGGCGGACCGCCTCGGCGAGGTCGATCTTGCCCTCGTAGAGAGCGCGCCCGGAGATGGCGCCGTCAAGGATGTCGAGCGCCTTCAGGGCGCGCAGGTCCTCGATCGAGGAGACGCCGCCCGAGGCGATGACGGGGATCGAGACGGCGCGCGCGAGCGCCTCGGTCGCCGGCACGTTCGGCCCCTCCATCGCGCCGTCGCGGTCGATGTCGGTATAGATGATCGCGGCGACGCCCGCGTCCTCGAAGCGGCGGGCGAGATCGACCGCCTCGGTCTCGGTCGCCTCCGCCCAGCCCTGGACCGCCACCTTGCCGCCGCGGGCGTCGATGCCGACCGCGATCTTGCCCGGGCAGGCGGCCGCGGCGGCGCGGACGAGATCGGGGTCGCGCACCGCGACGGTGCCGAGGATCACCCGGGCGACGCCGCGGTCGAGCCAGCGGTCGATCGTCGCGCGGTCGCGGATGCCGCCGCCGAGCTGGACCGGGACATCGACCGCCGCGAGGATCGCCTCGACGGCGGCGGCGTTGACCGGATGGCCCTCGAAGGCGCCGTTGAGGTCGACGAGATGGAGCCAGCGGCAGCCGGCCCCGGCGAAGGCGCGGGCCTGCGCGGCGGGATCCGCGCCGAAGACGGTCGCGGCCTCCATGTCGCCACGCAGCAGGCGCACGCACTGGCCGTCCTTCAGGTCGATGGCGGGATAGAGGATCATGGCACGCGCTCCGGCTCTCGGTCGCGCTCCTCGTAACGCCTGCCGCGGGGGAATGCAAAAGCCCCGCGCGCCGCCCGCTCAGAGCAGCAGGTCGTCGGCCGCGGGCCGGGAGTCGCCGCCGAGGCGCAGCACGAAATCGGCGGCGCCATCGCCGTCGACGTCGCCCCGGAGCGCGCCGCCATGCCAGCGCAGCTCGCCCGCCGCGCCGGAGAAGGCCGCGCCCCCGACGAAGGCGAAGGGCTGATCGCCCGGCGCGCCGCGGACGGCGTCGATGGCGCGCAGGTCGATCCGGTCGAAACCGGGGGTGAAATCGGTGATCCGGTCAGCGGCCACCGCCGGCGAGTCGCCGAGCGCCCGGAAGCGGAAGGTATCGGCGCCCGCGCCGCCGGTCATGAGATCGGCGCCGCCGCCGCCCGTCAGCGTGTCGTCGCCCGCGAAGCCGAGCAGCCGGTCGTCGCCGGCCGATCCCGCGATCCGGTCGTCGCCGCGCAGGATGAGCCGGGCCAGCGCCCCGCCGCCTTTGCCGGCGAGGACGAGTCCAGGGATGCCGAGGTCAGTCATCTCGGCGATCCCGGTCGCCCCGCGCCAGAGCGTGGCCGCCTCGACCGGCGCGGCCGCCGCCACCTTGGGCCGGTAGGTCACCTCCGGCCCCGCCTCGGCGACGAGCCGGAGCGCGCCGTCGTCCGGCGGGAGCCGCTCGGCGCCGAGGGCCGCGAGGCCCGCGGGCAGATCACGGATGTCGAAGGCCCGCAGAAAGCGCAGCGTCGCCATGAACGAACTCCCGGTCGGATGCGAGCCTCCCTTGTCGCGCCGGAAGCTTGACGCCCGGCTAACGCCGCCCGGGCCTCGCGCGATCTTTCGCCGATCGCCGCGCGCGGGGCGTTGACCGCCGGGCCGCGAGGCGTAGTCTGGCCCGAGGATGGAGGGCCGCATGGTGCGACGGGTTCTGCTGGCGATGGTTTTTCTGGCGCCGCCGGCGCTCGCCTCGGGGGATTCCCCCGTCGGCCTGTGGCGGACCGAGGCGGTGGGCGCGCGGCAGGCCTATCTCGACGTGCGCATCGCCCCCTGCGGCGAGGCGCTCTGCGGCACGGTCGCGGCGGCCCACAACACGCGCAAGACCGAGCTCGTCGGTCAGGTGCTGATGACCGGCATGCTGCCCGACGGCGACGGCGGCTGGGACTCCGGCACGATCGTGGCGCCCGATACCGGCGACAGCTACGCCGGGTCGATGCGGCTGGACGGCGCCGGGCTGAAGGTGAAGGGCTGCATCGCCGTCTTCTGCCGCTCGCAGCTCTGGACCCGGCTGAACTGAGCGGGCGGCGGACCGAGGTCCGCCCTACGATCGGGACGCGCCAAGGGATGGCGGACCTCGGTCCGCCGACCCGCGCGTCCGCCGCGCCTCAGGGCTGCCAGCGCAGGAAGTTCGCGATCAGCCGCAGCCCGGTCGCCTGGCTCTTCTCCGGATGGAACTGCGTCCCGGCGATATTGCCGCGGGCGATCGCCGCCGTGACCGGGCCGCCGTGGTCGACGCGCGCGACGAGGTCAGCGGGATCGGCGGGTACGAAATGGAAGGAATGCACGAAATAGGCGTGGTCGCCGGTCGCGATCCCGTCGAGCAGCGGATGCTCCGCCACGACCTCCAGCGCGTTCCAGCCCATGTGCGGGATCTTGCAGGCGGGGGCGGACGGGGTGAGCGGCACGACCTCGCCTGGCACCCAGTCGAAGCCCGGCGTGTCGGCGAATTCGCGGCCCCAGGTCGCCAGCATCTGCATGCCGACGCAGATCCCGAGGAAGGGGACACCGTCGCCCCGGACCCGCGCCTCGATCGCCTCGAAGAGCCCGTCGCGCGCGAGCAGCCCCGCGCGGCAGTCGGCGAAGGCGCCGACGCCCGGGAGCACGATCCGCTCGGCCCGCGCCACCGCCTCGGGATCCGACGTCACGAGGATCGGCCCGCCCCCGGTCTCGTCGGCGACGCGCTGGAAGCTCTTCGCCGCCGAATGCAGGTTGCCGCTGTCGTAGTCGATGATCGCGGTCGTCATGCCGAGAGCGTGCCCTTGGTCGAGGGGATCTCGCCCCCCGCCCGCGGATCGGGCTCGAGCGCCTCGCGCAGCGCGCGGGCGACCGCCTTGAACGCGGCTTCCGCGATGTGGTGGCTGTTGACGCCGTCGAGCTTCGCCACGTTGAGCGTCACGCCGCCGTTCATCGCGAAGGCGGTGAAGAACTCGCGCACCAACTGGGTGTCGAACGTCCCGATCTTCTCGGTCGGGAACTCGACGTTCCACACGAGAAACGGCCGGCCCGAGAGGTCGAGCGCGGCGCGCACCAGCGCCTCGTCCATCGCGAGGTGGCAGGAGCCGTAGCGGCGGATGCCGCGCTTGTCGCCGAGCGCTTCGCCAAGCGCGCGGCCGAGCGCGATGCCGACGTCCTCGACGGTGTGGTGGTCGTCGATGTGCAGGTCGCCCTTGGCGCGGACGTGGAGGTCGATCATCGCGTGCCGGGCGAGCTGGTCCAGCATATGGTCGAAGAACCCGACGCCGGTGGCGCAGTCATGCGCGCCCCGGCCGTCGAGGTTGATCCGGACCGTCAGCTGCGTCTCGTGGGTCTCGCGGGTGATCTCGCTCTCGCGCATGTCTCGCCGTCTCCTTCGGGATGGCTTCCCTTACAGGACGGGGCGCGGTGCCGGCAAGCGGCCGGCCTCCGCGCGGCGCCGTCTCGACAGGCGTTTCGCGATATGCATGATCGGCGCGACCATCACCGAAGGGCCGCGAGCATGGACACGAGCGCCGTCGAGAATCTGGCGGCGGCTTCGCCGAGCGTGCTGCATGGCGAGCTTTCGGGGCTGGTCGAGGCGCTCGAATGGGTGACGGCGGGGATCGACATCCTGTCGATCGTCGTGATGCTGATCGGTGCCACCCGCTTCGTGCTCGGCTTCGTCGGCGCCGAGACGGCGGGCGAGACCGCGCTCCGGCTGCGCGGGATCGACGCGCAGCGCGCGCAGCTCGGCCGCTACATCCTCGCGGGGCTCGAGCTCCTGATCGTCTCGGACATCATCCACACCGCGCTCAGCCTCGCGCTCAACGATCTGCTGTTTCTCGGCCTGCTGGTGCTCATCCGCTCGGCGATCAGCTTCTTCCTCGACCGCGAGATCGGCGAGATCCGGCGCGAGATGGACCGGCCGGACTGAAGCCTACGCCCGCGTCGTCCCCTTTCCCGGCATCGCATTGGCGAGCAGCGCCTCGATCGGCACATGGCGCAGCGTGGCGCGGTGCGTGCTGGCGAGGATCACCTTCGGCGCCACGCCGGCCATCCAGGCCTCCTTCCAGCGCTCGGCGCAGAGGCACCAGCGATCGCCGGGCCGGAGGCCGTGGAAGCCGAACTCGGGCCGGGGCGTCGAGAGGTCGTTGCCGCGGGCCCGGGAATAGGCGAGGAACTCCTCGGTGACGCGGACGCAGACCGTATGCGCGCCGCGATCCTCCGCGCCGGTATCGCAGCAGCCGTTGCGGTAGAACCCGGTCACCGGGTCGAAGGCGCAGGGTTTGAGCTTCTCGCCGAGGACGTTGATGCTCTCTTCGATCGTTTCGGTCATGTCCCTCATCCTCCCCGACCCATGTTGGTCCCTTCGCGCTCCGCTGTCCATCCGCGCGGTCTCCGGGGAGCCGCGCGCGGAGGAAGTGCTCCGCTATCCCGGACCTGATCCGGGACCTCCAGCCCCGGGCGGCGCGCCGAGGGTCGGGGCCCCGCGTCGAGCCCGGGGCGGCGAGATCCAGCCCCGGGGAAGCAAACTCCGCCCGCGGCGCTACACCTCCGCTGTCCCGGACTTGATCCGGGACCTCGAGCCCCGGGCGGCGCGCCGAGGATCGGGGCCCCGGGTCGAGCCCGGGGCAGCGTAACCTGCTTAATCCCCGCGGACCGCCCCGGAGTCACCGGTAGCCGGTCATCTCCAGATAGCCCATGCCCGTGGCGCCGCCGTCGAGCCAGACCGGCCCTTCCCAATAGGGATAGGCCGTGCCCATCCAGGCGCCGGGGTTCACCGCCTCGGCGGTGGTGTCGAGGCCGCGCGCCGGCACCTCGATCCGCCAGCGCGTCGGGACCTTGCGCCCGGCGACCTCGGTTTCGGCGAGCGGCGTGAGGCGGACCCCGTCGCGGGCGAGCGGGGTCGCGGCGCCGTCCGGGGCGATCCACGTCCCCGAGAGGAAGGGCGCGGCGCCCGCCGAGCGCAGCGCGAACAGCATCACCCGCTCGCCGGTTGCCAGCGAGAGGGCGAACCAGTCCCAGCCCTCCTGGTCGCCGGCGAGCGGCTGGCTCGACCATTCCCGGTCGAGCCAGGCGGTGCCGGTCACCGGCAGGGTCTCGCTCCCGAGCGTCACGCTACCGGTCACGGTGTAGAACGGCTGGCTGTAATAGTAGGACGCCTGTCCGCCCTCGGATTTCACGCTGAACCCGTCCACGCCCTGCGGCACCGGCGGCGGGACCGCCACGGCGGCGAGGTCATAGGCGAAATCCTCTCCCGCCGCGTGGATGGCGAGCCTTGCGATCGCATCCTCGCCCGATTGGGCCGCGCCCCGCATCGACCAGTCGTCGATCACCGCGGCGAAGGGCTCGGCCGTCACCTCGGCCTGGCCGATGCCGCCCCGCGCGAAGGTCTCGGCGAAATGGTGGCTGGTCGGCGTCGTCACCGCCGCGTGCGCCATCCAGACCGCGTCGCTGTCCCAGCCCGACGCCTCCGGCTCCGGTGACAGCGCCTGCCGGAAGAGGGTCCATTGCGCGCCGAGGTCCTGGCCGTCCGGCCCCTTGAGGTTCGCGGTCAGGTACCACCATTCGATGCGGAACCCCTCGTGCGCGCCATGGTCGCGCGGGAAGGCGAGCGCGGCGGGCGGGGTCACCGGCCGGAATCCCTCCTCCTCGCGGCCGAGGCCGGCGAAACCCTGTCCGAAGGCGGCCACGGGAAGGAAAGCGAGCAGAAGCAGCGCCCTAGCGTTCATCGCTGAACCTCCGGAGTAGGTCGGCGGGCGCCGCGCGGCGCAGGCGGAGCGCGGGCCAGAGCGCCGCTAGCGCCCCGGTCAGGAGCGCGAGCAGGAAGAGCCGGGCCCAGTCGGCGGGGAAGACGAGGAGCGGCAGGCGCCAGCCGAAGGCGCGGGGATTGATCACCTCGGTCAGCACCCAGGCGACGGCGAGGCCGAGCGGCAGCGCCGCGAGCGCCGTCAGCCCGGCGAGGCCGACCGCCTGGCCGATCTCGAGCGCGGCGAGCCGTCGCCGCGTCAGCCCGAGCGCCCAGAGCGGCGCGAGCTGCCCGAGCCGCTGCTCGGCGAGGGTGAGGAGCCCGGTCAGGAGGGCGATGCCCGCGACCGCGAGCGTCAGCGCGTTGAGCGCGAGGGTGACGGCGAAGGTCTTGTCGAACACCGCCTCGGCCGAGGCGCGCAGCTCGGCCTGGTCGGTCACCTCGACGTCGAACCGCGCGCGGAGCCCGGCGATGAGCCCGGGCACCGCCCCGGGCTCGGCGCGGACCGCGAGCCGGCGCGCCTCGGCCCGGGGCCAGCGGGCGCGGACCTCGGCGATCGGGGCGAGGATCTGCGCCTCGGGGTTGCCGTAGTCGGAATAGACCGCGGCGACGCGGGTCTCCCAGGCGCCGGTCGCGGTCGGAAGCGTGATCGCGTCGCCGGGCGCGAGACGGGCGCGGCGGGCAAGCTGCTCGTTCACCATCACCGCCTCGCCGCGCGCCACGGCGTCCCACGGGGCGTCGAGGGCCGCGAGGAGCGGCCAGCCGGCGCGGTAGATCGGATTGTCGGTGAAGGCGTAGATCTCGAGCGGGGCGCCGTCGAAGCGGCTGCGCGCCGCGCCGATCGGGAGCACGGCGCGGGTGGCTGGATCGGCGGCGAGGAAAGTGGCGGCGGCCCCGGCCGTCGCGCCGTCGGGGGCGGAAAGATAGATCTCGGCGCCGAGCCGCTGGTCGAGCCAGCCGGTGAAGGTGGCGCGGAAGCTCTCGACCATCGTGCCGACGCCGATGTTGACGCCGAGTGCCAGCAGGAGCGCCATCAGCGCCAGCGAGAGCCCGCCGAGCCGCTGCCGGCTGTCGGCCCAGAGCCATTCCGCGAGCGGCCCGCGCGCCCGGGCGCCGAGGATCCCGAGCACCCCGGCGAGCAGCGCGGGCAAAAGCAGCGCCGCGCCGAGCAGGAGCGCGCCCATGAGCGCGAAGCCCGCGAAAAGCGAGGCGCCGAACCCGAGAAGGGCGAGCGCGGCGGCGGCGAGGCCGACGGCGGCCGCGACCTGCCAGCCGAGCCGGCGGCGGAGCGCGCCGAGCCAGGCCTCGGGCCGCGCCGAGGCGAGCGGGCCAAGCCGGAAGGCGCGCGCGAGGCTGTCGGCGGCGGCGAGAAGCGCGCCGAGCACCGCGATGCCGAGCCCGGCGAGCCACCAGGCGGGGGTGAGCGTGAGCTGGCCCGGGACATGCGTGCCGTAGAGCCCGTCGAGCGAGGCCGCGACATCCGGGAGCAGCGCCGCGGCGAGCGCGTAGCCCGCGACCATGCCGATCGCGCCGCCGACGAGCGCGAGGACCAGGATCTCCGCGAGCAGCGCCGCCGTCAGCCGCCGCGCCGAGACCCCGACGAGCCTGAGCGTGCGCAGCATCGGCCGCCGCCGCTCGAAGGCGAGGCCGATCGCGGCGTAGACGATGATGAGCCCGACGAGGAAGCTCAGGAAGCCGAAGGCGGTGAGGTTCAGGTGGAAGCTGTCCGTCAGCCGCGAGAGATCGCCGCCGGCGCCCGGCGCCAGCATCAGCCGGTCGGCGAAATCGGGCGGAAGCGCGGTGCCGGCGGGGGCGAGCAGGTAGGAGACCCGGTCCGGCGCGCCGAGCAGCGCCGCGGCCCGGCCGATGTCCATGAGCAGCGTCTCGGGCGGCAGCCGGTCGGAGGGGCGGAGTGGGGGCAGGGCGACGCCTTCCAGCGCCGCGATGGTCTCGGGCGCCGCGTAGGCCCGGCCCGGAGGCAGCAGGAAGCCCGGCAGGTCGGCGGGATCGGAGCCGAGCTCGGTCGCGCCCGGCGGCAGGGTCAGGGGCTCGATCCCGATCAGCCGGAGCGCCCGGCCGTCGCGGCGCCAGGTGCCTTCCAGCACCGGCGAGACCCGGAGCCCGGCCCGCCGCAGCGCGACATAATCGGCGAGCGGGAAATCCTGCCCGTCGAGCGCCTCTATCCGCGTGGCGCCGCCGCCCGCGAGCACCTGCTCCGCCGCCGCGTAGCTCGCCCGCGCCTCGGCGTTCAGCGCCTGAACCCCGCTCCAGAGCGCGGTCGCGGTGGCGAGGCCGATCAGGAGCGTCAGGAGTTCCACCGGATGACGCCGCCAGTAGCTCAGCAGCGCGGCGGCGAGCGCGCCGGTCATGCGACGGTGCCCGCGTGCAGATGCGCCCGCGCGTCGAGCCGGGCCGCGAGCCGGCCGCTGTGCGTCACCATCAGGAGCGCCGCGCCGGTCTCGGAGACGAGGCCGAGCAGGAGGTCGATCACCGCGTCGCCGGTCGCCTCGTCGAGATTGCCGGTCGGCTCGTCCGCGAGCACCAGCGCCGGCCGCGCCGCGAGCGCCCGGCCGATCGCCACCCGCTGCTGCTGCCCGCCCGAGAGCTGCTCGGGATAGCGCGCGAGGAGCGGCGTGAGCCCGAGCCGCGCGGCGAGCTCCGCCGTCCAGCCGGGATCGAGCCGGCCGGCGAGCCGCGCCTGGAAGCCGAGATTGGCCGCGACGTCGAGGCTCGGGATCAGGTTGAACTGCTGGAACACGATCCCGACCGTGTCGCGCCGGAGCCGGGCGCGGCCCGGATCGTCGAGCGCGGTCACTTCGGCCGCGCCCACGCGGATCACCCCGGAATCGGCGCGCTCGAGCCCGCCGGCGAGATGCAGGAGCGTGCTCTTGCCGCTGCCGGATTCGCCGGTGAGCGCGAGGCTGCGCCCGGCGGCGAGATCGAGCGAGACGCCGCGCAGCACCGGGAGGGCGCCCTGCGCGGTGGGATAGGACTTGGTGACGGAACGGATCGCGAGCATGTCCGCTCCCTAGCACGGCGCGGGCGGGCGGCGCGAGCAACCCGGCGTGAGCAAGCCGGCGTGAGGCTGGCCGCTTCGGGCTTGCGCCGCCACGCCGGCCCGGCCAAGCATGGCGCGCGCGACCGGGACCGGCCGGCGCGGCGCATCCGAGGACAGGCCCGATGACCATCGCTCCGACCGAGCCCCACCGGCCGCTGCCGCGCGCGCTCCTCGTGCTCGTGCTGGTGATCGCCGCGATCGAATGCCTGCTCTCGGCCTCGGACGCCGGCTGGATCCCCGACCCGACCCTGCGCGGGCGCTTCCTGCAGACCGGCGCCTTCTGGACGCCGCTCCTGCATGGCGCCGAGCCGATCTTCGCGCTCCAGCCCTATACGATGTTCCTCAGCCACGCGCTCCTGCACGGCAGCCTGCTGCACATGGTGATGAACATGGCGATCCTGCTCGCGCTCGGGCGGTTCGTCGCCGACCGCTACGGCGACGGGGTCATCCTGCCGCTGTTTCTCGTCGGCGCTGTGGGGGGCGGGGCGGCCTACGCGCTGCTCTCGACGAGCCCGGTGCCCATGGTCGGCGCCTCGGGCGCGGATTTCGCCTTCATCGGCGTCTGGAGCGTCTGGGACCTGCGCCGGCACCGCGCGGCCGGGGTCTCGACCCAGCCGGTCTGGGTCCGGATCGGCGTGCTCGCGGCGCTCAACGTCGCGATGTACGTCGGCCTCGGCGGGATGCTCGCCTGGCAGGCGCATCTCGGCGGCTTCCTCGCCGGCTGCGTCTTCGGCGTCGTGCTCGAGAACCGCGCCACCGCCCGCGCGCTCCGCGCGAGGGCCGAGGCGCGGCGCGGCCGCTGGGACGCCGAATAGGTTTTTCCCGGCCGGGTCTTCCTTCGATGGAGCCAGAAACGCCGCCGCGCGTTGAAGCAATCGCGGCGCCAGTTCCGGCGTCGGAGGGAGATGAAATATGCAAGGATTCGGCTGGCTGAGCTTCCTGCTCATCGGGTTGATCGCGGGATGGATCGCGGAACAGGTGATGAGCCGAAGCCACGGGCTGCTCACGAACCTCATCGTCGGCGTGATCGGCGCCTATCTCGGCGCCTTCCTGTTCAGCCTGCTCGGCCTCACCGCCGGAGGCTTCGTCGGCGCGCTGGTGGTCGCGACCATCGGCTCGATCGTCCTGCTCGCGATCGTCGGCGCGGTCTCGGGACGGAGAGGATAGCGGGCGGCGTGGCCGCCGAGGCCCGCGCGCCGGCGCCGTCCGGCGCCGCGGGCCGGGATCCGCCGGCGGCGATCCTCGAAACCGCGCTCTACGCCCCGGACCTCGCGGCGGCGCGCGCCTTCTACGGCGGGCTGATCGGCCTTCCGGTGGTCGTCGAGGCCCCCGGACGGCATGTGTTCTTCCGCTGCGGCGCGGGCATGCTGCTCGTCTTCGATCCCGAGGCGACCGCGCGCCCGCCGGGCTCCGGGCCGCCGGTGCCGCCCCATGGCGCCCGCGGCCCGGGCCATATGTGCTTCGCGAGCGAGAATCTCGATGCCTGGGTCGCGCGGTTCACCGCGGCCGGCGTCGCGATCGAGGCGGACTTCCGCTGGCCGAACGGCGCGCGGTCGATCTACCTGCGCGATCCCGCCGGGAATTCGGTGGAATTCGCCGAGCCAAGGCTCTGGGGATAGGCGGATTGCGCCGCTTCCGGACTTCGGCCGCGGACTTCCAGGAGGGTTCGGGATAGGCTTCGCGGCGGTGGAGCCGAAATCACAGGGTCAGCTGGCGGACGCCGAGGCGTGAGCCAGAATGCGCTTGAACCTGTCGCCAAGTTGCGTAACAAGCCTTCAAGTTGTACCGAATACATTTTTTACGACTATCGGCTCCGGTCGCGCGCTTTGAGTGCCCATCGCCTCGCATATTAACCACGGAATTACGATGTCAGAAGAAATTCGCAAGACGCGGGACGTCATCTCGGGCGTTGCTAACGTTTCGGTCCGCGATGACACCTATGGGACAGTGGAGGCGACCACGAGCGACGGGAAGATCCTGACGCTCGACTTCCCGATGACCTCGCTCGCGCCGATGATCATGGCGCTGTTCTCGGCGGCTTCGGCGCTGCAGGACCGGCGCTATTTCCTGAGGAAGGAGCGCACCGTGGTCGCGCTGCCAATCCAGGATGCCGGGTCCACCGCGATCATGTCGCGGGGCGAGCGGCACGTGGTGATTTCGCTTCAGCTCGAGAACGACGCGATCTTCCGCTTCTCGCTGCCGCTCGGCGCCGCGGCGCGTCTCAGCCGGTCGCTGGCCGAGTCGGTCGGGCCGGGCCCGAACTGACCCGTTCCGGCGTTCCTGACGCGAATGTGATCGGTTGAGGCTCCCCGCCGGATCGGTTAGGCTTGGCACGGAAATGTGAACACGGTCGGGGCCAAGCGCCGCGGGCGTTGATATGGGCGTTTCCCCGCCTATATGTTTCCTTGCTTGGATGCCTATACGATTGACGCATGACTGCCATGTGATAATGGCACTCCCCGAACGTCGCACAATCGTCATAGTGCGCCAAAAATTCGACGGACTGAGAGGAAGGACAAGCGTAATGTTCGATTACGTTGATCAGGTCGCGTTAACGAATGACCAGGGTGCGCGGGCGCAGAAGCTGTTCGCCGCCGTGGTTCTGGCGGCCCTGGACGATGCGATCGCCGACGACAAGAAGTACGGCAACGGCGCCGAGGTGATCGCGCGCTGGGCGCGGTCCCGCGACGGCCGCGAGGTGCTGATGTGCGCGGGGATCGACCCCAACGAGCGCTGTGTCAACGGCATGATGGATTTCGTGCGCCGCGGCGTGCGGACCTCGGTGGCGCTCAGCCGCGAGGAGAGCGAGCGTCAGGCGCACCGGTCGGAAGCCGAGGCCGCCTGAGATCGTTCCGGGCCTGACCGGTCGCGACCGTTCGGGGAAAACAGGGCACCGCTTGGCGGTGCCCTTTTATTTTGCCCGGCGGGGCACGGCCCCGCGCGCGGTTGTGCTCCGGGCGGAGGCGCCCTAGAGTGCGCCCCGAGTGGTGGGCGAGCCCGCCGCTCGGGCAATGGAGACTGGATGTCTGAGATTGTGTGAGACGGCTCTCTGATCGTCGGAGAGCCCTGTGAAACCGGAGCTGCCGGGCGCGACCGCGCTCGGCTGTGTTTTCACATGATCACACGAGACATCGATGAATATCTCAAGACAAGAGCAACGTGCGTTGCACGTTCTGGCGCTGGGCGGCCGCGTGCTGCACGAGCGCGAGGATGGCCCCAAGATCACGGCCGTGACCTGCGTGACGCGCGAGGGGATGATCCTCGCCGGGTTCGACCTCGCCCTCTTCAACCGGCTGCGGCGACGGCGGTTGATCGAATCCCACGCCGGCGGACCCTATCGCATCTCGCTGCGCGGCCGCCTGTCGGTCCGCGCGCAGCCTGACAATCAGGGGACGTAGGGAGCCTCACCGGGCCGTCGGCGAAATCCGGCGGTCCGGCCCCCGGCGCCGCGCGGACGACTTCCCGGCTTCACCCCCCGAGCGCGGCCAGTCCGTCCCCCAGCATCTTCGCGCCGATGACCGCGAGGATGACCATCATGATCACCTTGTTGTTGCGCAGCATGAACCGTTTCACGCCTTCGAGCCGCCGCGCGCCGCGCTCGCCGCCGGCGTAGCGCAGCGCGAGCGCGCCCAGCACGCCGGCCGAGCTCAGCGCGATGAACACGAGGGCCGCGATCAGCGCGCGCCGCCCCTCGAGCCCGTGTTCCGCGATGATCGAGACGCCGGCGAAGGCGAAGGCGAGGTGCTTGGGATTCGCGAGGGCGACCACGACGCCGAGCGATCCCGCCTTCGGAAGCGACAGCCGGTCGAGCGCGGCGGCCCAGCCGGGCAGTTCGAGCTCCGCGCCGGGGCGCGGACGGGTGCGCCATTTCCGGAACGCCGCCGCCAGCAGGCCGAGCCCCAGCAGAATCTGCAGGCCGGCGCCGAGGTAGAACGACGCGCCGGTGTCGACCTCCCCGGCGGCGAGCGCGAGCGGGATGGTCGCGAGCGCGAGCCCGGCGAGCCAGCCCGCGGCGAAGACCGCGCCGTGGCGCGGGCCGTCGACGCGCCCCAGCAGGATCACGACGACGATGACCGGCGGCGGGCTCAGGGCGAGCACCATCGCCACGGGAAGGAAATCGCCGATCGCCCCGAGCATGTCCGACCTCCGCCGCTTCAGAATTCCTCGACCAGCGCGACGCCGGTCACCGACTTCACCGCGCCGATCACCTGCGGCGACAGCGGGTAGGGGTCCCGGAGCGCCACGATGGTCTCGCCGGGCAGGTCGGGCGCGCGCAGCACGATCTCGACCGGGCCGCGCCGGGCGCCGCCGTCGCGCTGGATCGCCGCGAGCCGGTTGGCGAGCGAGCCCGCCGCCGCGGCGTCGTCGACGAAGATCCGGAGCCCGGAGCTCGCGGCGTTGGCGACCACCTGGTCGATCGGCTGCGCGGCGCGGGCGAGGAGCTTCATATCGTCGCCCTCGATCGTCGCCTCGACGGTCAGCACGACGTTGCAGCCGGCCTCGAGATGCTGGCGCGCCTGGTCGAGCACGTCGGAGAAGACGCGGACCTCGTAGAGCCCGGTCGGGTCGCTCAGCCGGACGAAGGCGAAGCGGTTGCCGCGCGCGGACTTGCGCTCCTCCTTCACCGCGACCGAGCCCGCGATCCGCGCGCTGACCGCGCCCGCGTCGAGCGCGCGGCGCAGGAGCTCGGCGTGGGTCAGCACCTTCTGCCGCCGGAGCGCGCCCTGATAGTCGTCGAGCGGGTGGCCGGAGAGATAGAAGCCGACCGCCTGGTGCTCCTGCCCGAGCCGCTCGACCGGGGTCCAGTCGTCGGGGCTGGGCAGGCGCGGCGCGGGCAGCTCGGTCGTCGCGTCGCCGAACAGGCTCACCTGCGCCGAGGCGCGCTCCTCATGCGCCGCCGCCGAATAGGCGACCAGCGGCTCGAGGCTCTCGAAGACCTTGCGCCGGTTCGAATCGAGCGCGTCGAGCGCGCCGGCGCGGGCGAGCATCTCGAGCGCGCGCTTGCCGACGCGCTTGAGATCGACCCGGGCGGCGAAGTCGAACAGGCTCTGGAAGCTCCCGCCCGTCGCCCGCGCCTCGGTGATGAGGCGCATCGCCTCCACGCCGACGTTCTTGAGCGCGCCGAGCCCGTAGACGATCTTGCCCTCGCGCACCGTGAAGGTCGCCTCGGAGCGGTTCACGCAGGGGGGCACCACGCCGATGTCGAGCCGGTCGACCTCCTGCTTGTAGGCGCCGAGCTTGTCGGTCAGATGAATGTCGCAGTTCATCACCGCGGCCATGAACTCGACCGGGTGGTTCGCCTTCAGCCAGGCGGTCTGGTAGCTCACCACCGCGTAGGCGGCGGCGTGCGACTTGTTGAAGCCGTAGTTGGCGAACTTGTCGAGCAGGTTCCAGACTTCCTCGGCCTTGGCCTTGCCGACGCCGTTCTCCGCCGCGCCCTTGAGGAACAAGGGCTTCTGCGCGTCCATCTCCGCCTGGATCTTCTTGCCCATCGCGCGCCGGAGCAGGTCGGCGCCGCCGAGCGAATAGCCCGCCATCTTGCGGGCGATCTCCATCACCTGCTCCTGGTAGACGATGATGCCTTGCGTCTCGTCGAGGATGCCGTCGATCGAGGGATGCAGGTTGTCGCGCTTCTCCCGGCCGTTCTTCACGTTGCAGAATTTCGGGATGTTCTCCATCGGGCCGGGGCGGTAGAGCGCCACCAGCGCGATGATGTCCTCGATGCAGGTCGGCCGGAGCTGGCGCAGCGCGTCGCGCATGCCCGAGCTTTCCACCTGGAAGATCGCGACGGACTGGGCGCTCGAATAGAGCTCGTAGGTCTTGGCGTCGTCGATCGGGATCGCCGCGATATCGATCTCCACGCCGCGCATCTTCAGGAGGTCGAGCGCGTTCTGGATCACCGTCAGCGTCTTCAACCCGAGGAAGTCGAACTTCACCAGGCCCGCGTCCTCGACCCATTTCATGTTGAACTGCGTCGCGGGCATGTCCGAGCGCGGGTCGCGGTAGAGCGGCACCAGCTCCACCAGCGGCCGGTCGCCGATCACCACGCCCGCCGCGTGGGTCGAGGCGTTCCTGAGAAGCCCCTCGATCTGCTGCGCGATGTCGAGGAGCCGCTTCACCCGCGGCTCCTTGCGCGCCTCGTCGCGCAGCCTCGGCTCGTCGGCCAGCGCCTTCTCGACCGAGACCGGCTTCACCCCCTCGACCGGGATCAGCTTCGAGAGCCGGTCGACCTGGCCATAGGGCATCTGCAGCACGCGGCCCGCGTCGCGCACGGCGGCCTTGGAGAGCAAGGCGCCGAAGGTGATGATCTGCGCCACCCGGTCGCGGCCGTAGCGCTCCTGCACATAGGCGATGACCTCCTCGCGGCGGTCCATGCAGAAGTCGATGTCGAAGTCGGGCATCGAAATGCGTTCCGGGTTCAGGAACCGCTCGAAGAGCAGCCCGTAACGCAATGGATCCAGATCGGTAATCGTCAGCGCGTAGGCGACGAGCGAGCCCGCGCCGGAGCCGCGGCCCGGGCCGACCGGGATCGAATGATCCTTCGCCCATTTGATGAAGTCGGCGACGATGAGGAAATAGCCGGGAAAGCCCATGCCCTCGATAACGCCGAGCTCGAATTCGAGCCGCGCCTCGTATTCCGCGACGCTGACCGAATGCGGGATGACCGCGAGCCGCGCCGCGAGGCCGGCGCGGGCCTGCCGGCGCAGTTCCTCGACCTCGTCCTCGGCGAAGCGCGGCAGGATCGGGTCGCGCTTGCGCGGCCGGAAGGCGCAGCGGCGGGCGATCTCGACCGTGTTCTCGACCGCCTCGGGCAGGTCGGCGAAGAGCGCCACCATCTCCGCCTGCGACTTGAAGGAATGCTCCGGCGTCAGCCGCCGCCGCGGCCCCTGCTGGTCGACATAGGCGCCGTCGGCGATGCAGAGCAGCGCGTCATGCGCGTCGTACATCTTCGCGTCGGGGAAATGCACGTCGTTGGTGGCGACCAGCGGCAGGTCGAGCTCGTAGGCGAGCTGCACCAGCCCGGGCTCGGTCGCCGCCTCCGCGAGCGTGCGCGGCGCGCCGTTCATCGGGTGGCGCTGCACCTCGACGTAGAGCCGGTCGGGGAAGATCCCGGCGAGCCGGGCCAGCAGGTCGCGCGCCTTTCCCGGCTGGCCGTCGCGGATCAGCTGGCCGACCGGCCCCTCGGCGCCGCCGGTCAGGCAGATGAGCCCCGCCGCGTGGGCCTCGAGCGCCGCGATCGGCACATGCGGCGCCGCGGCGCCGCAGTCGAGGTAGTTGATCGAGGAGAGGTGGAGCAGGTTGGCGAAACCGGCCTCGTCCTGCGCGAGCAGGACGACGTGGCGCGGGGTCGGCGCCTTCTCCCCGGGCCCGACCACCGCGTGGGCGAGGGCGATCTGGCAACCCATGATCGGCTGGATCCCCTCCTTCGCGAGCACGCTCGAGAATTCCTGCGCGGCGAAGAGGTTGCCGGTATCGGTGAGCGCGACCGCCGGCATGCCGGCGTCGCGGCAGAGCTTCGGCAGTTTCTTCACCTGGATCGCGCCCTCGAGCAGCGAATAGGCGGAGTGGAGGCGGAGGTGGATGAATCGCGGCTCGGTCATGGCGCCTGTCTAGCACTCCCCGTTTGTCGCGTCCAAGTGGCGCGCTATTGGGCATTGGCGCCGGGGGAGGCCGGAGGACTGCGCAACCACGCGTCGCTCCCCCGCTGATTGCACGCCGCGCTTGCATCGCTCCCGGTTACGTGACTGTTATCGAGGCGAACAACAGGGAGCCCCGCCGACGATGCCATTCCGCGCCGCCGCGCCCCGCCTTCCGACCGTCGCCGCATGACGCCGCTCATCGAGATCGACGGGCTCTCCAAATCCTATCCCGGCGTCAAGGCGAACGAGGACGTGAGCTTCTCCATCGCGCCGGGGGAGGTCCACGCGCTCCTCGGCGAGAATGGCGCGGGAAAGTCGACGCTCGTCAAGATGATCTACGGCCTGGTGCGGCCGGACAGCGGCTCGATGAAGCTGCGCGGCGAGCCCTACGCGCCGCCGAAGCCCTCGGTCGCGCGCGCGCTCGGGGTCGCGATGGTGTTCCAGCATTTCTCGCTGTTCGACGCGCTGAACGTGGCCGAGAACGTGGCGCTCGGCATGGAGAACCCGCCGCCGATGCGCGCGCTCGCGAGCCGGATCCGCGAGGTTTCCGAGGCCTACGGCCTGCCGCTCGATCCCGGCCGGCTGGTCGGCGACCTTTCGGCCGGCGAGCGGCAGCGGGTCGAGATCGTGCGCTGCCTCCTGCAGGACCCGAAGCTCCTGATCATGGACGAGCCGACCAGCGTGCTGACGCCGCAGGAGGTCGAGATCCTGTTCCGCACGCTGCGCCAGCTCTCGGCGGAGGGCACGGCGATCCTCTACATCAGCCACAAGCTCGAGGAGATCCGCGCGCTCTGCGACGGGGCGACGATCCTGCGCCGCGGCAAGGTGGTCGGCCGCTGCGACCCGCGCGAGAAGACCGCGCGCGAGCTCGCCGAGATGATGGTCGGCCAGACCCTGACCCCGCCGGAGCGCGCGGCGAAGGAGCAGGGACCGATCGCGCTCGAGGTCGCCGGCCTCTCGGTCGCCTCGCCCAATCCGTTCGGGATCGGCCTCAAGGACGTGAGCTTCGCGGTGCGCAAGGGCGAGGTGCTCGGCATCGCCGGCGTCGCGGGCAACGGGCAGGACGAGCTCCTGCTGGCGCTTTCGGGCGAATTGCGCTCGCCGCGCGACGCGGTGCAGATCGACGGCAAGGGCGTGGGCGCCCTCGGCCCGGTCGAGCGCCGCGCGCTCGGCCTCGTCGCGGCGCCGGAGGAACGCCTCGGCCACGCCGCCGCGCCGGACATGAGCCTCACCGAGAACGCGCTTCTTTCGGGCGCGCTGCGCCGCGGGCTGGTGTCCCGGGGCCTCATCGACTGGGCCATGACCAGGGCCTTCGCGCGCGAGGTGGTCCAGGACTACGACGTGCGCACGCCCGGGATCGAGGTCGCGGCGCGGGCGCTCTCGGGCGGCAACCTGCAGAAATTCGTGATCGGGCGGGAGCTGCTGCAGGCGCCGACCGTCGTCGTCGTCAACCAGCCGACCTGGGGCGTGGACGCGGCCGCCGCGGCCTCGATCCGCCAGGCGCTGCTCGACCGCGCGGCGGAGGGGGCGGCGGTCGTGGTGATCAGCCAGGACCTCGACGAGCTGCTCGAGGTCGCGGACCGCTTCGCCGCGCTGAACGGCGGCCGGCTGACCGATCCCCGGCCGACGCAGGGGCTCACCGTCGACGAGATCGGCCTGATGATGGGCGGCGCCCACGGAATGGAGGACGCCCATGTTCATCCTTGAGAAGCGTCCCTCGCCCTCGCGCGCCTGGACGATCGCGACGCCGCTCCTCGCCGTGGCGCTGACGATGATCGCGGGCGGCGTCATGTTCGCGCTCCTGGGCAAGAACCCGTTCGAGGCGATCCGCACCATCTTCTGGGACCCGCTCTTCAACGAGGCGGTGGCGAGCTATTCGCGGCCGCAGCTCCTCGTGAAGGCGGCGCCGCTCATCCTGATCGCGGTCGGGCTCTCGCTCGGCTTCCGCGCCGGGATCTGGAACATCGGCGCCGAGGGCCAGTACATCATGGGCGCCATCTTCGGCGCCGCCGCGGGCCTCGCCCTCTATCCGATGGAGAATCGCGCGGTCGTCTTCCCGCTGATGGTACTCGCGGGCGCCTTCGGCGGCTTTCTCTGGGCGATGATCCCGGCGATCCTGAAGACGCGGTTCCGCACGAACGAGATCCTCGTCTCGCTGCTGCTCGTCTACGTCGCCCAGGCGCTGCTCGCCTCGATGGCGCTCGGCGCGCTCCGCAACCCCGAGGGCGGCGGCTTCCCGGGCTCGCGCAACCTCGGCCAGTGGCCGGCGGCGGCGAACGCCGAGCTCATCCCGAACACCGGCCTGCACTGGGGCGTGATCGCCGCGATCGTCGCGGTGATCGCGGCGGAATTCCTGCTGCGCCGGCACATCCTCGGCTTCAACATCCGCCTCACCGGCTCGGCGCCGCGCGCCGCGCGCTTCGCCGGCGTCAATCCCCAGCGGCTCGTCGTGCTCTGCATGGGCATCTCGGGCGCGCTCGCGGGCCTCGCCGGCCTCTTCGAGGTCGCGGGCCCCTCGGGGCAGATCTCGATCGACTTCGCCTCGGGCTACGGTTTCACCGCGATCATCGTCGCCTTCCTCGGCCGCCTCTCGCCGGTCGGCATCCTGCTGGCGGGCCTGCTGATGGCGCTGACCTACATCGGCGGCGAGCTGGCGCAATTCATGCTGAGCCTGCCATCGGCGGCGATCCAGGCCTTCCAGGGAATGCTGCTCTTCTTCCTGCTCGCGGTCGACGTGCTGTCGAACTACCGGATCCGCCTCGCCGTGAAGGGAGCCGCCTGATGCTCGGAGGTATCAATCCCGCGATCCTGATCGCCTCGCTGATGGTCGCGGCCGTGCCGATCATGCTCGCCGCCTTGGGCGAGCTCGTGGTCGAGAAGGCGGGCGTCCTCAACCTCGGCGTCGAGGGGATGATGATCATGGGCGCGGTCTGCGGCCTCGCGACCGCCGTCCATTCCGGCAGCCCGCTGCTCGGCTTCGTCGCGGCGGCGGCGGCGGGGGCGGCGCTGTCGCTGATCTTCGCGCTCCTGACGCAGGTCTTCCTCGCAAACCAGGTCGCGACCGGGCTCGCGCTCACGCTCTTCGGGCTCGGCCTCTCGTCGCTGATCGGGCAGGGCTATGTCGGGATGAAGCCGCCCTCGACCGGGCGGCTCGAGATCCCGGGCCTTTCGGACATGCCGGTGCTGGGCCCGATCCTGTTCCACCACGACCTCTGGGTCTATGTGTCGATCGCGATGGTGGCCGCGGTCTGGGCCGTGCTGCGCTACACCCGCGTCGGCCTCGTGCTGCGCGCGGTCGGCGAGAACCACGACGCCGCCCACGCGCTCGGCTACAAGGTGCAGCGGATCCGCGTGCTCGCGATCCTGTTCGGCGGCGCGATGGCCGGGCTCGGCGGCGCCTATGTCAGCCTCGTGCGCGTGCCGCAGTGGACCGACGGGATCACCGCCGGCGCCGGCTGGATCGCGCTCGCCATCGTCGTCTTCGCGAGCTGGAAGCCGTGGCGGGTGCTGATCGGCGCCTATCTCTTCGGCGGCATCTCGGTGCTGCAGCTGAACCTGCAGGCGGCGGGCGCGCGCATCCCGGTCGAGTATCTCGCGATGTCGCCCTATGTGATCACCATCGTCGTGCTCGTCATCATCTCCGCGGACAGGCGGGGCGGCGGCAACGCCCCGGCCTCGCTCGGCCGCAACTTCCACGCCTCGCGCTGATCCTCTCTCACGGCCGGACCGCCGGCGAACCATGGAGCCTATCGACATGAAACGCAGAAACCTCCTCGCCGGCGCGGCCCTTGGCCTCGGGCTCGGCCTCAGCCTCGGGACCTCGGCCTTCGCGCTCGACAAGGTGAAGGCCTGCTTCATCTACGTCGGCCCGGTCGGCGACGGCGGCTGGACCTTCCAGCACGACCAGGGCCGGCAGGCGGTGGTCGCGGAATACGGCGACAAGGTCGAGACCGTCTATCAGGAGAACGTGCCCGAGGGCGCGGATTCCGAGCGGGTGATGACGCAGATGGCGCTTTCGGGCTGCGACATCATCTTCGCGACCTCGTTCGGCTACATGGACGCGGTCAACAGCGTGGCGAAGAAATTCCCGAACGTGAAGTTCGAGCACGCGACCGGCTACAAGCGCGAGAGCCCGAACGTCTCGACCTATGACGCGCGCTTCTACGAGGGCCGCGCCGTGATGGGCACGATCGGCGGCATGATGACGAAGTCGAACAAGATCGGCTATATCGGCTCCTTCCCGATCCCCGAGGTGATCCAGGGCATCAACTCGAGCTATCTCGCCGCGAAGGCGGTGAACCCGGATGTCACGATCTCGGTCGTCTGGGCCTATACCTGGTTCGATCCCGCCAAGGAGGCGGACGCCGCCAAGGCGCTGATCGAGCAGGGGGTCGACGTGATCCTGCAGCACACCGACTCGACCGCCCCGCTCGCGGAGGCCGCGAAGACCCCGGGCGTGATCGGCTTCGGCCAGGCCTCGGACATGGCGGAGTACAAGCCGAGCCCGCGCGTCTCGGCGATCATCGACAACTGGGCGCCCTATTACGTCGAACGCGTCGGCGCGCTGCTCGACGATTCCTACGAGCAGGGCGCGACCTGGGCCGGCATCGCCGACGGCGAGGTCCAGATCGGCGACATCACCGAGGCGGTCCCGGCCGAGGTCAAGGCGAAGGCCGAGGAAGTGAAGGCCGCGATCGCCGCCGGCACGCTGCACGCCTTCACCGGGCCGATCAACAAGCAGGACGGCTCGCCCTGGCTCGCCGAGGGCGAGGTGCCGGACGACGGCACGCTCGCCGGGATGAACTTCTACGTCGAGGGCATCGAGGGCGCGATCCCGCAGTAAGCGGAGCGCTCGGGCGTGGCGCCGCGCGCGGCGCCACGCCTCCCTGCCCTGTCAGAGCAGGAAATCCGCCGCGTCGAGCTCCGGCCGGCCGCTGAGCTGGATCGAGAAATCGGCCCGGCCGTCGCCGTCGACGTCGCCGGTGACGAAGGTGCCGGTGGCGCGCTCGAAGACACGCAGCTCGCCCGCCGCCCCGGAGAAGGGGTCGTCGCCGATCAGCCGGAACGCCTGATTTCCCGAACGCCCGACGTTCGCGTCGATCCCCGCGAGGTCGATCCGGTCCTCGCCGGCGACGAAGTCGCCGATCCGGTCGCGCGTGGCGGCGGTCGGGCCCGATTCGGCGACGCTCTGGAAGACGAAGCGATCGGCGCCACCGCCGCCGTCGAGCCGGTCCGCCCCCGCGCCGCCGATCAGCACATCCGCGCCGGGACCCGCGACCAGCCGGTCTTCGCCCGCGCCGCCGCGCAGCGTGTCCCGGCCGCTGCCGCCCAGCAGCAGGTCGTCGCCGGAGCCGCCCGCGAGCAGGTCGTTCCCCTTGTTGCCGCGCAGCTCGTCCGCGCCGGCGTGGCCGTGAAGCGCGTCGTCGCCCTCGTAGCCCGCGAGCTTGTCCGCCCTGGCGGTTCCCGTGAGCTTCAGCCCGAGCCGCAGCGTCAGCGCGTCGCCGCGCCCGAAGGCGAGGTCGTCGAGATTGACCGACAGCGTGTCGTGGTCGAAGCGGATCTTCGCCGCGCCGATTCCCTCGGCCGAGGCGCCGCGCACCACCTCGACGGCGCGGATCTCGGCGCGCGGATCGCCGGTCAGCGCGGCGAAGGTGAGCGTGAAGCCGTTGAAGCCGGTCTTGTCGTTCACGTTCCGGAACGCGCCTTCCTCGGCGAGGATCCGCGCCACGACCCGGCCGCCCGCGATGTCGATCGAGGCGGGCACGACGAGATCGTCCCCTGTGGTGTCATAGGCGCTGGTATCGGCGAATTCGACCGCCGCCCGGGTGATCGTCTTCGAGACGGCGCGGGCGATCGCCTGTTCGCGCGTCGGCGCGAAGATCCCGAGCCGCACCTTGGTTCCTGTCAGCATTGCTTGCCTCGGCCCCTCCGTTGCACTGCCCCGGTCTTGCCGCGCGAACCTTCACCAGACGTTAACGCGGGGCGGGGTGGCGATTTGTTAACCCTGTCCGGCGCAGCCTTCCGGGCGCGGGCGGTCCGCGCGGGGAGGATGGCTTGGGCGGGGAAGGCGAGACCCACGGCTTTTCGGAGGAGGCGCTGCGCGGCCTCGCGGAGTTCGACCGGCGCCTGCCGCCGGCCGAGGCCTATGCCCGCGACCCGGGGCCGGACCCGGGGCCGGAGCGGAGCCCGGGCCCGCGCGGCGAGATCCCGTTCGGCGCCCGGCCGGAGCCCGATGCCCGGCCGCATTACTGGGGCCACCGCGAGCGGCTGCGCCGGCGCTTCCTCGCCGGCGGGCAGGCGGCGATGCCGGAATACGAGCTGCTCGAGCTCGTGCTCTTCGACGCGATCGGGCGGATCGACGTGAAGCCGCTCGCCAAGACCCTGATCGCGACCTTCGGCGATCTCAACGGCGTCGTGGCCGCGAGCGAGGCGCGGCTGACGGCGGTGCCCGGGGTGACGCCGAAGGTCTGGTTCCAACTGCGCCTCGTCGAGGCGATCGCGCACCGGATGGCGCGGGCCAAGGTGATGCGCCGGGAGGTGATCGGCTCCTGGGACGCGCTGATGGCCTATTGCAAGACGGTGATGGCCTATCGCGAGACCGAGCAGTTCAGGATCCTGTTCCTCGACACCAAGAACACGCTGATCGCCGACGAGGAACAGGCCAAGGGCACGGTGAACCACGTGCCGGTCTATCCGCGCGAGGTGGCGAAACGGGCGCTCGAGCTCGGCGCGACCGCGATCATCCTGGTGCACAACCACCCCTCGGGCGATCCGACCCCGTCGCGCCCGGACGTCGAGATGACCGCGCAGATCGAGAGCGCCTGCGGCGCGATCGGCGTGCGCGTCTTCGACCACGTGATCATCGGCAAGGAGGAGGACGCCTCGTTCCGGAGCCTCGGCCTCATCTGAGCCGGGCTCAGCCGGCGGCGGCCGGGTCGGCGCGGATCGAGGCGAGCCGGTGCTGCTCGACGAGGTAGCGGTCGAAGAGCGGCAGGCTCGCGCCGCCGAGCGCGCGGGCGAGCGGGCCGATCGTCCCGGGCTTGATCTCGGGGGGGCGCACCCCGGAGAGGTCCATCCGGCCGAGCGCCGCGCGGGTCTTCGCGACCAGCCGCGCCTCGACCGGGGCGGGCAGGGCGCCGTCGATCACCGCCGCCTCGAGGTCCATCAGCGCGGCGCTGACCGCGATCGCCGCCGCGAGCCCCTCGGCCGCCTGCCCGAGCCAGGCGTCGAGCTCGGCGCCGAAGCCGGTCCAGTCGCCCTCGGGGTCGTAGAGCGGCGCGATGTCGATCCCGGCCGCGCGCAGCCGCCGCTCGAGCACCACGAGCGAGGCCTGGTGGATGAGCTGCTCGGTGCCCCCGCCGGGCTTCGGCACCTGCATCGAGCCGACCGCCGCCGCGTTGCCGCTTCGCCCGGTGTAGAGCCCGCCATCGACGACGAGGCCGCCGCCGATGAAGGCTCCGACGTAGAAATAGAGGAAATCGCGCAGGCCGGGGTGGTCGCCGAAGACGAGCTCGGCGCCGCAGGCGGCGGTCGCGTCATTCTGCAGATAGACCGGATAGGGCAGCGCCGCGTCGAGATCCGCGCGAATGTCGGTATGGCGCCAGAGGTCGAGCTCCTCGGGCGGCGCGCCGACCGCCTCGGCCCATTCCCAGAGCAGGAAGGGGATCGCGATCCCGACGCCCGCGATCCGCTCCGCCTTCGGCCCGAGCAGCCGCTCGCAGGCGCGCACGCCGTCGCGGACCCGGGCGATCACCTGGGCGGGACGCGGATAGGGATAGGCCTCGGTCTCGCGGTGCCGGATCCGCCCGGCGAAATCGACCAGCACGAAGTCGAGGCCGCGGCGGCCGATCTTGACGCCGATGAAGAAGGCGCCGTCGGGCTCGAGCGAGAGCGGCACCGAGGGCTGGCCGACCCGCCCGCGCTGCGGCTCGCCCCGGCGCAGCAGGTGGTCCGACTCGAGGTGGCGCATGATCACCGAGACGGTCTGGGCCGAGAGCCCCGTCATGCGCGCGATCTCGGTCTTGGCGAGCGGCCCGTGCGCGCGGACGAGCGTGAGCACCAGCCGCTCGTTATAGGCCCGCATCCCCGCCTGATTGGTGCCCCGGCGCGCCGGTGTTGGCGGATGCTCGCGAAGCCCCTGATTCATGGCGTCTTTCCCCCGATCTTGTTCGTTTTTATCGCGGCCTCGCCCCGGGAAGACTACCCCGGAATAATAAATCATAGTGATTTATTTATTGACAGGTCCCGGAGAATCGGCTTTGCTGAATGCAAGCCGGGCGAGAGCGATCCGGCTGCAACGGGAGGATCACCAGCATGACTTTCGGAACCCTCAGGGGGGGCCTGCTCGCGGCCGTCGCCCTTGGCGCGATGTCGACCCAGGCGTGGTCGCAGGACGTGAGCGCCTGCCTGATCACCAAGACGGACACCAACCCGTTCTTCGTGAAGATGAAGGAAGGCGCGCTCGCGATGGCGAACGAGCTCGGCGTCAGCCTCAAGACCTACGCCGGCAAGGTCGAGGGCGACAACGAGAGCCAGGTGCAGGCGATCGAGACCTGCGTCGCCGACGGCGCCAAGGGCATCCTGCTGGTGCCGACCGACTCCAAGGGCATCGTGGACTCGGTCAAGAAGGCGCGCGACGCCGGCATCCTGGTGATCGCGCTCGACACGCCGCTCGAGCCCGCCTCCGCCGCGGACGCCACCTTCGCCACCGACAATTTCGAGGCCGGGCGGCTGATCGGCGAATGGGCCAAGGCGACGCTGGGCGACGGCGCGGCCGATGCCCGGATCGCCTTCCTCGACCTCATCCCGTCGCAGCCCACGGTCGACGTGCTGCGCGACCAGGGGTTCATGAGCGGCTTCGGGATCGGGACCAACAACGTCGCGGTGATCGGCGACGAGGACGACGCGCGCATCGTCGGCCACGACGTGACCAACGGCAACGAGGAGGGCGGCCGGACCGCGATGGAGAACCTGCTCCAGAAGGATCCGACCGTGAACGTCGTCTACACGATCAACGAGCCCGCCGCCGCCGGCGCCTACGAGGCGCTGAAGTCGGTCGGGCGCGAGGGCGACGTCACGATCGTCTCGGTCGACGGCGGCTGCCCCGGCGTGCAGAACGTGGCCGAGGGCGTGATCGGCGCCACCTCGCAGCAATATCCGCTCCTGATGGCCTCGATGGGGATCGAGGCGATCAAGCAATACGCCGACACCGGCAAGCTGCCCGAGAAGACCCCGGGCAAGGATTTCACCGACACCGGCGTCACGCTCATCACCGACAAGCCCGTCGAGGGGCTCAGCTCGATCGACTCGAAGGAGGGGCTCGAGAAGTGCTGGGGCTGAGGTCCCGGCGCGGCTAGGGACCGGGGCGGCCCGCGACGGGCCGCCCCCGCTCAGGGCGGGGCGATGACACCCGCCAGAACCTTGGGGGGAAACCAATGGCCGAGGCCAAGACCCATCCGGCACAGGAATTCGAGAAAGTCCTGAAGGACAGCGCGACCGAGATCGCCTCCTTCGACCGGCACCGCAAGACCGGAATGGAGCGGATGCAGCACGCGCTGCATGCCAATCCCGCGCTGGTGCCGCTGATCGTGCTCGTGCTGTCGCTCGCCGTCTTCGGCCTGCTGCTCGGCACCAAGTTCTTTTCCGCCTTCACGCTGACCCTGATCCTGCAGCAGGTGGCGATCACCGGCATCGTCGGCGCGGCGCAGACGCTCGTCGTGCTGACCGCCGGCATCGAGCTCTCGGTCGGCGCCATCATGGTGCTCTCCTCGGTGATCATGGGGCAGTTCACCTTCCGCTACGGCCTGCCCGCGCCGCTCTCGGTGCTCTGCGGCTTCGCCGCCGGCGCCGCGATCGGCTATGTGAACGGCTTCCTCGTCGCGCGGATCAAGCTGCCGCCCTTCATCGTCACGCTCGGCATGTGGCAGATCGTGCTCGCGGGGAACTTCCTCTTCTCGCGGAACGAGACGATCCGGAGCCAGGACATCGCCGCGCAGGCGCCGCTGCTGCAGGTCTTCGGCCAGCAGGTTCGGATCGGTGGCGCGGTCTTCACCTTCGGCGTCATCGCGATGGTGCTGCTCGTCCTCGTGCTGAGCTACGTGCTGACGCAGACCGCCTGGGGCCGCCATGTCTACGCGATCGGCGACGATCCCGACGCGGCCGAGCTCGCGGGCGTCAAGGTCGAGAAGACGCTGATCTCGGTCTACACGCTCTCGGGCCTCATCTGCGCGCTCGCGGGCTGGGTGCTGATCGGCCGCATCGGCTCGGTCTCGCCGACGGCGGGCCAGTTCGCGAACATCGAATCGATCACCGCCGTGGTGATCGGCGGCATCTCGCTCTTCGGCGGCCGGGGATCGATCCTCGGCATGCTGTTCGGCGCGCTGATCGTCGGCGTCTTCGCCCTCGGCCTGCGCCTGCTCGGCACCGATCCGCAATGGACCTACCTGCTGATCGGCGTGCTCATCATCTTCGCGGTCGCCGTCGACCAGTGGATCCGGAAAGTCGCGGGGTAATCGAGATGGTCGACAACATCCTGACGGGACGCGGTCTCGTGAAGCGCTACGGGCGGGTCACCGCCCTCGACAACGCCGACTTCGAACTCAGGCGGGGCGAGATCCTCGCGGTGATCGGGGACAACGGCGCGGGCAAGTCGAGCCTGATCAAGGCGGTCTCGGGCGCGGTCGTGCCCGACGAGGGCGAGATCACGCTCGACGGCCAGAAGGTCCTCTTCACCTCGCCGATGCAGGCGCGGGAGGCGGGGATCGAGACCGTCTACCAGAACCTCGCCGTCTCGCCCGCGCTCTCGATCGCCGACAACATGTTCATGGGCCGCGAGCTGCGCCGCGCGGGGTTCATGGGCAAGTATCTGCGGATGCTCGACCGGCCCGCGATGGAGAGCTTCGCCCGGCAGAAGCTCTCCGAGCTCGGCCTCCTGACGATCCAGAACATCCACCAGGCGGTCGAGACGCTGTCGGGCGGCCAGCGCCAGGGCGTCGCGGTGGCGCGCGCGGCGGCCTTCGGCTCCAAGGTGGTGATCCTCGACGAGCCGACGGCGGCGCTGGGCGTGAAGGAGAGCCGCAAGGTGCTGGAGCTCATCCAGGACGTGCGCGCGCGCGGCCAGTCGATCGTGCTCATCAGCCACAACATGCCGCATGTCTTCGAGGTCGCCGACCGCATCCACGTCCATCGGCTGGGCCGGCGGCTCTGCGTCGTCGATCCGAAAGAATGCACCATGTCCGACGCGGTCGCCTTCATGACCGGGGCGAAGACGCCGCCGCCGGACGCGCTCGCGGCCTGACGCCGCTCCCTCCCGGGCGCGTCGGGACGAGACGGGGTCCGCCGGGGTGATTCTCCGGCGGGCCTTGCCGAGTCAGGCGGGCGGGCGTTCCGGGGTGCGCTCCCGGGATCGCGTAGGGCGCGGTCGCGTGGGTTCCGGGGCGGTTTTCCCGCGCGATCCCGCGAGCATAGCGGACGCAATGCGCGTCGAGGTTTCACTGGCGGCGTTGTGGTATTCACGCCACGAAGCGGAACGGAGCGGTCGGAATCGGGAATTTTCGGTTGATTTTCCCTGATCTCTTCGAAATAAAGCCGGATGCATCAGATGCGAAAGCGAGCGCGTTTCGAGCGCTGTTGTACTAGGATTTCGGGGTAGCGTGCTGGCGCCGTTCATTCGGCGACGCGAATGATGCATGTCCGCTCGCCGTGAGGCGATCGGCCGCCGACGGCGGGTGTCCGTTATGCGAACACCCGCCTTTGGCGGCAACCATGACGACCAATTGTGTGAGGGGTGGGGTGGTCGTCAGGGCCCCGTGATCTCTAAGGTGCAGCGATCACGGGGCCATTAACCGCGACGTCGGCGGTCTTCGCAACAGGTTATATTTCGGCGTCCCGCGCCGCGCCCGCCCGGCGGCCTGATTTGGCCCCGGAGAAGCGGGTCCCGAGGGGGGCCGGCGGGCCCCGGACGGGCCGGGATCCGGGCGAACTATTTCCATATATTTCAAAATCTTGATGCCATGTTGCGATCGCGCAACGGTTGAGGTTTTCCCTTACGGGCCTGTTTTTAGGCAAGATTCCGCCGATCGGGCCGCGCGTGAACGTGACGGCCCCGCGAGGCCCGGAGCGCCCTTCCGGAAGGGCGCCGCGATCCCCGCGGACCCCCGCCCGGGCCCCGCGGCCGGAGGTTGAGTCGCGCCCGCGCGGGATCGCCGCCGGGGTCGCGGATCGCGCCGTCGGTCCCCTCCACCCGGGCTCTTCTTTCCCTCGCGCGGACCGGCTAGAACCACCCGGGCGCCCGGGCCGAACCCGGGCGCGCGCAGATGCATTCCGGCCCCGGCCGGCCGCGGGGACCCCGTCATGACCGAACCCATCTCCGTCATCGCGATCGCGATGCTCGCCGCCTTCCTCGTCGGCATGTCGAAGGGCGGGCTGCCCGCCGTCGGCGCGCTCGCCGTGCCGGTGATGGCGCTCGTGATGGCGCCGATGGCGGCGGCGGCGCTGCTGCTGCCGATCTTCGTCGCGACCGATCTCGTCGGGCTCTGGCTCTACCGCAAGATCTATTCCCCCCGGAACCTCGCGATCCTGATCCCGGCCGGGGTGGTCGGCGTCGCGTTCGGCTGGGCGATCGCCGCGCATATCTCCGACGTCTTCGTCGGCATGCTGGTCGGGCTCACCGGCATCGCCTTCTGCCTCCGGATCTGGCTCGCGGGGAAGGGGTCGGCCGAGGCGCGGCCGGCCGACCTGCCGGGGGGCGTGCTCTGGGGCACGCTCGCCGGCTTCACGAGCTTCGTCTCGCATTCCGGCGCGCCGCCCTTCCAGATGTACGTCCTGCCGCAGAAGCTCGAGAAGCTCGTCTTCGCCGGCACCTCGACCATCACCTTCGCGGTGATCAACGCGGCCAAGATCATCCCCTACTGGGAGCTGAACTCCTTCGCCGCGGTCGATTCGAAGCTCGCGCTCCTGGTGCTGCCGGTCGGGATCGTCGGCACCGTCGCGGGGGCGAAGCTGACGCGGGTCATTCCCGACGGCCTGTTCTTCCGGCTGGTGCAGGTCACGCTCTTCCTCATCTCGCTGAAGCTCGTCGGCGACGCGGTCCTCGCGCTGGCGCGGGCCTGAGGCGATGGCGCGCGCGCTCTGGATCACCGGCCCCGGGGTCGCCGAGATGCGCGAGACCGCCCCCGGCGCGGGCGAGGTCCGGGCGCGGGCGCTCTTCGGCGGGATCAGCCGCGGCACCGAGGCGCTGGTCCTCGCGGGCGGCGTGCCCGAAGCCGAATGGGCCCGCATGCGCGCGCCGCTGCAGGAGGGCGACTTCCCGTTCCCGGTCAAATACGGCTACGCGACGGTCGCCCGGGTGACCGGGGGGCCCGACGCGCTGCGCGGCCGGGTGATCTTCGCGCTCCACCCGCACCAGGACGATTTCACGCTGCCCGCCGCCATGGCGCTGCCGGTGCCGGAATCGGTGCCGCCGGCGCGCGCGGTGCTCGCGGCCAACATGGAGACGGCGCTCAACGTGGTCTGGGACGCCGGCGCCGGGCCGGGGGACCGGATCGCGGTCGTCGGCGCGGGCGTCGTGGGCGCGCTCGCCGCCTGGCTCTGCGGCCGGATGCCGGGCGCCGAGGTGACGCTCGTCGACGTCAATCCGGACCGCGCGACCCTCGCCGCCGCGCTCGGCGTCCGCTTCGCGCCGCCGGGAGCGGCGCCCGGAGGCTGCGACGTCGCGATCCACGCGAGCGCGAGCGGGGCCGGGCTCGCGACCGCGCTCGGCGCCCTCGGGGTCGAGGGCACGCTGGTCGAGGCGAGCTGGTACGGCGCGCGGGCGGTCGAGATCGGCCTCGGCGGCGCGTTCCACGCCGGCCGGGTCCGCGTCGTCTCGAGCCAGGTCGGCGCGGTCTCGCCCAGCCGCCGCCCGCGCTGGAGCCATGCGCGGCGCCTCGCCAAGGCGCTCGGGCTGCTCGCCGATCCATGCCTAGACGCGCTGGTGAGCGGAGAGACGGATTTCGCGGATCTGCCGGCGCGCTATGCTGCGATCCTGGACGATCGGGGAACGCTCTGCCACCGGGTCCGTTATCGTGGCGCAACAGCGGGGGAGGGCGGCGATGTTCGCGGTTGAGGTCAGGGATCACGTGATGGTGGCGCACAGCCTGCCATCGAAGACCTTCGGGCCGGCGCAGGGGCTGCATGGCGCGACCTTCGTGGTCGACGCGGCCTTCTTCGCCGAGGAGCTCGATCCCGAGGGGCTCGTGGTCGACATCGGCCTCGCGACCGAGGCGCTCGGCGAGGTGCTCGCCCCGCTGCGCTACGCCAATCTCGACGAGAAGCCCGAGTTCCTCGGCCGCTTCACCACGACCGAATTCCTCTGCAAGCATATCTTCGACGACCTCGCGGCGCTGATCGAGACCGGCCGGCTCGGCGATTCCAAGCGGCTCGCGCGGCTCCGGATCACGCTCCACGAGAGCCATGTCGCCAAGGCCTGGTACGAGGCCCGGCTGTGACCGGGGCGGTCGATTTCGTGATCCCGGGCGATCTCAGAACGCCGACCGGCGGCTATGGCTACGACCGCCGGCTGATCGACGAGCTGGGCGCGCTCGGTTGGCAGGTCACCCACCGGCCGCTCGCCGGTGACTGGCCGCTCGCGGGCCCGGCCGAGCGGGCCGAGGCGGCGGCGCTGCTCGCCGCGCGGCCGGACGGGGCGGCGCTGCTGATCGACGGGCTCGCCTTCGGCGCCTTGCCCGAGGAGCTCGCCGCCGAGGCGGCGCGGCTCCGGCTCGTGGCGCTGGTCCACCATCCGCTCGGCGACGAGAGCGGGCTCGACGCCGCGACCCGCGACCGGCTGCTCGACGCCGAGCGCCGCGCGCTCGGGGCGGCGGCGGCCGTCGTGGTGACCAGCGCCGCGACCGGCCGGCGCCTGACCGAGGGGTTCGGGGTCGCGGCGGACCGGATCACCGTGGCGCCGCCCGGCACCGCGCCGGCCGCGCGCGCGCCCGGCGGCAACACGCCGCCCCGGATCCTCTCGATCGGCTCGCTCATCCCGCGCAAGCGCCACGACGTGCTGATCGGCGCGCTGGCGCTTCTCGCCGATCTCGACTGGGAGGCGCGGATCATCGGCTCGGACCTGCTCGATCCCGGCTGCGCCGCGGCGCTGCGGCGCCAGGTGCTCGACCTCGGCCTCGAACGCCGCGTGGCGCTGGCCGGCGCCGTCGGCGACACGCGGGCCGAGCTGACCCGCGCCGACGTCTTCGCGCTCGCCTCCGAATACGAGGGCTACGGCATGGCCTTCGCCGAGGCGCTGAGCCAGGGTCTGCCGGTCGTGGCCTGCCGCGCCGGCGCGATCGCCGATCTGGTGCCCGAGGCGGCCGGCGGCCTGGTGCCGCCCGGCGACGCCGAGGCGCTCGCCGCCGCGCTGCGGCCGCTCATCGCCGACCGCCGGCGCCGGGCCCGGGCGGCGGAGGCCGCCTTCGCGGCGGGGCAGGCGCTGCCCGGCTGGCGCGACACCGCGGCGCGGGTGGCGGAGGCGCTCGGATGAGTTTCGATCCGGCCTGGCTGGCGCTGCGGGAGGCCGCGGACCGCGGCGCGCGGGACGTGTCGCTGCTGCGCGGCGCCTTCGACTTGCTGCGCCGGACCGAGGCGCCGGTGATCGTCGACCTCGGCTGCGGCGCGGGCGCGACCCGGCGCGCCTTCGGCCCCGGGGCGGGCCTGGGCGCGCGCTGGCGGCTTGTCGACCGCGACCCGGACCTGCTCGACCGCGCGGCCCGCGACGCCGGCGCGGCGGGGGAGGCGCATCTCCTCGACCTCGGCGATCTCGACGCGCTGCCGTTCGACGGCGCCGCGCTCGTCACCTGCTCGGCGCTGCTCGACCTGATGGCGCGGGACTGGCTCGAAGGGCTCGCGGACCGGCTCGCGGCGCGGCGGCTCGGGCTCTACGCGGCGCTGAGCTACGATGGGCGCATGGCCTGGACCCCGGGGCCCGCGCCGCGCGAGGCCGAGGTGCTGGCCGCCTTCAACGGCCACCAGCTGCGCGACAAGGGGCTTGGCCCCGCGCTTGGGCCGCAGGCGGCGGCGGCGCTCGCGGAGCTGCTGCGCGCCCGGGGCTACGCGGTGCGGCTCGAGCGGTCCGACTGGCGGCTCGGCGCCAAGGCGGCGGCGCTGCAGGCCGCGCTCGCCAAGGGCGTCGCCGAGGCGGCCGAGGAATGCGGTTGCCCCGAGGTCGAGGACTGGCTTCAGGCGCGGCTCGACGCGATCACGGGAGGGCTCTCCTCGGCGCTGGTCGGCCATCTCGACCTGCTGGCGCTGCCCGAGACCTCGAGCGCGCAGTCGAAGATTACGTCGGTCTCGAGCCCGTAGACCGCCGTGCGGGGCCGCAGCGCCTCCGAGAGCCGCGCGATCGGCGAGGTGCGCAGGCCCGAGGGCCCGGCGCCGATGATGAGCGGCGCCACCGCGACATGCAGCCGGTCGAGCAGCCCCGCCTCGAGGAAATGGGCGATCGTCGTGCCGCCGCCCTCGACCAGCACCCGGTTGAAGCCGCGCGCGACCAGCGCCTCGCGGATCGCCGCGGGCTTCATTACGTGGTCGCGGGCGGGCAGGGTGATGACCTCCACCCCGGCCGGACGCCGCCGGGGCGCCGACTGGATCACGATCCGATGCGCCTCGGCGTCGCCGAGCAGCCCGGCGTCGTCGGGCAGGCGCCCGCGCGGGTCGAGCACGACGCGCGCCGGATGGCGCCCGGGCACGTGCCGCACGGTCAGCCGCGGGTTGTCGGCGAGCGCGGTGCGCACGCCGATCACGACCGCGTCGGCGAGCGCGCGGCAGCGGTGCAGGTGGCGGATGCCCTCGCGGCCCGAGACGTCGCGGGCGTCGCCGCTCACCGTGGCGATCCGGCCGTCGAGCGACTGGCCGACTTGCGCGAAGAAGAAGGGCGCGCCCGGGGTCCCGCCGGCGAGCGGGGCGTAGAGCTCCCAGGCCGCGCGCTCGGCGGGACCCCAGAGGTCGGAGGGAGCCTGATCGCGGACGCCGGTCCGCAGCGCGAGAAGCGCGGACCAAACCCGATCGGTCACTCTGGCCTCGCGCATCGTCCCAAATCCCCCCAGAGCCCGGTCGCGACGGGCAAACGCCCCGCGTCGGCGGCGGTTCCGGCCGCGAGCATAGGCGAAAAGCCGCGCGCTGTCGCTCGCCTCCGCCGCGCCGCCGGGCCGGCGCGTTCCCCGCTTGATCTGGCCCCCCGGCGCGGGCTCTATGGGCGGCCACCACGCCCGAGGATCCCGCATGCCGAGCCCCGCCTTTCCCGCCGCGCGCCCCGCCGCGCTCGCCCTGCTGGTGCTCTCGGGCGCCGCCTTCGGCGCGCCCGCCCGGGCCGACGGGCTCGAGACCGCGGGCGACGTGCTCAAATGGGCGTTGCCGGGCGCGGCCGCGGTCTGCGCCTGGCGGCAGGAGCGGCTCGCGAGCTACGCGACCGGCTTCGGCGTCATGGCGGTCACCGTCGAGGGGCTGAAGCGGGGGCTCGGCGACGCGTCGATCAACGAGCGGCCGAACGGCGAGTCGCACGGCTTTCCCTCGGGCCATACCGCCGCCGCCGCCTCCGGCGCCACCGACCTCGCGCTCAGCTGCGCGCCCGGCAACCGCTGGGTCGCGGCCGGCGCGATCGCGGCGACCGCGCTGGTCGGCGCGTCGCGGATGGAGGGCGACGAACACGACTTCGCCCAGGTGCTCGCCGGCGCCGCCATCGGCTTCTTCTCGACCGGGATCCGCGTCGAGCGGACGCGGGACGGCGGCATCGGCCTGAGCTACCGGATGGATTTCTGAGCCGGCGCTGGATTTTCCGACGCGCGCGCTATCTGCCACCCCGCCGGGGCGCGACGCGCCCCTCGGGCTTTCCTTGAACGGGGCGCGCCAGATGCCCCGATTTCCGCGACAGAAGGACTTCACGATGACCACTTCCTGCGGTTGCTACGGCACTCCGGCGGCGACGGCGCCGCTCGGCCCCATGACGATCGAGCGGCGCGCCCCCGGCGCGACCGACGTGGCGATCGAGATTCTCTACTGCGGCGTCTGCCATTCCGACCTGCACACCGCGCGCGGCGAATGGGGCGGGACGCTCTATCCCTGCGTGCCGGGCCACGAGATCGTCGGCCGCGTGACGGCGGTCGGCGCCGAGGTGACCAACCACGCGGTGGGCGACCTCGTCGGCGTCGGCTGCATCGTCGACAGCTGCCGGACCTGCGCCGCCTGCCAGGCCGGCCTCGAGCAGTATTGCGAGAACGGCATGGTCGGCACCTACAACGGGCCCGACACCCATCTCGGCGGCCACACCTTCGGCGGCTATTCGGCGGCGATCGTGGTCGACCAGGGCTATGTGCTGAAGGTCCCCGCCAATCTCGACCTCAAGGCGGTCGCGCCGCTCCTCTGCGCCGGCATCACCACCTATTCGCCGCTCCGCCACTGGAAGGTCGGCCCGGGGCAGCGCGTCGGCGTCGTCGGCCTCGGCGGGCTCGGCCACATGGCGGTGAAATTCGCGCGCGCCTTCGGCGCCGAGGTGGTGCTCTTCACGACGAGCGCCGGCAAGGCCGAGGATGCGATGCGGCTCGGCGCGCATGAGATCGTGCTGTCGCGCGATCCCGAGGCGATGGCGGCCGAGGCCGGGCGGTTCGACTTCATCCTCGACTGCGTCTCGGCCGAGCACGACATCAACGCCTATCTCGCCTGCCTCAAGACCGACGGCACGCTGGTGCAGGTCGGCGCGCCCGAGAAGCCCCTGCCGGTGCATGTCTTCAGCCTGATCATGGGCCGGCGCTCCTTCGCGGGCTCGCTGATCGGCGGCATCCCGGAGACGCAGGAGATGCTCGATTTCTGCGGCGCGCACGGGATCACCTCCGACGTGGAGATGATCGCGATGAACGAGGTCAACACCGCCTATGATCGGATGCTCAGGTCGGACGTGAAGTACCGCTTCGTGATCGACATGGCATCGCTCGCGGCGTGACCGCGGAGGCCGCCCCCGACGAGGCGCCGGAAGCGGCCCTCGCCTTCGTCGAGGCGGGGCTCGGCGCGGCGCTCGCCACGGTGACCGAGACCTGGGGCTCGGCGCCCCGGCCGGCGGGCTCGCAGCTCGCGGTCGGCGGCGACGGCGCGCTGGTCGGCTCGGTCTCGGGCGGCTGCGTCGAGGGCGCGGTCGTGGCCGAGGCGCGGGAGGCGATCGCCGATGGCGCGCCGCGGCTGCTCGAATACGGCGTGGCCGACGAGGACGCCTTCGCGGTCGGCCTCGCCTGCGGCGGCACGATCCGGATCCTGCTCGAGCCGATCGGCGGCCTCGGCCCGGATCCGGAGCTGCTGGCCGCGATCGTCGAGGCCCGCGCCGCGCGCCGGCCGGTGGTCTACGCGGTCCGGCCCGGCGACTGGAGCCGGCGGCTGATCTCCGACCCCTCGGACCCGCTCTGGCCCGAGGCGGCGGAGGTGCTCCGCCTCGACCGCTCCGGCTTCGTCGGCGCGTGGTTCCTGCAGGCGCTCAACCCCGCGCCCCGGCTCGTCATCGTCGGCGCCGCGCATGTGGCGCAGCATCTCGCGCCGATGGCGCGGATCGCGGGGTTCGACGTGACGGTCGTCGACCCGCGCGGCGCCTTCGCGACCGAGGCGCGGTTCCCCGGCTCGCGGCTCATGGTCGAGCTGCCCGACGAGGCGCTGGCCGAGATCGGTCTCGACTCGCGCGTCGCGGTGGTGACGCTCACGCATGACCCGAAGATCGACGACCCGGCGATCGAGGCCGTGCTCGCGAGCGACGCCTTCTATCTCGGCTGCCTCGGCTCGCGGAAGACCCACGGCCAGCGGCTCGAACGGCTCGCGGCGCATGGCGACGCGCTCGCGCGCATCCACGCGCCCGTGGGGCTCGCGATCGGCGCGCGCACGCCGGCCGAGATCGCGGTCTCGATCCTCGCCGAGATCGTCGCCCGGCTGCGCCTGCCGGGATGACGGCCGGGATCGACGCGGGCCCGGTCGATCTCATCCTGCTCGCCGCCGGCGCGGGGCGGCGGATGGGCGGGCGCGACAAGCTGCTCGAGCCGGTCGGCGGCCAGGCCCTGCTCGCGACGCTCGCGGGCGTCGCGCGGGGGAGCCGCGCGCGCGAGGTTCTCGTCGTGCTGCCCCCCGAGGCCCCGGCGCGGCGGGCGGCGCTCCAAGGGATCGGCGCGCGGATCGTCGTCGCGGCCGAGGCGGCGGAGGGGATGGGCGCCTCGCTCCGCGCCGGGATGGCGGCGCTCCGCCCGGACGCGGCCGGGGTGGTGGTGATGCTCGGCGACATGCCCGAGGTCACGGCGGCGGGGATCGACGCGCTCATCGCCGCGCACGCGGCGGGCGGCGCGATCTGCCGCGCGACGAGCGGCGGCGCGCCCGGCCATCCGGTGCTGTTCGACCGCCGCTTCTTCGCCGTCCTCGCCGCGAGCGCGGGGGACGCGGGGGCGCGCGCGCTGCTGCGCGCCGAGGCGGCGCGGGTCGTGCCCGTGTCGGTCGCGGGCGCCGCGACCGACCTCGACACGCCGGAGGACTGGGCCGCCTGGCGCGCCGCGCATCCCGAGGCCTGAGCGGCGGACCTCTCATCCCGCCGCCCCGGGCCCGACCCGGGGCCTCGAAGCTATTTCCGAGCGGATGCTCACCGGGGGTCGAGGCCCCGGGCCCGACCCGGGACGGCGCCCTACCGCCGGTTCGCGGTCGCGAGTTCGATGTTGAAGAGCGAGCGGCTCGGCTGGACGTTGGTCCGGAGGTCGGTGAGCGAGACCGAGGTGCGCTGCCCGGCCTTGGTAATCACCTGCCAGCCCCGAAGCGCGATCGGATCGCTCGCGAAGCGCATCACGATCCGCCCTTCGTTCGGCGCCCGGGGATCGACCACGGTGATGTCTGTCGTGCCATCGGTGTCGCGCGTGGCGCCGAGCACCATGCCGGGCTCGCGCAGCGAGATGTCGTCGCGCAGGAGCAGCGAGAGCGGCGTCTTCGACAGGGGATAGCGGGTCGGACCGCGGTTCGACTTCGGATCGAACACGCCGACCCAGGAGCCGTCGGCGATCACCATCGCGCCCTCCGGCTTGTCGTATTCGAACCGGATCCGGCCGGGCTTCGACATGTAGAACATGCCGGTCTGGACCGAGCCGTTCGGATTGGTCTGCTGGAACCGGCCCTGCGCGACGCGCAGGCCGCGCAGATAGGCGTCGATCGCGGTCACGTCGACGGGCTGCGCCGAGACCGGCGCGGCGAGGAGGGGCAGGGCCGCGAAGGCCAGAAGCAGGTCACGACGTTTCATGCCCGTGCTATAGGGGGATTTCCGAGCGAATGCACGCGGGCCGGAGTCACGTTCGGGACATCGCGCGCGGGGGGAGGGCGACCGGGGCCCCGGGGCCTGGCGCGGCGCGCCGGCGGGGCTCAACCGCCGTAGGGTGGGCGATTCCGCCCACCATCCCGCGTCCCATCCCCGCGCCGGCGCCTCGGAGGCGGGCGATGGTGGGCGGAATCGCCCACCCTACCTCTCCGGGACCAGCACCTCGCGCTTGCCGACGTGGTTCGCCTGGCTGACGATGCCCTGGTCCTCCATCATCTCGACGAGCTTCGCGGCCTTGTTGTAGCCGACCGAGAGTTTCCGCTGGATGTAGGAGGTCGAGCATTTGCGGTCCTTGGCGACGATCGCCACCGCCTGATCGTAGAGCGCGTCGTCCGAGCCGGTGTTGCCGCCGAGGCCGAGCACGAGGTCGATCTCGGACTGTTCCTCGCCATCCGGACCGTCGATCACGCCGGCGTCGTAGTCCGGCGCGCCGAAGGATTTCAGGTGCCGCACCACCTCCTCGACCTCCTCGTCGGAGACGAAGGGCCCGTGGACGCGGGTGATCCGCCCGCCGCCGGCCATGTAGAGCATGTCGCCCTGGCCGAGGAGCTGCTCGGCGCCCATCTCGCCGAGGATGGTGCGGCTGTCGATCTTCGAGGTCACCTGGAAGCTGATCCGGGTCGGGAAGTTCGCCTTGATCGTGCCGGTGATGACGTCGACCGAGGGCCGCTGCGTCGCCATGATGAGATGGATGCCGGAGGCGCGGGCCATCTGCGCGAGGCGCTGGATGCAGGCCTCGATCTCCTTGCCCGCGACCATCATCAGGTCGGCCATCTCGTCGACGATGACGACGATATAGGGCATGGTCTCCGGGGCGTATTCCTCGGTCTCGAAGATCGGCTCGCCGGTCTCCTCGTCGAAGCCGGTCTGCACCGTGCGGGTGAAGCCCTCGCCGCGGTCGAGCGCGTCGGTGACGCGCTGGTTGTAGCCGTCGATGTTGCGCACGCCCATCTTCGACATCTTGCGGTAGCGCTCCTCCATCTCCGCCACGGTCCATTTGAGGGCGACGACCGCCTTCTTCGGATCGGTGACGACGGGGGAGAGCAGGTGCGGGATGCCGTCGTAGACCGAGAGCTCCAGCATCTTCGGATCGATCATGATGAGCCGGCACTGGTCGGGCGAGAGCTTGTAGAGCAGGCTCAGGATCATCGTGTTGATCGCGACCGACTTGCCCGAGCCGGTGGTGCCGGCGATCAGCAGATGCGGCATCCGGGCGAGGTTCGCGACCACCGGCTCGCCGCCGATGTCCTTGCCGAGCGCGAGCGGCAGCGCCACGCCGGTATCGGCGAAGGCGCCGGCCGCGAGGATCTCGCGCAGGAGCACCTTCTCGCGCGCCTGGTTCGGCAGCTCGATCCCGATCACCGAGCGGCCGGGGATGGTCGAGACGCGGCAGGCCAGCGCCTCCATCGAGCGGGCGATATCCTCGGAGAGGCCGATGACGCGGCTCGCCTTCAGCCCGGCGGCGGGCTCGAGCTCGTACATGGTGACGACCGGGCCGGGCCGGATCGAGACGATCTCGCCCCGCACGCCATAGTCGTCGAGCACGGATTCGAGCAGCCGCGCGTTTTCCTCGAGCTGCTCCGGCGAGAGATGGTGGCGGATGATCGTCGCCGGGTTCTGCAGCAGCGTGAGCGGCGGGCTCGCATAGTCGCCCTCCGCCGCCTCCGCGATGAAGCGCTCCGCCGCGCGGGCCTTGCCCTTCGCGGGCTTCGGCGCGGGTTCTGGCCGGAGTTCTGGCCGGAGTTCGGGCGCGCGCTCCGGGGCGCGATCCTCGGCGCGCGGCTGGACCCGGGGCGACGGCGCGCTCGGACGCGCCACGGCGGCGGGGGCGAGCGCGGGGAAATCGGCGTCCTCGTCAAGGTCGCGGTCGAGCACGTCGACCGCGTCCTCCTCGGCGGTCAGGGTCAGCGGCGGCGGCACGCGGCGGCCGCCGCCCGAGTCGGGGCGCGACTCCGAGCGCCCGCGCGGGCGGGGCGCCGGGGCGGGGTCGGCCGGATCGAGCGGGACGCCGAGCGCCGTGGGATCGAACGGCGGGATCGCCGCGGCGCGGCCGAGCGGCGGGGGCGCGGTCCGGGCGGCCATCGCCGGCTCGGCGCGGCGGGCCCGCGCCTCGGCCGCCTTGTCGCGCGCGGCGCGCGCGCCGGAGGCCGCGCCGGTGGCCGCCGCCGAGGCGGCGCGGCCGGTCAGGCGCAGCAGCCAGGAATAGAGCAAGACCGAGCCGTCACGGAGCGCGCGCAGGAAGCCCGCGAATTCCGCCCAGGTCACGCCGAGCACGAAGCCCGCCGCGAAGAGGAAGACGATCCCGAGGCCGAGCGTCACGAAGGGCAGCGCCACGGCGGGCGAGAGGGGCAGCGCCTCGATGATCGCGCCGAGCACCGCGTCGCCGAGCAGGCCGCCGAGGCCGTAGTCGTGGTCCCAGCTCGCGAAGGGCACATGGGTCGCGGCGAAGGCGGCGGCGGCGAGCATGGCGAGCGGGGTGAAGAGCGTGCGCGTCACCACGCGGGTCTCGCCGCGATGCAGGATCAGCCGCGCGCCCCAGACGCCGAGCGCGACCGGCAGGCCGTAGGCGGCCCAGCCGAGCGCCCGGTGCAGCGGATCGGCGATCGAGGCGCCGATCAGGCCGAGCGCGTTCGAGGGCGGCGCGTCGGTGGCGCTGAAGAGGCTCGGGTCGTCGGGCGAATAGGTCCAGATGATCGCGGTGGCGAGCGCCGCGAGGCCGAGCAGGATGAGGCCGATCAGCTCGGTCCCGCGCCGGCGCAGCGCGATCTCGGTATCGGTCTCGACCAGCCGGGCCCGGGTCTTCGTCTTGGGACGCGCTGCCATCTTACCCTATCTCCTCGGAAATCTTCGTCCGCCCCAGCGTGTCGCGGATCGCGGCCAGGCCGCGTTCCACCTCGGTCGCGGGCGCGACCAGCGCCACCCGGATATAGGCGCCGCCCGGGTTCACCCCGTCCACGCCCGCGCGGCCGAGATAGCCGCCCGGCAGCACCCGGACCCCGGTCTCGCGCCAGAGCCTGAGCGCCGCGGCCTCGCCGTCCCCGACGTCGAGCCAGAGAAAAAAGCCCGCCACCGGAGAGACATAGCCCGGGAAGTTCCCGAGCATCCGGTCGGCGAGCTCGAATTTCGCGCGGTAGAGCGCCCGGTTCTCGACGACATGCGCCTCGTCGCGCCAGAGCGCGGTCGCGGCGCGCTGGAGCGGCAGCGGCAAGGGCGCGCCGCCATAGGCGCGGAGCTGCTTCAGCGCCGCGATCGAGCGCGGGCCGCCGGCGGCGAAGCCGGAGCGCAGGCCCGGCGCGTTCGAGCGTTTCGAGAGCGACTGCACGATCAGCACCCGCTCGGGATCGGCGCCGGCGGCCGCCGCCATGGCGAGCCCGCCGGGCGGGGGCGCGTCGCGGTAGATCTCGCCGTAGCATTCATCGGCGATGATCCGGAAATCAAACCGCTCAGCCAGCGCGATCAGGTCGCGCCAATAGTCCTCCGAGGCGACCGCGCCCTGCGGGTTCGAGGGCGAGCAGAGATAGCAGAGCGTCGCGCGATCAAGCACTTCGGCGGGCAGGCTCGCGTAATCCGGCAGGAAGCCCGTCGCCGCCGTGGCCGGGACCATCACCGGCTCCGCGCCGGCCGCGAGCGCGCCCGCGCCATAGGCCTGGTAGAACGGGTTCGGCATCAGCACGGCGGGGCCCTGGCCCGCCTTGGTCTCGGGCGAAAGCGCGAGGGCGGCGTTGAAGAGCCCCTCGCGCGTGCCGTTGAGCGCGATCACCTGGCTGTCGGGATCGACCGCGACGCCATGGCGGAGCCGGATCCAGTCGGCGATCGCGGCGCGCAGCTCGGGCGCGCCCTCGTTCGGCGGGTAGAGCGCGAATTCATGCGCGTGCGCCGCGATCGCCTCGGCGATCATCGGCGGCATCGGATGCTTCGGCTCGCCGATCGTCATCGCGAGCTCGGGGCCGCCGGGCGCCTGGTCGCGCAAAAGCGCCCGCAGACGCGGGAACGCGTATTCCGGCAGAGCGGAGAACCGCGCGGGGAACTGCATCGGTCTGGCCTCAAGATATCGGGGTCATGAACGCCCCGTTGGGCCGCGAGTGTAGCGGCCTTCGCCCTTGCGGTCCAGTATCTTGCGGCGCGTCGATCGAGTCGGCCCGGCCCCCGCCGCCCGCGCGTTCAGCCGAGCGCGCGCTCGGCCGCGACGCCGAGCCGGAGCAGCGCCGCGTCGCCGCCCGGCGGGGCCAGCATCATGAGCCCGCAGCTCGGGCTGCCGGTCGGCAGGGTGAGGGCGCAGAGATCGAAGAGGTTGCCGACGCGCGTGTTGCGCAGCGCCAGCAGGTTCTCGGTCGCGAAATAGTCGGGATCGGACAGGAGCCGCTCGGTGTTCGGCGGCAGGTTCGGCGTGGTCGGCATCAGCACCGCGTCATAGGGCGCCGTCGCCTCGGCCCAGGCGGCGCGCAGCGCCTCGAGCCGGGTCCAGCCCCGGATGTAGTCGACCGCCGAGAAGGCAGCGCCGCCCCGGAACCGCTCGCGCACCGGCGCGAACATGAGGTCCGGCGCCGCCTCGATCTCGGTGCCCCAGGTCGCGTAGGCCTCGGTCGCGAAGAGGACCGGGGCGAGGCCGAGCGCCTCCTCGGCGAAGGGAAACTCGGCGCGATGGATCGCCGCGCCCCGCGCGCGGAGCGTGCCGACCGCCGCCTCGAAGGCGCTCGCGGGCTCCTCGCGGCAGGCGAAGGGCTCGCCCTCGAGCACGAGGAAGCTCCGCCCGGCGAGTTCCGCGCCGGCGAGATCGGGCGCGGGCGCGCCGCCGAGCACGGAAAGCAGCAGGGCCGCGTCCTCGACGCTCCGGCAGAGCGGCCCGACGCTGTCGAACCGCGGGCAGAGCGGCACGACGCCGGTCAGCGGCAGCAGGCCATGCGTGGTCTTCAGCCCGACGAGATCGTTCCAGGCGGCGGGCACCCGCACCGAGCCGCCGGTGTCCGAGCCGATCCCGGCGGCGGCGAGGCCGAAGGCGACCGAGGTCGCGGCGCCGGAGGAGGAGCCGCCGGGGGCGAGCTCGGGGTCGTTGATGTTGGGCGGCGTCGCGGTCGAGGGGTTGAGCCCGAGGCCGGAGAAGGCGAGCTCGGTCTGGTGCGTCTTGCCGAGGCAGACGAGCCCCGCCCGCGTCGCGCGCGCCAGCACCTCGGCGTCGCGCGAGGGGGTGCGCCCCGCGAGCAGCGCCGAGCCTGACTCGGTCGCGACGCCCGCGCTGTCGAAGAGGTCCTTCCAGCTCACCGGCACGCCGTCGAGCGGGCCGAGGCGCAGCCCGGCGCGGGCGCGCGCGGCGGCGGCCTCCGCCTCGGCCCGCGCCCGCTCGGGGGTGAGCCGCGCGAAGATCGCCTCGGTCTGCGGATGGCCCTCGATCGCGGTGAGATAGACCTCCGTCAGCTCGCGGGGATCGACCACGCCGGTCCCGATGCCCCGGCCCAGTTCGGCGGCGCTCATCCAGAGCCAGGTATCGGACATGCGTTGCTCCCGCCTTCGTGACCGGCGCGAGCCTAGCTGCGCGGCGCGCGGTGGACAATCGCTACCACCGACGGATATGGGAGGCGGATGGAGCGGGATTGCGATGTTCTGATCGTCGGGGGCGGGCTCAATGGCGCGACGCTCGCGCTCGCGCTCGCCTCGGCCGGCATCCGCCCGATTCTGATCGACGCCGGCGCCCGCGCCACCCGGGCCGATCCCGAGTTCGACGGCCGCGCCTACGCGCTCTCCGCGAGTTCGCGCGCCATGCTCGCGGCCCTCGGCCTCTGGGCGCGGGTCGCCTCCGAGACGCAGGAGATCGCCGAGATCAAGATCAGCGACGGCCGCGCCGGCGAGGGCGCCGCGCCGTTCTTCCTCCATTTCGACGGCGGCGAGATCGACGAGGGCCCGATGGGCCACATGCTCGAGGACCGCCACCTGCGCCGCGCGCTCTTCGCCGCGCTCGACGCCGCGGGCGTCGCGACCCGCGAGAGCGCCCGCGTGATCGCGCAGGAGATCGCGCCCGGCCGGGCCACGGTGACGCTCGCCGACGGCGAGACACTGACCGGCGCGCTTCTCGTCGGCGCCGACGGCCGCGACAGCGGCGTCGCGCGTCGCGCGGGGATCGGCCGCGAGGGCCATGACTACCGCCAGAGCGCGCTCGTCTGCGCGATCGCGCATGAAAGGCCGCATGGCGGGATCGCGCATCAGTTCTTCATGCCAGAGGGGCCGCTCGCGATCCTGCCCCTGCCGGGCAACCGCTCCTCGATCGTCTGGACCGAGCGGCGCGAGACCGCCGCGACGATCCAGGGGCTCGATCCCGAGGCCTATCTCCGCGCGCTCCGGCCCCGGTTCGGCGACTTCCTCGGGCCGATCGCGCTCGCGGGGAAGCGGTTCTCCTATCCGCTCGGCCTCACGCTCGCCGAGACGATCACGGGCCCGCGGCTCGCGCTGGTCGGGGACGCGGCGCACGGGATCCATCCGCTGGCCGGGCAGGGGCTGAACCTCGGGCTGCGCGACGTCGCGGCGCTGGCCGAGGTGCTCGCGACGGCGCATCGCCGCGGGCTCGACATCGGCGCGCCGGACGTGCTCGACGGTTACCGCGACTGGCGGCGGGTCGACACCGCGCTGCTCGTCGCGGCGACGGACGGGATCAACCGGCTGTTCTCGAACGACAATCCCCTGCTCCGGCTCGGCCGGGACCTCGGGCTCGGCCTCGTCAACGGCGTGGCGCCGCTGCGACGGCGGCTGATCCGCGAGGCGGCCGGGCTGACCGGGGATCTGCCCCGCCTGCTGCGCGGCCAGCCGCTCTGATCCGAGGCTCACGCGAAGTTGCCGCGCGCCTCGGGCGGAGCCGGCGCCCGCGACCTCCGCGGCGCTTGTGACGCCCGGGCGCGCTTGCTATCGACGGGACAGCCAGCGAAGGGGACAGAGAGACCATGGCGCGCGCGAAAACCGGGGAGGATAGGGCGAAGTCCAGGGGGGTCGGCCCGCTGCGGGGGCTCGCGCCCTTCCTCGCGCCCTACCGCCCGCTCGTCTGGGGCGCGCTGATCGCGCTCACCGTCACCGCCGGCCTGTCGCTCGCGCTGCCGCTCGCGGTGCGGCGGGTGATCGACGGGTTCTCCGGCGAATCCCTCGTGCTGATGGACGAGTATTTCGGCGCGGCGATCGCCATCGCGGGCCTGCTCGCGGTCGGCACCGCGGCGCGGTTCTATCTCGTCACGCGGCTCGGCGAGCGGGTGATCGCCGATATCCGCCGCGCGATCTACGACAAGGTGATCGGCCTCAGCCCCGGCTTCTACGAGAAGATCATGACCGGCGAGGTGCTGTCGCGCCTCACCACCGACACGACCGTGGTGCTCTCGGTGGTCGGCTCCTCGGTCTCGATCGCGCTGCGCAACCTCTTGACGCTCGTCGGCGGGCTCGCGCTCCTCTTCTACACCAGCCCGAAGCTGACCGCGCTGGTGCTGATCGGCGTGCCGCTCGTCGTGGCGCCGATCCTGATCCTCGGCCGCCGGCTGCGCGTCCTCTCGCGCGAGAGCCAGGACCGGATCGCCGCGGCGACCGCCGAGGCTTCCGAGACGCTGCTCGCCGCCCAGACCGTGCAGGCCTATACCCACGAGGCCGAGAGCCGCGCGCTCTTCGGCGGGCTGACCGAGGAGGCCTTCGACTCGGCGCGGCGGCGGATCACCACCCGCGCGGCGATGACCGCGATCGTGATCTTCCTCGTCTTCACCTCGGTGGTCGGCGTGCTCTGGATCGGCGCGCGCGACGTGCGGGGCGGGATCATGACCCCGGGCGAGCTGGTGCAGTTCGTGATCTACGCGGTGATGGTCGCGGGCGCGGCCGGCGCGCTCTCGGAGATCTGGGGCGAGCTCCAGCGCGCCGCGGGCGCCACCGAGCGGATGGTCGAACTCCTGCGCGCCGAGGATCCGATCAGCGATCCCGCGGACCCCAGGGCGCTGCCCGATCCGGTCCGGGGCGAGATCGCCTTCGAGCATGTCACCTTCCGCTATCCGTCGCGGCCCGAGACCCCCGCGCTGAGCGATCTCTCGCTCCGGATCGCGCCCGGTGAGACGGTCGCGCTGGTCGGCCCCTCGGGCGCCGGCAAGACCACGATCTTCCAGCTCCTGATGCGCTTCTTCGACCCCGACGAGGGCCGGGTGCTGCTCGACGGGGTCCCGGTCGACGAGGTGACCCGCGCCGATTTGCGCGCGCGGCTCGCGCTCGTGCCGCAGGAGCCGGTGGTCTTCGCGACCTCGGCGCGGGAGAACATCCGCTTCGGCCGGCCCGACGCCACCGACGCCGAGGTCGAGGCGGCGGCGAAGGCGGCGGCGGCGCACGAGTTCCTGACCCGGCTGCCGCGCGGCTACGACACCTATGTCGGCGAGCGCGGCGTGATGCTCTCGGGCGGACAGAAGCAGCGGATCGCGATCGCCCGGGCGATCCTGCGCGACGCGCCGGTCCTGCTGCTCGACGAGGCGACGAGCGCGCTCGACGCCGAGAGCGAGCGCGCGGTGCAGGCCGCCGTCGACCGGCTCGCCGAGGGGCGCACCACGCTCATCATCGCGCACCGGCTCGCGACCGTGAAGCGCGCCGACCGGATCGTGGTGTTCCAGGACGGCCGCATCGTCGCGGAGGGCACGCATGGCGCGCTGGTCGCCGAGGGCGGGCTCTACGCGCGGCTCGCGCGGCTCCAGTTCACCGACGGGGCGGCCTGAGCCCGGGAACCGCCGGGCGTCCATCGCGCTTGTCAGGGTCGCGGGCCTCGCCTATCCCGGGAGGACCTGTGCGACTGGGGAGGTCACGATGGGACTGTGGGATTTCGTGAAGGACGCCGGCAAGGCGATCGGCATCGGCTCGGCGGAGGCCGCGGAACCGGCGGCGCCGGCGCCGGACGCCCTGAAGAAGGAGGTCGAGGATCTCGGCCTCAAGGCGGAGGGCCTGAAGGTCGAGGTCGACGGCGACACGGTCAAGGTCTCGGGCAAGGCGGCCAGCCAGGAGGAGAAGGAGAAGATCATCCTCGCGGCCGGCAACGTGAAGGGCGTGGCCAAGGTCGAGGACGACATCTCCGCCCCGGACGCGGCCGAACCGGTGTTCCACACCGTGGTCAAGGGCGACACGCTCTGGAAGATCTCCGAGACGACGCTCGGGAACGGCGCGCGCTACACCGAGATCTTCGAGGCGAACAAGCCGATGCTGAAGGATCCGGACAAGATCTACCCCGGCCAGGTGCTGCGCATCCCGGCGAAGTGAGGCGGGGCGTCTCCGGCCCCTTCGGGTCCGGAGCCGGCGGAGCGGCCCGTTGGCCGCGAGTCTCTTTTTTCTCCCCGCCTGTTGGCGGGGCCCCCCGACCCTGACCTCAAGGTCAGGGTCGGACTGCCCGATAGATTTCAAGGCCGTATGAGACCTTGAAGAAGCGAGCGGCCGGTGGCCCGCCCGGACGGGCGAACAAGGGCGCGGGATGCGTCCGGTCCGGTTCCGGGGCCGCCGCCCGGGCTTGACCCGGGGTCTCGAACCCGGTGACCGCCCGCTCGGAAATGGCGTCGAGGCCCTCGGGTCAGGCTCCGGGGCGGAGGAGACCGGGCGGTCCCGCGGCGGGAGGTCGCCGCTTCTGGGCCGCTTCGGGGCTTGCCGCCGCGCCCCGGCGGGCGCAGGATCGCGGGCAACAAGACGGCCGTTCGGCCGCGCAGGCCTCGGGGGAGGACGACAGGGCGATGACGAATGTCGCGACGCTCGCGGACAAGCGGGCGGTCGAGGCCGAGATGCCGGTCGAGGCGCGCTGGACGGCCCGGACCCCCTACGAGCAATTGTGCGAGACGGCGGGGAAATATCCCGACCGGCCCGCCGTATCCTTCCAGCTGCGCGCGCGGCCGGGCGACAAGGCGGTCCGGCTCACCTGGGGCGCGTTCCGCGCCGAGGTGACGCGCGCGGCGAACGCGCTCCGGGCGCTCGGGATCGGCCCGGGCGACACCGTCGCCTATGTGCTCCCGAACGGGATCGAGGCGCCGGTCGCGCTGATCGCCGGCGCCACGGCGGGGATCGTGGCGCCGGTCAATCCGCTGCTCGACCCCGAGGCGATGGGCGCGCTCCTGCGCGAGCTCGGGGCGAAGGCGGTGGTGACGCTGGCGCCGTTCCCGAAATCCGAGGTGGCGGGCACCGTCGCCGTCGCGCTCGCGGGCGCGCCGAGCGTCGAGGTCGTGCTGACGGTCGATCTCAAGCCCTATCTGCCCTTCGCGCTCGGCCTCGCCGCCGGGCTGACGCGGCCCCGGACCGCCTGGCCCGCCCGGGTCCGGGTGCTGTCCTGGGCGAAGGCGCTCGCGCGGGCCCGCCCCGAGGCGCTCGACTTTCCCGACGCGGATACCGCGCGGCCGCGCGCCTGCTTCCATACCGGCGGCACCACCGGCCTGCCGAAGCTCGCCCGGCACCGCGCGCGCGGCATGCTCTATAACGGCTGGTGCGGCGCCTATTACCTGTTCGGGCCCGAGGACGTGCTGCTCTGCCCGCTGCCGATGTTCCATGTCTTCGCCGCCTATCCGGTCTTCATGTCCTGCCTCGCCTCGGGGGCGGAGATGGTCATGGTCACGCCGCAGGGCTATCGCGGCGAGGGCGTGTTCGGGAATTTCTGGAAGCTCGCCGCCGCCTGGCGCGCGAGCTTCGTCGTCATGGTGCCGACCGCCGCCGCGCGGCTCTGCCAGGTTCCGGTCGACGCGGATCTCTCCCGGCTCCGGATCGCCTTCTGCGGCTCGGCGCCGATGCCGCGCGAGCTGTTCCACCGCTTCGAGGCGGCGACCGGGACGATGATCATCGAGGGCTACGGCATGACCGAGGCGACCTGCCTCGTCGCGGCGAACCCGCCCGGGGGCGAGCGGAGGATCGGCAGCGTCGGACTGCCCTTCGCCTATACCGAGGTCAGCATCCGGGCCGCCGACGGCGCCGCCGTGATGGAGGTGGAGGAGATCGGCGAGATCTGCGTCCGTAACCCGGGCGTCGATCCGGACGTCTACGTCGATCCCGAGCAGAGCGCGCGCATGCTCACCCCCGACGGCTACCTGCGCACCGGCGACCTCGGCCGGCTCGACGCCGACGGCTATCTCTGGATCACCGGCCGCGCCAAGGACCTGATCATCCGGGGCGGGCACAACATCGACCCGGCGCGGATCGAGGAGACGCTGGCGCGGCACCCCTCCGTCGCCTTCGTCGGCGCGATCGGCCAGCCGGACGGCCACGCCGGCGAGGTCCCGGCCGCCTATGTCGAGCTCGTCGCCGGCGCCGCGGCGGACGCGGCGGAGCTCCTCGCCTTCGCCGAGGCGGAGATCCGCGAGAAGGCGGCCGTGCCGAAGCATCTCGAGATCGTCGCGGAACTGCCGAAGACCGCCATCGGCAAGGTGTTCAAGCCCGAGCTGCGCCGCCGCGCGATCGCCAGGGTCTTCGACGCCGCGCTCGCCGGCGCGGGCTCGGGCGCCCGGGTCGCGGCGGTGGTCGAGGATCGCCGGCTCGGGCTCGTGGCCGAGCTGGTGCCCGGCCCGGCCGGTCCGGACGAGGATCTCGACCGGGTGAACCGCGCGCTCGGGGGCTTCACCGCGCCCTGGCGCTGGCAGGCCGAGGCCGCGGCCGACTGATCCCGCCGGTCAGGGGATCGCGGCGCTTCCCCGCCGCCGCGTCCTGGCCTAGCCTGCCGCCCGACGGCGCCCCGGGCGCGCGGAGGATTCGCGGCATGATCAATGGCTTTGCTCTCAACGATGGACGGCTCTCGCCGCTCGCCGATCCGCTGGCGGAGGAGGCGCGGCCGATCTGGCTCGATCTCCTGAACCCGCTGCCGCATCACACGCGGGCGATCGAGGCGCGCTACGGGATCAAGGTGCCGAGCCGCGAGCGGATGGAGGAGATCGAGGAATCGAGCCGGCTCTACGGCGACGGCGGCGCGATCTACATGACCGTCTCGCTGCCGGTCCGGACCGAGCTCGACATGCCGCTGCTGGTGCCGGTGACCTTCATCCTGACGCCGGAGATCCTCGTCACGGTGCATGACTATTCGCCGCGCGCCTTCCAGACCTTCCCGACCCGGGCCGAACGGATCGACCTCGGCTGCCGCGATTCCGATTCGGTGCTGCTCGCGCTGCTCGACGCCGTGGTCGACCGGCTGGCGGATATCCTCGAGGAGGGCGGGCGCGAGATCGAGAAACTGTCGCGCGAGGTGCTGCACGTGATTCCCGGCGAGCAGGCCAAGGACTATCGCCTGGTGCTGCGCGACATCGGCCATCACGGCGAGGTGGTGAGCCACGTGCAGCGCAGCCTGGTCTCGATCGAGCGGATGTTCGTCTTCTTCGGCCCGGCCACCGCGACGCGCCCCTTGAGCAAGGACAGCCGCGCCCGGCTGAAGTCGCTGAACCGCGACGCGCGCTTTCTCACCGAACACGCCAACTTCCTGACGCAGAAGATCCAGTTCCTGCTCGACGCCACGCTCGGGATGATCGGGATCGAGCAGAATGCGACGATCAAGATCTTCTCGGTCGCCGCCGTGGTCTTCCTGCCGCCGACGCTGATCGCCTCGATCTACGGCATGAACTTCGAGATCATGCCCGAGCTCAGCTGGGCCTTCGGCTATCCCTTCGCGCTCGGCCTGATGGTGATGTCGGCCTGGCTCTCCTACTGGATCTTCAAGCGGCAGGGCTGGCTCTGACCCGCGCCGCCCCCGGGAATCGGCGGGTTTTCACCTGACGGGTGAACGGCTTGCGCGTTTTCCGCCCGGTGCTTTGTCATTCCCGCGGTTTCGTGTCAGGTGTTGGAGGCGAAGGCGCTCCGGCGCCTGTCCGAACGAAGGGAGGGCGGCATGGACGCTCTGACACCGCTCGCCGTGCAGGCGGTCACCGGCCTGCTCGGCGGGGGAATAGCGGGAAATCTCCTCGACCTGGCCGCGATCCGCACGCCGCCCAAGGTGCTGGTGAGCCTCGTCGGCGGCGTGGCGGGCGGCGCGCTCGCGGGGCTGGCGCTGGGGCTCGGCCCGCTGGCCGGGGTGGTGACGCCGGATCCGGCGGTCACGGCGGATCTCACCTCGCGGGTCGATTTCGGCGCGCTCGCCACCTGGGTCGCGGGCGGGCTGCTCGGGGGCGCGGTCGCGACGACGCTGGTCGGCGCGCTCGGCCTCGGCCGCTGAGGCCGGCGCCGCTACCAGTGCGGCGGCGGCTGGTCCGCCTCGGGCGCGTCGCCGGGCAGGGCGGCCTCGGCCGCGGCGAGCCGGCGGGCGAGCACGCGCAGCTGCCCGCGCATCAGGTCGATCGCGTCGGCCTGGGCGGTCACGACCTCGTTCAGCTCCTCGACCCGCCGCTCGGCATGGGCGAGCGCGGTCTCGAGCGCGGTCAGCCGGTCGCCCGGCGCGGCGTCGCCCGGCATGCTCAGCCCTCCTTCGCGTCCTGCGCCGGCTCGGTCTTCTCGACCAGCAGCTTGTCGATCCGCCGCCCGTCCATGTCGACGACCTCGAAGCGCCAGCCGAAGGCGGTGAAGCTCTCGCCCGCCGCCGGGATCCGGCGCATCTTCTCGAGCACGAAGCCCGCGAGCGTGGCATAGCCGTGGCCGCCGAAGTTATCGACCCCGAGCAGGTCGGCGACCTCGTCGACCGGCATGCCGGCGTCGAGCAGCCAGGAGCCGTCGTCGCGCCGCACCGCCTCGGGATTCTCCTCGGCGCCCTCGTCGGGCACGTCGCCGGCGATCGAGGTCAGGATATCGGTCGGCGTCACCACGCCCTCGAGATCGCCGTATTCGTCGACCACGATCGCCATGTGGACCGGCGTGCCCCGGAACTGCTCGATGAGCCGCAGCGAGGGCATGTCGGCGCTGACGTAGATCGGCTGCTTCGCGATCGACAGCAGATCGCCGCCGTTCGGGCCGGCGAGGCCGAGCACGTCGCGGACATGCACCACGCCGAGCACCTCGTCCGATCCCTCGGCCGCGCGCAGCGGATAGCGCGAATGGCTCTGCCTGCTGATCGTTTCGAGCGTGACCTCCATCGGATCGGAGGCGCTGAGCCAGCTCAATTCGCGCCGGGGCACCATGATGACCCGCACCGGACGGTCGGCGAAGCGCAGCACGCCCTCGATGAGCTCGCGCTCCTTCACCTCGAAGACGCCGCTCTCGGTGCCCTCGGCGATCATCGCCTTCACTTCCTCCTCGGTGACCGAGCTCTGGTCGTTCGGATCGACCCGGAGCAGCTTCAGGACTGTCTCGGTCGAGAAGCGCAGGAACCAGACGATCGGCGTGCCGACCGAGGCCAGCAGCGTCATCGGTCCCGCGACGAAGGCCGCGATCCGCTCGGCGTGCTGCAGCGCGAGCCGCTTCGGCACCAGCTCGCCGATGATGAGCGAGAGATAGGTGGTGACCACCACGACCAGCACGAAGGCGAGCGGATCGGACCAGCGCGCGAGCGCCGGAATCCGGTCGAGCAGGTCGGAGAGGGGTCCCGCGAAGGTGGCGCCGCTATAGGCGCCGGCGACGATGCCGATCAGCGTGATGCCGATCTGCACCGTCGAGAGAAATCCGGTGGGATCCTCCGCGAGACGCAGCGCCTTGGTGGCGCCGCGATTTCCCGTCTTGGCCAGTTGCTCGAGCCGGACCCGCCGCGACGAGACGATCGCGAGCTCCGACATTGCGAAAAAACCATTGAGCAGGATGAGGAAAAGAACGACGAAGAGTTCCCAGACCGGCATTCGCTACCCGCGCGTCGCGGGCCTCCCATGACTGCCCCGACGTGGGGGCACCGCGCAGATATACGTGCTGGCCCGTCCGGGCGCAAAGAGATGGTGATGAAAGCGCGCGATGCTCCGCCCGAGGCGGCGGGGGATCTTCGCGCGAAAGGAGAGATGACGTGCATGAATTTTCGCCACGCGAGTTCCGCGACGCGCTGGGGCGCTTCGTCACCGGCGTGACGGTGGTGACGACCCGCGCGGCGACCGGGCCGCTCGGGATGACGGTCAACAGCTTCGCGAGCGTGTCGCTCGATCCGCCGCTGGTGCTCTGGTCCCCGGCGCGGAAGTCGAGCCGCTTTCCCGCCTTCGAGGCCGCGCCCTATTTCGCGATCCATATCCTGAGCTCCGGCCAGCGCGATCTCGCGGAGCATTTCGCGCGGCTGGGCGACATGCCCGAGGGTCTCGCCTTCGAGGAAGGCCCGGGCGGTGTCCCGCTGCTCTCCGGGGCGGTGGCGCGGTTCGAGTGCCGTCACGCGGCGGGCCATGACGGCGGCGATCATCTGATCGTGGTGGGCGAGGTGCTGCGGCTCGTGACCACCGACCTGCCGCCGCTGCTCTTCGACCGCGGCGCCTTCCGGGACCTGCCCGAGGGGTAGATACGTCCCGCCGAACCGCTTAGGGTCCGCCTCGCAACGACGGGAGGGGCGGATCATGGGGCTGGCGGATCAATTCGCGAAGGTTGTGGCGCTGATCGGCGCGGGCGCGATCCTGATGCGCCGGCAGGACGGCGACCAGACGCCGGCGGCGGTCGGCGCCGCGCCGGCGATCCCCGTCGCGAAGCCGCAGGGCATCCCGACGCTGAAGATGCCGACCGCCACCGGCTGGAAGGACGGCCGTCTCCCGGTCGCGGCGCCGGGGCTCAGGGTGAACGCCTTCGCCCGCGACCTGCGCCATCCGCGCTGGATCGAGGTGCTGCCGAACGGCGACGTGCTGGTCGCCGAGGCGATGGAGGAGAAGGGCACGATCCGCACCGCCTTCGACTATGCAATGTTCTCCACCATGAAGCGCGCCAAGGCGGTCGGCGACAGCGCCAACCGGATCTCGCTCCTGCGCGACGCCGACGGCGACGGGGTCGCCGAGACGCGGGAGACCTTCGTCGAGAACCAGCGCCAGCCCTTCGGCATGGCGCGGGTGGGCGCGACCTTCTACGTCGGCAACACCGATGGCGTGAAAGCCTTCGACTACGCCGAGGGCGCCGCGCGGCTCGAAGGGCCCGGGCGGCGGATCGCGACCTTCAGGCCGGGCGGGCACTGGACGCGCAGCCTGCTCGCGAGCCCGGACGGGACGAAGCTCTATTGCGGCGTCGGCTCGCTCAGCAACATCGGCGACAAGGGGATGGAGGCCGAGGAGGGACGGGCGGCGATCCACGAGATCGACCTCGTCTCGGGCGCGGTCCGGATCTTCGCCGGGGGCCTGCGCAACCCGGTCGGCATGGCCTGGGAGCCTTCGACCGGCGCGCTCTGGACCGTGGTGAACGAGCGCGACGGGCTCGGGGACGAGACGCCGCCCGACTACCTGACCGAGGTGGTCGACGGCGGCTTCTACGGCTGGCCCTATTGCTACTGGGGCCGGACGGTCGATGACCGCGTGCCGCGGGACGCGGGCCTGGTCGCCTCGGCGCGTACGCCCGATTTCGCGCTCGGCGGCCATACCGCCTCGCTCGGCCTCTGCTGGGTGCCGGAGGGCACGCTGCCGGGCTTCGGCGAAGGCATGGCGATCGGCCAGCACGGCAGCTGGAACCGTTCGAAGCTCTCGGGCTACCGGCTGATCTTCGTGCCCTTCGCGAACGGCAAGCCGAGCGGCCCGGCGCGCGACATCCTGACGGGGTTCCTCTCCGAGGACGAGAAGCTGAGCTGGGGTCGCCCGGTCGGCGTGGCGCTCGCGCCCGGCGGCGGGCTCCTGATGGCAGACGACGTCGGCGACGTGATCTGGCGCGTGACCGGGGCGTGAGGGATGGTGGGCGGAATCGCCCACCCTACGGCTTGCGCCGGGAGGCGGACCGAGGTCCGCCCTACGCGTCCGGTGCGCGAGAGCCGCGTAGGGCGGACCTCGGTCCGCCACCGCGCCGCGCCACCCGTAGGGCGGACCTCGGTCCGCCATGCTCGCGATGCCCCGCGCCTTGCCCCGGAAGCTCCGGGCGGGTAGGAGAGCGCGCGACAGCCCGGACAGCCTGACAGGACCGCCGAAGATGGCCAAGGAGAAGAAGCCCCGCCGCCCGCGCGCCGAGACCCCGCGGGGGTTCCGCGACTATTTCGGCGCCGAGGTGCGCGCGCGCAACGCGATGCTTGCGAAGGTCACCGAGGTCTATCACGCCCATGGCTTCGATCCCCTCGAGACGAGCGCGGTCGAGACCGTCGAGGCGCTGGGCAAGTTCCTGCCCGACGTCGACCGGCCGAACGAGGGCGTCTTCGCCTGGAAGGAAGCCTCGGGCGAAGGCGGGGACGAGGACTGGCTCGCGCTCCGCTACGACCTGACGGCGCCGCTCGCCCGCGTCTACGCGCAGTTCCGCCGCGACCTGCCGCTCCCCTACCGCCGCTACGCGGTCGGCCCGGTCTGGCGCAATGAGAAGCCGGGGCCGGGGCGGTTCCGGCAGTTCTACCAGTGCGACGCCGACACCGTCGGCTCGGGCAACGTGGCCGCCGACGCCGAGATCTGCGGCATGCTGGGCGAGGCGCTCGAAGCCGCCGGCATCGCGCGCGGCGACTATCTGATCCGCGTCAACAACCGCAAGGTGCTGAACGGCGTCATGGAGGCGGCGGGCGTGCTCGACCCCGCCGATCCGGACAAGGACGCGCATGCGCGCGGCATCGTCATGCGCGCGATCGACAAGCTCGACCGGCTCGGGACCGAGGGCGTGCGCGCGCTGCTCGGCGCGGGGCGCCGCGACGAGAGCGGCGATTTCACCAAGGGCGCCGGGCTCGGCGACGAGCAGGCGGCCGTGATCATGGGCTTCATGGACGCGCGCCGCGACAGCGGCGCCGCGACCTGCGCGCGCCTCCGCGAGCTCGTCGGCGCCTCGACCGCCGGCGCCGAGGGCGTGACCGAGCTCGAACGGATCGCGGAATTCCTCGACGCGCGCGGTCTCGGGGCCGAGCGCGTCGTCATCGACCCCTCCGTGGTGCGCGGCCTCGGGTACTATACCGGGCCGGTCTACGAGGCGGAGCTGACCTTCGAGATCCTCGACGACGACGGGCGCAGGCGCCAGTTCGGCTCGGTCGCCGGCGGCGGGCGCTACGATGATCTCGTCAAGCGCTTCACCGGCGAGGCGGTCCCGGCCTGCGGCGTCTCGGTCGGCGTCGACCGGCTGCTCGCGGCGCTCACCGCCAAGGGCCGCGCCGCGGTCGCGGAACCGGGGCCGGTGGTGGTCACGGTGATGGATCGCGACCGGATGGCCGACTACCAGGCCATGGCCGCGGAGCTGCGCGCCGCCGGCATCCGCGCCGAGGTCTTCCTCGGCTCCGGCAACATGGCACGGCAGATGAAATACGCCGACCAGCGCGGCTCGGCCGTCGCGGTGGTCGAGGGCGGCGACGAGCGCGAGCGCGGCGTGGTGCAGCTCAAGGACCTCGCGCTCGGCGCGAAGCTCGCCGCCGAGATGGAGAGCCACGAGGACTGGAAGGCGCAGCCGGCGCAGCGGGAAGTGGCGCGCGGCGATCTCGTGGCACAGGTCCGGGCGATGCTCGCGGGGCAGGGCTGAGGCGATGGTTTCCGACCGGGCCTATCTGAAGGGCGCGCGGATGGGGGCCGGGCTCGACCGGCTCCGCTCCGAGATCGCGCGGCTGACCGGCCTCTTCGAGGGCGCCGGCGCGGTCTTCGTCGAACCCGAGGCGCTGCAGCCCGCCGAGGTGCTGCTCGACCTCTACGGCGAGGAGATCCGCGCGCGGGCCTTCACCGCCGCCGACGACCGCGGCGAGATGATGCTGCGTCCCGACTTCACCGTGCCGATCGTGCGGCTGCACATGGACGCGGGCGCCGAGCCAGCGCGCTACGCCTATTGCGGCCCGGTCTGGCGCAAGCAGGAAGCCGGGTCGAAGCGGGCGCGGGAATACCTGCAGGCCGGGTTCGAGGTCTTCGAGGCCGGCGACGCGGCGCGCACCGACGCCGAGGTGATGGCGCTGATCGCCCGCGCGCTGGAAGGCGCGCCGGTCGAATTCGTCACCGGCGACATGGGGCTCATCCTCGCCGCGATCGACGCGCTCGGCACCAGTCCGGCGCGCAAGGCGGCGCTCCGCCGCCACGTCTGGCGCCCGGCGAAGTTCCACGCGCTGCTCCGCCGCTACGGCGTCGAGCATGGCGCGCTGACCGCGCGGCGCGCGCCGCTGATCACGGCGCGCGCCGACGGGCGGCTCGCGGAGATGGCGCTGGCGGCGGGGCCCGAGATCGGGCTCCGGACGCTCGAGGATGTCGCCTGGCGCGCCGGGCGGCTGGCGACCGAGGCCGCGACACCGCCGCTGAGCGGGGCGGAGGTCGACCTGCTCGAAGCGGTGCTCGCGGTCGAGGCGCCGAGCGGCGTGGCGCTTGGCCAGCTGCGCGATCTCGCCGCCGACGCGCCCGCCCTCCGCCCGGCGGTCGATCGCTTCGCCGCCCGGCTCGACGCGCTCGGGCGCGCCGGGATCGCGGCCGAGGCGCTGCCCTTCCAGGCGAGCTTCGGGCGCACCGCGCTTGAATATTATGACGGTTTCGTCTTCGGCGCCGAAGCGCCCGGCCGGCCGGACCTGCCCGCGATCGCCAGCGGCGGGCGCTACGACGCGCTCACCCGCGTGCTCGGCGGCGGCCGCGGCATCCCGGCGGTCGGCGCGATCATCCGGCCCGAGGCGCTGGTCGCATTGACGGAGGACGCGCGATGACCGCGCTGAGGCTCGGCGTGCCCTCCAAGGGTCGGCTGCAGGAGGCGACGATCGACTGGTTCGCGGCGCGCGGCATCCGGCTCGCGCGCTCGGGCGTCGGCCGCGAATACGCGGGCTCGGTCGCGGGGATCGACGGGGTCGAGCTCGTGCTCATCTCGGCGGGCGAGATCCCGCGCGAGCTCGGCGCCGGCCGGCTGCATCTCGGCGTCACCGGCCAGGACGTGGTGCGCGAGCAGATCCCGGGCTGGGAGGGCGCGGTCGAGGAAGTGGCCGAGATGGGCTTCGGCTTCGCCGACCTCGTCGTCGCCATCCCCGCCTTCTGGGTCGACGTCGAGGACATGGCCGATCTCGATTCCGTCGCCTCCGAGTTCCGCCGCCGCCATGGCCACCGGCTGCGGGTCGCGACCAAGTATCACGCGCTGGCGCGGGCCTTCTTCCGCCGCCACGGCGTCGCCGACTACCAGCTCGTCGACAGCCAGGGCGCGACCGAGGGCACGGTGAAGAACGGCACGGCGGAGGCGATCGTCGACATCACCTCGACCGGCTCGACCTTGCGCGACAACCACCTGCGGATCCTGCCCGACGGCCTGATCCTGCGCAGCCAGGCGACGCTCTTCGCCTCGAGGCTGGCGCCCTGGGACGCGGAGGCGCTGGCGGCGCGCGCGGCGCTCGAGGCGCGGCTCGCGGACTTCGGCGCCGCGGTCGAGCCGAGCCGCGCCGGCGGGAGTCTCTGAGATTTGACGGAGCCCGAGCTCGCGCCGCGCCATGACCTCGCGCCGCCGCGCGAGGGGCACCTGCTCGCGCTCGCCTGCCTCGCCCCGATCGTCGGCGTCGCCGCGGGGCTCGTCTGCGCGCTGTTCCGCCTCGCGCTCGAGGCCGCCGTGCATGCGCGCGAGGCGGTGGTCGGCGCGGCGCAGACGCTCGGCTTGCTCGGCCTGCCGCTCGTGATGCTGGCCTCCGCCCTCTCGGTCGGCTTCGCCGCCTGGCTGGTGCGGCGCTTCTCGCCGCATGCGACCGGCAGCGGCATCCCGCATGTCGAGGCGGTGCTCGAAGGCGAGATCCCGCCGGCGGGGGCGAGCCTCGTGCCGGTGAAATTCGCGGGCGGCGTGCTCGCGATCGGCTCCGGCCTGGCACTCGGGCGCGAGGGGCCGAGCGTGCAGATGGGCGCCTCGATCGCGCATCTGGTCGGCCGGATCTTCCGCCGCGACTGGGCCGACTGCCGGGTGCTGATGGCCGCCGGCGCCGGCTCCGGCCTCGCCACCGCCTTCAACGCGCCGATCGCGGGCTCGGTCTTCGTGCTCGAGGAACTGGTGCGCCGCTTCGAGCCCCGGATCGCGATCGTGATACTCGCCGCCACCGCGAGCGCCATCTCGGTCGCGCGGCTCCTGCTCGGCGACGCGCCGGATTTCCACGTCGAGGTAACGGATTACGGCAATCCGCTCACCCACCTGCTCTATGGCGTGCTCGGCATCGTCGCGGGTCTCGCCGCGATCGCGCACAACCGGATCATCCTCGGCGGCCTCGCGCTTTCGGCGCGGCTTTCCTTCGTTCCGGTCGAACTTCGCGCCGGGACGGTCGGCGCGGTGGCGGGGCTGCTCGCCTGGTATCTTCCCGACATGGTGGGCGGCGGCGACCGGATCACCCAGGCCGCGCTGCTCGGCCACCAGGCGCTGATGATGATCCCGATCATCCTCGTGCTGCGCATGGCGCTCGGCAGCGCGAGCTACGCGGTGGGCACCCCCGGCGGGGCTCTTCGCGCCGATGCTGGTGCTCGGCGCGCTGACCGGCCTCGGCGTCGGGATCCTGCTCCGCGCGGCGCTGCCCTTCGCCGAGGTCCAGCCGGCGGCCTTCGCGGTGGTGGGGATGGCGGCCTTCTTCGTCGGCTCGGTCCGCGCGCCGGTGACGGGGATCGTGCTCGTCACCGAGATGACCGCGAGCGTCGACCTGCTGGTGCCGATGCTCGGCGCCTGCTTCGCCGCGATGCTGGTCGCGACGCTGCTCCGGGATCCGCCGATCTACGACAGCCTGCGCGCCGCCACCCTGCGCCGCGAGGCGGAGCTCTACGCCGGGACCTGATCCCGGCGGCGCCGCGTCAGTTCCCGTTCGCCCAGGCGTCGAGGCGGGCGCGCAAAGTGTCGCTGCGCCGGGTCGCGAAGAGGACGTTGTCGATCCGCGTCGTGCCGTCGGCGAGCGGCACCACCTCGACATATTCGGTCCAGGCGGGCGCCGCGCCGCCCGGCATCGAGCGGGTGATCGCGACGATCGCCGCGTTGCGGGTATGCGCCTCGCAGACCGGCACCTCGTTCACGTAGCTCTGGAACAGCACGCGCGGGCTCGGCAGCTCCGGATTCGAGGAGGCTGCCTTGATCCGCTCGAGCAGCGAGGGCGTGAGAAGGTCGGCCATGCCGGTGAGGTCGCCGGCGAGGCTCAGCCGGCAGAATTCGGCGCCGAGCGCGTCCCAGTCGTACTTGGTATTGGCGCCGGCCGCGCTGGCGGAAGCCACGAGGGCGGCGGCGAGAAGCAGGCGGGGGACCATGGGTCAGACAACTCCGATCAGAGCGAGTTCCCGCGCGAGCGGGGTGGGCAGCTCGGGGCCGCCATCCGAGGCGAGATCACCGGGCGCCTCGGCCGCGGCCAGGTAGCGCCAGCCCTGGAACGGGCGGCGGGGCCGGGGCTCGACCCGGACCACCGCGGGGTCGAGCACGATGGCGCAGCGCTGGACTCCGTCCGCGCCCTCGACCCGGTCGAGCGACAGGATGCGCTGGCGGGCCAGAATCAGCCCCTTGAACACCCAGTAGAGCGAGCCGCCGTCGAGCAGCTCGGCCTCGCGCTTCGGCCACATCCGCGTCACGTGCCGGGGCAGGGGCTCGCGCCCCTCGGCGCGGGCCTCCTCCATCCGGGCGGCCTGCCAGCCGACCAGATCCGCGACCGCCTCGGCGCCGACGCAGAGTTTCACCAGATGCAGAGAAGCCGACATTCAAATCCGTCGCGCGCGCCTGAAATTAACCGTCGCCGAGAGTATGCGCTCGCTCCGGCGGCGTCCAGTCGAGCCGGCGTGATCGGCGGGGCGGCGCCGCCGCGGCCCCGCCCTTGACGCGGGCGCGCGGCGCGTGTCTCTGTCCCGGCCTCGGCTCCGATCGGAGAGGATCCAATGACAGCGCGATCGACGGACTCGGGCCCGGAGGCGGGGTCGGGCGAGGCCCTGCTGGCGCGCGTGGCGCCGACCATCTTCCTGATGTTCTGGGCCTCGGGCTTCGCGGTCGGCAAGGTCGGCCTCGCCCATGCCGAGCCGCTCACCTTCCTCGCGATCCGCTTCGGCATCATCGTCGTGGCGCTCGCCCCGGTCTTCCTGATCCTGCGGCCGCGCGGCCCGGCGCGGCGAATCGACTGGCTGCATATCGCGGTGATCGGCTTCCTGATCCAGGCGGTCTATTTCGGCCTCGCCTACGCCGGCATGAGCCTCGGCGTCTCGGCCGGCGTCGCCGCGGTGATCGCCGCGACCCAGCCGCTCGTCGTGGCGCTCGCGGCGCCGGTCACCACCGGCGAGCGGATCGGCCCGCTCGGCTGGCTCGGCCTGCTGCTCGGCGCGGGCGGCGCGGTCGCCGTGGTCGCGGCGACGGCCTCCTTCGACGCGGCGATGGACGCGGGGCTGCTGCTCTGCGTCGGCTCGACGATCGGCATGTCGGCGGCGACGCTCTACCAGAAGCGCTTCCCGGTCACCGCGCATCCGGTCACGGTCAATCTCGTGCACTACGTCGTCGGCTTCGCGACCGTGGCGCCGGCGGCGCTGGCGACCGAGAGCCTCGTGGTAGACTGGACGCCGGAATTCGTCGCGGCCCTGGCCTGGCTCGTCGTGGCGAATTCGCTGATCTCGGTCGCGCTCCTGCTCTTCATGATCCGCCGGGGCGAGGCCTCGCGCGTCTCGGCGCTGTTCTTCCTCGTGCCGCCGATCGCCGCGCTCTACGGCTGGGCGCTGCTCGGCGAGACGCTGGCGCCGCTCGCGATCGCCGGAATGGCGGTCGCGGCGCTCGGCGTGGCGCTGGTCGCGCGGGCTCGCTGACACGGGGCGCCTTGATTGACCCGTGAGGGGCGCGCGCCTATATTTGGGGCTTCCCAATACTCGGAGCCCCAGATGAACAAGCCCGCGACAGGGGCCTTTCGCGCCACGCCCGACCTTGCCTGGCAGGAGGTGAGCCTCGACGTCCTGCGGGAGAAATACGCCAAGGGCACGGAGCGGGACCTCGACGGTCCGGAGATGGCCCGCGCGGTGCGGCTGCGCGTCGCCCGCGCGCTCGCGGCCGTCGAGGCCGAGCCCGCGCGCTGGGAGCCCATCTTCCTCGAGGCGCTGGAACGCGGCTTCGTCCCGGGCGGGCGGATCAACTCGGCGGCGGGGGCGGATATCCGCGAGGTCACGCTGATCAACTGCTTCGTGCAGCCGGTCGGCGACTCGATCTCCGGGACGGTGGACGGCAAGCCCGGCATCTACATCGCGCTGCGCGAGGCGGCGGAGACGATGCGCCGGGGCGGCGGCGTCGGCTATGACTTCTCCTCGATCCGGCCGAAGGGCGCGCGGGTGCGCGGCACCGACAGCGCCGCCTCGGGGCCGATCAGCTACATGCATGTGTTCGACCAGTCCTGCGCGACGGTCGAGAGCGCGGGCGCGCGGCGGGGCGCGCAGATGGGCGTGCTGCGCTGCGACCACCCGGATATCCTCGATTTCATCTCGGCGAAGCGCGAGGCGGGCAAGCTCAACAACTTCAACATCTCGGTCGGTGTCACCGACGCCTTCATGGCGGCGGTCGCCGAGGACGGGCTCTTCGAGCTCACGCACAAGGCCGAGCCCTCGGCGGCGCGCATCGCCTCCGGCGCCCACCAGCGCGCGGACGGGCTCTGGGTCTATGCGACGGTGAAGGCGCGCGAGGTCTGGCGCGTCATCATGCGCAACACCTACGAGGCGGCCGAGCCGGGCGTGCTGTTCCTCGACCGGATCAACCAGGAGAACAACCTCCACTACGCCGAGCGGATCGAGGCGACCAATCCCTGCGGCGAGATCCCGATCCCGGACCATGGCTGCTGCTGCCTCGGCTCGGTCAACCTCGCCCGCTTCGTCGTCGACGCCTTCACGCCCGAGGCGCGGTTCGACGCGGAGGGTTTCGCCGAGACCGTGGCGGTCGCGATCCGGATGCTCGACAACGTGCTGACCGCGACCGTCTGGCCCCTGCCGGAGCAGGCGGCCGAGGCGGCGGCGAAGCGGCGCGTGGGGCTCGGCTTCACTGGGCTCGGCGACGCCCTGATTCTGATGGGCCTGCGCTATGACACGCCCGAGGCGCGGGCGATGGCGGCCGACTGGACGCGCGCGATGCGCGACGCGGCCTATCGCGCCAGCGTGGCGCTCGCGCGCGAGAAGGGCGCGTTCCCGGTCTTCGACGCGGAGAAGCTGCTCGCCTCCGGCATGGCCTCGCGGCTGCCCGAGGAGATCCGGGCCGAGATCCGCGCGGGCGGGCTGCGCAACAGCCACCTGCTCTCGATCGCCCCCACCGGCACGATCAGCCTCGCCTTCGCCGACAACGCCTCGAACGGGATCGAGCCGGCCTATTCCTGGTTCTACATCCGCAAGAAGCGCGAGGCCGACGGGACGATGCGCGAATACCGCGTCGAGGACCACGCCTGGCGGCTGTGGCGCGCGCGGCGCGGCAACGAGGCGGCGCTGCCGCCGGCCTTCGTCAACGCGCTCGAGATCAGCGCGCATGACCACATGGCGATGCAGGCGGCGATCCAGCCCTTCATCTGCGCCGCGATCTCGAAGACGGTGAACGTGCCCGAGGACTATCCGTTCGAGGAATTCGAGGATCTCTATCTCGACGCCTGGCGCGCCGGGCTGAAGGGGATCACCACCTACCGGCCGAATTCCGTGCTGGGCTCGGTGCTTTCGGTCGAGACCGAGACCAAGCCCGACCTCGACCAGAGCGACCCGGAGCGCCGGATCCGCATCACCGATGCGCCGAACGTGGCGCTCGCCGCGCTGCGCTGGCCGCACCGGCCGAAGCTCTCCGCCGGCTCGCCATCCTGGACCTACATGGTCGAGGCGCCGCAGAACCGCTTCGCGGTCTTCGTCGGCCATGTCGAGAACGGCCACCCGCAGCCCTTCGAGGTCTGGGTGAACGGCGAGCAGACGCCGCGGGGCCTGGGCGCGCTCGCGAAGAACCTCTCGATGGACATGCGCGCGCAGGATCGCGGCTGGCTCGCGGCGAAGCTCGACAGCCTCGCCAAGACCCCGGGCGCGCCCTATTCGGTGCCGATGCCGCCCGACGGGCGGATGATCCCGGTCGCGGGCAATGTCAGCGCCTTCGCCTCGGTCGTGCGCTGGCGCTGCGAGGCGCTCGGGGTGTTCGACGGGCCGGACGGCGAGACGCCGCTCCTCGACGCGATGTTCTCCCGCAAGGAGCCGAAGTCCGGCGTCGACGGCACGCTGAGCTGGACCGTCGATATCCTGAACCCGGCGACCGGCGACGATTTCGCGATGTTCGTCAAGGAATGCGAGCTCCCGGACGGGTCGAAGCGGCCCTATTCGGTCTGGCTCTCCGGCGCTTATCCGCTGGAGTTCAACGGGCTCACCCGCTCGCTCAGCCTCGACATGCGGGTCATCGATCCCGCCTGGATCGGCAAGAAGCTGCGCGGGCTGAAGGACCTGCCCGAGGCCAAGGGCGACTTCTTCGCCCGCGTGCCGGGCTCGGAGAAACAGGCGGTGCAGCCCTCGACGCTCGCCTATGTCGCCCGGCTGCTGATCCACCGCTACCACCTGCTCGGCGTGCTGGACGCCGAGGGCTATCCGCTCGCGGGCGGGGCGCGGCTCTGGTCGGACGCGCCGGAGCCGGGGGCGCAGGTCGAGACCCCGGGCAGGGTCTGCCCGGAATGCGGCCATCCGGCGGTGGTCAAGCGCGACGGCTGCGACTTCTGCACCGCCTGCGGCTACACGGGCGCCTGCGGATGACGCGACGGCCCGGCGTCGCCGGCGCCGGGCGGGAGATGCTCGCGGGGGCTTGACGGGCCTCAGAAGACGTGAAGCAGGTAGAGAAGGATGATGATCGGAATCGGAATGCCGATCAGCCAGGCCAAGACACCCTTCATGTCGATACACCCTTCATGTTGATGCGCCTCCCGCGCGATCCGGGCGCGGCCCGGGCTCCTGCAAGTCCTTGAGCGGTCTCGCCTATCCAGAACGCCGATTCCAGAACGCCGATCCCGCCGCGCCGGTTCCCGCCACGGCCGCGCGCCCCGCGTCGGCCTCCCGGGCTTGTGTCCGCGCGTGACCCGGAGGGGCGTTGCCGATCCGCCACGGTGCGCCCAAATATTCATCATTCCGGCGCGGGACCGCTGAACCCGTCCCTGAGTCGGAGATAATATCGTCTTGTCCGGCCCGGAGCGGCCGGCGAGGGGTGGAACCGGAGTGACGCGAAATGGACCGCGTGAAGACCAACGAACCGAAGCAAAAAGAGACGGAACCTCCGTCCAGAAGCGCGCCGCCGCCGGTGGCGCCCAATGGCTGGAAGTTCAGCGACTGGGCGGCGATCTGAGGGCCGCGCGGGGCGCGAGGGACTGAACTCCCCCAATCGAGACGAGAACGCGCCGCGGTGTCCGCGACGGGGTCCCGCGCGCGCCGCCCTGGCGCGCACGCGATTGTCAACGCCCGGGGCTTTCCCGGCCGGCTCGCTTGGCCGAGGCTGGAGCCATGTCTCTTCGCCCCTCGTTCCCCCGCCGCGCCCTGCTCGCCGCGCTCGCGGCCGCGCCGATCCTGCCCACCGCGCTCCGCGCTCAGGGCGCGCGGCGCCTCGACCTCGACTCGCGCGAGATCGCGATACCGGACCAGCTGCACGCGCTGATCGTGCTGCGCGACGGCGAGGAGCGCGTCGCGCGCGCCTTCGGCGGGCCGGGGCTCGACCGGCCGGCGAATGTGAAATCGGTCTCCAAGACCCTGGTCGCCACGCTGACCGGCTGCGCCGTCGCGCGCGGCGTGCTCGCGGGGCCGGACGTCCGCGCGCTGCCGCTGCTCGGCCGCCGGGACGAAGGCCCCTATGCCGGGCTGACCGTCGCCGATCTCCTCTCGCTGCAGGGCGGCGCGGCCAGCACCTCGGGCGCCTCCTACGGCGCCTGGGTGTCGAGCCGCGACTGGGTCGGCTTCGTGCTCGACCAGCCGCGCGCGGCGCCCCCCGGCGACGGGTTCATCTATTCGACCGGCACCACGCATCTCCTGGGCGCGGTCCTCGCCGAGGCCTCGGGCCGCTCGCTCCTGGCGCTCGCCCGCGACTGGCTCGGCGACCCACTCGGGATCGAGGTGCCACCTTGGGTCCGCGATCCCGAGGGCTACTATCTCGGCGGCAACGAGATGGCGCTCAGCCCGCGCGCGCTCGCCCGGTTCGGCGCGATGATCCTCGCCGGCGGCGCGTGGCAGGGGGCGGAGGTGGTCCCCGGCGCCTGGATCGAGCGCTCCTGGGAGCCGCGCGCCCGCTCGCCCTTCTCCGGCGACCAGTATGGCTGGGGCTGGTTCCTCACCCGCTTCGGCGGTGCCGAGGCCGCCTACGCGCGCGGCTACGGCGGCCAGATGCTTGTCGTGATCCCGTCGCGCGCGACCGTCGTCGCCATCACCTCCGACCCGACGCTGCCCGCGCGGAGCGGCGGCTATTTCTCCGACCTGCGCGACCTGATCGAGGCCGTCGTCTGAGGACCTCGCGCGCCGCGCCGGGGAGATGAGGTCCGCCGCCCCGGGCTCGACCCGGGGCCTCGACTCCCGCGCGCGACGGAGACGGCTTCAGGCCCGCGGGGGGCCGAATACCCGCGCCGCCCGCCCGCCGGGGCTTCTCCGCGCCGGCGCGCTTCGCTATCACCGGGGCAGGGCCGTCGGCCCGCGCGGGGCCAGGGGGGCGCCGCGTCAGGCCGGGAGAAGCGATGTTCGGGCTCGTGGTTCAGGGGGCGCTGCTCGGGCTCGGCGCCAATATCCTCTTCGATCTCTGGCAGCGCGGCCTCGCCGCCGCGACCGGCGCGCCGCCGCCGAACTGGGCGCCGGTCGGCCGCTGGTTCTGGCACCTGCGCGAGGGCAAGGTCTTCCACGCCGACATCTCGAAGGCCGCGCCCTATGAGCACGAGCTGGCGCTCGGCTGGATCGGGCATTACGCGGTCGGGATCGCCTATGGCGTGATCTTCGCGCTGATCGCCGGCCCCGGCTGGCTCGCCGCGCCGACCTTCCTGCCGGCCTGGATCTTCGGCATCGTCACGGTCGGCTTCGGCTGGTTCCTGCTGCAACCCGGGCTCGGCCTCGGCTGGGCCGCCTCGAAGACGCCGAACCCGGCGAAGGTCCGGGCGATGAACCTCGCCGCGCATACGGTCTTCGGCCTCGGGCTGTGGCTGACGGGGCTGGCACTGGCGTAGGGTGGGCGATTCCGCCCACCATCCCCCGCGTCCGAGGGTGGGCGATCTCCCACGTCGTAGGGTGGGCGGAATCGCCCACCCTACGTTCACGCCGCGTTCATTCGCGACGTCCATGCTTCGGAGATGTCGAATTACCGTCGCGCGCGCGTCCCGGGAGCCGCCTACTTCTTCACGGTCGCCTTGGCCGACCGCCACTCGCGGGTCCTGGTCGAGGAAATCGACAGGCTCCGGTCAGCCTTCGCCGCCACGCTGCGCGAGCATCCCGTCGAGGTCCGCGCGATGGTCGTCCTGCCGGATCATCTGCACGCGGTCTGGGCTCTCCCCGAAGGCGACGCCGATTTCCCGATCCGCTGGTGGAAGCTCAAGGCGCGGTTCTCCCGCGCCCTGGGCGGGGAGTGGCGCCGGACTCAAAGTCAGATCGCGAAACGCGAACGTGGTCTCTGGCAGCGGCGGTACTGGGAACACATGATCCGCGGCCCCGAGGACATGCGTCGGCACGTGGAATACTGCTGGCTCAACCCGGTGCGACACGGCCTCGTGACAAGGGTGCGCGACTGGCCGCATTCATCCTTTCACCGCGACGCGCGGCTAGGACTCGTGCCGGAGGACTGGGCCGGAGGGCCGTAGGGTGGGCGATTCCGCCCACCTTGCTCACGTTGGATGGTGGGCGGAATCGCCCACCCTACCGCGCGAACTTCTTGTACTTGATCCGCTTCGGCTCCACCGCGTCGGGGCCGAGCCTGCGGATCTTGTCGGCCTCGTAGTCCTCGAAATTGCCCTCGAACCATTCCACGTGGCCCTCGCCCTCGAAGGCGAGCATGTGGGTGCAGATGCGGTCGAGGAAGAAGCGGTCGTGCGAGATGACCACCGCGCAGCCGGCGAAGTCGACCAGCGCGTCCTCGAGCGCGCGCAGCGTCTCGACGTCGAGGTCGTTGGTCGGCTCGTCGAGCAGCAGCACGTTGCCGCCTGCGCGCAGGAGCTTCGCGAGATGGACGCGGTTGCGCTCGCCGCCCGAGAGCATGCCGACCTTCTTCTGCTGGTCGGAGCCCTTGAAGTTGAAGGCGCCGCAATAGGCGCGGCTCATCACCTCCGCGTCGCCGAGCTTGATGATGTCGAGCCCGTCGGAGATCTCCTCCCAGACCGTCTTGTCGTCGGCGAGCGTGTCGCGCGACTGGTCGACGTAAGAGAGCTTCACGGATTCGCCGAAATGGATCGTGCCCTCGTCGGGCTGCTCCTGGCCGGTCAGCATCCGGAACAGCGTCGACTTGCCGGCGCCGTTCGGCCCGATCACGCCGACGATGCCGCCCGGCGGCAGCGCGAAATCGAGCCCGTCGATCAAGAGGTTCTCGCCGAAGGCCTTCCTGATCCCCTCGACCTCGATCACCCGGTTGCCGAGCCGCGGCCCGTTCGGAATGACGATCTGGGCGGTGGTGATCTTCTCGCGCTCGGATTTCGACGCCAGCTCGTTATAGGCGTTGATGCGCGCCTTCTGCTTGGCCTGCCGGGCCTTGGCGCCCTGGCGGATCCATTCGAGCTCGCGCGTCAGGGTCTGCTGGCGCGACTTGTCCTCGCGGGCCTCCTGCAGCAGGCGCTTGGCCTTCTGCTCGAGCCAGGACGAGTAGTTGCCCTCGTAGGGGATGCCGCGGCCGCGGTCGAGCTCGAGGATCCAGGAGGTGATGTCGTCGAGGAAGTAGCGGTCGTGGGTCACGACGAGGATCGTGCCCTTGTATTCGATCAGGTGCTTCTGCAGCCAGGCGATGGTCTCGGCGTCGAGATGGTTGGTCGGCTCGTCGAGGAGCAGCATGTCCGGCGCCTCGAGCAGCAGCTTGCAGAGCGCCACGCGCCGCCGCTCGCCGCCAGAGAGCGTGTCGACCGAGGCGTCGTCGGGCGGGCAGCGCAGCGCCTCCATCGCGATGTCGACCTGGCTGTCGAGGTCCCAGAGGTTCTGCGCGTCGATCTGGTCCTGGAGGGCGGTCATCTCCTCCATCAGCTCGTCCGAGTAATCCTCGGCGACCTGCATCGCGACCTCGTTGTAGCGGTCGAGCAGCGCGCGCTTCGCGGCGACGCCCTCCATCACGTTGCCGCGCACGTTGAGCGCGGGATCGAGTTCGGGCTCCTGCGACAGGTAGCCGACATTCACGCCCTTCGCGGCCCAGGCCTCGCCCTGGAAATCCTTGTCCTGGCCCGCCATGATCCGGAGCAGCGAGGACTTGCCCGAGCCGTTGACGCCGACGACGCCGATCTTGACGCCGGGCAGGAAGGAGAGGCGGATGTTCTCGAACACCTTCTTGCCGCCGGCATAGGCCTTGGTGAGCCCGTCCGTGTGGTAGACGTATTGCGGCGTTGCCATGGGGCGTGATCCTTCGAAGGCGAGAGTCGCGGGTTCGAGGGATGTAGCCGCTCAGGCGCGGCGGCGCAATCCGAGCGGCCGTCGAAGGGCGCGCCCGCCCGATGGGCGGGCTCGGCGGAGCGGCCCGTTGGCCGCGAGGGAAGGTTTCTCCCCGCCTGTTGGCGGGGCCCCTCGCTTCGGGCCCGATGGGCCCTGCGCGGACTGCCCGATAGATTTCCAGGCCGTATGAACCATGGCAGAAGCGAGCCGCCGGGGGAGTGCCCGGAGGCCCTCACGGGGGCTCGGGGTGCGATGAGGCGCTCCGCCCGAAGTTGGCACCCGCCACGGGCGAAGGTCTTGGAGCGCGCCGCGGGTGCTCCGTCGCCAGGGGCGGGACGCCGGGCGCGGCGCCACCGCCGGCGGGCGGGGACGGCCGGAGGCCGGCGCCAACGGGCGGCCTCAGTCCTGGGCGTCGGGATCCCCCGCCGCGATCAGGTCTTCGATGAACCCGGCCACCGCGGGGCCGGTGGCGAGCAGGGCGCGCGCGGCGCCGAGGCTGGGGCGCGCGGGCGCGGGGGGCGGGGCGGCGAGGGCGGCCTCGGCGGAATCGGGGCGGCGCGCGACCGGCGCGGCCGGGCCGAGCGCTTCGGTCAGCGCGGTCGCCGTCGCGGGGTGGCCGAGCCGAAGCTCGGCCTCGGCGACGATCAGCCAGGGTCCGGCCTCGGGGGCGCCGGTCAGGCGCGGCGCCAGGAGGTCGCGCGCGGCCGCGGGCAAGCCGAGCGCGAGCAGCCGCGCCGCGATCGTCGCGCGCGCGGGATCGAGCGCGCGCGCCGGATCAAGCAGGTCGCGATGCGCGAGGACGCGGCCGGCCCAGTCGCCGCCGCCGGTCGGAGCCCCCGCCGCGAGCAGCGCGGTCGCCGCCGCGGCGAAGCGCGGCGCCTCGGCGGGGAAAGCGGCGCGCGCCTGGGCGAGCGCGGCGAGCGCGCCCTTGGGATCGCCGCTCGCGCCCCGGGTCGCCGCCGCGAGGGCGAGGAGCTCGGGCCGCTCCGGCCGGCCCCGGGCGAGATGCGCGGCGATCGCGAGGTCGGTCGCGAGCTCCGGGGTCGGCGCGCCGGTCGCGAGCGCGATCCGCGCGGTCCGGATCAGGGCCGCCGTCGCGCGCGGCGTGTTCCCCGCCGCCACGGCGCGGAAGCGGACCGCGGCCTCGCTCGGCCGGCGCTCGGCGGCGAGAAGCTCGGCGGCCGCGAAGGCGAGATCCGGGGTTTCGGGATCGCCGGCGCGGAGCGCCAGCGCCTGGATCCGCGCCGCCGCCTCGACCGCGCCCCGGCCGAGCAACCGCGTGACGAGCGGGAGGCCGAGCCGGGCCCGCAGATCGGGCGGCAGCGCGGCGAAGGCGGTGTCGAGCCCGTCGCGGGACCCGGGCGCTCCGGCGAGGAGCTGCCAGAGCCCGTGCGCGCCGGGGCAGGCCGCGGGCGTCAGCAGCGGGCCGGCGGCCGCGGCCGGGCGGTCGTCGAGCACGCGCGCGAGATCGGCGAGCAGGGCGCGGTCGGGAAAGCCGGCGGGGAAGGCGGCGAGCAGGCCCAGCGCCTCGGCGCCGAGGCCGAAGCGGAGGTCGAGCCGGACGAGATCCGCGAGCGCGCCGGGATCGGCTGCGTCGAATTCGGTCAGGAGCGCCGCCTCGGCGGCGGCGCGCTGCTCGGGAAAGCCGAGGCCGGGCCGGGCCCAGGCCGCGAGGTCGAGCCGCGCCTCCGGCAGGCAGCCGGGCGGCGCGGCCGGGGGCTCCGGCCGGTCGCGGTCGTAGACCGTGGTCGCCGCGATCTGCGCGTGGCGGGGAAGCGGGAGCCGGGCGTCGGGCGGCTCGGCGTCGGCGGAGGGGGGCGCGGCGAGCTCGACCACGCCCTGGTCCGCCGCGTGGGCGAGCTGGCGCAGCAGCGCGGATTCCGCGCTCGCGACCACCCGGGCCTCGCGCGCCTCCCGGGCCTCGCGCGCCGCGGCGCGCGAGCGGGGCGGCGGGATCGCCGGGCCGGCGGCCGGGGCGACGTCGAGCGCGATGAACCCGCCGCCGACCCGCGTCGCGCTCACCGCGCAGTCGCAGCCGAGCGTCACCGTCACCTCGGTGCCGCCGGGCGCGGGAGCGACGGCGACGCCGGTGATCCGGGTCCGGGGCAGCCGGTCGAAGGTCCGCGCGGTGTCGAAGCGGAGGTCGCGGCCGGGGAAGGCCAGCGTCGCGCCCCGGCCCTCGACGCGGAGCGTGAAGGCCGCCGCCGCGGCGACCGGCAGCACGAGGCGGGAGAAATCGCCGTGCTCGCCGCCCCGGATCGCCGGGGCCTGCGGCCAGGCCGCGCCCGCGGTCGCGGCGAGGAGGCCCGCCGCCAGCAGCGCGCCGCCCGCCCGGGACCGGCGCGGCATCACGCCGCCTGTTTCGCGGCGCGGAGCGCGCCTTCGAGCTCGTTGTAGCTCGGGCGCACCGCGGCGGGGGTGTTCTGCCGCCCGACCTCGACGCAGACGTTGGCGGCGTGGTTGTGCAGCGCCGCGACCATCACCTCGCGGATCAGGTTGTAGAAGGTCTGGTCGGCGTCGATCACCGCCTTCACCCGCGCGGCGAAGGGGCCGACGATGCCATAGGCGAGGAAGACGCCCATGAAGGTGCCGACGAGCGCGCCGCCGATCATCTTGCCGAGCACCGCCGGCGGCTGGTCGATCGAGGCCATGGTCTTGATCACGCCGAGCACGGCGGCGACGATGCCGAGCGCGGGCAGGCCGTCGGCCATCGCCTGCAGCGCGTGCGCCGAGTGCTGCGCGTTCTCGTAGCTCGTCTCGATGCGCTTGGTCAGCACCTCCTCGACCTGGTGCGGATCGTCGTAGTTCATCGAGGCCGAGCGCAGCGTGTCGCAGATGAGCGAGACCGCCTCGGCGTCGGCGAGGATGCGCGGATAGGCGTTGAAGATCGCCGAGGCGCCGGGGTCCTCGATATGGCCGTCGAGCTCGACCGGATTGGCGCGCGCCCGGATGAGCTGGAACATCAGGCAGAGCAGGTCCTGGTAGTCGCTCGGTCGCCAGCGCGGGCCCTTGAAGACCTTGGCGATGTCGCCGAGCGTATGCCTGATCGTGCGCATGTCGCTCGAGATCACGAAGGCGCCGATCGCGGCGCCGAGGATGATGATCATCTCATGCGGCAGCGAATGCAGGATGATGCCGAGCTGCCCGCCCGCCAGGAGATATCCGCCGAAGACCATGGCGAAGACGATGCAGATCCCGGCTACTCCGATCATGTCCCTCGGCCCCTGTTGTCGCGCGCGCCGCTCCCCCGGCGGCGCGTGGCCCATCTCTGCGGGGCCGGAGTTAAGAAAGGCTCAAGCGGGGCGGGTCACTCGGTCGGCGCGCGCGCGTTGCGGCTCGCGACCGTGACGGTGACGGCGTAGGCCGATTCCGCGCTCATCCCGGCCAGCACCCGCGCCGCGTTCTCGGGCCGCATCCGGGCGAGCAGGCCGGCGGCGAAGGCCACGTCCATCTTGTCGAGGATCCGCGCCGCGTCGGCGGGCTTCATCTTCTCGTAGACGGTCGTCATCCGGTCGATGTCCTTCTCCGTCGCCTTGTCCGCGCGCGCGAGCGTGGCCTCGAGCTGGCCGCGCGCCTTCTCGAAGGCGGCGAGCTGCTCGGCGAGCCTGGCCTCGGCGACGCCGAGCGCCTGGGCGCGGGTGGCGAGCTTCATGTCGCGCGCGTCGAGCTCGGCCTCGCGGGCGCGGAGCGCCGCGAGGAGCGCGTCGTTCGTCCCGGGCGCCCCGGCCGGCGCGTCGGTGGCGAGCTCGTCGGCGACCGCGAGCCCGCTCTCGCCGAAGCGCAGCGCGGCCGAGCCGAGAAAGCAGAGCACGATCAGCGAGACGCCGCCCAGCGCGGCGCGCTTGCGCCCCTCGGCCACCGCCTCAGTCCCGGTCGCCCGCGAGGGCGCGGAGCGTCGCGAGGATCTCCTCCTCGCCCTTGTCGGGCCGCAGCGGCGCGCGGGGCCTCGGCGCGGCCGGCGCGCGCCGCTCCGCCGGGCCCGGCGCGCGCGCCGCGTCGGCGTTCGGATCGTTGACCGCCGCGAGCAGCAGGCGCAGCTGGCCCGCCGCGGTCTCGGCGCGGGCCGAAAGCTGCGCGAGGTCCTGCCGCCCCTCGCGCGTGCTCGCCCTGGCCTCGTCGAGCGTCGCGCGCGCGAGCTCGATCTGGCGGGTCAGCCGCACGATCGCGCCGCCGAGGCCGCGATCGAGATCGCGCAGCGCGTCGACCCGGCGGGCGAGCACCCAGCAATAGGCCCCGGCGAAGAGCGTCGCCGCGAGCAGGAGCCCATCGGTCATGAGGGCCATGCGGGCCTCCTAGTTCAGGATGAATTCGGTGATGAGGATGTCGCGGGCCGCGTCGCCGCCGCCGACGAGCTGGACCCGGCGCAGCATCTGCGCGCGCAGCCGGGGCATCGCGGCCGGATCCTCGAGCTCGGCGACCGCGACCGCGCGCAGATAGCCGTTCAGCACGTCGACGATCCGGGGCTCCGCCGCGGCCACGGTGGGAAGCGCGCCGGGCGCGGCCTCGATCGTCGCGGCGAAGCGCAGGTGGCGCGCGCCCTCGCCGGGCGCGAGCGAGACGATGATCGGGGCGAGCGGCAGGAAGAGATCGGCCGGGGCCGCCGCGCGCGCCTCGCCGCCGTGGCGCGCGGGGGCGCCGCCGAGGAGGGCGGCCGGGTCGACCAGCCCCGCGTGGAGCGCGCCGAAGCTCGCGGCGCCGAGCGCCACGCCGAGCAGCAGTCCGACGAGCGGGCCTTTCGACCGGCGCTTCGGCGCGGCTTCGGGGGCGGGGGGCGCGGCTTCGGTCATCGGCGGCAACTCGCGGGGATCGCTTCTCACGCCGACCGGGATAGCGCGGCGACCACTAACCGAATGTTAAGCCTGACCGGCCGAAATGCCCGCGACGGCGGCGTCATCGGGCGCCGCGCGATTGATTTCGTGAGCCCCGGAGGGCTGTGGTGCGACAGATCCGGTCTTTCTGGCAGGGGCTCGATCCGCGGCGGCGGATCATCGGCGCGCTCGCCCTCGTCGCGATCGCCGCCGCCGTGTTCGGCATCACCCGCGCGGCGAATCGGCCCGAGATGGCGCTGCTCTATTCCGGGCTCGACCCGGCGGCGGCGGGCGAGGTGGTCGCGGCGCTCGAGGCTTCGGGCACGCCCTATCAGGTGCGCGACACCGCGATCTACGTCGCGGCCGGGACGCGCGACCGGCTCAGGCTCGATCTCGCCGCCCGCGGCCTGCCCGCGAACGGCGAGAAGGGCTACGAGATCCTCGACACGCTCTCGGGATTCGGCACCACCAGCCAGATGTTCGACGCCGCCTACTGGCGCGCGAAGGAGGGCGAGCTCGCGCGCACCATCACCGCCGCGGCCGACGTCCGCGCGGCGCGGGTGCATCTCGCCAATCCGGTGAACCAGCCCTTCGCGCGGGAGGCGCGGGGCGCGGCCTCGGTCACCGTCACCATGGCGCGCGGCGCGCTCGATCCGGAGCGCGCGCGGGCGGTCCGCTATCTCGTCGCCTCCGCGGTCGCGGGCCTGCCGGTCGACGCCGTCGCGGTGCTCGACGCCGAGCGCGGCGTCGTGCTCGCCGGCGCCGAGGAGGGGGCCGAGACCGGGGCGAGCCCGAAGCCCGAGGACCGGGCCGAGACGCTGCGGCGCAACATCCAGCGCCTGCTCGAGGCCCGCGTCGGCCCGGGGCGCGCGATCGTCGAGGTGAACGTCGACGCCGACATGGAGCGCCAGACGATCTCCGAACGGGTGATCGACCCCGAGAGCCGCGCCGCGATCAGCTCGGAGACCGAGCAGAGCAGCGAGAAGGCGACCGGCTCGACGCCGGGCGTCACCGTGGCGAGCAACCTGCCGGACGGCGACGCGAATGGCCAGAACCAGAGCAGCCGCGATTCGAGCGAGAGTCGCGAGCGGCAAAATTTCGACATGTCCGAGACGCGGCGCGAGCGGGTGATCCAGCCGGGCCAGGTGCGGCGGGTCTCCGTCGCGGTCATGGTCGACGGCATCACCGAGCCCGGGCCGGACGGCGCGCCCACCTGGTCGCCCCGGCCGCCCGAGGAGCTCGACACGCTGCGCCTGCTGGTCCAGACCGCGATCGGCTTCGACGCCGCGCGCGGCGACACCGTGACGCTCGAGACGCTGCGCTTCCAGCCGACGCCGGAGACCGGCGGCTTCGCCGAGCGCGAGGCGGGCTTTCTCGCCGGCGAGGCCGGGCGGCTCGCGCAGATCGGCGCGCTCGCGCTCATCGTGCTGGCGCTCATCCTCTTCGTGATCCGCCCGATGCTGAGCCGGCGGACCGACCCCGCGCTCGCCGCGCTGACCGGGCCCGAGGGCTTCGGCGCGTTGCCGGCGCTCGCCGGGCCGGAGGGCGACCTGCTCGACCTTCCCGCCCGGACCCAGACCAAGATCGAGCGGCTGCGCGAGGTGATCGCGAGCCGCGGCGAGGACAGCGCCGCCGTGCTGCGGAGCTGGATCGAATCCCCCGACGCCCAGACGGAGCCCCGGAACCCATGACCCCCTACCGCCTGAGATCCCTCGCCCCCGGCGAGGACGCCGCCCGGGCCCGCGCGCTCGAGATCGAGCACCGGATCGCCGAGGCCCGCGCCGAGGCGCGCGAGGCCGGCTTCGCCGCGGGCGAGGCGGCGGCGACCGAGGCCTATCTCGCCGATCAGGCACGACTTACCAGCGACCTCATCGAGACGCTGGCCGACGCGCGGCTGACCAACGAGGCGGCGCGGCGCCATGTCGCGGCCTCGATCGCCCCGGTGATCGAGCGGCTCTGCGCCGCGATCACGCCGGCGCTCGCCGAGACCGGGCTCTTCGCCGAGATCACCCGGCTCGTCGCGCGGGCGATCGAGACCGCGCCCGCCGCGCTGCCCAGGCTGCGCTGCGCGCCCGAGGTGGCGCCGGCGATCGCGAAGGCGCTGGGCGCGCGCGGGCTCGACGCCGAGGTGCGCGCCGCGCCCGAGCTCGGGCCCCGCGAGGCGCGGATCGCCTGGGACCAGGGCTACGACCATCTCGACCTAGACGCCTGCGTCGCGCGGATCCAGGGCATCCTCGCCGCGCATCTGCGCGCGGAATCGGGCACGGACTCGGGCGCGGACGGCATCGAGGAGCGGCGCCATGCGGGATGAGGACGCGCCGGACGGCGGGGCGGAACCCGCGGCCGACCGGCCGGCGCCGAAGGCCCGGGCCGGCGCCTTCCTCGGCGTGCCGATCGAGGTCACGATCTCGGTTGGCAAGGCGCGGCCGCTGGTCAGCGAGCTCGTGGAGCTGCGGCGCGATTCGGTGCTCACGCTCGACAGTTCGATCGACGATCCGGTGGAGCTCTACATCGGCGACCGGCTGATCGCGCGGGGCGAGCTGCAGGAGATCGGCGAGGCCGGCGGCAGGCTCGGTGTGCGGCTGACCGAGGTCGCGGACCTGGCGAACGAGTTCTGAGAGATGCGCGCCCCGGGGCCGGAACGACCCGACCGCGATCGTGTCAGTGCTGCCACGGACCCGATCCGGGACCTCAAGGCCCACGCCCGACGTGCCGGCGTCCCGGGTGCGCGACGCCCGGGCGTCGAGGTCCCGGGTCGAGCCCGGGACAGCGCCGGGACCTCGGCGCCGAGGGTAGGGCCCGCTGTCCCGGACCTGATCCGGGACCTCGATTTCGCGGAGCCCCACGCGGATGCCGCCGAGGCGCGGCGTGCCCATGGCTCGCCCGGCGCGCGACGCCCGGGCGTCGAGGTCCCGTGTCGAGCCCGGGACGGCGCTCGGACCCCGGCGCCGATGGTAAGGCCCGCTGTCCCGGACCTGATCCGGGACCTCGAGGCCGAAGCGCCGCGGTGCTTCGACGCTCGCACCCCGGCGGCCGTCCATGGCGGGAGCGCGGCTATGTGCCTCGTCGCGCTCCTCGTGGCCGGCCTCGTGCTCGGCGCCACGGCGGCGGCGGCGCAGCAGGTCCAGATCGACCTCGGCGACGGGCAGTCGGTCAGCCTCAGGACCGTCCAGCTCCTGCTCCTGCTCACGCTCCTGAGCCTCGCGCCCGGCCTCGCGATCATGGTCACCTGCTTTCCCTTCATGGTCACCGTGCTCTCGATCCTGCGCTCGGCGCTCGGCACGCAGCAGGCGCCGCCCAACATGATGATCGTGGCGCTCGCGATCTTCCTGACCTGGTTCGTGATGGAGCCGGTGTTCCGCGACGCCTGGGACGACGGGGTCCAGCCGATGATCGCGGGCACGCTGACCCCCGAGGAGGCCTTCGCGCCCACCATGGCGCCGTTCCGGAGCTTCATGGCCGGACGCGCCGATCCCGGCACGATCGCGGCGCTGCGCGACGCGATGCCGGAGCGGACCGCCGGGGCCGCGGCCGGCGACCCGCCGCTCTCGCTCCTGATCCCCGCCTTCCTGCTCGGCGAGATCAAGCGCGGCTTCGAGGTCGGCTTCCTGATCTTCCTGCCCTTCCTGGTGATCGACCTCGTGATCGCCGCCATCCTGATGTCGATGGGAATGATGATGGTACCGCCGGCGATGGTCTCGCTCCCGTTCAAGCTCGCCTTCTTCGTGATCGCCGACGGCTGGACGCTGCTCGGCGGCGCCCTGGTGCGGAGCTACGCGCCGTGACCGCCGAGGCGCGGTCCCCCGCGAAGGCGCGCCGCGACCCGGCCCCGCCCGCGCGTGTCGCGCCGGTGCCGGCGCCGATCGAGAAGGCGGCGATGATCCTCGCCGCGATCGGCCCGGTGCAGGCGGCGGGCTTCCTGCGCGAGCTGGCGCCCGGGGACATGGAGCGCTTCGCCCGCGCCCTCGCCGGGCTCGGCACCGTGCCGCAGGAGGTGCTCGACGCGGTGATCGTCGAATTCCTCGGCGCGCTGACCGAGGGGCCGGAGGTCCAGGGCGGCGCGCGGACCGCGCGCAAGCTGCTCGCGGGCGTGCTCGGCGACGGCGAGGCGGCGCGGCTCTTCGGCGGCGCCCCGCCCGAGGAGCCTGGCGGCGACCCGCGCGCGACCTGGAACCGGCTGAACGACTCGCCCGTCCCGGCGATCGCGGGATTCCTCGCGCTCGAGCATCCGCAGACCGCCGCCGTCGTCCTGAGCGAGCTTCGTCCCGACGTGGCGGCGGCGGTGCTGGAGCGGCTGGAGCGGAGCTTCGCGCAGGACGTGGTGCTGCGGCTGTCGCGCGTGCCGAGCCTCGATCCGCCGGTCGCCCGCGACATCGAGGCGGCGATCGAGCGCGACTTCCTCTCGGCGCTGCGCCTCGACCTCTCGAAGCGGCGGCCGGCGGATCTGATCGCCGGGCTCATGAACAACGTCTCGACCGAGGCGCGCGCGGGCTTTCTCGGCTATCTCGAGACGCGCGAGCCCGCGCTCGCGCAGGACGTGCAGCGCACGATGTTCACCTTCGAGGACATGCCCGCGCGGATCCAGGGCCGCGACGTCGCCGGCGCGCTGCGCGACCTGCCCGAGGACGTGCTGCTGCGCGCGCTCCGCCATGGCCAGGCCGCGGACAGCCCGGCGGTCGGATTCGTGCTCGAGAACCTGCCGCGCCGGCTCGCCGAGCGCTACGCGGAGGAGCTCGCCGGCATGGGCGAGATCGGCCGCAAGCAGGGGGAGGCGGCGCAGATCGAGCTCACCAAGGCCATTCTCGCGCAGGCGAAATCCGGCCAGATCCGCTTCGTCGAGAAGGAGGCGCCCCCGGCGTGAGGGCCGCGCTTGCGGCCGCCCGCCCGGGGAGGGTAGCCTCGCCGGGCGGCGCGGCGCCGCGGGCGGGGGAGGCTTCATGCAGGATACGACCAAGCACAAGGGCTTCATCCTGCTCCTCTTTCTCGTCACGATCGCCTTCCTGCGCCTGCTGCTGCCCTTCTATGGCGCGATCATGTGGGCGGCGATTCTCGCGATCATCTTCAATCCGATGCTGCGCTGGCTGCGCGACCGGCTCTGGCCGCGCGACAATCTCGCGGCGCTCCTGGCCGTCCTGGCCTGCCTCGTCATCGCGATCATCCCGATGACCCTGATCACCTTCGCGATCGTCGACCAGGCCAGCGAGGTCTATCAGCGGGCGCAGCGGCAGAATTTCGACGTCAACCGCGTCATCGATTCGATGCGCGCCAGCCTGCCGCCCTCGGCGATCGAATGGATCGATTCGGTCGGCGGCGACGAGATGACGCAGCTGCGCCAGAAGATCACCGACGGGCTGATGCGCGGCAGCCAGCTCGTCGCCTCGCAGGCCTTCACGATCGGGCAGGACACGCTGAGCTTCCTGATCTCGGCCGGCATCATGCTCTACCTGCTGTTCTTCTTCTTCCGCGACGGCGGCGACATCGCGCGCGGCATCCGCTCCTGCCTGCCGCTCTCGGAGGAATACAGCCGCCAGCTCCTGTCCAAGACCGCCGCCGTGGTGCGCGCGACGGTGAAGGGCAATGTGATCATCGCGATCGTCCAGGGGACGATCGGCGGCGTCGCCTTCTGGTTCCTCGGCATCCAGGGCGCGCTGGTCTGGGGCGTGATGATGGCGCTGCTCTCGCTCCTGCCGGCGATCGGGGCGGCGCTGATCTGGGCGCCGGTCGCGGCCTATTTCATTCTCGTCGACCGCGACTATGTCTCGGGCGGCATCCTGATCTTCGTCGGTGTCGCGGTGATCGGCCTCGTCGACAACCTGCTGCGCCCGCCGCTGGTGGGCAAGGACACCCGGCTGCCGGACTACGTGGTCCTGACCTCGACCATCGGCGGCATGTCGGTCCTCGGGATCAACGGCTTCGTGATCGGCCCGCTGGTCGCCGCGCTCTTTCTCGCCGCCTGGCAGCTGTTCCGCGACGAGCAGCGCAACTGACGCCCCGCATTGCATCGCGGGGCCGGGCGGCTTAGGTCAGGCCGCACAGGCGCGGAAACGGGGCCCGGGCGGGGGAAGCATGGCATTTTTTCAGAAGCTGAAGGACCGGCTGTTCAAATCCTCCTCGAAGATCGAGCAGGGTCTCGACGCCATCATCGACGAGGCCCCGGCGCTTCCGGAGCCCGAGGCCGCCCCGGCGGCGGCCCCCGCCGCGCCGGAGCCGGTCCGCGCCGAACCCGTCCATCCCGCGCCGGCGGCCACGCCCGCGCCGCGCCGGCCGGCCGCCCCGGCGCCCGAGGCCGCGCCGGCCCGCGCGGGGCTCGTCGGCCGGCTGCTCGGCCAGCAGGAGAAGGGCCGCGTGCTCGACGACGCGATGCTCGAGAGCCTCGAGGAGCTGCTGATCTCCGCCGACATGGGCGTCGAGACCGCGCTCAAGGTCACCGCCAACATGGCCGAGGGCCGGTTCGGCCGCCGGCTCGGGGCGAGCGAGATCAAGGAGCTCCTGGCGCGCGAGATCACCGCGATCCTCGAGCCGGTGGCGAAGCCCATGCCGATCTACCGCAAGCGGCCGCAGGTCGTGCTCGTCGTCGGCGTCAACGGCTCGGGCAAGACCACGACGATCGGCAAGCTCGCGAGCCAGTTCAAGGCGGCGGGCAAGTCCGTCGTCATCGCCGCCGGCGACACCTTCCGCGCCGCGGCGGTCGAGCAGCTGCAGGTCTGGGGCCAGCGCGCCGGCGTGCCGGTGATGACGGCGGGGCAGGGCTCCGACCCCGCGAGCCTCGCCTATGACGCGATGGCCCGCGCCGAGGCCGAAGGGGCCGATCTGCTGCTGATCGACACCGCCGGCCGGCTGCAGAACCGCGAGGACCTGATGCAGGAGCTCGCGAAGATCGTGCGCGTGATCCGCAAGCGCGACCCCGAGGCGCCGCACAACACGCTCCTGGTGCTCGACGCGACCACGGGCCAGAACGCGCTCTCCCAGGTCGAGATCTTCCGCAAGATCGCCGACGTCTCGGGCCTCGTGATGACCAAGCTCGACGGCACCGCCAAGGGCGGCGTGCTCGTGGCGCTCGCCGACCGCTTCGGTCTGCCGATCCACGCGATCGGCCTCGGCGAAAGCATCGACGACCTCGCCGCCTTCGACCCGGAGGAATTCGCGCGGGCGCTGACCGGGCTCTGATACTTGCTCTTTAGACGAATTATACGGCAAGTTCGCCGACGGATCCAAGAGCGGGTGACGGATGGACTATCCAGCGGCGGTTGACGAGGTAGGTGCGCGTCGCAGGATCCGAGACCATCGATCGGAGGCGATCGCGAACGTTCACCTCAGTCTCGCGAGAAAGCTCGCATCCTGCGGCTGGAATTGGCCGCCGATCTCGATAGGCTGTCGTTGATCCAGACATTCCGCTCGGACGCGCGGCTGTTTCGGGAACGTGTGGAGGCCGAAATAAAGCCAGCCTTCGAGGCGGCGGCGAAAGACCTGCTCGCGGAAGCGGATCGCGGTCTTGGGTTCCTGGAGCGGCAGGGCGAACCCTCAGGAAAGGCGGGTATCCTTGGCCGGCTCGGCGCGCTGCGCGATCCGCTCGAGACCGTGACGGAGGTCGCGGTTCCGGTAGCTGGCATCGGGGCAGGCCTCTTCTTGATCTTCGGCTATGCGATCACCACGACCGCGAGCTTCCTTTTCGCTCCGGCGACGTCGGTAAACCGGCTGCTGCTTCTCGTTGGCATCGCGGCGGTAGCTGTCTGGAGCTATCGGCTCCTGTCCGCTCCGCGACGCAGACTTCAAAAGAAGAGAAGCCGAATACTCCGCCGCTACGACAGCTTTATAAGGAGCGAGATCGCACCCGATGATGCGAAGGCGTATCCGAACGCTCTGGCGCCACGTCTGATCGAGGCGATCCGTCGGCGGGCCGAGGAGGCCGAGGCACGGCTTTCCGATGCATGAGGTGCTGTTCGAGGTTCCTCCTGCCTTGGCTGCGGGCCTAGCGAACGGCTCGATCCAGAGGTTCGGCGCGATCCTCAAGAGCGCGGAGACCGGGCGGATCGTCGCGCACATGCAGGAGACCGGGTTGGGTCCGACGCTCCTGTGGAGAATGGCGGACTTCTCCGCCGGGGGGCCGCTCGGCCTCGTGGGGCAAGCCGTGCAAGTGGTGCAGAACGAGCAGATCAAGGCCGCGATCGGAGTCCTTCATCAGCTGCAACTGTCGAACATGATTCTGAGCGGTGTCGGCATCGGCATCAGCGCTGCCGGATTTGCCGTTGTGACAGCGAAGATCGCGCGCCTTCAGAAGGGTGTCGACGATCTGAGAGACGCGGCGGAACGAATCGAGCGCGAGATGGCGCGTGGAAAAGAAGATCGGCTGGACCGGGACCTCTCCCGTCTGGATACCGCGTGTCGTCAGGTGGACGAGGCATGGCTCCTACGGGACGGAGAGCGGCAGTGGCAAGACGCGGCGCGAGCCTTGCATGAACGGCAAGGGGACTTCTACGCGATGGCGATGCGCGAACGCGATCGGCATGGGGCGGATACCAGGCTTTTTGAGTTGCTCGTCGAGGCGTGGCTCCTGGCTACCAGCACCCGCGTTTCCGCGTGGATGGCGAGCAACGAGATGGACGCCGCTCTCGCGACCGCGCGCGAGGCCCTCCGGGACGCGAACCGGCTTACGGGCATGATTGATTACACGGATCTTCTGCCTCGAGGTTTCACGTCTATGCCCCGCACCGAGCGCGCTTCCCGGCTTGAAGATGCGCGCTCGGGGACGCGACGGTTCCGGGAGCGCGAGGATATGGTCGAGAGCAAGGTCGTACTCATCCGTGATCTGATCCAGAGCGGTCAAGACGGGCGGCGTTTTCTCGAAGCCGCCCGACACGAGGCGAAGACACCGATCCTTCTGCTGACCTCGGACTCACGCCCCGTCGGATAACCCAGCCAAGAGGCGAAGACGCCCGCTGGACCACGCGCAAGCGCGCAGCGCCGCTCCTTTCGATCTCGGCCGTTCCACTCGCGATCGCGTGAAGTCGCGCCCGCGTTCGGGCGTGGCGTTTTCGGCGGCGCCGGGCTATGCGGAGGCATGGCACAGCGTCACATCCACCCGCTCCTGAAACTCGCGCTCGAGGTCGGCCCGATCGGGGTCTTCTTCCTCGCCTACCGCCTGGCGCCGGTCGAGCCGGGGCTGAGCGTCGAGGCGCGGCAGCTGCAGCAGATCCTGTTCTCGACGGCGGTCTTCATCCCCACCATCCTCGCGACGCTCGGGCTCAGCTGGGCGCTGACGCGGCACCTGCCGAGGATGGCGGTGATCACGGCGGTCGTGGTCACGGTGTTCGGCGGGCTGACGCTGATCCTGCGCGACGACACCTTCGTGAAGATGAAGCCGACCATCCTCTACACGCTCTTCGCCGGCATCCTCGGCTTCGGCCTGCTGCGGGGGCAGAGCTACCTGCGCTACCTGATGGACGAGATCCTGCCCATGCGCCGCGAGGGCTGGATGAAGTTCACCCGTCGTTTCGTGGTCTTCTACATACTGTTGGCGATTCTGAACGAATTCGTCTGGCGCGTCTACGGCACCGACACCTGGGTCGATTTCCGCACCTTCGTCCTGCCCGTCGCGAACATCGCCTTCGTCATGGCGCAAGTCCCGCTTTTCCAACGCTATTCCCTCGGCGACGGCGCCCCGGAGAACAAGGCCGGCGACGAGGCCTGATCCATTCGAGGTTCCGCCCGCGTCGACTTTGGTCGGAGCGAGGAATCACTTGGCATCTTCAGGCGTTTTCTGAGAAGATTAAGGCAAATCATTAATTCGTTACGGGCAAGTGCTCGCCTAGCGAGCTATGGTGGCTCCGACGAACGAGGGGGAATCATGGCGATCAGCTGGGCGGGCAAGAGCCTGATGGACCTGGACACCGGCGGCGCGGCGGAGCGGGTCGCCTGGGCCGACATCGCGAAGGCGTTCAGCATCATCCTGCTGGTGATCTGGTCGATGTACGGGCTGAGCGTCTACATCGACCAGATGCTGATCCTCGCGCGGATGCCGATGTTCTTCTTCGTCTCGGGCCTGTTCGCGCACCGGGTCATCACCCGCTCGGAGCCGCTCGGATTTTTCCGCGACAAGGTTGGAAACCTGCTCTATCTCTATGCGATCTGGGCCATTTTCTGGTATCTCAGCACCGAGGTCGTGGCCTATCTCTGGTGGGGCCGGCCGATCGAGGCCGAGATCTCGACGATGGTCTGGGACCCGATCGTCGAGATGTGGTTCTTCTACGGGCTCGCGATCGCCTTCGCCGTCGCCTTTCTCTGCCGCCGGCTGCCGGTCTGGGCGGTGTTCGCCGTCTCGATGCTCGCCTATCTCGTGGTCGTCGCCCGGGGGGACTGGCTCGCGATCCCGTTCATCGAGAAGGTGATCCGGCTCTTCCCCTATTTCTGGCTCGGTCTCGTGCTCCGGCCGATCGTGTGGCGGACGGTCGACGCGCACTGGCGGCTCTGGCCGCTCTTCGCGGCCGCCTTCCTCGGGCTCTCCTACTGGCTCATGGATTCGCCCTGGCAGCGGTTCGGCCCGCTGACCTTCGCGGTGACCGCGATCGGCATCGCCGCGCTGCTCGGCCTCGCGGCGCGCACGGCGCGGTTCGACTGGGCCTGGATCCTGAAGCTCGTCGGCGGCTCGACGCTTTATATCTACGCGACGCAGCACATCACGATCTTCTATCTCGAGCGGGTGTTCGGGATGATCGGCCCGCTGCCGTTCGAGAAGCTGATCATGGTGCCGATCGTGCTCGTCGTCGGCACGCTCTTCGGGCGCTGGTGCGCGCGGCGCGAGGGGTTCCGGCTGCTGTTCTCGGCGCCCTGGGCGCCCTACAAGCCGCCTTCGGCCATTTCCCGGCCGGCCCCGGCTTCCGCCGCCGGCGCGCGGGCGGCGGGCGCGAAGCGGCGCGAGGCCTGAGGCCGCGCGCCGCGACGGGGCGCGCGCTCAGGGCCTGAGCAGCGGCTTGATCTCGGCGTCGAAGATCGCCCGGGTGAGCGGGCCCGGGTAGCGCAGCAGGATCTTGCCGTTGGCGTCGACGACGAAGGTCTCCGGCACGCCGTAGATCCCCCAGTCGAGCGCGACGCGGCCGTTCGGATCGGCCCCGACATGGGTGAAGGGATCGCCCAGCTCCTCGAGAAAGCCGAGCGCCTTGTCCGGCTGGTCCTTGTAGTTCACCCCGATCACCGGCAGGCCGGAGGCGCTGATTTCCTTGAGGATCGGATGCTCGGCCCGGCAGGGCGCGCACCAGCTCGCCCAGAAGTTGACAAGCTTCACGCCCGGCGCGGTCAGCTCCGCGTCGGTCGGGGCGGGATCGGCGCGCAGCGCCACGGTACCCGCCAGCGACGGCGCCTCGCGCCCGATCAGCGCGCTCGGAAGCTCGGTCGCGTTCTCGCGCCTCAGCCCCATGTAGGCGACGCCCGCGAAGGCGGCGAAGAGCAGCGGCGGCAGCGCCATCAGCGGGCGGAACCTAAACGCCATCGGGGGTCCTCCGGGTACGGGCGCGGGTCTCGGCGGCGGCGAGCGTCCGGGCGACGCGCCGGGCGCGCCAGACGCTGAGGCCGATGAGCGCTCCGACGAGCGCGAAGGTCACGCCATAGGCGGAGAGCACGGTGACCGCGTAGCGGCCGAGATCGGGCATCACGCGCGCGCCTCCAGATCCTCGAGCGCGCGCAGGCGCCGGAGCCGCACCTCGGTGCGGGTGCGCAGCAGGACGAGGCTCACGAACAGAAGGACGAAGCCCGCGATGCAGAGCAGGAGCGGGAGATAGAAGGCGTTGTCGACATGGGTCTCGCGATCAACCGACAGCGAGGCGCCCTGGTGCAGCCCCTGGCTCCAGAAGAACACCGCGTAGCGCGAGAGCAGCGCGAAGACCGAGCCGACGAGGCAGAGCACGGCGGTGAGGTCGGCGGCCTTGTCCGGCTCGTCGATCGCGGCCCAGAGCGCGATATAGCCGAGATAGAACAGGAACAGGATGAAGAAGGAGGTGAGCCGCGGGTCCCAGGCCCACCAGGTGCCCCACATCGGCTGGCCCCAGATCGCGCCGCTCATCAGCGCGATCACCGTCATCGTGGCGCCGACCGGCGCGGCGGCGCGGGCGGCGAGCGCCGAGACATGGTGCCGGCGGATGAACCAGATCAGGCTCGCCACCAGCATCATGAGCCAGGCGTTGATCGCGATCAGCGCGGCGGGGACGTGGATGAACAGGATCTTCACCGTCGAGCCCTGCTGGTAGTCGTCCGGGGTGAGGAAGAAGCCCCAGATCAGCCCCGGCGCGAGGCAGAGCGCCGTCAGCGCCCAGCACCACGGCTGGACCGCGCCGGACAGGCGCATGAACTCGGACGGATTGGCGTATCTCCAGAGCGACATGGCCCGGACTTTTAGGCGCGCCGCGCGGCGCTGGCAATGCGACGAAGAGCGGGCTTCACGGCGCCGTAGGGTGGGCGATCCCGCCCACCACCCCCCCGCCGCCGCCCACGCGCCGTAGGGTGGGCGATCCCGCCCACCATCCCCCCGCCGCCGCCCACGCGCCGTAGGGTGGGCGATTCCGCCCACCGTCCCCCCGCCGCCGCTCACGCGCCGAGGAAATCCACGAGCAGCTTTATGTTGAGCAGCGCGATGGCGATCGCGATCGCCCAGGAGACCGCCGCGAGCCAGCGTGGCGCCACCAGCGCGCCCATCTTGGCCTTGTCGCAGGTGAACATGACGAGCGGGAAGACCGCGAAGGAGAGCTGCAGGCTCAGCACGACCTGGGTCAGGATCAGGAGCTGGCCCGTCCCGCGCTCGCCGTACCAGACCGTGACCAGCGCCGCCGGGACGATGGCGATCGCGCGCGTCACCAGCCGCCGGATCCAGGGGGCGAGGCGGAAGTTGAGGAAGCCCTCCATCACGATCTGCCCGGCGAGCGTCGCCGTCACGGTCGAGTTGAGGCCGCAGCAGAGCAGCGCCACGCCGAACAGCGTCGGCGCGATCGCCGCGCCGAGCAGCGGCGCCAGCAGCGAATGCGCGTCGCCGAGCTCGGCGATCTCGGTGTTGCCCGTGGTGTGGAAGGTCGCGGCCGCGAGGATCAGGATCGAGGCGTTGACGGTGAGCGCGAACATGAGCGCGACTGTCGAGTCGATGGTGGCGAAGCGCAGCGCCTCGCGCTTCTCGGGCAGCGTGTGGCCATAGGCGCGGGTCTGGACGATGCCGGAATGCAGGTAGAGATTGTGCGGCATCACCGTGGCGCCGAGGATGCCGAGCGCGAGATAGAGCATCTCGGGGTTGGTCACGATCTCGGTCGTCGGCGCGAAGCCCCGGATCACGTCGCCCCAGTTCGGATCGGCGAGGGCGATCTGGATCGCGAAACAGACAGCGATGACGGCGAGCAGCACGATCACCAGCGCCTCGATCCAGCGGAAGCCGAGCCGCTGCAGCCAGAGGATCAGGAAGACGTCGAGCGCGGTGATGAGCACGCCGATCTCGAGCGGGATGCCGAAGATAAGCGTGAGGCCGATCGCCGTGCCGATCACCTCGGCGATGTCGGTGGCGATGATCGCGATCTCCGCCAGCGCCCAGAGCACCCAGGCGACCGGCTTGGGGAAGGCGTCGCGGCAGGCCTGGGCGAGGTCGCGGCCCGAGGCGATGGCGAGCCGGGCGCAGAGCGCCTGGAGGATGATCGCCATGACGTTGGAGAGGAGCGCGATGGTGAGCAGCGCGTAGCCGAATTTCGACCCGCCGGCGAGCGAGGTCGCCCAGTTGCCGGGGTCCATGTAGCCGACGGCGACGAGATAGCCCGGGCCGAGGAAGGCGAGGGCGCGGCGCCAGACCGAGCCGTGGCGGCGGACCGGGATGCTGCCATGCACGTCCGAAAGCGAGTTCGCGCCGCCGCGCCCGCGCCAGCCCGGCGCGGTGGGAGACTCTAAGGCGGGAGTCTCGAAGGCGGGGGGGTCGAGGCTCGGGGCGTCGGTACCGGACATGCCTATCCCAGTTCTGCTCTTGCAAATCATTTGCAACTGAGAAGTAGCGCGGCGCCCTCGCCGTGGCAAGCGGCCTTCGCGGATCTCAGCGCAGATGCGCGCGCAGCGCCAGCGCGGCGGCGAAAGGGGCGAGGGCGAGAATGAACAGGCTGAGCCCGGCGAGGAGCAGGAAGGCGGGCCAGGGGTCCTGGCCGCCCGCCGCCGCCACGACCGCCCGCGCGCCGAAGATCAGCGTCGGCACGTAGAGCGGCAGCACCAGGAGCGAGAGCAGGAGGCCGCCCCGGCGGATGCCGACGGTGAGCGCGGCGCCGATCGCGCCGAGAAAGCTCAGCGCCGGGGTGCCGGCGAGCAGGCTCGCGACGAGCCAGCCATAGGCGGGGCCGGGCAGGCTCAGCGTCAGCCCGAGCACGGGTGCGACCGCGACGAGCGGCAGGCCGGTGGTCAGCCAGTGCGCGAGGGCCTTCAGCGCGACGAGCCCCTCGAGCGGCAGCGGCGCCAGCGTCAGGATGTCGAGCGTGCCGTCCTCGGCGTCGGCCTGGAACAGCCGGTCGAGCGAGAGCAGGGCGGCGAGCAGCGCCCCGATCCAGAGCGTGCCCGGCGCCACGGGGGCGAGCCGGGCCGGGTCGGGGCCGATGCCGAACGGCACGAGCGGCACCAGCATCACGAAGAAGGCGACGCCGAGCCCGGCGCCGCCGCCCGAGCGCAGCGCGAGCCGGAGCTCGCGCCCGAGCACCGCGACGGTCGCCTTCATGTCCAGGCGCCGGCGAGGAAGGGATCGCCGCTCGCGCGCGTCGCGGCCGCGAGCGGCTCCAGCCGGAGCTCGGTCGCGTCCTCGAGGTCGAGCGGCAGATGCGTCGCGATCACCGCCATGCCGCCCGCCGCGCAATGCGCGCGGACCGCGGCGCAGAACCGGGCGACCGCGACCGTGTCGAGCGACACCGTCGGCTCGTCGAGCAGCCAGAGCGGCCGGCGCGCGAGCAGGAGCCGGGCGAGCCCGACGCGGCGCTTCTGCCCGGCGGAGCAGGCATGGGCCGGCCGGTCGAGCAGCGCCTCGAGATCGAAGGCCGCGACGGCGGCCGCGATCCCGTCGCCGTCGAAGAGCCCGGCCCAGAAGCGCAGGTTCTCCGCGACGCTGAGCTGCGGCTTGATCGCGTCGAGATGCCCGCAATAGGCGAGCCGCTCTCCATAGGTCTCGGCATCGGCCGTGAGCGCGGCGCCGCCCAGCGTCGCGCCGCCCTCCGACGGCGCGAGCAGGCCCGCGAGCACGCGCAGGAGCGTGGTCTTGCCGGCGCCGTTCGGACCGCGCAGCAGCAGCGCCTGGCCCGATGCCACGGCGAAGGAGACGCCGCCGAGCACCGCCCGGCCCGACCGGGCGCATCCGAGATCTGTGACCCGCAATTCCATCGCGCCGTCCTAGCCGATCGCGGGGGGCCGTGAAAGGCCGCCGTGGGTGGCGCGCGACATCGCGGCGGAGCGCGGATTTTTGGTATACCACTGCATACTTTTGCGCCCGCGACACTTGCGAGCCTGGGGGAATTGCTCCATATCAAGGGTATTCTTCCGTCCCAGCATCACGCCCGGAGGCTCGAATGACCGTATTCGTTGGAACTGACACCGCCAGGACGCGCCGTGGTCTGACGGTCGGAAACAAGACCTACGCCTATTACTCGATCGCCGCCGCCGAGGCGGCCGGACTGGGCGATTTCAGCAAGTTGCCGGCCTCGCTTAAGGTCGTCCTGGAAAACATGCTCCGCTTCGAGGATGCGAAGACCGTCAGCCTCGACGACATCCGGGCCTTCGCCGAATGGGCGAGGCTGGGCGGCAAGAACCCCCGCGAGATCGCCTATCGCCCCGCGCGCGTGCTGATGCAGGATTTCACCGGCGTTCCGGCGGTCGTGGACCTCGCTGCGATGCGGGATGGGATCAAGTCGCTCGGCGGCGACGCACAGAAGATCAACCCGCTCAATCCGGTCGATCTCGTCATCGACCATTCGGTGATGATCGACGAGTTCGGCAACCCGCGCGCCTTCCAGATGAACGTCGATCTGGAATACGAGCGCAACATCGAGCGCTACCAGTTCCTGAAATGGGGCCAGAGCGCCTTCGACAATTTCCGCGTGGTGCCGCCGGGGACCGGCATCTGCCATCAGGTGAACCTCGAATATCTCGCCCAGACGATCTGGACCGACACCGATCCCTCCGGCGAGCTCGTCGCCTATCCCGACACGCTGGTCGGCACCGACAGCCACACCACGATGGTGAACGGCCTCGCCGTGCTCGGCTGGGGCGTCGGCGGCATCGAGGCCGAGGCGGCGATGCTGGGCCAGCCGGTCTCGATGCTGATCCCCGAGGTGATCGGCTTCAAGCTCACCGGCAAGATGGTCGAGGGCACCACGGCGACCGACCTCGTGCTGAAGGTCGTCGCGATGCTGCGCAAGAAGGGCGTGGTGAACAAGTTCGTCGAATTCTACGGCGAGGGCCTCGACCACCTGCCGCTCGCCGATCGCGCGACGATCGCCAACATGGCGCCCGAATACGGTGCGACCTGCGGCTTCTTCCCGATCGACGACGAGACGCTGCGCTATCTGCGCAACACCGGCCGCGATGAGGACCGGATCGCGCTGGTCGAGGCCTATGCCAAGGAGAACGGCATGTGGCGCGGCCTGGACTACGCGCCGATCTACACCGACACGCTGCATCTCGACATGGCGGAGATCGTCCCGGCGATCTCCGGTCCGAAGCGGCCGCAGGATTACACGCCGCTCAACGTCGCGGCGCAGTCCTTCTACCGGACCGTCTCGGACTATCGCGGCGTCGACATCGACAACGGCGCCAAGGAGATGCAGGACGAGGGCGGCGGCGTGGTCGCCGGGGCCACGGACGTGCGCAAGTCCGCGGCGGTCGAGGGCAAGGACTACACGATCCGCGACGGCTCGGTGGTGATCGCCGCGATCACCTCCTGCACCAATACCTCGAACCCCTATGTGATGATCGGCGCCGGCCTCGTGGCCCGCAAGGCGCGGGAGCGCGGCTTGACGCGCAAGCCCTGGGTGAAGACCTCGCTCGCTCCCGGCTCGCAGGTGGTGGCGGAATACCTGAACGCCGCGAACCTGCAGGAGGATCTCGACGCGATCGGCTTCAACCTCGCGGGCTTCGGCTGCACGACCTGCATCGGCAATTCCGGGCCGCTCGGCGACCCCGCGATCTCGAAGGCGATCAACGAGAACGATCTCGTCGCGACCGCCGTGCTGTCGGGCAACCGCAACTTCGAGGGCCGCATCAGCCCTGACGTGCGCGCGAACTATCTCGCCTCGCCGCCGCTGGTCGTGGCCTACGCGCTCGCCGGCGACGTCAACATCGATCTCGTGACCGAGCCGCTGGCGCGGGACAGGGACGGCAACGACGTCTATCTCAAGGACATCTGGCCGACCGCCCGGGAAGTCGCCGAGCTGGTCGAGAAGACCGTGACGCGCGAGGCCTTCCAGTCCAAATACGCCGACGTCTTCAAGGGCGACGAGAAGTGGCAGGCGGTCGAGACCACCGACAGCGAGACCTACGACTGGCCGCCGACCTCGACCTATATCCAGAACCCGCCCTATTTCCGCGGCATGGGCAAGGAGCCGGGCGTCATCTCCGACATTTCCGGCGCGCGCATCCTGGCACTGCTCGGCGACATGGTGACGACCGACCACATCTCGCCCGCCGGGTCCTTCAAGCCGACCACCCCGGCCGGCAAGTACCTGACCGAGCGGCAGATCGCGCCGCGCGACTTCAACTCCTACGGCTCGCGGCGCGGCAACCACGAGATCATGATGCGGGGCACCTTCGCCAATATCCGCATCCGCAACGAGATGCTGGACGGGGTCGAGGGCGGCTATACTCTCGGGCCGGACGGCGAGCAGACTTCGATCTTCGACGCCTCCATGGCGTATCAGGAGATGGGCGTCCCGCTCGTCATCTTCGGCGGCATCGAATACGGCGCCGGCTCGTCGCGCGACTGGGCGGCCAAGGGCACCGCGCTCCTCGGCGTCAAGGCGGTGATCGCCGAGAGCTTCGAGCGCATCCACCGCTCCAACCTCGTCGGCATGGGTGTGATCCCGTTCGAGTTCACCGGCGGCGACAACCGCAAGACGCTGGGGCTCAAGGGCGACGAGGTGATCTCGATCTCGGGCCTCGCGGGCGACCTGAAGCCGCTCAGCCTCGTGCCCTGCGTGATCACCTACGCGGATGGCACCGAGAAGACGATCGAGCTCAAGTGCCGGATCGATACGGCGATCGAGATCGAATACGTCGAGCACGGCGGCGTGCTGCATTACGTGCTGCGCAACCTCGCCAAGGGGTGAGATGGCGGCGGTGGCGGATGGTGGGCGGAATCGCCCACCCTACGGCGCCGCCCCGGGCTTGACCCGGGGCCTCGACCCACCCGCGGGGTAGGCGATTACGCCCGTCTTCCCGCGCGCCGTTCGTAGGGTGGGCGATTCGCCCACCACCCTCGACGCGGCGGCCACCCTGGAGCCGCCGTTTCCATTTCGGGAGATCCTCCATGCGCGCCCTGATCCAGCGCACCACCGGCGCCGAGGTGCGCGTCGGCGACCGCGTCACCGGAGCCGTCGGCCCGGGGCTCGTCGTGCTCGTCTGCGCGATGCGCGGCGATACCGAGCAACAGTCGGCCTGGCTCGCGCGGAAGGTCGTCTCGCTCCGGATCTTCCGCGACGAGGAAGGCCGGATGAACCGCTCGCTGCTCGACACCGGGGGCGGGGCGCTGGTCGTCAGCCAGTTCACCCTCGCCGCCGAGACCAGGGGCAACCGCCCCGGCTTCTCGACCGCCGCGGCGCCAGAGGACGGACGCCGGCTCTACGAGCATTTCGCCGATCAGGTCCGCGGCCATGGCGTCGCGGTCGGCCTCGGCGAATTCGGCGCCGATATGGCGGTTTCGCTCGTCAACGACGGGCCGGTGACGATCTGGCTCGACACCGACCGTTGAGGCTCTGGCCGCTGAGCGCGGCTCAGAGCCGGGGCGGATGCGCGATCGCGGTGCCCGCCGCCTCGAGCGCGGCGGCGGCGCGCAGGCAGAGGTCCTCGCGCCAGGGCGCGGCGATGATCTGCACGCCGATCGGCAGCGTCCCGGGCGCGAAGACCGGCACGGTCGCGACCGGCAGGCCGATCGCCGAGAAGGGCTGCGCGAGCAGGCCGAGGCTCGGGCGCAGCGGGTAGTCGCGCCCCGCGATCGTCAGGATCTTCTCGCCCCGGAGCGGCGCGGGGCAGGGCGTCGCCGGCGCGATCAGCAGGTCCGCCCCGGCGAAGACCCGCAGCGCCTGCCCGAGCCAGGCGCGCCGCACCGCCTGCGCCCGCGCGATCCAGGCGGCGGGCAGCAGCGCGCCGGCGAGGAAGCGGTCGCGCGTGTCGGGGTCGAAATCCATCGGGCGTGACCGCAGCCGCGGCAGGTGGAAGGCCGCGCTCTCGGCGTTGGTGATGAGATAGGCCGCGGCGCGCCCGGCCTCGGCGCCGGGCAGCTCGGCCGCGCCGATCCGGGCGCCCGCCGCCCGGAGGCTCTCGGCGACCTCGGACACCGCCGCGCGCGCCTCTCCCCCCGCGCGCTCGGCGAACCAGCCGCCGAGCACCGCGACGCGCAGCCCCGCGACCCCGGCGCGGAGCCGCGGGAGCGTCGGCTCGGCCGCGCGGCCGGCGCAGCCGTGATCATGCGCGTCCGGCCCCTGCAGTGCGTCATAGGCCAGCGCGAGATCCCCGGCGGTGCGCGCCAGCGGCCCGAGATGGTCGAGGCTGTCGACGAAGCCGAAGGTGCCGCTCCGCGGCAGCCTTCCATAGGTCGGCTTCAGGCTCAGGACGCCGCAGAGCGAGGCGGGGACGCGGAGCGAGCCGTTGGTATCCGAGCCGAGCGAGATCGGCGCCAGCCCCGCCGCCGTGGCGCCGCCGCAGCCCGAGGAGGAGCCGCCGCTCATCCGGGCGGGGTCATGGGGGTTGCGGCAGGCGCCGTCGTGCGCGTTTTCTCCGGTGAAATCATAGGCGTATTCGCCCATGTTGAGCGCCCCGACCAGAACGGCGCCGGCGGCGCGCATCCGCGCGACGAGGACGCCGTCCTCCCGCGCCGGGGCGCGGTCGCGGTTGATCTTGGAGCCCGCGCGGGTCGGCAGGCCCTCGACGTCGAAGAGGTTCTTCACCGCGAAGGGCACGCCCGCGAGCGGCCCGAGCGGCCGGCCGGCGGCGCGGTCGGCGTCGATCGCCGCCGCGTCGGCCAGCGCGCGGTCGGCGGTGACGTCGGTGAAGGAATTGACCGTCTCGTCGCGGCCGGGCAGCCGGGCGAGCAGGGCCTCGACCACCGCCTCGGCCGTCATCTCGCCGAGCCTGACCGCCTGCGCGATCTCGGTCGCGCCGGCGAAGTCGAAGCGCGGGTCAGAGGTCGGGGAGGCGAAGGACCGGGGCGAGGGCGAGGTCGTCATCGGGCAGCTCCATCGTCTCGAGTGTGGCCGCCATCTGGGCGGCGAGGGCGAGGAAGCTCCGCACCCCCGGTCGGCAGTCCTCGGGGATGGCGAGGTTCACCATCCCCGAGGCGGCGTCGATATGGGCGTCGTAGTCCAAGGGGCTACTCCGCCGGCTGCGCGGCGAGATCGGGCTCGGGAGCGAAGGGCTCTTCGTCCTGGACCCAGCCCATCCGCGAGACCACGTAGAGAAAGCCCGCGACCATGAAATAGGCGAGCGCCACCGTGGGCGTCACGTTCACGCCCAGCCGCTCGCCGTGCATGAAGCCGAAGAAGGTGAGCGCCGCGCCCGCGAGGGCGAAGATCGCCGCCATCTCGAACTTCCGGTCGATGACGAAGACCGCGATCGCCGCGAGGACGAGGCCGACGAGAATGGCGCCGCCGCCGAAGACCTCGAGCCCGTGGTAGAGCACGCCGCCCATCGCCATGTTCTGCATCAGCTCGGGCGTCATCTGCACCCCGGCCGCGCCGAGCGAGCCGTCGATCAGCGTCTTCGCCCAGGCCGCGAGATGCGGCAGCATACCGAGGATGATCGCCGGCGCGTGGGTGGTCGGCGTGGTCTGGAACGCCTGGGCGCCGATCAGCATGCCGATGTAGAGCAGGATCGGCGAGATCGCGACGACGGGGACGATGGCGAGCAGGACGGCGATGATGCCGAACCAGCAGAGCGCGATCACGATGAGGCCCGTCGCGAAGGAATAGCCGATCCGCCCGCCCATCGCCTTCCAGCCCGGGTGGCCGATGTAGACCGCGTTGATGAAGGGATTGCCCATCAGGCAGCCGATCAGGCTGACGACGCCGTCGGCGGTCAGCACGCGGGTGGTCGGGTAGTGGTCGCCCGCGGCCTCGGCGCTCTCGACGTTGTCCATGGCCTCGACGAGATCGTAGATGCCGAAGGGGATCGCGGTGACGAGGATCACGCCGAGATACTGGAAGCCGTTGAAGACATAGTCGATCGCCGGGATCGGCAGCGAGAAGCCGAAGTTGGAGAGCGCCGCCGTCACGCCCTCGGGATGGATGCCCGCGACCGAGAAGCCGAGCATCGAGGCGCCCCAGGCGATCAGCATGCCGAAGGCGATGGCGACGAGCCCGGCCGGAATGCCGCGCGGATAGCGCAGCCCGCCGAACCAGGCGGCGAGGATGATCGCGAGGCAGACGAGGCCGATCACCGGGTTCATGATCATCTCGAGCGCGGGACGCATCGCGATGAAGGCGATCGAGACGCCGGCGAGCGTGCCGAGCAGGGCGGCGCGCGGCGTCACGCGGCGAATGAAGGGCGCGATGAAGCCGCCGATCATCAGGATGAAGCTCTGGAAGAACACCCAGACGAGCCCGGCCTCCCAGCCCTGGATCGGATCGCCGGTCGCGAGCGCGATCGGCAGCATGATCACGAAGGTCACGACGAACATATGCGGCACCGAGATGCCCGAGGGCAGGGCGCAGACGTCGTCGCGCCCGGTCTCCTTGGCGAGCCGGTAGGCGAGCCAGGCGTAATAGGCCGTCGAGAGGAACATCATGAGGCCGAGCGCCGGCAGGATGCGCCCGAAGGTGATCTCGTTCGGCATCTTCAGCACGAACTGCAGAAGGCCGGTGAGCACGAGGAGGTTGACGAGGATGTTCGTGCCGAAGCCGAATAGGGCGTTCCAGTCGCCCGGCACCCAGAGTTTCGGTGACTTCTCCATGCGAGGTTGCTCCTGATCAGGCCGCGGCGCGCGCGGTGGCGAGGGTTTTGGCCAGGGTTTCGCTGTCGCTGACCCAGCCGAAGATGCCGCCCTGGGCCTTGATCATCTCGAGGCCGACGCGGTGGAATTCGGGGAAGTAGGAGGCGCAGGCGTCCGCGATCGCGACGCAGCGGTAGCCGCGGTCGTTGCCCTCGCGGATGGTGGTGTGCACGCAGACCTCGGTCGTGACGCCGCAGACCAGCAGCGTGTCGATGCCGCGGTTGCGCAGGATCTGCTCGAGGTCGGTCTGGTGGAAGGCGCCCTTGCCGGGCTTGTCGATCACCGTCTCGCCCTCGATCGGGTAGAGATCGGAGACGATGTCATGCCCCGCCTCACCCCGGATCAGGATCCGGCCCATCGGGCCGGGGTCGCCGATCCGCTTCGAGGGCACGCCGCGCGCGATCTTGGCGGGCGGCGCGTCGGAGAGGTCGGGGCGATGGCCCTCGCGGGTGTGGATCACCAGCATGCCGGTCCGCCGCGCGGCGTCGAGCGCCCGGGCGCAGGGGCCGACCGCCGCCTGGAGCAGCGACACGTCGTTGCCGAGCGTCTCGCCGAAGCCGCCGGGTTCGAGGAAGTCGCGCTGCATGTCGATGACGACGAGCGCGGTCGCCGCGGGGTCGAAGGCGAGCGGCGCCGGCTCGGCGGGGAGGGTGAGGGTCATGGGGCGGACCTTCTTGCAAGCGACCGCGACATCGCGGAGGCTGGGCCGCGCGTCGGTCGGGTGGAGGAATGGACGGGATGACGGTGGGCGAAACGGCGGGGGGCGAATTCGACGCTTCGGGCGTCGCGACGGAAATCCGGGCGGCGTTCGACGCCTACGAGGCCGCGCTGGTCGGCAACGACGTCGCGGCGCTGATCGGCTTCTTCTGGGACGATGCGCGCGCCACCCGGCTGATGACCGAGGGCGGGCTCTACGGCATCGAGGCGATCGCGGCTTTCCGCAAGAACCGGCCGACCGAGGATCTCGCCCGCGAGCTCACCCGCGTCGATATCGTGCCGCTCGGCGCGGATGTCGGCGTCGCCACGGCCGAGTACCGGCGCACCGGCTCCGGCCGCCGGGGCGCGCAGAGCCAGGTCTGGGTGCGCCGTCCGGAGGGCTGGCGCATCGCCTCCGCGCATGTGAGCCTCGGGGGCTGAGGCCGGGCGCCGCGCCGACGCCCGGGCCACGCGACGGCCGACGCCGCGGACCATCTCCGGGGCGCGCGCGTCCCGCTCCCTGACATCGCCGTCTCGCGGGCTCCAGTCCGCCGCCATGCGTCTCTCCGTCCCCATGCCGACGGCGAGGGTGCGGCTTCCGAGCGCTGACATCCAATGCTATGTTTTGCTCAGACCGCTGCGTGAAACGCAGCACTCAACGCGGAGGCGAGATCCTTGCGCCATCTCCAGACGCTTCGGATGATCCAGGCGGTCGCGCGGGCGGGCTCGATCCGCCGGGCGGCGGAGGACATGCACATCACCTCCACCGCGCTGAACCGCCGGATCCAGAGCTTCGAGGCGGAATTCGGCGCCCAGATCTTCGAGCGGCTGCCGCGCGGGGTGCGGCTCAACCCGGCGGGCGAGCTCCTGATGCAGCATATCCGGAGCCAGATCGTCGATCTCGCCCGGGTGCAGAGCCAGGTCGCCGACCTCGGCGGCGAGCGGCGCGGCCATGTCTCGATCGCCTGCAGCCAGGGGCTGGTGCCGCTGTTCCTGCCGGACCAGATCTCGCGCTACCGCGCCGAGCACCCGGGGGTGACCTTCTCGGTCCGGGTCCGCGACCGCGCGCAGGCCGAGCAGGCGCTGTCGCGGTTCGAGGCCGATCTCGCGCTGGTGTTCGAGCCGGTCTATCTGGTGGAATTCGAGGTCTTGAAGGCGATCGCCCAGCCGGTCTGCGCGGTGATGGCGGCGGATCATCCGCTGGCGACGCGCCCGGACCTGCGGCTCTGGGATTGTCTCGCCGAGCGCCACGTCGTGCCGGCCGAGGGCTATGGCGTGCGCCATCTGCTGGAGCTCGCGACGCATGGACGGGCGCGGCGGCTGTCGCCGGTGCTGGAATCGGACAGTTTCGAGCTGATGCGCCGCTACGTGCTGCGCGAGCGGGCGATCGCCTTCGAGATCCCGATCGGCCTCCTGCCGCTCAACGATCCGGCGATGGTGGTGCGGCCGCTGCCGACGCGCGACATCGCCGCCGGCCTGCTGCTGCTCGGGCAGATGCGCGGCCGCGCGCTGTCGGTCGCCTCGGCGAAATTCGCGCTCCAGATCACCGCCGCGCTCGAGGCGGCGGAACCGAATCCGGCGCCCGAAGTGTCGCGGGCGCCGGTGCGATCAAGCCGCGAAGCCTAAAGCCGGTCCCGGCCTCAGGCGGCCGGGGCGGTCTCCTCGGCCGGCAGGTCGGCGGCCTTGGCCTTGGGCGTCCGGCGCCGCGGCGCGCGCGGCTTCTTCGGCTTGGCCGGCGCGGCTTCCTCGGCCGCGGCAGCTTCCGGCGCGGCCTCGCCCGGGGTCTCGATCGCGGTCTCCGGGCTGGCCTCGGCCGCCGGTCCGACATCGGGCTCGACCGCGGCGACCGGCTCGGCCGCGGCGACCGCTTCCGGCGCCTCGGCGGCGACGGTCTCGGCCGGGGCTTCCACCGGGGCTTCCTCGGCGGTCGGCGCCGTCACGGCCTCGACCGGCGTTTCCGCCACCGGCGCGTCGACCGCCGCCGCTTCCGCGGCGGGCGCCTCGTCGGCGACGGTCTCGACGACAGGCTGCTCGACGACAGGCTGCGCGACCGCGGCGATCTCGACGGCCTCGGCTTCGAGGACCGGGGCGACCACCGCTTCCTCGACCCCGGCCGGTTCTTCGTCCCGCTCCTCGGCGCCGGTCAGCGTGTCGAAGCGGAATTCGCGCAGCAGGAAGGCCGGGACATGGTCGCCCATGCCGACGACCGGCCGGTCGCGGCGGCCGCCGCGGGCCTCGTCCTTGCCGCGGGCGCGGGGCGCCTCGGCGGAAGGCGTCCGGGTGTCGCCGCGGGTCTCCTCGCGCGGGGCCGAGTCCCGCCGCGATTCGGGGCGCGCCTCGCCCCGGCGCGGCCGTTCCGACCGGCGCGGGGCCGGCGCGGCCTCGGCCGCCTCGGGGGCGGGGGCCGGTTCGGCGCCGGCCAGCGGGCTCGGCAGCAGCGGGATGGTCTTCTTCACCAGCTCCTCGATCTTCGCGAGATACTTCTCCTCATGCGGGAAGCAGAGGGTGATCGCCTTGCCGGTGCGCCCGGCCCGGCCGGTGCGGCCGATCCGGTGCACGTAATCCTCGGAATGGATCGGCACGTCGAAGTTGAAGACATGGCTGACGGTCGGGATGTCGAGGCCGCGGGCGGCCACGTCCGAGGCGATCAGGAGCTTCAGCTCGCCCTCGCGGAAGCTGGTGAGGATCTTGGTGCGCAGCGACTGGTCGAGGTCGCCGTGCAGCGGCGAGGCGTCGAACCCGTGCTGGCGCAGCGATTTCGCCAGCACGTCGACGTCGCGCTTGCGGTTGCAGAAGATGATGCCGTTGGTCAGCGCCTCGCCCTCGGCGCGGATCAGCCGGCGCAGCACCTCGCGCTTCTCGCCATCGGCGCTGTCGCGGCGCTTCGGGGTGTGCTTGCAGACGAACTGCTCGATCGTCTCGGAGGTCGTCGCCTGGCGCGCCACCTCGACCCGGACCGGATTGTGCAGGAATTCCTGCGTGATGCGGGTGATCTCGGGTGCCATGGTCGCCGAGAAGAACAGCGTCTGGCGAGTGAAGGGCACCATCTTGAAGATGCGCTCGATGTCGGGGATGAACCCCATGTCGAGCATGCGGTCGGCCTCGTCCACCACCATGATCTGCACGCCGGTCAGCATGAGCTTGCCGCGCTCGAAATGGTCGAGCAGCCGGCCCGGGGTCGCGATCAGGACGTCGACGCCGCGGTCGATCAGCTTGTCCTGGTCCTTGAAGCTGACGCCGCCGATCAGCAGCGCCATCGAAAGCTTCACGTGCTTCGAGTATTTCTCGAAGTTCTCCGCCACCTGGGCGGCGAGCTCGCGCGTCGGGGCCAGCACCAGGCTGCGCGGCATGCGTGCCCGGGCGCGGCCCTTGGAGAGATGCGTGATCATCGGCAGCACGAAGGAAGCCGTCTTGCCGGTGCCGGTCTGGGCGATGCCGAGCACGTCGCGCCCTTCGAGCGCGTGCGGGATCGCCTGGACCTGGATCGGCGTGGGGGTCTCGTAACCGGCTTCGGATACGGCTTGAAGGACCTTGGGGTCCAAGGCGAGGTCGGAAAATTTGGTCATGTAGCCCGTTCGCTGTTTCGCGGCTGAATGGCCGCACAGGTTACGCGGCCCTGAGCTCCCGGATTGAAGCTCGTCTTCATCGCCGCACATATATGCGCCGCGGGGACATTGGTCAATCACGACGAGAGAAACTGGCCGCGACCGGCGCCATTCGCCCCGAATTGCCGAGAAAATGGCGTAAAATAGGGCGTTTTCCGGGGGGCGTCCTGGGTCTCCCCGGCGTTCGGACCTTCCCGCCGCTGCGAAGGGGGTGTAAGGGGATCGAGATTCGAGGGAGTTAGTCAGGTATGAACGAGGTCGTGGACAAGGCTCTGCGGGGCATGGCGTTGCTCAAGGTGAGCGATATCCGGCACTGGACGGACCGCACGTTTTCCTTCTCGGCGGAGCGGCCGGCCGGGTTCCGGTTCCGCTCGGGCGAATTCGCGATGATCGGCCTGATGGTCGACGGCAAGCCGCTGCTGCGCGCCTATTCGATCGCCTCGCCCGCCTGGGCGGACCATCTCGAGTTCTACTCGATCAAGGTCGACGACGGCCCGCTGACCTCGCGGCTGCAGAAGATCCAGGAAGGCGACGAGATCGTGATGCGGCCGAAGCCGGTCGGCACGCTGGTCCACGACGCGCTCCTGCCCGCGAAGCGGCTGTTCCTGTTCTCGACCGGCACCGGCATCGCGCCCTTCGCGAGCGTGATCCGCGAGCCCGCGACCTACGAGCTCTATGATGAGGTCATCCTGACCCAGACCTGCCGCGACAAGGGCGAGCTCGATTTCGGCCACGCGCTGGTCAAGGAGTGCCACGAAGACGAACTCCTGTCCGAAGTCGTCGGCGACAAGCTCCGTTTCCTCGCGACCACGACGCGCGAGCAGAGCGAGGTGATGGGGCGGATGACCGACTGGATCCGCGACGGCCGGCTCGCCGAGGCGACCGGCGCGCCGTTCAGCGTCGAGACCGACCGGGTGATGATCTGCGGCTCGATGGCGATGCTCCAGGAGCACAAGGCGCTCTGCGAGGAGGCCGGGATGAAGGAGGGCTCGAATTCCGAGCCCGGGCATTTCGTGATCGAGAAGGCCTTCGTCGACTGACGCCGCCGCGCCGATCGACCGGCGCGCGAAGGCGGGACCTCGGGTCCCGCCTTTTTCGTCGGCGGGCCGCGGTCCGCCGTCATGCTCGCGAGGCGTGGCAGGATCGTCCCGCAACAGTCCGGAATAAAAGACAACCTGTATGAGCGGCGCGCCCGGGCCGACCCGGCGACGGTGTCACTCAAACTTCCCGAATCCGTCACCGAAACGTCGGATCCGCCCGGCAACTGTCCCCTTCGTCACCGAACATTGGAGGGTACTCATGTCGCTTCGGGCAATTCTTCTCGCCACGGCGGCGCTCGCGGGGATCGCGGGCGCCGCGCGGTCCGAGGAGGTGCTGCCGGCCCGTCTCGCCGGATACGCGGTCGTCCCAGCGCTGACGCTGGTCCTGCCGCCGGAGGACGCGCCGCGCGACGCGCTGGTCAGCGGCAAGTTCACCGGCGCCGCGCGTGTCGACGCGCCCTATTCGGCGCCGGCGACCACCAGTCCGGCGCAGGGCGGGCGGGCGACCGGCCTCAGCCTTCCCTTCATCGGCCAGGCGTTCCAGGGCCTCTCCGGTCTCGCCCACAACCGCGCGCCGGATGGCAGCTTCTACCTGCTGACCGACAACGGTTTCGGCGCGAAGGCCAATTCCGGCGACGCGCTGCTGATGTTCCACCGCGTGGCCCCCGACTGGGCCGCCGCCGCGATCGACCGGCGCGAGACGGTGTTCCTCCGCGACCCCGACCGCGTGGTGCCGTTCCGGATCGCCAACGAGGCGACCGAGGCGCGCTACCTGACCGGCGCCGATTTCGATCCCGAGAGCATCCAGGTCATCGGCGACACCGTCTGGATCGGCGACGAATTCGGGCCCTATCTCATCCGCGCGACGCTCGACGGCCGGGTGACCGGGGTCTACCCGACGCTGGTCGAGGGCGCCGAGGTCCGGAGCCCGGACAATCCGGCGGTCCGCGTCCCCGCCGCCGCCGGCGTCGACTATCGCTCGCAGCGCTCGGGCGGTTTCGAGGGCATGGCGCTCAACCCCGCGACCGGCATGCTCTGGGCGCTGCTCGAGAAGCCGCTGCTCGGCGCGGACGGGGAGCCCGAGGGCGCGTTCCTGCGGGTGCTCGAATTCGATCCGGCCGCGGCGGAATGGACCGGGCGCGGCCTGCGCTTCCCGCTCGGCGAGGGCGCGGTCGCGATCGGCGACTTCAACTTCATCGACGAGACCCGGGCGCTGATCATCGAGCGCGACGCGGGCGAGGGCGACGCGGCCCGGGCCTGCGCCGATCCGGGCCAGCCGGCGGCCGACTGTTTCGCCAATCCCGCGCGGGTGAAGCGGATCGTGCTGACCGACGTCGCGAAGGCCGATGCCGAGGGGGCGCTGCCCCGGCTCGCGCATGTCGACCTGATGGCGATCGCCGATCCGGACGGAAAGGGCGGCCCGGCCGGCGGAACCTTCACCTTCCCGTTCGAGACGATCGAGAACGTGGCGCGCGTCGATGACACGCATATCCTCGTCATCAACGACAACAACCTGCCGTTCTCGACCGGCCGCGAGACCGACCGCGCGGCGGACAACGAGTTCCTGCTCCTGAGCGTGCCGGAGCTCCTGAACTTCCAGCCGGATTCCTGAACGCGGACTCTCTTCCACCGTCGGCGGCTTGTCGATTCCAGACCGTTGGTTGATAGGGAAGAGACATGCGGGCGCGAGGTAAGGATATGGCGGGCGATCGAGATCCGAAGGATTTTCTTTCTGAACTGAGATGGCTCGCCAATGGCGTCGCAGTCGAGAAAGAGTGGAGATCGAGCGATATCGCAGCCGGAGAGTTCTACTGTGCGATCTTCGATGACTACCTTATCGAAGACGCATCGAAGATCTATGCCCTCAATACCCGGGAAGTGTGTTATGTTGAGAACATAGCACACTTCTTGCAGCTGGCTTCCCCCGGTTCAAACCTGGACGTTCAGGCCGTGCTCGATGATCCGAATTTTCGGATCGCTCAGAAGATCGCCGAATTGCTATAGCCGCGCGGGCGATGGGCCGCCCGCGCCGCCTCAGACCATCATTTCCTTGACCGCCGTGAGGCGCAGGTCGGGGAAGTCGCGTTCGACGCGGTCGATGTCCCATTGCAGGCGGGTCATGTAGACCGGGTCGCCGTCGTGATCCTCGGCCATGTGGCCCTTGTTCGCCCTCACGAAGGCCTCGATCTTCTCCTTCGGGCCGGAGATCCAGCGCGCCGAGGTGAACTGGGTCGGCTCGAACCGGACCGGGAGCCCGTATTCCTGCTCGATCCGGCTCGCCAGCACGTCGAACTGCAAGGGCCCGACGACGCCGACGATGAAGCCCGAGCCGATGTTGGGCTTGAACACCTTCGAGGCGCCTTCCTCGGCGAATTGCAGCAGCGCCTTCTCGAGGTGCTTGGCCTTCATCGGATCGCCGGAGCGCACGGTCTGCAGCAGTTCCGGCGCGAAGGAGGGGATGCCGGTGAAGCGCAACGCCTCGCCCTCGGTCAGCGCGTCGCCGATGCGGAGCTGGCCGTGGTTCGGGATGCCGATGATGTCGCCCGCCCAGGCATCCTCGGCGATCTCGCGGTCGGCGGCGAGGAACAGGACCGGGTTGGAAATCGCCATCGGCTTGCCCGAGCGCACGTGCAGGAGCTTCATCCCGCGCTCGAAATGCCCGGAGCAGAGCCGCACGAAGGCGACGCGGTCGCGGTGCTTCGGGTCCATGTTGGCCTGGACCTTGAAGACGAAGCCGGTCACCGGCTTTTCCCAGGCGCCGACCTCGCGGCCGGCGGTGGGCCGGATCGCCGGCTCCGGGCCGAAGGCGCCTATCCCGGCCATCAGCTCCTGCACGCCGAAGGAATTGATCGCCGAGCCGAACCAGATCGGGCTGAGGTTGCCGTCGAGCAGCGCCTGCCGGTCGAAGGCGGGCAGGAGCTCGCGCGCCATCTCGACCTCTTCGCGCAGCTTCGCGAGCAGATCGGCCGGGATGTGGTCGGCCATGCGGGGGTCGTCGAGACCCTCCATCTTCACGCTCTCGGCCCGCTTGTTGCGGTCGGCGCGGTCCATGAGCTCGAGCCGGTCGTTCAGCATGTCGTAGCAGCCGAGGAACTCGCGCCCCATGCCGATTGGCCAGCTCGCCGGGCAGACGTCGAGCTGCAGCTCGGTCTGGATCTCGTCGATGATCTCGAACGTGTCGCGGGCCTCGCGGTCCATCTTGTTGCAGAAGGTCAGGATCGGCAGGTCGCGCAGCCGGCAGACCTCGAAGAGCTTGCGCGTCTGGCTCTCGACGCCCTTCGCGCCGTCGATCACCATCACGGCGGCGTCGACGGCCGTGAGCGTGCGATAGGTGTCCTCGGAGAAGTCCGAGTGGCCGGGTGTGTCGACGAGGTTGAACCACCAGTCCTGGAACGGGAAGGACATCGCCGAGGCGGAGACCGAGATGCCGCGGTCCTGCTCCATCTTCATGAAGTCCGAGCGCGTGCGCCGCGCCTCGCCCTTGGCGCGCACCTGTCCCGCCATCTGGATGGCGCCGCCGTAGAGCAGGAACTTCTCGGTCAGCGTGGTCTTGCCCGCGTCGGGGTGGCTGATGATGGCGAAGGTGCGGCGCCGGGCGATCTCGGGCGGCAGCGCGGGGTGGTTTGTCGATCGGTCCAGCATGGGCGGTCATATAGACGCCGCGCCCGCCGCGCGGAAGCCCCTCGCCGCGGTAGATGCGCGCCCCCGGCCCGTGCTAGCGGCGGGGAAGAGTCGGCGGAGGGAAACGGATGACGGCGCGCGCGGAACGGATGGCGGGGCGGGACCTCGCCTGGCCGAATGTCTCTCCGGTCGGGCTGGTGCTCGCCGGGATCTTCTTCGCCGCCTCGCTGACGCCGGCGCTCGTGCCGCGCGACTTCGTGCTGCTCGGGGTGATCGGCGGCGTCGTGGCGGCGATCGGGCATGAGCTGGGCGGGTGCGTCCAGTGGCTCTGGCGCCTGCTCGGGATGCCCGCCGGGCCGGCCCGGTGGCGCGGGCGGCTCCGGCTCGGAGCCGCCGTCCTGGCGCTCGGGATCGGCGCCTTCGGCCTGACGCGGGTGACCGGCTGGCAGAACGCGACCCGCGCGGTCACCGGCGTGCCGCCGGTCGAATCGGCCTTTCCGCTCCAGGTCGCCGGGATCGCGCTCGGCGTCTTCGCGCTGCTCTGGCTGCTGTTCCGCGGGATCGGCTGGATCGTGCGGCGGGTGAGCCGGCTGCTCGAGGGCCGGGTGCCGCCCCGGGTCGGGGCGATCCTCGGCACGGCGCTGGCGCTCGGTCTGATCTGGATGGCGCTGGAGCGCACGGCGCTCGACCAGGCGTTCCGCGCCGCCAACGCCTCCTTCGCCGCCGCCAACGCGCTGATCGAGCCCGACATTCCCCAGCCGACCGACCCTGACCGCGCCGGAAGCCCGGCCTCGCTGGTGGAATGGACCGAGATGGGCCGCCGGGGGCGCGAATTCGTCGCGACCGCGCCCAGCGCCGCGGAGATCGCGGAATTCGCCGGTCCGGCGGCGATGGACCCGATCCGGGTCTATGTCGGCCTCGGCGCGGCGGAGACGGCGGAGGAGCGGGCGGAGATCGCGCTCGCCGAGCTGATCCGCGTCGGCGCCTTCGACCGGGCCAATCTGATCGTGACCGTGCCGGTCGGCACCGGCTGGATGGACCCGGGCGCGCATGACACGGTCGAATTCATGCTCGGCGGCGACGTCGCGACCGTGGCGGTCCAGTATTCCTATCTCACCAGCGTGCTCTCGCTGATCGACGACCGCTCCGCCGGGGTCGAGCAGGCGCGCGCGCTCTTCAACCTCGTCTACGAGCACTGGCACAACCTGCCGCGCGACGCCCGTCCGAGGCTCTATGTCCACGGGCTGAGCCAGGGCGCCTACAATACCGAGACCGCGCTGCCGCTGCTCGACATGATGGGCGATCCGATCCAGGGCGCGCTCTGGGCCGGGTCGCCGTTCTTCAGCCCGCTCTGGGCGCGGGTGCGCGACGGGCGCGATCCGGGAAGCCCGGCCTGGCGGCCGCGCTGGGGCAACGGCTCGCTGGCGCGGACGATGAACCAGGAGGGCGGGCTCGAGGGCGATTTCGCGCCCTGGGGGCCGACGCGGCTGGTGTTCCTCAACTATGGCAGCGATCCGATCGTGCTCTTCACCTTCGGCGGCGCCTTTCGCGAGCCCGACTTCCTCAAGGCGCCGCGCGCGCCCGACGTGGCGCCGGAGCTGCGCTGGTTCCCGGTCGTGACCATGCTGCAGCTCGCCGTCGATTCGGCGTTGTCGCTGAAGACGCCCCGGTTCGGGCATTTCTACGTCGCCGAGGATTACATCGACGGCTGGGCGGCGGTGGTCGACCCGGCCGGCTGGTCGCCCGAGCGCGCCGAGGCGCTGAAGCGGATCTTCGCGGCGCGCCCGGCGCCGTTCTGACGCGGGGCGGGCGCGGTCGTCGACCTCGCCACGGGTGGCGGGTGGGGGATGGTGGGCGGAATCGCCCACCCTACGGCGTCGCGTCACTCGGCGGCGCCGGCCATCTGCGTCTCGATCGCGACCGTCACCTCGTCGCCGATGAAGGGCACGAGGATCGTCATGTCCCAGTCGGAGCGGCGGAAGGTCGTCGTCGCCGAGAAGCCGACCTTGGCCTCGTGGCTGAACGGATGGTCGGCCATCGAGCCGTTGAAGGTCACGTCGAGCGTGACCGGATGGGTCTCGCCGCGCAGCGTCAGATCGCCCCGCACCAGCCCGGTGGTCTCGCCCGTCCGCTCGACCGCGGTCGAGACGAAGGTGATCGGCGCGCCGGCGAGGAAATCCTCGCTCGTGGCGATCATGCCGTCGAGATCGGTCTCCTCGGGCCGGGGGAAGTCGGTGCGGACCGAGGCGGGGTCGATCTCGACCTGCAAGGTCGAGGCGGTCGGATCCTCCGGCCGCCAGTCGAGCACCGCCTTCGCGTCGACGAAGCGCGCTGTCCATCGCGAGAGCCCCGAATGCCGGAGGCTCCAGAGCAGGGTCGTATGCGCGGGATCGGTCAGGTAGCGCCCGGCGGGGGCCGGGACGATCGGCGGCTGGGCGGCCGGTTCGGCGGCCTCGGCCGCGCCGGCGAGCAGCAGGGAGGCAAGAAGCGTGCGATACATGGATTTGTCCTCGATGGGATGATGAAAGGGTGATTGAAATCAGGCGGAAGGAAGATCAGCGCAGCGGCGGGCCGATCACCTCGATCCCGTGCCGGCCGAGGGCGCGGCCAAGCGCGAAGATCCCCTCGGCGGTCGGCGCGGTCCAGTCGGGGAGGCCGGGCCCGGTGGCGGGGCGGCCCATCTCGCGCACCATCGCCTCGAAATTCCCGCCCGGGGTCACGGTGACGCAGCGCGCGCCGGCCGGGCTCTCGACATGGAAGCTGTGCGGCGTGCCCTCGGGCACGAGCAGCGTGTCGCCCGCGCCGAGGATCCGTGCGACGCCCGCGGCGACGAGGCGCACGCGGCCCTCGAGCACCAGGAAGAGCTCGTCCTCGGTCCGGTGGACGTGCAGCGGCGGGCTCTCGCCATAGGGCATCCGGTGCTCGATCACGCTCAGCCCGTCGCCGGCCGCGGCCGAGGCGAGGAAGGTGACGCGCGTGTTGCCGAGGAAGAACGCCTCCTCCTCCTCGGTGGCGCCGGTCGCCGCGGCGGCGGCCAGCGCGGGATGCCGGGGAATATTCATCTGTATCGACCTCCGTCGTCGTTGATTGACTGGGGGGTCGATTACTGCGGGCAGGGGCCGAGCGGTTCCTAATTGCTTCCTAAGCGGCGTTCCGGCATTCCTAAAATTACCCTAAGCGGGAGAACGGGCGTGCGGGTGAGCGAGGATCTGGCCGGGTTCATCGAGGGCCCGATCCTGATGACGATCGGAACGCGCGACGCCGCGAACCGGCCGATGATCTCGCGCGGCACGGGCGGACGCGCGTGGGACGACCGCGCCGGCGTCACCGTGGCGATCTCGGACTGGCTCTGGCCGGAATGCGTGGCCAATCTGCGCGACAACGGCATGATCGCCATCACCTTCGTGCGGCCCGACACCTACGAGGCCTTCCAGGTCAAGGGCCGCGCCGAGCCGCGTCCCCCGACGGCCGACGAGCGCCTGCGCGCCGCGGACTACATCCGCCGCGCGACCGTCATGCTGCGCGGGCTCGAGATCCCGCCGGCGCTGATCGCGACCTGGCTCACCGACCGCGACATCGTCATGGCCGACCTCACCGTCGACCGGGTGTTCGAGCAGACGCCGGGTCCGCGCGCGGGGCGGGTGGTCGCGTGATCCTGTCGCCGCCGCTCGCCGAGCTCGAGGATTGTTTCGAGGGGGTGGTGCCCGCGATCATCGCGACCTCCTCGGCGGACGGGGTGCCCAACATCTCGTATCTCAGCCATGTCGACATGGTCGACGACCGGCACGTCGCGCTGTCGAACCAGTTCTTCGGCAAGACCGTCGACAACCTGCGCGCCAATCCCGGCGCCTGCCTGATGCTGGTCGACGGCGCCACCGGGGCCCAGTACCGGCTCGACGTGACCTGGCTCCGCAACGAGCGGGAGGGTGCGCTCTTTCGCGACCTCGCCGCCAATCTCAAGGCCAGCAGCGCGCAGGTCGGCATGGCCGAGGTGATGCGCCTCGACAGCGTGGACCTGTTCCGCGTCGAAGCGGTGAGCCGGGTGCGGGTTCCGAACCCGCCGCCCGGACCCGCCGCGCACTGGCGGGACTGGGCGGGGATCGCGGCCGGGATCGGCGCCGCGCTCGCGGCCGAGACCGAGGTCGCGGGTCTGGTGACGACGCTCCTCGGCGGGATCACCGCGCGGCTCGGCCTTCCGGCGGCGATCCTGTTCCAGCACGATCCGGCCCGCGGCGCGCTGGTGACGGTGGCGAGCGTGGGATATCCGGAATCGGGCGTCGGGTCCGAGGTCGGGCTCGGCGAGGGGATCGCGGGCGGCGCCGCCCAGGCGCGCTGCGTCGTCAAGGTCAGCGACATGAGCCGCGTGCGGCGCTTCGGCGCCGCGATCCGCGCCACCTCGGAGGATGTCGCGGCGCGGGAGATCCCGCTGCCGGGGCTTCCGGACGCGCAGAGCCAGATCGCGCTGCCGCTGATCGCGCGGGGCGAGCTCGTCGGCGTCGTCTTCGCCGAGAGCCCGGCGCGCCTCGCCTTCGGCCGGCGGCTGGTCTCGGCGCTCACGCTGCTCGCCGGGCAGATGGCGGCGGCGCTCCTGCTCGCCGAGACGGCGGCCGAGGAGGGGGCACCGCCCGGCGCCGCGCCGGTGGCGCCGGGGGCGGGGCCGGTCTTCCACGTCGCGCATCACGCCTTCGACGACAGCGTCTTCATCGACAACGCCTATGTGATCAAGGGCGTCGCGGGCCGGCTGCTGGTCTATCTGCTGCGCCGGCATCTCGACGAGGGGCGGATCGAATTCTCGAACCGCGAGATCCGCCTCGCGCCCGAGCTGCGCCTGCCCGACTTCAAGGACAACCTCGAGACCCGGCTGCTCCTCCTGCGCCAGCGGCTGGCTGAGCGCGACTGCCCGGTGCGGCTGTCGCGCCCGGGCCGCGGCCGCGTCTGCCTCGACCTCGCCGGACGGCCCCGGATCGAAAGCCTCGCCTGAGGCGCCGACGGGGGTTGCGCGCCCGGGCCGCGCCGCTAGGTTGACCCGCGCAAGCGAAGCCGGGGACCGCCCGGGCATCGTCCGGGGCCGCCGGGCGGGGAAGTCGGGGGAAGAGATGCGCACGGTTCTGATCGCCAATCGCAAGGGCGGGGTGGGCAAGACCACGGTGGCGATCACCATCGCCTCCGCGCTCGCCGCGCGCGGCGGCGTCGTGGCGCTCGCCGACGCCGACCCGCAGAAATCCGCGCTGCGCTGGCTGAAGGCGCGCCCGGCCGAGGCGAGCGCGGTGCGCGGGCTCGACTGGACCGACGCGGGCGAGATCGGCGACGCGCCGAAGGGCATCGACTGGCTGGTCATCGACGCCCCCGGCGCGCTCAGGGGCGGCCGGGCCGAGAAGCTGGTCGCCGAGACCGAGGAAATGATCGTCCCGGTCATGCCCTCGTTCTTCGACATCGATTCGACCCGCCGCTTCCTCAAGGAGCTCGAGGAGATGAAGCGGGTGCGCAAGGGCAAGGTCGGCCTCCGCCTGCTCGCCAACCGCATCCAGGCGCGCGGCCGCGCGACGGACCGGCTGCGCGTGGCGCTCGCGGCGATCGGGCAGGAGCCGCTGGGCTGGATCACCGAGCGCGCCGCCTATGCCGAGCTCGCCGAGCGCGGGCTCGGGGTCTTCGACGACCGGCGCCGCGCGCTCGCGCCGCTGCGGGAACAATGGGCGCCGGTGATCGCCGCGCTCGGGTGAGGGAGAAAAGCATGGATCTCGGGATCAGGGGCAGGACGGGCATCGTCACCGCCGCGTCGAAGGGACTGGGCCGCGGCTGCGCCGAGGCGCTGGCCGAAGCCGGCGTCGCGCTCACGCTCAACGCGCGCGGCGCCGAGGCGCTCGAGGCGACCGCCGAGGCGATCCGGGCGAAATACGGCGTCGAGGTCACGACCGTCGCCGGCGACATCACGACCGAGACGGTGCGCGCCGCGGTGATGGCGGCCTGTCCCGCGCCCGACATCCTCGTCACCAACGCCGGCGGCCCGCCGCCGGGCCTCTGGTCGGACTGGAGCCGCGACGATTTCATCAAGGCGCTCGACGCCAACATGCTGACGCCGATCGCGCTGATGCAGGCGGCGCTGCCCGGCATGATGGAACGCGGCTGGGGCCGCGTCGTCAACATCACCTCGCAGTCGGTGAAATCGCCGATCGCGGCGCTCGGCCTCTCGAACAGCGCGCGCGCCGGGCTGACGGGCTTCGTCGCGGGCACCAGCCGGCAGGTTGCGCCGAAGGGCGTCGTCATCAACAACCTGCTGCCCGGGATCCACGACACCGACCGCGCCGCCTCGCTCGACGCGGGCGTGATGAAGGCCGAGGGGATCAGCCGCGAGGAGGCGCGCGCGAAACGCGCCGAGACGATCCCGGCGCGGCGCTACGGCACGGCGGCGGAATTCGGCGCCGCCTGCGCCTTCCTCTGCTCCAACCACGCCGGCTTCATCATCGGGCAGAACCTGCTCCTCGACGGCGGCGCGCTCAACAGCACGCTCTGAGGCGCGCGGCGATGGAGGAAGCGGGCGCGCCCTTGCGCGGGCGCGCCGCCGTTGGTATCCGGGCAAATCCGATCTTTTTTGTCACGGAAACCAGTCCCGTGAACGACCCGCGGCCCCTGATCCCCGAGTTCCGTCCCGGCCCCGCCGCCGAAGGCGCGGCCGAAGCGCCGGTCCGCCTCGCGCTCGACGGCGTCGGCCACGCCTTCGACGGCGGGACGGTGCTGCGCGACATCGACCTGACGCTCCGGAGCGGCGAGATCGCCTGCCTGCTCGGCCCCTCGGGCTGCGGCAAGTCCACGCTCCTGCGCATCGCCGCCGGGGTCGAGCGGCAGCGGAGCGGGCGGGTGATGATCGACGGCGAGACCGTCTCGGACGCCGCGCGGCACCTGCCGCCGGAGGCGCGGTCGATCGGGCTCGTGTTCCAGGATTTCGCGCTCTTCCCGCATCTGAGCGTCGAGGACAACGTCGCCTTCGGCCTCAGGGGCGAGCGCGGCGACAAGGGCGCGCGCGCGCGGAGCCTGCTCGGGCGCGTCGGGCTCGGCGGCCATGCCGCGAAATACCCGCACCAGCTCTCGGGCGGCGAGCAGCAGCGCGTCGCGCTCGCCCGCGCGCTGGCGCCCCGGCCGCGCATCCTGCTGATGGACGAGCCCTTCTCGGGGCTCGACAACCGGCTGCGCGACGGCATCCGCGACGAGACGCTCGCGATCCTCAAGGAGGAGGGCGCCGCCGTCCTGCTCGTGACGCACGAGCCCGAGGAGGCGATGCGGATGGCCGACACGATCGCGCTGATGCGCGCGGGCCGGATCGCCCAGCTCGGCGCGCCCTTCGAGATCTACCATCGCCCGGTCGACCGCGAGGCGGCGATGTTCTTCTCCGACATCAACGTGGTGCCCGGCGTGCGCCGCGGCGGCCGGGTCGAGACCGCCTTCGGCGCCTTCGCGGCCCCCGCCGGGCTGCCCGAGGGCGCGCCGGCCGAGGTGGTGATCCGGCCGCAGCACCTGCGCGTCGACTTCGACCGCTCGGGCGGCCCGCTCCCGACCGAGCGCGACGGGGTGCCGGCGCGGGCCCGGGTGGCGCGGGCGCGCTTCATGGGCACGAGCAGCATCGTCGAGCTCGGCATGGAGGAGGGCGGTGCCCGGTTGACGGCGGTGCTCCCAGGGGTTTTCCTGCCGCGGCCGGGGACGCCGCTGTGGCTCTCGCTGCCGCGGGAGCGCTGCTTCGTCTTTCCCGCCGAGGCGGCGCGGCTCACCGGTTAGTGCGCGATGGCCGTCGTTTGGGGTTTGAACGTCCCCGGGAATGGCCATATGTCTGACTTTATCTCGGGGCCGGCGCGCCCCGAACGCTCCATGGAGGCGAGACATGTTTAGCAACATCGGGCCGGGTGGCCTGCTTCTTATCGCGGTGGTCGTCCTCGTGCTCTTCGGTCGCGGCAAGGTCGCTGGGCTGATGGGCGAGGTCGGCAAGGGCATCACGAGCTTCAAGCGCGGGATGAAGGAAGGCGCCGACGAGCTCGAGCACGACCGCAAGACCCAGGCGGCCGACCAGGCGCGTGACATCACGCCCGAGAAGGAAAAAGTCTGATCCACCATGTTCGATATCGGCTGGGGTGAGATGTTCCTGATCGGCCTCGTGGCGTTGATCGTCGTGGGACCGAAGGATCTGCCCGCGCTGTTCCGGACGATGGGCAACTTCATGGGCAAGGCGCGCGGGATGGCGCGCGAGTTCCAGCGCTCGATGGAGCAGGCGGCGAACGAGGCGGGCGTCAGCGAGGTCACGGACAGCCTGCGGGCGATCGACCGGAGCCTCGACAGCGCGAGCGGCTCGGCGCGGAAATTCGCCCAGTCGATGGCTTCGCCGAAGCCGGCGGCGGTTCCCGATCCCGCCGCGCCGGCGCCGGCCCCGGCGGCTGGCGCGCTGGTGCCGGACCCCTCGGCGCCCGCGCCCGGGGCGGAGCCGGCGCCCGCCGCAGCGGAACCGGTCGCGGCGAAGACCAACGGAGAAGAGGCCGGCCGCGGTTCGGCCGCCTGATTGCAGAGTGACGGCGTAGGGCGATGAGCGACAAGGATATCGACGACAGCACGGCGCCGCTGATCGAGCATCTCGCGGAACTGCGCACGCGGCTCATCCGCTGCGTCGTCGCGTTCTGTATCACGATGATCCTCGCCTTCGCGGTGGCGGGGCCGATCTTCAACTTCCTCGCGGCGCCCCTCTACAAGCTCCTGATCGCGCACGGGCAGAAGCCCGAGATGATCTTCACCGGGCTGCAGCAGGGGTTCATGACCCAGATCCGCATCTCGGTCTTCGGCGGGTTCATCCTCGCCTTTCCCTATATCGCCTACCAGCTCTGGCGCTTCGTGGCGCCGGGCCTCTACCGGCAGGAGAAGCGCGCCTTCCTGCCCTTCCTGATCGCCTCCCCGGTGCTCTTCGTCATCGGCGGCGCCTTCGCCTTCTTCGTGGTGATGCCGCTCGCCTATGACTTCTTCCTGAGCTTCCAGCAGTTCGGCTCCGGCCCGATCGAGGGCGAGCAGATCGAGATCCAGTATCTCGGCACGATCAACGAATACCTCGCGCTGACGATGAAGTTCATCATCGCCTTCGGCATCTGCTTCCAGCTTCCCGTGGCGCTGACGCTGATGGGGCTCGCGGGGATCGTCTCGGCCAAGGGTCTCGGGAGCTTCCGGCGCTACGCCGTCGTGCTCGGCCTCATCGTCGCCGCGGTCGTGACGCCCGGGCCGGACGTGATGTCCCAGCTCATCCTCTTCGCGGCGATCTATCCGCTCTACGAGATCTCGATCCTGCTGGTGCGGCATTTCGAGCGCAAGCGCGAGAAGGAGCTCAAGGCGCAGGGGCTCTGGGACGAGGAATCCGAAGCATGAGCCTGGACACGGAGATGCTCGACGCCGACGCGCTGCGGCGGATCGCCGGCGCGCTGGAGCGGCTGAGCCCGCCGCCCTCGCCGGCGCCCGACCTCGCCGCCGCCGACGCCTTCGTCTGGCAGGTGAGCCCCGACCGGCTGGAGCCGGTGGCCCGGGTCGCGCGGGTCGAGATCGGCCTCTTGGTCGGCGTCGACCGCGCCCGCGACACGTTGCTGGCCAATACCCTGCAATTCGCGAAGGGCTTTCCCGCCAACAACGTGCTGCTCTGGGGCGCGCGGGGCATGGGCAAGTCGAGCCTCGTGAAGGCGGCGCACGCCGAAGGCGCCCGGGCGAGCGGCGGGCGGCTGAAGCTGATCGAGCTGCACCGCGAGGACCTGCCGACGATCGGCCGGCTGCTCGGCCTGCTGCGCGGCTCGGACCTGCGCTTCATCCTGTTCTGCGACGACCTCAGCTTCGACAAGGACGACAGCCATTACAAGTCGTTGAAGGCGGTTCTTGACGGCGGCATCGAGGGCCGGCCGGAGAATGTGATCCTCTACGCGACCTCGAACCGCCGGCATCTGATGCCGCGCGACATGATCGAGAACGAGCGCCAGACGGCGGTGAACCCGTCCGAGGCGGTCGAGGAGAAGGTGTCGCTCTCGGACCGGTTCGGCCTCTGGCTCGGCTTCCACGCCTGCGACCAGGACGCGTTCCTCTCGATGATCCGGGGCTATTGCGACGCGTTCGGGATCGCGATCTCCGACGACGACCTGCGCGCCGAGGCGATCGAATGGAGCCAGACCCGCGGCGGCCGCTCCGGCCGCGTCGCCTGGCAGTTCGTCACCGACCTCGCCGGACGGCGCGGCGTGCCGCTCGGAGCCTCCGCCGGCTAAGGGTCGCCGGAGCCGGGGGCATCCCGCCGGCTCGCACGCGCTCCGCTGTCCCGGGCTTGATCCGGGACCTCGACTCCATTTCCGAAACGTCGCGCTTGGGCCTCGAGGCCCCGGATCAGGTCCGGGGCCGCGGTGTTGCTTTGGGGGCTGCTCCCGCCGCCTAGCGCGGCAGGTAGGTCGTCGGATCGACGCTGGCGGTGCCGCGGAAGACGTCGAACTGCAGCTCGGGATTGTCCCGCGCCGCGACCACGCCCAGCACCTGGCCCGCGCGCACCCGGTCGCCCTTCTGCACCGTCACGCCCGAGAGCGTGCTGTAGGTGGTGATCAGGTCGTCGCGATGGCGGATCAGGATGATCGAGCCCTGGCCGCCGAGCTCGGTCGAGATGAGCGCCACCTCGCCGTCGCCCGCCGCCCTGACCTGGGTCCCGGCCGCGACCGCGTAGCCGACGCCGTTCGGATTGGCCGCGTCGTAGGGGCGGGCGATCCGGCCCGAGACCGGCGCGTCGAGCCGGCCGCCCTGCGGCGTGCGGTACTGGCCGAGGTCGGGCGCCACGGGCTCGGTCGGGGTCTCGATGTTCTCGGGCAGCGGGGTCGCCGCGCTCGGCGGCGGCGGCACCGGGGTGGCCTGCCCGGGCTCCTCGGCGGCGGCGCTCGTCGAGATGCTGTTGGCCCCGCTCACGATCGGGATCAGCAGCTCCTGGTTCTGCCGCACGGTCAGGTCGGGCCCGAGCCCGTTCCAGGAGGCGAGCGCGGTCACCGAGACGCCGTAGAGCCGGGCGATCGAATAGGCGGTCTCGCCGGATTCGACGCGGTGGCGCACCGGGTCGATCAGCGGCTCGGTCTGGCCGTTCTGGAACGGATTGGCCGAAGGGCTGGCGCCCGGCGTCGCGGCGGCGCCGCCGTCGATCGCCTGCGAGGCACGCTCCGGGCTCCAGCCGCCGGCGCCGAGCGGCTGGCTCGTCACCGCGCCGCCGAGCGCGTCGGGCCGCGGGAAGCTGTCGGGCAGCAGCAAGACCTCGCCCTGGCGCAGCCGGTAGTCCTGCGGCAGCGAGTTGCGGTTGGCGAGCTCGGTCGCCGGGATGCCGAGCCGGCCCGCGATCGAGGCCACCGTGTCGCCGTCGCGCGCCACCACCACCTGGTAGGAGGCATAGGTGATCACGCCCCGCGAGTCCGGCGTCTCGTTCGCCACGACCCCGGGCGCCGCCGGCGCGGTCTGCGGGGCGAGCGGGTTGAACCCGCCCTGGCAGGCCGAGAGCGCGAGCGTGGCCGAGATCAGCAGCGCCGCCGGGCCAACAAGGCCGCGTCCCGGCCGGCCTCCGCGCAGGGGGCCGGTCTGTGACGGTCTCGCGTCGCGCATGGTCTTCATCTCCGCGTTCGAGCTGGTGTCAGTCGGATACATCCTCGGCGACGCCCTCGACAAGGGGCACGAACCGCACGGCGCCGAGATCGGTGTAATCATAGCCCGTCTCGCTCTTGTCGACGCGGATCAGCTTCTGGACCGCGTCGCTCTGGCCGACCGGCAGCACCATGATCCCGCCGACGCGCAGCTGGTCGAGCAGGTTGCGCGGCGGATCCTCGGCGGCGGCGGTCAGCATGATGCGGTCGAACGGCGCCTGTTCGGGCAGGCCCATCGAGCCGTCGCCGAGCACCACGGTGATGTTGCCGAATTCCATCCGCCGCAGCAGGTCGCGGGCGCGGAGCGCCAGCGCGCGGTGCCGCTCGACCGAATAGACCCGGCGGGCGAGATGCGACAGGATCGCCGCCTGGTAGCCGGAGCCGGTCCCGACCTCGAGCACCTTGCAGCGCCGCGTCACGTCGAGCGCCTGGGTCATCAGCCCCACCACGGTCGGCTGGCTGATCGTCTGCCCGCAGGCGATCGGCAGCGGCGTGTCCTCGTAGGCCCGTTCCTGGAAGATGCCCTCGAGGAATTCGGCTCTGGGCGTCGCCTCCATCGCCCGGAGCACGGCGGTGTTGGTCACGCCGCGCGAGCGCAGGTTGAAGACGAACTGCATCCGGCTCTCGGCGGAGTCCATGGCGGGCCGTTTCCCCTCGGGTCTAGCTCAGCGCCTCTTCGAGCAGCGCGATCTGGTCGCGGACGGTCAGATCCGCGCTGAGCGGCGTGACGGTAATATACCCGTCGTGGCATTCGCGCGCATCCGTCCCCGGCGCCGCCCCGGCGTTGCCGTGGCCGTGCTTGAGCCAGAGGTAGCGCCGGCCGTTCGGCGAGGTCTGCGGCTGGGTGCCGAAGGTCGGCCCGAGCCGGTTGCCCTGCGTCGTCGCGCGGAGGCCGAGCACCTTGGTCGCCGGCACCGCGGGGAAGTTCACGTTGTAGAAGACGTGATAGCCGGCGCCCGACCAGCGCGCGCCCTCGACCAGGCGCCGCACCACGTCGACGCCATAGGCGCGCGCCGGGGCGAAGGCGTCCTCGCCGGGGCGCGCCGGGCTGAAATACTGCGAGAGGGCGATCGAGCGGAACCCGTGCAGCGCGCCTTCCATGGCGCCGCCCACGGTGCCGGAATAGAGCGTGTCCTCGGCGACGTTATGGCCGCGGTTGACACCCGACAGGATGAGGTCGGGCGGGCTTTCCGCGAGGATGTCGCAGACCGCCGCGAGCACGCAATCCGCCGGCGAGCCCTCGACCGCGAAACGCCGGGGCCCGAGCGGCTCGAGCCGCATCGGGCGGATGTAGGAGACGCAATGGCCGACGCCGGATTGCTCGAAGGCGGGGGCGACGACCCAGACCTCGCCGTCGGGACCCGCGACCTCGCGGGCGATCTCCTCCGCGACGACGAGGCCAGGGGCGCTGATGCCGTCGTCGTTCGTGATCAGAATGCGCATGCCTGCTCCTTGGGTTATCCGCCGTTCTAAAGGCGGTCGCGAAGCCCGTCCAGCGCCGGGGCCGTCTCGCGGCCGCGAAAGCGGTTGAATTTCCGCGCCGCGGCTTAATATAAGGCAGCCATACTATAAGGGGTTACATGGAATGGCCGGGGAATCGGGCGACCTGCGCGGGCTCAACTTCGCGATCGGCGACCTCGCGCGGCTGATCCGCGCCGAATTCGAGCGCCGGATCGCCGAGGCCGGCCTGCCGATCACCCCCTCCGAGGCGCGGGTGCTCGCGCATGTCGCCCACGCGGGCTCGGCGCGGCAGAACGTGCTCGCCGAGCGGCTCGGCCTCGCGCCGATGAGCCTCACCGGCTTTCTCGACCGGCTGGAGGCCGCGGGCCTCGTCGCCCGCGAGACCGACCCCGACGACCGCCGCGCGAAGCGCGTGGTCGCCACCGCCGCGGCCGCCGAGGTGCTGGCCGCGACCGCGCGCATCGGCGCGGAGATCCGCGCCGCGGCGCGGGGCGGGATCGACGAGGCGGACTGGCGCCGGTTCTACGAGACAGCGCTCGCCGCGTCGGGAAACCTCGCCCGGGCGCGCGCCGAGATCGCCGACGCGACGCGGGGAGCGGCCTGAGCCATGGCGATCCAGGCGACGGCGCCCGCGTCCTCCGACGCGGGCCAGCGGATGACGGCGCGGCGGGTCAGCGCGATCGGCGGCGTGCTGACCGCGATCGGCCCGGTGTCGATGTCGATCTACACCCCGGCGATGCCCGATATCGTGACCGCCTTCGGCACCACCGAGGCGGCGGTCAAGATGACGCTGACGCTCTATTTCGGCGGCTTCGCCTGCGCGCAGCTGATCGCCGGGCCGCTCTCGGACGCGCTCGGCCGGCGCCCGGTGACCTTCGCCTTCATGGCGATCTACTGCCTTGCGAGCCTCGTCGCGCTCTTCGCCCCCAGCGTCGAGGTGCTGATGCTCGCGCGGCTGCTGCAGGGCGCCGGGGCGGCGGCCGGGGTGATCATCGCCCGCGCCGTGGTGCGCGACCTGTTCCAGGGCGACGAATCCTCGCGCGTTCTCAACGTGATCGGCATCATTCTTTCGGTCGGCCCCGCGATCGCGCCCACGCTCGGCGGGCTGCTGCTGACCGGCTTCGGCTGGCGCGCGATCTTCGCGACCATGGTGGGGATCGGGGTGCTGGTCATCGGCGTCACCGCCGTTTTCCTGCGCGAGACGGCGCCCGGCCCGCGGCGCAGGCCCAATCTCGGCGCCGTGACGAAGGTCTACGTCGAGATCCTGCGCGAGCCGCGCTTCCTGAGCGCGACCGCCGTGATCGCCGGGGCGGTCGGCGCGCTCTACGCGCAGGCGACCTTCCTGCCCTTCGTGCTGATGCACGGCGTCGGGCTCAGCCCGGCGGAATTCGGGCTCGGCATGCTGTTTCAGACCGGCGCCTATTTCGCCGCCTCGCTCGCCGCGCGGCCGCTGATGGGGCGGTTCGGCGCCGAGAGGCTGGTCGCGCCGGGGGTGGGGCTCTGCGTGCTCGGCGGGCTCGGGCTCACGCTTCTCCTGGCCTGGGAGCCGAGCTTCCTGCGCGTGATGGTCCCGGTCGCGATCTACGCCGCCGGGATCGGCCTCGTCATGCCGGCGATGATGACCGCCTCGATGGCGCCCTTCCCGAAGGCGGGCGGCGCGGCGGCCTCGATGACCGGCTTCATCCAGATGGGATCGGGGCTGGTCGTGGGCTCGCTCGGCGCGCTGATGGGCGACCCGGTGCTGGCGATGGCGACGCTGATCCCGCTGATGGGACTCGGCTGCTGCCTCGGCTATCTCGCCTACCGCCGGCTGGTCCGGAGCGCGGGCCCGGCGCTCGGCCCGGTCCCGCGCTGAGGGTTCAGCCGCCCAGCCGGGCGACGAAGGCGCGCAGCGCGGTCTCCGGATCCTCGGGATGCGACCAGAGCTCGTCGCCGAGCGCGATGAAATCGGCGGCGCGGGCGAGGTCGGCGGCCTGGTCGGGGCTGAGCCCGCCCTCGGCCACCACCGGCACCTCGATCATCTCGGACCACCATTCGAAGAGCTCGAGCGGCGCCAGCGCGCCGTCGCCGAGGCTCGAGGGGCTGATCGGGCCGAAGGAGACATAGTCCGCGCCGATCTCGCCCGCCGTCATCCCGTCATGGCGCGAGGCATGGGCGTAGGCGCCGACGATCGCGTCCTGGCCGAGCGCCTTGCGCGCCGCGCGCACCTGCCGCGCCCCGTCCGAGAGATGCACGCCGTCGAGGCCGAGCCGCTCGACCATCAGGAAATGGTCGGTGAGCACCAGCGGCACGTCGCGCCCGTGGCAGACCTCGCGCAACGTGTCGGCGGCGCGGCCGATGTCGTCCTCCGAGCGGGTCGCGAGGCTGAGCCGCACGCAGGCCACCTCGAACCGGTCGAGCAGCCCGCCGAGCGTGTCGGCGAAATCCGCGAGGCGCAGGGTGGGCGGCGTGACGAGGTAGAGCTTCGCCGTTTCGTCGTTGGGCATGGGGCGCACCGTCTGGCAGGCTTACGCCCGGGCGAGGGCCCGGGCGCGGAAGGGCGGACGCCGGAAGGGTCCGCGAGGAAGGCCGGGCGCGCGGCCCCGGCGGCCGGGTCAGCGGCGCAGGATCGAGCGGCCGGCGAAGATCGCGTGCTCGCCGAGGTCTTCCTCGAGCCGGATCAGCTGGTTGTACTTCGCGAGCCGGTCGGAGCGGGAGAGCGAGCCGGTCTTGATCTGGCCGCAGTTGGTCGCGACCGCGAGGTCGGCGATGGTCGCGTCCTCGGTCTCGCCCGAGCGGTGCGACATCACGGCGGTGTAGCGGGCGCGATGCGCCATGTCGACGGCGGCGAGCGTCTCGGTCAGCGAGCCGATCTGGTTCACCTTGACGAGGATCGAGTTGGCGACGCCCTTCTCGATGCCCTCGGCGAGGCGCTTCGTATTGGTGACGAAGAGGTCGTCGCCGACCAGCTGGCAGCGCGCGCCGACCGCTTCGGTCAAGAGCTTCCAGCCCTCCCAGTCGTCCTCGGACATGCCGTCCTCGATCGAGATGATCGGATAGGCGTCGACGAGCCCCGCGAGATAGGCGGCGTTCTCGGCCGAGGAGCGCTTCTTGCCCTCGCCGGCCATGTCGTAGACGCCGCCCTTGAAGTACTCGGTCGCCGCGCAGTCGAGCGCGAGATAGACGTCCTCGCCCGGCTTGTAGCCGGCGGTCTCGATCGACTTCATGATGAAGTCGAGCGCCTCGTTGGTCGAGGAGAGGTTCGGCGCGAAGCCGCCCTCGTCGCCGACGGCGGTGTTGTGGCCGGCCTTGGCGAGGTTCTTCTTCAGCGCGTGGAAGATCTCGGCGCCGATCCGGATCGAGTCGGCGCAGCTGTCGGCGCCGACCGGCATCACCATGAATTCCTGGATGTCGATCGGATTGTCGGCATGGGCGCCGCCGTTGATGATGTTCATCATCGGCACCGGCAGCACGCGGGCCGAGGTGCCGCCGATGTAGCGGTAGAGCTCCAGCCCGAGGCTGTTGGCCGCCGCCTTCGCGGTCGCGAGGCTGACGCCGAGGATCGCGTTGGCGCCGAGCTTCGACTTGTTCGGGGTGCCGTCGAGCTCGAGCATCAGCTCGTCGATCGCCACCTGGTCTATCGCGCTCATCCCGGTGATCGCGTCGCGGATCTCGCCGTTGGCCGCCTCGACCGCCTTGAGCACGCCCTTGCCGCCGAACCGCTTCGGGTCGCCGTCGCGAAGCTCGACCGCCTCGTGCGCGCCGGTGGAGGCGCCGGAGGGTACGGCGGCGCGCCCCGTGGCGCCGTCCTCGAGCAGGACATCCACTTCGACGGTCGGGTTGCCCCGGCTGTCGAGGATTTCACGCGCGATGACGTCGATGATGACGGACATATTCCGATACTCCCCCGTACCCTTCGGATCCTGAAGCTGCCGAACTGCTTAGAGCAAAGTTCCGGGCGGGGGAACCGCGAAAAGCCACCCGCCAGAGTGGCTTCGGGGGCGGCGGTCAGGCGGGGGCGTGGCCGCGCCGCGCCGCCGCGCCGGCGGGATCAGCCGCCTCGGCGGCGGTGTCCGCGGCGTGGTGCTCGTGATGGTGGTGGTGATCGTGATCATGGCCGCGCGCGGGATCATGCGCGTCGCGCGCGGCGCCGGCGGGGGCGAGGCCCGGCAGGAACTCGGCGAAGAGCTCGGGCACGCGCGCGCGCTCGGGGCCCCGGGCGATCACGACGATCCGGGTCGCGGGCGGCGCGCCCTCGGGCCAGCCCTTGCGCCGCGCGGGCGGGTGCATCACGTGCTGCACCACGTGCAGGATCGCAGGCGCCTCCGGCGCCTCCTCGAGCAGGCAGATCGCCTTCAGCCGCAGCAGGTCCGGCCCGAGCCGGTCCTGCAGCGCGGTGATGAGCCGCTGCGCGTCCCAGGCCGCGACCGGCGTGGCGCCGGCGTAGCAGAAGGCCTCGATATCGGCGCCATGGCGGTTCGGCGCGTGGTCGTGATGGTGGGGTTCCCCGACGCGGTCGAAGCGCAGCCAGTCCGCGACCTCCGGCGGCTTCAGCGCCGGGTCGAAGGCGGCGAGGCCGAAGACATCGGCGGCGTCGGCGTCGGCGGCGTCCATCAGCCGCGCGTTCGGATTGGCGGCGCGCAGCCGGGCGCGCAGCGCCTCCGCCGTCTCCGGCGCGGCGATGTCGGTCTTGGAGAGCAGGACGAGATCGGCGACGCCGACCTGCGCCCGCGCCTCGGCGAACCGGTCGAGCGTGCTCCCGCCGCTGGTCGCGTCGACCACGGTCACGACGCCGTTGAGCGCGTAGAGGTCGATCACCTCGTCGCTCGTCATCAGCGAGCGCAGCACCGGCGCGGGATCGGCGAGGCCGGTCGTCTCGACGACGAGGCGCGAGAATTTCGGCACCGCGCCGCGCGCCATCGAGTCGGCGAGCCGCACCAGCGTCTCGCGGATGTCCCCCGCGACGGTGCAGCAGAGGCAGCCGGTGGTCTCGGCGAAGGCGCGGCCGTCGGCCGCCTCCACCAGGTCGCCGTCGATCCCGACCGCGCCGAATTCGTTGACGATCACGGCGGTGTCCGCGAAGGCCGGCTCCTTCAGGAGACGGTTCAGCAGGCTCGTCTTCCCGGCGCCGAGAAAGCCGGTCAGGATCGTCACGGGCACCCGCGCGGGGACGGCGAAAAGGGGCTTGTCGGACATGGCGTGGCCTCGTGGTCGGAAGGGCCGCAGTCTAGCGCGCGGTGCGGCGGGGCAAAGGGCAAACCTTTCGCGGCGTCTGCGACCTTTGGCGTAGGGTGGGCGATTCCGCCCACCATCCTCCCGCGCCGCCTCGCGCCCGCGTCCGCCGTTTCGCGCCGCGAAGGTGGGCGGAATCGCCCACCCTACCGGAGGCAACCCGCGAGGTCGGTGGCGAGGTTCCGGATCAGCGTCGGGTAGAGATCAACACCCGGCGTCAGGCCCACGCCCTCGGGATCGAGCGCGGCGGTCCTGACCTCGCTTCCCTCGGTGATGGTGGCGAGCAGCTTCGGCGGGAATTGCGGCTCGGTGAAGGCGCAGACGACGCCGTCGGCGCGCACCCGGTCGCGGATCTCGGCCACGCGGGCGGCGCCGGGCGATTCGGCGTCGTGGAGCGCCACGCTGCCCGCCGCGGGGATGTCGAAGCGATGCTCGAAATACTGGTAGGCGTCGTGGAAGACGATGAAGGGCTTCCCGCGCGCCGGGGCGAGGGTCGCGTCGACCTCGGCGCTCAGCGCCGCCATCTCGCCGGCGAAGGCCTCGGCGTTCGCGGCATAGGCGGCGGCATGGGCGGGATCCATCGCGCCGAGCTTCGCCGCGATCGCCGCGGCGAAGACGGTGGCGTTGTCGGGATCGAGCCAGAGATGCTGGTCCGGCGCCGCTTGCGCCGCCGCGTCGGCGTGCGCGTCATGGTCAGGATCGTCGTGCCCGGCGGCGTCATGATCGTGATCGTCGTGCTCCCCGGCCTCGGCGCCGTGGTCGTGGAGGTCGGCCTCGAACGGCCCCGAGGCGCGGATCGGCAACAGCGTGAGCCCCGGCAGTTCGTCGAGCGTCAGCACCTCGGCCTTGCTCGCCAGCGCCGCGATCGGATCGGCGAGCCAGGGCGTCATCCGGGGGCCGACCCAGACCACGAGATCCGCCGCGCCGAGTTCGCGCGCCTCGGACGGGCGCAGCGAATAGCTGTGCGGCTCGGCGCCGGGCGGCAGGATCTGGACCGGCGCGCCCACGCCCGCCATCACCCGCGCGGTGATCGAATCGACCGGGCCGAAATCGGTGACCACGGCGGGCTGGGCCGGGGAAGGTTGGGCCAGGGCGGGCCGGACGAGGGCGGAGGTCGCCGCGAGGGCGAGGAACGCCGCGGCCAGCGCGGCCGGGCGGAGGGAATTCGGCATCGAGGCATCCTCGGATCGGGACGGGCGGGGCCCTTGTGGCGACGGGCGGCCGAGACTAGATTGCCTGTTCGACCGCGCAAGATCTGTTATAAAGTAACACATGCCCCCGTCAAGCCTCGCCGATCCCGAAGCGTTCCACGCGCATGACCACGGCGCCTGCAAGGGCGAGGCCCTGCGCGCGGCCGAGGAGGCGTGCCGCGCGCGCAAGCTGCGGCTCACCCCCGCGCGGGCCTTCGTGCTCGAGACGCTGCTCGAATCGCACCGGGCGATGACCGCCTACGAGGTGCTCGACCGGCTGCGCGCGGCGGGGCTTGGGGGCCAGCCGCCGGTCGCCTATCGCGCGCTCGACTTTCTCGTCGCGAACGGGCTCGCGCATCGGATCGAGCGGCTGAACGCCTTCGTCGCCTGCACCCATGGCGGCGCCGAGCACGCCGCCGCCTTCCTTGTCTGCCGCGAGTGCCGGCGGGTCGCCGAGGCGCCGCTCCCCCAGACGATGCGCGGGCTGGTCGAGGAGGCGGGCGCCGGAGGTTTCGCGGTCGAGAAGCTGGTGGTCGAGGTCGAAGGGCTGTGCGAAGCCTGCCGGGGCGCCCGGGCATGACGCCGCGGGGCGCGGTGCTGGTCGAGACCCGGGGCATGGGCGTCACGCTCGGCGGCGAGACCGTGCTGAGCGGCGTTTCCATCGCGGTCCGCGCCGGCGAGATCGTGACGGTGGTGGGCCCCAACGGCTCGGGCAAGACCACGCTGATCCGGCTCGTCATCGGCGCGCTCATCCCGACCGAGGGCACGGTGACGCTCGCCCCCGGCCTCGTCATCGGCTACGTGCCGCAGCGGCTGGCGATCGACCACACCATGCCGCTCTCGGTCGCGCGCTTCCTCGCGCTCGCCGGCGGCGACCGCGCGGCGCGGACCGCGGCGCTCGCGCAGGTGGGCGCCTCGGGGCTCGAGGCGCGGCAGATGATCGACCTCTCCGGCGGGCAGTTTCAGCGGGTCATGCTCGCCCACGCGCTCCTGCGCCGCCCGGCGCTGCTCGTGCTCGACGAGGCGGCGCAGGGGCTCGACCAGCCGGGCACCGCGGCCTTCTACAAGCTCGTCGAGACGCTGCGCGCCGAGATCGGCTGCGCGGTCCTGATGGTGAGCCACGACCTGCATGTCGTGATGGCGGCCTCGGACCGGGTGATCTGCCTCAACGGCCATGTCTGCTGCGAGGGCGCGCCGACCCAGGTCTCGGCCGCGCCCGAGTACCGCGCGCTGTTCGGCCATGGCACGGGGGGCACCTTCGCGCTCTACCGCCACGAGCACGACCACGCCCATGGCGACGGATCGCATCATCACCATCACCATCCGCCCTCGCATGAGAAAGCGGAGGAAGAGCTTTGACGTTCCTCGACGATTTCCTGATCCGTGCCTGCCTCGCCGGGATCGGCGTGGCGCTCGCCGCGGCGCCGCTCGGCTGTTTCGTGGTCTGGCGGCGCATGGCCTATTTCGGCGACGCCACCGCGCATGCCTCGCTGCTCGGCGTCACGCTCGCGCTGGCGCTCGACCTGCCCGTCGTGCTCGGGGTCGCGGCGATGGCGGTGGCGATGGCGCTGACCGTGGCGCTCGCCTCGGGGCGGACCTATGCGATGGACACGATGCTCGGCGTCGCCTCGCACGCGGCGCTCGCGATCGGGCTCGTCGCGCTGAGCTTCCTGACCGGGGTCCGGGTCGACCTGATGGGCTATCTCTTCGGCGACATCCTCGCGGTGACGCGCGGCGATCTCGCGGTGATCTACGCCGGCGCCGCGCTCGTCACCGCGCTCGTCGCCTGGCGCTGGCGGCGGCTCCTGATCGCGACGATCAATCCCGATCTCGCCGCCGCCTCCGGCATCGACGCGGGGCGCGAGCGGCTGATCCTGACACTGGCGCTCGCCGTCCTGGTCGCGGTCTCGCTCAAGGTGGTCGGCGCGCTCCTCATCACCGCGATGCTGATCGTGCCGGCGGCGGCGGGCAGGGTCTTCGCGCGCACGCCCGAGGCGATGTGGGGATCGGCGGCCCTGGTCGGGGCCGTCGCCACGCTGGCGGGGATCGCCGCCTCCTGGGTCTACGACACGCCGACCGGCCCCTCGGTCGTCGTGGCGGCGGTCGGCCTGCTCGCCGTCGCGAATCTGGTCCGCGCGGCGATGGCCGGGGGCCGCTGAGGGCTCAGCCCTCGTCGGAGGGCTTGGTCGCGGTCTCGTCCTCTTCCTCGTCGAGATCGGATTCGAGATAATCCTCGAGCTCGACGAGATCCTCCGGCAGCGGCAGGCCGAGGTCCCGCATTTCCGTGAGCTTCTCGCGCAGCGATTCCTGCAGCTCGTGCTTGTTGTCGGGATTCTTCGCGATCTCGTCGAGGAGCATCGCGAGCCCCATCCGGAAATCCTCGAAAGCCATCGCAGTCTCCTCGCGTCGGTGGTCTCGCGCTTGATCTAAAGCATGGGAACGGCGCGCGCACCTGTCTATCATGTCCGGATCGCATGAGGAGAATTCCAATGTCCTTCAAGACCGTGTCGTTCAAGACCGTGTTCCTCGCCATCGGCGTCGATCAGGACGACAGCGCGCTGAAGCGCGCGATCGGCGTCGCCCAGGGTTTCGAGGCGCATCTCTCGGTCCTCGTCCTCGGCGTCGCCGCCCCGCCGCCGGTTTCGCCCTATGGCGTCGTGTCGAACGATCTCTGGGCCTCGGAGGTCGACCAGGGGCAGCTCGACGTGCGCGCGAAGGCCGAGGCGATCGAGGCGGTGCTGGCGCCCTCGGGGATTTCCTACTCGGTCGAGCCGCAGTTCGTCGACAGCGGCACGGTGACGACGCTGGCCGCGCGCTGCGCCCGCTACGCCGATCTCACGCTGATCGCGCCGCGCGCCGCGCGCGCCGAGCAGCTGCAGGACTGGGTGATGAGCGGGGCGCTGTTCGAATCGGGCCGGCCGATCCTGCTGCTGCCCGAGACCGAGTTCCACTTCCCGCGCGTCGACCGCGTCATCATCGCCTGGGACGCGAGCGTCGAGGCGTCGAAGTCGGTGCGCGACGCGATCCCGATCCTGAAATCGGCCGCCGCCGTCGACGCCGTGCTGATCGACCCGGTGCCGACCTTCGAGGGCCACGGCCAGGAGCCGGGCGCCGATCTCGCGGCCTATCTCGGCCGCCACGGGATCCAGCCGACCGTGCATCGCCTGCCCAAGCAGGGCCAGGACGTCGGCGGGCTGCTGCGCCAGACCGCGATGGATCTCGGCGCCGATCTGATCGTGATGGGCGGCTTCGGCCATTCGCGGCTGCGCCAGCGCTTCTTCGGCGGCACAACCACCGACATGATGAAGAAGCTCGAGATCCCGGTCTGGATGGCGCACTGACCGGCTGAGCCCCGACGGACTGTAAATCCGTTGGGGCTCAGCCCTTCTTCCAGCGCCCGCGCATCCGCCGCTCGAAGCCGCGGAGCGCGAGCGAGAGGCCGAGGGTCATCGCGAGATAGAGGAAGGCCACGACGTTGTAGGTCTCGAAATAGCGGAAGGAGCTCGCGGCGTAGACCTTGCCGAGCTGGGTGATGTCCGCGACCCCGAGCACCGAGACGAGCGCGCTGTCCTTGATGAGCGCGATGAAGTCGTTGCCGAGCGGCGGCAGGATGGTGCGGATCGCCTGCGGCATCACGACGAGGCGGAACCGCTGCCACGAGGAGAGGCCGAGCGCCTTCGCGGCCTCGATCTGGCCGGGATCGACCGACAGGATGCCGGCGCGGAAGATCTCGGCGATGAAGGCGGCGTAGCCGAGCGCGAGGGCCAGGATCGCGCGCCACATGAGCGAGACGTCGCGCGTGAGAAGCGTCGGCAGGCCAAGGGGTTCGGCGATCCAGTTCCAGCCCGCGACCAGCGCCGGGGCGCCGACGAAGGCGACGTAGAAGAGCAGGACCAGGATCGGCACGCCGCGCATGATCTCGACGTAGAACCGCGCGATCTGGCGTGGAACGACGTGCCGCGACAGGACGCCGACCGCGAGCAGGAGCCCGAGCGCCGATGCCATGAGGAAGGCGGTGACGGTGACGAAGATCGTGACGCCGACGCCCCGCGCCAGCGTGCCGAGGATCCCGGCGTAGACCGGATCGCTGAGCATGTTCCAGCCGAGCAGCGCGCCGAGCCCGAGCGCGGCCACGAGCCAGTAGGGGAAGTCGCCGCGCTTGCCGCGCGGGCGCGGTCCGGGCGCGGCCGGTTCGGCCGGGCCGGTCACATCGGGGGGCGGCATCGGCGCGGTCAGTTCCCCGACGTGTAGTCGAGAAACCACTTCTTGTTGAGCGCGTCGAAGGTGCCGTCGGCCTTGAGCTCGGCGATCGCCGCGTTGACCGGGGCGACGAGATCCGAGCCCTTGGGGAAGATGAAGCCGAAATCCTCGGCGCCGAGCGCGTCGCCGACGATCTTGAACCGGCCCGGATTGGCCGCGACATAGCCCTGGCCGGCGGTGGCGTCGGTCAGCACCACGTCGACGTCGCCCGAGGTCAGCGCCTGCAGGCTGGCGCCGAAGGTCTCGAAGAGCTTGATTCGCGGATTGGCCTCATTGCCGTCGAGCAGGTCGTAGACCGCGACGTAGAAGGGCGTCGTGCCCGGCTGCGCGCCGACCAGCAGGTCCTCGGAGCTCATGAAGCTTTCCTCGTCGTCGAACCGGTCCTCGTCGCCGCGCACCAGCATGAACATTTCCGAGCGCATGTAGGGCGCCGAGAAATCGACCATCTCGGCGCGGTCGTCGCGGATGGTGATCCCATCCATGCCCATGTCGTACTGGCCCTCGGAAACCGCGGGGATCATCGCGTCCCAGCTCGCGCTGCCGTAGACCACCTTCGCGTTCAGCCGCTTCGCGATCTCGTTCACCGCGTCGTATTCCCAGCCGACCGGCGCGCTCGCGCCCGGTTCGATGAACTGGAGCGGCGGATAGGCGTTCTCGGCGACCACGGTGATCTCCCGCCCGCCGAGGTCGGGCAGCGCGAAGGCGGGCGCGGCCGCCAGCGCGGAAAGGAGCGTCAGGACGCGGAACGGGTAGCGCATGGGGACCTCGCGGGCTCTGTCGGGCGGGGCCGAGCATGCGCGGGCGCGGGGAGCCGGGCAAGCCCTCGCGGGCGATCTCGCGCGTCGCGAGCAATGGGGTGGCGGTGTGATCGCGAACTCCCCTTCGCGGAACTGGCGCGACGGCGGTTTGTTCTGTATGTAGCGTCGAATTGAGACTAGTTGATGACGATGCAACGCACCAAGCCGCTCGCCTTCTCGGTCCACCTCCTGACCGGTTCCGGCGCCGCCCTCGCGCTCATGGCGCTGGTGTCGGCGACCCAGGGGCATTGGTCGGCGATGTTCGCCTGGCTCATCGTCGCCTTCATCGTCGACGGGATCGACGGGCCGCTGGCCCGCAAGGTCGATACCAAGACGCATGCCAGCAACTGGGACGGGGCGGTGCTCGACCTGGTGATCGACTATCTCAACTACGTCTTCATCCCGGCCTACGCGCTCATCTATTCCGACCTGCTGCCGAGCCCCTATGGCCTCTTCGCCGCGCTCCTCGTGGCGCTGACCGGGGTGGTCTATTTCGCCGACGTGCGGATGAAGGCGGTGGACAACTGCTTCGTCGGCTTCCCGGCCTGCTGGCAGATGCTGGTGCTGGTCTTCCTCGTCTTCGATCCGCCGGTCTGGGCCACGATGTCGATCATCGTCGCGCTCGCGGTGGCGCAGTTCGTGCCGCTCAAGTTCATCCATCCGGTCCGGACCGAGCGCTGGCGCGCGATCAACCTGCCGGTGCTCCTGATCTGGGCGGTGCTGGCCGCCTGGTCGGTCTGGCAGCGGTTCGAGCCCGGCGACGTGGCCAGGATCGGCCTGCTCGTCAGCTCGGTCTGGCTTCTGCTCGTCGGGATCGTGATGCAGGCCTTTCCGGCGCGAAAGCTGGCCGAGACGCCGGTCAGCGCCGAATAGGGCTCAGAAGCCGAGGTCCAGCCGCGCGCCGAGCTCGGCGTTCGAGGCGCTGAACCGCTCGAGGATCATGTCGCGCACATCGGGCTTCAGGATCAGCCCGCCGCCGCCGCGCAGGCGCCAGTTGTCCTCGCCGAGCGCCAGCGTGTTGTTGCGCCGCCGCTGGCCGCCGCGCTTGCGCGGGAAGCGCGTTCCGAGGAAGCGGCCGATCGCGTTCTGCGCCGCGATCGGCCGGGCGGCGAGATGCTCGAGCGAGAGGAGCATCACGTTCTCCGTTCCCAGCGCCGCGGCGAAGGTCTGCTCGACATGGGCGTAGTCGGCCCAGCGCCAGGGGCCGGACAGCGCCGCGGTCGCGTGCAGCCGCGCCATGCGCCGGTCGAAATCCACCTGGCCGAAATCGGGATTGTCCCGCGCGGATTCCGCGTAGCGCGAGGCGAGCCACTGGTCCTGCCGCCGCACGCCGACCAGCACCCGGAGCTGGCCAAGCGGCGCCACCGTCTCGGCCAGCGCGGCGAGCCGGGCCGCGAGTGATTCGGGCGAGGGGCCGCGGTCGCGCCAGAGCGACTGGGCGTCGACCGCGATGTTCTCGTCCGAGACTAGCAGCGTGCCGGGATCGACCGGCGCCGCCGCGCGCAGCCCCGAGGCGACGCGGTGGCGCAGGAAGGGGGCGATCAGCCCCGGCGCCCGCGCGTAGCGGCGCAGCCCGTGGCAGAGGCCCTGCCATTCGGGCGTCAGGTTGCGGTGCGCGAAGGTGAGGTCGCGGCCCCGCGGGAAGATCTGCCGCTGCAGATGCGTGGTCCCGGTCTTCGGCAGACCGATGTGCAGGACGACGAGGCGGCCCTCGGCGGGAACCCGTTCCACGGTCTCAGCCCAGCGCTTCGTCGCAGCGCGCGCAGGTCCCGGCGTGGGCGTGCGTCCCCACGTCGGGCAGGATGCGCCAGCAGCGGGCGCATTTCTCCCCGTCCGCCAGGGCGGGCACCACCGCGATCCCCGGCGTGTCCTCCAGCGCGAAGGCGCCCTCCGGCGCCGGGCCGGCCGCGAGGGTGAGCCCCGAGGTGATGCAGATCTCGTCGAAGGGCACCGAGGCGAGCAGGGCGGCCGTCTCGGCGTCGGCGACATGCACCACCGGCGCCGCCTCGAGGCTGGCGCCGATCCGCTTCTCGCGCCGCTCGACCTCGAGCGCGCCGGTCACCACGCGCCGGACCTTGCGGATCGCCTCCCAGCGCAGCGCGAGCTCGGGGTCGAACCATTCGCCATCGGCGTGCGGGAAGTCCTCGAGATGGACCGAGCCGTCCTCCGAGGGGAAGCGGTCGAGCCAGACCTCCTCCATCGTGAAGGGCAGGATCGGGGCGAGCCAGGTCACGAGCCGGTGGAAGATGAGATCCATCACCGTGCGCGCCGCGCGCCGCCGCGGATCGGAGGCCGCGTCGCAGTAGAGCGAGTCCTTGCGGATGTCGAAATAGACCGCCGAGAGATCCACGGTGCAGAACTGGAACAGCTGCTGGAACACCCGCTGGAAGTCGAAGCGCGCGTAGCCGTCGCGCACCACGCCGTCGAGCTCGGCGAGCCGGTGCAGCACCCAGCGCTCGAGTTCCGGCATCTGGGCCGGGCTGATCCGCTCGGCCTCGTCGAAATCGGCGAGCGAGCCGAGCAGGAAGCGCAGCGTGTTGCGCAGGCGCCGGTAGCTGTCGGCGGTGCCCTTCAGGATCTCCGGCCCGATCCGCTGGTCGGCGGTGTAATCCGCCTGGGCGACCCAGAGGCGCAGGATGTCGGCGCCGTATTGCTCGATGACCTTCGCCGGCACGATGGTGTTGCCGAGCGACTTGGACATCTTCATGCCCTTCTCGTCGAGCGTGAAGCCATGCGTGACCACGTTGCGATAGGGCGCGCGCCCGATCGTGCCGCAGCCCTGCAGCATCGAGGAATGGAACCAGCCGCGGTGCTGGTCGGTGCCCTCGAGATAGACGTCGGCGATCCCGTCCGGGACGCCGTCGGCGCGGTCGCGCAGCACGAAGGCATGCGTCGAGCCCGAGTCGAACCAGACGTCGAGCACGTCGAAGATCTGCTCGTAGGCCTCGGGGTCATGGAGCCCGGCCAGGATCTCGCCCTTGAAGCCCGGGCGGTACCAGACGTCGGCGCCCTCGGCCTCGAAGGCGCGGGTGATCCGGGCGTTCACCTCCGGGTCGCGCAGCAGGAAGTCCGCGTCCTCGGGCCTGGCGCCCTTCTTCACGAAACAGGTCAGCGGCACGCCCCAGGCGCGCTGGCGCGAGAGCACCCAGTCGGGCCGCGTCTCCATCATCGAGCGCAGACGGTTGCGTCCGCTGTCCGGCGTGAAGGTCACGAGATCGGCGATCGAGGCCAGCGCCCGCTCGCGGATCGTCGCGCCGTAATTGCCGAGCCCGTCCTCGAGCGGCCGGTCGATGGCGGCGAACCACTGCGGCGTGTTGCGGAAGATGAGCGGCGCCTTGGAGCGCCAGCTGTGCGGGTAGGAATGCTTGAGCTTGCCCTTGGCGAAGAGCGCGCCCGCGGCGTGCAGCGCCTTGATCACGCTGACATTCGCCGGGCCTTCCTTGCCCTCGGGCGTGATGATCGCCTGGCCGGCGAAGAGCGGCAGGTCGGCGCGGTAGGTGCCGTCCGGCTCGACGTTGTAGGTCATCGGCAGGCCGAATTTCAGCCCGAGCTGGAAGTCGTCGTCGCCATGGCTCGGCGCGGTATGGACGAAGCCGGTGCCCGCGTCCTCGGTGACGTGATCGCCGGGGAGCATCGGCACGTCGTAGTCCCATTCGCCGGCGCCGCCCTCGATCCCGCGGAACGGGTGGGCGAGGGTGAGGGCGCGGAGCTCCTCCGGGGCGACGGCGCGCAGCTTCTCGAAACCGGTCACCTTCGCGGCGCGGAACACTTCTTCCGCGAGCTTCTCGGCGAGGATCACCTTCTCGCCGACCTTCGCGGTCGCGTTCTCGGCCGCCTCGGTGACGGCGTAGAGCGCGTAGCCGATGGTCTCGCTGAAGGCGACGGCGCGGTTCTGCGGGATGGTCCAGGGGGTCGTGGTCCAGATCACCACCCGCGCCCCGGCGAGTTCGCCCTCCGCGCCCGCGACGATCGCGAACGGAACCCAGATCGTGTGGCTGGTGTGGTCGTGATACTCGACCTCGGCCTCGGCGAGCGCGGTCTTCTCGACCGGCGACCACATCACGGGCTTGGAGCCGCGATAGAGCGCCCCGTTCATGAGAAACTTCATGAACTCGTCCGCGATCACGGCTTCGGCGTGGAAGGCCATGGTGAGATAGGGGTTTTCCCAGGCGCCGGTGACGCCGAGCCGCTTGAACTCCTCGCGCTGGATCGACACCCATTCCTCGGCGAACTTCCGGCATTCCTGGCGGAAGGCGATCGTGTCCACCGCGTCCTTGTCGAGTCCCTCGGCGCGGTACCGCTCCTCGATCTTCCACTCGATCGGCAGGCCGTGGCAGTCCCAGCCTGGCACGTAGCGCGAGTCATGGCCCATCATCTGGTGCGAACGCACCACCATGTCCTTGATCGTCTTGTTGAGCGCGTGGCCGATGTGCAGGTGGCCGTTCGCGTAAGGAGGCCCGTCATGCAGGACGAAGGGCGTCCGGCCCGTCTTCGCCCGCAGCCGGTCATAGACGCCGATCCGCTCCCAGCGTGCGAGCCAGCCCGGCTCGCGCTGCGGCAGGCCGGCGCGCATCGGGAAATCCGTGCGGGGCAGGAAGAGCGTGTCCTTGTACTCGGGCAGGTCGTCGGACTTCTCGGCGGTCAGGTCGGGGGTATCGGCGCACATCGGGCGAATCCGTATTCGGGCAAGGGGAGGCAGGCGTCACGACGCAGGCGGGGCGCGGAAAAACGCGCGGACCGGCGACCCTGAGAATCTCAGAGCGCCGGGCTGGTAATTCGGATGCGCCGCGCGTGATGCCTGAACATGGATTTGGCTATAGAGAAGCGGTCGCGGTGCATCAATCGGCTTTTTCGGCGCTTCCGGTCTGGAAGAGGCCGCTCAGCGCGCGTCCGATCACGTTCGAGACCTTCGGCCGGGGCAGCGCCGCGAAGGGGAGCGGCCGGCAGACCTCCATCGCCGCGATCCCGACCCGCGCGGTCAGCGCGCCGTTCACGACGCCCTCGCCGAAGCGGCGGGACAGTTTCGCGAGCACCGATCCGCCGAGCGCGGTATGGACGAGATCGTCGCCCGCCGCGACCGCGCCGGTGGCGACGAGATGCGTGGCGACCGTGCCGAGCAGGCGCCAGGAGCCGAAGAAGCCGGAATGCGCGCCGTAGATCTCGGCGATGCGCCGGATCATCCGGATATTGGCCGAGGCGGCCGCCAGCACGTCCATCATCGCGAGCGGGATGATCGCCGTCGCGGCCGCCACCGTGCGGGCCGCCGCCTCGATCTCGGTCCGCGCCTCGGCGTCGAGCGGCGCGAAGAGCGACCGTTCGGTCAGCGCCAGCACCGCGTCGGCGTCGAGGATGTCGTCGCGCGTCTTGGCGAGCTCGCCGCGGGTCCAGGCCATCTCCGGCCGGCCGGCGTAGAACCGCTCCAGCCGCCGCGAGAGCTCGAGCGCGCCGGCCCGGTCGGCGGTGCGCAGCGAGGCCTCGGCGTCGGCGCGGAAGCCGTCGATCCGGCCGAGCTTGCGGAAGGCCCAGATCTCGCGGACGATCTGGACCAGCACCACCAGCGCCAGCGCGATCATGAGCCCCATGACGATCCGCCCGAGCGTCTGGTTCCGCGCGAGCAGGTTCATCACGTAGTCATAGGCGGCGATCGAGACGACGAGGCTCACGAGGCTGGTGAACAACGCCCAGAACCATTTGGCCCAGCTCGACCGCCTGCTCCGCGAGGCCATCCGCGCCATCCTGAGCATCGCCTCCCCCGAGGGCGTGTCGTCCTCGGGCGGCGGGGCCGCGTCGGCGGGGCTGAGCGTCACGGGCGGCGGCAGCGCCTCGGTGTCGAGCACGAAGGGCGCGTCGCGCTTCTCGGGGGGCCTCATGCGAGATAGTCTCCGATCAGGAAATCCGCCGCGCGGTCGAGCCGGATATGGGGTGGCGCCTCGCCCGGTCCAAGCCTGAGCACCGGCGGCGCGAAGCGGGTGACGCTGTAGGCGGCTTCGAGCCATTCGGCCGCGCCGACTCGGGCCGGGCCGAGCAGCGCGCCGGGCTCGCTCGGCAGCCGCCCGGGAAAGAGCGCGGCCTCGGCGCCGGTATCGGCGCGGCGGCCGCGCACGACGCCGATCTCGCGGCCGTCGCGGGGCAGCATCTGCTCGACGGTGGCGCGCACGGAGGCGATCGACATCGCGCCGGTCTCCGCGCCCCGGAACAGCGCCCGGGCGCGCGCCTCGGAGACCAGCGCCTCGGTGATCCCGGTCAGCGCCGCGTGCTGCTCGTGGTGCAGGTAGTCTGCCTTGGTCGCGGCGAAGAGGATGCGGTCGATCCGCCGGCCGATCAGCGGCGCGAGCCAGGAACTCTGGCCCGGGCGGAAGGTGGTCAGGATCTCCGCCATCGCGGTCCGCAGGTCCTCGAGCGCGCGCGGCCCGTCGTTGATCGCGCCGAGCGCGTCGATCAGCACGATCTGGCGGTCGAGCTTCGCGAAATGGTTGCGGAAGAACGGGCCGACCACGAGGCGCTTATAGGCCTCGAACCGCGTGTCGAAGGTGCGCCAGAGCGAGCCGGAGCGGGCCTTCGCGGGCTTCGGCAGCGGGCAGAAGGTGAGCGCGGGCGAGCCTTCGAGGTCGCCCGGCATCAGGAAGCGGCCCGGCGCCACCGAGGAGAGGCCCGAGGCGCGGGCGGCGGCGAGATAGGCGGTGAAGCTTCGCGCGAGTTTCGCCGCGACGAGCTCGTCGAGCGGCGCGGCGGGATCGACGCCGCCGATCTCCGCGAGCCAGGGCGCGGCGTGGCTCGCGCGGGCCGGGCTTTCCGCGATCTCGAGCGCGGCCGCGGACCAGGTCTCGAAATCCTGCTCCATCAGCGGCAGGTCGAGCAGCCATTCGCCGGGATAGTCGATGATGTCGAGATGCACCGTCCGCGTGCCGGTGAGCCCGGTCAGGAACCCCGCCGGCTTCACCTTGAGCGAGAGGCGCAGCGTCGAGATCGAGCGCGTGCTGTCGGGCCAGTGCGGATCGGGCCCCATCAGCGCCGCGAGATGCTCCTCATAGGCGAAACGGGCGATCGAATGGTCGGGCTGCGGCTGGAGATAGGTCGCGATGATCCGCCCCTCGGCTTCCGCCCTCAGCTGGGGCATGCGGGCGCGGTTCAGGAGGTTGGCGACCAGCGAGGTGATGAAGACGGTCTTGCCGGCGCGGCTGAGGCCGGTGACACCGAGCCGGACCACCGGGTCGAAGAAGAGCGCGCTCGTCTCGGTGATCGTGTCCTCGATGGCGCGGGTGAGGCCGGAGGTCAGTCGGGAGAGCACCATCGCGTCCTTCGCGCCGGGAACAGTCGGCGCCCAGAGGTAAGGGCTTCGCCCGCCGCTCGCAAGGTGGGCTTGGCAAGCGCGGCGGGGCGGGATAGGGGCGGGCGCATGCCCCGCTACGCGCTCAGGATCGAATACGACGGCCGCCCGTTCGCGGGCTGGCAGCGGCAGACGGAACTGCCGAGCGTGCAGGGCGCGCTCGAGGCGGCGGCGGCGAAGATCGCGCCGGAGGGCGCCGCGGTGTTCGGGGCCGGGCGCACCGACGCGGGCGTGCACGCGCTGGGGCAGGTGGCGCATCTCGATCTGCCGAAGGCCTGGGACCCGTTCCGGCTTTCCGAGGCGCTCAATGCCCATCTGAAGCCCGCGCCGGTGGCGGTGACGGCGGCGGCGGTGGTCGGCGACGACTTCCACGCCCGTTTCGACGCGGTCGAGCGGCGCTACCGGTTCCGCCTCGTCGCGCGGCGCGCGCCGCTGACCGAGGACAAGGGCTTCGCCTGGCGCGTCAACCATCCGCTCGATCTGGCCGCGATGCGCGCGGGCGCCGCGCATCTGGTGGGGCGGCACGATTTCACCACCTTCCGCTCCTCGATCTGCCAGGCGACGAGCCCGGTGCGCACGCTCGACGCGCTGGAAGTCGAGGAGGCGGCCTATCCCGGCGGGCGCGAGTTCCGTTTCCACCTGCGCGCGCGGTCCTTCCTGCACAACCAGGTGCGCTCGATCGTCGGCACGCTGGAGCGCGTCGGCACCGGCGCCTGGGCGCCGGTGCGGGTGGCCGAGGCGCTCGCCGCGCGCGACCGGAGCGCCTGCGGCCCGGTCTGCCCGCCCGACGGCCTGTCGCTGGTCGAGGTGCGCTACCCGGCCGATCCGTTCGGCTGAGGCGGGGGGGGATGGCGGACCGAGGTCCGCCCTACGATGGGGCTGCGCGATCCCGGCGCCCTCACGCGCTGTCCCGGGCCTGACCCGGGACCTCGATCCCGGGGAGCGGCCCGGAGTTAGCGTCGACGCCGGGTCGAGCCCGGGGCAGCGGATCACCGGGCGATCCTCTCCCGAAACCCCGACGGCGCCAATGGCCCGAGTCTCAGTTCGCCGGGGCGGCGCCGTCGGGGGCGGGCTGGCCGGCCTGCCAGAGGCCCTCGTAGACCTCGCCGCCGGCGAAGGTCATCTTGCCCTGGCCCTGGCGCTTGCCGTCGACGAAGTTCCCCTCGTAGACGTCGCCGTTGGCATAGGTCGCCTTGCCGGGGCCCTCGAGCCGCCCGGCCTTCCAGAGCCCCTCGAAGACCGCCCCGCTCGCGGTGGTGAGCTTGCCCTGGCCCTCGCGCAGCCCCTCGGCGAAGGCGCCTTCGTAGCGGCCGCCGTCGGTATAGACCGCGACGCCCTCGCCGACGATCACGCCCGCGACCCAGGCGCCCTCGTAGGTGCCGCCGTCCGGATAGGTGACCTTGCCCTGGCCCTCGCGGCGGTCGTTCGCGAAGGCGCCGACATAGAGCGTGCCGTCGGCGTGCCGTTCGGTGCCCTGGCCGGATTTGGCGCCCGCGACCCAGTCGCCCTCGTAGGACGAGCCGTCCTTGTAGGTGACCTTGCCCTTGCCCTGCCAGGCGCCGGCCGCGAAGCCTCCCTCGTAGACGGTGCCATCGGCGTGCCGCTCGACGCCCTCGCCGTCGAGCGCGCCCTCGACCCAGGTGCCCTCAAGGCTCGAGCCGTCGCGATAGGTGAGCTTGCCCTGGCCCGAGCGCTTGCCGGCCGCGAAGCCGCCGACATAGCTCTGGCCATCGGCGTAGACCGCCGTGCCGGCGCCCGCGAGCGCGCCGTCCGCCCAGGTCCCCTCGAGGCTCGCGCCGTCGGGATAGGTGAGCTTGCCGGGGCCTTCGCGCCGCCCCTCGGCGAAACCGCCCTCGTAGACCGAGCCGTCGGGATAGGTCGCCTTGCCCTGGCCCTCGAACCGGTCCCCGGCCCAGGCGCCGACATAGGTGAGCCCGTCCTTCGCGGTCAGCGTGCCGGCGCCCTGGCGGCGGTCGGCGACGAAGCCGCCGTCGTAGACGTCTCCGTTCGCCGAGACCGCGCGGCCGAGCCCCTCGCGCTTGCCATCGACGAAGGCGCCCTCGTAGCGCGCGCCGTCGGCCTGGGTCAGCACGCCCTCGCCCTCGATCCGGCCGGCGACCCAGGCGCCCTCGTAGACGCCGCCGTCGGGCAGGGTCAGCCTGCCCTTGCCCTCGGGCAGGCCCTTGGCCATCGCGCCCTCGTAGACCGAGCCGTCGGGATAGGTGATCCTGCCCGCGCCGGATTTCTCGCCCGCGAGCCAGCCGCCTTCGTAGATGGTGCCGTTCGGCTCGGTCGCGGTGCCGGTGCCCGCCTGCAGCCCGTCCTTGAATTCGCCCTCGTAGCGCAGGCCGGTCGCATAGACCGCGACGCCGCGCCCGTCGATCTCGCCGGCCTTCCAGTCGCCCTCGAAGGTGCCGCCGTCGGGATAGGTGATCTTGCCCTGGCCGTCGGGCCGGCCGTCGGTGAAATGCCCGACATAGACCGCGCCGTTCGGGAAGCGCGCGGTGCCCTGGCCCTCGATCCGGCCCTCGACCCATTCGCCGGTGTATTCATAGCCCGAGGGCAGCTTGTAGGTGCCTTGCCCGTGCTGCCGGCCGTCGAGGAAAGTGCCGGTATAGACGCCGCCGTTGTCGTATTCCTTGGTCAGCTCGCGGCTCTGGCCGAGAGCCGGACCGCCGAGCTGCGTGGCGAGCGCGGCGGCGGCGAGCGTGCCGAGGTGTCGTTTCAAGTGCTGCCCTCTCCCCGGGGACGCCCGCGGCGTCCCGACGTTTCCGCGGCTCGCGCGGGCGCCCTCCAAATCCGCGCGCCCCGCTGGCTGGGCGCGCAGTCTAGAAGTGGCCGCCGCTCCGGACAATGGGTTTCCGCCCGGGGCGCGGCGGGGGGGCGACGCGGCCTTGTCAGGCTGGCCGGGCGCCTCTAATGCCAAGGGGAGCGTAACGAGCGAGCGAGGGCCTGGGGATGAAGGGCGCATTTCGGCTGACCATGGCGCAGCTCAATCCCACGATGGGCGATCTCGCCGGCAACGCCGCCAAGGCGCGCGCCGCCCATGCCGAGGGCGCCGCCGCCGGCGCCGATTTCGTCGCGCTGCCGGAATTGTTCCTGACCGGCTACCAGACCCAGGATCTCGTGCTGAAGCGCGCCTTCGTGCGGAGCGCCATGACGGCCGCGGCCGATCTCGCGCGCGACCTCGCGGACGGCCCGCCGCTCGGGATCGGCCTGCCGATGCTGGTCGAGGACAAGGTCTACAACACCTACGCGATCCTGAAGGACGGCGGGATCGCCGCCTTCGCGAGAAAGCACCACCTGCCGAACTACAACGTCTTCGACGAGCCGCGGGTCTATGCCTCGGGCGAGATCTCGGGGCCCTTCGCGATCGGCCCGCTCCGGATGGGCACGCCGATCTGCGAGGACGCCTGGTATCCCGACGTCGCCGAGACCATGGCCGAGACCGGGGCCGAGATCCTGATGGTGCCGAACGGCTCGCCGTTCCGCCGCGGCAAGTTCGACGTGCGCATGATGCACATGGTCAACCGCGTCGTGGAAACCGGCCTGCCGCTCATCTATCTCAACATGCTGGGCGGGCAGGACGACCAGGTCTTCGAGGGCGGCTCCTTCGTGCTGAACCCCGGCGGCAAGCTCGCGCTGCAGCTGCCGTGCTTCACCGAGGCCGTGGTCCATGTCGATTTCGACCAGACCGCCGAGGGCTGGCGCGCCCGCGACGGCGTGAAGGAACAGGTCCCCGACGCGGTCGAGGAGGACTACGCCGCGATGGTGCTCGGCCTGCGCGACTACGTCGGCAAGTCGGGGTTTGGCAAGGTGCTGCTCGGCCTCTCGGGCGGCGTCGACAGCGCCATCGTCGCGACGATCGCGGTCGACGCGCTGGGCGCGGAGAACGTCCGCTGCGTGATGCTGCCCTCGGAATACACCTCCCGCGCCTCGCTCGAGGACGCCGAGGGCGTCGCGCGCGCGCTCGGGGTCCGGCTCGACACGCTGCCGATCGAGCCCGGCCGGCACGCGATCATGGACACGCTGGCGCCGCTCTTCGGCGACCGGCCGGCGGATCTCACCGAGGAGAACGTGCAGAGCCGGCTGCGCGGCCTGCTCCTCATGGCGCTCTCGAACAAGTTCGGCGAGATGCTGCTGACGACCGGCAACAAGTCCGAGGTCGCGGTCGGCTACGCCACGATCTACGGCGACATGAACGGCGGCTACAACCCGATCAAGGACCTCTACAAGACCCGGGTCTTCGACGCCTGCCGCTGGCGCAACGCGCATCACCGCGCGGCCTGGATGCTCGGGCCGGAGGGCGAGGTGATCCCGCCCCGGGTGATCGAGAAGCCGCCCTCGGCCGAGCTGCGGCCGGACCAGAAGGACGAGGACAGCCTGCCGCCCTACGACGTGCTCGACGGCATCCTAGAGCTCCTGATCGAAGGCGACCGCTCCGTGGCCGAGGTGGTCGCGGCGGGCTACGACCGCGACACGGTCAAGCGCGTCGAGCGGCTGGTCTATCTCTCGGAATACAAGCGCTTCCAGTCGGCGCCGGGCACGCGGCTGACGCAGAAGGCCTTCTGGCTCGACCGCCGCTACCCGCTCGTGAACCGCTGGCGCGACGAGAGCTGAGGCGGGGGACGCCGGGGATGGCGGACCGAGGTCCGCCCTACGGGTCCGAGAGCGCCCCGGCTTCGTAGGGCGGACCTCGGTCCGCCATCCTCGTGCCGGGCCCCCGCCATCCCCGCGCCGCGAGCTTCATTGCGTCCAGTCATCCACCGCGCGGATGTCGTCGTCCGACCAGCCGAGGTGATGCGCGAGCTCGTGCACCAGCACATGCGCGACGAGATGGTCGAGCCCGACGTCGCCGCGCTCGATCCATTCCTCGAGGATCGGCCGGCGGAACAGCCAGACCGCGTCGGGCCGGGTCGGCTGGTCGAAGACCGACTTCTCGGTCAGCGGGATGCCCTCGTAGAGCCCGGTCAGCTCGAACGGGTCCTCGATCTCCATCTCGCGCAGCAGGTCCTCCTCGGCGAAATCGGCGACCCGGATCGCGAGGCCGGCGCAGGCGGCGCGCACCTCCTCGGGCAGGCCGGCGAGGGCGCGGCGCGCCAGCGTCTCGATCTCGGCGATTCCCGGCGCCTCGGCGCTGAGCGGATCCTCGGGCATCTGGGCCTCCCTTCGACGCGGGCGGGGTAGCATCCTTCGCCGCCGGGGCGAAGCGCCAAAGCGGCGGCGAAGCGCGAAACCGCCGCGCCCTGAGGCGGCGTTAACCGATCGCTGCTAAGGCGGGCCTCCCGCGCGGCGCGGGCGGGGAGGCGGCGATGATCTTGCGAAAGGGCGTGAAATCGGGGAAGGGCGCGCCGTCGGAGGCGGCCCGGGCCGCCGATCTCCTGAGCGGGATCCTCGCGCTCGAGCGCTGGAACGTCGCGCGCGGGCTCAAGGACCGGGGCATGCCCGAGGGCTGGGACGAGCTCGCCTGGACGCTGCCGGCGCGCCCGGCGAAGACGCGGGTCGCCCTCGCGCTCGACGCCGACGTCGCGGCCTGGTTCGAAGCCTTCGGCCCGGACCGCGGGGAACGGTTGAACGCGGTGCTCAGGATCTACATGCTCGGCATGCTGTCGCGCGAGATCGACGCGCCCTGACCGGGAGCCCACCCCGGCCCGGGGGTGGGACGATCCGCCGCGGGGCCCGCGCCGGGGCGCGCGGGATCCGGGGGCGCGATGGCCGGTTGTCCGGTCTGGCGGCGGGCCGGTTCCGCCTTTCGAAGCGGCCGCCGAAGCATCGCAACTTTTCCCGGGGCCGCGCATGTCCGAATTCCTCGCCACGCATTTCGCCTTCCTCGCCAGTCCGGAGGGCTGGGCGGCCATGGTCACCCTCATCGTGATGGAGGTGGTGCTCGGGATCGACAACCTGATCTTCATCTCGATCCTGACCAACAAGCTGCCGCCCGAGCACCGGGTCCGGGCGCGGCGCATCGGCATCTCGGCCGCGCTCCTGATGCGGCTCGTGCTGCTCGCGACGATCTCCTACATCGTGGCGATGACCACGCCGGTCTTCACCGCCTTCGGCCACGCCTTCTCCTGGCGCGACCTCATCCTGATCGCCGGTGGCCTTTTCCTGATCTGGAAGGCGACCAAGGAGATCCACCACGCGGTCGACCCGGTCGATTCGACCGAGGCCGCGGTCGAGCGCGCGGTCAGCGTGACGCTCGGCGGCGCGGTCGTCCAGATCCTGATCCTCGACCTCGTCTTCTCGGTCGATTCGATCATCACGGCCGTCGGCATGACCGACGATCTCGCGATCATGTATATCGCCGTCATCGTCGCGATCACCGTGATGCTGCTCGCCGCGACCCCGCTCGCCAATTTCATCGAGCAGAATCCGACCATCGTGATGCTGGCGCTCGCCTTCCTGCTGATGATCGGCACCACGCTGATCGCCGACGGCTTCGGCTTCCACGTGCCCAAGGGCTACATCTATTCGGCGATGGCCTTCTCGGCGCTGGTCGAGTTCCTCAACATGCTGGCCCGGCGCCGCGCGGCGGGCGCGGGGCGGGGCGCGACGCCGGGGCATTGATTCCCGGGGGCATCGATCCCGGGGGCCATTGACCCCGGGGCGAAGGCCGGGCCGAGGCCCGGCTTCCGCCGCCACCTCCACCGGATCGCTTGACGCGTCGTGATCGCTGGTGCCTGCTGGTCGGGATCCCCAAGGGGATCCCAAATCAGCGCCCGCGATCAGGACGAGGCGCGACGCAAGGAGGAAACCATGAAACAGCTGAGTCTCGCCGCTCTTCTTCTCGCCGCGTGGCCCGCGCTGGGCGCGGATTACACGATCATCGCGCCGGCCGCGCCCGGCGGCGGCTGGGACCAGACCGCGCGCACGATGCAGAGCCTGCTGCGTTCCGAGGGGATCTCCTCCAACGTGCAGGTGGTGAACGTGCCGGGCGCGGGCGGGACGATCGGCCTCGCGCAGTTCGTGAACCAGTCGCAGGGCGATCCGGAGGCGCTGATCGTCGGCGGCTACGTGATGGTCGGCGCGATCCTCACCAACGCCTCGCCGGTCGATCTCTCGATGGTGACGCCGATCGCGCGGCTGACCGGCGAGCAGGAGGCGATCGTGGTGCCGGCCGGCAGCGAGATCGAGACGATCGGCGACCTCGTGACCCAGCTCAAGGCCGATCCGGGCTCGGTCTCCTGGGGCGGCGGCTCGGCGGGGGGCACCGACCACATCCTCGCGGGGCTTGTCGCCAAGGCCTCGGGCGTCGATCCGACCCAGGTCAACTACATCGCCTATTCCGGCGGCGGCGAGGCGCTGGCGGCGATCCTCGGCGGCCAGGTCACGGCCGGCGTCTCGGGCTATGGCGAGTTCGACGCGCAGGTGAAGGCGGGCCAGCTCCGCGTGCTGGCGGTCTCGGGCGAGGAGCGGCTCGCGGGCGTCGACGCGCCGACGCTGAAGGAGGCGGGCATCGACGTCGCGCTCGAGAACTGGCGCATGGTCGCGGCGGCGCCGGGGATCACCGACGCGCAGAAGGCGGCGATCACCGCCGATATCGAGAAGCTCGCGACCTCGGAGGCCTGGAAGCGGGAGCTCGCGACCCGCGGCTGGGACGACCGCTTCCTCGCCGGTCCCGAGTTCGAGACCCAGCTCGCCGCCGATATCGCGCAGACCAAGACCATCCTGACCGAGATCGGCCTCGTCCAATGAGCGGGTCGGATCCGCGCGGGGGGGCCGGTGACGGCCGCCCCGACCGGGCCGCGCTGGTGATCGCGGCGCTGCTCGCGCTGCTCGCGGCGGTGATCTTCTGGCAGACGCGGGCGATGCCGGTCGCGGGCCAGCGCACCACGATCGGGCCCGCGACCTCGCCCTATCTGGTCGCGGCCGGCCTCGCGCTGCTGGCCGTCGGGCACGTGTTCGCCGCCTTCCGGAGCGGCTTCCCGGCCCGCGACGCGGACCGGATCGGGCCGATGCTCTGGATCGTCGGCGGGCTCGTCCTGCAGATGGCGCTCCTGAGGACCGCGGGTTTCGCGATCGCCACCGGGGTGATGTTCGCCTTCGCCGCCAAGGGCTTCGGGCGCGGGCCGCTCTGGATGACGATCCCGATCGGCGTCGTGCTCGCGCTCGTGGTCTGGCTGATCTTCGCCGGCCTCCTGAACCTGTCGCTGCCCGCCGGGCCGCTCGAACACCTGTTCCTCTGAGCGAGGCGCCGCCATGGATACTTTCGCACTGCTCGCGCACGGCCTCGCCGGCGCGCTGCAGCCCGTCAACCTGCTCTACGCGCTGATCGGGGTCACGCTCGGCACGGCGGTCGGCGTCCTGCCCGGGATCGGGCCCGCGCTGACCGTGGCCCTGCTTCTGCCCGTCACCTACCAGTTCGACCCGACCGCCTCGCTCATCATGTTCGCCGGCATCTACTACGGCGGCATGTACGGCGGCTCGACCACCTCCATCCTCCTGAACACCCCGGGCGAGAGCGCCTCGATCGTCACCGCGCTCGAGGGCAACAAGATGGCGCGCAAGGGCCGGGGCGGGCCGGCGCTCGCCACCGCCGCGATCGGCTCCTTCGTCGCCGGGCTCATCGCGACGCTCGGCCTCGCGTTCATCTCGCCCCTGATGGTGCGCTTCGCCCTCTCGCTCGGCCCGGCGGATTATTTCGCGCTGATGGTGCTGGCCTTCGTCACCGTCTCGGCGGCCTTCGGCGATTCGGCGCTGCGCGGGCTGACCGCGCTCTTTCTCGGGCTGGCCCTCGGGCTCGTCGGGATCGACCTGCAGACCGGCCAGGCGCGGCTCACCTTCGGCGTGCCCGATCTGCTCGACGGGATCGAGATCACCACGCTCGCCGTCGCGCTCTTCGCGATCGGCGAGGCCCTGAAGGTCGCGGCCGCCCCGATCGGGCAGGAGGAGAAGATCGAGCCGGTGCGCGGCTCGGTCTGGATGAACCGGCAGGACTGGGCGCGGTCGTGGAAGCCCTGGCTACGCGGCACCGCGATCGGCTTTCCGATCGGGGCGATGCCGGCGGGCGGGGCGGAGATCGGCACCTTCCTGAGCTACACCACCGAGAAGGCGCTGGCGAAGCATCCGGAGGAATTCGGTCACGGCGCGATCGAGGGCGTCGCGGGGCCGGAGGCCGCGAACAACGCCTCGGCCGCCGGCACGCTGGTGCCGCTCCTGACGCTCGGCCTGCCGACGAGCGCCACGGCGGCGATCATGCTGGCGGGGTTCCAGCAGTTCGGGCTGCAGCCCGGGCCGCTGCTCTTCGCGACCAACGCGACGCTGGTCTGGAGCCTGATCGCCTCGCTCCTCGTCGCGAACCTCATGCTGCTCGTGCTGAACCTGCCGCTGGTCGGGCTCTGGGTCCGGCTGCTCGCGATCCCGCGGCCCTGGCTCTACGCGGGGATCCTGCTCTTCGCGACGCTGGGCACGATCGGCGCCAACCCGTCGGTGTTCGAACTCGGGATGCTGCTCGGCTTCGGCATCCTCGGCTATTTCCTGCGGCGCTATCACTACCCGATCGCGCCGGTCGTGGTCGGCCTGATCCTCGGCCCGCTCGCGGAACAGCAGCTGCGCCGCGCGCTCTCGATCAGCCAGGGCGACCCGAGCGTGCTGCTGCACTCCCCGGTCGCGGTCATCCTCTACCTGATCGCCGCCGTCGCGCTGCTCCTGCCCATCGTCCTGCGCCTGCGCGGCAAGGGACAGGTCCTGAGCCAGCTCCAGGCGGAGGAGGACTGAAGAAAGCCGTGCGCGGCCCGGAGGCCGCGCGCAGCCATGCCGCGCGGGCATGACGGGATTGTGCCGCGGTTGCTAACAAACCCCGGCGCATGCGCCTAACTGGTTCTCTGTCGAACACCCATTTCGCTCAGGGAGCCCGAAGACCATGCCGCGCCTCGTCCGTTCCGCCGTGACTCTCATCGAAGTGCTGCGCAGCGCCGCGCGCGTCGCCGGCGCGGTCGAGATCGGCCGGACGCCGCGGAGCCGGGATCTCCGGACCCTCGGGATCGACCCCGAGGCCTTCCCCCGCGTCGCCCGGGCCTGAGGTCTCGCGGCCACGGAGCTACGCCGTCCCGGGCTCGAACACTGCGTTCACCCGGCGCTGTCCCGGGCTTGACCCGGGACCTCGACCCCGGGTGAGCCACCGTTCGAAGACGTCGAGGCCCCGGGTCAGGCCCGGGGACGACGCTCCGGTCCAGCGCCGCGCTGAACAGACCCCGCGCCCTTATCCCGCCGCGAGACGGAAGCCCGCCGGCGTCCCGCTTTCGGCGTCGGGCGCGATCCAGAGATCGAACCTGCCCGGCTCCGTCCTCGGCGCGCCATCCGGCCCGAGATAGGTCAGATCCGCGCGCCGCAGCGTGAACCGCGCCTCGGCCGTCCCGCCGGCCGGCACCTTGATCCGCTCGAACGCCTTCAGGAGCCGCACCGGCGGCGCCACTTCCGCCACCCGGTCATGGACATAGAGCTGGGCGACCTCGACATGATCGCGGTCGCCCGTGTTCGTCAGGGTCACCCGCGCGGTGATCTCGCCGTCCCAGTCCAGCACCTCGCCCGACAGCACCGGCGCCGAATAGGCGACCGACGACAGGCCGAGCCCGTGGCCGAACGGGTAGAGCGCCCGGTTCGGCGCCTCGCGGTAGCGCGCCTTGTAGGCGGCGCTGCCGGGCGTCTCGGGCCGGCCGGTGGCGCGATGCGCGTAGTAATAGGGCTGCTGGCCGGAGCGGAACGGAAAGCTGACCGGCAGCCGCCCCGAGGGCGCCACCGCGCCGAACAGCAGATCCGCGACCGCGTTGCCCTCCTCGGAGCCGAGGAACCAGATCGCGAGCAGCGCGTCCGCCTCGGCGATCGCGCCCGAGAGCTCGAGCGCCCGGCCGGATTTCAGCAGCACCACCATCGGCTTGCCGGTCGCGGCCAGCGCCTCGGCGAGCGCCCGCTGCGGCGCCGGCACGTCGATCGTCACCCGCGACTGCGCCTCGGCCGACATGAGCGCGCTTTCGCCCGCGACGAGCACGATCACCTCCGACGCCTCGGCCGCCGCCACCGCCTCGGCGATCCCGCCCGGCAGCTCGGCCTCGACCTCCGAGCCCCGCGCGACCGTGAGCAGCGCGGGATCGTCGAGCCCGGCGCGCAGGCCCGCCTCGATCGTCACCACCGCCGAGTGATCGGCGAAGATCGACCACGGTCCGGCCGCGTCGACGCTCGCATGCGCGAGCGGCCCGATCAGCGCGATCCGCTGGTCGCGGCGGAGCGGCAGCACGCCGCCCTCGTGGCGCAGCAGCACCGCCGAGCGCGTCCCCGCCTCCCGGGCCAGAGCGCGGATATCCGCGGCGCCGATCTCGCGCCGCTCGACCTCCGGATCGGTCCCCCGATAGGGATCCTCGAAGAGGCCGAGCGCCGTCTTGACCGAGAGCACGCGGGTGACCGCCTGGTCGAGCCGGGCCATCGGCACCGCGCCCGAAGCGACGAGGCCGGGCAGGTGCGCGACGTAGAGGTCGCTCATCATCACCATGTCGAGCCCGGCGAGGATCGCGATCCGCGCGGCATCCCGCCCGTCCTCGGCGACGCCATGCGCGACGAGCTCGATATCGGCGGTATAGTCGCCGACGACATAGCCCTCGAACCCCCATTCCTCGCGGAGGATTCCCGTGAGAAGCGCGCGGTTCGCCGTCGCGGGCACGCCGTCGACGGTGTTGAAGGCCGACATGACCGAGAGCGCGCCGGCGTCGAGCGCGGCGCGGAACGGCGGCAGGTAGACCTCGCGCAGCACCCGCTCCGAGATCTCGGCCGAATTGTAGTCGAGCCCGCCCTCGGCCGCGCCATAGGCGGCGAAATGCTTCGGCGTCGCCACCAGCGACAGGGGGTCGCGCAGGTCGGCGCCCTGGAAGCCCTTGGTGCGCGCGGCGGCGAAGAGGCTGTTCAGCAGCACGTCCTCGCCCGATCCCTCGACCACGCGGCCCCAGCGCTGGTCGCGCGCCACGTCGACCATCGGCGCGTAGGTCTGGTGGATGCCCGAGGCGCCGCCCTCGCGCGCCGCCGCCCGCGCGGTGCGTTCGGCGAGGCCGGGATCGAAGCTCGCCGCCTCGGCGAGCGGAACCGGGAAGATCGTGCGCAGCCCGTGCAGGATATCGGCCGCGAAGAGGAGCGGGACGCCGAGCCGGCTCTCCTCGACCGCGATCCGCTGCGCCACGCGCGCGCCCGCCGCGCCGACGCCGTTGAAGAGCGCGCCGAGCCTTCCGGCGCGGATCTCCGCCGCGGTCCGGTTCTGGTCGGCGTCGAAGTCGCCGGGATTGACCCCGCCAGGGCGCCAGCGGAACGGATCGTTGAGGACGGTGAGCTGCCCCGCCTTCTCCTCGACCGTCATTCGCGCGACCAGATCCGCGACCCGCGCCACCTCCGCCGCGGCGAGGCGCGGCAGCGCCGCGGCGAGCCCCGAAGCCGCCATTCCCGCCAGGATCCCCCGCCGCGTCATGCCGCGCCCCATCCTCAGGGCCGCGCGCCGAGCCGGAGCGCGTCGATCTGCGTCTCGAGCTGGCGCTGGTCGTAGGGTTTGCCGAGCCGGGGCAGGTCGATCTCGGCCCCGGGGGGCAGTTCGGCGTAGCCGGTGGCGAGGATGATCGGCAGTTCGGGGCGGAGGGCCCGCGCCGCCTGAGCGAGCTGGGCGCCGTTCATCCGCGGCATCGAGAAATCGGTGATCATCAGGTCGACGCCCGCGTCGTCGCGCAGGAGCCGCAGCGCCGCCTCGCCGGAATTGGCCTCGAGCACCTCGTGGCCGAGGTCCTCGAGCATGTCGACGCTGCTCATCGCGATCAGGGCGTCGTCGTCGACCACGAGGATCCGGAGCCGTCGCGGCTCGGCCGGGGCGGGCGGCGCGGCCACCTCCGGCGCGGGGGCGCGCGCGGCCGCCTCGGCCACCGGGAAGAACAGCTCGACCAGCGTGCCGGCCCCCTCGGCGCTGGAGAGCCGGAGCTCGCCGCCGAGCTGGCGCGTCAGGCCGAGGATCATCGAGAGGCCGAGGCCGGTGCCCTTGCCGACGCCCTTGGTGGTGAAGAAGGGCTCGGTCGCGCGGTCGAGCGTCGCCTTGTCCATGCCGGTGCCGGAATCGGCGACCGCGAGCCGGGTGAAGCGGCCCTCGACGCCCTCCGGCCCGGGGCCGACATCCATCGAGACGGTGAGCACGCCGCCGTCGGGCATCGCGTCGCGGGCGTTCACGACGAGGTTGAGGAGCGCGAGCTCGACCTGGTTGGCGTCGACCTCGGCCCAGGCCGGGGCCTCGGGCAGTTCGACGCGGAGCTCGATCGTCCGGCCGATGGTGCGCTCGATCAGCGAGACCATGCCGCGCACCAGCTCGCAGAGATCCGTGGCGGCGATCGAGAGATCCTGGCGGCGCGCGAAGGCGAGCAGGCGCTGGGTCAGCGAGGCGCCGCGCTGCGCGCCCTGGATCGCGCCGTCGATCAGCCGCCGCGCCTTCGGATCCTCGCCGACATGCCGCCGCAGCACATCAAGATTGCCGAGGACCGCCATGAGAAGATTGTTGAAATCATGCGCGACGCCGCCGGTGAGCTGGCCGATCATCTCCATCTTCTGCGACTGTCGGAGGCGCCGCTCGGCCGCCTCGCGCTGGGTGATCTGGTCGAGCGCCATCCGGTGCGCCGCCTCGAGCTCGGCGGTGCGCGCCGCGACATGCGCCTCGAGCGTCTCGTTCGCGCTGCGCAGCGCGCTTTCCGCGACCTTGCGCTCGGTCACGTTCGAGCAGACGCCGACCAGCTTGCGCCGGCCGCGGGTGCGGACCAGCCGCGCCCGGGTCTCGGCCCAGTGCGGCTCGCCATTGGGCCAGGAGGTGCGGTACTCGACCGCGACATCCGCGCCGTCGGCGACGCGCAGCATCGCCTCGACCACCCGGCCGCGATCCTCGGGATGGATGCAGGCGAGCAGCACCTCGTAGTCGAAATGCTGCTCGGGCGCGTAGCCATACACCGCCCGGAGGTCGTCGGTGACGGTCAGGTCCATCGTGTCGAGGTCGAGCTCCCAGGCGCTCAGCCGGCCGGCGATCAGCGCGGTCGCGAGCCGCTCGCCGGTCTCGGCGAGCTTCTCCATCGCCGAGCGGCCCTCGTACTGCCGGTTGCGCGCCTTGAGCGCGGTCCGCGCGACGCTGGCGAAGGTCGTGGGGTGGAACGGGCGCTCGATGAAGGTGACGTTGCCGAGCGCCTCGGACAGCCGCTCGGCGAGCGGATTGCGCTCCAGCCCGCCGCCATGCCGCGTCAGGAGCAGGAAATTGAGGTCCGACCAGCTCGGCTGCTCGTGGGTCCAGCGCGCGAAGGCGTCGAGATCGACGTCGCGCAGCGCCTCCTCGGCGATCACCGCGAACAGCACGTTGTCGGCGAGCATCCGGGCGAAGGTCGCGACGTCGGCCGGCAGCTTCGCGGCGATGCCGATCTCGGCGAGCAGCGCGCGGGCGACCTCGTTCTCCCGGGGGCTGCTGGTCAGGATCAGCGCGTGCGGGTCGATCACGGAACGGGGCAAGGCACGATCATCCCTCTGGTACGAAAGACCGGCGTCGCCCCGGGGCGGCGCGCGACGCGACGCCTCATGGCATCCCTCAGCCACGGGCGGATGGCAAGTCCCGAGTGGGGCCGGGCCCGGCCACCCCCGGCGGCGCGGCGCCGTGGCGCGATCCTTTGTCGCGGCGCCGCGCGCAACCCGGCGCCGGCGGACGCGTTTGAGGGGCACGGGGCGCGGCCCAGGCGGCGCGCCCCCGAGGGAGGACGGAAATGACCGACGAACGAGCGATCGAGGACCGGATCCGCGCCCGCGCGCACGAGATCTGGGAGCGGGAAGGGCGGCCCGAGGGCGCGGCGGCGCGGCACTGGGACGAGGCGCGGCTGGAGATCGAGGCCGAGGAGCGCGTCGCGCGCGCGACGACGCCCGAGCCGGAGCCCGAAAGCCCCGCCATGCTCGCCGACCCCGCGGGCGAGCGCGCGGCCGCGCCCGACCTGCCGCCCGAAGCCGGGCGCGGCGCGGAGCAGCCGGTCGAGACCGAGGCCAGCCCGTCGCAGCTCGATCGCGCGCCGATCTGAGGGCGCGCGCCCGGGGCGGCGGCCGCGTGGCCCGCGCGCAACGCCGGCGAAAGATCGCGAAGGCTTGACTGGAACCCGGCGCCGGGATCGCCTTAGTTACATGAGGCTTTCCCGGGGAATTCGATGCGTCTGCTCGTCTGCGTTCTGTCGCTTTTCATCGCCGCCCCGGGACTCGCGGTGGCGCAGAACAGCCCGGTCGTGGTCGAGTTCTTCACCAGCCAGGGCTGCGTCAGCTGTCCCCCCGCCGACGAGCTCTTCGCCGGGCTGGCGGAGGAGGAGGGCGTGATCGCGCTCGGGCTGCACGTCACCTACTGGGACTACATCGGCTGGCCCGACACCTTCGGCCGGCGCTTCAACGACAAGCGGCAGAAGGCTTATTCGCGGGTCATGCGCCAGCGCACGCTCTTCACGCCGCAGATGATCATCCAGGGCGAGGACATGCTGATCGGCCGCGACGGCGCGACGATCGCCGACCGGATCAAGGCGCATCGCGCCGAGGTGGCGCCGGTCTCGCTCAGCGTCGAGCGGCTGGGCGAGGCGCTCCGGATCAACGTCGCCCCGGTCGAAGGGCCGGTCGGCGAGGCCGATATCCATCTCGTGACCTACATGCCCACCGCCGAGGTCGCGATCGGCGGCGGGGCCAATCTCGGCAAGACGGTGCGCTACACCAACATCGTGACCGGCTGGTCGACGGTCGGCGAATGGGACGGGACGGGCGAGGTCGAACTCGACCTCGACGCGGTGCCCGAGGGTCCGATCGCGGTCCTGGTCCAGACCGACGGGCTCGGGCCGATCCTGAACGCCGCCGTGGTCGAATAGCCCGAGACGCCGCGCCGGGCTCAGGCGCCCGCCTGGTCGGGAAACACCTTCACCCAGCGGCGATGCAGCCAGAAATACTGGCCCGGTGTCGCGCGCACCCGCGCGCCGAGGCTCGCCGCCGCGGCCTCGGTCATCTCGACCGCCGTGCCGCGCGGGATCGGCGCCTCGAAGGTGATCCGGATCCGGCCGTCCGGCTGGCGGGTGCCATAGGCCGGGATCATCGGCAGGTCGTACTTTACCGCGAGCTCGGCGATCATCGTGCCGCTCGGCGCCGGATGGCCGAGGAAATCGATCTCATGGCCGCGCTTGGTGTACTGGTCCATCAGGATCGACATGATCCCGCCGCCGCGGATGTGCCGGATCATCGCGCGCATGCCCGCGTTGTCCCGATCGACCATTGGCTTGCCGCCCGCCTCGAGGCAGGCGGTGTAGTCGGCGTTGAGATAGGGGTTCTTGATCGGCCGGAAGACCCCGCCCGTCTCGATGCCGCGGCTCAGCAGCAGGCCGCGCACCGCCTCCCACTGGCCGAAATGCCCCGAGACGAGGAAGACGCCCTTGCCGGCGGCGAGCGAGTCGAGCATCGCCTGCCAGCCGGGGCCTTCGGGCTCGGTCCAGCTGGCCTGGCGCTGGAAATCGCGCATCGTCATCGTCTCGATGATGGTGCGCCCGAAATTGTCGCCGACGCCCTGCCGGACCGCGTGGCGCCAGGCCGCGTCCCGCTCGGGGAAGATGAGCCGGAGGTTGCCCTCGATCCGGTTCCGGAGCCGCGGGACCTGGTTCACCGCGAAGCGTCCGACGCGCGAGGCGAGCCGCCCGCGCGGGCCGGCGGGCAGCGCGCGGAAGACGCCAAGCAGCGCCGCCTGCGGCAGATAGGCGAGATAGCTCGCCCAGCGGGGTTTGGGCCCGGCCATCAGGCGGCCGCCCGGCGCGCGAGCAGGGTCCGCAGCCGCAGCCCGAGCAGGACCGCCGCCGTGACGCAGCCGAGGCCGGTCGCGAGGAACAGGCCCGCCTCGGCGAGATCGGTCCAGAAGGCGAGCGCGAGCCCGACCGGCACCATCACGCACCAGAAGGCGACGAAGAAGATCAGCGTCGTGCCCCAGCTGTCGCCGAGCGCGCGCGTCGACTGGCCGAGCACCACCTGCGCCGCGTCGAAGATCATCGTGACGGCGAGGATGGCGATCAGGGGCGCCGCGCGCGCGATCAGCGCGGCGTCGTTGGAGAAGAAGGCGATCACCGCCGGCGCGACCATCCAGAGGCCGAGCCCGACGAGCCCGATCAGCGCCATCGCGGCCAGCACGCCGGCGACGCCGGCGGCCCGGGCCTCGACCACGTCGTCCGCGCCCGCCGCCTGTCCCACGCGCACCGCCGTGCCGACCGAGAGGCCGAGCGCGATCATGAAGACGGTGGCCTCGACGTTGTGCAGGATCGTGTAGGCCGCGAGCGCCGAGGCGCCGAGCAGGCCCGCGGCCTGCGCCATGGCCGCGAAGGCGAAGGTCTCGAAGCAATAGGCCGCGCCGCCCGCGATCCCGATCCGCCGCATCTCCGCGCCGGCGGCCCAGCCGCCCGGGCCCCAGAAGCCACCGCGGCGGCCGCGATAGGCGCGGAACTCCGGCAGGGTCAGCATCCAGCCGATCAGCCCGACCGCCATCACGAAGCGCGCGATCGTGCCCGCGATCGCCGCGCCGTCGGCGCCGAGCGCGGGCAGGCCGAAGCGGCCGCCCACGAGCGCGAGGCAGAGCGCGAGGTTCACGAGGTTGGCGGCGATCATCGCGACGAGGCCGGGTTTCATCCGCCCGGTGCCCTCGAGATAGAAGCCCGCCGCGACGAACAGCACCTGGAACAGCGCCCCGGGCGCGAGCAGGCGGGCGACGCGGCCCGCCGCCTCGGCCATCGCCGGCTCGTGGCCGATCAGGCGCAGCGCGGGCTCAGCGTTGTAGACGAGCACGCTGATCACGCCGCCGACCACCAGCGCCCAGCCCATGCCGCGCAGGAAGATCGCCGGCAAATCCGTTGATCCCGCTCCCTTTTCCCGCGCGGTCTGCGAGATGATCCCCACCATCGCGCCGACGCCGGTCACGACCAGCGGAAAGAAGATCGCGTTGCCGAGCGAAAGATGCGCGAGCGCCAGCGTGTCATGCCGCCCGACCAGCACGATCGCCGTCAGGACGAGGATGACGAGCCCGGCGCGGCTCAGCACCACGGGCCAGGAGAGATGCAGCAGCGCCAGCCAGTTGCGGGCGAGCCGCCCGAGCAGGGTCTCGGCGGCGGTCGCCTCGGGGCGCGAAAGCGGCTGGAGGAGGGTCATCGGGCGCGCTCCGATTCGGAGCCGGCGCCGGGCAGGCGGGGCATTGGGGTCTTCTCCGGGTCGGTGCCCCGCGCCGCGCGATCCGGCGCCCCCGGGCGCCGGATGTCGGACGGGGGGCGCCCCATCCCGGAGGGGCCAGTTCAGTGTCGGGTCGGGTTGATCATCATGACCATCTGCCGGCCCTCGAGACGCGGAATCGCCTCGACCTTGCCGTGCTCGGTCACGTCTTCCGCCACGCGTTCGAGAAGCTTGCGCCCCAGTTCGAGATGCGCCATCTCGCGCCCCCGGAACCGCAGCGTCACCTTCACCTTGTCCCCGCCCTCGAGGAACTTGAAGACCGAGCGCATCTTGACGTCATAGTCATGCGTGTCGGTGTTCGGGCGGAACTTGATTTCCTTGATCTCGATGACGTGCTGCTTCTTGCGCGCCTCGGATTCCTTCTTCTGGGTTTCGTACTTGTACTTTCCGAAATCCATGATCTTGCACACCGGCGGCACGGCGTTCGGGGAAATCTCCACGAGGTCGAGGCCCGCCTGCTCCGCGAGCACCATCGCCTTTTCCGGCGTGATCACACCGATGTTCTCGCCCTCGGCGCCGATCAGGCGAATCTCGGGGGCGCGGATGCGGTCGTTCACACGGGGGCCGGTATCGCGCGTCGGGGGCGCATTGTGAGGTCTGCGGGCTATGGCCGTTACATCCTTTTGATCGTTGTACCGATAAAAAACCGGAGCTGGGCCCCGGTTGACTGGCAAGATAGTGCAACTTGGGCAGCAAGTGAAGACGTCTGCCCGATTTCGCGGCGATTTTAGAACGCCGCCGCGGGCCCGCGGACGGGGTCGGGGCCGATTCTCGCTCCCGGTCGGGCGCCCGGTCCCGCGCGGGGACCGGGCAGGGCGTCAGCTGAGCGACTCGCAGAAGCGGCGGATTCGGCCGCAGGCGTCGGTCAGCTCCTCGTCCGAGGCGGCGTAGCTGATGCGGAAGTTCGGGCTGAGGCCGAAGGCCGCGCCGAACACCACCGCCACGCCCTCGGCTGCGAGAAGCTCGCTCGCGAAGACCGCGTCGTTCTCGATCACCGTGCCGGCGGCGGTCTTCTTGCCGATCGTGCCCGCGATCGAGGGATAGACGTAGAAGGCGCCCTCCGGGGTCGGGCAGACGATGCCCGGACACTCGTTCAGGAGCTTCACCACGAGATCGCGGCGGCGCTGGAAGGCGGCGCAGGAGGTCGGGATGTAGTCCTGCGGCCCGGTCAGCGCCTCGACCGAGGCCCACTGGCTGATCGAGCAGGCGTTCGAGGTCGACTGGCTCTGGATCGTGGTCATCGCCTTGATCAGCGCCTTCGGGCCCGCGGCGTAGCCGATGCGCCAGCCGGTCATCGCATAGGCCTTCGAGACGCCGTTCACCGTCAGCGTGCGCTCGAAGAGGCCGGGCTCGACCTCGGCCGGGGTGCAGAACTTGAACGGCGCGTAGGTGATGTGCTCGTACATGTCGTCCGACATGATCCAGACATGCGGATGGCGCATCAGCACGTCGGTGAGGCCCTTGAGCTCGTCCCAGGAATAGCCCGCGCCGGTCGGGTTCGACGGCGAGTTGAAGATGAGCCACTTGGTCTTCGGCGTGATCGCCGCCTCGAGCGCCTCGGGCGTGATCTTGTAGCCGGTGTCCATCTCGCCGACGACGACCACGGGCGTGCCACCCGCGAGCATCACCATGTCGGGATAGCTGACCCAGTAGGGGGCGGGCACGATCACCTCGTCGCCCGGGTTCACCGTCGCCATCAGCGCGTTGTAGAGCACCTGCTTGCCGCCGGTCGAGACCACGACCTGGTCGGGCGCGTAGTCGAGGCCGTTCTCCGTCTTGAGCTTGGCGCAGATCGCGCGGCGCAGTTCCGGGATGCCCTCGGGCGAGGTGTAGCGCGTCTCGCCCCGGTCGATCGCCGCCTTCGCGGCCTCGCGGATGTTGTCGGGCGTGTCGAAATCGGGCTCGCCCGCCGAGAGGCTGATGATGTCGCGGCCGGCGGCTTTGAGCTCGCGCGCCTGCGTCGAAATGGCGATCGTCGCCGAGGGCTTGATGCGCCCGAGCGCGGCGGAGAGGAAGGACATGGGGAACCCCGGATCTTTCACGGACTGCGTCCGTAATAGTGGCGCGCTCCGCGCCTTCGCAAGGGCGAAAGACGCGCGCGGGCGGGAGAATCCGCGACCCGGCGGCGGCCGGAACGCGGGGGGCGGCGGGACCCGGCCGGGGGTGAGCCCATCGGCGCGTTGACGGCGCGGCCCGTCCCGCCGGCCCCGCCCGGCCCGCGGGCGCGCGATCGGGCCGATTCGGGCGCGGCGGGGTTGGCGCGGGCGCCCGGGCGGGCTATGCCCCGGGCGCGGCGCGGCGCCGCGCGGGGGGCGGGCGATGGAAGAAAGCGCGGAGAACCGGCTGCGGCGGCTCAGGATGCGGAGCTGGCGGCGCGGCACCAAGGAGATGGACCTGATCCTCGGCCCCTTCGCCGACGCCCGGCTCGCGGCGCTCGACGCCGCGACGCTCGACCGCTACGAGGGCCTGCTCGAGGAGAACGACCAGGACCTCTATCTCTGGGTCAGCCGGGGCGCCGATTTCCCGGCCGAGCATGGCGCGGTGATCGCCGCGGTGCGCGCCTTCCACGGCCTCGCCTGAGCGCGGCGGCCGAGGGGGCCGGCCCGCGTTAACACCTTATATAATAAATTGCCGGAGGCTTTCTTCGCACCAGGACAGCGGAGAGACAGGATGAGTGTTCAGGCAAGGATGACCGCGGTCGAAAAGACGTCCGCGGCGCCGAAGGGCGACCAGGATTTTCTGGCCTCCTACCTTGAAACGCTCGCGCTGGTCGAACGACTGCACCGGCTTCTGCTCGACGTGGTCAAGGACGAGTTCGAGCGTCTCGGCGTCATCGACATCAATTCGGTCCAGGCGCTCTTGCTCTTCAACATCGGCGACAACGAGGTGACGGCGGGCGAGCTCAAGACCCGCGGCTACTACCAGGGATCGAACGTCTCCTACAATCTCAAGAAGCTGGTCGAATACGGCTACATGCACCACCAGAAATGCGGCGTCGACCGGCGCGCGGTGCGGGTGCGGCTGACCGAGAAGGGCCGGGCGATCCGCCAGATCATCGCCCAGCTCTTCCAGCGCCACGCCGATGGAATCCTGTCGCGCGACGTGCTCGGCGGCGCCCGCCTGCCCGAGATGAACGGCAGCCTGCGGCGGATGGAACGCTACTGGAGCGATCAGATCCGCTACATCTACTAAATCTCGCCTCCGCGTTGACAACGCCGTCGTGCCCCGAGTGGAACGGCCCGCGGTGTTTTTCTGCCACCCCCGGCCGTTATTTCCGCGGACCGCTGCCCAACCGCTTATAATGATGGTAGCATTTCGGAAAACGATGATGCGGCGCCACGGGTGATTCGGTGTCGGCGTGGAAGCGGTTCAGTGAGTGACTTGGGGTCTTGAGGCGGATCCATGACGATGGCCAGGAACAGCTCCGACGGCGGAGCGCCGATCAGTTTCGAATACCCGATCGGGGATCTTCTTCGGGGGGAGCGGGCCACGCTCGGCCGCTCGCTGCTCGATGTCCAGCGCGACCTCCGGATCAAGGCGGCCTATATCGCCGCGATCGAGGATCTCGATCTCGGGGTCTTCGCCAACCGCGGCGTGATCCCCGGCTATGTGCGCTCCTACGCGCGCTACCTGAACCTGGAGCCGGAGCAGGTCTACCGCCTGTTCTGCGAGCAGACCGGCTTTTCCTCGGCGACCTTCGGCGCCACGCCGGCCAAGGCCGGCGCCGGCAAGCCCCGCCCCGCGCCGGCCCGGGGCGCTTTCCCCGACTTCCCGCTCGCGCCGAAACGGCGCCGGGGCTTCGCCGCGCCCGCGGTGCCGCTCTCTGCGCTCGGCTCGCTCTTCGTGCTCGCGGCGCTGATCGGCGGGCTCGGCTATGGCGGCTGGACGGTGGTGCGCAACATACAGCGGGTGCAGTTCGCGCCGGTCGAGGAGCTGCCGGTCGCCGTCGCCGAGGTCGATGACCTCGCCGCGCCCGCGGCCGCCGCGGTGGCCGAGCCGGATCTGAGCGATCTCGCGAGCCCGGTGACCGCGACCGCGCTCAGCGACCTCTACCGCGAGCAGGAGGCCGCCGTGCCGATCCTGACGCCGCGCGACGGGCCGATCGCCGCGATCAACCCCGGGAGCCGCGGGCCCCTGCCGGACCGCGCGACGCCGCCGGCGCCGGTGGCCGTCGCCGCCTCCGGGGAGCCGGACGCGGCGACCGCGCCCGCCGCCGATCCCGACGCCGCGACGATCGCGGCCCAGCTCGTGGCGAGCGTGGCCGGCGCCGCGCCGGGCGGCCATCCCGGCGTGCCGGAGCAGCCGGTGGCGGTCGCCGCCGCCGCGTCCGAGAAGATCACCGTGATCGCCGAGCGCGCCGCCTGGATCCGGGTCTATCTCGCCAGCGGCACGATCATCTTCGAGCGGATCCTCGAGAAGGGCGAGACCTACGCGCCGCCCGAGGGTCTGGTCGATCCGAAGATCTGGGCCGGCAATTCCGGCTCGGTCTATGTCCGGGTCGGCGACACGCTGCGCGGCCCGCTCGGCAGTGGCACCCGCGCCGCCCGCGACGTGGCGCTGGTGCCCGCGAGCCTCGCCGAGACCTATCCGGCGGTCGAGCAGGTGCCGGAGGTCGTGTCCCAGGCGCTCGGCGCCGAGGCGGCGGCGAGCGTTCCCGCGGTCGCGATCCAGTAAGCGCGCCGCCGCCGGGCCCGCGCCGGCCCGGGGTGACTTCCCGGCCCGGCCGCCCTATGTTCCGCTACGGATCACGGACCGGACCCCATGTCGCAGAATCACATCCGCCCCTGGCGCAACATCGAGCGGCGCCAATCGCGCCAGATCCACGTCGGCCCGGTGCCGGTCGGCGGCGGCGCGCCGATCAGCGTGCAGACGATGACCAACACGCTGACCCACGACGTCAAGGCGACGGTGGAGCAGATCCTGCGCTGCGCCGAGGCCGGCGCCGACATCGTGCGCGTCTCCTGCCCGGACGAGGCCTCGACCAAGGCGATGAAGGAGATCGTGCGCGAAAGCCCGGTGCCGATCGTCGCCGACATCCATTTCCACTACCGCCGCGGCATCGAGGCCGCCGAGGCCGGCGCCGCCTGCCTCCGGATCAACCCCGGCAACATCGGCTCGCCGGAGCGGGTGCGCGAGGTGATCAAGGCCGCGCGCGACCACGGCTGCTCGATGCGCATCGGCGTCAACGCCGGCTCGCTCGAGAAGCATCTCTTGGAGAAATACGGCGAGCCGTGCCCGGAGGCGATGATCGAGAGCGGGCTCGACCATATCCGCATCCTCGAGGACAACGACTTCCACGAGTTCAAGATCAGCGTGAAGGCTTCGGACGTCTTCCTCGCCGCCGCCGCCTATCAAGGCCTCGCGGAGGCGACCGACGCGCCGATCCATCTCGGCATCACCGAGGCGGGCGGGCTGATGTCGGGCACGGTCAAATCCGCGATTGGGCTCGGCAACCTGCTCTGGATGGGGATCGGCGACACGCTGCGCGTCTCGCTCTCGGCCGATCCGGTCGAGGAGGTGAAGGTCGGGTTCGAGATCCTGAAGGGCCTCGGGTTGCGCCACCGGGGCGTCAACATCATTTCCTGCCCGTCCTGCGCCCGGCAGGGATTCGACGTGATCAAGACGGTGGAAGTCCTTGAAAAGCGGCTGGAACACATCAAGACGCCGATGTCGCTCTCGATCATCGGCTGCGTGGTGAACGGGCCGGGCGAGGCCTTGATGACCGACCTCGGCTTCACCGGCGGCGGCGCGGGCTCGGGCATGGTCTACATGGCCGGGCGCCAGCATCACAAGCTCGGCAACGAGGGCATGGTCGAGCACATCGTCGAGCTCGTCGAGAAGCGCGCCGCCGAGATCGAGGCCGAGCGCGCGGCGGCGGACGCGGCCGAGGCGGCCGCCGCGGGCCAGGCGGCGGAGTAGGGCGCGGGGAACCCCGCCGCGGTAGCGGAAGGGCGCGACCGCGAAATGGATGCACCGCTGTCCCGGGCCTGACCCGGGACCTCGAACCGCCCCGCGCCACGTCGGCGTCGAGGTCCCGGGTCAAGCCCGGGACAGCCTCGCGATGGTAGGGCCGTCGCGCGCCGACCCGCTAACCCCGGGCCCCCGCGTTTCCCCTTGCGCATTTCCCGCGCGCGCGGCACCACGCCCGCGAGGCAAGGACCAGGACCGAGATGATCCCGCTCGACAAACTCGACCAGATCCGGGGCCGCTTCGAGTTCCTCGAGGCGAAGCTCAGCGCGGGGGCGAGCCCCGCCGAGCTCGCGCCGCTGTCGCGCGAATACGCCGCGCTGCGGCCGGTGGTCGCCGAGATCGCCGCCTATCGCGCGCTGCTCGCCGATCGCGACGCGGCGACCGGGATGCTCGGCGATCCGGAGATGAAGGCGCTGGCCGAGGAGGAGCTCGCCCGCGTCAAGGCGGCCCTGCCCGGGGCGGAGCAGGCGATGCGGCTCGCGCTGCTGCCGCGCGACGCGGCCGACGAGCGCTCGGCGATCCTCGAGATCCGCGCCGGCACCGGCGGCGACGAGGCGGCGCTGTTCGCGGCCGATCTCGCGCGGATGTACCAGCGGCTCGCCGAGGCGCGCGGCTGGCGCTGGGAGACCGTCGAGGAAACCCCGACCGAGCTCGGTGGTCTGAAGGAGCTGGTCGCCGAGGTGAGCGGGCAGGGCGTCTTCGCGCAGCTCAAGTTCGAATCCGGCGTGCACCGTGTGCAGCGGGTCCCCGTCACCGAGAGCGGCGGGCGCATCCACACCTCGGCCGCCACCGTCGCCGTGCTGCCCGAGGCGGAGGAGGTCGACATCGACATTCCCGCGACCGACATCCGGATCGACACGATGCGCGCCTCGGGCGCGGGCGGGCAGCATGTGAACACGACCGACTCGGCGGTGCGCATCACGCATCTGCCGAGCGGGATCGTGGTGACCAGCTCGGAGAAGTCGCAGCACCAGAACCGGGCGCGGGCGATGCAGGTGCTGCGCGCGCGGCTCTACGACCTCGAGCGCCAGAAGCTCGACCAGGCCCGCGCGGCGGACCGCAAGGGCCAGGTCGGCTCGGGCGACCGGTCGGAGCGGATCCGGACCTACAACTTCCCGCAAGGCCGGCTCACCGATCACCGGATCGGGCTGACGCTCTACAAGCTCGACCAGGTGATGCAGGGCGACCTCGACGAGGTGATCGCCGCCCTGATCGCCGCCGACCAGGCGAGCCGCCTCGCCGAGCTCGACGCGTGAGCGACGGTCGCCGGCTGCTGGCGGAGGGCGTGGCGCGGCTAAGCGCGGCCGGCGTGGCGGAGCCCGCGCGCGACGCGCGGCTCCTGCTCGCCCGGGCGCTCGATCTCGCCCCGGGGCGGCTGACGCTCCTGCTTGGTGATCCGCTGCCCGCCGGCGCCGCAGCGCGGTTCGCCGCGCTGCTCGCCGAGCGGGAGCGGCGGCGGCCGGTGTCGCAGATCCTCGGGACGCGCGCCTTCTGGGGACGCGACTTCGCCGTCACGGCGGATGTGCTCGACCCCCGGCCCGAGACCGAGACGCTGGTCGCGCGCGCGCTCGAAGGGGCGCCGGGCCGGCGCGTGCTCGATCTCGGCACAGGCTCCGGGATCCTGCTCGTGACGCTGCTCGCGGAATGGCCGGAGGCGACCGGGATCGGCACCGATCTCAGCGCCGCCGCGCTGGCCGTCGCGGCCCAGAACGCGGCGCGGCATGGTGTCGCGGCGCGGGCGGAGCTGGTCGAGACCGACTGGGCGACGACTATTTCCGGGCCCTTCGATGTAATTGTCTCGAACCCTCCCTATATTCCGGAAGCGGAGGTCGCGGATCTCGCCCCGGAAGTCCGGGACTGGGAGCCGCGCGCCGCGCTCACGGCCGGGGCCACGGGGCTCGAGGCCTATGAGCGGATCGCGGCGGAGCTGCCGCGGCTGCTTTCGCCCGGCGGGCGGGCCTATCTCGAGTTCGGCGCGGGCCAGGGCGCGGCGATCGCCGCGATCTTCGCGGCGCGGGGGTTCGGGCGGACCGGCTTCCTGCGCGACATGGATGGCCGGGACCGGGCGCTCGCGATCGAATAACGCCGGTTTCGGCGCAAAACGCGGGGATTTCCGCTTGTCATTCACGAAATCGCCCGTATAGACTTAACTCGATCCCGTCGACTGTGTGTTTGGATTGCGCCCGGACCGGGGGCGGGGAATCGGTAAAACGACGAAATTTCGGGGCAGCCACGTCGCGTCGCGCGTCGCAGCTGTGAGCCCGAAGAGCAGCCGGACATGGCGGAATTCCAGAGCATGAGATCTTCGAACAAGTCGCGATCCAGGAACAAGCCTGGAAACAACGGGCATAACGGCCAGAACAACAACAACAACAACCAGCGCCGCCCGATGGGCAACATCGTCAACCGCGTCTTCGAGAGCGCGGGTCCCGATGGCAAGGTCCGCGGCACGCCGCAGCAGATCATCGACAAGTACCAGGCGCTCGCGCGCGACGCGCAGCTCTCGGGCGACCGCGTGGCCGCCGAGAACCATCTGCAGCATTCCGAGCACTACAGCCGCCTGCTCGGCGAGGCGCAGCGCCAGCAGAGCGAGCAGCGCTTCGGCCAGGACCGCGACGAGGGCGGCGCCCGGGGCGAGGACCAGTCCGAGATCCGCGGCGGCGGCGGCCCGCAGGGCGGCGGCGCTCCGCGCGAGCATCAGCAGCAGGGCGGCGGGCGCGACCAGCGCCGGCCGGCGCAGAATTTCGGCCTCGCGACCTTCGAGCCCGAGGATTCCGACGGTGAATTCGGGCCGATCCCGACCCCGGAGAGCGGCGATCCGCAGCCGCGGCTGAGCACGCCCGCGGTCGAATACCAGCCGGCCGAGGCGATGGGCGGCGATCCGCGCGACGCCGCGCCCGTTCCCGCGCCGGCCCCGGTGGTCGAGCAGGTCGCGCCGGCTCCGGCCGAGGCTCCCGCGCCGGCGGCCGAGTCGCGTGCCCCGCGCGCGCGCAAGACCGCGCCGGCGCCTGTGCCCGAGGCCGCCCCCGAAGCGGCCGCCGAGGGCGAGCCCGCCGCCGAGGCGAAGCCGAAGCGGACCCGCACCCGGCGCAAGGCCAAGGTCGAGGACGCGGCGCCCGAGGGCGAGGCCCCGGCCGAGGGCGGCGCCGCCGAGGCGCAGCCGGTCGAGTGAGCCGACGGGGTTGACGCGCGTCGCCCCGGACATGATCCGGGGCCTCGACGCCATCTCCGGGCGGCCGCCGATCGGACCCGAGGCCCCGGGTCAAGCCCGGGGCGGTGGAGCTTGAGAAGCGCGGCAACTACCTGAAGATGATGCAAGATCCGCCCCGCGGATCACGAAACGCCGCCAGCCCCCGGGCCGGCGGCGTTTCGCGTCCCGGAGCCTCAGCGGCCGGCCGCGGCCACGGCGCGCGCCAGTGCGCAGAAGGCTTCGAGCGACACCTGCTCGGCGCGCTCGGTGGGCGCGATGCCCGCGGCGCGCAGCAGGTTCTCGGCCTCGGGGCCGAGGCCGCGCAGGCTCGCGCGCAGCATCTTGCGCCGCTGGCCGAAGGCGAGCGCGACGACGCGCGACAGCACGGCGGCGTCGGCCGGGTAGCGCGGCGCGTCGAGCCGGGCGAAATGCACCACCGCGCTCGTGACCTTCGGCGGCGGGGTGAAGGCGCGGGGCGGCAGGTCGAAGGTGATGCGCGGCGTGGTGCGCCATTGCGCGAGGATCGAGAGCCGGCCGTAGGCCTTGGACCCCGGCGCCGCCACGATCCGCTCCGCCACCTCGCGCTGGAACATGAGCGTGAGGCTCGACCAGAACGGCGGCCAGTCCGGCGGCGTCAGCCAGCGCACCAGCAGCTCGGTCCCGACGTTGTAGGGCAGGTTGGCGACGATCCGGACCGGCGGCGTCAGATACTGGCCCGGGTCGATCGCCAGCGCGTCGCCGGGGAGCACCGTCAGCCGCCCGGGCGCGGCCCCGGCGATCTCCGCGAGCGCGGGCAGGCAGCGCGGATCGCGCTCGATCGCCACGACGTGGCGCGCGCCCTCGGCCAGCAGCGCGCGGGTGAGGCCGCCGGGGCCGGGGCCGATCTCGAGCACGTCGCAGGCGGCGAGGTCGCCCGCCTGCCGGGCGATCTTGCCGGTGAGGTTGAGGTCGAGCAGGAAGTTCTGCCCCAGCGCCTTCTTCGCCGACAGCCCGTGCGCGGCGATCACCTCGCGCAGCGGCGGCAACGCGTCGAGCGTGTCCGTCATGCCGCCGCCCGCGTCAGCCCCATCCGCCGCGCGAGGCGCAGCGCGGCGATCAGGCTCGACGCATTGGCGCGGTTCTGGCCCGCGATGTCATAGGCGGTGCCGTGGTCGGGCGAGGTGCGCACGAAGTCGAGCCCGAGCGTCACGTTGACGCCGCCGTCGAAGTCGAGCGTCTTCAGGGGGATCAGCGCCTGGTCGTGGTACATGCAGACCGCGACGTCGTAATTCGCCCGGGCCGCGGCGTGGAACAGCGTGTCGGCCGAGCGCGGGCCGCCGATCTCCATCCCCTCGGCGCGGAGCTTCTCGAGCACCGGGGTGATCAGCGTGATCTCCTCGGCGCCCATCGCGCCGCCCTCGCCGGCGTGCGGGTTGAGCCCCGCCACCGCGATCCGGGGCTCGGCGACGCCGAAGTCGCGGCGGAGCGCCGCGTGGGTGACGCGCAGCGTCTCCTCGAGCAGCTCGGGGGTCAGCGCCCGGGGCACCTCGGCGAGGGCCATGTGGATCGTCACCGGCACCACGCGCAGCATCGGGGCGGCGAGCATCATCACCGGCAGCGGCGCGCCGCAGAGGCTGGCGAGAAACTCGGTATGGCCGGGAAAGACGAAACCCGCCCCGTCCTTCAGCGCCTTCTTGTTGATCGGGTTGGTGCAGATCGCGAGCGCGTCGCCGGCGCGGGCGAGATCGACCGCGCGGGCGATGATCTCGATCGTCGCGGCGGCGTTCGCGGGGTCGGGCGTGCCCGGCCGCGCCGGCGTGGCGAGCGGATGCGGCAGGATCGGCAGCGCCTCGCCGATCACCGAGGCGGCCTCGGCCGGTTCCTGGATCGGCCGCGCCGGCAGCCCGAGCCGGCGGCCGGTCTCGGTCATGAAATCGGGGTCGCCGAGCAGGAAGAAGTCGATCTCGCCCGCGAGCTGCGCCCAGGCCTTGAGGGCGATCTCGCCGCCGATCCCGGACGGATCGCCCTGGGTCAGAACGACGGGCGGGCTCATTTCTCGACGATCAGCGCGTCGCTGAGCAGTTCCTGGAGATAGCCCTGGCCGAAGCTGTTGATCCGGTCGGAAAAGAGCTTCTGGCGCAGCGCGTCGCGCACCTCGGGATCGGCCGGGTCCGGCGGCGTGCCCGGCGGCTCGTCATAGACCGAGATGAGCTTGATGATCGCGAGCCCGCCCGCGACCGGGGTCGGGCGCGTGACCTGGCCCGGCCGCATCAGCGCGACCTGGTTGCGCACCGCGGGCGGCACCTGGTCGATCGCCAGCGGCGGCAGCGCGCCGCCCTCGGGACCGGTCGCGGCGCGGCTGTATTCCCGCGCAGCGGCGCCGAAATCGCCGCCGCGCGACAGCTGGCGGTAGAGCTGGTCGGCGAGGGCCACGGTCTCGGGCTCGCCCCGCTCGGCGAAGGGGATCGCGAGCTCGGCCATGCGCACCATCTCGCGCGGCTGCCGTGCCTGCACCGCCAGCGCCTGGTCGATCTCCTCCTCGCTCGGGGTCGCGCGGCCGCGGAAGCGCTGCACCAGCACCTCGCGCCACATGATGCCGGCCTCGACGAAATCGTTCATGGTCTGCAGGTCGATGCCGCGGGCGTCGAGCACCTGGTCGACGTCCTCGCGGGTCAGGCCGCGCTGGCGGGCGAATTCCTCGATGCCGGTGTCGATCGCCCCCTCGGGCAGCTCGATCCCCATCGCCTTCGCCGCCTGGACCTTGACGCGGTCCTCGGTCAGCTGCTGGATCGCGATCTTGCGCAGGTCGCCGGTGCCGCCGAGCGCGTCTATGAGCAGCGTGCGCTGCTCGATGTCATAGGTGGTGATCACGCCCTGGTTGACGAGCAGCGCCGGCGCGTAGGGATTGTTCGCGGCCCCGGCCGCGCCGGGCAGGAGGCCAGCGGCGCCGATCAGCATCGCCGCGAAAATCGTTGCCTTGATCCGCACGTCGGTCCGTCCCTTCCCAGTCCCGTCAACTCGGCCAGGCGGCGCAGGCGCGCGCCGGCCATTCCGTCTCGTTCTCGCCCCCGAGCCCCGCCAGCCGCACGCTGAAGCCGATCGAGGTCGAGGCCGGCACATTAGTGGATGACGTGTAGCGGCGCGAGATCGAAAGGTCGAATTCCGCGCAATCGTTGCCGTAGGTGATGCCGCCGCCGGCGCGCAGGTTCTCGTTCGTCACCGCGTCGTAGCGCCAGAGGCCGCGCACCTCCCAGTTGGGCAGCACCCGGTAGCGCGCGTCGATCCCGAACTCGTTCGTCTCGGGCTGCGGGCCGTAATAGGGATTGTCGGCCTCGGCGAGATAGACATAGGAGGCGCGCAGCCCGCCGGTCTCGCCGGCGTAGATCATCGAGAATTCGTTGCGGTTGAATTCGAGGTCGGTGTCGAAGAGCGCCCGGTCGATCAGGCTGAGCTCGGCGCCGATGTCGAGCCTGAGCGCCGCGACCACGTCCGAGGTCTTGCCCGCGAGGCCGGTGCTTTCGTAGAACTCCTCGTCGGGCTGCGCGCGGATGACCTGGCCGACCGTGGCGCCGAGCGACCAGCCCGCCGGGTCGTAGCGGGTGTAGGACACGCCGATGTTGGCGCGCAGCCCGGTCTCGACGCGGTCCTCGCCCGGGAAGCGGTTGATCGAGAAGAGATTGGTCGTGTCGAACTCGACGAGGGTCGAGTCGTTGTTGGGCACGTTCGAGTCGCCGATCGTGTCGGAATAGATCACCTGGGCGACCGGCTCGATCACATGCGCCACGACGCCGGTCGCGGTCGCCGTGCTGCGCGCGAAGGGCCAGCGCAGCTCGATGTTCACGTTGGGCTCGGCGCGGTACATCGCCTGGTCGGGCTGGTCGGGATCGTCCCAGGCGCGATAGGCGTCGAAATCGGCGAGGGCGCCCGCGCTCGCGAGGATGCCGTTCGGGAGCGTCCAGGACCGGCGCCAGTCGACGTCGCCGCCGAGGCGGAGCACGTCCTGGCCGTCGGCGCGCAGCACGCTCAGCCCCTGGACCGAGGTGCCGAGCTGGCCGCCGAGCACCTCCGGCCGCGTCAGGTTGCGATAGGCGAAGTCGAGCGGGATGACCGGCAGCGTGCTGCTCGCCTGATCCTCGCGCAGGCTCTGGAAGGCGACGGAGCCGAGCTCGAAGAAATCGAACGGCCGGGTGCGCGTGACGCGGGCGTAGCTCGTCAGCAGGTCGGCGTCGGAATAGTCGAACTGCTGCAGGAAGGCGTCGTCGCTCGCGACCGCGAGGTCGAAGTCGGTGGTGAAACCGGCCCCGAGGCCGAAATCGTCGAGCGCGAAGGCCCCGGTGGCGAAGGCCGCGCCGCGGCCGAACTCGCCGCCCAGCCCGTCGTCGAAGGCGACCACGCCGTTGAAGTCGTAGCCGCCGTTGTCGAACCGCTGCCGGAACTCGCCCTCGAGCAGCTTGGCGCCCGTGGTGGTCAGGAAGGGCGTCACGGTCCCGTCGGTCGACGGGCCGAACACGCGGTAATAGGGCACCTTCACGCCGAAGCCGTAGATGTCCGAATGCTGCGCCACCGGCACCAGCACGCCGCTCGCGCGGCCGACCGCGGGATCCGGCACGCTCATCCGGGGCAGCCAGGCGACCGGCACGCCGAAGAGCTGCAGCGTCGCGTTCTCGAAATAGATCCGCTTCGCCTCGGCGTCCTGGGTGACGCGCGAGGCGCGCAGCGACCAGGTCGGGGTCGAGGATCCGGCGCAGATCTCGCAGGAGCTCGCCACCGTGCGGTAGAGCGTCGTGTAGCGCCCCCCGCTGCGCCGCGCCTCGGCGGCGGCGATCTGCAGCTGGTCGCCGATCAGCACCTGGGCGCTCTCGACCAGCCCGTCGCGGATATCGGGCGTCAGCGCCGCGTCGCCGGCGAGCAGCACGCCGCGCTCGGGATCGGTGAGCGTGATCGGCCCGGTGGCGCGGATCTCGCCCGCCGCCTGGTCGTAGACGATGGCGCGCGCCTTCAGGACCCGGCCCTGGTAGAGCACCTGCACGTCGCCCGTCGCGGTCAGGAGGCGGCTCTCGCGATCATAGGTCACGCTGTCGGCGATCAGGGTCGCCGGCAGCGCCGTCGTCGCCGTCGCGGGGGCGGCGGGTGCCTGCGCCTCCGCGCCCGATCCGGCCGCGCCGAGCGCGAGGCCGATCGCAAGGATAAGTCCGCGCCGCGCCACTCGCCCTCCGCGCCGCCCCGGCGGCGCCCCGGCCGGGCCAGGCCCGCCGATCCGCTCCGGAGTCATGAAGTTTCGCAATGCCTTAGGCATCCCGAGGAGTTGCTTAGCCATCTTCGAGGTGCAACAGCAAGCCCAGTGCGAGCAGGATGGCCGCGATCGGCGGCGTCCAGGCCGCCGCCATGATCGGGATCTGCCCGCCCGCGCCGAGCGATTCCGCGAAGTTCTTGAGGAAATAGAGCGCGAAACCCGCCAGAACCGCGAGCACGATCATCACCCCGGTCTGGCCGAAGCGGCTCGGCCGGAGCGCGAAGGCCGCGCCGATCAGCACCATCGCGGCGAAGAGCGCGGGCTTCGCGAGCTCGCTTTGCAGGAACAGCCGGTGGCGCAGGCCCGAGAAGCCCGATTCCTCCATCGTCGCGATGAAGGCGCCGAGATGCCAGAAGCCCACGACCTCCGGCGGCGAGAAGCTGTCGAGGATCTGCGCCGAGGTCAGCGTGGTCGGCAGGGTGATCCGGCCGCCCGCCGCGACCCGCTCGAATCGGCCCTCGGGGTCGAGGTCCCATTGCGTCGCCTGCTCGAGCTGCCATTCCCCCGGCATCAGCCGCGCGGCGAGCGCGTCGATGCGCGAGTAGATCGTGCCGTCGGCGTCGAAACGGTACATCCGCACCCGGCTCAGGATGGTGCCGTCCGCGTTCGAGCGCGCCGCCTGGATCACCGTCTGGCCGTTCGGCTCGTCGGCCTGGCGCAGCCAGACGCCCTCCGCCGAGAAGGACATCTGGCTGCCGCCCCCGGCGCGGAACTCGTCCTCGACCACGAGGCCGCGCTTGATCGTCGCCGCGACGAAGGGATTGACGAAGGCGACGAACCCGATGCCGATCACCACCGCCGCCACCACCGGCACCCGGACGAGGCGCAGCGCCGAGACGCCGGAGGCGCGCATCACCACGAGCTCGCTGGTGCGCGCGAAGCGCAGGAAGGTGACGAGGCTCCCGAGCATCAGCACGAGCGGGAAGACCTGGTAGAGCGTCTCCGGCGCCTCGAGCAGCGTGATCGAGATGACGTCGCCGGCCGAGGCGGGGGAATCCGCGAACCGCCGCAGGTTCTCGACGCCGCCGAAAAGCAGGATGACGAGCGCGATCACCAGGAAGACCGCGAGGACCGAGCGCAGGAAGCCGCGCAGCACGTAGCGCCAGAGCGTCATGCCGGGCTCCCCTGCGGGCCGGCCGCGCCGGGCGCCGGCCCGCGGCGGCGCCGGGGCCCGGACAGCCGGCGCGTCAGGACGAAGACATAGAGCGCGCCGAGCAGGATCGGCAGGTACATGACGGGCCAGCTCGCGGCCTGCGACTGCACGTGCGAGCGGGTGGTGAAGGTCAGCACCTGCAGCACCACGGCGACGCCGATCGCGACGATCACCCGGCGCCCGAAGCCGCTGCGGCGGTAGCCGCCGGCGAGGATCGTGACCAGCGCCACCATCGGATAGATCATCGCGAGCAGCGGCAGCGTGAGCTTGTAATGGCCCTCGGCGACATAGTCGCCCTCGGTATAGCGGCCGCGCGACAGCATCTCCTCGCTCGGCCGCAGCAGGTCGAGCACCCAGTATTCCGAGGGCCGGGGCGTGCGCTCGCTCTGCTCGCGCAGGAGATCGCTGAGGTCGAAGACGAACTGGTCGAATTTCACCGTGTTGATCTGCTGGCTGCGCTCGTTCAGCGTCAGCGCCACGCCGTCGCGCATGACGAGCCGCGCCTCCATCCCCTCGCGGACGAGCAGCGCGTGCTCGGCGGAATAGGTGACCGGCCGCTCGAACTCGCGCTGGTCGTTGAGGAAGATCCCGGCCATCTCGCCCGCGCGGCTCGTGTCCGCGATGAAGAGCGTGACGCCGGGCATCGGATGCAGGAACTGCCGCTCGACGATCAGCGCCTTGGCGACGTCGGAGCGGATCGCCTGGGTGCGGTCGGCGAGGGCGGTGCCGGCGGCGGGCACGAGGAACACGAGCACCCCGAGCATCACCGCGCCGACCAGCGCCCCGAAGATGGCCACGGGGCGCATCAGGCCGAGCGGGCCGAGGCCGGCCGCCATCATCACGACGAGCTCGCTCTCGCCATAGAGCTTGTTGATCGCGAACAGCGCCGCGCCGATGCCCGAGAGCGGCAGCACGATGACGAGCACCTGCGGCATGACGAGCGCCGAGAAGGTGAGAAAGACCATGCCGCTCTGGCCGCTCGCGATCACCGTGTCGATCAGGCGCACCGCCTGGGTGAGCCAGACCACGCCGGTGAAGACGAGCACGAAGAAGCCGAGCGCGCCGATCAGCTGGCCGAGGATGTAGCTGTCCAGTCGCCTCAAGGGGTCCTCGTCGCATCGTTTGGGCGTCGCTGGTCTTCGGCCGAGAAAGCCGCTAGTCCTTGGCGATCGGACTGCAACTTACGGAGACCGCCGTGACCGCGCCACTGCAAACCGCCTTCACCGAGGCCGATCAAGCCGATATCGCGGCGATCGCTGGCCGGCTGGTCGTGTTCGCCGACGAGACGGGCACGCTTTCGCCCCTGACCCGCAAGGTCGACCGGCTCGCGAAGGGCGCGATCGGCCGGCTCGTCGCCTCGCAGGCCTTCGCCAAGGCCAAATCGGGCTCGGCGCACGCGCTGGCCTTCCCCGCCGGGCTCGCCGCCGAGTCGCTCATCGTCGTGAAGCTGCCGCGCAAGGCGACGGCGGCCGAGGCGCGCGCCGCCGGCGCCGCGATCGCGGGCTTCAACGGCTCGGCCGCGCTCAGCGTGCTCGCGGGCGCGCTGCCCCTCGCCGCCGAGGTGGCGCTCGGCCTCGGGCTCCGCGCCTATGCCTTCACCACCTACCGCAAGGTCGAGGAGGACGCGCCGAAGCCCAACGACTCGGTGACCTTCCTCGTCAAGGACCCCGCCGCGGTCGAGGCGGCCTTCGCCCCTTACGCCGCGCAGATCGCGGGCGTCTTCCTCACCCGCGACCTCACGAGCGAGCCCGCCAACGTCCTCACCACCACCGAATTCGCGAACCGGCTGGTCGAGCTCCGCGAACTCGGGGTCGAGGTCGAGGTGCTCGAGGAGCCCGAGCTCGAGGCCCTGGGCATGCGCACGCTGCTCGCGGTCGGGCAGGGGTCGGAGAGCCCGTCCAAGGTCGTCGTCATGCAGTGGAAGGGCGGCGCCGAGGAGGCGCCCTTCGCGCTGGTCGGCAAGGGCGTCGTCTTCGACACCGGCGGCATCTCGATCAAGCCCGCGGCGGGCATGGAGGAGATGACGATGGACATGGGCGGCGCCGGCGTCGTCTCCGGCGTCATGAAGACACTGGCGCTGCGCAAGGCCAAGGCCAATGTCGTGGGCCTCGTCGGCCTCGTCGAGAACATGCCCGACGGCAAGGCGACGCGCCCGGGCGACGTCGTGACCTCGATGAAGGGCGACACGATCGAGATCATCAACACCGACGCCGAGGGAAGGCTCGTGCTCGCCGACGTGCTCTGGTACGCGCAGCGGCGCTTCAAGCCGACCGGGATCATCAATCTCGCGACGCTGACCGGGGCGATCATCATCGCGCTCGGCCACGAGAAGGCGGGCGTGTTCTCGAACGACGACGCCTTCGCCGGCGCCTTCCTCGCCGCCGCCGGCGTCGAGGGCGAGGGCGCCTGGCGCATGCCGCTGGCGCCGGCCTACGACGCGCTGATCAAGAGCCGGATCGCCGATATCGCCAACGTGGGCGGGCGCCCGGCCGGCTCGATCACCGCCGCGCAGTTCCTGCAGCGCTTCATCGAGCCCGGCACGCCCTGGGCGCATCTCGACATCGCCGGCGTCGCCTATGTGAACAAGGAAACCGACATGGCGCCGAAGGGCGCCACCGGCTGGGGCGTGCGCGCGCTCGACCGGCTGATCCGCGACCGCTACGAGGCCTGAGGCCGCGGGCATGGGCGAGGTCCTGTTCTACCACCTGACGGGCACGTCGCTGGAACAGAACCTGCCGGACCTGCTCGAGAAGACGCTGGCGCGCGGCTGGCGCGCGCTGGTGCGCTTCGGCTCGCCCGCCGGCCTCGCCGCGCTCGACGAGCGGCTCTGGACCTGGCGCGACGACGCCTTCCTGCCGCATGGCACGGCGGCGAGCGCGCATCCGGGCCTCGAGCCGGTCTACCTGACGCTCGGCGACGAGAACCCGAACCGCGCCGACGTGCTGATGCTGGTCGACGGCGCGCGGGCGCCGGTTCCCGAGATGGCCGCCTTCACCCGCGCCTGCCTGATCTTCGACGGCGGCGATCCGGCGGCGGTCGAGGCGGCGCGGCGCGACTGGCGCGCGGTGCGCGACGCCGGGCTCACCGCCGTCTACTGGGCGCGGGAAGACGGCCGCTGGACGCGGAAGGCCTCGACCTGAGGGCCGCCGCCGGCAATGGCGCCGGGCGTCAACCTCCCGGCGCGCCGCCCAACCCCCGCTGCCCCGGACTTGATCCGGGGCCCCGACGCCTCCGAACCGCCACCCGAACCAAGCATCGAGGCCCCGGGCCAAGCCCGGGGCAGCGGAACACCTGATCGCACCCCGAGCCCCTGTGACGGGCTCCGGGCGCTCCGACCGCAACTGGCTTCTGCCATGGTTCATACGGCCTAGAAATCTATCGAGCAGTCCGCGCCGGGATCGCAGATCCCGGAGCGAGGGGCCCCGCCAACAGGCGGGGAGAAACCTTCGCTCGCGGCCAAAGGGCCGCTCCGCCGGATCCGGGCGACAGCCCGGATCCCTCACAGCCGGAGCAGCATCCGGTCGCCCTCGATCTCGATCCGGCTGAACCGGTCGAGGAAATCCATACCCAGGAGCGATATCCCGAGCTCGCCCGAGGAGACGTTGGCGCGCACGTCGCGCGCCTCGAGCCCGCCGAACACCACCCGGCGCAGCCGGACCGGGGCGAGCGCGATCTCGCCGTTGGCGGTCTGCGCCCGCGACAGGTAGTTGAGCGCGCCCGGGTCGAGCCCGGCCTGCTCCGCCGCGTCGCGCGACAGCACGATTCGCGTCGCGCCGGTATCGACCATGAAACGCACCGGCGCGCCGTTCACTTCGAGATCGGCGTAGAAATGCCCGTCGGGACGGCGCCGGAGCTCGATCGCATCCTCCGAGATCGCGCTGGTCGTCACCGGGAACAGGCTGTCGCGCAGCCGGTCGCGGAACGAATAGGCGAGGATCGCCATCAGGAAGATCAGCACCCAGATCAGGACGTCGCGCAGCCCGCGCAGGCTGGCGCGCCGCCCGAAGCCGAAGACGCCCAGCAGGAACAGGAGCAGGATCCCGAGGTAGAGCAGGCGCGCGAGGTCGTCGCCGCTCATGTCGGGGGCGCGGCGAGGACGCCGATGTCGTGCAGCCCGTTCAGCACGAACTGCACCGCGAGCGCGGCGAGCAGGATGCCGAAGAGCCGGGTGACGACGACGACGCCGTTATGCCCGAGCAGCCGTTCGATCAGGTCGCCGGCGCGGAAGGCGGCGTAGGTCAGCGCCAGCACGAAGACCATCACCGCGAGCAGCGCGGCGAGGCCGAGCGGGTCGCCTTCCTCCTTGCCGCCGAGCAGGATCATCGTGGCGAGCGCGCCTGGGCCGGCGATCAGCGGCGTCGCGAGCGGGAAGACCGAGGGGTCGGGGCCGTCGTCCGAGCCGGGGCCCGCGCTCGGCCCCGGGCCGGTGTCGGCGGCGCGTTTCTCGCGCCGCTCGGTGCGTTTCTCGAACAGCATCTCGACCGCGATGAGGAAGAGAAGCAGCCCGCCCGAGATGCGGAAGGCCGGCAGGCCGATGCCGATCGCGGCCAGGAGCGGCTTGCCGGCGAGGCCGAAGACCGCGAGCAGGCCGCAGGCGACCAGCACGGCGCGCAGGCCGACCGCGGCGCGCTGGCCCGGATCCATGCCGCGGGTGAGGGAGACGAAGACGGGGGCGAGGCCGATCGGGTCGATGATGACGAAGAGCGTCACGAAAACGGTGATCAGCTCCTCGGCGACCATCAGGCGACCTCTCCCGCGGCCTCGAGCCTTTCCAGCGCCGCGAGCCAGAGCGCCTCGGCGCGTTCCAGCCCGTCGAGCACCTCGGCGCGCTTCCTCTGCAGCTGGGCCATCTCGCTCGCGTCGCTGCGCGCGTAGAGGATCGGATTGGACAGCCGGCTGTCAATCTTCTCGCGCATGTCCTCGAGCTTCCGGACCCGGTCCTCGCATTTCGCCACCTCGGCGCGCAGGCCCGCGTTCGCGGCCTTCCTGTTCGCCGCGGGGCGCGGCTTCTCGTCCTTCTTCTCCTCGCGCTTCGGGCTCGCCCCGCCGCGCTCGGACAAGAGCAGCCGGCGATAGGCCTCCATGTCGTCCTCGAACGGCCGCACCTGCCCGTCCTTCACCAGCCAGAGCCGGTCGGCGACGAGCTCGACCAGGTGCGGGTCGTGGCTGACGAGGATCACCGCGCCGCCGTATTCGGTCAGCGCGTGCACCAGCGCCTCGCGGCTCTCGATGTCGAGGTGGTTCGTCGGCTCGTCGAGGATGATCATATGCGGCGCGTCGATCGTCGCGAGCAGGAGCGAGAGCCGCGCCTTCTGCCCGCCCGAGAGCCGCCGGACCTCGGTCGTCGCGATGTCGGGGCCGATCCCGCCGGCGGCGAGCCGGGCGCGCTGCTTCGCCGGCGGCTCCTCGGGGCGGACCGCCTGGATGTGCTGCAGCGGGGTCTCGTCGAGGGTGAGCTCGTCGACCTGATGCTGCGCGAAATAGCCGACGCGAAGCTTCGAGGAACTGTGCATCCGCCCGTGCATCGGCTTCAGGCGCTCGGCGAGCAGCTTGGAAAGCGTGGACTTTCCCTGCCCGTTGGCGCCGAGCAGCGCGATCCGGTCGTCCTGGTCGATCCGGAGGTCAAGCCCCGAGAGCACGGTGCGCGCGCCGTAGCCGATCGAGACGTCCTCGAGCCGGATGATCGGCGGCGACAGCTCCTCGGGCGTCGGGAAGTTGAACCCGGTGACGTTGTCCTCGACCACCGCGGCGATCGGCTTCATCTTCTCGAGCGCCTTCATGCGGCTCTGCGCCTGGCGCGCCTTCGAGGCCTTGGCCTTGAAGCGGTCGACGAAGCTCTGCATATGCGCGCGCGCCGCGTCCTGCTTCTTCTTTTCCGCCGCCTGCTGCTCGAGCCGCGCCCGGCGGGTCTCGTCGAACGTGTCGTAGTTGCCCTGGTAGAGCGTCAGCTTCTGGCGGTGCAGGTGCAGGATCGCGCCGACCGAGCGGTTGAGCAGGTCGCGGTCGTGGCTGATGACCAGCACGGTATGCGGGTAGGTCTTGAGGAAGGTCTCGAGCCAGATCGCGCCTTCGAGGTCGAGATAGTTGGTCGGCTCGTCGAGCAGCAGCACGTCGGGCCGCGAGAACAGCACCGCCGCGAGCGCCACGCGCATCCGCCAGCCGCCGGAGAAATCGGCGCAGGGCCGGGCCTGCGCCTCGGCGTCGAAGCCGAGCCCGTGCAGGATCGCCGCCGCGCGCGCCTCGGCCGAATGCGCGTCGATGTCCGAAAGCCGCGCGTGGATCTCGGCGATCCGCGTCGCGTCCGTCGCGGTGCCGGCCTCGGCGAGCAGGCCCGCGCGCTCGGTATCGGCCATGAGCACGGTTTCGAGCAGGCTGTCGCGGGTCGCGGGGGCTTCCTGCGCGACGCCGCCGATGCGGGCGCGGCGCGGCACTTCGATCTCGCCGCCGTCGAGCGAAAGCTCGCCCCGGATCAGCTTGAAAAGCGTGGTCTTTCCCGTGCCGTTCCGGCCGACGAATCCGACCTTGTGCCCGGCCGGGATCAAGGCCGAGGTGTCATCGAAGAGCTTCTTGCCCTCGAGGGTGAAGGAGATATTCTTGAGCGCGAGCATCGGGCTGATTTGGCCCGCGCGCCGGGACTTGTCAACCGAACGCGGTGGCGCATGGCGCCGCGCGGCTTTGAATGCCATGCTTTCGTATCAAACGAATTCGCTTTCGCGGATTTTCGCTTTCCCGGCCATGCCGCGCATGCTAACTGGCCCGCGACAATGTGAGGGATACTCATGGCACTGCAACGGACCTTTTCGATCATCAAGCCGGACGCCACCCGGCGCAACCTGACCGGCGCGATCAACGCCAAGCTCGAGGCCGCGGGTCTTCGCATCATCGCCCAGAAGCGGATCCATTTGACGCTGGCGCAGGCGCAGGAATTCTACGGCGTCCACAAGGACCGTCCGTTCTTCGGCGAGCTGACCGAATTCATGAGCTCGGGCCCGATCGTGGCGCAGGTGCTCGAGGGCGAGGACGCGGTGCTGAAGAACCGCGAAGTCATGGGCGCGACCAACCCGGCCGACGCGGCCGCGGGCACGGTGCGCAAGGAATTCGCGCTGTCGATCGGCGAGAACTCGATCCACGGCTCCGACGCGCCGGAGACGGCGGCGGTCGAGATCGCCTATTTCTTCTCGGGGCTCGAGCTGGTCGGCTGACGCCGGCTGCCAGTCGCGACGCGTTTCCGGCGCCGGGGGGCTTGGCCCCCCGGCGCCGTTGCTTTTCCGGGAGCGCCGTGCGCGCCCCCGGACGCGCTCAGTTCGTCGGCGCGCCGTGGCCCTCGTGCGACATCTCTTCATGCGCGCCCTTGGCGCTCGTCGCGCGGGCCTGCACGTTGAAGACGACCTCGACCGGGCCGGCCTTCTCGAAGACCAGCGTCGCGGGCAGCGTGTCGCCGACCAGCATCGGCTTTTCGAGCCCCATGAACATCACATGCATGCCGCGGGGCGCCAGCGTCACCGTCTCGCCCGGCGCGATCGTCACGGTCTCGACCTCGCCCATGCGCGCGACGCCGTTCGCGTCGGTCGTGGTCTCGTGCAGCATTCCCATCGGGTCGGATTCGATCGCCGTCAGCTGGTCCGGCTCGGGGCCGTTGTTGGTCACGCTGAAATAGCCGGCGGCGGTCTTCGCGGTCTTCGGGGTCGCGACGATATAGGGATGGCCGATCGTCAGCTGGCCGATGGTGAACTCATGCGCCAGCGCGGGCAGGGCGGTCGTGGCCGCGGCCAGCGCGAGCAGAAGGGTCTTCGCGTTCATTCTCATGTCCTCCGTGGCCCGGCGGAAATCCCGGGCTTTGTCGTGGATGGTCCGTTTCAGGTCATCCCGTGGGGAGGAGGCCCCCGCGCCGCGGCGGGCGGGAGGAGCGCGGGCGCCGCCCGGGCGGGCCCGGTGATCACGACACGCGCGAGAAGGAGCCCGCCCGGCGCCGGGCCGCGCGCGGGCGGGGCGATCAGCGCGGGGCTGACCGGGGAGCAGGCGCCGCACTGGGCGAGCGCGCCGGGGCCGCCCTCGCCGCAGAGGTCGGACATCTTGCCGCCGAGCGCGAGATAGGCCGCCAGCGCCTCCTGCTCCGGCGCGCCGCTCGCGAGCCGGTGCGCCACGGCCGCGCCCGAGGTCGCCGCGCAGAGCAGCGCGACGAGGGCGAGGCCGAACAGGCGGCGGAGAAGGGACGCGCGCATGGCCCGCTGTTAGCCGAACCGGCGCCGCGTTCCAAGCGGGCCTTTCCGCGCGAGGCTCAGGCCAGGGCCCCGTCGCGCAGGAGCGCGAGCTTGCGCCGGTCGCCCGACACGAAGCGGCGGAGCACGGCGGGGTAGAGCATGTGCTCGACCGGGAGCAGCCGCGCGGCGAGCGTCTCGGCGGTGTCCTCGGGCCGGACCGGGATCACCGCCTGGCCGAGGATCGGGCCGGCGTCGAGCTCGGGCGTGACCTCGTGCACGGTGCAGCCGTGGACCGCCATCCCGGCCTCGAGCGCGCGGGCATGGGTGTGGAGCCCGGTGAAGAGCGGCAGGATCGAGGGATGCACGTTCAGCATCCGCCCGCGCCAGCTTTCGATGAAACCCGGCGTCAACACGCGCATGAAGCCCGCGAGGCAGATGAGCTCGGCGCCCGCGGCGAGGATCGGCTTCGTGAGCTCGGCCTCGAAGGCGGCGCGGTCGCCCTTGAAGGGCTTATGGTCGACCGCCGCCACCGGCACCCCGAGCGCCGCCGCGTGTTCGAGGCCCTTCGCCCTGGGATCGTTCGAGGCGACCAGCACCGGCTCAGCCGGATGGTCGGGATCGGCCTGCATCGACCGGACCAGCGCGACCATGTTGGAGCCGCCGCCGGAGATCAGGATCGCGACGCGGGTCTTCGCCATGGGATCAGAGCGCGCCCGCGTAGCGCACGCCGGCGCCTTCGGTCAGCGCGCCGATCCGGGTCACGGTCTCGCCGGCCTCGCTGAGCGCCGCCGCGACCGCGTCGGCCTTCTCGGGCGCCACGACGACGATGAGGCCGACGCCGCAGTTGAAGGTCTTCAGCATCTCGGCCTCGGCGATGCCGGCGGTGTCGCGCAGCCAGCCGAAGACCGGGGGCAGGTCCCAGGCGTCGAGGTCGATCTCGGCGCCGATCCCCTCGGGCAGGACGCGGGGCAGGTTCTCCGTGAGCCCGCCGCCGGTGATATGCGCGAGGCCGTGCACGCCGCCGACCTTGAGCGCGGCGAGCGCGGATTTGACGTAGATGCGCGTCGGCGCCAGCAGCGCCTCGGCGACCGTGCCGCCGCCGAAGGGCGACGTGGCGTCCCAGGCGAGGCCGGCGCGCTCGACGACGCGGCGCACGAGGCTGTAGCCGTTGGAATGGACGCCCGACGACGCGAGGCCGAGCAGCACGTCGCCCGCGGCGACGTCGCGCGGCAGGCTGGCGGTCCGCGACATCGCGCCGACCGCGAAGCCCGCGAGGTCGAAATCCTTCTCGGCGTACATGCCGGGCATCTCGGCGGTCTCGCCGCCGACCAGCGCGCATCCGGCCTGGACGCAGCCCTCGGCGATGCCCTCGATCACCGTCGCGGCCTCGGCAGGGTCGAGCTTGCCGGTGGCGAAATAGTCGAGGAAGAAGAGCGGCTCCGCGCCCTGGCAGACGAGGTCGTTCACGCACATCGCGACGAGGTCGACGCCCACCGTGGCGAGCTGGCCGCTCTCGATCGCGACGCGAAGCTTGGTGCCGACGCCATCGGTCGCGGCGACGAGGATCGGGTCCTCGAACCCGGCCGCCTTCAGGTCGAAGAGCGCGCCGAAGCCGCCGAGGCCGGCCATGACGCCGGGGCGATCGGTGCGCTTGGCCGCGGGCTTGATGCGTTCGACGAGCGCGTTGCCCGCGTCGATGTCCACACCGGCGTCGGCATAGGTCAGCCCCTTCGGCCCTTCGCTCACGTCGCTCTCCATCCTTGGCGTGGCGCCCGCTCTACCGCGGTTCGCGGCGGATGAAAACCGCTCAGCGGCGGCGGCGCCCCGGTCCGAGCGTGATCCAGACCGGCGCGTGATCGCTGGCGTTCTCCCGGCCCCGGACGTCGCGGTCCACCCCGGCGTCGCGGAGCCGGGGCGCGAGCTCGGGGCTCAGCAGCAGGTGGTCGAGCCGCATGCCGCCGTCGCGCTCGAAGCGGTTCCGGCGGTAGTCCCAGAAGGTATAGACCGAGCCCTCCGGGCGGACCTTTCGCAGCGCGTCGGTCCAGCCCTGCGCGAGCAGGCGCGCATAGGCCGCGCGGGCTTCGGGCGAGATCAGCGCGTTCCCGTCATAGGAGCGGGTCGGATAGATGTCGCGCGCTTCCGGCACGACGTTGTAGTCGCCCGCGAGCACCACCGGCACGCCCGCCGCGAGCAGGTCGGCCGCGTGCGCCGCGAAGCGTTCATGCCACGCCAGCTTCGCCTCGAACTTCGGCCCCGGCGCCGGATTGCCGTTCGGCGCGTAGAGGCAGCCGATCAGGACGCCGCTCACCGCCGCCTCGACATAGCGCGCGGGCGCGTCGCCGGGCTCGCCCGGCAGCGCGTCGCGGGTCATCACCGGGGTCGCGTCGCGGGCGAGGATCGCGACGCCGTTCCAGGTCTTCTCGCCGCGCCAGACCGCGCCATAACCGGCCTCGGCCAGCGCCTCGGCCGGGAAGCGGTCGTGCGCGGTCTTCAGTTCCTGCAGGCAGACGACGTCGGGCTTCGTCGCGTCGAGCCAGTCGGCGAGGTTGCCGAGGCGCCGGGTCAGGCCGTTGATGTTGAAGGTGGCGATGCGCATCGCCTCAGCGGAGCGAATCCGCGAAGGCGGCGGTGCGCGCGGCGATGGTCGCGAGATGGTCGGCGGCGGTGAAGCCCGAGACGGACTTGCGCGGCTTCAGGTCGTGGTCGCCGTCCGCGAGCCAGACGACCTCGATCGCGGGCGAGAGGGTGTAGCCCGGGACTTCGGCCTCGGTCCCGAAGGGATCGCGCGTGCCCTGGAAGATCAGCGTCGGCGTTCCGAGGTGTTCGAGATGCGCGGTGCGGGTCTGGGCGGGCTTGGCGGGCGGGTGGAACGGATAGCCGAAGCAGACCAGCCCGGCGATGGCGCCCTCGGCGCGCAGCTCGTCGGCGACCATGCTGGCGACGCGTCCGCCCATCGACTTGCCGCCGATAAGGAGCGGGCCGTCGACGCCGCGGCCCCGCGCCTCGGCGACGGCGGCGCGGTACTCGGGGATCACCGTTTCGGCGCGCGGCGGCGGCTTGCGGGCGCCCGTCCGGCGGGCGGCCATATAGGCGAATTCGAAGCGCAGCACGTGGAGCCCGACCCCGGCGAGCGCCAGCGCCAGCGTCGTCATGCCCGGCGAATCCATCGCGGCGCCCGCCCCGTGGGCGAGCAGGAGCGTGGGGCCCTCAGCGGGACCATCCGTGAGGAAATCGGTCATCCCGCCGCGTTCTCCCGCGCCCGGATGAAGGCGACGCCGCGGGCGGCGCGGCGCGCCCAGTCGGAGCCGGGGTCGAGCTCGAGGTAGCGTTCCCAATGCCGGCGCGCGGCGGAAAGGTCGCCCGCGTCGAATTCGAGGCTGGCGAGGTTGTAGACCGCGTCGGCGTAGCCGGGGTCGATCGCGATGGCGCGGGTCAGGTACTCGCGCGCCCGCGCGGTCCGGCCGCGCGCGGTCATCAGGTCCGCGAGATTGAACCAGGCCTCGACGAAATCGGGGTCGAGCGCGAGTGCCCGGGCAAGCTCGCGCTCGGCCTCGGCCGGGTGGCTCAGGGCGCGCAGGCAGTTGGCGCGGTTGAAGGCGGCGTCGCCGTCGGAGGGATCGGCGGCGAGGCAGCGGGCATAGAGCGCCGCGGCGGCGGCGAAATCCTCGGCGGCCTCGGCGGCTTCCGCCTCGGCGAAGAGCGCGTCGGCGTCGGGCCCCGCGCCGTCGAGGCCGAGCAGGAGCTGGCCGTCGAGCTCGGAGAGCGCGTCGCCATGGCGCGCGTAGATCGCGCGATCCCGCCCAAGTTCCAGCGTCTTCGCGGTCAGCGATACCGCCGGGCCGTGGCGGTGCACCGACCGCGCGATCGCGGTCCAGTCGGCGCCGCCGGCGATCAGCCCCGCGTATTTGCGCGCGAGGATCACGTCGCGGAAGGCGAAGGGCGCCGCCTCGGCCGCGAAGGCGTCGAAGAGCGCGAGATGGTCGAGATCGGCGGGCGCGAGGCCGGAGCGGTCGAGGATCTCGGTCCGCGACAGCGACCGCTCGGTGTCGGGCGGCACCTCGGCGACGAGGCTGAGGAAGCCGTTCTCGCTCAGGAGGCGCCGGGGCGCCGCGCGCGCCACCTCGGCCTCGATCCCGGCGCGATCCATCCGGCGCAGGAGCTGGCGGCCGAAGACCACGGTTCCGGTGCGCCGGGTGACGCCCCGGTGCAGTGTGCCGCCGCGGGCTGCGAGCGCGCGGGCGGCGAGGCGGCGGGGCAGGCTTTCGAGGGCGCCGACCAATCCGATGGCGGGGCCGATCGCGGAGCCGGGGGCGTCCGGCCTCGCGCCGGGGGTCATGTCTTCGCCTTGGCCCGGGTCGCGGCGGCGCGCGGCGCGCGGCCGCCGGAAGCGGCCTTCTTCGGCGCGGGCGCCGCTTCCTCGGCTGCTTCCGGCGCCTCGGCGGGCTTGGCCTTGGCGCGGCTCCTGGCCGGCGGCTTCGACTGGCCGAGGCTCGCCTTCAGCGCGTCCATCAGGTTCACCACGTTGCCGCGCTCCGGCGCCGCCGCGATGATCGGCTTATGGCCTTTCAGCTTCTCCTTGATCATCCCCATCAGCGCCGCCTCGTAGCGGTCGGGATAATCCTTCGGATCGAATTTCGTCGTCTTCTGCGCGATCAGGGCCTCGGCGAGCTGCAGCATCTCGGCGTCCGGCTTCTCGTCCGGGATCGCGTCGAAATAGGCCGCGGTCGCGCGCACTTCGGAAGGATTGCGCAGGGTCTGGACGTACATGCCCTTGTCGCGCGCGCCGATCGTCACCACCCGCTCGCGGCTCGACAGCACCAGCCGGGCGATGGCGAGTTTCTTCGCATCGCGCAACGCTTCGCGCAGCACGATGAAGGTCTCCTCGGCCATCGCGCCGTCCGGCGCGAGGTAATAGGGCGCGTCCTCCCAGATTGGGTCGACCTCGGAGGCGTCCACGAAGGCCTCGATGTTCATCGTGTGGTTGGACTCGATCTGCACCGCGTCGAGGTCGGAATCCTCGATGATGACGTATTTCTTGTCCTCGTATTCATAGCCGCGTACCAGATCGGACCGCTCAACGAGGCCAAGCTCGGGATCGACCGGCTTCATGTTGATCCGGTTGTGCGTCTTCCTGTGCAGCTGGTTGAAGCTCACCCGGTCCGCGGCGCTGGTCGCCGGATAGAGCCGCACCGGGCAGCTCACGAGGCTCAGCTTCAGATAGCCCTTCCAGCTCGCTCTCGGAGCCATGGCACCTCTCCCTCAACTTCCGCGCTTCGCGCGCGGAAGATCGCGCGCATGATCGTCCATCTCGGCCCAGGGATCGCCCGAAGCGGCGATCAGCCCGGGCAGGGTAGCGTAGTTCAGATCCGCCGGCGCGTCGATCGTCTCGAGATCTTCCCAGGTCACCGGCGCCGAGGCCGGCAGCGTCCCGCGCGCCCGCAGCGAATAGGCGGCGACCGCCGTGGCCGAACGCGCGTTGCGGTGAAAATCGATGAAGATCCGGCCCTTGCGGTTCTTCTCTCCCATCACGGTGACGAAGGTCTCGGGTGCCGTCGCCGCGATCGCCTCGGCGATGGCGGCGGTGGCGGCGTGGGTCTCCTTCCAGTCGAGCCCTCGCGTGACCGGCACCACGACATGCGCGCCCTTGCCGCCGGAGGTCTTCACGAAGGGCACGAGCCCCAGCCCTTCGAGCGCGCCCCGGACATGGATCGCCGCGTGGACCAACTCGCGCCAGCCCATGCCCTCGCCGGGGTCGAGGTCGAAGATCACCCGGTCGGGGTGCTCGGGATCGTCGGCGGTGCTGCCCCAGCAATGGAACTCGACCACGCCGAACTGCGCCAGCGCCAGATAGGCTTGGGCGTCGTCGATGGTGAGATAGGTCTTCCGCGCGCCGTCGGAATCCGCGAGGCCGAGCTTGCCGATCGCCTTCGGCATGCCGGTGAACGGGTGGCGCTGGAAGAAGCAGTCCTCCGGCTTGCCGCTCGGGCAGCGCACCAGCGAGACCGGGCGGCGCAGAAGATGGGGCAACATCGCCTCGCCGATCTTCGCGTAATAGACCGCGATGTCGAGCTTGGTCGGGCCGGAGCGGCCGAACAGCCGCCGGTCGGGATTGGTGATCGAGATCGCCGCGAGATCCGCGTCCGAGATCATCCTCTGCCTCGCCTGCTTCGGCGCGGTCGATCCCGCGCCGAGCGCCACTTCGCGCAGTCCGAGGAAAACCGCGTGACGCAGGGAATTGTTCCCGGTGCGGTTCGCGTAGCGCACGCGGGCGGTCAGGACCGGCCGCACCGGGATCACGTCGCGCGGCGCGCCGTCGAGCGGCGGGGCGCCGTCGCGGAGGCTCTCGAGCCGGGCGAGCAGGCCGGCCATGCCCTCGGCGTCGAAGCCGGTGCCGACCTTGCCGCGGTAGCGGAGCTCGCCGCCGTCCCATTCGCCCGCCGCGATCGCGCCGAGCCCGCCCGCCTTCGGCGAGGCGGTGTAGCCGGCGACGACGAAATCGCCGATCCGGGGCGCCTTCGCCTTCCGCCAGCTCCGGGAGCGCCCGGGCTGGTATGGCGCGTCGGCGCGTTTCGACACCACGCCTTCGAGGCCCATGGCGCCGACCTGCTCGAAGAAGGCGGCGCCGTCGCCCGCGTGATGGTCGGAGAACTGGACCGCCCCGCGCGGCGCGGCGCTTAGCAACTCGGCGAGCAGGGCCTTGCGCCGGGCGAGCGGGACCGCCGTCAGGTCCCAGCCGTCGAGATAGGGCAGGTCGAAGGCGAAGAAGGCGAGCTTGTTACCGGCGCCCTCGGAGAGCGCCTGCTGCAACCCGGCGAAATGGCTGACGCCCTTCGCGTCGAGCGCCACCACCTCGCCGTCGAGGATCGCTGAGCGGCAAGGCAGCGCCGCGCAGGCCGCGCCGAGGTCGCCGTAGCGATGCGTCCAGTCGAGCCCGCCCCGGGTGATGAGCCGCGCGGCGCCCTCCGCGACGAAGGCGGTGGTGCGGTAGCCGTCGAACTTGATCTCGTGCAGCCAGTCCGCGCCCTCGGGCGGGGCTTCCGCGGGCGTCGCGAGCTGCGGCGGCAGGGTGGCGGGCATCTCCGCCCGGACCGCGCCCTTCGCGGCGCCGGGGCGCGGCCGCCTCGCCTTCGCGGGCGGGGGCGGATCGGGCGCGGTCAGGGCCTCGATCGGGCGGCCGGTCCTCACGCTTTCGGGCCGTTCGGCGAGGATGTCGGAGCCCGGCGCCGCGCCCGCGTCCTTCTCCTTGATCAGTAGCCAGGGCATCTGGCGCTCGCCGGGTTTCGGCTTCATCCGGGCGAGCATGAAGCCGCCGCCGAGCTTTTCCCCCGCGAGGCGGAACTTGAGCGCGCCCTTGGCGAGATCGGCCTCCGGATCGCCCATCGGCGCCCAGGTGCCCTGGTCCCAGACGATGGTCGGGCCGCCGCCGTACTCGCCCTTCGGGATCACGCCCTCGAAATCGGCGTATTCGAGCGGATGGTCCTCGGTCTGGATCGCGAGCCGCCGGTCGGCCGGGTCGAGCGACGGCCCCTTCGGCACCGCCCAGCTCTTCAGGACGCCGCCGAGCTCGAGCCGCAGGTCGTAATGCGCCGAGGTCGCGTCGTGCTTGTGCACGACGAAGCGCATCCCGGGCGCGGCGGGGGCGCCGCCCGCGGGCTCGGCGGTGCGGGAGAAGTCGCGCTTGCCGCGATAGGCGTCGAGCGGCTCGGCCCGCGCCGTCGCGCCCTGGCGCGGAACGCGCCGGGCCGGGGGCCGCGCGTCGGAGGGCGGGCGCTCGTCGGACATGGCGCCGAGGCTAGACCCGCCGCCGCCGCGGCGCAATCGGCGCGATCGGGAAGCCACGGATCGTGGCATGGACACGGCCGCGGGAGAAGCCTTGATTTTGTCGCCGCGCGCATAGCTCATACCGGCGGCGCCGAGCGGTTTCGCACCGCGGCGAAACAGGACGAAGGAGATCCCAATGGCCCGATTCGATGGAAGGGTGGCGATCGTCACCGGCGCGGCGAGCGGCATCGGCAGGGAGATCGCGCTGCGGTTCGCCGCCGAGGGCGCGATCCCGGTGATCGCCGACCTCAACCTCGACGCGGCCGAGGCGACCGCCGCCGAGATCCGCGCCAAGGGCGGCGACGCGATGGCGGTGGCGATGAACGTCACCGACGAGGCGCAGGTCGACGCGGCGGTCGGGGAGGTCGCGGCGAAATACGGCAAGATCGACATCCTGGTCTCGAACGCCGGCATCCAGATCGTCAAGCCGCTGGTCGAATTCGACTACGGCGACTGGAAGAAGATGCTGGCGATCCATCTCGACGGCGCCTTCCTGACCACCCGCGCCTGCCTCAGGCATATGTACGCGGCGAAATACGGCCGCGTCGTCTACATGGGCTCGGTGCATTCCAAGGAGGCCTCGAAGCTGAAGGCGCCCTATGTCACCGCGAAGCACGGGCTGATCGGCCTCGCCAAGGTGCTGGCGAAGGAGGGCGCGGAGTACAACGTCAGCGCCAACGTGGTCTGCCCGGGCTTCGTGCGCACGCCGCTCGTCGAGAAGCAGATCCCGGAGCAGGCCAAGGAATTCGGCATTTCCGAGGACGACGTGGTCAAGAAGATCATGCTGAAGGACACCGTCGACGGCGAGTTCACCACCACCGACGACGTGGCCGACGCGGTGCTCTATTTCGCCGCCGCGAGGAACTGCGTGCTGACCGGCCAGTCGCTCGTGGTCAGCCACGGCTGGTTCATGCAGTAGGCGGGGCGCCTCCGGCGGCGGCGCAAGCGGTCCTTAACCTTCGGGCGCGAGCATGCGCCCCGCGTGAAGGGGAGGACCGAGCATGCGCGCCGCCGCCGTCAGCGAAGACACCCTTGCCGGCGGGGACGCCGGGAAGGGCGCGGCCGCCCCGGGCGGCGCGATCAGCGAGGCGGCGCGCGGCGTCGCCGAGACGCTGCGCCACCCGTCGCTGTCGCCGGCCGAGCCCGCGCTGGTGGCGGCGGGGCTCGATCTCGCCGCCGTGCTCGCCGGGGTCTGGACCGCCGGGCTGATCGCCGCGCCGGAGAGCCCGGGGGCGGGGTTCCTCGCCGCCCTCGGCGCCGCCATGGGCGTGGCAGGCCTCGTCCAGGCGGCGCGCGGCTACCGCCTCGCCGCGCTGACGCGCCTGCCGCGCGGGCTCGGAACCCTTCTCGGCGCGACGCTGATCGCCTGGGGCGCGCTCCGGGCGGCCGGCTGGACGACGGCCGGACCCCTGTCGGTGCTCGGCCTCGTCGCGCTCTTCGCCGTCCCGGCCCGGGTCGTGTCGCGCCTGCTCTGCGGCTGGGTGCTCGGCTTCGGCCTCGCCGAGCGCCGCGCGGTCATCGTCGGCGGCGGGCCCGAGGCGGAGCGGCTGATCGCGGGCCTCGCCGCAAATCCCGACAACGACATAAGGATCCGGGGCGTCTTCGACGACCGCGCCGAGGGACGCGTGCCGCCGGCGATCCGGGGCGTGCCGCGGCTCGGCACCAGCCAGGAGCTCCTGACCTTCGCCCGCGCGGCCGAGATCGACATGCTGATCGTGGCGCTGCCGCTGACCGCGACGCGGCGGATCGACGAGATCCTGCGGCCGCTCGCGGTGCTGCCGCTCGACGTCCGGCTCTCGACCTTCAGCGCCGATCTCGGCTTCCGCCGCGCCGGCGCGACGGCGGGCGGGCTCCGGGTGCTTGGCTCCCGGCCGCTCGACGCGCGGGACGCGATCCTGAAGCGCGGCCTCGACCTCGTGGGCGCGAGCCTCGCGCTCGCCGTCCTCGCGGCGCCGATGGCGCTGGTGGCGCTGGCGATCCGCATCGAGAGCCCCGGCCCGGTCTTCTTCCGCCAGCCCCGGCACGGGTTCAACCACCGCCCGGTCTCGGTCTGGAAGTTCCGCTCGATGTATATCGGTGACTGCGACCCCGAGGCCCGCCGGATCGTCACCCGCGGCGACCGCCGCGTGACGCGCGTCGGCCGGTTCATCCGCAAGACCTCGATCGACGAATTGCCACAGCTCTTCAACGTTTTGCGCGGTGATCTTTCCCTTGTCGGCCCGCGCCCGCACGCCGTGGTCGGGCTCACGAGCGACCAGGTCGCCTTCGAGAAGATCGTCGAGGATTACGCGGCGCGGCACCGGATGCGGCCCGGGATCACCGGCTGGGCGCAGGTCGAGGGATGGCGCGGCGAGATCGACGATCCCGAGAAGCTGCGCCGCCGCGTCGAGCACGACCTCTACTACATCGAGAACTGGTCGCTCTGGTTCGACCTCAGGATCCTCGCGCTGACCCCGCTCCGGCTCTTCGACACGCGCGGCGCCTATTGAGGTGGGGGAAGCTCCGAAGGCGGACCAAGGTCCGCCCTACGACCGCGCCCCGTAGGGCGGACCTCGGTCCGCCACCGGAGCGCCCCCGCGTAGGGTGGGCGATTCCGCCCACCTCCCTCAGAACTCGACCTCGAGCTCGATGATCTCGTCGGGCTCGGCGACCGCGCCCTCGGTCCATTCCTTCATCAGGTCCCAGTCGAAGACCGCCTCGCAATAGGCCTGGAGCGCCGGGGCGAGCTCGACGGCGTAGGTGCGGAACCGGGTGCAGACCGGGGCGTACATCGCATCGGCGACGGTGGGCGCGCCGAAGAGGAACGGGCCGCCGTAGGTCTCGAGGCATTCGGTCCAGATCGCCTTGACCCGCTCGATGTCGGGGCGCGCGCCGGAGAAGACCTTGAAGGTCTCGTGCCGCGCCTTGAGGTTCATCGGCAGCGCGGAGCGCAGATTGTAGAATCCGGAATGGATCTCGCCCGAGACGGCGCGGCACTGCGCGCGCACGCCCTGGTCCTTCGGCCACAGCCCGGCCTCGGGCGCGACCTCGTTGAGGTATTCGGCGATCGCCAGCGTGTCCCAGACCTCGATTCCCCTGTGGGTGAGCCGGGGCACCAGCACCGAGGGCGAGAGCAGCAGCAGTTCCTGCCGCGACGAGGCGTCGGCGAGGTCGACCGGCTTCTCGTCGAACGCGAGCCCGGCCATCTTGCACAACAGCCAGCCGCGGAGAGACCAGGAAGAGTAGTTCTTCGAGGAGATGGTGAGGATCGCGTCGGGCATGGGGCTGGCTCCGGAAGCATCGTTGCATCGCACAATAAACATCTCGCATCGCGGAACCGATCGCGCTAGCTTTTTCTCGGCCAAGCGCCACTCAGCCCCTCGCAGCCAGGAGTGCCGGATGCTCTACCAGACGTACCAGTTGCAGGATGACATGATCGGGCAACTGCGCTACGCGGCGAGATGGTTCCGCATGATGCTGGCCTGGGGCGGCGGCTCGGAGCCGATGCGCCGGCTCGACGCGACGCTCGAGCTGATCGAGCGGTTCCGCCTGACCCAGGCCCGGCCCGCGTTCCACATCCGGCCGGTTCCCGTCGGCAACCGCGAGGTGCCGGTGACCGAGGAGGTCGTGCTCGACCTGCCGTTCGGCAAGCTGCTCCATTTCGCCAAGGACATCGACACGCCGCAGCCGAAGGTGCTGGTGCTGGCGCCGCTGTCGGGCCATTTCGCGACGCTGCTCGCCGGGACGGTGCAGACGCTGCTGCGCGACCACGACGTCTACATCACCGACTGGGCGAACGCGCGCGACGTGCCGGTCGAGGCCGGGCGGTTCGGGGTCGAGGATTACATCTCCTACGTAATCCGCTTCCTCGAGGAGCTGGGCCAGCGCTCGCATATCCTCGCGGTCTGCCAGCCCTGCGTGCAGGGGCTCGCCGCGGTCGCGGTCATGTCCGAAGCGGATCATCCGATGACGCCGCTCACCATGACGCTGATGGGCGGGCCGATCGACGTGCGCGAGAGCCCGACCAGCGTAAACGATCTCGCCAACGAGAAGCCGATGGCCTGGTTCGAGCGCAACGTGATCGGCACGGTCCCCGGCCGCTACAAGGGCGCGGGGCGCCGGGTCTATCCCGGCTTCGTCCAGCTCACCTCCTTCGTGATGATGAACCTCGAGCGGCACAAGCAGCAGCACCGCAAGCTGCACGAGCACCTCGCCAAGGGCGAGACCGCCGAGGCCGAGAAGATCAAGACCTTCTACGACGAGTATTTCGCCGTGCTCGACCTGACCGAGGAATTCTACCTCGAGACGATCGACCGGATCTTCAAGCGCGCCCAGCTCGCCACCGGCGATTTCACCTATCAGGGCCGCAAGGTGAACCCGGGCGCGATCCGCAAGACCGCGCTCCTGACCGTCGAGGGCGGGCGCGACGACATCTGCGCGCTCGGCCAGACCAGCGCGGCGCACGACCTCTGCTCCTCGCTGCGCCCGCATCTGAAGCGGCACCACCTGCAGGCCAATGTCGGGCATTATGGCGTCTTCAACGGCCGCCGCTGGGAGCGCGAGATCTATCCGGTGGTGCGCAACCACGTGCTCTCGATGGAGTGACCTAAGCCGGGGCGGTCCCGGCCGCGCCGCCGGGCTCTTGCGAGCCCGTTTGGCGCGGCCCGGGCTTGGCGCCGGCCTGTCGGCCGGCGCGGCGGAGCGGCCTGTTG
>QFPW01000024.1 GCA_003241785.1 Rhodovulum sulfidophilum | reverse complement strand
TCGTCTCGTCATGGTCTCTCCTCGCTCTCGGCATCATGCCGGTGTCGCGCGGACAATCCACTCATTGCTCCCGTTCAGATTTCTCGAGCCACCTCTCTCCATCGCGGGTGAATATCCGCCGGTCGTTGAGATACCCGACGATCGCCTTGACGCCCATTGGCCCGGTGGTTCTATCACCCGACAGCGCCAGCCGGTAGATCATACGGACTGTGTCGGCGTGCATGGGATCGATGGCCAATGTCTTCTTGACCTTGGCGCCGCGCTTTTCGGCTTCGACGATGCGGTATCCGATCGGCGGCAGCGCTCCGTTCCAGAAGCCTTGCCTTGCATTCTCCTTCATGGCGCGGAGCGTATGTTTGCCGTTCTCGCGTGACTAATATTCGTCGAACAGGGTCATCACCCGGCGCATCATGACGTGCATCGGATCGTCGCCTACCGCTTGGGTGATCGAGATCAGCTTCACCCCATTTCGGGCCAGCTTGCGGATATGGAACTCCAGCTCGAAATGATCACGGAAGAAGCGGCTGAAGGAATGGACGAGGATGATGTCGAACGGTGCAGGCCGTCCGCTTGCTGCCTCGATCAGACGCTGGAACTCCGGTCGGCGGTCGCTGGTGGCGGAAACGCCGGCATCGACGAAGGTGTCGACAAGCTCATACCCATGCGCGGCGCACCAGGCTTCGCCTTGCTGACGCTGATCGGGGATAGAGACGTCATGCTGTGCCTGCCGCGTCGTGGACACGCGCAGGTAAAGCGCAACCCGCTGGGCCGCGCTGCTGCCTACGGCGGTCACGGCTTTGGCCTAGCGATCGGATCGATGGGACTGAACATCTCATCGAAGACATCGCCGAAGTAGCGCTCGAACACCTCGATCTCCGCTTCGGTGATCGGCACCTCATCGGGCCAGTCGTCCGTGACGATCCAGGTGGACACGTCGTGCTTCGGACGGCGCTTGGAGCTGGCAACTGCGGGGTTGGGGTTTGTCGATGAGGCGGATCGGGATTTACGCGGAGGTTTTGACATCCGCAGCGTATCGCCGGAACAGCCGGCAATGGAAACACCAAGATACGACTAATATACTGATTTACCGTGTTATTGACGGGTTTTCGTAAGCCGCCGATCCCTGCCCAAGGGCAAGCATGTACCGAACCCACTTTCTACCGGCGGATGCGTGGACTTTAGCCGATCCCCACCGCGCTCTCCCGCAGCAGCCTTTGAGCATCGCCCGCGTTGGGTTATCCATGCCTGGCTCGCATTGCGAAGGATGGCTGATGACCAATATAGAGCAGAGGTCCGGCATGATTTCGATGGTCGGAGAGACGACCGACGCCGCCGTGCTGAAATCCGCGCCGACCTTTGCAGCAACGCGGCCAGAAGATGTCTTCGGCGCGCTGCCCTACAAGGGAAAGCCGAAGTCGATCGCGCGGATGGATGCAGGTGTCCTTGCCAAAGCGAAGCGGCAACACATTCGCGATTGATGAAGATGGTCTATTGGGTCATCCGAAAGGAAGCTCCATGAGGGTATCGATTACGAAAGCCCCGACCCAACTCGCAGAGCTGGTGCGCCGTGCCGAAGCTGGCGAGGACGTGGTGCTGACCCGCCATGGTCATACCTCCGTGCGGCTCGTGCCGGTTCACACCTTTCCATCCGTCAAAGATCGCCGGGTTCTTCTCGATGCGCTTCGAAAGTCCGGTGCAGCGAAGGCGATGGCGGGCGTCTCCGCCGCCCGCAACCAGGATTTTCTCTATGACGACGAGACCGGCTTGCCATGTAGGATATTCTCCGACGCAATCAGCTCGATATGATCCTGCTGCCGGGCTTTCTGCCGAACCGTCAAGGCCAGTTCGTATGATGCCAGCGGTGGTTTGCAGGGCGAGGTTTCGTGCGCCCTTCGCCGGTGCTGGCGTCGCCGGTTTGGCCGGAATACCGCTTGCGGTGCGTCATCCACTACCGCGCCGAGCGGATGATCCGAGTTCTCCTGCGCTGATCCGCCCGCCCGTCGAAGCGGACGGAAAGACCAACCTCATTATGGACCCGCTGTGGCGGCCATGACAGGCCCCGCGAGACTGACCCGCCAGCCGGATGGGGCTTCTGGCGAAGTGTCCGCCGACGCCCTTGCGTTACGGGAGTGAAGCCGAATGGCGGAAACGCGCCCGTGGCGTGGTTCCGGCGCAGCCGAAAGCCCGGCTCCAAGGGCAGCGCCCTATCCTGTGACGTTCAACAGCATTCGTCATGGATTCGGGGAAGAGGCTTTTTCCAGTCGGTCAACTGCGGCCTGATCGGACGCCGCCTTACAAAGCGCGGCCCAATCGTCAGGGGGGTTGCCATCCTCCAGCATCCCTTTGAAAACCTTGTAGGCATCGCTCTTCGCGCCATAGGTCCGCAAAGTCGTTTCGTCATTCACCCAGGCGAAGATGATGATTTTCGCGGTCGAGTCATAGCGGAAAAACAGGCGGAAGCGGCCATTGCCGAATTTCGCCCGGAACCAGTGCTTGCGCGCTTCGCCAAGTGTCGAGCCCTGACGATAGACGGTTGCGGTCGGATCTGCAGGGATTGTCTGGAACACCAGCTTGTTCAAAGCGGCCAGAAGCTTCGTGCTGGCGTTCTTCTGGTATTCGTCGGGTTTCCTGGCCTTCAACTCCTCAACGGCTTCGGTCAGCTTTTCCAACTGATCGACAAAAAGGGGATGCGCCAGAATGGTCCAGCCATTGATCGTCAACATGGCTAGAGCGCGACATCCCCGTCAATCTCGGCATCGAGGTCAACGTCCATGCCCCCGACAAGCGCGGCCGCACGATCGCGCAGGCTGGCGGGCAACGCGGCGATTGACGTGTCGGGGTGTTTGCTCATGTCCTGCGCCAGAAATTCGAGGAAACGATCCACGACCGGATCGCTTGCTTCTTCCGTCGCCTTCTCGACATAAACCCGGCGCTGATCGTCGACGAAGAAGGCGATGCGTCCACCGTAATCCACGCCCAAAGCCTGCCGGACGCTCTTGGGAACGGTCGTCTGGCCCTTGGCGGTAATGGTGCTTTCTTCTTTCAACAACGCGCCCATGATCAGGCTCCAAATTTGATCCTCCGCAAAAGTAAGGAAATTTCCTTACTTTGTCAAGAGGGTCATGCCTGACAACTATCTGGATGGGCCCACGCAATGTCTGCTTTTGGCAGGGTGGCCATCGGCATTTGAACGTCCGACCTCAAGGCGCGAAGCAGACATTCCTATTTAGGAGGGGTATAGAGGGCTATGGAGTAGACATAGTTCTCATCCGGATCCCGCATAGCCCGCCACACACCTCCATAACCAACTGATGTTACACAGATATTCTTGAAAAGCTGAGGATCTGCCGCCGTACTGTCCGTGATGACCGTCGGGATGCCTGTCGCCGCGGGGTGGTGGGGCGGCGCTCTTGCGCGCGTCGGCTAGTGCGTCGCGGCGGGCGCTTCCATCCGGCTCCACCCGCGGCCGGTCGAAGGTCGGCGGCGCGGCCCGCGCGGCCGGGCTTTCGGTCACGGGCCGGCATGGCCGGCGGCGAGGTGTTCTTCGATCCGCCCCCCTCCGCGATTGCCAGACAAACCGGCGGGTCGGTCCCGCCGGCCGTCCCGCGCTGGCTGAGCGGCGTGAACTTCCGGGTGGGTCATGGCGTTGAGGGATTGCGCGGCGCGGTCGGAGCGCCGGAGCCGGTACGCGAGGCTCGGGAATCGCCCGGCATGTCGCGCCGCGATCTGGAACAACGAAATCGGAGAGGCTGCCAATATGGATCGCGACGAATACGGATCGCTGCCGCGCGGGATCAACCATATCGGCTTGACCGTGGACGACCTCGATGAGGCGAGCGCGTTTCTGGCCAAGGGCCTTGGCGCCAGGTGGTGCTACGACGGGCTGACGCGAGACGACGCGCCTCGGCAGGGGCCGGAGGTGGAGCGGCAACTGGGCCTGTCCGAAGGCAGCCGTATCGTTCGCCAGCGCCTGATGCGCGTCGGAAACGGTCCCAACATCGAGATCTTCGAAATCGAGGCCGTCGATCCGTCCCGTCCGCTCCGATTGGAGGACCGTGGCTGGAATCACATCTCCATCTATTGCGATGATATCGAAGGGGCCCTGAAACGTCTGGTCGCGGCCGGCGCCGAACCACTTTCCGATGTCCACGGCAATTCCCGCCACGAGGACACGGACGGTAACGGCAGCGTCTACGCGCGCCCGCCATGGGGAGGGCTCATCGAATTGCAGTCCATCCCCAATGGATATTACTACCCGGACGACAGCGAAGCGAGAACCTGGGTGCCGGAAACCGGTGGCGGGACGTGATGCGCCAGCCGTCCGCGTAGCGCAAGACGGTTCGGGCCCGCCGGCGAGGATGTGTCGCGCGGATCGCGAGCGTCGTCGCCGAGCCGATGCCGGACGCGCGATTTCCGCCCAGGAGGCGGGCATAATCCGCGTCGGCGCCGTCGCGCAGGCCGAAGACCCGGTTGCTCGAACTCGTTAAGGCCGGCCTCGACGGGGAGGGTTCGCCGATGTCGGGAAAGAAGGACGCTCGCGGCCCGTTCGGAGTCCAGGTCAGACCCCTGGGGGCAGTCTTGACCGCATCATCTCTTTCCGGTCGAACCTCCGGCCGTCGGCGACGAACGTGCCGTCGCCGACGGCGTGCAGCATGCGCTTTTCCGCGCGCGCGTCGTCGTAATGGGCGGCCAGGCCGTCCAGCACGACGATGCCGTGGCGTTCGATGATCTCCGTGACGCGGCATTCGATATTCGCCAGACATTCCCGGATGAGCGGGGCCCCGACGTGCTTGGCCGGCAGGGCCGTGAGGCCGAAGCCGCGGAACTTGTCCGTGTCCTCGCCGGAACAGGTTCCGACGCCGACGATGGTATCGATCATGTCGATGGTCGGGATCGACACCACGCACTCCCGGGTCGATCGGAGCGCGGCGTAGGAATAGTTCCAGGCGCCCGTGGTGATCGCGAACCGCGCCGAAAATCCCAACACCATCGTCCATGTGATCGTCATGACGTTGTTCCGGTCGCCGTCACAGGTGGTCACCAACACGACCGGTCCGGGCTCGATCAGGGTGAAGGCCTTTTCAAGCGCGAGTGGACGCATGTCGTGATCCCCGGTCATGGCGTGGCGCACGCGCGTATCCTCCGGACCCGCGTTCACTTCGCCGTTGTGCGAGGCCCGCGCGGTCCGTCACTCCGAAAGCTTCTCGACCAGATAGTCTATGAACACCCGCACCTTCGCCGGAAGATACTTGCGGCTGGGATAGACCGCGCAGAGCTCCGACGGATCGATGCGCCAGCCCGGCAGAATCTCGACCAGCCGGCCGCTGGCGATGTCGTCCTCGACGATGAAGGCCGGTTGCAGGATGATCCCCCCATAGTCGAGCGCGATGTCGCGCAGGAGGTCGCCGTTGCTCGCGACCACTTTCGGCGCGACCCGCACGGTCTCGACGCTCCCCGTCGGGCCGCGGAGGGACCAGATCTGCCCGCCCGGTGAATGGCTGTAGTTCAGGATCTCCCGCGCCGCCAGGTCGGCGGGCGAGGTCACCGGGGCGGACCGTTCGAGATATTCGGGCGTGCAGGTCAGGGTGACCCGGATGGATGCGATCCGCCGCATGATGACGTCATGCATCGCACCGGGCGGGTTGATCCGAAGCGCGACGTCGAAGCCTTCCGCCACCAGATCGATGATGCGGTCGGTGGGATCGATGTCGAGCCGGATATCCGGATAGCGCCGCAGAAAGTCCGGTATCAGCGTGCCCAGCTTGCGCAACCCGAAGGACATGGGAGCGCTGACCCGCAGGAGGCCGCCGGGTTTCCGCCCCTGGTCGCCGTAGGATATCCGCGAAACCTCCTCGATTTCCGCGATGAGATGGCTGGCGCGCGCGAAGAACTGCTCGCCGGCTTCGGTCAGCGAGAGGCTGCGCGTGGAACGGTTGAAGAGCCGCGCGCCGACATGCGCCTCGAGCGCCGCCACCTGCCGGGACACGGCCGCGCCGGACACGCCGAGCCGCCGGGCCGCGGCGACGAAACTATGGCCTTCGACGCAGGCGATGAAGACACGCATGCCCTTCAGAATGTCCATGGCCCGTCCATTGATACGCATTCCGAAAGAGTGTCATGCCAATTCGGTCTATTTATTGCGATCAGCATGGGATGTAAATTCCAACCCAACCGGCGCGCCCCTTCGATCATCATCCTGGCGGACGCGTCCCGAGCCCGTCGAACACCGGGTGCAACGAAGAATTGGGGAGCGAGAGGGACAGTAATGACGAAAAACCTGCTGGACTATTCGGGCAAGGTGGTAGTGATCACCGGCGCCGCCTCGGGGATCGGGCGGGCGACGGCCAAGGCTTTCGCCGATCAGGGCGCCCGTGTCGTGATCGGCGACATCGGCGAAGGCGCCGCCGAGACCGTCGCGCGGATCCGCGCGGATGGCGGCGAGGCCATGTTCGTTCCGACGAACGTATCCGACGCGACCTCCGTGCAGGCGCTGGTGAAGGCGGCGGTGGACAGCCATGGCCGGATCGACGCCGCGTTCAACAACGCCGGCGTGCTGCCGCCGACGGCCGAACTCGCCGAGATGAGCGAAGCCGAGTTCGACCGGGTGATCGCCGTCGACCTGCGCGGCGTTTTCCTGTGCCTGAAATACGAGATCCAGGCGATGCTGAAAACGGGCGGCGGCGCGATCGTCAACACCGCCTCGGTGGCGGGTGTGATCGCCGATCCCGGCATGTCGCCCTATGTCGCGGCCAAGCACGGGGTCATCGGCCTGACCCGATCGGCCGCGCTCGACTATGCGACCAAGGGCATCCGCGTGAACGCGCTCGCGCCGGGGCTGATCCGCACGCCGATGACCGACCGCTGGCTCGCCGATCCGGAAATGACCAAGGCGCTGATGGCCAACAGCCCGATGGGACGGCCGGCCGAGCCCGAGGAAATGGCCGGCGTCGTGCTGTTCCTGTGCTCGCCCGCCGCGTCCTTCGTCAATGGCGCGGTCTATCTCGCCGATGGCGGGATGACCGCGCATTGAGGCGCCAGATGCTCGGGGAGAGACGATGCTCCCGAGACACGAATGCAATCCATGAACTGAAAAGGATAGACGAATGAGCGGGTTGAAGTACGCATTGGTCGCCGGAGCCCTCGCGCTGGGCGCGGCATCGCTGCCGGCCATCGCGCAGGATAACGGCGGGGAGTCTTGGCCCAGCAGCGAGGCGGGCAAGCCTTCTCCCGTCGTTCCCGGCATGCCGGAGGATCTGGCCAAGCATCTCTCCACTTTCGACGATCTCGATTTCCGGGTCTACACCAATCAGGAATGGGACGACCTGCACGAAAGCCACGGCGAGAACATCATCGTCCATTATCCCGACGGCCACACCACGACGGGCATTCCGGACCACGTCAATGAACTGAAGTTCATGTGGACCTTCGCTCCGGACAACCGGATCACCCAGCACCCCATCAGGTTCGGGACCTCGAACGGCGAATGGACGGCGGTGATGGGCTATCTCGACGGGACCTTCACCGAGCCGATGGATCTCGGGAACGGAACGGTCATTCAGCCGACCGGCAAGGCCTACCATCTTCCGATGGCGACGCTCGGCCACTGGGGCGCGGATGGCACCATGGATGAGGAATACCTGTTCTGGGACAATGCCACGCTGATGCGGCAGATCGGCGTTTCCCAGTAAGAGACCGATAACCTCCCGAACCAATGAGGCCACCGGGCGTGATCCGCCGGTGGCCTTTCCTGTCAGGCGGGTTCGGGCCGCGCCGTCACTCCCCCGCGAAGAACCGCAGCATCTCGGCCGAGGCCGACGGACCGCAGGCATCCGTGAAGGAGCCCGCCGCGTCGCCCCCCGACCAGGCGTGGCCCGCGCCTTCCACGAACCAGAGCTCGACGGCCGTCCGTCCGTCGGCGCCGCGCCGGCGCAGGCGGCTCCAGCCGCGGCCGGCGGTCCGGCCGGTTTCCCGGGTTTCCTCGCGATCCGCCGCGAGCCCCGCGACGAGGGCGGTCGCGTTCGAGGGATGCACGGTCCGATCGCTCTCACCATGAAACACGATGGTGCGCGGCGCGTGTCCGGCGGCGGGCCGGGAAACCCCGGGGCCCTGGCCACGCATAGCGGCGAAGGCCGAGGCGACGTTGCTTGCCGAACGATATGGAAGACCGGAGTGGATCCCGACCGCCGCGAAGACGTCGGGATGCGTCGCGCCCAGCACCGCCGCCATCGCCCCTCCGGCCGACAGCCCCGCCACGTAGACCCGGGGCGCGGCGATCGCGAATTCCTTGGCGAGCTCGCGCGCGATATCGGCGAGGATCGCGGGCTCGCCGCCGTCGCGGGCCTGGTGGGCCGGCTCGAACCAGTTCCAGCACCGCGAGATATTGGCGGCTCCGGGCTGCTCGGGATAGGCCACGATCATCCGGGCCTCCTCGGCCAGCGCGTTCATCCCGGTCCCGACCGCGAAATCGTCCGGATCCTGCTTGCAGCCATGGAGCATCATCACGAGCCCCCTGAGCTCCGATCGCGGGCAGGACGGGATGAACAGCCTGTACCGCCGCGTGCCGGCCGCGCAGGCGTGGTCGCGCCAGAGGAAGCGCGCCCCTTCGGGAACTTGAGGGGCGGGCGGCCTCGAGCCGGGATGGGTCAGCGGGCCGATGTCATCGAGCATCGCACGGCCGCCGCGGAGCAGCGTGAGCACCTCGCGGAGCGAGCGGCGTGGCCCGGATTCCGGGGCAGGCGGCGCCGCGGGCCATACATCGACGACCTCGGCGTCCTCGATGTCCGGCGCGACCCGGCGGGCTTGCGCCGGCGAGGCGCTCGCGGCTCCGGGTTCCGGGCGCCCCGCGAGCGCCGCCTGGATGAGGGCGGTCGCGTCGACGAGCTTGCCGGCGCGTACCGAGGCCGTGGCGTGGGACATGGCCCGCGCGAATTCGCTGTTCATCGTCTCTGATCCTTCCGAGAGCTTGGGCCTAGTTGATCCTGTCGGCGAGGGCTCGCTTGACCTCGGCGCTGGCCTGCACCGAGCCGAGAACGGTGATGGAGGCGATCGAGGCGCGGGCGAGCTCCGGCGTCACATCCTTCGCGACGCGCAGCAGACCGACCACGCGGAGGCGCAGCGGCGCCCCCCGCGCCCGCGCCTCCTCGAGCTCGGCGACCGTGACCTCGCGCAATCCGAGCTCGAGCGCGTGGCGCCCTAGCGACTGGGCCAGCTCGCCGGAGTGGGCCGCGAGCTGGCCTCGGATCGCGGAGCGGATGAAGTCGGAGCGGTTGGAGTAGAAGCCTTCCCGCACCAAGAGGTCTATCCGGCCAAGGTCGACGTGACCGACGTTGATCGTGAGCTTCTCGGTCTCGCTTGCCCGCTCGTTCGGCATCCGCTTCTCCCCACGCACTCCATAGACCATCCATATGGATGGTAAATGGATGGTCATACCGACTTTGCAAGACCGGGACGCGCGTTTTGGCCCCGCCCGCGGTCCGGCGGGCCGACTGGCACGCCCGGCCAGGACGGCCCGGGAGGGGGGCGTTCGTGGTCTTCCGCCCCGACGCGCCGGAAATTTCGCGCGCCCGAGGATCACCGGGCGCCGCCGGGCCGCTCGGCCGAACTGGATCTCGCGCCCGAGCGTGCTAGCATCCCCCGGATGCCGGATACGAAAGTCGTCCCCGAACGCGATCACCGCCAGCTGCGCCAGCTCATCACGAAGCTGTCGGAAGGCATCGTCCTGATCGATTTCGACCAGACGATCCTGTGGGCGAACGAGGCGGCGCTGCGTCTGCACGGGGTCGAAAGCCAGGAAGATCTCGGCGGGGACGTCGACGGATATCGACGCCGCTTCCGGCTGACGTTTCGGAACAACCATCCCGTCAAGGCCGGAGAACACCCGATCGAGCGGGTGCTGACGGGCGAGAAGCCGCGCGACGTGGTCGTGGAGGTCGCGCCCGTGGCGCGGCCGGACACGACCTGGGTTCACGCCATCCGCTGCGCGGTCATCACCGACGCGGAGGGGGAGCCGGATTACCTGGTGCTCGTGATCGACGACCAGACCGACCGCTACGAGGCGGAGGACCGCTTCGAGAGCGCGTTCAACGCCAATCCCGCGCCGGCGCTGATCTGCCGCGTGTCCGATCTCTGCTTCATCCGCGCCAACCAAGGGTTTCTGGCGATGACCGGCCTCGGCAGGGACGAGGTCGTCGGCCATTCGATCTACGAGCTCGACATTCTGCGCGACGTCGATGACCGCTCCGAAGCTCTCGCGAAGCTGACGCAAGGAGAGACGATCGCGCAGAGCGAGGCGACGCTGCTGCTGCCGGACGGCTCGGGCAAGGGCGTGATCGTCGCGGGCCAGCCGCTCGAGCTGTCGAACGAGCGGTGCATGCTGTTCACCTTCGTGGACCTCGAGCGCAGGCTTCAGGCGGAGGCCGCGCTGCGCCAGAGCGAGGAGCGGTTCTCCAAGGCCTTCAAATCCTCGCCCGTCGCCCTGGCGGTCGCCGCCGCGAGCAGCCTGCGGTTCATGGAAGTGAACGGGGCGTTCCTGCGGCTGACCGGTTTCGCCGAGGACGAGCTCGTCGACTCGACCCCGGCCAATCTGCGGATGTGGGCGGAACCCGGCACTCAGGAGCGGCTTCTGCGGGAACTGGAAACCTCCGACAAGCTCACGCAGCAGGAACTCAGGATCCGCGCCTTCGACGACACGATGCTCGATGGTCTGATCGCCGGCGACGTGATTACCCTCGATGACACCCGATGCGTCCTTCTCGTCCTGCAGGACATCACGGAGCGCAGGCGGTCGGAGACCGAGCTCATGTCGGCGATCGACGCGGTGCTCGCGGACACCGCCTGGCTCAGTCGCGGCATCGTGGAGCGGCTGGCGGGTCTGCGCCAACCCGACAGGGTGGCCCAGACGGGGGCCGATCTGGCATCCCTGACCGACCGCGAGCGCGACGTGCTCGGCCTGATCTGCGAGGGCGCCACCGACGCCGCCATGGCGGACCGGCTGCGCCTGTCCCGGCACACCATCCGAAATCACCTGTCGTCGCTCTACCGCAAGATCAACGTCACGCATCGCGGCGCGGCGGCGGTCTGGGCCCGGGAGCGGGGCATCACCGATCACGCTTCCGCCCAGCGTCCCCGAAAGACCAAGAAAGGCTAGTTTCTACTAGCTGAACTGGGATCTTTCGGCCTTGGAGCGCGGCTGTCCCGGACCAACCTTCATCGTCTCACACGCGCGTTCGTCCAACTGGCTTGGCGAGCGTCATTCAGGGAGACGATCATGGACAAGGACCGGGTGAAGGGCGCGAAGGACCAGGCGGCCGGATCCGTCAAGGAAGCGATCGGCAAGGTCACCGGTGACAAGCGCACCGAAGCGGAGGGCAAGGCGGAGAAGGCGGGCGGCAAGGTCCGCCGGAAGGTCGGCGAGGCGAAGGACGCGGTTCGCGACAAGTAGTCACCGCGCCAGCGGCCATCGTTCCCCGCCGTCCGGAGTATTCGTCGCCGGACGGCGCGGATCAGTCCTAGGCTCAGTCTGGAGGATTTCCACATGGAAATGACCAGTAAGTCCAACGATCCGGGAGATCTCGACGCGATCCAGGCGACCGCGCGGCAAGACGCCCATACCATCATGATCAACCGGGTTTCCTGGGGGGCGATCTTCGCCGGGGTGGTCGTGGGGCTCGTGACGCAGCTCCTCCTGACGCTGCTCGGCATCGGGATCGGCGTCGCGACGCTGCATCCCGCGGGCGGCGGCCCCGCCGCGTCGACGCTCTCGATCGCCTCCGGCGTCTGGTACATTGTGGCGGGTATCCTGGCCGCCTACGCCGGGGGATACGTCGCCGCGCGCATGTCGGGCCAGACCGTCCCGACGACGGGCGCGATGCACGGGCTGACCACCTGGGCGTTCACGACGCTCGTCGTGCTCTACCTCTTGTCCAGCGCCGTGGGAGGCATCGTCGGCGGCGCCTTCAGCGGGATCTCGAGCGCGATCGGCGGCGTCGGCCAGACGGTCGCGCAGGCCGCCGGCCCCGCGCTGGACGGCCTCGATCCCCTCGACGCGCTCCGGCGGCGGATCGAGGCGACCGGCAATGATCCCGCGGCGATGAACGCGATCGCCGAGAACGCGATGACGGCGCTGGTCACCGGCGATCCCGCCCAGGCGGAGGCGGCGCGGGGGCAGGCTGCCCAGGCGCTTGCCAATGCCCGCGGCATTCCGCTCGACCAGGCCCAACAGGACGTGGCCGACATGGAGGCCCAGTACCATCAGGCGGTCGATCGGACGCGGCGGATGGCGGTGGAAGCGGCGGATCAGGCCGCCTCTGTCGTCTCGACCGGCGCGCTTCTCGCGGTCGCCACGCTGGTGCTCGGCGCCTTCGCGGGCTGGCTTGGAGGCCGTTCGGGCGTCGTGCACCCGGTCTTCGCCGATCGCATGATCCCGACCCGGCGTCCTCTCGCCTAGCCTGGAGCCGCGCGCGGTGGCCATCCCGCGCGGCTCGCCCGGGCTCCAGGCATTTCGGGGGCCCTCCGTCATTCAAGAACCAAAGGGATCACGCTGATGCGCATTCGCGCCGGATTCGAGCTCGCCTACCATTGCCCCGCGCCGACACCGATGGTGCTGACCCTCGATGTCCATCCGTCGCGGCATATCGACTTGCTGACCAGACAGGAGCCGAGCTTCTCCCCGGATGTTCCCGCGCGGCGGTACCTCGATGGCTTCGGCAACGTGTGCACCCGCGTCACCATGCCGGCCGGGCTGACGACCGTGCGAACGGACTTCGAGATCTTCGACGAGGGCGGACCCGACGCGGTCGTCCCGGACGCCGGGCAGCTCGAGGTCCCCGACCTGCCGGACGAAGTCCTCGTCTACCTGCTCGGCAGCCGCTACTGCGAAACGGATGTCCTGAGCGATCTGGCCTGGTCCCGCTTCGGCCACGTCGACTCCGGCTGGTCGCGTGTCCAGGCGATCTGCGATTTCGTGCACGACCACATCGCCTTCGACTATCAGAACGCCCATTCGCATCGTACCGCCCACGGGGCCTATCTCGACCGGACCGGCGTTTGCCGCGACTTCGCGCATCTGGCGATCGCGCTCTGCCGCTGCGTCAACATTCCCGCCCGGTACTGCACCGGCTATCTCGGCGACATCGGCGTTCCGCCCGTGCCCGACCCGATGGATTTCAGCGCCTGGTTCCAGGCCTATCTCGGCGGCCAGTGGTATACTTTCGACGCGCGACACAACATCCCGCGCATCGGCCGCGTCCTGATCGCGACGGGGCGCGACGCGACCGACGTGGCCATCTCGACGAGCTACGGGCCGTCCTCGCTGGTGGGCTTCCAGGTCGTCACCGAGGAGGTGTGGGAAGAGCGGCCGGTCACCGCTCGCTCAGCCTCGTCGGGGGATCGCGCGGAGCTCTAGTGCGATGCCTGAGCGCCCAGGCCGAACGTCCCCGATCCTCCCCGCCGAGTTCGTTCGCGCGGCCGGGCGCGGGATGTCCGACGACGCCGACCCGCTCGCCATCGGTGCTTCCGGGAAGGGACGCGGATCCGGCGCCGCGCCGGGAGTGCGTTCGGGGCGGGGCGCCCGGATCCGCGGGCGCCTGCGCGCGCAGTTGAGAAGCGAGCGGATCGGGCTGGCCCTGGCCCTGCTCGCCTGCCTGGCGCCCGGGGCCGCGATCCTGGTGATGATCGTGGTCCTGGTGGCGCAGGGGTCGCTCGCGTCGGGCCATTTCTGGACGCTGCTGGTGCGCCCGCGCGTGCTCCCGGTCGAGCGCTCCGACCGCGACGCGGACCGTGCGCTGGTGTTCTCGGTCCATGTCGCCACGTGCGACGAGCCCCCGGCGCTGGTGATCGCGACGCTCGAAAGCCTCGACGCCCAGATCAATCCCCCGGATTTCGAGGTCATCGTGATGGACAACAACACCGCCGATCCCGCGGTATGGCACCCGGTCCGCGACTGGTGCCGGGGGCGCCGGCGGTTTCGCTTCCTTCATCGGGATCGCGTCGAGGGCGCGAAAGCGGGCGCGCTCAATATCGCCTTCGCGGCGACGCATCCGAAGGCCACCCATGTCGTCGTGGTCGACGCGGATTATCAGCTGACCCCGGACTTCCTCGCGCTCGCGGCCGGCGCGCTGCGTCGTCACCGGGCGGATTTCGTGCAGTTTCCGCAGGCGTACCGTTCCGCCGAGCCCGCCGCCGGCGTGGTGCTCGAGCTTTCCGACTACTTCACCCGGCACGCGCGCTTCGCGGACGCGGCCGACGCGATGCTGCTCACCGGGACGCTGAGCGTGATCGACCGGCGCGCCCTCGCGGCCGCCGACGGCTGGAGCGCCGCGACCCTGACCGAGGACGCGGCGCTCGGGCTGCGGCTGCGCGCGCTGGGCTATCATGGCCGGCTGGACAGCCGCGTCGGGGGCCACGGACTGCTGCCGCTCGATTTCGCCGCGCTGGAGCGCCAGCGCTACCGCTGGGCGGCCGGCAACCTCGCGAGTCTCGGCGATATCGCCCAGCTGCCGAGCCGGACCGCCGCGCATGTCTTCGCGCAGCTGACCGCCTGGACCAACCTCGCGCTTCCGGCGGCGGCCTGCCTCGCCGGGGGCTGGGCGCATCTGATGTACGCCGACGGGGCCGCCGGCGCGGGGTCCGCGCGACTTCTCGTCGAACTGGCCACGCTCTGCCTCGGCCTCATCATCGTGAGCGCCGTGATACCGCTCGCGGCCTGCGTCTCCCGCGCCGGCGTCCGCGCCGTCGTCGCGGCTTCGGCGACGCGTATCGCGCTGGTCCCCTCCGCCGCGCGAGGGACCATCGACGGGCTTTTCGGCACCGCCGGCGCCTTCCAGCGCACGCCGAAGTCACCGAAGCAGGCGCGCGACTCGCTGCCTTTCCACCTGGCCGCCCTGGCGCTGCTCGGGGCGACGATGCTCGCCGACCCGGCCGGCGTTCCGCTCGCGCGCCTCGGCGCGGTGCTGCTGATCGCGCCGGCCGCGAGTTTCCTGCTCACCTCGCGGCATCTCGCGAATTACCGCGCCGCGCTCGCATCCTAGGAGGCCGTCATGTTGCCCAGCGTCACGATCGTCATTCCGACCTACAATCGCGGACACAGCGTCGGTCAGGCCGTCGAGGCGGCGCTCGCCCAGTCGCATCCCGCGGCGCGCGTGCTCGTGATCGACGACGCCTCGACCGACGACACGCCGCGCGTTCTGGCCCGATACGCGGACCATCCGAAGTTCACCTCGGTCAGGCTCGGCAGAAACGTGGGCACCGCCCGGGCGAAGAACGTCGGCATCGTCCTCAGTCGCTCGGACGCGGTCACGTTCCACGATTCCGACGACCTGCCGCATCGCGACAAGGTCGCGCGGCAGGCGCGGGTGATCGGGAATGAGAACGTCGGCGCGCACCCCTGCCTGAACTGGCGGCTCGCCGGGAGAGAGCCGGAGTCGACGATCCAGATCGGCGCGGTCCTGTGTCACCACGAGCTGATCCTGCCCGACGGCGGCCGGGTGGAAATCCGCCGGACCCTGTCGCTCGTCGATGATTTCTTCCCGAATCTGCAGATGGCCGCGGGCGTTCCCGGCGACTGGACGCATGTGAACTCCGGGCTGTTCCATCGCTCGGTCTTCGATCGCCTCGGCGGCTTCTCCGATTGCGTCGAGGAGGATCGCGAGTTTCGCAACCGGTTGATCATGGCGGGGGAGGTCATCTGGGTGATCCCCGAGATCCTTCTCACCAAGATCGAGACGCCCGATTCCCTGACCCAGGCCAGCGCCACGGATTACGACAGCCCGCGCCGCGCCGCCGACCGCCACCGGGTCTGGAGGTCCGTGGAACGGTGGTTCGCCACCCGCGAGGTCGACCCGGTGCCGATCGATCTCGCGGGCATCCGGGTCGTGGCCTGCTCCAACCCGGCCGCCGTCGATCTCACGGTCCTGCGCGGCGCGGTGGAGGTCGCGGTGTGACCCCCCGGCTCGCGATCGTCGACCCCTCGACCCCGGTCCCCTACGGCGGCGACCGGGCGAGCCTGGCGGGCCTGGGCGGAACCGAGGCGACCGTCGTTCGCGTGGCGGAGCGGCTGGCCCCCGGCGTGACCGTGTTCCAGACCGGGCGCGTCCGGCCCGAGCGGGTGAACGGCGTCGCCTACGCCGCCTTTGATCCGGCGCGCCCGCTGCCGGGCGCGCCGGAGATCATCCTCGTCGTCAATTCCTGGAAGGTCGCCCTCAGGCTGCGCCGCGCGCATCCGGACGCGCGGATAGCGCTCTGGGTGCATGTCTTTCCCGGGCGGCATAACCGGGTCATGGGGCCCGCGCTCGCGGAGGCGGAGATCGGGATCATCGGCGTCTCGGCCAGCCACGCCCGCGCCTTGCGCCGCTTTCTCCACATGCCGCGGCCCCCGATCACGCATGTGTTCAACCCGATCGGCGACGACCTTCGCCCCGATGCCACGCCGCGCGATCCAAATCTGCTGCTGTTCGCATCCTCTCCCCACAAGGGCCTCGATGAGGTGTATCGCGCGTTCGGCCAATTGCGCGCCCGGCTGCCGAGCCTGCGCCTCGCCGTCGCCGATCCCGGCTATCTGCGCTGGCCCGTCGGCCTGGCGCCGGAGGGGGTCGAGCATCTCGGACGCCTCGATCCCGCCGCGCTCGTGGCATGGATGCGGCGCGCCCTGTGCCTGTTCTATCCTCAGACCCGCTTCGCCGAGACGTTCGGCCTCGTGATCGCGGAGGCGAACGCCGTCGGCTGCCCCGCGCTGCTTCACGCGGGATTGGGCGCGAACGACGAGGTGGCGAGCGACCCCGCGCAGTTGATCGACGCTCGGGATCCGGATGCGATCGCCGCCCGTGTCCTCGCGTGGCGCGCGACCTCCCCGATCATCCGCGCGCGCCCGGAGTTCCGGCTGTCGGCGGTCATCGAAGCCTGGCGATCGGAATTGTCGCGGCCCGCGCCGGCGCGCGCCTCCGCTCCCGTCGAGGCGGGCGCGTGAACGCGCCGGTCACCACGGCGGTCTTCGGCGATCAGCTGCCCTGGCAGGTGGCCGTGACGATCCCGGCCAGGGACGAGGCCCGCCGCGTGCGCGCCTGTCTGGACGCGGCCGCGGCGGCCCTCGCTGGGCGCGGAGGCATCGTCCTCGCCGCGAACGGCTGCCGGGATGACACCGCCGCGGTGGCCCGCGACTGGTTCGCCGGGACCGGACTGCCCGGCGCGGTGATCGACGAGCCGGTTCCGCCGGCGGGCAGCGGCGTCGGGCGCGCCCGTCGTCTGGCCTGCTCGGCCGCGCTGGAAAGGCTCTCCGCCACGGGGATCATCATGACGACCGACGCCGACGGGCGCGTCGCCCCGGACTGGGTCACCGCCAATCTGCGCGAACTGAGCCGCGCGGATCTCATTTGCGGGCTGGTCCTGCCCGATACCGCGGAAAGCGCCGCCCTTCCGGAGCGGATCGGGCGACTGGGCGCGATCGAGGGGGAATATGAACAGCTCACCCGCCGCGCGCTCTGGCTGCTCGATCCGGTCCCCCATGATCCCGAGCCGGCGCATCTGAACGCGGCCGGCGCCAGCCTCGCCTTTGGCCGGGCGCTTCACGACAGCCTGGGAGGGATCCCGGATCTCGCCATGGGCGAGGACCGCGCCTTCGCGGCCGCGGCCGAGGCGGGCGGATGGCGGGTGAGGCATTCCTCGATCGCGCGCGTTATCATCTCGTGCCGCATGACGGGGCGCACGCCGGGCGGGATGGCGGGCGCGCTGAGAAGTCGCGTGACCGACGAGGATCCGCTCGTCGACGAGATCTTCCAGCCCGCGCAAAGCACCTTGCGGCGCGCGCGCCTGCGCGCGGCGTTGCGACGGCGCGTCGCGCCCGATGAATTCGGCGGGATCTGGGCCCGCGTCGAGGCGGAGACTTCCGGCCTCGTCGCCCGCCGCATGCATCTCTCCGGCCTCCGCGCCGAGCTGCCGCGCCTTCGGCGCGCGGTGGCGCGGCTCGAGCGCGGCCGCCGCGCGGTGGTCGCGGAATGAACCGCCCCGACACCCGCGGGATCCTCGGGGCGACCAGCGCCGCGCTGGCGCGCGTCGCGGCGCGCGCGGCGGCCGCCGACGCCGGCGAGCGCGACCTCTCCGAGGACATCGCGGACCTGCGCCGGTGCGGTTTGCTCGACCGGCTTTCGCATCCGTCGGACCCGAAGGCGGCGGTCACCCTGCTGCGCCGCCTCGGGCGCGCGAACCTGTCGGTGGGGCGGCTCGCCGAGGGGCACATGAACGCGTTGAGGCTCATCGCGCTCTACGGCGACGCCGATCAGCGGCGGCGGCATCGCGCGGACGCGGCGAAAGGTGTGCTCTATGGCGTCTGGGGCGCCGATGACGAGCGTCCCGCCCGGATCGAGAAGATGGAAGGGCGCCGGGTCGTGCTGGCGGGCGGCAAGCGCTTCGCCTCGGGGCTCGGCCTGGTCGACAGATCCATCGTGAGCGTCGGAGGCCTGGACGGCACCCGGTTGGCGGTGGTCGCGGCCACCGACGGCACGCGCGCCGACGCGGGCGCCTGGCGGATGAGCGGCATGCGCGCGACGGCCTCGGGAACGTTCAACCTCGACGGGCTCGAGGGCGAGCTCCTTGGAGCCCCCGGCGACTATGAAACCGAACCGCGTTTCGAGGGCGGTGTCTGGCGCTACGCGGCGCTTCACGTCGGGGCGCTCGAGGCGATGGCCGAGGCGGCGCGGCAGGCGATCCGGAAGGACCAGCGCGAGGCGCAGCTGCGCCGGCTGGCCCGGCTGGTGGCCAGCGCGCACGCCGCGCGTCTGATGGTGGAGGCGGCGGCGGCCGCCGTCGAGGCCGAGGACGCGCGGCCCGAGACCGTCGCGCTCAGCCTTCTCGCGCGCGAATTCGTCGAGACATCCTGCCTGGAGGGGATCGCGATGGTCGATCGCGCGCTCGGCACGCGCGCCTTCGCGACGGGAGCGGCGGTCGAGCGCATCCGGCGCGACCTGCAGCTCTTCCTCCGTCAGGCCGATCTCGACGGAAAGCTTGTCCGGGCGGGGGCGCTGGTGTGTCAGGCGAACGCCCCGATCGGCGAAGCCTGGGGGAGGGAGGCGCCGGAATGACGGAACGATACAATGCCCCGCTGCTCGCCGCGGCGGCGGCCGCGCCGTTCGCCACCATCGACGAGCTTTCCGGCGGAGGCGCCGTCCTGGTGCTCGCTCCGCATCCCGACGATGAAACGCTCGCCTGCGGCGCCGCCATCGCCGCCGCCGCCGAAGCGGAAATCGAGGTGCGGGTGGCGATCGTCACCGACGGCTCGCGCTCGCACCGCGCCTCGGCGCGGTTTCCGGCGGAGCGCCTGGCCGCGCTTCGGAGGCGGGAGGTGACCCGGGCGGTGGGCATCCTCTCCGAGGGCCACGTGACGCCGATCTGGCTCGGGTACACCGATCTCGCCGCCCCGGAGGACGAAGCGACCTTCCTGGAGCTGGCGGATCGGCTCGGCGATCTTTCCGGGATCTCGGCGGTCTGGACGACCTGGGGGGGCGACCCCCATCCGGACCATCTCCGGACCTGGCGGCTCGCGCTCTGGCTCTCCGCCCGGCTCGGGAGCCAGCTCTGGGGATGCCCCGTCTGGGGCCGCCTCGGAACCAGCTGGCCCGTGCCGCGCGCCATGCGGCGCTTCGCCTCGGACCCCTGGCGCCCGCGCAAGGCGCGCGCGGTCGAGGCGCATGTCTCGCAGATGACGCGTCTGATCGACGACGACCCCGACGGTTTCATGATGCCGCCGGGGCTGAAAACCCATTTCATCGCGACCGACGAGATCTTCATCCGATCATGAGCACCGACCCGGCCTTTTTCGATCGGCTGTATGCCGAGAACATCGACCCCTGGGGCTACGAGACCAGCGCGTACGAGGCCGAGAAATACGCGCTCACCCTCGGCCTCCTGGCCGACCGGCGGTTTTCACGGGCGGTCGAGATCGGCTGCTCGATCGGCGTCCTGAGCGCGCGGATCGCCCGACGCTGCGACCACTTTCTCGGCGTCGACGCGGCCGAGGCGGCGCTCGCGCGCGCCAGGGAACGAGGTCTCGGGAACGCGGAGTTCCGGCGCGCCGTGCTTCCGGGGGACTGGCCGCCGGGCGCCTGGGACCTGATCGTGTTCTCGGAAGTGCTCTATTTCTTCGACGCCGACGATATCGCGCGCCTCGCGGGCCTCGCGGCGGGCGCGCTCTCGGCGGGCGGCGTCATTCTCGTCGTGAGCTACCTTGGCGAAACCGAGACCGAGCTTGGCGGCCTCGACTCCGAGCAGGCCTTCATCCGATCCCTTCTCCGCCACCGCCCGACGCGGATCACGGGCGAGGTGGCGCGGCCGGGATTCCGCGCGCTCTCGCTGGAATGACGCCGCGCGCTCCGACGGGGGCCCGGGGGGGCCGGGAATGTCGGACGGCGCGCGCGGGCGGGACAGGCCGTCCGCGACCCCCGGCGCGGCGCCGGTTGACGCCTCGGCGCGCGCCGTCGACACTGGCGCGATGGCACGGGCGCCCTCCGCACCGGACGGCCTTTCCTCCGGCGACGACGTCGACGGGGCGCGGTGCGCGCCGGCCTCGCGGCCCTGGGTGCTGGCGGCGACGATCCTCGCCTCCGCCATGGCCTTCATCGACGGCTCGGTGGTCGGCATCGCGCTTCCGGTGCTGCAGCGCGAGCTCGGCGCGGGCTTCGTCCTCGTCCAGTGGGTGGTCAGCGGCTATACGCTGTTCCTCGCCGCGCTGCTCCTGGTCGGGGGCGCCGCCGGCGACCGCTTCGGGCGGCGCCGGGTCTTCATGGCCGGCATCCTCCTCTTCGCCGCCGCCTCGCTCGCCTGCGCCGTCGCGCCCGGAATCCGCTCGCTGATCGCCGCGCGCACGCTGCAGGGGATCGGCGCCGCGCTGCTGGTGCCGCAGAGCCTCGCGATCCTCTCCGCGGCCTTCCCGCCCGAGATCCGGGGTCGCGCCATCGGCACCTGGGCCGGCGCGGCGTCGATCACCACGGCGCTCGGGCCGGCGGTCGGCGGCTTCCTGATCGACGGGCTCGGCTGGCGGGCGGCCTTCTGGATCAACCTCCCGCTCGCGGCGCTCGCCATCGGACTCACGCTTCGCCACGTGCCCGAGACCCGGTCCGAGGCGGCCGGGCCGCTCGACTGGCGCGGGGCGGCGCTCGCCGTCCTCGCCTCCGCGCTCCTGACGGCCGGGCTCACCGGGCTCGCCGAGCCCGGGTGGCGCCTGGCGGCGGCGGGCGCGCTGCTAGCCGGCGCCCTCGCCGCGGCCGCCTTCATCCGGACCGAGCGGCGGGCCGCGGCGCCGCTGGTCCCGCTCGGCCTCTTCGCCGATCGCGCCTTCGTCGGCGCCAACCTCCTGACGCTCGCGCTCTACGGCGCGCTGTCGGGCATCCTGTTCCTGCTGCCGTTCGAGCTCATCGGCCGGCGTGCCATGTCGCCGGGCGAGGTCGGGCTCGTCCTGCTGCCGCTCGGGCTCATCATCGGCGTCGGCGCGCGTCCCGCCGGCGATCTCGCCGACCGCCATGGCGCGCGGCCCTTCCTCGCGGCGGGGTCGACGCTGGTCGCGGTCTCGGCGGCCTGGCTGATGTTGAGCCCGCCCGGTCTCGTCGCGGGCGTCCTCGCGCCCGTCGCGCTGCTCGGCTTCGGCATGGCGCTGGTGGTGGCGCCGGTGACGACGGCGGTGATGAGCGCGGCGCCCGACAGCGCGGCCGGCGCCGCCTCGGGCATCAGCAACGCCGCGAGCCGCTTCGCCGGTCTCTTCGCCATCGCCCTCGTCACCGCGCTCGCCGCCTCGGTCTTCGCGGCCAGCGGCGGGGCGGGCGGCCGCTTCGGCGTCTTCCCGCCGGCGGGCGATCCCGCCGCCGGCACCGTGGCCGACGCTTTCGCCCGGGGCTGGATCGTCGCGATGGCGGCCAACGCGCTGCTCGCCGCGGCGGGGGCGATCACCGCCTGGCGCATGCTGCCCGCGAAGGACGCCGCCCGAAGCTAGGGCGGGCTCAGGACGCCCGCGCCGCGCGCCACAGCCAGCGGCGCCCGTCGGAAACGAGCTCGAGCGTCGTCAGCGGCGGGACATCGACGCGGCCGAAGGCGGCGAGCGGCGCGCCGAGCACGTGGATCACCAGCGCGCGCATCACGTCGGCATGGGTTATCGCGAGCGTCTGGCCCGGCTCGGGGGGCAGCCGCCCAAGCCAGTCGCCGAGCCGCGCCACGAGGCCGGCGGTCGAGTCGCCGTCGCCGCCGGGCCGTGCCCGGGGATCGGTGAGGAAGGCCTCGATCGCGGCGGGGTCGCGCGCGATCAGCCGCGCGAGCGACGCGCCGGCCCAGCCGCCCGGGTCGCGATCGCGCAGCGCGGGGTCGACGGTGGCGCCGTCGAAGCCGAGCGCCTCGGCGGTCTGCCGGGTGCGCAGCGCCGGGCTCACGCGGACGCGGGCGGGGGAAAGGGTGCCGCGGAGCGCGCGGGTCGCCGCCAGCGCGCGGGGCTCGAGCGGTTCGTCGCGCGGAAACGCGGCGGCGCGCGTCGCCTCCGTCGCGCCGTGGCAGAGCAGCGTCAGGCGGATCATGCCGGCCGGTGGCGCGGGGTCCCGGCCGGCATCGGGCTCACGCGATCGCCGCGTCGAGCCGGGTTCCCGGCGCGCGGCTGGCGACGCGGTGGGTGAGGAGGCCGAAGCCGAGCGCGATCACCGTCCAGAGGATCGCCTGCCCGCCGAGCGCCGCGACCCGGAACGACCAGAGCGTCGGGGCCGGGAAGCTGTCCGGCAGCTCGTTCATGCCGGGCAGGAGCGCCGCGACCACGATCATCGCGCCGAGATAGGCCGCGCCGGCCCAGAGCGTGGCGTTCCAGCGGCCGTGGCTCGGCGCCAATCGGGTCCGCAGCATGACCGCCGCGATCATTCCCGCGAGCGAAAGCGCGAGCATCGCGAGATAGAGCGCGGTGCGCGCGCCGATCGTCTCGGGATCCCCGACCGCGGGCGGGTTGGGCGGATATTTGAAGAACGGCACCAGATAGACGGAGACGAAGCCGAGCGCGCCGAGCAGGGCGGCGGTCCCGCGGGGGCCAAGCGCCTCCCAGCGGCCGTAGACGAGCGCGAAGGCGAGCGAGAAGAGCCCGCCCAGCGCCGCGCCGAAGACGCCGACCGCCGTGAAGAGGCCGATCCCGGCCTGGACGGTCCGGCTCACCAGCGCGTCCTCGCCGTGGCTGTGCCCCGCCTCCTCGGTGGCGGCCTGCGCGGTGACGGCCTCGGGGCCGTGATCGTGGTCCGCAGGCTCGGCGACCGCGGCCGAGGCCGCTTCCTCGAGCGCGATCGCATGCTCTACCGGCGGTTCACCGAAGATCCGGAGGAAGATGAAGCACACCAATCCGGCGGCGAGCCCGACGAGCATGCCGCGCAGCAGAAGATTCCCAACCATGTCGTGTCCTCAGTGGCAGGGAAAGCCGAGCAGGTGGCGCCCGTCATGCACGAATTCATGGACGTAGCCGCCGCTGAACACCGCCGTGGCGCCTTCCTCGGCGCCGACGAAATAGATGGCCACCAGCATGAGCAGCCCGCCGAAGACAGCCCAGGGCATGATCTCGCGGATCGGTATCGCGGGTGGCCGGAAGCCTTCGGAACTCAGGGTCGCATCGGTCATGCTCAGTGCCTCCTTTGGGGATATTCGCGTCCCCCGATTGCGCGGGCTCGTGAGGGTCGGGTCTGACTCACGGCCCTTACGGACCGTTCACAGCGGCGCGACCGCGCGGATTTTCACCGGCTTCCGTCCATCACGTTCGCGACAGTGGGTCGCGGGTGCGTCGCTGTCAATACCGGCGGGGCTCCCGGGCGCGCGCCGGGATCGGGGCGCGGCGGCCGGTCGTGGCGGGACGCACGACCCCGTTGACAGCCATGGCGGCGCCGGTCCATCTGGCGCCGCCGGTGTCCCGCGAGGGACGAAGAGGGAATCCGGGGGTCCGCGTCCGCGCGGGCCGAACCGGAGCCGCCCCCGCGACTGTAAGCGGCGAGCGACCCGCCATCATGCCACTGGGGCGATGCCCCGGGAAGGCGGCGGGAAGCGCGAGAGCCGTGAGCCAGGAGACCTGCCGGCGCATGAACCGAAAACCCGGGCGGGGTGGCCCGGAGGGGGATGGATGCGCGACGCGTGCCCGCCGCTGGCGATCGACGACCGTTCTCCGGAACGGGCGGAGTCGCGCGGCCTCTCCGGGCCTCGACCGGCCAGTTCCAAGGAGAGACGATGCGCGTCCTTGCCAGTTTCGCGGTCCTGACCGCCTTCGCCACCGCCGCGAGCGCGGAGGCGACGAAATATCCTCTGACGCTCCGGAATTGCGGCGTCGAGATCACCTTCGACGCGGCGCCGGCCTCGGCCGTCTCGCTCGGCCAGGCGGCGACCGAGATCCTCTATGCGCTCGGCCTCGCCGATAAGGTCGCGGGCACCGCGGTCTGGTTCTCCGACGTGCTGCCGGAATTCGCCGAGGCGAACGCCGGGGTCGAGCGGCTTGCCGACAACGATCCCTCCTTCGAGAGCGTCGTTGCGAAGCGCCCGGAGCTCGTCATCGCGCAATACGAGTGGCACGTCGGACCGCAGGGCATCGTCGCCACGCGCGAGCAGTTCCGCGATCTCGGGATCGCCACCTACATCCTGCCGACCGACTGCGTCGGGAAGGACAATACCGTCGGCGGCGACGGGACCCGGCTCGAGCCCTTCACCACCGCGACGCTTTACGCGACGATCACCGAGCTCGGCCAGATCTTCGACGACCAGGACGCGGCGGCGGCGCTCGTCGCCGATCTCCGCGCCCGCGAGGCGGCGGCGAAGGCGAAGGTCGCGGCGATGGCGATCGACGACATCTCGGCGGTGTTCTGGTTCTCCTCGCCGGAGCTCGACCTCGACCCCTATGTCACCGGCCGCAAGGGCGCGCCGGGCTACATCCTCGACGTGCTCGGGGTGAGGAACGTGGTCGAATCCGACGAGGAATGGCCGACCGTCGGCTGGGAGACGATCGCCCGCGCCAACCCGACCGTGATCGTCGCGGCGGAGATGACCCGGCGCCGCTTCGAGGCCGACGACATCGAACGGAAGCGGGCCTTCCTCGCGTCCGACCCGGTGGCGCGCCAGATGGAGGCGGTCAAGGCCGACCGGATCGTCGTGATGACGTCGGATTCGATGGAGCCCGGCATCCGGGTCGTGACCGGCCTCGAGCAGCTCGCCGACGCGCTCGCCTCCTACGGCCTCGCGAAGTGAGACGCGCGTCGTGAGACCCTGGGTCGCCGCCCTGCTCGGGACGCTCGCGATCCTCGCCGCGCTCGCCTGCGGCGCGGTGCTCGGCGAGACCGCGATCCCGCTCGCGACGGTCGCGAAGACGGCGGCGAACCAGCTCCTCGGCGCGGGCTTCGCCGTCGATCCGATCGACGCGGGCATCGTCTGGGACTACCGCCTCGCGCGCGCGGTCGTCGCCGCCTGCTGCGGCGTGGCGCTGGCGCTCTCGGGCGTGGTGCTGCAGGCGCTGCTCCGGAACGCGCTCGCCGATCCCTACGTGCTCGGGATCTCGGCCGGCGCCTCGACCGGCGCGGTGGCGGTGGCGATCCTCGGGATCGGCGGCGGCCTCGTCTCGCTTTCCGCCGGCGCCTTCGCGGGCGCGCTGACCGCCTTCGGCACCGTGGCGCTGCTCGCCCGCGCCGCCGGGGGCGGGGCGAGCGCCGCGATCCTCGCGGGCATCGCCGGATCGCAGCTCTTCAACGCGCTGACCGCCTTCGTCGTCACCCGCTCGGCCAACGCGGAGACCGCGCGGGGGATCATGTTCTGGCTCCTCGGCAATCTCTCCGGCGCGCGCTGGCCCGACGTGTCGCTGGCGCTGCCCGCCGCGCTCTTCGGCGCCGCGCTCTGCCTCTGGCAGGCCCGCGCGCTCGACGCCTTCACCTTCGGCGCGGATTCCGCCGCCGCGCTCGGCGTCGCGGTCAAGCCGACGCAAGCCCTGCTGATCGGCGCCGCGGCGCTGATGACCGCCGTCATGGTCTCGCTCGTCGGCTCGATCGGTTTCGTCGGCCTCGTCATCCCGCACGCCGCGCGCTTTCTCGTCGGCGCGCGGCACGGCCGGCTGATCCCCGCCTCGGCGGTGCTGGGCGCGGTCTTCCTGATCGCCTGCGACATCGCGAGCCGGACGATCGTGCCTCGCCAAGTCGTCCCGATCGGCGTCGTCACCGCGCTGATCGGCGCCCCCGCCTTCGCGCTCATCCTGATCCGCGCCCGGCGGCTGACATGAGCCTCGCCGCGCGGGACCTCGGCCGCGACGCGGACGGCCGCGCCATCCTCGACGGCGTGACGCTCGACCTCCGGCCCGGCGAGCGGCTCGGGATCGTCGGTCCGAACGGCTCGGGCAAGTCGACACTCCTGCGCCTGCTCGCCGGGATCGACCGGCCGAGCCGGGGCGCGGTCACGCTCGACGGCGCGCCGATGCGGAGCCTGTCGCGCCGCGCCGTCGCCCGCCGCCTCGCCTTCGTCGAGCAGCAGGCCGAGACCGCCGAACGGCTGACGGTGCGCGACGCGGTCGAGCTTGGCCGCACCCCGCATCTCGGCGCGCTGCGCCCCTTCGGCGCGGCGGACAGGGCGGTCGTCGCGGCGGCGCTGGCGCGGGTCGACATGGGCCCGCTCGCCGGCCGGCTCTGGCACACGCTCTCGGGCGGCGAGCGCCAGCGCGCGCATATCGCCCGGGCGCTGGCGCAGGAGCCCGCGGTGCTCCTGCTCGACGAGCCGACCAACCATCTCGACATCCGCCACCAGATCGCGCTCCTCGCGCTGATCCGCCGGCTGCCGGTGACGGCGGTGATCTCGCTGCATGACCTCAACCACGCCTCGCTCCACTGCGACCGGGTGCTGATGCTCCGCGCCGGCCGGGTCGCGGCGCTCGGCCCCCCGGCGGAGGTGCTGACCCCGGCGAGGATCCGCGCCGTCTTCGGCGTCGAGGTCGTCGTCCATATCGACCCCGAGGACGGAGCCCGCGGGCTCCTCGTCAAGGGCCATGTTCCGTTCGAGGAGACCACGCCATGAAATCCGCGCTCGCCATCCTGCTGCTCGCCGCCGCGCCCGCCGCGGCGGAGACCTTCGAGGTCCGGATGCTCAACCGCGGCGCGGCCGGGCCGATGGTCTACGAGCCGGACTTCCTGCGGGTCGCGCCCGGCGACACGGTCAGGTTCGTCGCCGCGACCAGCGGCCACAACGCCGCCTCGATCGACGGCATGGCGCCCGGCGGCGCGGCGCCGTTCAAGGGCCGGATCAACGAGTAGATCGAGATCTCGCCCGCCGCGCCCGGCCTGCACGGGGTGAAATGCTCGCCGCATTACGCGATGGGGATGGTGGTGCTGATCGCCGTCGGCGACGCCGATCCGGCCGCGCTCACCATGCCGGACGACGTCCCCGACCGGGCGAGGAAGCGGTTCGAGGAGATCGTCGGGCGCGCCGGCGAGTGAGGCCGCCCGCCGCCGGAGCGGTCCCGGGCGAACCCGCCCCTGCGGCGCGCCGCGGCCTCAGTCGACCGGGACCGCGTAGTTGACCGGGGTCGCGTGCCAGCCCTCGGCGCGCTTCTTCCAGAAGTGGTCCTTCAGCCGGGTCGAGATCGGCCCGGGCCGGTCGTTGCCCATGATCCGGCCGTCGATCCGCGACACCGGCATGATCCCGCCCGCCGTGGTGCAGGTGAAGATCTCGTCCGCCTGGCGCAGCTCCTCGGCCGGGACCGCGCGGGCGACGCAGGGGATGCCGAGCTCCTCGCAGAGCTCGAAGACCGACTGGCGCGTCATGCCGTCGAGCCCGCCCCGGACCGGGGTCGCGACCTCGCCATTGGTGATCGAGAAGACGTTGAAGCCCGGGCTCTCGGTCACGTTGCCCTCGGCGTCGAGCAGGACGGCGGTGTCCGCGCCCCGATCGATCGCCTCGAAGGCGCCGGCGGTCAGGTCGCCCCAGTGGAAGTTCTTCACCCGGGGATCGAAGGAGTCCGGCGGGATGCGCAGGGTCTTCGCGATGATGAGATGCAGGCCCTTCTCGTATTGCTCGGGCGTCGCGATGTTGAGCCAGGGCACCGCGTAGGCGACGAGATAGTTGCGCGCGTTGGCCGGGTGGCGGGGCAGGCCCGGCATCGGCACGCCGCGCAGGCAGTCCATCGCCACATAGGCCGAGCGCAGCCCGGCGAGGCTCACGATCCGGTGCAGGATCGCCTTGATCTCGTCGTCGCTCTCGGCCGGCCGGAGCCGCAGCGCTTCCATCGAGGCGCGGAAGCGGCGGACGTGGTCGTCGAGGCGGAAGAAGTTGCCCTCCCAGACACCCACCACGTCATAGGTGACGTCCGAGCGGCGATAGCCGAAGTCGTTCACCGGAATCCGCGCCTCCGCCATCGGCACATAGGCGCCGTCGACATAGGCCGCGCCCGCCGCGAAGCGGTTTGTCTCGTTCATCTCGGGTCCTCGGAAATGGAGTGGCCCCCCGCGGCGGCGCGCACCGTCGCGGGGGGAAGCGGGATCAGGCGCCGGCGCGCAGCGCCTCGGTCGCGGCGGCGTCGATCGCGAGCGTGCCGTCCGCGCGGGCGCCGGAGAGCGCCACGCCATAGACCGCGCGCGCCCGCTCGGGCGAGAGCCAGCCCTCGGCGACGTCCGAGAGCACGCTTTCGGCCTTGCGCGCCTTCGGATCGCCGTAGCCGCCGCCCCCGGCCGAGACCGAGAGCACGAACTCGCCGTGGCTGAGCTCGACGCCGTAGCAGTTCGGCAGCTTCTCCAACGCGCCGTCGACGCCGCGCTTGTAGGCGGCCGAGAGCCCGCCCGCGGTGCCGCCGACCGCGCCGGCGGCCGGGAAGACGCTGCCGTCGGCGGTGTAGAGCACCTTCATCACGCAATCCTCGATCGGGCCGAACTCGGCCTGGATCGAGGGCGCGCCGCGATGGGTGCCGGCGCCCTCGGTATCCTCGATCAGCCGCCGGTCGGCGACGAAGAGCGGGTGGTGCAGCTCGTCGACCTCGACGCTGTCCTGGCGGCAGAGGCCGGCGTTGCCGGTGTGGATGATGGTGAGGAACCCGTCCGTCACCGGCGTGCCCGCGCCCCCGGTCACGCCGAGGAAGATCTGGTTCACGAAGGCCTCCCCGGTGCGGGGATCCTTGCCGGAAATCACCCCCATCGCCGGCGGCATGATCGGCCCGGTCTCGGCCATGCCGAAGCCGGGCGCGATCTCGGCGAGCGCGCGCTGCACCGGGGTCGACACCCGGTCGGCGAGGTTGGTGGTCGCCACCGAGCAGGAATAGGGATGGCGCGGGATGCCGACGACGCAGTTCTCGCGCAGCCGCACGTCGACGCGGCGGAAGCTGCCGGCGTTCGCCGGCACGCTGTGGTCGATGAGGCCGTTGTAGATGCCGATCATCGCCGAGGTGCGGGCGCAGCCCTCGGAGAGGTTGAGACCGCAGGGCTGGCAGTCGATGTTGTCGGTGAGATCGACCACGATCTTTCCGGCCGCGGCGTCCACCTCGACCGTCACGTTGACCGGGATCCCGTCCGGCACGCCGGGGAAGGGGTCATGCGCCGACTGGACCGTGACCTTGCCCGAGGGCAGGCGGGAGATCGCCTGCGCCATCTTCTCCTCGGAATACCTGAACCAGGAGCGCGCGTAATCCTCGAGCGCCTCCCAGCCGATCTCCCTGCCGAGCGCGAGCAGCTCGCGCTCGCCGATCCGGACCGCGCCGAGCGTGGCGAGATAGTCGCCCCACCACTGCTCCGACACCCGGATGCGCGACCGGCACATCCGGACCAGGTCCTGGTTGTCCTGGTAGTCCGACTGGATCTTCGCCGCCGAGAAGATGAGCGCGCCTTCCTCGAAGACATCGGTCGCGTCGCCCATGTAGGTCGTGGGCTTCGAATTGCCGCAATCGGCCTGATGCGCCTTGGCGAGCACGAAGAAGCGGGTCACGCCCGTCTCGTCGACCACGGGCACGATCAGGCAATGATCGGCGGCATGCGAGTCGCCCTCGTAGGGGCTGTTGTGCAGGAAGCAGTCGCCCGCCTTCAGCACCGGATGATACTTCCGCACGTATTCGCACATCAGGTCCGGACCGATCAGCGTATGGATCGGCAGGCTCTCGGCGGTCGCGAGCAGTTCGCAATCCGCCGTCAGGATCACGCAGGAGAAGTCGTGCGCGGTGTTGAGCACGCCCGACCGCGCGGTGCGGAACAGCGTGTTCTGCATCTTGCGCGCGATCCCCTCCATGCGGTTCGAGATGAGCGCCATCCGCACGCCGGTGGACGGCGCCTCGAGCGGCTTCGACATCATCGTCATGGCAATGGTCCTCCTTCTCAGGCCCCGGCGAGCAGCGCCGCGCGCCGCGCGAGGGTGGCGGGCAGGTCGACGGCGAGCGTGTCGGTCTCGGCGCTGCCGGTGGTGACGAGGCCGTAGACGTCGCGCGCGCGCTCCGCCGTGATCCAGTCCTCGCGCAGGTCGTGCAGCACGCGCTCCGGTTCCCGGTCGAGCGGCGAGCCGTAGCCGCCGCCGCCCGAGGAATAGGAGATGATCGTCTCCCCGGCCGCGAGCTCGGCGCCGTGGCAGGCGGGAAGGTCGGTCAGCGTCCCGTCGGCCTCGCGCTTGCGTGCCCGGCTCTTGCCGCCGGAGCCGCCGCCGCGCGCCCCGGCCGCCGGCGTGATGGTCCCGTCGGCGGTGTAGAGCACCTTCATCACGCAATCCTCGACCGGGCCGAACTCGACATACATCGACGGCGCGCCGCGGAAGGTCCCGGCCCCTTCGGTGTCGGGGATGAGGCTGCGCCCGGCGACGAAGATCGGGTGGTGCAGCTCGTCGACCTCGATGCAGTCGAGATGGCACATGCCGGCGTTGCCGACATGGATGATCGAGAGGAAGCCGTCGGTCACCGGCGTGCCGGCGCCGCCGGTCACGCCGATGTGGATCTGGTTCACGAAGGCCTCGCCCTCGTGGCGCGGATCCTTGCCCGAGATGACGCCCATGCCCGGCGGCATGATCGGCCCGGTCTCGGCCATGCCGAAGCCCTCCGCGATCTCGGCGAGCGCCCGCTGCACCGGATTGGACACCCGGTCGGCGAGATTGGTCGTCGCGACCGAGCAGGAGGCCGGGTGGCGCGGCACGCCGACGCAGCAGTTCTCGCGGATGCGGATGTCGAGCCGGCGGAAGCTGCCGTAGTTCGCCGGCACGCTATGGTCGATCAGGCTGTTGAAGATCGCGACCATCGCCGCGCTCATCGAGGTGCCCTCGGTCAGGTTGAGGCCGCAGGGCTGGCAGTCGGGGTTGTCGGTCAGATCGACGCGGATCATCGCCGCCTCGCGGTCCACCTCGACCGTCGCCTTGACCGGGATCCCGTCGGGGATGCCGGGGAAGGGGTCGTGCGCCGTGGTGACGACGCGCTTGCCCGCCGGCAGCCTGCTGATCGCGTCGGCCATCTTGCGCTCGGAATAGTCGAACCAGGATTCGGCGTAGTCCTCGAGCGCGTCCCAGCCGAAGCTCTTGCCGAGCTCGAGGATCTCGCGCTCGCCGATCCGGACCGCGCCGAGCGTGGCGAGATAGTCGCCCCACCATTGCTCGGGCACCCGGATGCGCGTCCGGCACATCCGGATCAGGTCCTGGTTGTCCTCGTAGTCCGACTGGATCTTCGCGGCCGAGAAGATGAGCGCGCCTTCCTCGAAGACGTCGGCCACGTCGCCGAGATAGGTCGAGGGACGGGAGTTGCCGCAATCGGCCTGATGCGCCTTGGCGAGCAGGAAGAAGCGGGTGATCCCTTCGTCGTCCACGACCGGGACGATCAGGCAGTGGTCGGCGGCGTGCGAATTGCCCTCGTAGGGGCTGTTGTGCAGGAAGCAGTCCCCCCGGCGCAGCTCGGGGTGATACTTCTTCACGTATTCGCACATGATGTCCGGCCCGGTCAGCGTGTGGCTGGGCAGGCTCTCGGCCGCGGCGAGCAGCCGGCAATCCCCGGTCAGGATCACGCAGGAGAAGTCATGCGCGGTGTTGAGGATGCCGGAGCGCGCGGTGCGGAACAGCGTGTTCTGCATCTTGCGCGCGATGCTGTCGAACCGGCTCGCGAGGATCGCGGTCTTGACGCCGTCGGTGCGGCGCACGGGAGCGTTCTGGTTCATGGCGTCGGTCCCCCTCAGAACGTGACCTTCAGGCCGCCGCCGCCGGTGCGAACGGCGTTCGCGCCCGGATCGACCACGACCGTGGTGAACGAGGATTCGATGATCGCCGGCCCCGCCACCGGCTGGTCCGAGGGCATGCCCTCGAAGCGGATCACCTCGGCGTTGGTCCAGCCGGTCTGGGTGAAATAGACCGGGCGCTTGGCGAAATCGCCGGTGGCCGCCTCGACCGGCAGGCTCCCGGTGCCGCCCTCGCGGATCTTGCAGCTGATCTTGGCGCGCCAGGTGACGAACTCGATCTCGGATTCGGGGTCGGTGATCTCGAAGATCATCTTGTGCTGGGCGTGGAACGCCTCGCGCAGCGCGTCGAGCGCGGCCGCGTCGGGGACGCGGGTCAGGCTCATCGGCACCTCGATCTCCCAGATCTGGTGCATGTAGCGCGCCTCGACCGAGAATTCGATCGTCTCGCTCAGCGCCCCCGCGCCGGGCCCCTCGGCGAAGCTCCGGCAGCGCGCCTCGAGCTCGGCCAGCACCGCGTTCACCCCCTCGAAGTCGAAGCGGCGCGTGGTGGTGTAGTGCATCCGCGCGTAGTCGGACGAGATCTCCGACATGAGCGCGCCCGCCGCCGAGAGCACCGAACCCGCCTCGGGGATCAGCACGCCCGCGCAGCCAAGCCTCCGGCCGACCGCGACCGCGTTGAGCCCGGCCGCGCCGCCGCCGCCGATCAGCACGGCGTTGGAGGGGTCGATGCCCTGGTTGACGGTGATCTCGTCGATCGCGCCGACCATCTTCTCGGTCGCGAGCGTCAGGACCGAGGCCGCCGCCTCCTCGACGCTGAGGCCGAGCGGGTCGGCGACCTTCTCCTTCAGCGCGGCGCGCGCCGCCTCGCGGTCGAGCGTCATCGTGCCGCCGAGGAAGAAGTCGGGGTCGATGTAGCCGAGGATGATCGAGCAGTCGGTCACCGTGGGCTCGGTCCCGCCCTTGCGATAGGCGACCGGGCCGGGGGTGGAGCCGGCGCTCTGCGGGCCGACGCGCAGCAGGCCGCCGTCGTCGACCCAGGCGATCGAGCCGCCGCCCGCGCCGATGCTCTTCACGTCGACCGAGGGAAAGCCGGTCATGTGGCCCCGGAAGCGCTGGCCGATCCAGGTCTCGCGCGTCCACGGGATCCGGCCCTCGCGCACCAGGCTCACGTCATAGGTGGTGCCGCCGGTGTCGGCGACGATCGCCTCGGCGTGGTCGAAGTCGCGGTCGGCGTAGAAGCGCCCGGCGATCGGCGCCATCGCCGGGCCGGAGTTGATCGAATGGATCGGCGCGCGCGCGACCGCCTCGGCGTCCATGATGCCGCCGCCCGAGGTCACCATCAGCGTGCGCCCGGCAAAGCCCGCCTCGCGCAGCCGGCGCGTCAGGCTGTCGAGATAATCGAACATCAGCGGCTTCAGCGAGGCGTCGATCACCGTCGCCGAGGCGCGGCGGTATTCGCGCAGCGTCGGGTTCAGCGCGTGCGACAGCGTGAAGGGCACGCCCGGCAGGTGCTCGGCGAGCAGCTCGCCCATCCGCTTCTCATGCTCGGCGTTGACGATCGACCACAGGAAGCAGACGCCGACCGCCTCGACCTTCAGCGCCTTCAGCCGCTCGATGACCGCGAGCGCGGCCTCCTCGTCGAGCGGCGCGCGCACCTTGCCGGAGGCCTCGATCCGCTCCGGGATCTCGAAGGTCAGTCGGCGCGGCACATAGGGTTCGGGATAGGGGACGGTGAAGTTGAAGGGCTCGATCCGGCCGCCTTCGCGGATCACCAGCACGTCGGGATGCCCCTGCGTGGTGAGAAAGGCGGTCCGCGCGGTGTTGCCGGTCAGGATGGCGTTGATCGCCCGCGTCGTGCCATGGATGAAGGTATCCGCCCCGGCGAGGAAATCCGTCCGGTCCTGGCCGAAATGCGCCGCCGCGAGGCCGAGCGCGTCGAGGACACCGCGCACCGGATCGTCCGGCGTGGTCGAGGCTTTGAAGAGCCGGATCGTATCGCCGGTTTCCACGACGAGATCCGTGAAGGTGCCGCCCGTGTCACAAGCCAAACGCATCAGAGTGTCCTTGCTTCTGTCATCATTGGGTCCCGCGAAAGCGATCAGAGTGTGATCACACTTTCGCCTTTCAAATTGAAAGCAAGCACCGTGCCATGTAAACGGATTCCATCCCGCCGAGCGCGGATTCGCCGCGCCGGAAGTCTCCACCAATGACGAGGAAGCAGGCAGTGACGCGTGTACTTGCCCGGAATGACGCGAAAATCTCCTTTCTGGAGGGTGCCGACACGGTGGCCCGGCTGGTCGCCCCCACCTTCGGTCCCTCCGGGCGCGCAGTCCTGTCCTCCAGGCAGCATATCGCGCCCGTCTTGCTCCGAAGTGGTTACGCGATAACCAGTGAGGTCGAATTCGAGGCATTTGGCCTGCGCGCGGGGGCGGCGGCGATGCGGCAGGTCGCGATCGATGTCCATGCCGAGGTCGGGGACGGAACCACGCTCGCCCTGCTGCTCGCGCGGGAGTTCCTGTTCGGGCTAAATATCTGCGTTGAAAGCGGAATATCCGTTCCGCGTCTGCATGACGCGGTCCTCTCGCATGTCGAGCGGCTTGTCGCGGAGCTGGAGGTGGCCTCCGTCCCGGTCAGCGACGCGGCCGCGCTGGAGCGGATCGCGACCCGCGCGGCGGGGGGTGACGCGGCGATCGGCGCGATCATTCGCGCCGCGCATGAGGCGGCGGGGGCCGACGGTGTCGTGCTGGTCGAAGCCTCGCATGGGGCGCGAGACGAGACCACGGTCGAGGCCGGGATGACCTTCGCCCAGGCCTGGCCGGCGCATCCGTTCCTGGAGGCGGGCGATGGCCGGCTGGTCCTGTCCAATCCATTGATATTACTGCATCAAGGCGCGATCGAGAGCTTCGATGAAATGGCGCGCATCCTCGAGATGATCGCGCAATCGGGCAAGGAGCTGCTCGTCGTCGCCGATCGCTTCGGCCCGGAAGCCGTCGCCACCCTGCGCGCCAACCGCGAGGAGCGCGGACTGAAGGTCGTGCCGATGGTCGCCGCCGGAACGGGTCCGTGGCGCGGGCGTCTGCTCGAAGATTTGGCAGTCTGGACCGGATCGACCATCATCGGCGATACCGTAGGCAGCTCGCTGCGCGGCCTGCGTCCCGCGATGCTCGGCCGGGCGGGGCGCGTGGAGATGACACGCCATGTGGTGAGCGTGATCGATGGGCGCGGCGAAACGGCGGCGATCGCCGCGCGATGCGCGGGGATCCGGCAATCCATTGAAGAAGAACGGTATTTATCCTTCGATCGCGAGCAGCACCAGCGCCGGCTGGCGCGGTTCGTCGCGAATGTGGTCACGCTGCGGCTGGGCGGCCGGAGCTCTGCCGAACTCGCGCTGCGCCTGGAGGCTGCGAAGGCCGCCTCGACCGTGCTCCGGGCGGTGGCCGCGGAGGGCGCGGTGCCGGGCGGCCCGGCGGCGCTGTCGCGGGCCGCCGCGCGCTGCGCGGGGTCGCTGGGAGAGGATCCGCTCGGCCGGGCGCTCGCGCGCGTGTTTCGCGACGCCACCCGCGTCCCGCTGATCGCGGCCGCCGACAACGCGGGGCTGGAGGGTCGATCCGTCGCCTACCAGATTGAAAATGAACCGGAAAATGTCACCTTCGACGTCGAGACGCGGGGCCTCGTCCCAGCCGGGGACGCCCTTGAGCCCAGGCGGGTCCTGATCGCCGCGCTGCGCGCCGCCGTGTCCTTCGCGGCAAGCGCGGTCACGATCGACCACCTGATCGGCCGATAGCGGTCTTCCGAGGCGGACTGACCCGGCAAGTCGCTGGCATTGCAAGGCTTTTCCGGACCTATGCCTTAATTGAGCAAGAAATACGCACCATCTGAACAGATGATCGGCAGAGGGCAATCACAATCGTGGCGTGGATGGAACCCGCTCGGAGCGGCCGATTGAGATGTAAAACGTTTTCCTGCTTGGCATGGAGCTTGCTTGTGTGATCACAGATAGCATCGTCTCACCGCCGGAGGTCAGGTATTGTCCACAGCCGCATCATTGGCCGAGAAGGGCCCGGTCGCGCGGAACGGGGCCCCGATCCTCGAGATCGTCAATGCGATCCACGCCTATGACGGGGTCGTCGCCCTCGACAACGTGTCGCTCTCGGCGGAGCCGGGGGAATTCCTCACCATCCTCGGCGAGAGCGGCTCGGGCAAGACGACCCTGCTGCGCCTGATCTCGGGGCTGGAGAAGCCCTACAAGGTCGAGGCGCTGAGACTCCAGGGCGCCGACGTGCGCGACGTCCCCGCCTTCCAGCGCAACTGCGCCACCGTGTTCCAGAACTACGCGCTCTTCCCGCACATGACCGTCGGCGAGAACGTCGAATACGGGCTCAAGGTGCGCGGGATCGAGCTCGGCCCCCGGCGCGAGCGCGCCCGCGAGGCGTTGCGGCTGGTGCAGCTCGAGCAGATGTACGACCGCAAGGTGCACCAGCTCTCGGGCGGCCAGCGCCAGCGCGTGGCGCTCGCCCGCGCGATCGTGCCGCGCCCGGCGATCCTCCTGCTCGACGAGCCGCTCGGCGCGCTCGACGAGAAGCTGCGGGTCGACATGCAGGTCGAGCTCATGCGGCTGCACGAGCGGCTCGGCATGACCTTCATCTACATCACCCACAGCCAGGAGGAAGCGCTGACGATGAGCGACCGCATCCTCTTGATGCGCAAGGGCAAGATCGAGCAGGCCGGGCCGCCGGTCGAGATCTTCGACCACCCGACCAGCGGCTTCGTCGCGCGGTTCATGGGCGTCGAGAACTGCCTCGAGGGCGAACTCCTGTCGCTCGCCGACGGCCGCGCCGCGGTCGCCGTCGCGGGCCAGCGGATCGAGGGCCGCTGGACCGGCGGCAAGCCGCTTTCGCCCGGCGAGACCGTGGCGGTCGGCATCCGCGCGGAATGGCTGCACCTCAGCGACGCCGAGGCGGCGGAGGAGGCGGACTACAACGCGCTGCCCTGCTCGGCCGAGGAGTCGATCTACAAGGGCAAGTATCTCGACCGCACCCTGCGCACCGCGATCGGCCCCTTGAAGGCGCGGATCTGGGACGCGGCGGCGGCGCCGCGCGCGCCCGCCTCGGTGCGCTGGAAGAAGACCGATTGCGTGGTGATGCGGCCCTGAGGGCGATCACGACCGCGACTTTCCCCCACTCGAAGACGAAGGAGACTGCAATGACGGCTGGTAAGACCGGCGGGACGATCAACGACCTGTCGCGCCGCGATTTCATGAGCACGGTTCTCTCCGTATCCGCGCTCGGCGCGGCGGCCTCGATGGTGCCGGGCCTCTCGCAGCAGGCCTGGGCCGCGGGCGAGGCGGTCAAGGGCTACGGGGTCACCACGGCGCAGCTGAAGGACTGGTCGATCATGACCAAGTCGATCGGCGTCGACGTCGACTACACGCCGACCAACTCGGACATCGGCGTCTTCATGCGCGACGTCATGGGCAACAACCTCGGCGCCACGCATGACATCTTCATCTTCGACGGCGGCACCGAGGACCTGCTCGGCCCGGAAGGGTTCTACGCCGAGATCGACGAGACCCATCCCGAGCTGAAGCTCTGGGAGCGCACGCCCGACAGCTGGAAGCGCGCCGCCTATCTGCGCGCCGACGACAAGCAGTACGCGGTGCCGGTGATCGGCAACGGCGACTGCTTCGGCTATTTCCCCGGCGCGATCGACGCCAATCCGAACGGCATGGACGAGATCCCCTGGCTCACCTTCTTCGAGGGCGAGAACGTCAAGGGCCGGGTCGCGATCGACCGCAGCTGGCTGCAGTCGATGAGCGAGACCGCGAACTACCTCAAGTACCACGGCCGGATCGACGTCGAGGATCCCGCCGACCTGCCGCCCGAGGCGGCGCGCCAGGTCGCCGACTATCTCGTCGAGCGCAAGAAGGCCGGCCAGTTCCGCACCATCTTCACCGCCTTCGAGGAACAGATCCAGCTCCTGTCCAACAAGGAAGTGGACATGATCAACTGCTGGGAGCCGGCGACGAAGGAAGCGAACAACGCGCTCGGCCCCAACAGCGTCATCTACGCCTTCACCGAGGAAGGCTACTACCTCTGGGGTCACGGCGCCTATGTCGCGACCGAGGCGATGCAGCGCAACAACGTCGACAACATCTACAAGATGCTGAACTACTTCCTCGACGGCGAGTATCGCGCCTACCAGGCCAAGGAGCGCGGCTACGCCGGCCCGAACATGGACCTCGGCGTCCAGTACGCGATGGACCACGGCTGGTCCGAGGAGGACATCGCGAACCTCAAATGGACCGACGAGAAGGTCCGGCGGAAGTTCGAGAAGCCGTTCTACTGCAAGGTCGTCCCCGAGAACGCCTCGGTGATGGAAGAGGAATGGCAGCGGTTCCTCAACGCCTGATCGTGGATGCCCCCGGCCGGGCGTGGCCGGGGGGATGCGACCCGGGCGGCCGTCTGGCCGCCCGGGGACGAAAGGCGGCGGTCCGTCGACGGTGACGGATCCCGCGCGGGGTCGAACGAAGGAGGGTGCGCATGGTCGCGGCAACGGGCCTGGAGCTCACGAAATCACCGAAGCGGATCCGGAGCCGGATCTGGGACCGGCTCGCGCCGTCGCGGATCGCGGTGCCGGCCTTCCTGCTCATCTGGTCGCTGATCGTCATCCTGCCGCTCCTGGTCATCGTCCTCTTCAGCTTCCTGCAGGTGAAGTACTTCAAGCTCGTCTACGAGCCGACGCTCGCGACCTGGATCTCGCTCATCGATTCCGGCCGCTGGCTCGCCGCCGTGCGCACGCTCCGGATCGGCATGACGATGACGGTGATCGAGCTCCTGCTCGCCTTCCCCTTCGCGCTCTGGCTCGCCAAAGGCTGCAAGTCGAAGCCGATGAAGGCCTTCATCATCACGCTCCTGACGATCCCGTTCTTCCTCGACGCCTCGTCGCGGATCATCGTCTGGCGCTCGATCCTCGGCACCACGGGCGCCATCAACACCGCGCTCATGTCGCTCGGCCTGATCGACCAGCCGATCGAATGGCTGCTCTACTCGGAGTTCGCGGTGCATTTCGGCCTGCTCGGCTCCTATTTCCCGTCGATGGTCTTCCCGATCTTCATGTCGATCGCGCTGATCGACGACGACTATATCCAGGCGAGCGCGGACCTCGGCGCCAGCCCGGCGCAGACGCTGCGCGACGTGATCCTGCCGCTGGCGCTGCCCGGGATCATCGCCGGGGTGATCTTCACGCTCGTGCCCCTGATGGCGGCCTTCGTCGAGCCGCAGCTCCTCGGCGGCGGCTTCGTCGACCTGCTCGGCAACTCTGTCGATTCCGCCCTGCAGCAGCTGAAGTACCCGACCGCCGCGGCGCTCTCGACCGTGGTCGTGGCCCTGCTCGGCCTCTGCGTCGCCGCCCTGATCTTTGCCATGCGCGGACGCGTCGACATCGCCTCGATGTTCGTCGCCATGCGCCGCTGAGGAGACGACCATGTCGACCACGACCCTGAACGACTTCGTCGAAACCTCGGGCGCCACGCCATTCTGGCGGCGCTTCGGCGCCTCGCCGCGCTGGACCTCGGTCGGGAAGGGCTGCGGCGCCTTCGCGATCGTGATCATCTACATCCCGCTCGTCTGGCTCGTCGTCATGTCCTTCGCGGCCAACCCGCTGTCGGGGATCCCCAATCCGCTGACGCTGCAGAACTACCGGATGCTGTTCGAGGACACGCGCTGGCACATGCCGCTCCGGCTCAGCGTCGGCATGAGCCTCGCGGTCGCCTTCGTCTGCATGGTGATCGCCACCATGGTCGGCCGCGCGCTCACGCGGATGGCGCATCCGGGCGGGCCCCTGCTTCTCACGCTGATGCCGCTCTTCGTGCCGGGGCTGACGATGGGCGCCGCGCTCTTCATCTTCCTGCGCACCGCGCTCGGTCTCACGCTCGGCCTCTGGTCGATCTTCCTCGCGCAGCTCGTCTGGGCGCTGCCGTTCTGCATCCTGCTGATCCTCGTCGTCGCGAGCCGGTTCGACCTCAACCTGCTCGACGCGGCCAACGACCTCGGCGCCTCGCCCTGGCGGCGGTTCTGGGACATCGAGCTGCCGATCCTGCGGCCGGGCGTGTTCGGCGCCGGGATCTTCGGCTTCCTCCTGTCGTTCAACGAGCTGCCGCGGTCGATGTTCGTGCGCGGGATCGAGACGACGATGCCGATCTACAACTGGGCGATGGCCGCGTCGCAACAATCCCAGGTGCCGATCATCTTCTCGCTCACCACGATCCTGCTCGCCGTCACGCTGCCGGTGATGGGCGGCTTCTTCTGGCTGCTCTTCGTGAAGATCGACAAGAACTGACGGCCGACCGCCGTCCCCGCGAACGTCCGGGACCCGAGCCCGGAAGACCCGAAACAGAAAGTCGAATGCGATGCTGACAACGACCGCGCCGGAGAACAACTACCTGCTCGAGGACATGGACCGGAACAGCCTGTTCCACCCGCTGACCTCGATCGCCCAGGTCCGGGACGAGGGGCCGAGGATCATGGGCCGGGGCAAGGGCGTGCGCCTGACCGGGCATGGCGGCAAGGAATACCTCGACTGCTCGGGCGGCCTCTGGTGCGCCAACGTCGGCTATGGCCGCGAGGAGATCGCGGAGGCCGCGAAGCAGGCGATGCTCGACCTCAGCTACTGGCACCTGTTCGGCGGCGCCTCGAACGAGGCGACGATCCGGCTCTCGGATCGGCTGCTCGGCCTCCTGCGCGAGCAGGCGGGGGCCACGCATCTCGCCCGCGTGTTCTACGGCACCTCGGGCTCGGACGCGAACGACACCAACGTGAAGTTCCTGCGCCACTACGCGCAGCTCAGGGGCAAGCCCGAGAAGAAGAAGATCATCAGCCGGATCGGCGGCTATCACGGGCTGACCGTCGCCGCCGCGCGGCTGACCGGCATCCCGTCCTATCACCGCGCCTGGAACCTGCCCGAGGGCGACGTCGTCTATACCGAATGCCCGCACTACTACCGCTTCGCCGAGGCGGGCGAGACCGAGGCGGCCTTCTGCGACCGGATGATCGCCGATCTCGAGGCGGTGATCGCGCGCGAGGGCGCCGACACGATCGGCGGCTTCATCATGGAGCCGATCATGGGCACCGGAGGCGTGCTGATCCCGCCGCCCGGCTATTTCGAGCGGGTCCAGGCCGTGCTCGACCGCCACGACATCCTGCTCATCGTCGACGAGGTCATCACCGGCTTCGGCCGCGCCGGCGACTGGTTCGCGACCGGGCTCTACGGGCTGAAGCCCGACCTGCTGACGCTCGCCAAGGGCGTCACCAGCGCCTATTTCCCGATGTCCGCCTCTGTTGTCTCGCAGCGGATGTGGGACGTGTTCGAACAGGCCTCGGCGGAGCTCGGGCCGGTGATGCACGGCTTCACCTATTCGGGCCATCCGGTCGGCGCGGCGATCGCCATGGCCAATCTCGACATCATCGAGCGCGAGGGCCTCGTCGCCAACGCGGCCTCGAGCGGCGCCTATCTGCTCGCCGGGCTGCGCGACCGGCTCGGCGATCACCCGTTCATCGGCGAGATCCGCGGCCAGGGCCTGATGGTCGGCGTCGAGTTCACCGCCGACCGCGCGACGCGCCGTCCCTTCGCCCCGGAGCACGGCGCGCATCGCCTCGTCGCGACCAGGGCCAACGAGAACGGTCTCATGATCCGCGCGTTGCCCTTCATCGAGGTGGTTTCCTTCTCGCCGCCGCTCTGCATCACCAAGGCCGAGTGCGACGAGGCGATCGAAATCTTCGCGAAGACCATGACGGAGATGGAGCCGGTTCTGGCGGAAAAGGCCCGCGGCTGACAATAACAATGCGAAAGTATCACCCCGGCGCCGCCGGGGTGAACGGGGAGGAAAAGGACGTGCTTAGTGAAGATAGCGCCGGCGACAGCATCGTTGACCGGCCCGGCTTCGAGGCTTCGACGCTCGCGCACCACGTCTACAGGGAGCTGGAGAGCGGGCTGATCGACGGCGTCCTCCTGCCCGAGACCCGTCTCAGCCTGCGCAGCATCGCGACCCAGCTCAACACCAGCATGCAGCCGGTGCGCGAGGCGGTGAGCAAGCTCGTCGCCGATTCCGCGCTCGAGGTCACGCCGGGCCGCGCGGTCCGGGTGCCCCGGCTCGACCGCGAGCAGGCGGACGAGGTCTGGGCGATCCGCGTCCTGCTCGAAGGCGAGGCGGCGGCGCGGTTCGCCGCGCGCCGGCGGCCGGAGGAGGTCGAGGCGCTCTACGCCCAGACGCGGGCGATGCGGCCGCTCTATTTCGCGGACGACGTGCCGGCGCTGATGCGCGCGCTCCGGCGCTGGAACATCGCGCTCGTCTACGGCTCCCACATGCCGGTGCTGACGGATCTCGTCATGCGGCTCCGCCTGCGCTACGCGCCCTTCACCGCCGCCTGCCTCGCCGCCGAGACGCCGCCCGATCCGAACTTCCTGAACTTCACGCTCCGCATGCAGGACGAGATGACCCGGGCGATCGAGGCCGGCGACGTGGCGGCGGCGCGGTATCTGCGCTGTTCGACCATCCGCGGCTTCCAGCACTATCTCTACGAACGGATCCGCTGGATCCCGCCGCTGGACTGGGTGCCCGGCTCGGACGCCCCCCGTTGAGTTCAATCCAGGAACGAACCCCGTGACACAGGAACGTATCGGCTTCATCGGCGTCGGGCTGATGGGCCACGGCATGGCCAGGAATCTCGTGACCAAGGGCTGGCCGCTCACCGTCATGGCGCATCGCAACCGCGCGCCGGTCGAGGATCTCGTCGGGCTCGGCGCCGCCGAGGCGAAGACCCCGCGCGCGGTGGCGGAGGCCTCCGACGTCGTCGTTCTCTGCGTGACCGGCTCGCCGCAGGTCCAGGCGGTCCTCGACGGCCCCGACGGTCTCGTGGCGGCGGGCAAGCCGCTCGTCGTGATCGACTGCTCGACCTCCGACCCTTCGGTGACCACCGCGCTCGCGGAACGGCTCGCGCCGCGCGGGATCACGCTGGTCGACGCGCCGCTCGGCCGCACCCCGGTCGAGGCGGCGGCGGGCACGCTCGACGTCATGGTCGGCTGCGACGCGGACGTCTTCGCGCGGGTCCGGCCGGTCATCGACGCCTTCGCGGGCAAGATCATCCATACCGGCCGCGTCGGCTCGGGCCATACGATGAAGCTGCTCAACAACTTCCTCTCGCTCGGCTACGCCTCGATCTACGCCGAGGCGCTGATGATCGCGCAGAAGACCGGCATCAGCGACCAGACCTTCGACGACGTGATCCGGGGCGGTCGGATGGACTGCGCCTTCTACCAGACCTTCTCGAAATGGTATCTCGAGAAGGACCCGGACGCGCACCGCTTCACGATCAGCAACGCGCTGAAGGACGTCACCTATCTCGCGAGCCTCGTGAACGCGCTCGGCGTCGCCAATCCGATGGGCGCCGCCACCCGCAACACGCTCGCGGTCGCCGCCGGCCGCGGCCACGCGGCCAACTACGTGCCCCGGCTCGTCGACGTGATCCGCGACGCCAACGCGGGCTGAGCCTTCCCACCCCGGCGCCGCTCCCCTCCGGAGCGCGCCACGACCGCGCTCTCCCGGAGCTGACATGAAGTCCCACGCCGCCGGCTACGTCTACGCCGTCCTGACCTTCTCGATCTTCGCCTTCCAGGATTCGATCTCCCGATACCTCGGCGCGAGCTATCCCCCGGTCTTCATCGCCACGATCCGCTACTGGGTGCTCGCGCTCGTCGCGATCACCGTGGCGGCGCGCCTCGGCGGCGGACTCGGCCAGTGCCTCCAGTCGCGCCGGCCCTGGCTCCAGATCCTCCGCGGACTGCTCCTGACGGTGCAGGTCATCCTCGCGATCACCGCCAACGCCACGGCCGGGCTGATCCCGACCCAGTCGATCCTCGCCGCGACGCCGCTCATGGTGGCGCTCCTGTCGGTGCCGATCCTCGGCGAGCAGGTCGGCTGGCGCCGGGCCGCCGCGATCGGCGCCGGGCTGGTCGGCGTGCTGATCATCCTCCAGCCCGGAACCGCGTTCTTCTCCGGCGACCTGGTGATCCCGGTGGTGAGCGCCGTGGTGCTCAGCCTCTATACGGTGACCACGCGGCTCGCGGGGCGCGACGACCGTCCGATCACGAGCTTTCTCTACATGGGGCTGGTCGGCGCGGCGGCGCTTACCTTCGTCGGGCCGTTCTTCTGGACCTCGATGCCGGCCGAGGCCTGGGGCTGGCTCGCGGTGCTCTGCGTCACCGGCATCTGCAGCCACTATTTCTTCATCCGCGCCTACCAGCACCTCGACGCGGTCAAGGTGCAGCCGATCAGCTATCTCCAGCTCGTGGTCGCGAGCACGATCGGCATCGTGGTGTTCGGCGAGCAGATGACCGCGCATATCGCGATCGGCTCGGCGATCGTCGTCGCGGCCGGGCTCTTCACGATCTGGCGCGAGTTCGTCGGGCGCTCGACCGCCCGGCGCGCGGCGGCGGGCTTCGGGGCTGGCCTTCCGGTCGCGGAGCGGTCGGAGGGCTGAGCGGGACGGGGGAGGTCGGTCAGTCGCCCGACAGCGCTTCGATCGCCGCGATCAGCTCGGCGCGGACCTCGCGCAGCGTGCGCAGCGTCTCGGCCACCTCCGACGAGGCGGCGCGCGCCTCGCTCGCCATGTGCACCTCGATCAGTTCCTCGATGTGCTCGAGGAGTGTCTGCAGCTTGTTCACCGATAAACCTTCGAACCGCGAGCTTGGCAAGGCCGTGTCACCAAGTACTGAAAGTCGGCGCGACATTATCACCGGCCGCGTCACTCGCAAGAGACTTATATCACTCGTAAAAAGATAGATCGACTATGCGTTGAACGAAAGTCGACCAATTTGGCGCGGTTACCTCCCCCGCTGAGGTCCGGATGGTCGGCTCGGGTCATCTCGCAATCGCAGCGAAGTGGCTGGACATCCCGCCGGCGCGCGGTACCCTCGGCCCGCGCTCCGGGGCCGCCCGCGAATCCGCCGCCGGGGTCCGGACTCATGAACGGGGACACGAGATGGCGAATCCGGTTTACCAGAGCGGCTTTCCGACCGCGACCGCCGCGGTCGAATACGCCACCGACAACTGGCAGCGGTGGGTCCTCTTCCTCGACGTGATGCGCCGGCGCGCGACCCAGCGCGAGGAGCTGCGCGCCGAGGCGACGCCGAGCGTGCTCGTCTACGAGACCGAGCTCCTGGTCGACGGCCGGCGCCTCGATCCGGCCGCGAACTACCTGCTGTCGCGGATCGTGCCGCCCGAGGGGGTGGAGACCGATCCGCGCAAGCAGCCCTTCGTCATCGTCGACCCGCGCGCGGGGCAGGGGCCCGGCATCGGCGGCTTCAAGGCCGACAGCGAGATCGGCGTGGCGCTTCGCGCCGGCCATCCGGTCTATTTCATAGGCTTCCTGCCCGAGCCGGTGCCGGGCCAGACGATCCTCGACATCACGAAGGTCCAGGCGGTCTTCCTCGAGGCGGTGATCGCCCGCCACCCGGAGGCGGACGGCAAGCCGGTCGTGGTCGGCAACTGCCAGGCCGGCTGGGCGGTGATGCTGCTCGCCGGGCTTCATCCCGAGCGCTTCGGCGCGATCATCCTCGCGGGCACGCCGCTCTCCTACTGGGCGGGGGTGCGCGGGAAATATCCGATGCGCTATTCCGGCGGCCTGCTCGGCGGAAGCTGGCTCACCGCGCTGACCGGCGACATGGGCGGCGGGCTCTTCGACGGCGCCTGGCTGGTGCAGAACTTCGAGAACCAGAACCCGGCCAACACGCTCTGGAGCAAGCAGTACCACGTCTGGTCCCAGATCGACAGCGAGCCCGAGCGCTATCTCGGCTTCGAGCGCTGGTGGGGCGACCACATCACCCTCAACGCCGGCGAGATGCAGTGGATCGTCGACGAGCTCTTCATCGGCAACCACCTCTCGGCCGGCGAGATCCGCACGCCCGAGAACATGACGATCGACCTGCGCAACGTCGCCGCGCCGATCGTGGTCTTCTGCTCGCGCGGGGACAACATCACCCCGCCGCAGCAGGCGCTCGACTGGATCCTCGACCTCTACGACGACGTGGAGGAGATCATCGGCTACGGCCAGACCATCGTCTACACGATCCACGAGTCGATCGGACATCTCGGGATCTTCGTCTCCGGCGGCGTGGCGCGGAAGGAGCACGACGAATTCGCCTCGAACATCGAGCTGATCCAGGCGCTGCCGCCGGGGCTCTACGAGGCGATCCTGATCCCGAAGGGCGAGGCGGCGGACAGCCCCGATCTCGTCAACGGCGACTGGGTGATGCGCTGCGAGCCGCGCACGCTCGACGACATCCGCGCCCTCGGCGGCAACGACCTCGCCGACGAGCGCCGGTTCGAGACGGTCGCGCGGCTCTCGGAGGTCAATCTCGCGCTCTACCGCGCCTACGCGCAGCCCTGGATCCGCGCCGCCGTCACGCCGCCGGTCGCCGAGGCCCTGCGCCGGATGCATCCGCTCCGGCTCTCCTACGAGGTCTTCGGCCCGCGCAATCCCTTCATGGCCTGGGTTCCCGAGGCGGCCGGGCAGGTGCGGGAGGCGCGCCGGCCGACGGGAAGCGGCAATCCCTTCACCGCCGCGCAGGAGGCGTTCTCGCGCCAGATCGTCGACGTGCTCGACACCTGGCAGCACGGCGTCGAGAAGGCGAGCGAGGATTTCTTCCTCGCGGTCTACGGCGGTCCCGCGCTGCAGGCGGCGCTGGGCGTCGAGGCGGAGTCCGACCGCTGGCCGCGCAAGGCGCCGGCCCGGCTGCTGCACCGCGAGCTCATGGAGGCGCATATCGCGCGCCTGCGCGACGGCATGGCCGCGGGCGGGATCCGCGAGGCGATGGTCCGGGCGCTGGTCTATGTCGGCATCGCGCGCGGCCGGGTCGACGAGCGCGGCTTCGAGGCGATCCGCCGCATCCGCGCCGCGAACCCGCACCACGGGATGCCCCTCGCCGAGTTCAAGGCGATGGTGCGCGCGCAGTTCTGCATGCTGCGGCTGGACGAGAAGGCCGCGCTCGCCGCGCTCCCGGCGCTGCTGCCCGAGTCCGGAGAAGAGCGGGAACGGGCCTTCGCGGTGCTGCGCGAGGTGGTCTCGGCCAGCGGCGCGCTCGAGGGCGCCGCGGCCGCGCGGCTGGCCGAGATGGCGCGGATCTTCGGCGTCGAGGCCGGAACGCCCGAGCCGAAGCCGGGACGGTCCGCGCCGCGGCTCGTGGTGGGGGGCAAGCCGGGCGGCGCCGATCCCGCTTGAACCCGGCGCCGGGCGCGCGCTAGCCTCCGGGGGCGGACCGTGTTCGCCATCGGGACGGCGCGGCCGCCCGATGTCCGTCCGGCCCCGAGGAGATGCCATGACCGTCACGAACCGGGCCGCGCGGCGGCCCCGCGCGCGCCGGAGCCGCGCCGCGTGAGGGCGCTCGCCACCTCCTGGCAGTTCTGGGCGCTGCTGTCGGCCGGCTTCGCCGCCCTGACCGCGATCTTCGCGAAGCTCGGGGTCGACCGGGTCAATCCCGACCTCGCGACGCTGATCCGCACGCTCGTCGTCGTGGGCCTGCTCGCCGGCATCGTCACCGCGACGCGGCAGTGGCAGCCGCCCGGCGCGATCTCCCCCCGGGCCTATCTCTTCCTCGTGCTCTCCGGCCTCGCGACCGGGGCCTCCTGGCTCTGCTATTTCCGCGCCCTCCGGCTCGGCGACGCGGCCCGCGTGGCGCCGATCGACAAGCTCAGCGTCGTCTTCGTGGCGATCATCGCCGTGCTCTTCCTCGGCGAGCGGCTCTCGGGGGTGAACTGGCTTGGCGTCGCGCTGATCGCCGGCGGCGCGGTGCTCGTCGCGGCCGGCCGCTGAGGCGGGGCGTGGCGGGTTTCCTGACCGTCTTTCTCGGCGCGGCGCTGGGCGGGGCGCTCCGCCACGGCGTGGGCCTCGCGGCGCTCCGGCTCCTCGGCGCGGGATTTCCCCATGGTACGCTCGCGGTCAATCTGGCCGGCGGCTTCGCGATGGGCGCGGTGGTCGGATGCTGGGCCCACCGCGGCGGTTTGTCGCAGACCGCGCGGCTGTTCCTGACGACCGGGGTGCTCGGGGGCTTCACCACCTTCTCGACCTTCGCGCTCGACGCCGCCCAGCTCTGGCAGGCCGGACGGCCGCTCGCGACCGCCGCCTATGTCCTTTTCTCCGTCCTCGGCGCGATCGGCGCGCTCTTCGCCGGCATGGCGCTCGCCCGGCGCCTGGTCGCGCCGCGCGGGCGGTGAGGCCGGGGGCGCGGGACGCGCTGTCTTCGGCGGGATCGCGCGGGGCGCTTGACAGGTCGTCGTCATCGCGCCTAGCCGAAGAGACGGGCGGCGGGGAGGATCTCGAGCGCC
>QFPW01000070.1 GCA_003241785.1 Rhodovulum sulfidophilum | reverse complement strand
GCGCCCATCCTCCACGTAGCGCTTGAGCTTGTGCCACTGTCCTGCCGTGTAGTGCAAGGCTTTGCCCAGCAGGCTTTGCGGTAGCACGCTGTGCAGGTTGGCCAACAGCAGTTGTTCGATGTCCTGGATCACCGGCGTGCTGTCGCGCTGGCGCCGCAGCGTGAGCTCGGCCAGGTCGGCGCCATCACGCTTGGCCTGGGCCTCGATCTGGTACAGCTTGCCGATCAGCGCGATGAACCGTGCGGCCAGTTGGTCTGGTCCGCGCTGGTCCTTGGGGCAGGCCTGCAAAGCGTCGTGGAAGTAGCGTCGGCAATGCGCCCAGCAGGCCAGGTGCACAAGCTGCTGCGTCTGCGCCACCTTGTCATACACGTCGTAGCCATCGGTCATCAGCACCGCACCGGCACGGATGCCGGCGTACAGCCCCATCGCGGTGGCGGCCGAGCGGCTGGGCGCGTAGCTGAACAGCCTGATCGGTGGCCCGGTGCCATCCCGGCCTGAGCCATCGGTCATCTGCGCCCAGACATAGCTCTTGGTTTGTGCTTTACGCCCTGGCTCCTTGAGCACCTGCAACTCGGTCTCGTCGCCGAACACCAACGGTGCGTCCAGCAGTTCGTCGCGCAGCAGGTTCATCACCGGCTGCACGGCCTGGCCAACACGCACCATGCTGGCGGCCACCGTGTTGCGCGAGATGTCGGTGCCGCCGAAGCGCCCCAGCAGCGCTGCCTGGCGGTACAGCGGCAGCCCGTCGAGGTACTTGGCCGTGGCCATCCAGGCCAGCGCGCACTCGGTGAACAGGCCCTTTGGAATGACTTGCGCGGGCCGCGCGGCCAGCCGCAGCCCGCCGTCACAGCAGGGGCAGGCGTACTTCACCCGCTCGTGGCGGATCACGCGCACCTGCTGCGGGATGATGTCGAGTTGTTCGCTGGTCTCCACGCCAATCTCGCGCAGCGCAGCGCCGTCATGCGGGCACACGCGCTCGCTCTCGGGCAGTTCGTGGCGCACCACCTCACGCGGCAGTGCGGGGTCCAGAGGCTTGCGCCCGCGCTTGGCGCGCCGGTGACCGGGCACATCGATCGCCTCATCGCCGGGCGTGGCCTCTTCGGCGGCCGGCTCTGCCTGCGCACCCAGGCCCTCGGCCTCATTGAAGAACATGTCCTTCTGGTGCTGGCCACTGACCTCGCTGCTGGCGGCAAACAGCTGGCGCTTGAACTTGTTGAGCTGCTCCTTGAGCAGGTCGCGCTCGGTGCGTGTCACACGCAACTCGCCCGCCAGGGCTTCGTTGTGCTGGCGCGCCTCGGCCAGCGCTTGTTGCAGCGCTTGGATCTGTTCGAGGGTGGGCATGTCGGTCATCTGCGATGCAGTGTCCCGGCCTGCAGCCCTCGGCGCCATTCGGATGTGCCGCAATGGCGCAGCACCACCGAAGTGTTCTCAGCCGACCCGCTCGTACCGTCGCATCGGATGTCGCTGCACCACGCCCACATCGATGCCCTCCAGCAGCCAGTGCAACTGCTCGACCGTCAAGGTGGGCACGTCCTGCTCGCTCGGCCAGATGAACCGGTCCTGTTCCAGCCGCTTGAGCAGCAGCCAGAACCCGTTGCGGTCCCAGCCCAGCACCTTCACCCGGTCGCGGCGGCGGTTGCTGAACACGTAGATGCAGGCGGCAAACGGGTCCAGCCCAAGGGCTTGCTGTACCAGCGCCGCCAAGCCGTTGATGTTGAGCCGGAAGTCCACCGGTGCGCGGTGCAGGTAGACCTTCAGCCCTTCGTCGAGACGGAACACCGCAGCCTCCCCAGTGCTTCGATCACCGCGCCGACGTGCCGGACGTCGATGCCTCCAAGTTCGATGGCGACGCCGTTGGGCAGCCGGGCTTGCAACTGCACCATGGCAACCAGCCGCTCCTCAGCCGGCGCCGCCGCAGATACCACCGGCACGGCGACGAACGCCGTCGGTGTGCTCACCGCACGGCTCGTGGCCTGACGCGGTCGGCGGACATGCCCACGTTCTCGCAGCCAGCGGCAAACCTGGTTGGCGTTGACCCCGCACTCGCGCGCCAGACGGGACACCGACGCGCCGGGCCGCATGCACAGCTCAACCAATTCCGCCTTCGCCTGCTCGTCGTACACGCTGCGCCCGTCGGCCTTGTGCCCCACCACCAACCTGCGTCTGAGATCCTGCAATTCGTCGTTCATCGCTACGTTCCCACGTTCATCTACGTGGGAACGTAGGCTGTCAGAGCACAGCCTTGGTGGCTAGGGTGGGGTTCAATGACCGCTTACG
>QFPW01000069.1 GCA_003241785.1 Rhodovulum sulfidophilum | reverse complement strand
AGTACTCCTCCGGGGCTTTCGCTTCGCAGCGGTCAAGCAGCCGTCAAAGATTCAGGCCCTCCAGAAACGCGGTCAGGCCATCATCGCGAGCCTCCTCGCGGCGCCCAGCCTGAGGCCGACGACGCCGCGGCTCCGTAGGCGGTTCCCCAGCTTCCGCGACTGGAAGGCCCAGGCGCTCGGCCTCGCGCCGTCCTGGGCAGGCGGTCTCGGCCAAACACCGCCGGGACGAAGCAGCGGGTTCTGATCCGGCCGCGGGATTCTTCGTCGGAAGGCGAAGGCGCCGCGGTATGCTGCGGCGGGGACGGAACGAACGGGGACGAGATGGGACGGGGAACGGGACTGGGCGCGCTCGCCGGCGCGGCGCTGATGATCGGCGCGGGCGCGGCGCCCGCGCAGGAGGCTCCGGCGCGGGTGCAGGCGGCGCTCGAGCACTGGCTCGCGGAGCGCCGGGAGGCCGAGGGGGTGACCGGCGTCGCCGCCTATGTCAGCTTCGGCGGGCCGGGGCCGGCGATCGAGGCCTTCGCGGGCCGGACAGGGCGGGATCCGAGCGATCCGCCGGTCGACCAGAACACGCTCTTCCACATGGGCAGCACGTCGAAATCCTTCGCCGCGGCGGTCATCCTGATGCTCGAGGCCGAGGGCTGGCTCAGCATCGCCGACACGATCGGCCAGTGGCTGCCGGAGTACCCGGCCTGGCAGGACGTGACCCTGCGACAGCTGCTGAGCATGACGAGCGGGATTCCGAACTATTCCGAGACCGAGGCGATGTCGCGGACCTGGGTCGACGAACCCTATCGCGACCTGACCGCGGCCGAGCTCGTGGCGATGGCCTATCCCAGCGCCACCAACGCGCTGCCGGTGACCAAGGGGTATCACTACTCCAACACCAATTTCGTGCTGGCCTCGATGATCGCCGAGAAGGCGACCGGCCAGAGCTACGCCGATCTCCTCGAGCGGATGATCTTCGAGCCGCGCGGACTGCATTCGACCTTCTACACCGGCGGTACCTATCCGCCGGAGGAGATCGAGCGGCTGGCGCACGGCTATTTCGAGAATCCGGGCTGCGCCGAATACCAGCCCGATTGCGCGACGAGCTGGAACGCGCCGATGCTCGGCCGCGACATCCGCCCGACGAGCCTCAGCTGGGCGCAGGCGGCGGGCGGGGCGATCGCCGACGCGCGCGACGTCGACCGCTGGATCCGCGCGATCTTCACGGGCGCGGTGGTCCCGGAGGCGCAGCGGAAGGAATGGTTCAGCCTCGTTTCGACAAGGACCGGCGAGCCGATCGCCGAGGTGGACGCGGAGAACCCGCAGGGCTTCGCGCTCGGGCTCGCGCGCGGCATCCTCGGGCCCTACGGGCCGCAATGGTTCTACGAGGGGATGACGCTCGGCTTCCGCACGCTCTACGTCTATTTCGAGGACGAGGACCTGCTCATCACCGTGCAGACCAATTCGCAGCCCCCCGACGGCCAGAGCCTGCTGCGCGACGCGGTGATCGCGATCCATGACACGGTGATCGACGCCAAGCCGGACTAGGCTCCGCCCCGGGGGCGCGCCCCGGACGGAGGTCCGCCCCGGGGCGCGGCGTGGCGCCGGAACCACGGTCGCGCGCTGACCGTCCCTCGGGCTCTGGACGCGGCGCCCCGGCGCGCGGATGCTGCGCCGGTGCCCTTTGAGTCCCGGTCCCATCGCGATGCGCCGCCGATCCCGCCGTCCCCGCGCCGCCCGATCGATCCTCGCCGGATGCCCGGTGGCGCTCTGCCTCGCCGCGTCCGGGGCCTCGGCCCAGAACGGCGACCTGCTCGAGACCCTCGCCGGCTTCTCGATCGAGCGGCATGCGAAGGGCGCGCTCGCGGTGCTCGGCATCTCGGCGGTGCCGAGCGAGACGGCGAGCATCCTCGAGTTCAACACCGGCACCCGCCCGAGCGGGTCGAGCGACTTCCAGGCCGGGCAGCTGGGGGCCGGGATCACGCTGAGCGAGTCCTTTCCGCTCTATCTCGAAGGCTACATCGGCTATGACCGCTACGTGCCGCGGTTCAACCTCACCGACGGGACCGAGACCGCGCCGTTCCGGCCGAAGTGGACCGGCTTCGCCGCGACGGGCGGGATCGGCTGGGACTTCCCGCTCTCCGAGCACCTCGTGCTGCGGCCGATGGCCAATGTCATGCTGGGGCAGATCGTCAGCGACACGGCCTTCATCGCCCAGTTCATCGCGAACCATTTCGGCGACAGGGACGTGCAGTTAGAGGTGGCTTGGTTTGTCTGAACAGAATTCCGGCTACCGCTGAGTGGATCTCCGCCTCGGTTACGCCGCCGCCGGGATTGGCGCGGGCTGGTTGAAGT
>QFPW01000041.1 GCA_003241785.1 Rhodovulum sulfidophilum | reverse complement strand
TTCCTCGGTGAAGCCGTCGAACATCGGCGTCCGCACGATACCCGGCGCGATGGCGTTGACGGTCACGCCCTTGCCCGCGAACTCCAGCGCGAGGCTGCGGGTCAGGCTGACGACGCCACCCTTGGCCGCCGAATAGTTCACCTGCCCGAAGCCGCCCAGCCAGGCGCGGGACGAGATGTTGACGATCCGGCCCTCGCCCTGCTCGAACATGACCGGCGCGACGGCGCGGCAGGTCAGAAACTGCGACTTCAGATTGGTGTTGACCACGTCGTCCCAGTCGGCGTCGACCATATTGACGATGCGCTTGTCACGCACGATGCCCGCGTTGTTGACGAGCAGATCCACCCGCCCGAAGGCGGTCTTCGTCGCGGACACGGCCGCCTCGACCGAGGCGGTGTCCGTGACATTCGCCACGACCGGAAGCACTTGCGCCTCGGGATGAACATCGGACAGGATGGCCGCGGCCTCGTCGCAGGCCGCCGGGTTCAGGTCGACGATGGCCACGGCGTAGCCGGCCTTCACCAGGGCCCCGGCGATGCCGAGGCCGATGCCCCGCGCCGCGCCGGTCACGATCGCGCTTCTCATGACGGAGCTCCTCAGACCGACAGGATGTGAACGGAGGAGGCGGCGTGATCGACGCCCGCGATGCCGCCGCCGGTGCATTGGGTGAGCCCGACCCTGGCGCGCTCGACCTGGCGGCCCGTTGCGCGATCCTGTAGTTGCCAGGCGATCTCCACCATCTGCGCGACGCCGGTGGCGCCGAGCGGATGCCCCTTGGCCAGCAGCCCCCCGCTCGGATTGACCGGGACCCGGCCGCCGATCGCGGTGTCGCCGCGGCGCAGCATGTCCGGCCCCTCGCCCGGGGCAGCGAGGCGGAGCGCCTCGTAGTAGATGAGTTCGGCGATGGTGAAGGCGTCATGCAGTTCGACGACGTCGACCTCGCTCGGATCGATCCCGGACTCCTCATAGGCCTTACCCGCGGTCCGGGCGGTGATCTCGGCGTCGAGGATGTCGTCGCAGCCGACCTCCTGATGGCCCGACTGCACCGCCGAGGCCCGGATCCGGACCGCCGGGCGGCCCTGCGCCGGTCGCTTCGTCGTCAGCACCACCGCCGCGGCGCCATCTACCATCGACGGGCAGCATTGCAGGAGCGTCAGCGGCTCCGCCACCGGACGCGAGGTCAGAACCTCCTCCAGCGTCACCTCCTTGCGTTGCTGCGCGAAGGGGTTCCGTGCGCCGGCGGCCCTGTTCTTGACCGCGACGCGGGCCAGGACTTCGGGGCTTTCGTTGCGCTCGTGGAGGTAGCGGGTGCCGCGCATCGCGTAGACGGAGGGCAGCGTCATGCCCTGGGCCGCGTAGAGACTGGTCTTGTAGTCGTTGCGCTGCAACGGGATCGCGCCGCCGCCGAGCTGCGTGAGCGCCTCGACGCCCCAGACGAGAACGGTGTCGTAAACGCCGAGCTCGAGCGCCTGTCTGGCGAGGTGGACCGCCGTCGCGCCGCTGGCGCAGGCGTTCTCCACGTTATAGAGCGCGGGCCCGGTGATCCGCAGGTCGCGCATCAGCACCTGCCCCAGGATCATGCCGCCATAGACATTGGCGTTGTACATCGCCTGGATCGCGGAGGCCTCGACATCCGCGTCGCGGAGCGCGCCGAGCACGGCCTCCTGCGCTAGCATCTGCATCGACTTGGCGTCATGCCGCGCGAAGGGGGTCATCGCCGCGCCGGCGATATAGATCTCCTTCGCCATCTCAGTTTTCTCCCGCCGGAACGAAATGATAGCTGGCACGGTCCTCGGGATCGGATGGCCGGACCTCAAGGCGCATTCCGATGGAAACCGCGTCGATCGGATGAATGAGCCTGCCGAAGACCCGCGCCTCGCCGCCGAAATCGGCCAGCGCGAGCACGAATGGGGCCTCGCCGGATCTGGGGCTCGGGTGGATCACGGTGAAGCTGTAGAGCGTCGCCGGGCCCGTGAGCTCAATATCCTCGTAGAGAGCGGCGGCGGGGCACTCGGACGGAATCCGCGGGAAGACGCCCTTCCCTCCCGTCCGTTCACGCGACGCGAGCAAGGCCACGCCTCCATCCCGCCCAGCCGGGCCGAACACCTCAACCATCTTCGGAAGATCTCCTGATTCCCCGCGTCCCGCCGTCCGTTTCGCCGAAGGCCGGGCGCTCGCCTTGGTCGTGCCGACTATCGGCGCGCGCGGCCGTTCGCGGCAAAGGACATTGTCGGAGGGCTGTCGTGACCTGAACTCAACGTCTCGGACATCGGTCCGCCCGGCTGTGATCGCGACCGGCCGAGCGCCGCCGCGCCCAAGCCGCGAGGACGAGCGGGTGCGCCGGCGCGAAAGCCCTGGACGATCAGGGAAGCGGGTTCGGTCCCGCCGACCAGTGGCCACGGCCGACCGCCGCGACGGCGGCCTCACCGCCCTCCTTCATCGCGCATTCCGCTTCGAGCCAGGCTTGGAAGCGGCGCAGCGCGTGATTGCGCAGTCGGTTCCTTGGATAGACGAGGTAATAGGTGAAATGGCGCTGGTCGACGATCGGCCCGAACGGCTGGACCAGCCGTCCGGCCTCCAGGTCGGCGCCGAACAGGGATTTCTGCGCGATCATGATCCCCTGGTGATCGAGCGCGGCCTGCGAGGCCAGCATGGAACTGCCGTATTTCGGTCCCGCGTACCAGTCGACGACGCCCCCGAGACCGGCTGTCTCGATCCAGGCGCGCCAGTCCTCGGGCCGCGCCAGTGAATGCAGCAGCCGAGCCCGGTTCAGATCCCGGGCGGAGGTCAGTCCCGTCCGCCTGGCGTATTCGGGCGTGCAGAGCGGCGCGAGATGGTTCTCGACCAGCCTGACTGTCTCCAGACCAGGAAACCCCCCGTCACCGAGGCGGATCGCCGCGTCCACGTTCTCCCGCTCGAAATCGACGGCCTCGACGGAGGTGGACAGGCGGATCTCGATCCCGGGATAGAGATCGGAGAACGATGACAGCCGCGGGATCAGCCACTTGCCCGCGAAGGTCGTATAGGCGCGGATGTGAATGGCGTCCTGCACCTTGCTCCCGACCAGCGCCTTGGTCGCCAGGGCGATTTCATGGAGATATTTCGACACCGGCTTGAAGTAGGCGTCGCCCTCCGCCGTCAGGATGATCTCGTTTGGCAGCCGGTGAAACAGGATGTAGCCGAGGTGGCTCTCGAGGGCCTTCACCTGCCGGCTGATCGCGCCGGGCGTGACATAGAGCTCTTCCGCCGCCTTACGCATCGACATGTGGCGCGCCGCGGCCTCGAAGGCGCGGAGAGGATTGAGCGGCGGAAGGTCTTCCACGTCGAAACATCCCTTTTGTTAGAGTCGGCCCCGCGCGGCTAGCCCCGGGCGGCTCCGGGTGCCTGATCGCGATCCGCCTCGCGGAAGATCCGGAACGTGCCCTGCGCCGTGGCGATGATTCGTCCCTCGTCGGTCGTGACCTCGCCCGTGGCGAAGTAGAGGCGCTTTCCCGACCGCGAGACGCATCCGCGGGCGATGAGAACGCCGCTGTTCGCCTTGTCCAGGAAGCTGACATTCAGCATCACGGTCGCGGAATCGTCGCGCCGTCCCGAGTCGGGCGGGCTGAGGCCCGCGTAGCCGCAGGCGACGTCGAGCAGGGTGGCGACGACGCCACCCTGCAGATTGCCCTGTCGGTTGAGGTGATGCGCGTTGATCGCGAGATGAAACTCGGCGTGACCGGTCCGCCACTCCACCAGCCTGATCCCGAGATGCGACAGAAGCGGGTTGTCGACGGGAATTTCGGTTGTCATTTAGGAACTCTCCCTGAGCCACGCGTCCGCTTGCGAAGCATGCCGCGGATGCGTGGTCCAGCGGCCCGAACGGGGTCAGGAACCGGGGGCATAGAGAATTCCCGGGAAGAGCCAGACCAGCGCGAGGACCAGGAGCACGATCGTGAGCGAGGGCAGCGTCGCGCGGATGATCGTCTCGATGCGTTCGTTCGGCAGGATCGACTTCAGCGCGAAGAGGTTCATGCCGAGCGGCGGCGAGATGAGCGCGATCTCCATATTGATCACCATGAGGATGCCGAACCAGACCATGTCGAAGTGGTAAGCCACGGCGATCGGCACGAAGACCGGCACGGTGATCAGGATGATCGAGATCACCTCAAGGAAAAAGCCGAGCACGATCCAGACGATGTTCATGATCAGAAGCACGAGCCAGGGCGGCATTCCGGCTTCGAGGATCTGGCTCGACAGGAACTGGGGCAGCCCGATCAGGGTGAGCGCCGAGCCCAGCACGAGCGCGCCGACCACGATCGCCAGCAGCGCCGTCGAGTGGAAGGTCGCGCTGACCAGCACTTCCGGGAGCTCCCCGAGGCTGATGGTCCGCCGCAACACCATCGTCAGGAGCAGCGCTAGGACCACGCCGATTCCCGCCGCCTCGGTCGGCGTGTAGATCCCGGCGTAGATGCCGCCGAGAATGACCGCCGGCAGCGCCAGGTCGGGGAGCGATTTGAGCGTGATCCTGAGCGCCTTCGCGGCCGACCAGGGCTCGCCCGCCGCCACCTTGGTGGTCGGCGCGCTCACCATCGCCCAGACCGCGAGCATCGAGGCAATGATAAGGCCCGGCGCGATCCCGGCCATGAAGAGCTGCGAGGGCGAGACCTCGGCCAGCGAGGCATAGATGATCAGCGGGATGGACGGCGGAATGAGGATGCCCAGGGATCCGCCCACCACCGTCAGGCCGTATCGCAGGCCCTTCGGATAGTTCGCCTTCTCCATCTCCGGCAGCGCCACCCGGCCGATGGTGAGGATCGAGGCCATCGAGGAGCCCACGATCGCGGCGAAGAACGTGAAGGCCGCGACCGCGGAAACGCCGGTCCCGCCGCGCAGACGCCCCGCCCAGGCATTCGCGACGTCGAAGAGCTGCTGCCCCACCTTGCCCCGATAGAGGAGCTCGCCCATCAGGATGTACATCGGAACGGCCAGGATGACCGGGTCGGCGAGCGCGCGTTGCAGGGTCAGGGGGATCTGCACCAGGAAGGGCATCCCGGCCGCCGCGAGGATGGTGACCGATCCGGTGAGCCCGAGCGAGAAGGCGATCGGCACGCCGAGAAAGAGACAGCCCAGGAGCACCGCCAGCAGGATGAGGACGACCGTGGCGCTAATCATGCCGCCGCTCCTTCTTTCGTTTCCGGGGAGCCCACGCTGAGGCAGCGCAGCACTACGCCGAGCAGGAGCAGGACGCCGCCCAGCGGCACCAGCGCGTAGACGAGCCAGAGCGGCACCTGTAGCAGCGTCGGCGAAACCATGCCGCGCTCGTAGGCGCGGATCGCATAGGTGGCGCCGTACCAGACCAGCACCGCGGCGTAGGGCACGACCGCGAGCGCCGCGACGCGCTCGGCGACGCGGCGAGATCGGCCCGTGAGGCTCTCGATCCAGAACGTCACGCGCAGGTGGCGGCCATCGGCCAGGAGCGCGCCCGGGGTCAGGAAGACGACGAACTGGAGCAGATAGATCGAGATCTCGGTGGCCCAGATCGTGGGCGCGTGAAACACGTAGCGCATCATCACGTCATAGGTCGTGATCAGCGGCAGGGCGGACAGGGCCGCGGCCGCCATGAGCAGTACCGCGCGCTGCGGCAGCGCGATCGCCTTCTCTATCGAGGTCATGGGGGTCTCTGATTTGAACGGGGGTGCGATCCGGCGGTCGGGGCCGGACCCATGCGGGCCAGATCTCGTCCGAAGCGCGCTCCCGCCAGGGGACGGACGGCGCCACGCGACGGAAACGACGCCGATCAGGCGGCGGGATATGCCGCGTTCGCCTCGGCCACGGCGACCAGGATCCTCTCCCCCTCCTCGCCGTTCTTCGCCCGGTAGTCCGCGAGCAGCGGCGCGCAGGCCGTCGTCCAGGCCTGGCGTTCCTCGGGGGTCATATCGGCGATCGTCATGCCCTCCGTCCGCAGCGTATCCGCCAGCTTCTCATTGTCCGCGCGTCCCTGGTCGCGTGATGCCTGCTTCGCCACCATGGCGGCCTCGCTCACCGCGACTTGCACGTCCTCGGGCAGGGTGTCCCACCACATCATCGAGGCCGAGCATACCCAGGGCAGCCGGACGATCGCGGCGTTCGTGCCGTATTTCGTTACCTCGAAGAGCTTGCGGCTCAGGGCCGAGGACGGTCCGGTCATGCAACCGTCGATCGTGCCGCGCTGCATTGCCTGGTAGATTTCCTGCGAGCTCATCGTCACGGGCGAGGCGCCGAGCGCGGCGAGGAACTGCGTCGCGTCCAGTCCGAAGGACCGCATCTTCAGCCCCCGCAGATCCGTCGGCGTGCGCACCGGTGTGTCAGAATAGATCTCGACCGTGCCATAGGCGAGCCAGCTCAGCATGGCGTGGTCGTACCGGGCCAGCTGCCGCGAGAAGACCCCCGTGATGGTCTCGCTGTCCTCGGCCGCCCATTCGGCCTCCCAGGTGTCGTAGAGAAACGGCATCGACCAGATGCGCAGGATCTCGGCGTCCGGGCCGGCGATGAAGCCGATGTTCACCTGCCCGATGTGCGCGGCGCCGGTCGAGATCGCGTCGGGCAACTGGCTGTCGTTGTAAAGCTGGCCATCGGGGAAGGTCTGGGGCACCAGCGTCACCGAAGTATCCGCGGTCCGCCTGGCGATCTCTTCCGCGAGGGTCTCGAAATAGACCCCCGTCGCGTGGTGCTCCGGCAGGTTGTAGGCGATCTTGACGAGCTGCTCGCTCTTGGCGCGGGCGATCGAAGGCGCCGCGAGCAGGCCGACGGCGCCGCCCGTCAGCGCGAGAAAGCCGCGCCGCGTCTGATCGTTCATTGTCATGACTATTATCCTCCCATTTTTCTTGTGATGTCGTTGTCTTGCACTCAGCGACGGCGGGCATCCTCACGCGCCATGGCCGCCGTGTCGTCGAAACCCCGCCTCTGTGCCGCCTCCTCCCGCAGGATGCCTTCGCGGCCTTCCGCCGATGGCAGGCCTCGCCGCGAGGCGGTTGAAGCGGTTGGATCGCGATTGTCCGAACATATTCTATAGATGTCCGGACATCTATGGATGTGGTGTCGCGCCTGTCAAACAGTTTCTGTGCTTGCCATGGTACTGTCCGGACAATTATGTTCGGCGGCATGACAACCGCGCGCCTCCCTCGTATCCCACTTTACCAGGAACTGCGGGAAAGCCTCGCGGCGGACCTGGCGCAGGGGCTGTATCCGGTGGGCAGCCGCTTCCCCAGCGAGCATGAGCTTTGCGCACGCTATGGGCTGGGGCGGCACACCATCCGGGAGGCGCTGCGCGGGCTCCAGGAAGCCGGCATGCTTTCGCGACGCGTCGGCTCGGGTAGCACCGTCACCGCGCTGACCCCGCCGGACAAGTACGTCTATCGCATTGACTCTATTGATAACTTGACTAGCTACGCGCATCGGGCGATGCTCTATACGCAGCAGGAAAGCGTCGTCGTGCTGCGTAAGCAACTGGCCGATGATCTCGGCGCTCCGACCGGCAGCCGCTGGCTCCGGATCGCCGGCCTGCGGCGGGAGCCGTCGGAGGAGCTGCCGATCGCCTGGACCGAGGTCTTCGTCGCGGAACCCTATATCGAGATCCGGCAGTCGCTCGGCGACGTGGTGAACGCGATCTACCAGAAGCTGTCCGAACAATACGGGCTGCAGATCGCGGAGGTCGAGCGGAAGATTTTCGCGAGCGCGATGCCGGCGGCCTTCGCCGCGGCCCTGAGCTGCGACCCCGGCTGTCCGGCGCTGGTGGAGCGCCGGAGCTATTGGACGGATGAGGGAGAGCTGTTCGAGATCAGCCTCTCCTTCTACGCCGGAGATCGCTTCTCGCAGTCGATTCGTCTGAAACGCGAGAAGTGACGGGCCCGATCGTCTGACCGGGTATCCCGCGCGGCCCGGTCGATGGGGCCTCGACGCTCACCGGAACAGGTCTCCCGCTCCCACGATGCTCGGCAGCGCCTCCAGACGCTCGAGCCACACGAGCCGCCGCGCCAGGGTGGCCTCGTCCACCCCGCCGTAGCCGCAGAGGGCCACGGCTTTCCGACGGAGCTCTTCCCAGGTCAGCGGGTTTCCCGGATCGCCCTTCGGATCGTCGACGGCGCCCTTCAAGGTCCTGCCATCGGTCGTGACGACGGTCACCCGACCCAGCCAGCGCCGGGGATATTCGGCGTCGACCTCGGGATCGAGCTCCATGCGGACCCGATCGCGGAAGGCCGCGACCGCCGCGTCGGACAGCGCGTATTCATCGAATTCCGTGACCCCCGCCTTGCCATGCACCGCGATCAGTCCGAGCACCGTTCCCATCGAGAACTTGGCCTGGTGCACGGTCTCTGGCACCGTCACCGCCCCGAGGACATCGATCGCGCCCTGGTGCGTATGCGTGACGACCCGCGCGACGTCCTGATGGCGCAGGCCTTCGCGTGCCATCACCTCGGCCAGCGCGTCGGCGGCCGGGTGCGTGTGGCGGCAGGAGGCATGCCATTTGTAGGAGACCTCGAGCGTCGCCCAGCGTTCGCCGAGCCCGGCCGAGAGGCGCGCCGGATCCGCGTCCCGCGACATCGCCGCGGCCATGCCGCGCGGACCGTCGAAAACACGGCTCGCGCCGGTGACGCCCTCGGCCGCGAGAAACGCGGCCATCAGTCCGTTCGCGGTGGCGCCGGCGGTATGCACCTGCTTGGAATCGGCCGCGTCGGTGAGGAATTCCCACAGGCCCGCCGCCTGGGTGCCCGCCGTTCCGAAGGCATGCAGCACCCGCGCCGCGTCCAGCCTCAGGAGCTTCGCCACCGCCGCGGCGCAGCCGAGGGCGCCAGCGGTGCCCGTCGTGTGGAAGTGGACGTAGTGCGACCGGCCCAGGAACTCGCCCACGCGGATGCCGGTCTCGTAGCCGCAGACCGCGGCCTCGACGATGGCGCGGCCGTCGAGGTTCCGCGCCTCCGCGATGGCGAAGACGGCGGGAAAGACGATCGTCGCCGGATGGAAGACCGAGCCGTTGTGGACGTCGTCCTGCTCGACGACGTGGCCCGAGGCGGCGTTGACCATCGCGGCGGCGTAGGAATTCGCCCGCCGGCCGGATCCGAGCAGGGTGCTTTCGGCCCCGCCGGGCATGAGGCCGCGGCAAACCTGCTCCAGCGCCACGACCGGCCGGGCCCCGTGCCCAGCCACCGCCGAGCCGTACCAGTCGACCGCCAGATCGCGCACCATCCAAACGACGGGTTCCGGCAGGTCCTCGAAGGACAGATCCGCCACGAATTCCGCCAGAACCCCACCATGCGATTGAATCGCGGCCATTCCTCGCCTCCCGCTTGCCTCTTCGCGCCGGCCCGGAAGCGGCGCCCGCCGGGGCCGCGCGCGAAACGCGGGACCCGGCCAGTCACGGCGACCATCTAGCGATCCTCGCCGAGGATGCGTGACCGACGAAAAGTCAAACGAGGCTCAGGTTTACTCAATTGCGACCTCCGCGGCGCCGCGCCTAGTCCTACCAGCATCAAATCGACGGAACGGGACGGAGCGCGATCGATGGATTTCAATTTAACCGAAGACCAGACGATCATCCGCGACTCCGCGCGCCGTCTGAGCGTCGAGGTTCTGGAACCCCTGCTCGCGCGTGAGCCCGCGGACCGACCGCTTTCCAAGGTCGCCATGACGGAGGTCTTCGGCCATTTCGCTGAATTCGGCATCACTACGACGCGTCTCCCCGCCGAGCTCGGCGGGAGCGGCCTGCCGATGCTCGACTACGGGCTGATCATCGAGCAGCTTCCGCCGGTTCTCGCGCTCTCGCTGATATCCCATGACGGCTCGACGACCCGGATCAGCGCCGGCGCCGCGCCGGAACTGCGCGAGACGCTCGTTCCCGACCTGATCGCGGGCCGCAAGATCGCCTGCACCGCCACCTCGGAGGCCACGGCGGGATCGCATTCGAACGCGATCCGCACCCGAGTCGAGGAGACCGGCGACACCCTCCGCGTCACCGGCCGCAAGATGTGGATCACCAACGCCTCGATCGCGGATGTCTTCGTGGTCACCTGCGCCTCGGGCGTCGACGATCGGGGCAAGCCGCGCAATCACCGGGTTCTCGTCGAGCGCGCCGCGCCCGGGGTCGAGGTGACGGAAATCCCGCTGACGGGTCTGCGCCAGGGCCACCTGAGCGAGGTCAGCTTCGACGGCGTCGAGGTGCCCGCGAACCATGCCATCGGCGAGCCGGGAGACGCCGGCCGATTCATGACGCTGGTCTGGAACGGCAACCGCCCGCTCCTGGGGCTCTGCGCGCTTTCCATCGCGCGACGCGCCTTCGACATGGCCCGCGAGCATTGTGGCACGCGGGAGCAGTTCGGCAAGCTTCTGTCCGAGACACAGCTCGTCCAGAACGATCTCGCCGATATTGAGACGCTGATCGAAAGCGGCCGCCTGCTCTGCCTCGGCGCCCTGCACGCGATGGACAGCGGCCGGCGGGCGAACGGCACCTCGGCCATGGCCAAACGGTTCGCGACCGCGAATGCGAACCGCGCCATCGACCTCGCGATGCAGCTTCACGGCGCGCTCGGCATCACGACCGAGCTCGGGATCGAGCAGCTGTGGCGCGATGCCCGCGTCTTCCAGGTCCCGGACGGGACGATGGGCATTCTCTCGCTGATCCAGGGCCGGGAGATCACCGGCAGGGCCGCGTTCTGAGCGGCGGCGGGAGAGCGGACATGCGCGTCATCGTGCTGGGTGGGAACCCAGAACTGATCATCTACGCGGATCTGATGGAAAAATGCGGCGCCGAGGTCGAGATCGTCGCCGATCCGGATCCGGCGGCGCCCCCGGAAGGCCCGGTGGACGTGCTGGCGTTCTCGTCCGACACCCTGGCGCCCACGCTCATCGAGGCGCTAAGCCCGGCCGCGGGCTGCGTCCTCTGCGACATCGCGGGCGGGACGGACGCGTTCGCCGCGTCGCCGGACCTGCTCTCGGAATACGAGATGCAGGCCGCGACCGGGCTGGTCGACACGACCGGATTTCCCGGCCTCCCGCCGACACGGAGCCGGGTCCCGTTCATCGCCCTCTCGACGGCGCTTTACGCCGCGTCGGCGACGCTCGCCGCGCAGGCCGCGCCGCGCGCCGACGACGCGCCGCGTCATGTGTCGGCGTCGCGGCTTCTGACCGCGCTGAACGCCCTGACAACCTATCTGCCCGCGGCGCTGCTCGGCGGCGACCCGAGCCGGATCGGCAACAACCATCCCGCCTCGGCGCCCTGGAACGGCTATCCGACCGCGGACGGCTGGATCCTGATCTGCACCAGCAAGGATGATCAATGGAACCGGCTGCGCGACGCGACGGGCGACGCGGCGCTGTGCGACCCCCGATTCGACCTGCACGCCGACCGGATCACGCGGCGCGAAGAACTCGACGCCCTCATCGCGGACTGGACCCGCGCACACTCCACGACGGAATGCGTGCGCGCGCTGGAGCGGGTGTCGATCCCGGTCGGGCCCATTCTGACGATGGGCGAGCTCTTCGATGACCCGAACTTCGCGCTTCGCCAGCCCGCCGCGCGGGCGGTCCGGGGCGACACCGGCGCGGTCGCGCGGGCCATCTCGCTCTTCCGGAAGACGGCGCTGGCGGAGGCTTTGGATCGGGCGCCCGCCCCGCCCGTTCTCCGCGGCGGCCCCGCGGGACCGCTCGAGGGGCTGCGGGTGGTGGAGCTCGGACAGTTCACCACCGCGCCCCTGGCGGGCCGGCATCTCGCCGCGCTCGGCGCCGACGTGCTGAAGGTCGAGCCCGCCGGCGGCGAGCCCGCCCGCCAATGGGCGCCGCTCGTCGGCGGGGTCAGTCACTATTTCACCATCACCAATACCGGCAAGCGGATCGAGAAGCGAAATCTGCGCGATCCGGCCAACCTTGCCTGGCTGAAGGAGCAGATCCGGGATTGCCATGTGCTGGTCGAGAACATGCGCCCAGGCGTTCTCGCCGGGCTGGGACTTTCCTCCGCGGAACTGCGCGCGCTCAATCCCGGCCTCGTGCTCTGCGGCGTGTCGGGCTTCGGCGCCTACGGCGCCTATCCGGGGCGGGCGGCTTATGACACCGTGATCCAGGGGATGTCTGGCATGATGGATCTGACCCGGGGCGCCGGCGGCCCGGTCAAGGTCGGGATCTCGGCGGCCGATATCCTGGGGGCCCAGGTCGCCCTGCTGGCGATCCTCGCGGCGCTGTGCGGGCCGGACAGCGCGGGCGGCCGCTTCATCGATATCTCGATGCAGGACGTCGCCGCCTATGCGACGACCTTGTCCGCCATCGGGGGGCTCGGGCGTGAATATGAGTCCGGTGACGCGCGGCCCGCCCGAAGCGTGAAGGAGATCGCCCGAAGCGCGCGGTTTCGGGCCTTGGCCACGGAGGTGCCCGACGACGCGGGAAACATGCGGGTGTCGGTCGTCTTGCCCTACCGGCTGGAGCGCCCGAGTATCCCGGCGCCACCGCCGAGGTGACCGCCAATGCCCCCTGGCCTTCTCAACGGACGGGGCGCCCAGTCGCGCGACGGAGTCCGCTTTCTCGCGTCCCACAAGCGAGGCTCTTCTGCTCAGGTGAAGAAGCCCTGGCGGGGTCTTGCCCGCCAGGGCGAGGTCCCGCCGCCCGGCGGGGGGAAGGAGGCCGGGCAGCGGATATCAGAGGCGATCGCGGACTTCGGGGATGACCTTGGATGCTGGCGCCGCGCCTTGCCGCCACCGGCGCCCCATGAAAGCGACCGGCGTTACGGGCTCAACGAAAAGACGGTGATGGCAGCCACGGGACGGAATTCGCGGCGATGACCGGCTATCACCGCAAGTATGCGGCTCGGTTGCTGCGCGATGAGGCCAGGATCAGCGCAGCGAAGTCGCGACCTGAACGCCGGATCTACGACAAGGCGGTTCGCGAAGCTCCGGTCATGCTGTGCGAGGACTCGCTGGATGCGCAACACGCCGCGCTGGATAGCGTGAGCCTGCTCAGGGACAAACGGCGAGCTTCCGCTTCTGTCCTCAGGAAAGAGCCATCGGTCGTGCCTGGAGCCACGTGGGATCGTCCCCCTCCACCAGCAACTCGCGTTGAAGAAGCCTGTCGAAATAGCTGGCCAACTCCTCGTGGGCGTCGAGAGGAAGGACATCCGCGATGTACTGGTCGGGGCGGACCACCACCATGCACCCGC
>QFPW01000068.1 GCA_003241785.1 Rhodovulum sulfidophilum | reverse complement strand
GTAACCGGCCAGCAAACACACCTTTCTGACCCCACCGCCAAAGGCGATGGTGTCCACCTATTTAAGTGGACACCACTTCTAGCCTTTTAAGAGGGTCTTTCATGCAGCCACAACGCCGTTCCTATTCCAGGTCGTTCAAGGCCCAAGTCATTCAAGAGTGCGCCCAACCTGGGGCCTCGATTGCCAACGTTGCGCTGAGCCACAGCCTCAACGCGAACCTCGTCCACAAGTGGATTCGGCTGCAAACGCAGAAAAGCATGGCGCTGCATCCCGCTTTTGTTTCACTGCCCATGCCACTCGCCAGCACTGAGTCGCAATCGGCATCATCGACTATCAGCGTTGAGATCCAGCATCCGCGCGGCACCGTTAAAGTGAACTGGCCAACTGAAAGTGCTGCTGCCTGTGCAACCTTTCTTCGAGACCTGTTGCGATGATTCGTATCGACGCCATCTGGCTCGCCACTGAGCCCATGGACATGCGCGCCGGCACTGACACAGCGCTGGCGCGGGTGGTGGCCGTGTTCGGTGCGGCGCAGCCGCACTGTGCTTATCTGTTTGCCAACCGCCGCGCCAATCGCATGAAAGTGCTGGTGCACGATGGGTTGGGCATCTGGCTGGCGGCGCGCCGACTGCATCAAGGCAAATTTTTCTGGCCGGGATCTCGGCACGGCTCGCAGATGGAATTGGGTGCCGAACAACTGCATGCCCTGGTGCTGGGTTTACCTTGGCAAAGAGTTGGGCAAAACAGTGCGATTACCCTGATGTAATCACTGCCATGGCCAGCGTCGCCGTGCAATTGTCCGATGAGCCTATCGTCAGTGTTGGCCTGTTCTGACAAAATCGGCGGCATGACTTTGCTTCCTGATTTCGACCAATTAAACCCTGAACAACTGCGCGCTATCGCCGCGCAGCTGATGCAGCGTGTCGAGACTCTCGATCAAAAAGTCGAGTCCATGGACAAGCAGATCCATCACTACAAAACGGTCAACGACAAGCTGACCCACGAGATCGCACAGCTCAAGCGTTTCAAGTTTGCCAAGCGCAGCGAGCAGCTAAATCCGTATCAAACCAGCCTGCTCGATGACGTGATCGATGCCGATATCGCGGCCATCGAAGCCGAGCTTGAGACGTTGCAACCCGCTCCAGCCCCGACCGTGGCTCGGCAAAAACCTAAACGCACCGCCTTGCCGCCCGAGTTTCCACGCACGCCCATCCATCACGAACCGGACAACACTCACTGCCAATGCGGCTGCGCCCTCAAGCGTATCGGCGAGGATGTCAGCGAGAAACTCGACTACACGCCCGGCGTGTTCACGGTTGAACAACACATCCGTGGCAAGTGGGTCTGTGAGGACTGCGAGACCCTGATCCAGGCACCTGTTCCTGCGCAGGTCATCGATAAAGGCATCCCCACAGCAGGTTTGCTGGCTCAAGTGATGATCGCCAAATACGGTGATCATTTGCCACTGTACCGTCAGGAAAAGATCTTTGGCCGGGCCGGCCTCGCCATCCCGCGCTCGACCTTGGCGCAGTGGGTCGGCACTTGCGGTGTGCAACTGCAACCACTGGTTGATGCTCTGCGCGAAGTGGTGCTTGGACACAACGTGGTGCACGCCGATGAAACGCCGGTACAGGTGCTCATGCCTGGCTCGAAGAAAACCCATCGGGCCTACGTCTGGGCCTATGCAACCACCGCGTCTGCCGATATCCGCGCAGTGGTGTACGACTTCAGCCCCAGCCGCTCGGGCGAACATGCACGCAACTTCCTGCAAGACTGGAAGGGCAAGCTGGTCTGCGATGATTTTGGTGGTTACAAAGCCAGTTTTGCACTCGGTGTCACTGAAATCGGCTGCATGGCCCATGCGCGGCGTAAGTTCTTCGACCTGCACGCCACGAACAAAAGCACGCTCGCCGAGCAAGCTCTGCGCTATATCCAGTTGCTGTACGAAATCGAAAGTGAAATCCGCGATTTGGAGCCCGATGTACGGCGACGAATACGACAAGAAAAAGCCGTCCCCGTGATGAACATGCTGCACACTTGGATGATCGCCCAGCGCGAGCTGGTACACGAGGGTGTGGCCATCGCCAAGGCCCTGGATTACAGCCTGAAACGCTGGACGGCGTTGTCACGTTATCTGGATGACGGCGCGGTGCCTATTGATAACAACCACATCGAGCAGCAAATCCGGCCATGGGCGCTCGGACGCAAGAACTGGCTCTTTGCAGGGTCGTTACGCAGCGGACAACGCGCGGCTGCGCTGATGAGTTTGATCCAATCGGCCAAGCTTAACGGGCATGATCCGTATGCTTATCTCAAGGATGTGCTGATGCGGCTGCCGACGCAGCGCGCCAGTGAGATCGCCGAGTTGTTGCCGCATAACTGGCTGCCGTTACGCAACCTGTAATGCCCGTTCGCTTAC
>QFPW01000023.1 GCA_003241785.1 Rhodovulum sulfidophilum | reverse complement strand
CATCTCTCCGCCAAGGCACGTCGCTAACGACGTCGCTATGGACGTCTCTTAGCTCAGCACCGGCAAGCCAGGCAGGCGGTGCCAATCGGCCGGTTACGGTGAATTGGCCGCACGACGCGGATCGCATCACCCGTTGGCGCCCGGGAAGCGTCACGTGCGGTTAAATGCTCAGCATCGCTCCTGTAGCGCGCCTGACGGCTCTTGTCCGGCCAGCTTAATGACCGCGATGGCGGTCGGGCGGGGAGCCATACAGGGGGGCAAGTAGCTCAAAGAGTGGTGGGATTTGGAAACGCGATACGCGGCCCGCTCAACGGCCCGCCCTCAACTCGCCTGGGAGTGTGATGGGTGAGGTTCCGGGCTATCCGCCCTTGATTTTATCGCAGCCTCGATCTTCTCGGGAAGTTCGGCGAACCGACCGACCAATCGTGAGGCGAATGGCTCGTAATCCCTAAATACGCTCGCCATCGCTTTGTCGCATCGAAATAGATCGCAATCGTACGCGTAACAGAACTGCATCAGATCCAAGCCGTCGGAGCTTCTCATTTTATACTCTTTTCTGAGAAGAGCCTTGAGATAAACATCGAAATGTCCGACCCGATCGTGCCCGATAATGCCGGCTAGGCTGTTCATGACGGGGCTAAAATCCGGGTCCAAAGCGATGTAGGGGCGGGTGATCCTAATTGCATCCGATCTGCGTACACCGCCTTCAATCAATGATGCCTTGAGGGCGTTGCGCGCTGTTTCGAGCGCGGCCATTCTCGAAGTCAACATCTCCAATTTGCCGGTTAGCTGTGCAAACTCTCTCAAAGGTCGATTTAGTAGATGCTGCCGGACGTCAGGTTTGCCACCGTGTTCGTAGTATATGCGGCTAAATTCCGCCGGATCAGAGGCCCAGCGATTGACGACGCGCTCGAACTCATCATCATCGCACACCCCTCTTATCAGTTTGGTGAATACTCCACTTTCGAGTACCTCATCGGATACAGGAAGGTCGCCGATCAGATCCCGTGTGAGCTTCCACCCAGGCGGTATTTGCCTAAGAAGATCAAGCATCGCTGGCTTCCTGCCGAGGCTGCGTCGCCTCTTTCGGTTTGCGCCGGGTATATCGTTAATCCGCTTGCCTAGGGATCGCAAAATTCGCAGCCGCATCTCCTCCGCACTCAGTACCTTTTTGCCGGCAGGCCACATCCACATGCCATCGTTCGGAAACTTAGCCCCTTTCGGAAAATCAGAAGGCAGCGGAAATGCGTTGGGTCCGCAGATCGTTTTGATCAATTGCCCACGGCGGACACGCTCCTCGCGATGTTCGGCAGTTGGCTCGGTTATGAATTCCGCGATCGTCGCAAATGAGAAGCCAATGACAATTTCTCGGCGATCTCGACACTCAATTAGGTGTCGGAGAATAGCATGACTCGGCCCTGACGGCTGCTCGTTGAACAGCGTGATATAATCCTGCGAGTCTAAATAGACGATGAGCGGCATGTATCGCACCGGGACCTTCGGCCATAACACCGTTAGAGATGAGATGGTTCGCGAGCGCCAGAGGATTTCGCAGACAGCCGCACTGGTCACCCGGTGATCCCTCGTCGCCCATCCCCCGCGCCGGGGGCGGCGGGCTGGGCTGCGCGGCCAAGCCAACGGGCGGGCAATTCCGTGGTGGGGCGGGCCAGCCGATCAGGTGGTGCGCCTCGCCCGGCGCCCCCATTCCGTCGCGCGCGTCCGCTTGTGCCATGGCGGCGCGAACCGCGCGGCGAGGCCCGCCTCAATCCCGGCGAGCAGGTCGATAGGCATGCCCGCGACTTCGATCACGGGATCGGCGGGCAAGGGGCAGAACCACGCCTCGATCAGCCCCCCGGCGAGCACGGCGTCGCTGAGCGCGAGGTTCACCGGGTTCTTGCCCGAGGGCCGGTGCACATGCTTTCCGAAAGCCCAGATCGTATTCCAGAACTGCTCGGTTGCACCGATGTGCATGATCCGGCCGTTCATGACGAAGGCGAAGACCGCCGGGCCGCGAAGCTCGGGACGCGGGCCGTGCTGCGGCGGTCGGGTAAAGGTACCGCAGGCGACGCTCCACCACCTCGGGCACACAGGGCTCTCGACGGGCCAGCCGGAAGCGTCGAGCAGGCCCCCGACGAAGTGGCCGAGGTAGCTGAAGCCGGGAAGCTCGGGGCGCGGCTCGGGCACGTATTCGGGGGGCGGGGGACCGAGAAGCAGGGGGTCGATAATCCTGCTCATGGTAGTCCGAGGTGAGTTGCGCATGGCTGTCCGAGGTGAGTGACGCTCGGCCGATTTTGCGCCATCCGGCATCGCATTACCGTCGAAATCGTCCCGCCTCCCGCTGGGCGCCAGATCGGGCGCGGCGAGCGCCGGAGCGCCAGCGGCGTGATCGTCCATTGGCCGCGTGGGCGGGGCCAGCCGCGCCCGGGGCCGCGCGGCGCGGGGCCAGCCGGTGGGCCGCTCCGGGGCTCGCCGAGGCACGCGCGAGCGCGCGCGATACGCGCCCGCGAGATCGGTGACAAATCGACCAGGCGCCGCCACACGGGCGTTTACCGCGTCGAGATCGGCGTGCAGCATGCAGCTCCGTCCGCGTCGATCCGGAGCACCTGAATGCATGACTCGCCCCCCGAGCTGGCCGACTGCGGTGAAGTTGCGGGCGCGCCGAAATCCACGACCTCGCTCGCGGGCGCGGCGGGCGAGCACTACATGATGGCCGAACTGCTCCGGCGAGGATTCATCGCGGCCCTCGCGCCGCAGGGCGTGCCGAACCTCGATATCATCGTTACCGATCCTATGGGTGCTCAGCTTTGTGCCCTGCAGGTGAAGACGCGGCTTGATCGCAGCGGCGACGGCGGCTGGTACATGGGTCGGAAGCACGAAACCTTGATCGTCGCGAAGCTCTTCTACTGCTTCGTCGATTTCGGCGTCTCGGCCGAGGTCGTGCCGAAGGTTTACGTCATCCCGTCGGCGAAGGTCGCGGAGGTGCTGTCGCGGGTTCATGCGCTGTGGCTCGCCACCCCCGGGAAGCAGGGCCAGCAGCGCCAAGACAGCGCGATCCGGCGCCTGATTCCGGATTATGGCCGCGTGCTCAGCGGAAGCGCCGAGGCCGGGCTCTATCCGCTCGGATGGATGGATGAGTATCTTGGCGCGTGGGATCTGCTGCGCGCGGGCGGGGCGGCCGCGCCGATCGACCCGATCCCCCCTCAGGCCAGCCGATCCCCCTCAGGCGGCTAAGGGGGATCGCTAAGGAGGATCGGTATAAGCACATGTAATTGCTGCCATTATTCCTTGATCTCCCTTGATCCCCCTTATTTTCTTAGAAGAAGGAATTGAGCAACGGAACGGACGGAGAGGGACCGGGGAACGCCGCTCCCCGGGGGAGAATAAGGAAAACAGGCCGATTGGGCGATCAAAGGGGATCGGGCGCGATTTATCGAGCTTCTTGAGCTAGTTAGCCCGATCCCCCTCCCGCGGGGTAAGGGGGATCGGGCGGGTAAGGGGGATCGGGCAAAGGGCCCCTTCGCTCTGCCTTCTGAGCGACGAAGCAACTACTTCACATCGGAGTGCGAAGATTCACGATCTTCTTGCCGCCGTCCGCAGCGGGGGGCTCCACCACAGGCTCCGGGGTCGCCGGACGCAGGTCTACATCCTCTGCGCCGTCTTTATAGTTCTTCGCGTAGAAATACGTGGGCTTGCTTTCCACCCGGAACCGGGTTCGCTTCCAGCCGAGCGCGTCCATGGCCTGCTTCATCTTCTGGCTCGGCATGTAATCCTTCTCGTGAATCCCAAGGAAGAGCCGGATCGCCTCGACGCGGACTCGTCCCCCTTCCTCGGGCAGGACGGCTTCTAGCGTGTCCTTGAAGGTGACGTCCTGGTGATATGGAACGGTGGCCTCGTGCGCCGCGCCCCAGAGCCGCTCCGGCAACTCGATGGTCTCGCCTTGGGCCTCGCGGTGCGCCGCCTCCGCCCAAATCTGGGCCATGTCCCGCTTCAGTGCCTCAATGTCGATCCTACCGACCGGGATCATCCAGAACCGCCGATTCATGGCGCCAGGATTCAGAATTTGCGCCTCTTCCGGATTCATCGTGCCCCAGAGCATGTACTGGCGGGGCATATAGGTCTGAAGCCGGTCATAGGCCATTCGGGCAGAGTCCTGAACCTTCGACAAGGCCTTCTTGACCTTGGCGAGGTCCTTGCCGCGCACCGCTGACATTTCGGCCAACTCGGCGTGCCACACCCCTCGGCACTGCTCGATGGTTTCCTTGGGATCGTCACGGATGTCGTAGCTGTCGGTGAACCACTCGTCCCGAACGGACATCACTCGTATCGAGGTTGATTTAGCGCCCCCCTCCGGACCGATCAGCGTCGGAGTATAGTCGAATTTCGTGCCGGGGCGGCGGATGCGGCGGACCGAGGCTATGAGCACCCGAGCGCCGAATTCCCGGTTGAGCTCCGAGTCCTCCGCTCCGAAGTATCGGGCGAAGAATCCATCGACCCGTGCCTCCCCGTCCCAGAGGAGACGGTCGATGTAGTCCCGAACGGGGTGGAAGCGTTTGGCCTGCGCCAAGGTTACGACGGCTTCCTTGAACCACCCGTGATCGGGGTTCCACTGGAACCGGCTATTCACGGCGAGGTAGATGGCGCGAACGTCCTTGTCGCTGAGGGGGCGGCGCTCGGACCGCCGGTCGTCATCGTGAGGCAAGATTCCCCGAATGTCCCAAAGCACCTCGCGGCTCGCGAAGACGTCGTACGTCAACTGGACATCGAGCGCCCGCAACGCCCGTGCGACGTTGTCGTAGATCTTCGCAACGACCGGAGGACGGTTTGATGTCCGGGCTTCAATCGTCACGAGGTCCGGCGCCGGGCTGACGAGGGTCATCAGCGCCTCGGGGCGAGGCGCCTTGGCCGGATAGGTGTCCGCCATGTCGAAGCGATCCGGGAATGCGTCGTTGAAGCGGACGAGGTCCACCGGGCGACCGATGCGGCGGATTAGGACGTTCGACGCTTCGAGGCCTTCATCCCCGGCGTCGTGGTCGGCGACCATGATAATCCTGCCGGGGGCGGTCTGGATCGGGCCGACATCGGCGCAGAAGGGCTTGCCCGCGCCCCCTGGCCAACCGATGTGATCCGCCGAGAGCAGGAATTCGCGCGCCGGACTGGAATCGAGCAGGCCCGCGAGGCTCGGGCGCTTGCCGAGCATCGGGCATTCCGATGGCTCCAGTCCCGCCTCGATGGCCCGGGCGCGCTCGACAGCCGCGTTGATAGCAACGGCCATGGCGCCTTCGTGAAGCACCTTCGGCCTGCCATTGTCGAGCGCGAGCAGGTGCCCATTGAAGAGGGCGAGCCGCCCCTCGGGTTCGCCCCAAATCCAGCCCCCATCGTCGGGGTGGTCGGTCGGAAAGAGCGACCGATACTTTTTGGCGCTGTCCGGTTCGTTCCAGTGCTTGATCTGGACGAACTCTACTTCTCTCGCGGCGTTCGTCGCGGAGAAGATGTTGCCCGCGTCTAGCTCCGCACAGAGCCACCCCGGCATCGACGCCCTCAGCCGCTCCAGCGGCACGGGGCGAAGGCTCGGAAACATCGCGTTGCACACGCTGGACTTGATGGCCTTAGCCTCGTCCGCAGTCGGCTGAACTCGGGCAAGGTCGGGATCGTCCTCGGCCAAGGCATCCCCGGCCGGATCGGCGATCCGCACTCCCCCGTCGCGGTCGAAGAAGACGATGATCTGGTCTTCGTCGTACCGCTTGCCTTTGAGGCCGATGACCGCCCGCCGCATTCCTGTGGGAAATGCGCCGATCCGCTGGATATAGGCGCCGACTGCCGGAATCTGCGAGACCCACTTGATTGGTGTCCCCGGCGCAGGGGAGGCGAACCGATCTTCTTCGTCGGCTAGCCGAGGGTCCATTCGAAACTCAGTTCCCATAGTATTTACTGCCTACTTCGGCACGAATTTTTGGCGCAGGAGGACGATTTCGCGTGCTTTTCGCCTAAAAACGGGCGATAATGACGCTACCTTCTTGGTCTACCTGCTTTTGATCACCGGCGAGATTGGGCTCTTGCCGGTGATTATCTTTTGAGAAGATCATTTGGAGATCTTCGTCCCCGGGGGGATTTCGACCGGCATAACTGCCACCCCCGCACGCTCAAGCGTCTCCATCGTTGCCAAGGCCTCGCGCACCCGCGCGTAGTGCGCCTTCTGCGACGCTGCGATCTTTTGGCGATGCTCTGGATCGATCGGGCGACCTTTCGGCCAGCCGCGCTTCCGTGCATACGTTTCGCTCATTGGATTATCCTTTTACTTCGCCGTGCGTTACGTAACGCTGAGCCATTTTCGCTCTTTTATTGGCGCATTACCTTAAAAATCGTCCGCATAATCAATTAATTGGTGCCGAATTATGCAGTTTAAACCCGATGTATTGGCTCGGTGTGCCTAATAAATCGGGTCGATTTCTAAGGGCGTGGCCGAAGAACGAGAGACGCGCAGCCTACGCCCTCGGCGGGCGTGACTATGCGCAGGGTCAGCGCCGCAGAACGCGCGGCTGAGGCCCGGACGAACCGAGCGGCCCGGGCAAGGGGCCGTGGCCACGCGCCCGGGAGCTGCGTTCTGCGTCGACCGTGAGCGGCCTATTCCCCCGGCGTGCCGCGCGATGCGAGCCAAGCTTCAACGTCGCTGACGCGCCAGCGGGTGGCGTTCGGGCCGATCTTCAGGGGGGCGGGGAAACCGCCTGCGGCGCACCAGCGCCAGACTGTCGCCACGCTGACGCTGAGCATGGTGGCAACCCGCTTCACGGGGACGAGGGCAGAGGGCGTATTAGACATGGTCAGCCTTCCTATCAGCTAAACCAAGACCGCCGCGCCGATCTCGTAGGTTTGCGATGAAGGTGACTAACCTCTCTTCACAGCCTCTAAGCCGCTCAGTTCGGTATTACGAGGCATCCCTTTCGAGATGGTCTTGGCCCCCGGCACGACCTGTTCATGGACGGTTTACGTGCGCATCTCCAGCGGGACAGGATCTCGTACGCGGCGAGATGACCTGAACCGCGAAGACATTGGCATGGGCACCGGGCGGCGGTCAATCGGCTGCCCGGGGAAGCGCGCGGGACGTGTGACGGCATGAGACGGCCTGCGACAACCGCTCGCGGAGCTGTGATCCTGGAGGCATAATCGATGGCGGAGGCGCCGCCCCCTTGGTGGGTTGTCCGGTGACTGGACGCCCATCTGGGCCGAGCGATGCGCTTGTGCGATGAGCCGAGGACGGCGGAGGCGCCGGTGCGCCATGTCCCCGGGGGGAGAGCGTCTCCGCAGAGCCCGTCTCAGGCGGTGCGGCCCGAGCGCATCCCATCGCGCGCTCTTAGGCGGGTCGGAGAGCAGGTCGACAGCCCATCGCGTAATGCGCTGAGAGCTATCAATTTTTCGGAAGGTCTGGCTGGGGAACCTGGATTCGAACCAGGACTAACAGAGTCAGAGTCTGCGGGTCTACCGTTAACCTATTCCCCAATCGACCGGCGCCGTAATAGAGGCCCCCGGCGGAAAGATCAAGCGCGCCCCGGCGAAAAATCGCGTCGAAACTTCGCCCCCTCGCGGAAGCCGGCGGAAGGCCCCCGGCGGCGGGCCGCCGCGCCGGGCCGGGGATCGACAGTCGGCGCGATCGCGCTATTGTCGCTGCCCCGAGACCCGGAGGAACCCGAGATGAAGATCGCCGCGGCCGCCTATCCGATCGACTGGCTCAATCGGTGGAACGAATACGTCGGCAAGATCCGCGTCTGGGTCCGCACCGCGTCGGAGAACGGCGCCGACCTGCTCGTCTTTCCGGAATATGGCGCGATGGAGCTCGCGAGCCTCGCGCGCGAGGAGAATGCCAAGGATCCCCGCCGCGCGTCCGAGGCGATCGCGGCGCGGGTCAAGGACGTGGACGAGCTGCACGAGAGCCTGGCGCGGGAATTCGCGGTCCATATCGCCGCCGGATCGGCGCCGACCCCGGTCGGCGGCCAGGCGCTGGTGAACCGCACGCGGCTCTTCGCCCCCGACGGCAGCCTCGGCTTCCAGGACAAGCAGACGCTCGCCCCGGCCGAGGTCGAGGCGGGGATGGTGCCGGGCGCCGGGAGCCGGGTCTTCGACACCGCGCTCGGCCAGATCGGCATCCTGCCCGGGCGCGACGCCTGGATTCCGGCGCTCGCCCGCGACATGGCGGCGGCGGGCGCGGAGATCCTGCTGGTGCCCTGCGGCGCGCCCTCGGCGCTCGGCTACTGGCGCGTGCGCATCGCCGCCCAGGCGCGGGCGATGGAGACGCAGAGCGTCGTGGCCCTGGCGGTGCGGGTCGGCGATTCGGACTGGCTCTCGACCTCGCCGCGCAACGTCGGCGCCGCGGCCGTGCTGACGCCGCCCGAGGAGGGCCTGGCCGAGGACGGCCTGCTCGCGGTCGGCAAGATGAACGCGACGGGCTGGGTCTATGGCGAGGTCGATCCCGAGCCGCTGCGCGCGGCGCGCAACCGCCGCGCGGCGGCCGATCCGGAACTGCTCGCGACCCTGGCCCGGGCCTCGGGCCCGGTCGAGACGCAGCGGCTCGGCGGGCTCGGGGTGGCGAGCGCCGGCTGACGCCGGCGCCCAGGGCCTCAGCCCTGCGACATTTCCCAGAGGATGCGGCAGCGCGTGCCCGAGCGGCAATAGGCGAGCACCGGCCGCGGCAGCTCGGCCAGCGCCTCCTCGAAGGCGGTGACGTTCTGGGGCGCGATCCCGCCCGAGATCACCGGCACATAGGCGAAGGCGAGCCCGCGCGCCTCGGCGGCGGCGCGGACCTCGGCGACCGGCGTCTGGTCGGCGCCCTCGCCGTCCGGGCGGTTGCACATGATCGCGCGGAACCCCATGTCGGCGATCTCGGCCACGTCGGCGGCGGTGATCTGGGTGGACACGCTGTAGTCGGGCGTGATCTTGGTGATCGGCATGGCTTCCTCGCTTGGGCCGTCCTTTCGGGGCCGAACCGAGGAGATACCTCCGCCCGCGCGGGTTTTCAATGCCGGCCGGGCGGGCGCGCCGCCTCAGCGGGGCAGCGGCAGCTCGGTCGTGCTCTTGAGCACCTCCATCGACAGCGTCGAGGTGACGTTGAAGATCGAGACCTGCTTGATCAGCGCGCGGTAGAAATCGTCGTAGGCGCGCGCGTTCGGCACCTGCACCTTGAGGATGTAGTCGATGTCCCCGGCCAGCCGATGCGCCTCGATCACCTCGGGCCGCGAGCGCACCGCCTGCAGGAAACGCTCGAGCCAGTCGGCGTCGTGCTGCGCGGTCCGGATCAGCACGAAGAAGCAGCTCTCCAGCCCGAGCTTCTCGGGGTCGAGCAGCGCGACTTCCGCCTTGATCACGCCGGAGGCCCGGAGCTTGCGGATTCGGTTCCAGACCGGGGTCTTGGAGGCCCCTACCTCGCGTGCTATCTCATCCAGCGACAGGCTCGCGTCGCGCTGCAACAGGGCGAGGATGTTCCGGTCCAGATCGTCCAAGGCGACCAGCATTCGTGCTTTCCTCCCAGCCTCGAAAATTCGTTCCCTTGCCGTTCAGAATGGCGGATGGCTTTCCTTATTTGAAGCCGGACATTGAGAAATTCAGGGAAAATGTTCTATCTTACGAGGTCAGCGCCGAGGGGTTTTGCACGCATGCGTCATTTTCCGGTCTTTCTCGATACCCGCGGACAGCGCGTGGTGGTTTCCGGCGCGGGTGAGACCGCGGTCGCGAAGCTGCGCCTTCTGATGCGGACCGAGGCGCGGATCGCGGTGCATGGCGCGGACCCGTCCGAGGAGGTGCGCCGCTGGGCCGCCGAGGGCCGGCTCGAGCTGGTCGAGGCGCCGCTCGAGGCGATCGGCGACGCCCGGCTCGTCTACGCCGCCAACGCCGACGCCGCGGAGGACGCGCGCGTCGCCGCGCTCGGCCGCGCGGCGGGCGTGCTCGTCAACATCGTCGACGACCTCTCTTCCGATTTCATCACCCCCGCGATCGTCGACCGCGACCCGGTCACCGTGGCGATCGGCACCGAGGGCGCGGCGCCGGTGCTCGCGCGCAAGATCAAGGCCGAGGTCGAGGAAATGCTGCCGAGCTCGCTCGGCCTGCTCGCCCGGATCGGCCAGGGCTTCCGCGGCAAGGTCGAGCGGCTCGATTCGCGCGCCCGCCGCGCCTTCTGGACCCGGTTCTACTTCGAGCGCGGCCCCCGCGCCGTCGCCGCCGGCCCGGTCGCGGTGGCCGAGACGCTGGAAACGATGCTGACCGAGGGCGTCGCCGCGACCAAGGGCTTCGTCCACCTGATCGGCGCGGGCCCCGGCGATCCGGAACTGCTCACGATGAAGGCCCGCCGCGTCCTGCACGAGGCCGACGTCGTGATCCACGACCGGCTGGTCCCGGCCGCGATCCTCGAGCTCGCCCGCCGCGAGGCCCGGGTAATCGAGGTCGGCAAGATCGCCTATGGCCCGTCCTGGAAGCAGGCGGACATCAACGCGCTGATCGTCAAGGAAGCCGGCGCCGGGGCCACCGTGGCCCGGCTGAAGGGCGGGGACGCGGTGCTGTTCGGCCGGCTCGACGAGGAGATCGAGGCGCTGGAAGAGGCGGGCATCGGCTACGCGATCGTGCCCGGCATCACCTCGGCCTCGGCCTCCGCCGCCGCGATCGGCCAGTCGCTGACCCGGCGCGGCCGCAACGCCAGCCTGCGCTTCCTGACCGCGCATGACATGAACGGTTTCGCCGATCACGACTGGCGCGATCTCGCCCGGCCCGGCGCCACCGCCGCCGTCTACATGGGCGTGAAGGCCGCGGCCTTCGTGCGCGGACGGCTGCTGATGCATGGCGCCGCCGCGGCGACCCCGGTCACCTGCGTCGAGAACGCGAGCCGCCCGGAACAGCGGGTGATCGCCACGACGCTGCTCGATCTGCCCGAGGCGCTCGCCGAGGCCTGTCCCAGCGGCCCGGTGATGATCCTCCTCGGCCTCGAACCCCGCGCGGCGCTCGCCGTCGCCGATGTCAACGAACTCAAGGAAGCCCTCTGATGCCACCTCGTCCGTTCAAGCCGCAGATGGCGACCGGCAACGACCTTCTGAAAGGCGACGTCGTCTATTTCACCGAGGCTGGCGGCTGGTCGCGCCACATCGCCGAGTCGGCGATCGCCCGCGACAAGGAGGCGGCGGACGATCTGCTCGCCCGGGCCTCGGCCTTTCCGAACGCGGTGGTCGGCGTCTACCTGACCGACGTCGTGGTCGACGCGGACGGCCACGCCGCCCCCGCCCATTTCCGCGAGGCGTTCCGCACGCGCGGCCCGTCGAATTATCCCGAGCACCAGCGCCAGGCGTAAACGATGTACGATTATACCGATTTCGACCGTGAGTTCGTGAACGCCCGCGTCGCGGAATTCCGCGACCAGGTGGAGCGCCGGCTGACGGGGTCGCTCTCCGAGGACGAGTTCAAGCCGCTGCGCCTGATGAACGGCCTCTACCTCCAGCTGCACGCCTACATGCTGCGCGTGGCGATCCCCTACGGCACGCTCGACAGCGCCAAGATGCGCCAGCTCGCGATGATCGCCGAGAAATGGGACCGGGGTTACGGCCATTTCACCACGCGGCAGAACATCCAGTACAACTGGCCGAAGCTGAAGGACGTCCCGGACATCCTCCGGGCGCTGGCCGACGTCGAGATGCACGCGATCCAGACCTCGGGCAACTGCATCCGCAACGTCACCGCCGACCATTTCGCCGGCGCGGCGGCCGACGAGATCGAGGATCCGCGCCCGACCGCCGAGCTGATCCGGCAGTGGTCGACCGACCACCCGGAATTCACCTGGCTGCCGCGCAAGTTCAAGATCGCCATCACCGGCAGCCCGAACGACCGCGCGGTGACCAAGGCGCATGACATCGGCCTGCGCATGGTGCGGAACGCCGCGGGCGAGCCCGGCTACGAGGTCATCGTCGGCGGCGGCCTCGGCCGGACGCCGATGATCGGCAAGGTGATCAGCGACTTCGTCCCGAAGGCCGAGCTGCTGCGTTATCTCGAGGCGATCCTGCAGGTCTACAACATGGAAGGCCGCCGGGATAACAAGTACAAGGCGCGCATCAAGATCCTGGTCCACGAGACCACGATCGAGAAGGTGCGCGAGGAGGTCGAGGCCGCCTACGAGGCGAACCGCCAGCTCCTGCCGCGGGTCTCGCCCGAGCTCGTGGCCGCGATCGAGGCCGCCTTCGCGCCGCCGGCGTTCGAGCCGGCGCTCGACGCGCCAGCCCCGGTGCTGTCGGCCGGGCTGCGCGCCTGGATCGACACCAACGTGGCCGAGCACAAGCTGCCGCATTACGGGATCGTCACGATCTCGATCAAGCCGATCGGCGGCACGCCGGGCGACGCCACCGCCGAGCAGATGCGGGTGATGGCCGATCTCGCCGAGGAATTCGGCCATGACGAGATGCGGATCAGCCACGAGCAGAACGTGATCCTGCCGCATGTCGCCCGCCGCCACCTGCCCGCGATCTACGCGCGGCTGAAGGAGGCGGGGCTCGCGACGGCGAATGTCGGGCTCATCTCCGACATCATCGCCTGCCCGGGCATGGACTATTGCGCGCTGGCGACGGCGCGCTCGATCCCGATCGCGCAGCAGATCTCCGAGACCTTCGCCGATCTCGACCGCCAGCGCGACATCGGCCCGCTGAAGATCAAGATCTCGGGCTGCATCAACGCCTGCGGCCACCACCACGTCGGCCATATCGGCATCCTCGGCCTCGATAAGGCGGGGGTCGAGAGCTATCAGGTCACGCTCGGCGGCGACGGCACCGAAACCGCGGCGATCGGCGAGCGCGCCGGTCCCGGCTTCTCCTACGAGGAGATCGTCCCGGCGGTCGAGCGGCTGATCGAGGCCTATCTCGACAACCGGCTGGAGCCCGGCGAGAGCTTCCTCGCCGCTTATCGCCGGCTCGGGCCCGACCCGTTCCGCGCGGCGCTCTATCCCGAGGAGGCGCGATCAGATGCTGCTTGACCGCCAGATCCCGCGCGCGCTCCGTCCGGTGGACGAGCTCGAACGGCTCCGCACGACCTACGAGGGCGCCTGGGGCCCGGAAGTGCTCCAGGTGATACGCGACGAATATCCGGGGCAGGTGGCGCTCGTCTCCTCCTTCGGGGCCGAGGCCGCGGTGCTGCTGCACATGGTGGCCCAGGTCGATCCGGACCTGCCGGTCCTGCTCGTCGACACGCTGATGCTGTTCCAGGAGACGCTCGACTACCAGAAGACACTGTCGGCGCATCTCGGCCTGCGCAACGTGCAGCACATCCGGCCGAACCCGGTCGATCTCGCCCGGGTGGATCCCAACGGCACGCTGCACCAGCGCGACCAGGATTCTTGCTGCGACGTGCGCAAGGTCCTGCCGCTCGAGCGGGCGCTCGAACCCTATTCGGTGCTGATCTCGGGGCGGAAGCGCTATCAGGCCGCGACCCGCGCCAAGCTCGAGGTGTTCGAGGCCGATGGCGAGCGGCTCAAGGTGAACCCGCTCGCCGGCTGGTCTGCCTCGGATCTCTCGACCTACATGGACGTGAACGAGCTGCCGCGGCATCCCCTGGTGGCGCAGGGCTATCCCTCGATCGGCTGCGCCCCCTGCACGACCAAGGTGGCGCCGGGCGAGGACCCGCGCGCGGGCCGCTGGCGCGGCAGCGACAAGGTCGAATGCGGCATCCATTTCGGCGCCGACGGCCGTATCCTGCGCGCGTCCTGAGAAAGAGAGACGATGACCGTTCTTGTGACCGACAGCGGCTTCTCGCCCGATCCCTGGGCCGAGGCCGAATTCATCGCCTTCGAGGCGTTGACCGCCGATCCGGAAATGCCGGGGCAGGGGCTCGCGATCGACATGCCGAACGACCGCGACCCGGCGGCGCTCGCGCCGTTCTTCGACCGGATCGCGATGATCCGCGTCGCCTTCCCGGCGATGGGCGATGGCCGCGGCTTCTCGATCGCCCGCCGGCTGCGCGCGATGGGCTATGAGGGCACGCTGCGCGCCTCGGGTCCGCTGATCGCCGACCAGGCCCGCGCCGCGCGGCGCGTCGGCTTCGACGAGGTCGAGCTGCCGGAAAGCGTCGCCGCCCGGCAGCCCGAGGAGCTCTGGCTGCCCCGCGCCGCCGCCTCCTACCGCGCGCACGTCTTCGCCTGAGGCGGCCGCCTGGCGGATGCGCTGATGCTGATCGCACCCGGAGACCCGACAGGGTTTCCGGGTGTTTCTTCGTCCGCCGGGACCGTCAGAGCCAGAGCGCGGTGATCGCGAGCAGCGCGGCGCCCGCCGCGAGTCCCCGCGCCGCGAGCGCCAGCGCGGCACGGATGTCGGCGGGCTCCGGATCGCGCGCCGCGCCGTTCACCCAGGGCTCCTCGACCCGGCGATCGCCGTAGACGCGCGGGCCCGAGAGCCGGATCCCGAGCCCGCCCGCCATCGCCGCCTCCGGCCAGCCCGCGTTCGGCGAGCGGTGCAGCCGCGCGTCGCGCCGGACCGCCGCGAGGCTGGGGCGGGGGCGGCGCGAGACCAGCGCGAAGAGGAGGCCGGTCAGCCGGGCCGGGATCAGATTGGCGAGATCGTCGATCCGCGCCGCCGCCTTGCCGAAATCCTCGTAGCGCGCGTTCCGGTGGCCGATCATCGAATCGAGCGTATTCACCGCCTTGTAGCCGGCGATCCCCGGCAGGCCGAGCAGCGCGCCCCAGAAGAGCGGCGCCGCCACGCCGTCGGAGGCGTTCTCGGCGAGGCTCTCGATCGCCGCGCGCGCGACGCCCGCCGCGTCGAGCATCGCCGGATCGCGTCCGACGATCCGCGCCACCGCGACCCGCGCCCCGGCGAGATCGCCGCGCGCGAGCGGCGCCGCGACCGCCGCGACATGGTCGTGGAGCGACCGCGCGGCGATCAGCGGCCAGGCGAGAACGCCGGTCAGGAGCGCTCCCGCCCAGCCGCCCGGCAGCGCGGCGGCGAGCAGCGCGGCGGGCAGCACGGCGGCGGCGATGACCAGAAGGGCGCAGGCGAGGCCGGCGCTCCGGCGGCGCCAGCGGCCGCCCCGGTTCCAGCGCGCCTCGAGCGCCGCGATCAGCCGGCCGATCCAGGTGACGGGATGGCCGATGCGGCGAAAGAGCGCGTCGGGCCAGCCGAGCGCGAGATCGATCGCGAGGCCGAGGATCATCGCCGCCGCGAACATCAGGCCCGCCCCGTCGCGAAGGCGGTGATCCCGGTGAGGCCGGCCGCGCGCAGCGCCGCCTTGGCGCCGGGCGGCGCCGTGCCCGGCGCGAACAGGAGGGCCCGGGCCGAGCCGGTATGCGCGATCGCGAAGCCGAGCGCCCCGAGCCGGCGGGCCAGCGCCTCGGTCGGATCCGCCTCCCCGGCGTGGCGGAGCGCGAGCGTCCGCCGCGCGCTTTCGCTCGCGAGCCGCGCCGCCGCGGCGGGATCGGCGCAGGCGGCGGGCCAGGCCCGGGCGAGGTCGGCGATGTCGGGGAAGGCCGTGTCGGCCGGATCGGTGCGGCGCGGGGCGCCGAGGAAACCGCCGAGCACCGCGAAGGCGGGCGGGGCGGGCAGGGTCGCGAGGCCGCGCCCGGCGCGCGATCCCCAGAGCAGCCGGGCCGGCTCGGGGAACATCAGCGGATCGGTCGCGCCCTCGCTCGCGAGGCAGAGGGCGGCGAGGGTCTCGGGCGGCGGCGGGGGCAGTCCCGCCGCGCGCGCGGCGGCGCGGAGCAGGGCGACCCGCGCCGCGGTCGAGGCGCCGGCGCCGCAGCCCGGCGGCAGGTCGCCGCGCAGCCGGAAGGCGCCGCGCGGGGGAAGGCGCGCATGGCGCAGCAGCGCGCGCGCCGCGGCCGGGGTCAGCGCGCGCGGTCCGAGGCCGTGCAGCGCGAAACCGCCGGGGCGCCAGGCGCAGGAGAGGCCGCGCGCCGGGCATGGCAGCGTGACGAGCGCGACCGGTCCCGCTTCGCCGATCCGGCCCTGCAGCAGCTCGCCGAAATGCCCGGCGACGCGGATTTCCCCCGCGATTTCGCGATGTTGATCGGCAAGGCCCAAGCCGCGTCCGCTCCCCTGTCTTCCGCCCGCGCATAGAGCATGCCGCGCGCCCGTCGGGCAAGCGGCCCATCCGTTTCCCGCGGATGCGAAGACCCGCGGCTTTTGCATGGCGGCTCTGCCGGAGTGTTCGTTGTGGTTCGGAATGGCTGGTTTATATCGGTGTCATCGAACGAAACGCGCGAAAGCGAACATAAAGGACCACGAAGATGACGACCGCATACGCCAACCCGCACGTCAGCCAGCGGGCGACCATCGCGGAGACCGGCGACGCGGGCGGGATCCGCGGCCTTATCCGCGCCGCCCAGGCCTACCTGGCCTACCGCCGGACGCTCGCCGAACTCCGGACGCTCAGCCCGCGCGAGCTCGCCGACCTCGGCATCTCCCGCTTCGCCCTGCCGAGCATCGCCCGCGAGGCGGTCCGGGCTCTCTGACCTGAACGAGGGGCCGCCCGGATGGGCTGGGCGGCCGGGCCCCACGGGGCCGAACGCAACGCGGCCGGCCACTTCGGGTCGGCGAGGAAAAGGACTATCACGATGGCCAATATCGCCGCCAACACCGAATTCGCCCGTCCCGCTGGCTTCGGCTTCGTCTCGGATCTGAGCAAGGCCTTCGCCGACTGGCGTCTCTACCGTCGCACCCTCGCCGAGCTGCAGGGCATGAGCGACCGCGACCTCGCCGACCTCGGTGTGTCGCGTCTCTCGATCCGCGACATCGCCTTCGACGCGGTCTACCGCGCCTGACGCCGAAGCGCGGGCGCGACCCGCGCGGCACGACGAAAATACCGAAAGCCCCGATGGTCGCCATCGGGGCTTCGTTCTGTCCGGGGAGAGGAACGTGGTGCCGCGTGTCAGACTCGAACTGACGACCTACCGCTTACAAGGCGGTTGCTCTACCAGCTGAGCTAACGCGGCGCCGGGCGCGGCCGTTATAGCGGGCGGGCGCGGGCCGGCACAAGCGCCTCAGGCGCCCGCGCCCCCCGCCGTGCCGAGGGGCGGGACGTCGAGCGCCTGGGTGATCCGCGCCACGCCCTCGTCGATCACCGCGCGCATCGCGGCGGCGGCGCGGTCGGGGTCGCGCGCGGCGATGGCATGCGCGATGCGCAGGTGGTTCGCGGCGCAGGTCGCGATCCCGCTCGGGCTCAGCGCCGGGGAGGAGAGCTGCAGCGAGACGGCGAGCGCCGCTTCGATCAGGCTCGAGACCGAGCGCATGAACGGGTTGCGCGAGCATTCCGCGATCGCGATGTGGAAATCGAGATCGGTTTTGGCGATCGACTCGCGAGTATGCGCGAGATCCTCCATCCGCGCGGCGAGCGCGTAGAGCGCGACGATCTCGTCGCTGGTCGCGTGCCGCGCCGCGAGCGCGGCGGCGGCGGGCTCGAGCGCGAGCCGCATCTCGGCGAGATGGACGACGAAATCGAGGTCGACCCCGGCGCCGAGCCGCCAGCCCATCACGTCGGAATCGACGAAGTTCCAGCGGACCCGCTCGAGCACCCGGGTGCCGACGCGGCTTTTCGCCTGGATCAGCCGCTTCGCCGCCAGCGTCTTCATCGCCTCGCGCAAGACGGTGCGCGAGACGCCGAACCGCTCCATCAGCTCCTGGTCGCCGGGCAGGATCGCGCCCTGCGGGATCTCGCCCGAGACGATCGCGCGGCCCAGCTCCTCGACGACGAGGCCATGGCTGCCGCGGGGCCTGGGCCCGTTGATGCGATTCTCGAGCAGTCCCATGGCTCACCCCCCGGCGACGGCCGGCCCAGCGGTCGATGTGCCCGCGCGCTCGTGGAAAAGCAAGATGACGCGGCGCAGCACGATGAAGAGGAAGAGCAGGAGGCCGACGACGATCTTGGTCCACCAGGACGAGAGCGTGCCGTCGAAGACGATGTAAGTCTGGATCAGCCCCTGGATCATCAGCCCGAAGAAGGTGCCGGCGACGAGCCCGGCGCCCCCGGTCAGGAGCGTGCCCCCGACAACAACCGCCGCGATCGCGTCGAGCTCCACGCCGACGGTCGCGAGCGAATAGCCGGCGGAGGTGTAGAGCGTGTAGGCGAGGCCGGCGAGCCCGGCGAGAAAGCCCGAGAGCGCGTAGAGCTGGATCGTGGTGCGCCGGATCGGCACGCCCATCAGCTCCGCCGATTGCGCGCCGCCGCCCAGCGCGTAGACATTGGCGCCGAAGCGGGTGCGGCCGGCGATGAGCGATCCGAGCACGAAGACCGCGAGCATCAGCATCGCGAGGAAGGTGAGGCGTCCCTTGCCGGGCAGCCGGATGTAGAGGTCGGTCAGCTGGTCGAGGAACGGATGTGCGATCGGCACCGAATCGGTCGAGATCAGGAAGGCCGCGCCGCGCGCGAGGAACATGCCGGCGAGCGTCACCACGAAGGGCGGCATCGAGAGCGCGTGGATCATGAGCCCCATCGCCGCGCCGAAGGCGGTCGAGAGCGCGAGCGCGAGCGCGAAGGCGGCCGCCGGATGCACGCCCGCGCGGACCAGGACCGCGACGAAGACGGATGTGAAGGCGATGACCGAGCCGATCGAGAGGTCGATCCCGCCCGACAGGATGACGAAGGTCATGCCGACGGCGGCGATGCCGAGAAAGGCGTTGTCGGTGAGCAGGTTCCCGGCGACGCGGGTGGACCACATGTTCGGGAACTGCGCCACGCAGAAGGCGTAGGCGGCGAGGAAGATCACCACCGTCGCGGCGAAGGGCAGGTCGCGGGCGCGGATCAGGGGAGCGCGGGCGGTCATGGGCGGGACTTCCGGGGCTGGCGCAGCTCGGCCCGGACCCGGGCGGCGGCGGCGAGGCTGTTCGAGACGACCGGCGACTGCAGCGCGAGGATCACGATGATCACCACGGCCTTGATGATGAGGTTGAACTCGGGCGGCCAGCCGGAGATCAGGATGCCGGTGTTGAGCGACTGGATGATCAGCGCGCCGATCAGCGAGGCGGTGATCGAGAACCGACCGCCCGAGAGCGCGGTGCCGCCGATGACGACCGCGAGGATCGCGTCGAGCTCGAGCCAGAGGCCGGCGTTGTTCGCGTCGGCGCCCTTGATGTCGGCGGTCACGATCATGCCCGCGATCGCGGCGCAGAGGCCGGCGACGGCGTAGACGAAGACGATGAGAAACCGGGCCTTGATCCCGATCAGCATCGCGGCGCGGCGGTTGATCCCGACCGCCTCGATCAGCAGGCCGAGCGCCGAGCCGCGCACGAGCAGCCCGATCGCGAGGCCGGTCAGCACCCAGAGGATCACCGGCATCGGCACGCCCATGACCGCGCCCGAGCCGAGGAAGGCGAAGGACGGGCTGTTGAAGGTGAGGATCACCCCCTCGGTGATCAGCTGGGCGATGCCGCGGCCCGCGACCATCAGGATCAGGGTGGCGATGATCGGCTGGATGTCGACGAGCCCGACGAGGAGCCCGTTCCAGATCCCGCAGAGCAGGCCGACGCCGAGCGCGCCGAGGATGACGAAGGGGAGCGGCTGGCCCGCCGCGACCATCGAGGCCGCGACCGCGCCGGTGATGGCGATCGTGGCGCCGACCGAGAGGTCGATCCCCTTCGTCGCGATCACCAGCGTCATGCCGATCGAAAGCAGCGCCACCGGCGCCGCGCGCACCAGCACGTCGATCGGGCTGCCGTAGAGCCGGCCGTTCTGGAAGGTGACGGTGAGAAATCCCGGCGCGACGAAGGAGATCGCGGCGAGCACGAGGGCGAGCGCGATCAGCTGCGGCGCGAGGCGGCGGAGGCGGGCGGCGAGCCAGGTCACGCGGCGCTCTCCCGGCTCGGCGCCGCGGGATCGGCGGCCATCGCGGCCATGATCCCGGCGGCGGAGATCTCGGCGCCCCTGAGCTCGCGCACATGGCGGCGGTCGGAGAGCACGACGACGCGGTGCGAATAGGCGACCAGTTCCTCGAGCTCGGAGGAGATGACGACGAGCGCCATCCCCCGCGCGCAGAGGTCCTCGATCAGCCGGATGATCTCGGCGTGGGCGCCGATGTCGATGCCGCGCGTCGGCTCGTCGAGGATCAGGAAGCGCGGATCGGTGGCGAGCCAGCGGGCGAGGATCACCTTCTGCTGGTTGCCGCCGGAGAGGAACTTGATCGGCCGCTCCGGCGCCGGCGGGCGAATGTCGAGCGCCTTGATATAGCGGCGCGCGAGCTCCGACTGCTCGCGCGGGGAGAGCGGCTTCGCCCAGCCCCGGCGGGCCTGCAGCGCGAGGATGATGTTCTCGCGCACCGAGAGATCGCCGATGATCCCGTCGGTCTTGCGGTCCTCGGGGCAGAAGCCGAAGCCGAGCTTCACCGCCTCCGATGGCGAGGTGAGCGCGACCGGCCGGCCGTCGACCTCGAGCGCGCCGGAATCGGGCCGGTCGATGCCGAAGAGCAGGAACGCCGTCTCCGATCGGCCCGAGCCGAGCAGCCCCGCGACGCCGACGACCTCGCCCGGGCGCACGTCGAGGTCGAAGGGCGCGACGCAGCCGCGCTTGCCGTAGTCGCGGAAGCGGATCGGCGCCGGGCCCTCGGCGGCCGCGGCGGAGATCTCGGCGCGGTGATGCGTCTCGGCGGCGAGCTCATGGCCGAGCATCATGCCGATGAGCTCGCGCCGCGGCAGGTCGGCGATCGCGCGGCAGCCGACGAGCGCGCCGTTGCGGAGCACCGTAACCCGGTCGGCGATCGCATAGACCTGATCGAGGAAATGCGTGATCAGCACGATCCCGAGGCCACGCGCGCGCAGGGTCCGCAGGATGCCGAAGACCACCTCGACCTCGCGCGCGTCGAGGCTGGCGGTCGGCTCGTCGAGGAACAGCACCTTGCCGGAGAGATCGACCGCGCGGGCGATGGCGATGATCTGGCGCACCGCGACGGAATAGGCCGAGAGGCTTTCGCCGACGTCGATCGCGAGGCCGTATCCGGCGAGCAGCGCGCGGGCGTCCCGCTCCATCCGCCGCCGGTCGATCAGGCCGAAGCGGCGCGGCTGGCGGCCGAGATAGAGGTTCTCGGCGACGGTCAGGTTCTCGAGGAGGTTCACCTCCTGGTAGACCGTGCCGATGCCGAGATCCTGCGCCTCGCCGACGTCGCGCGGCGAGATCGCCTCGCCGTCGAGCGTGATCGCGCCGGCGTCCCGGCGATAGGCGCCGGTCAGGATCTTGACGAGGGTCGACTTGCCCGCGCCGTTCTCGCCGAGAAGCGCGTGGATCTCCCCGGCGCGCAGCTCGAAATCGACGTTCTCGAGCGCGCGGATGCCGAAGAAGCTCTTGGCAATGCCCCGGCCGTCGAGCAGCGCCTGACGCGTCATGCCCTCGCCTCCCTTGCTGGCTTCACGCCATCCGGACGCCGGGCCCGGATGGCGCGGGGCGGAACCGGCGGCTCCGCCCGGGATGGATCAGTAGCCGAGGTCCTTCTTCGACTCGTACACCGCCTTGGGGTCGTCGGAGGCGGTGTAGAGCTTCGACTCGGTCTGGATCCACTTCGGGGGCACGGTGCCGTCCTTGAGATAGGCGTCGAGCGCGTCGAAGGCGGGACCGGCCATGTTCGGCGTCAGCTCCACCGTGGCGTTGGCCTCGCCCGCTTCCATCGCGAGGAAGATGTCGGGCACCGCGTCGATCGAGACGATCTTGATCTCGCTGCCCGGCTTCAGCCCGGCTTCCTTGATCGCCTGGATCGCGCCGACCGCCATGTCGTCGTTATGGGCGTAGACGGCGCAGATGTCCTTGCCGCCGTTCTCGGCCTTGATGAAGCTCTCCATCACCTCCTTGCCCTTGGTGCGGGTGAAATCGCCCGTCTGGCTGCGCACGATGGTGATGTTCGGATGGCCGGCGATGGCTTCCTCGAAGCCCTTCTTGCGGTTGATCGCGGGCGAGGAGCCGGTGGTGCCCTGAAGCTCGACCACGCGGCATTCCTCGGTCCCCTCGGCGGCGACGAGCCAGTCGCCGGCGACCTTGCCTTCGTGCACCTGGTCCGAGGTGACGGCGGTCAGGTAGAGGTCGTCCGGCGCGTCGATCTGGCGGTCGAGCAGGATCACCGGGATCTCCGCCTCGCCCGCTTCCTTCAGCACCGCGTCCCAGCCAGTGGCGACCACGGGGGCGATCAGGATCGCGTCGACGCCCTGGGCGATGAAGCCCCGGACCGCCTTGATCTGGTTTTCCTGCTTTTGCTGCGCGTCGGCGAACTTGAGGTCGATGCCCCGGTCCTTCGCCTGTTGCAGGGTGACCGTGGTCTCCGCCGCGCGCCAGCCGGATTCCGAGCCGATCTGGCTGAAGCCGACGGTCAGGGCGCTGACCGAGGCGCTGGTGGCGAAGGTTGCGAGAAGGGCGGCGGCGCCGACGGCCGCGACTTTGCCGAGCATGGTATCCTCCGTGTTGGGTGAGGTCTTGTGATGCCTCTGGATCTCTAGATATTGTAGTATAAATTGCCGGTCAACGGAAACATCGATCACCATCCGGAGCATCGCGGGTGGTCGCGCGGGAAGGGAAGGCGTCTTGATAAAATCGCGTATTTTCAGTGAAATTCTGGACTCTCGCGCCCCGGCGGACCAGGCCCTTCTCATCCGCGCCCAGTGAGGGCGTCGGCGATATAGTATGACTTTTATGCATTTTGGGCGCGGCGCCGAATCGCGGCGGGCGGCGGACCCGGCGGAGCGTTCCGGGCGTGGCGGATCGAGGATGAGATGACACTGAACCTAGCACTCGTGGGCCTCGGCAAGATCGCCCGGGACCAGCATCTGCCGGCGATCGCCGCGACCCCCGGCCTGCGCCTCGCGGCGATCGCGAGCCGCAACGCCCGGCTCGCCGGACTGCCCTGCTATCCGGACATCGCGACGCTGCTCGCCGCCGAGGAGGGGATCGGCGCGGTGACGCTCTGCACCCCGCCCGAGGGGCGGTTCGCGCAGGCGATGACCGTGCTCGACGCCGGGCGGCACCTGATGCTCGAGAAGCCGCCGGGTGCCACGCTCGGCGAGGTCGAGGCACTGCGCCGAAGGGCCGGGGCCGCGGGCGTGACGCTCTTCGCCACCTGGCATTCGCGCGAGGCGGCGGCGGTCGCCCCGGCGCGCGCTTGGCTCGCCGACCGCAGCGTCAAGGCGGCGCGCATCACCTGGAAGGAGGACGTGCGCCACTGGCACCCCGGCCAGGACTGGATCTGGGAGCCGGGCGGGCTCGGGGTCTTCGATCCCGGGATCAACGCGCTCTCGATCGCGACGGCGATCCTGCCCGAGCCGCTGATCGCCACGGCGAGCGATCTCCATTTCCCGGCGAACCGCGCCACCCCGATCGCGGCCGAGGTGGGCTTCGCCACCCCGTCCGGCGCGCCGGTCGCGCTGGAGCTCGACTGGCGCCAGACCGGGCCGCAGAGCTGGGATATCGAGGTCGAGACCGAGGACGGGACGCTGGCGCTCTCGAAGGGCGGCGCCGAGCTCCGGATCGACGGCGTGGCGCGGCTGGCGGAACCGGACGAGGAATACCGCCGGCTCTACGCGCGTTTCGCCGACCTGGTGGCCGCGGGCGCGTCGGAGGCCGACCCGGCGCCGCTCATGCTCGTCGCCGACGCCTTCCTGATCGGACGGCGCCATGTCGTCGAGGCCTTCGAGTGGGAGATTGCCGCGCCGGCGTGACGGCCCCGCGCCGGGGCCAGGCGTCATCCGAGGATGACACGCGGCTCCGGCAGGCCGACCGCGCGGACCCGCCGGGCGAAGGTGGCGCCCGCCAGCGGCTCGGCCGCGCGCGCGGCCTCGGTCATGCCCTCCCAGGCGGAGGTGACGACGAGCTGGCTCAGCTCCGGCCCGCAGAACGCGGGGCAGGTGAGGCGGCTGGCGGGGAAGGCCTCGGCGAAGAGCGGATGCCCGTCCGGATCGTAGCAGGCGACCCGCCCCGAACCCCATTGCGCGTTCCAGAACCGGCCGGCGCCGTCGATCACCGCGCCGTCGGGGTAGAGCCCCTCGGCCTCGAGGTCGAGGAAGACCGCGCGGGGGCCGGCCGGCCAGCCCGTCGCGGGGTCGAGCGGCTGCTTCCACACGAGATGCGCCGGCGTGTCGGCGAAATAGGCGCGCGACCGGGCGCGGTCGAAGCAGATCGCGTTCGGGATCGTGATCCCCTCGACGAGCCGGCGCAACTCGCCCCCGTGGTAGCGCCAGATCGCGCCCCGGCCGCGCTCGGCGGCCTTGCTCATCGTGCCGATCCAGAAGCCGCCCCAGGGATCGGCGCGGCCGTCGTTCGAGCGGGTGCCCGCGTCCTCGGCCTCAAGCGCCACGACGGGCGACCGCGCGCCGGTCGCGAGATTGAAATCCCAGAGCCCGGTCTCGGAGGCGAGCAGCAGCCGGTCGTGGTCGATCCAGCCGGCGGCGGAGTGGATCTCGTCCAGTTCCCAGGCCTGTTCCGCGCCATCGCGGCGGGTGAGCAGGCGGCGGCCGAGGATGTCGAACCAGAACGGCTGGGCGCGCCCAGGGTGCCAGAGCGGCCCTTCGCCGAGCTCGCAGATCCGCGCGTCGAAGACATCGCCGGTCCGGATCGCCTGCTCGTTCATCGCCGTGCCTCCCGCGCGCCGTCATAGGCCGTGACCACGCGCCGGGCGGCGGCGCCGGTTTCCTCCGGGCTCTGGCCCGGGCGGTAGAGCGCGGTGCCGATGCCGAACCCGTCGGCGCCGGCGGCGAACCAGTCGCCGAAGTTCGAGGCGTCGGCGCCGCCGACCGCGTAGACGCGGGTTTCCGGCGGCAGGACCGCGCGGATCGCCTTGAGCCCCGCCGTGCCGAGCAGGAAGGAGGGGAAGATCTTCAGCGCCGTCGCCCCGGCCGCGAGCGCCGCGAAGCATTCGGTCGGCGTCAGCACGCCGGGATAGGAGGCCATGCCGGCGGCGCGGGTGGCGGCGATCACCGCGGGGTCGCAGTTCGGCGAGACCACCATCCGCGCGCCGATCCCGGCGAGGCGGGCGACGGCCCCGGTGTCGAGCACCGTCCCCGCGCCGATGGTCGCGACCTCTCCGAAGCGCGCGACCAGCGCCGCGACGCTGTCGTAGGGATCGGGCGAGTTGAGCGGCACTTCGATCAGCGTGATCCCGGCCGCGATCAGCGCCTCGGCATGGGCGGGGGCTTCGGCGGGCGCGACGCCGCGCAGGATGGCGACGAGGTCGCGGGTCATGACGTGGCCGCCTCCTTCATGAGCGCGCGCGCCGCGCGCAATCCGGCGAGCGTCGCTTCGGTGGCGTGGATCCGGCGCGGCGGCGCGGCGCCGGCGATGGCGAGCGCGGTCGCATAGTGTTCGGTGAGCCGGTCGGCGCCGACGAGGATCAGCGCCCGACCGGTCCAGGCCGGGCGGCAGGCGGCGAGCTCGGCGCCGATCAGGAGGCCCGACAGCCGCCCGGCGCCGGCGTCGGGCGCGACCGGGCCGAGCAGGCCGCCGGCGCGGATGCCGAAGAGCTCGGCCGACAGGCAGGCCGGGCTCGCAAGGCTCTCGGTGACGGCGGCGGCGAAGGCGGTCTCGAAGGCTTCGGCGTCGGCGCCGGCCCCGGCGAGGCCGTGGCGCAGCACCGAGCGCGCGCCGAGAAGATCGAAGAGCTCGCCCGTGAGGAAGCTCTGGAACCCGGTCACCGCGCCGCCCGCGACGGAGGCCCATTTGCAATGCGTGCCGGGCAGGCAGATCGTGCCCTCGAACCCCGGCGCGCAGGCGAGCGCGCCCGCGATCTGGGTCTCCTCGCCGCGCATCACGTCCGGGCGCGGGGCTGCTTGCGAGAGGCCCGGCAGAATCCGCACCGCGAGCCCCTCGGGAGCATCGGGCGGCGTCACCGCGCCGGGGCCGAGCGGCGGGGTCGGCACCGCGAGATAGGGTGCCTCGCGCCAGCCCTGCCGCGCGCCGGCCATGCCGCAGATCAGCACCGGCAGCGGCCCGGGCCGGCGCGGCGTCCAGCCGCGGGTGATCTCCGCGAGCACGCCGGGATAATCCGCGCGCCCGAGCTGGCCCATCCCGCGGTCCGAGTCGCGCGCGGCGAGCACCTCGCCCGTGTCGGTCATGCCCCAGGCGCGCAGGTTGCTGGTGCCCCAGTCGACCGCGATCCAGTCGACCGCCGCGGGCTCCATCGCCGGTTCGCCCATCAGTGGCTGTCCTTGCCGACCGGGGCGCCGCGGCAGCCCCTGAGGAAGTCGAAATCGGCGCCGGTATCCGCGCCCTGCACATGGGTGTGGAAGATCTGCGCGTAGCCGCCATTCGGCACCGGCACGTTCGGCACCCAGGCGGCGAGCCGCGCCGCGAGTTCGGCTTCGGGGATGTCGAGATGGATCCGCCGCGCCTCGACGTCGATCTCGATCATGTCGCCGTCGCGCACCACCGCGAGCGGGCCGCCGACCGCCGCCTCGGGCGAGGTGTGCAGCACCACGGTGCCATAGGCCGTGCCCGACATACGCGCGTCCGAGATGCGCACCATGTCGGTGATGCCTTTGCGCAGCACCTTGGGTGGCAGGCCCATGTTGCCGACCTCGGCCATGCCGGGATAGCCTTTGGGCCCGCAGTTCTTCAGCACCATCACGCAGGTCTCGTCGATGTCGAGCGCCTCGTCGTCGATCTTGGCCTTGTAGTCGTCGATGTCCTCGAACACCACCGCGCGGCCCCGGTGTTTCAGGAGATGCGGCGAGGCGGCGGAGGGTTTCAGCACCGCGCCCTTGGGCGCGAGATTGCCGCGCAGCACGGCGATGCCGCCATGATCGGTCAGCGGCCGGTCGGCGGGCAGGATCACGTCCGAATTGTGGTTCCGGACGTCCTTCACCTGGTCCCACATCGTCTCGCCCGAGACGGTGAGCGCGTCCTTGTGCAAAAGCCCCGCCTCGCCGAGCCGCTTGATCACCACGGGCAGCCCGCCGGCGTAGAAGAACTCCTCCATCAGGTACTTGCCCGAGGGCATCAGGTTCACGATCGTCGGCACGTCGCGGCCGCAGCGGTCCCAGTCGTCGAGCGTCAGGTCGACGCCGACCCGCCCCGCGATGCCGAGCAGGTGGATGACCGCGTTGGTCGAGCCGCCGATCGCGCCATTGACGCGGATCGCGTTCTCGAAGGCGTGCCTGGTCATCACGTCGGAGGGCTTCAGGTCGTCCTTCACCATCTGCACGATGCGCCGCCCGGTCATCTGCGCCATCGCCCGCCGGCGCGAGTCGACCGCCGGGATCGCGGCGTTGCCCGAGAGCGCCATGCCGAGCGCCTCGGCCATCGACGCCATGGTGGAGGCGGTGCCCATCGTGTTGCACGAGCCGGGGGAGCGGCTCATCGAGGCCTCGGCCTCGGAGAACTCCGAGGCCGACATCTCGCCCGCCTTCACGGCTTCGGAGAATTTCCAGAGATGCGTGCCCGACCCGACGCGCTCGCCCCGGAAATAGCCGTTCAGCATCGGCCCGCCGGTGACGACGATCGACGGCAGGTCGCAGGAGGCGGCGGCCATCAGGAGCGAGGGCGTGGTCTTGTCGCAGCCGACCATCAGCACGCAGCCGTCCATCGGCTGGCCGCGGATCGCCTCCTCCACCGCCATCGCGGCGAGGTTGCGGAACATCATCGCGGTGGGACGGAAGGCGCTTTCCGAAGCCGAGAAGACCGGCACCTCGACCGGGAAGCCGCCGGCCTCGTAGATGCCCCATTTCACCCGCTCCGCGAGGTCGCGCAGATGCGCGTTGCAGGGGGTGAGCTCGGACCAGGTGTTGAGGATGCCGATCACCGGGCGGCCGTCGAACAGGTCGGCCGGGAAGCCCTGATTGCGCATCCATCCCCGGTGATAGATCTGGTCGCGGCCCGTGCCGCCGAACCACTCCTGCGAGCGGAGCCGGCGGGGCCAGGGTTTCGGGGTGAAGGCGGTCATCTGAGGCTCTCCGTGGTCAGTCCGGGTCGCGCGCCCGGGCGGGGGATGGCGCTCCCCGAGGTGTTCACAAGGCGTCGACGCTGACAACCGCGCCGGCGTCTTCCAGGGCGAGGGCGAGCGGGTTGCGGAGCGGCAGGCCGAACTCGGGGGCGGCGATCTCGAACACATCGCCCGGCTCGGTCCGGACGCCCTCGGCGAAGGAGAGCGTGGCGGTGCCGAACATGTGCACATGCAGGTCGCCCGGCTGGCGGAACAGATCGTACTTGAAGTGGTGATGCTCGAGATTGGCGATCGTGTGGCTCATGTTCGCCTCGCCCGAGAGGAAGGGCTTCTCGAAGATCGCGACGCCGTCGCGGATCACCCGCGAGGTGCCCCGGATGTCGCGGGGCAAATCGCCGACCAGAAGCTCCGGCCCGAAGGAGGCGGGGCGGAGCTTCGAATGGGCGAGGAAGAGATAGTTGATCCGCTCGGTCACATGGTCGGAAAACTCGTTCGAGAGCGAGAAGCCGACGCGCCGCGGCCGGCCCTCGGCGTCGATGAGGTAGAAGCCCGCGATCTCCGGCTCCTCGCCGCCGTCGAGCGCGAAGGCGGGGGAGGTCAGGGGATCGCCGGGCGCCACCGCCTGGGTGCCGGTGCCCTTGTAGAACCATTCCGGCTGGACGCCGACGCGGCCTGGAACCGGCTTGCCGCCCTCGATCCCCATGCGGAACATTTTCATGCTGTCCGAGAGGCCCTCCTCGGCGGCGTGCATCGCGTCCCGCGCCGAGGCCGAGCCGGTATGGGTGAGGCCGGTGCCGGTCAGGAACATCCGCGCGGGCTCGGGGTGGCGCAGCGGCACGTCGAGCACGCCGCGATCGAGGAGTGCCAGGAGGTCGACCGCGGCGCCGCCCTGGGGCAGCGCCGCGCTGAGCGGCCGGTTCCCGGCGATCGCCGCCATGGCGAGGTCGTAGATCGAGGCGATGCCGGGCACGAGCCGCGCCGCCTCTCCCTCGCGGGCGACGACGCCGCCCGATTTCAGCTGGCTGAGGTGCAGCGTCATGCCTGCTTGCTCCGGTTGTAGACGTCGAAGATCACGGCCGCGAGCAGCACGAGGCCCTTGATCACCTGCTGATAGTCGATGCCGATACCGAGGATCGACATGCCGTTGTTCATGACGCCCATGATGAAGGCGCCGACCACCGCGCCGACGATCTTTCCCGAGCCGCCGGACATCGAGGCGCCGCCGATGAAGACGGCCGCGATCACGTCGAGCTCGAAGGAGACGCCGGCCTTCGGCGTCGCGGTGTTGAGCCGCGCCGCGAAGATAAGCCCGGCGAGCGCCGCGAGAAAGCCCATGTTGCAGAAGGTGAGGAAGGTGAGCCGCTCGGTGTTGATGCCCGAGAGCTTCGCCGCCTTCTCGTTGCCGCCGATCGCGTAGATCCGCCGGCCGATCGTGGTCGAATTGGTCAGGAAGGTATAGGCGACGATCAGCACCGACATGGTGATGAGCACGTTCGGCAGGCCGCGGTAGGTGGCGAGCAGCCAGGCGATATAGGTTATCGCGAGCGCCACCAGCGCGTTCTTGACCGCGAAGACCACGAAGGGCTCGCCCTCGATCCCGAACCGCAGGTGCCGCGCCCGGGCCCGCGCCGCGAGCCAGACGATCGCGCCGGCCGCGAGCACGCCGAGCAGGAGCGCGGTGACATTGGGCTTTCCGACGCCGAAGAGGTCGGGGACGAAGCCGGTCGAGAGCGCCTGGAAGGATTTCGGGAACGGCCCGACCGACTGGCCGGCGAGCAGCCAGAGCGTGAGGCCGCGGAAGACCAGCATGCCCGCCAGCGTCACGATGAAGGACGGGATGCGCCAGTAGGCGACCCAGTAGCCCTGCGCCGCGCCGATCGCCGCGCCGCAGAGAAGGCAAATGAGGATCACCGGGACGACCGGGATCTTCCATTGCACCAGCATCACGGCAGCGAGCGCGCCGATGAAGCCCGCGACCGAGCCGACCGAGAGGTCGATATGCCCGGCGACGATCACGAGCAGCATGCCGAGCGCCATGATGATGATGTAGCTGTTCTGCAGGAACAGGTTCGTCAGGTTCACCGGGCGCAGCAGCGTGCCGTCGGTCACGACCTGGAAGAAGCCCATGATCAGCACGAGCGCGATCAGGATGCCGTATTCGCGCAGATGGGTCTTCACATGGGTGCCAAGCGACGGGCTCGGGGTCGCGCCGGTGTTGGTTTCCGCGTTGGACACGGGGTCAATCCTCCCTGCGGCCCTGGACGATCATCGACATGATCCGTTCCTGGCTGGCCTCGGCCTTGTCGAGCTCGCCCATCAGCGCGCCCTCGCACATCACGTAGATCCGGTCGCACATGCCGAGCAGCTCCGGCATCTCCGAGGAGATCATGACGACGCCGCGGCGCTGGGCGGCGAGCTCGTTGATGATGGTGTAGATCTCGAACTTGGCGCCGACGTCGATGCCGCGGGTCGGCTCGTCGAGGATCAGCACCTCGGGATCGGTGAAGAGCCATTTCGCCAGCACGACTTTCTGCTGGTTGCCGCCGGAGAGGTTCATCACCTTCTGGAACACCGAGGGCGTGCGGATCCGGAGCGCGCGGCGATAGTCCTCCGCCGTCTGGCGCTCGAGCGTCGTGTCGAGGACAGTGTTCCGCGACACCCGGCCGAGCGCGGCGAGCGTCGTGTTGCGGATGATCGATTCCTCGAGGATGAGGCCGAGGCTCTTGCGGTCCTCGGTCACATAGGCGAGGCCCGCGGCGATGGAGGCGGGCACGGTCGAGGTGTCGATCTCGCGGCCCCGGAGCTTGGCCGTGCCGGTGACGTCGCGTCCGTAGGAGCGGCCGAACAGGCTCATCGCGAATTCGGTGCGGCCCGAGCCCATCAGCCCGGCGATGCCGACGACCTCGCCGGCGCGGACGCTGAGCGAGATGTCACGGAGCATCCGGCGGCCGACCTGCTCGGGATGCCAGACGTTCCAGTTCTCGACCTCGAGCAGCGTCTCGCCGATTTCGACCGCGCGGTCGGGATAGCGGCTCGCCATGTCGCGGCCGACCATGTCGCGGATGATGCGGTCCTCCGCGATCGCGCCGCGCTCGCAGGCGAAGGTCGAGACCGCGGCGCCGTCGCGCAGCACCGTGACGCTGTCGGCGACGCGGCGGATCTCATTGAGCTTGTGCGAGATCAGGATCGAGGAGATGCCCTGGGCGCGGAATTCGAGCAGGAGGTCGAGCAGGGCCTGACTGTCGTTCTCCTGCAGGCTCGCGGTCGGTTCGTCGAGGATCAGGAGCCGCACCTCCTTGGCGAGCGCCTTGGCGATCTCGACGAGCTGCTGCTTGCCGACCCCGAGCTTGCCGACCGGCAGGCCCGGCGGCTCGGCGAGCCCGACCTTGGCGAGGAGCGCCTGGGCGCGCCGGTAGGAGTCGGGCCAGTCGATCACGCCGCCCTTCGCCACCTCGTTGCCGAGGAAGATGTTCTCGGCGATCGAGAGCCGGGGGACGAGCGCGAGCTCCTGGTGGATGATGATGATCCCCCGCGCCTCGCTGTCGGCGATGCCGCGAAAGGCGACCGCCTCGCCGTCGTAGAGAATATCGCCCTCGTAGGAGCCGTGCGGATAGACGCCCGAGAGCACCTTCATCAGGGTCGATTTGCCCGCGCCGTTCTCGCCGCAAATCGCGTGGATCTCGCCGCGCGCGACGGTGAGGGACACGTTGTCGAGCGCCTTGACCCCGGGAAAGGTCTTGGTGATGCCGCGCATCTCGAGAATGGCATTCATGATCGTCTCGCTCGGGGCATCGGGTCGGGTCTCGCTGCCCCGGGGGTGACCCGGGGCCTCGATGGTCGTCGCGCGGGGGTGTCGGATCGTCGGGCGGGCGGGTTCGCCCGCCCCCCTCGCCGCCCGCGTCGGAAGGTGGGCGGAATCGCCCACCCTACGGTTCACTGGAGCTGGTCGGTGGCGTAGTAGCCCGACCCGACCAGGATCTTCTCCCAGTCGGACTTGTCGACCGCGACCGGCTCCAGCAGGTAGGAGGGCACCACCTTGACGCCGTTGTCGTAGGTCGTGGTGTCGTTCACCTCGGGCTCCTGGCCGCTCAGCACCGCGTCGACCATCTTCACCGTGACCCCGGCGAGCGCCCGGGTGTCCTTGAACACGGTCGAATACTGCTCGCCCGCGATGATCGACTTGACCGAGGGCACCTCGGCGTCCTGGCCGGTCACGATCGGCATCTTCATGTCGCCCGAGCCGTAGCCGACGCCCTTGAGGGAGGACAGGATGCCGATCGAGAGCCCGTCATAGGGCGAGAGCACGCCCTGGATCTGCCTGTCGGTATAGTTGGCCGACAGCAGGTTATCCATCCGCGCCTGCGCCACCGCGCCGTCCCAGCGCAGCGTGCCGACCTTGTCCATGCCCATCTGGCCCGAGGGGATCTTGATCTGGCCCGCGTCGATCATCGGCTGGAGCACCGACATCGCGCCGTTGTAGAAGAAGAAGGCGTTGTTGTCGTCCGGCGAGCCACCGAAGAGCTCGACGTTGTAGGGCCCGTCGCCGAAGCGTTCCTTCATCCCGTCGACGAGGCTCGTCGCCTGCAGGACGCCGACCTTGAAATTGTCGAAGGTGGCGTAATAGTCGACGCTGTCGCTGTCGCGGATCAGCCGGTCGTAGGCGATGACGGTGATGTCCGAGGCCTTGGCGTTCTCGAGCGCGTTCGTCAGCGTCGTGCCGTCGATCGCGGCGATCACCAGGACGTTCACGCCCTTGGTGATCATGTTCTCGACCTGGGCGAGCTGGTTCGGGATGTCGTCCTCGGCGTATTGCAGGTCGGTGTCGTAGCCGGCGGCCTGGAATTGCTCGACCATCGCATCGCCGTCCGAGATCCAGCGCGCCGAGGATTTGGTCGGCATCGCGATCCCGACGGTGCCCTTGGTCTCGGCCATGGCCTGGGCGCCGAACACGGCGGCGCCGATCGCGGCGGCCGCCGCGAGCATTCCTAGCTTCATGCTTTCCTCCCCGAGCTGACGGCCGCCCTTGGTGGCGGCCCGTTCTTGTCGGCCGTTGGTTCGGCCCGCGCGCAGTCTGCCCGGACGGGCGCATACCAATCAAATTACATTGTAGGCGATCCTGATATCGGATCTGGTATGTGAATGAGGCTCGATCCGATCCTGAACCTCAAGCTGGTCCAGCTGCGGCTGATCGCGACGATCGCCGAGCAGGGCCAGCTGCGGCTCGCGGCGGAGGCGCTGGCGATCACCCAGCCCGCGGCGTCGCGGATGCTGGCCGAGATCGAGCGGATCGTCGGCGCGCCGCTCTTCGCGCGGCATCCGAAGGGCATGACGCCGACGCCGGTCGGTCGGGTGATCGCGGCGCGGGCGCATGCGATGTCGGTCGAGATGCGCGACCTCGCGCGCGAGGTCGGCGAACTGCGCGAGGGCCGGGGCGGGCGGGTCGCGGTCGGCGCGGTCACCGGTCCCGCCGTCGGCTACCTTGTGCCGGCGATCCGGCGGCTGAAGGCGGCCTCGCCCGAGATCGAGGTGCGGGTCGACGTCTCGCCTTCCGCCGCGCTGCTGCGTGGGCTGATCGCGGCGGAATACGACTTCGTGCTTGGCCGTCTGCTGCCCGATTCCGATCCGCGCGCCTTCACCCTGCGCCCGGCCTGGCACGAGTCGGTCAGCTTCCTCGCGCGGCGCGACCATCCCCTGGCCGGACGGCGGGAGGTCGCGCTCGCCGAGCTGCGCGGCTACGATTGGATCATCCAGGAGCGCGGCACGCCGATCCGGCAGGCGGTCGAGGAGGCGCTGGCCCGGGCGGGGCTGCCGCCGCCGCTCGACATCATCTCGACCTCGTCGCTCCTGGTGATGATCGCCTTCCTGTCGCAGACCGACGCGCTGGCGCCGATGGCGCGCGAGGTGACGCGGATGATGACCGAGCCGCCGGTCAGCGCGGGGTTCACGGCGCTGGCGCCGCGGGGCGAGCTCCTGGTCTCGCCCTATTACATCATCCGCGCGCGCGGCCGCTCCGCCGCGCCGGCCGCGCTGCGGCTGCTTGGCCTCGTCGAGGAGGAGCTGGACGCGCGCGGGCTGGAGGGTGGCGTCGCCGGGCCGTCGTCGGCGCGCCGGGGCGAGGGGACCTGACCCCGCGTCTCATCGCCGCGGGGCGGGGGCGTCTCCGCCCCCCGGGCGCCCGGCGCTCAGTCGCCTTCGACGAGCCGCAGCCGGGGCCGCGCCCCGGTCGGGCGGCGGGCCGGGGCGTCCGGATTGCCCTCGATCGCGCGCAGCGCCGGCGCGGGCCCGGCGAAGCCGCTCGGCTCCTCGGCGAAGCCGGGCAGGGCGCGGCGCGGCTGCCCCTCCGCCGCGGCGCTGGTCTCGATCGGCGTCACCGCGACGTCGCGGATCGTGAAGCTCAGCGGCGGGGTGTAATAGTCGCTCTCGCCGCTCAGGCAGCCGAGCACCCGGTTGATCTCGCCGAAGTCGCTGCGCAGCGGCATCAGCAGCATGGTGCCGCGGTAGGCGCCCGCGCGGGCCGGGGCCTCGAGCCGCAATTCCACCACCGCCGGCTCGGCCATCGCCACGTTGACGAGCCGGTCGAAGCGGAGACGCTGCGCCTCCTCGACCAGGAAACCCGCCTCCATGCCGCGGATCTCCATGCCCATCATCTCGCAGAGCTTCATCCCCGCGAGGCGGACGCGAAGGTTCTCGGCGCCGACGCGTTCAAGGATGAACATGCTTTCCAGCGCCGGCTCGAACTGGCGCGGGTCTATCTCGGCGCGATAGGGCGCCACGCGTCCGGCGCGTAGCCGATCCCAGTACGCGCGCAGCGAAGTGAGCATCACGTCGTTCATTTCGAAACTTGACCCGGCTTGGCCGCCTGTTTACCTCTCGATCAGTTACACGCGGCGATTGGTTAATGATTTGTTCAGAGCCTAGCTGTGTTCGTGGTTTGTGTCGTGGTTTTTGCGCTGTTCTCGTTAATTCCGTATAGGTTTGATGAAATTTTGAGCGAGCTGGCAAAGGCGCTCGGGGACATAGAATGACGCTCGTTTCGATGACAGGTTTCGCGGGGCACCCTGGCGCCGTCGGAGAGGTTTCGTGGACCTGGGAGGCGCGGAGCGTGAACGGGCGCAACCTGGACTTGCGTCTGCGGCTGCCCGAAGGGTTCGAGCGCCTCGAGGCGCCGCTGCGCGCGGCGCTCGCCGCGGCGCTGTCGCGGGGCTCGGTCACGGTCGGCCTGCGCGTCACCCACGGGGCCGCATCCGCCGCGCCCCGGCTGAGCCCGGTGGGGCTCGAACAGGCGATCCTGGCGGTGGAGCTGGCCGGCGACGCCGCCGCGCGCCGCGGCCTGCCGCTCGCGCCGATGACCGCCGCCGACCTGCTCGCGGTCCGGGGCGTGCTCGAGCAGGATCAGTCCCAGCCGGCGGAGAACGCCCAGGTGATGGAGCGGCTGCTCGCCGACATCCCGGAGCTGACGCGGAAGCTGCGCGCGTCCCGCGCCGAGGAGGGGGCGCAGATCGCGGTGGCGATCACCGACCGGGTCGACCGCATCGCCGACCTCGCCGGTCAGGCCAAGGTCGCCGCCGAGGCGCGCGGCCCGCGCGCCGCCGCGCTGCTCCGCGCCCGGATCGACGCCGTGCTCGGCCAGCTGAGCCAGATCGACGAGGGCCGCCTCGCGCAGGAACTCGCGCTGATCGCGGTCAAGGCCGACGTGTCGGAAGAGCTCGACCGCATCGGCGCGCATATCGTCGCGGCGCGCAATCTCCTGCGCGCCGAGGGGCCGGTCGGGCGGCGCCTCGACTTCCTCACCCAGGAATTCAACCGCGAAGCCAATACGCTCTGCGCCAAGTCGGGCGCCTCGGATTTGACAGCGATCGGGCTGGAGATGAAGGTGGCCATCGACCAGTTGCGCGAGCAGGTTCAGAATGTGGAATAACGAATGAGCGCCGCGCCGAGCCGGCGTGGCCTCCTGATCATCCTCTCCTCCCCCTCGGGCGCGGGAAAGTCGACGCTGTCGCGCCGGCTGCTCGCGCGCGATCCGGCGGTGCGGTTCTCGATCTCCGCCACCACGCGGACGCCCCGGCCGGGCGAGGTCGAGGGCGAGCACTATTTCTTCACAGACCGCCCGTCCTTCGAGGCGATGGCGGCGGGCGGCGAGATGCTGGAACACGCCGAGGTATTCGGCAATCTCTACGGCACGCCGCGCGCGCCGGTCGAGGCGGCGGTCGCGGGCGGCCGCGACGTGCTCTTCGACGTCGACTGGCAGGGCGGGCAGCAGATCCGCAACTCGAGCCTGCGCGACGCGGTGGTGACGATCTTCATCCTGCCGCCCTCGATCGCCGAGCTCGAATCCCGGCTGCGCGCCCGGGCCCAGGACAGCGCCGAGGTCGTCGCCGGCCGGATGGCGAAATCGCGCGACGAGATCAGCCACTGGGCGGAATATGACTACGTGCTGGTGAACCGCGACCTCGACGCCTGCGAGGCCGAGCTCACCGCGATCATCGCGGCGGAGCGGCTGCGGCGCGACCGGCGGCCGGAGCTGCTCGGCCTCGTGCAGGAGCTGAACCGCGAATTCGAGGAGAGGACGGCATGACGCTCTACGCGCTCGACGGGATCGCGCCGGAGCTTCCCGAGGACGGCGATTGCTGGGTCGCGCCGGGGGCGCGGCTGATCGGCCGGGTGATCCTGCGCCGCGGCGCTTCGGTCTGGTTCAACGCGGTGCTGCGCGGCGACAACGAGCCGATCACGATCGGCGAGGACAGCAACGTCCAGGACGGCTGCGTGATGCATACCGACATGGGCTATCCGCTCGAGGTCGGGCCGCGCTGCACGATCGGCCATATGGCGATCCTGCACGGCTGCGTGATCGGCGCGGGCAGCCTCGTCGGCATGGGCGCCACGGTGCTGAACGGCGCGCGGATCGGCTCCGGCGTGCTGATCGGCGCCGGGGCGCTGGTGACCGAGGGCAAGGAGATCCCCGACGGGGCGATGGTGATCGGCCGGCCGGGCAAGGTCGCGCGGATCATGACCGCGGAGGAGATCGCGAAGATGCGCGGCGGCGCCGCGCGCTACCGCGACAACATGCGCCGGTTCCGCGACGGGCTCGCGCCGCTCTGAAGGCTCAGGCCGGGATCGCCCGCGAGACCGCCGGCGCGATCAGCCGGAGCGCGGCGGCGGTCTCCGAGAAGCGGCGTTCGGCGCGGTAGCCGCGCGCGGCCATCGCGTGGCGCAGCAGCAGGAACTGCACGTTGTCGGGCCGGGGCTCGGCGACGCGGGCGCCGCTGACCACGTGGAGCCACAGGTCCGCCGGGGCGGCGACGCGGCAGCCCTCGGCGGCGAGTTCGACCGCGCCGGTGGTCGCCGCCACCCGCACGGCGCCCCCCATCGGCAGGCTGCGCTCGAAGCAGAGGATGGCGAGATAGGCGAGCTGCGCCACCGCGCGCGGCATCGCGCCGTCGCCGGTCTCGGCCCAGTCGACCCCGAACCGGCCATGGAACATCGCATCGGTGATCTGGCGCGCCTCGTCGAAGGACTGGCGGGCCTCGGTATCGGCGGGCCCGAAGGCGACCCGGTAGAAGCGCAGCCGCGCCAGCGCTGTGCCGAGGCTCTCGGAAATCAGCCCGAGCTCGGCCGCGCCGGCCCGGCCGTCGCTCATCTGCAGGAGCTCGAGCCCGTTGCCGATCGCGCCGATTGGGCTTATCAGGTCATGGCACAGGCGGGCGCTCACGAGCGCCGCGATCGCGGGCTCGTTCACGTCCGCGCCCCCCGGAACGGATGACCGCCGATGAACGAATTCCTCGAACCCGGAAACCTGGTCCGGCACCCGGGCCAGCCGGACTGGGGCCTCGGCCAGGTGCAATCCGTGATCGGCAACAAGATCACGGTGAACTTCGAACACGCCGGCAAGGTTGTCATAGACGGGTCCCGTGTTGAGCTCGCCCCGCAGTACGGCTCTGGCGACAGGCTCTAGCAGGTCTCAGGAAACCGTTAAACATCGGTGAACACGGGACGCGGCCGCCCAATTCCCGATCGATTCCCGCTCAAAGCCTCGGCGGATATTTGCCAGCCCGTCTTCGAGCCGGTAAACGGGGCGCGGCGGACATGCCGTCCGCGCGTACCGGGTTCCAAATGACGATCAACCCCAGCCGTTATCGGGTGAAGCTGGCCGAGACCGAGGGCGAGGTCGCCGCGGCGCAGCGGCTGCGCTATCGCGTCTTCGTCGAGGAGATGGGCGCGGAGGCCAGCGACGAGGAGCGGGCGGCGCGGCGGGAGTGGGACCGGTTCGACACCTGGTTCGACCATCTGCTGCTGATCGACCGGGCTGTCGAGCCGGCCGATCCGCTCGACCGGGTCGTCGGCGCCTACCGCCTGCTGCGCGACGACGTGGCCCGGTCGGGGCCGGGGTTCTACGGCGCCGCTGAATACGACCTCGCCCCGATCCTCGAGGATGGCCGCCGGAGCCTGGAGCTCGGCCGCTCCTGCGTCGCGAAGGAGCATCGCGGCGGGCCGGGGATGCACCTGCTCTGGAACGGGCTCGCCGAATACGTGCTGACGCGCGAGATCGAGATCCTGTTCGGCGTCGCGAGCTTCCCGGGCGCCGACGTGGACCGCCACGCCGAGGCGCTGGCCTATCTGCGCAGCGCGCATCTCGCCCCCGAGGATCTGCGTGTCCGGGCGCATGCCGATCATTTCGTCTCGATGGAATTTCCCGGGATCGGCGTGATCGACGCCAAGCGCGCGCGCGGGCTGATCCCGCCGCTGATCCAGGCCTATCTCCGGCTCGGCGGCTGGGTGGGCGAGGGCGCCTATGTCGACCGGCGCTTCAACACCGTCGACGTCTGCGTCGTGATGGACACCGCGCGGATGACCGAGCGCTATCGCGCCTTCTACGAACGCAACCGGGGCCCGGAGGCGTGAGGGCGGGCTGGGACGGCGCCGCGCCGGTGGAACTGCCGCCGATGACGTTGGCGGACCGGCTCCGGATCGCGGTCCGCGCGCCGGTCGCGCTGCTCTGGCTCGGCGGCTGTTTCGCGGTCTTTCTCGCGCTCGCGCTGCTCGACCGGCTGCTCGCGCGCCGCGGGGATCGCGCGCTCGCGCCGTCAATCGTCGGGCTCTGGTCGCGCGGCGCCGCGAGGCTGCTCGGGCTGCGCGTCCTGGTGCGCGGCGCGCCGATGGCGGCCGGCGGCGCCATCGTCGCCAATCATTCGAGCTGGATCGACATCGTCGCGCTGCGCTGCGCCGCGCCGGTGTTCTTCGTCTCCAAGGCCGAGGTCTCGGGCTGGCCGGTGATCGGCCTGATCGGCCGCGCGATCGGCACCGAGTTCATCGAGCGCCGCCCGACCGAGGCGCGGCGGCAGGCCGACGCGCTCGCGGCGCGGATCGCCGCCGGCGACCGGCTCTGCCTGTTCCCGGAGGGCACGAGCAGCGACGGCCAGCGCGTGCTGCCGTTCAAGTCCTCGCTGTTCGGAAGCTTCCCGAGCGGTCCGTCGGGCGCGCGGGTCCAGCCGGTGTCGGTGCGCTACCGGCCGCGCCCGGATCTGCCGGCCGCCTTCTATGGCTGGTGGGGCGAGATGGATTTCGGCTCGCATCTCGTCGCGGTGCTGGGGCGGTCGCGCGGCGGAAGGGTCGAGATCACGCTGCATCCGCCGCTCGACCCCGCGGCGCTGCCCGACCGCAAGGCGCTCGCCGTCGCCGCCGAGGCGGCGGTGCGGGACGGATTCGGCGCGGAGCGGATGTGACTGTCAGCCGCCGGTGTGGCTCATGTGCCGGCTGACCTGTCCGTGCACGGTCTGGCGCGAATAGTCGAAATCGTGGCCCTTGGGCTTGCGCGCGATCGCGGCGCGGATCGCGCGGACCAGCGGCGCGTCGTCGCCCGGGTTGGCCCGCAGCACGGCGCGCAGGTCGGCGTCGTCCTCCTGGCCGAGGCACATGTAGAGCTGGCCGGTGCAGGTCACCCGCACCCGGTTGCAGCTTTCGCAGAAATTATGCGTGAGCGGGGTGATGAAGCCGATCCGGCCGCCAGTCTCGCCGACGCGGGCGTAGCGCGCCGGGCCCCCGGTCCGCTCGGCGGTGTCGGTGAGCGTCCAGCGCGTCGCGAGATCCGCGCGCAGGTCGCGCAGCGAATAATACTGGTCGAGCCGGTCCTCGTTGCCGAGGTCGCCCATCGGCATCACCTCGATGAAGGTGAGGTCGTGGCCACGCGCGCCGCACCAGGCGACGAGATCGTGGATCTCGGTGTCGTTCACGCCCCGGAGCGCCACGGTGTTGATCTTGACCTTGAGTCCCGCCTCGGTCGCGGCGTCGATCCCGTCGAGCACCTGGGCGAAGCGGCCCCAGCGCGTCACCGCTTTGAACTTCGCCTCGCTCAGCGTGTCGAGCGAGACATTGACCCTCCTGACGCCGCAATCCGCGAGATCGCGGGCGAAGCGGCGCAGCTGGCTGCCGTTGGTGGTGAGCGTCAGCTCATCGAGCGCGCCGCTCTCGAGGTGGCGGGCCATGGCGCGGAAGAAGGTCATGATGCCCCGGCGCACCAGCGGCTCGCCGCCGGTGACACGAAGCTTGCGCACGCCCTGGCCGATGAAGGCCGAGCAGAGGCGGTCGAGCTCCTCGAGGCTCAGGAGCTCCGCCTTGGGCAGGAATTCCATGTGCTCCGCCATGCAATAGACGCAGCGGAAGTCGCAGCGGTCGGTCACCGACACACGCAGGTAGGTGATCGGGCGCGCGAACGGATCGATGAGCGGTGCGGTCATGTCGACGGTGTCGCCCCTCCCCCGGGCCTTGGAGGGTGTTTTAGGAGCGCGGACGGGGTGTTTCAAGGGCGCCCAAGGTCGCGGCCGGTCCCGCCGCCGGGCCTCCTGCGACCTAAGGCGGAGGCGCCGCGCATCGCGCTCGACTTCGCGCCGGGGCGGTGGCAAGCTCGGCCATGCTGCGACGCAGCGATCTTTTCGCGGGTGCCGAGACGGCACGGGGGCCGGGAATGGCTCCGACAGGGGAGCGAGCGATGCGCGAGATCGGTCCGATGTCCTCGCCGGGATGGCCACTGCCGCCGGCCGACGCGGGCTGGGAGGCGATGCGGGCCGGGTTCCGCTGGCCGCGTCCGCGGCGCTTCAACATCGCCGAGGTCTGCTGCGACGTCTGGGCCCGCGCCGATCCCGACCGTCTCGCGCTGCGGCATCTGCAGCTCGACGACGTGGTGCGCGACTACAGCTTCGCCGATCTCGCCCGCGCGTCGCGCCGGCTGGCCAACGTGCTCGCCGCGCATGGCATCGCGCGGGGCGACCGGGTCGCCGTCCTGCTGCCGCAATCGCCCGAGGCCCTGCTCACCCATCTCGCCGCCTATCGGCTCGGCGCGATCGTGGTGCCGCTCTTCACCCTGTTCGGCGAGGACGGGCTGCGGTTCCGGCTCGCCGATTCGGGGGCGCGGGCGCTCGTCACCGACACGCCGAACGCCGCGAAGATCGCGGCGATCCGCGCCGACCTACCCGGGCTCGGGCTCGTGCTCTCGATCGACGGGCGCGGCGAGGGCGCGCTCGATTTCTGGCGCGCGCTCGGCTGGGCGGCGGAGACGCACGCGGGCGTCGCGACCGGGCCGGACGACCCGGCCTTCCTGAGCTACACCTCCGGCACCACCGGACCGCCGAAGGGCGCGCTGCACGGCCACCGCGTGCTGCTCGGGCACCTGCCGGGGATCAGCCTCGCGCACGAGGGGCTGGGCCAGCCGGGCGACCGGATCTGGACGCCGGCCGACTGGGCCTGGATGGGCGGGCTGACCAACGTTCTGCTGCCCGCGCTCTTCTACGGCGTCACGGTGATCAGCCACCGGATGCCGAAGTTCGACCCGGAGGCCGCGGTCGCGCTGATGGGGCGGCTCGGGGCGCGTAACGCCTTCTTCCCGCCGACCGCGCTCAACCTGATGCGCCAGCGCGGCGTCAGCTCCGTCCCCGGCCTGCGCACCGTCGCCTCGGCGGGCGAGGCGCTGGGGCAGAGCCTGCTCGACTGGGGGCGCGGCGTCTTCGGGCGCGAGATCAACGAATTCTACGGCCAGACCGAATGCAACGCGGTGCTGGGCAATTCGGCGGCGATCGCGCCGGTGCGCCCGGGCTCGGCCGGCCGGGCGGTGCCGGGGCATCGCGTGGCGATCCTCTCGCCCGAGGGCGAGCACCTGCCGCCGGGCGCGCTGGGCGAGATCGCGGTGGCCGCGCCCGATCCGGTGATGTTCCTCGGCTATTGGAACAATCCGGGCAAGACCGCCGAGAAGTTCCGCGGCGACTGGCTCCTGACCGGGGACGAGGGGATGATGGACGAGGACGGCGATGTCTTCTTCCGCGCCCGGACCGACGACGTGATCACCTCCTCGGGCTACCGGATCGGCCCGGGCGAGATCGAGGATTGCCTGACCGGGCATCCCGACGTCGCCCAGGCCGCGGTGGTCGGCGTGCCCGATCCGATCCGGACCGAGATCGTGAAGGCCTTCGTGGTGCCGAAGCCGGGCGCGCGGCTCGCGGGGCTCGAAGCCGCGCTGATCGCGCGGGTGCGCGCGCGCCTCTCCGCGCATGTGGCGCCGCGCTCGGTCGTCTTCGTCGAGGCGCTGCCGCTGACCGCGACCGGCAAGATCCGCCGGGCGGATCTGCGCGGCGAAGGCTGATGCGGGGCGACAGGGCGCTTTGTCGCGGGCCGCGGCGATGGTAAGACCCTGTCACGCGGTCGCGGGATGGGTGCATGGACGTTAGCGAGTTCGAGAAGGTCGTCCTGACCGCGGAGGGCATGGACGAGCTCTGGCGCTCCCTCGTGAGATTCGCCGAGGCCCGCGAGACCGGCCGGATCGGCTATCACCACATGCCGCCGGTCGGGGCGCCCGACGAGGCGGTGTCGCGGGTGCGCAACGCCGGCTTCCCCGAGGAATGGGTCGAATACTATTTCACGGCGCGCGCCACGGGCATGACGCCCATTTCCGACTACGCGCGGATCAATGGCGAGCCGGTCTACTGGGACGACATCGACACGCTGAAGAACCTCACCGCCGACGAGCGCGCGCATCTCGCGACGCTGCGCGCCGCCGGCTTCGTCTACGGCCTCGCGATCCCGGTCTACGGGCCGAACGGCCGCAACGGGATCTTCGAGCTCGCGCTGGTCGAGGGGGTCGAGCGCCTCGCGACGCCGATGCTCGGAGACCTGCACTGGGCCTGCCAGGCGACGCATCTGCGCTATTGCGCGCTGCTGCGGACCGATCTCGGCGCCCCGCCCGCGCTGTCGCGGCGCGAGGCCGAGGTGCTGGCCTGGGTCGCCCGCGGCAAGTCGAACGCGGCGATCGGCGCCATCCTCGGCATTTCGGCGCATACCGTCGACGCGCATCTGCGGCGGATCTACACCAAGCTCGGCGTGTTCGACCGGATCAGCGCGGCGCTGCGGGGGCTCGGCTTCGGCCTCATCACCTCGGGCGCCTGAGCCCTCCGGGGTCAGCGCATCCGGCGCGCGGCCTCCTTCCGGGCGAAGCTCCTGAGCTCCTTGCCCGGGCCGTCGAGGAAGGCCGCGACCCGGGCCGGATCGCGGAGCGAAAGGCTCCGAAGCCAGGTTCCGATCGCCTTCTGCGTGAACCAGTCCCGATCGGCGACGAGCCGCGCCGCCCAGCCGAGCACGCGGTCGCGCGCCGCGCGCTCGGCGGCGTCGGGGTGGGTCATCTTGGTCCAGGGCAGGGTGGTGGTGAGCGCGGCGCGGCGCACCCAGGAGTTCGGATCCTCGACCCAGGTCTCGACGACGTCGAGCCGGCCCGGCTCGGCCGCCAGCCGCCGCTCGCCCGCCTTGCAGGCGTGATCGGCGATCGCCCAGGCGTCGAAGTCCGGAACCCAGCGCAGGAATTCCCGCCAGACCAGCGGATCGTCCGCGCCGAGCCGCGCCTGGGTCAGCAGCTTCGCCGCCGCGATCCGCGCCTCGTGGATGTCGCTGTCCCAGAGCCCGGCCGCGAGCGCGACCCGGCCGGGCGGGTCGAGCGCCGCGCGCCAGTCGGCGACCGCGACGTCGATGCCCGGATTGGCGAGGCCGAGATAGCGCCGGGGCGCCTTGTGGTAGGCCGCCATCTCCGCGGCCGCGGCGGGGTCGGCCGCGGCCTCCAGCCTGGCGACGGCCTCCGCGACCGGGATCGGCGCGGTCATTCCACCGTCACCGATTTCGCGAGGTTGCGCGGCTGGTCGACGTCGGTGCCCTTGAAGACCGCCGTGTGATAGGCGAGCAGCTGCGCCGGCGCGGCATAGAGGATCGGAGTAATGAAGCCCGGCGCCGCGGGCATCGTCACGGTGCGCCACACCCCGGCCCCGGCGGTGGCGAGACCCTCGGTGTCGCTGATCAGCAGCACCCGCCCGCCGCGCGCCAGCACCTCCTGCATGTTCGAGACCGTCTTCTCGAACAGCGGATCGGATGGCGCGAGCACGATGACCGGCACCGCCTCGTCCACGAGCGCGATCGGGCCGTGCTTCAGCTCGCCGCTCGCATAGCCCTCGGCGTGGATATAGCTGATCTCCTTCAGCTTCAGCGCGCCTTCGAGCGCGAGCGGATACATCGTCCCCCGCCCGAGGAAGAGCACGTCGCGGGCATGGCTGACGTCGCGGGCGATCTCGGCGATCGCGGGCTCGGTCTCGAGCGCGCGGGCCATGAGGCCGGGCAGGGCGCGCAGGTCCGCGACCCGCGCCGCCTCCTCCGTCTCGTCGATCGCGCCGCGCTGGCGCGCCGCGGCCACGGCGAGGCAGGCGAGCAGCGCGAGCTGGCAGGTGAAGGCCTTGGTCGAGGCCACGCCGATCTCGGGCCCGGCGAGGATCGGCAGCGCCACGTCGCTTTCGCGCGCGATGCTCGAGGTCTCGACGTTCACGACCGCCAGCGAGCGCGCCTTGCGCGCTTTCAGATAGCGCAGCGCGGCGAGCGTGTCGGCGGTCTCGCCCGACTGGCTGACCAGGATCCCGAGCGTGCCCGGGCCGACGGGGGGCTCGCGGTAGCGGAACTCCGAGGCGACCTCGATCTCGACCGGCAGCCGGGCGAGGCTCTCGAACCAGTATTTGGCGACGTGGCAGGCGTAATGCGCGGTGCCGCAGGCGACCATCACGATCCGCTCGCAGTCGGTGAAATCGACCGCCGCGGGCAGGTCCACCGCCGATTGCTCGGGCGCGAGGTAGCGCGCGAGCGCGTCGGCGAGCACGATCGGCTGCTCGTGCGTCTCCTTCGCCATGAAGTGCTTGTAGGGGCCCTTCTCGGCGACGACCGTCTCGGCGGGGACCATCAGGATGTCCCGGATCACGCCCGTGCCCTTCGCGTCGTAGAAACGCACGCCGGTCCGGGTCAGTTCGGCGTGGTCGCCCTCCTCGAGATAGGCGATCTGGTTCGTGAGCGGCGCCAGCGCCAGCGCGTCGGAGCCCACGTACATCTCGCCATGGCCGAAGCCGACCGCGAGCGGCGAGCCGCGGCGGGCCGCGATCATCAGGTCGGGCTCGTCGGCGAAGAGAAAGCAGAGCGCGAAGGCGCCCCGCAGCCGCGCGAGCGTGGCGCGCACCGCCTGGAGCGGGGTCGCGCCCGCGCCGAGCGCGCGGTCGCAGAGGCGCGCGACGCTTTCGGTATCGGTGTCGGTCTCGAAGACCGCGCCCTCGGCCTCGAGCTCGGCGCGCAGCTCGCGGTAGTTCTCGATGATCCCGTTGTGGACCACCGCGACCCGGCCCGCCTGATGCGGATGGGCGTTGCGGATCGAGGGCGCGCCATGCGTCGCCCAGCGGGTATGGCCGATCCCGATCCGGCCGCGCACCGGATCGGCGACGAGCAGGTCCGAAAGCGCGATCAGCTTGCCGGTCGCGCGGCGCCGGCCGAGCCGGCCTTCCTCGTCCAGCGTGGCGATGCCGGCGCTGTCATAGCCCCGGTATTCGAGCCGCTTCAGCGCCTCGAGGATCAGCGGCGCGACCTGGTGCTTGCCCAGGATTCCGACGATGCCGCACATTCAGCGCGCCGCCTTGTCGGCCTTGAGCGCGCGCAACCGCGACATGAGCCGCGCCCCGAGCCCGGGCTTGTTCTCCTGCCGGGCCCGCGCCACGGCGAGCGCGCCCGGGGGCACCTCCTCGGTGACGACCGAGCCCGCCGCGATAAGCGCCCCCGCGCCGATCCGGACCGGGGCGACCAGCGCCGAGTTCGAGCCGACGAAGACATCGGCGCCGACCTCGGTGCGGTGCTTGAAGACGCCGTCGTAGTTGCAGAAGATCGTTCCCGCGCCGATGTTGGTGCGCGCGCCGACCTGGGCGTCGCCGACATAGGTCAGGTGATTGATCTTCGCGCCCTCGTCGACGATCGCGTTCTTGATCTCGACGAAGTTGCCGATATGGGTGTCCTCGGCCAGCTCCGCGCCGGGCCGCAGCCGGGCGAAGGGGCCGATCCGCGAGCCCCGGCTGACGTGGCAGCCCTCGAGATGGCAGAAGGGCAGGATCTCGACGCCGGATTCGATCGTGACGCCGGGGCCGAAGAAGACGTTGGGGCCGATCACGCTGTCGCGCCCCACGTAGGTGTCGAAGGCGAACCAGACCGTGTCGGGATCGGTCAGGGTGACGCCGTTCTCCATCGTCTCGTACCGCGCGCGCGCCTGGAAGGCGGCCTCGGCGTGGGCGAGGTCCAGGCGGCTGTTGACGCCGAGCGTCTCGGCCTCGCCGCAGACGATCACCTTGGCCCGCAGTCCCCGGGCGCGGGCGAGCGCCACGATATCGGTGAGATAGAACTCGCCCTTGGCGTTGTCGTCGCGCAGCGCGGCGACGAGCTCGGGCAGGAGCTCCGCGTCGACCGCGACCACGCCGCAGTTGCAGAGCCGGATCGCGAGCTGGTCCGGCGTCGCGTCCCGCGCCTCGACGATCGCCGCGAGATCGCCGCCCGCGTCGAGCACCAGCCGGCCGTAGGCGCCGGGCTCCTCCGCCTCGAAGCCGAGCACCACCACCGCCGCCCCTTCGACGCGCGCGTCGAGCATCGCCTGCAGGGTGTCGGGCTCGATGAAGGGCGTGTCGCCGTAGAGCACGACCACGTCGCCGGTAGCGCCCGCGAGCGCGGGCAGGGCCACGCGCACCGCGTCGCCGGTGCCGCGCTGCTCGGTCTGCTGGACCGTCACCGCCTCGGGCTCGAGCTCGGCGACCGCCGCCTCGACCGCGCCGGCGCCGACCCCGGTCACCACGACGATCCGCTCCGGCTCGATCCCGCGGGCGGAGCGAAGCGCATGGGCGATCAGCGGCGCGCCCGCGAGCGGGTGCAGCACCTTCGGCAGATCGGAGTTCATGCGGCTGCCCTGTCCGGCGGCGAGAAGGATGACGGACGTGGGCATGCGGCTCTCCGGACCTGTGAATTCGCAGCCGGGGTTCTACCAGCCGGCGGCGGGTGGGGGAAGGCCGCGAACGATCAGTTTGTGTTTCAGTTTCCTCGGAAAATGCGCGACAGAGGGGGCGCGGGGGAGCGAAGGGGAGAGGGTCTATGCGCGTCGCGGTATTCGATCTTGACGGAACGCTGGCCGATACGGCGGCGGACCTGATCGCGGCCGCGAACGGCGCGCTCGACGAGCTGGGGTTCGGCGCGCCGCTCGATCGCGCGGCGCATCGCGCCACCGCCTTCGCCGGCGGGCGCGCGATGCTGCGCGCGGGCCTCGCACTGCGCGGCGTGGCCGAGCCCGAGGCCCATGTCGAGGCGGGCTTCCCGCGGCTGCTGGCGCGTTACGAGGCGGCGATCGACCGCGAGACCCGGCTCTATCCCGGCGTCGAGCCCGCGCTCGACGCGCTGGAGGAGGCCGGCTGGCGTCTCGCGATCTGCACCAACAAGCCGGTCGCGCTCGCCGATCTCCTGCTGGTGAGGCTCGGGATCCGCGAGCGCTTCGCCGCGGTGCTCGGCGCCGACAGCCTCTCGGTCCGCAAGCCCGATCCCCTGCACCTGACCGAGACGATCCGGCGTTCCGGCGGGGTGGCCGGGCGATCGGTGCTGATCGGCGACACGGTGACCGATCGCGAGGCCGCGCGCGCGGCGGGCGTGCCCTGCGTGCTCGTCACCTTCGGGCCGGAGGGGCGCGACATCGCCCGGCTCGACCCCGCCGCGCTGCTCGACCACTACGCCGACCTGCCGGCGCTGCTCGAGGGGCTGGTGCCGGCGGTGGAGGCGCGCGTCTCGGGCGCGCGCTGAACGTCGCACGAAGGTGCGGCTTCCGGGCCGCGCGACCGGCTTCTATCCTCCCGCTCCGAGCCGCGAGCGCGCCGAAAGGGCCATGACATGACTTCTCCGACCGACGATCCCCGCGGCCTGCTCCGGGCGCTCTTCGACGCGGCGGTGCGCGCGGCGCTGCCCGACACGTCGATCCGCGCGCATCTGCCCGCGCCGCCGAAGGGACGGACGGTGGTCGTCGGCGCCGGCAAGGGCGCGGCCCAGCTCGCCCAGGCGCTCGAGGCCGCCTGGGACGGGCCGCTTTCGGGCGTCGTGGTGACCCGCTACGGCTACGGCGCCCCCTGCGAGCGGATCGCGGTGCTCGAGGCGGCGCATCCCGAGCCGGACGAGGCCGGGCTTCTCGCCGCGCGGCGGCTGTTCGACGAGGTGGCGGGGCTCGGGCCGGATGATCTCGTCATCGCGCTCGTCTGCGGCGGCGGTTCCGCCCTGCTGCCAAGCCCGCCCGAGGGGCTCGGCCTCGACGACGAGCTCGCGGTCAACCGCGCGCTGCTCGCCTCCGGCGCGCCGATCTCCGAGATGAACGTGGTGCGCAAGCACGTCTCCACGATCAAGGGCGGCCGGCTCGCCCAGGCGGCGCATCCCGCGCGCGTCGCCTCGCTCATCGTCTCGGACATCCCGGGCGACGACCCCGCGCTGGTGGCCTCGGGGCCGACGGTCCCGGACGCGAGCACCCCCGAGGAGGCGCGCGCCATCGTCGCGCGCTACGGCCTCGATTTGCCCGCGGCGGTGCGCGCGCATCTCGCGGGCGCCGATTGCGCCGCTCCGGCGCCCGACGATCCGGCCTTCGCCCGCGATACCGTCGCGATCATCGCCTCGGCCGCCGTCTCGCTCGAGGCCGCCGCCGCCGAGGCGAAGGCGCGGGGGATCGCCGCGGTGATCCTCTCGGATGCGGTCGAGGGCGAGAGCCGCGAGGTCGCGCGCGTGCTCGCGGCGATCACGCGCGAGATCGCGACGCGCGACCGACCCTTCGCCCGGCCGGTCCTGCTGCTCTCCGGGGGCGAGACGACGGTCACGATCCGGGCGAAGGGCGGCAAGGGCGGGCGGAACAGCGAATTCCTGCTCAGCTTCGCGCTGGCGATCGACGGGCTCGCCGGCGTCACCGCGCTCGCGGCCGATACCGACGGGATCGACGGCTCCGAGGACAACGCCGGCGGGATCGTCGACGGCGGCACGATCGCGCGGATCCGCGCCGCCGGGGGCGATCCGCGCGCGCTTCTCGACGCGAACGACGCCTGGAGCGCGCTCGATCGGGCCGGCGACCTGCTCGTGACCGGTCCGACCGGGACGAACGTCAACGACTTCCGGGCCATTTTGATCGCGTAGGTTGCTCAGCGCGCGGATCGTCGCGCGCCGGCCGCGCCCGCCGGTCCAGGATGAAGATGAAGAGGGCGGCGAGCAGCAGTCCCGCGATCGACACCGCCCAGAACGCCAGCAGCGGGGCCAGCACCCACCACCAGGACCAGTCGATATATCCGCCGACGCGGAGCAATGCGAAAAGGATGGTGAGCAGCACGGATAAAAGGCCCAAGAAAGCGACGCGGAACGGCGTCTCCGATCGTCGCTGAACCACGCTCTTGTCTATCTCCATCGCGGCTGCCCCGTCGGCGACGGCCGTCGGGAAGCACCGGCCCGCTCACCGGTCCCGGTTTTCAACGCCCGGGCTCCAAAACGGTTTCGAAGGAAAGAGGGGGTGGGACGCCTTCGCGCGGCGGCAATTCGTACGCGGACGGTCTTGCTCGGCACTTGTTCCTCCATCGGAACGCTTCGGCGCGCGCAAGATCGCATCGGGAGAGGCATCCGGCAAGCGCGCGAGAGCGGCGCCGGAGTCTTGCATCTAAAAGTTGAGTAAGTGCTCGCGCCGACGGGGGCCCGCGGCTCTCTCGCGGGGATGTGATGGCCCGCGCGACGAATCGCGGCGGGCGCGCCCCAATTTGCATTACGCTAGCTCAGCAGAGGAGGCGCGCATGCTGGTCCGGAAGCCCCCGAAACACGCCTATTCGGAGATCACGCCGCGATCCGCCTATCTGAGCCGCCGCGCGCTTCTCGGCGGGCTCGCGGCCCTGGCCGGCACCGCCGGGCTCGCCGAGGCGGCGAAGCTCGACGCCCGGCCGAGCCCCTATTCGACCGACGCGACGCCGACGTCCTACGACTACGTCACCACCTACAACAATTTCTACGAGTTCGGCTTCGGCAAGGAGGATCCGTCGCGCTACGCCGGCCAGCTCACGACCTCGCCCTGGTCGGTGGTGGTCGACGGCGACTGCGGCCGGCCGGGCACCTACGCGCTCGAGGACATCGTGAAGCCCGAGGCGCTCGAGGAACGGGTCTACCGCCACCGCTGCGTCGAGGCTTGGTCGATGGTCATCCCCTGGGTCGGCTTCCCCCTCGGCGACCTCCTCGCCCGGGTCGAGCCGGGATCGGGCGCGAAATACGTCGCCTTCGAGACGCTGGTGCGTCCCGCGGAAATGCCGGCGCAGCGCGGGCTGCTGCCGTCGCTCCACTGGCCCTATGTCGAGGGGCTGCGGCTCGACGAGGCGATGCATCCGCTGACGATTCTCGCCGTCGGCCTCTACGGCGAGACGTTGCCGAACCAGAACGGCGCGCCGCTCCGGCTCGTGGTGCCGTGGAAATACGGCTTCAAGGGCATCAAGTCGATCGTGCGGATCAGCCTGCTCTCGGGCGAGCCGCCGACCACCTGGAAGAACCAGGCCGGCAACGAATACGGCTTCTACGCCAACGTGAACCCGAACGTCGATCATCCGCGCTGGAGCCAGGCCAGCGAGCGGGTGATCGGCGGCGGGCTCTTCGCCAAGCGCGACACCGAGATGTTCAACGGCTACGCCGACGAGGTCGGCGGCCTCTACGCCGGCATAGACCTGCGGAAGAACTACTGAGGGCGCGCGGGATGGCGGGGGCGGCGGCTGTCGTGAATCGCGGGCTCGGCCGGATCCCGGTCTGGCCCTGGTACCTGATCGGCTTTGTCCCGGCGGCGCTCTGGCTTCGCGCGGGGCTCCTGAACCAGCTCGGTCCCGATCCCGCGCGGGCGCTCGAGCAGAACCTCGGCCTGACCGCGCTCCAGCTCCTGATCGCGGCGCTCGCGGTAACCCCGCTGCGGGAGCTGACCGGGATCAGCTTCGTCCGGTTCCGGCGCATGATCGGGCTGATGGCCTTCTACTACGCGCTCCTGCATCTCGCGGCCTGGTTCGCCTTCGACCGGGGGTTCGACCTCGCGGCCGCCGTCACCGACCTGACCAAGCGGCCCTACATCATCGTCGGCATGTCCGCGCTGGTCCTGCTGCTCCCGCTGGCGCTCACCTCGACCAACTGGGCGATCCGCCGGCTCGGCGGCATGCGCTGGCGCGCGCTGCACCGGCTCGCCTATCCGGCGACGGCGCTCGCGGCGCTCCATTTCGTCTGGCTGGTGAAGGCCTGGCCGCCGGAGCCGCTCGCCTACGCGGCGGGCGTGGCCGCGCTGCTCCTCTACCGGCTGCTGCCCCGGCGCGGCCGGATCCGGAGTCTCGCCCGCGCGGCCTGACCCCGGGGAGGGGGGAAACGGCCGCCCTGAGAAAAATCTGTCATGATCCGCGTTTTTTCCCTTGCGCGACTCTGCGCCGCCCCTTAGATAGCCCTCCACCGGCGGCGAGGACGCAACGAGCGAAACGCTCTGAACGCTCCGCCACGGTGACAATCGAGGTCGAAGCGGCTGGTTGCGCTGATTGAAAAGCGCAGACGGTCGGTTTTTTGGCCCCGATCGCTCTTTGACATAGATATTATGATGAAGGGATATGCGGGCGGTTTTGCTTTCGTTTCGACGGAACGGATCGTTCGTATATCGGCTTCCTAGGGTGGCTT
>QFPW01000067.1 GCA_003241785.1 Rhodovulum sulfidophilum | reverse complement strand
ATTCCGCCGCGTGTCATCCGAAAGAGAAGCTTCGCCTTTTCGCCCTGGGTGTACCGGCAACGCAATCTCGTCGAGCGCTTCTTCAACCGGATCAAACAGCTCCGGGGCCTCGCCACCCGCTATGACCGACGACCCGATAACTTCCTCGCAGCCCTCAAGCTCGTCGCAACTCGAATCTGGATCGCTGGCTTATGAGTCCGCTGCCTAGCCCTACTTTGGCAGATTCTTTTCGTGGCGTTGTGCGATGAGCCTTTCACAATGAGGGCAGCGTGATGGTGGCCTCGCGAAGGCGTCGAGGTTGGCCTGCCTGACGGCTGGCATGGTTGGTCGCGGGGGCGGTCCGGAGACTCTTTTTTTCCCGTCCCGCGGCCTTGAGGCGGCGGGATTGCAGGAAGGCGTAGGCGATCATCGTCATCAGCGTGTGTCGGTGAAGACCTGTCCAGGATCGTCCCTCGAAATGGTCGAGACCGAGCTCTTCCTTGAGCTGTTGATGCGCCTGTTCGCAGATCCATCGGGCCTTGACGGCGGCGGCGAGCGCCTTGAGGCTGGTGTCGGCTGGCAGGTTCGAGGCGTAATATTCCCGCTCCCCGGTCGCACGGCGTTCGCCGATCAGCCAGACCTCCTCGTCACCGGGCGTGGCCTGCACACGGCCATCCGCCATGCGATGCCGGTGACCGTCGGCGATGCGGACCCGGGTCACGGCGAACCGGCAATTCAGCCTGCCTTTGGTCCCACGGCGCCAGCTGACCTTCCGCCATTTTTCGTCCTCCAGCATCTGTTCGGCGGAAACGGCCACGCGGTCGGGGAGGTGATATTTGCGAGGCCGACCGCGCCCGGCCTCGGGAAAGACCAGCCCGACATCCGCCGGATAAACGTTCTGGCGCCGCGACAGGCCGACCGCCCAGGCGAGGCCGCGAGCGCTCAGAGCCTGGCGGAAGGGCCCGCTCGATCCGTAACCCGCATCGGCCAGCACACAGCCGAAGCGGACACCCGCGGCCCTCACCCGGTCGATCTCCTCGATGGCAATCTCGGGTCTGCTCAAGGCCGTTCGCCGATCTTCCGGCACCCTGGCGTGCCTCACAAGTGATTGCTCCGAGCCCCAAGGTGGGATATACATACGTAATAACTCACATACTGGAGGATGTTATGATCACGACCAAAGTCCGCAAGGTTGGCAACAGCGCGGCGGTTACGCTCTCGACCGAGGCTCTGGCGATCCTCGACGTGAAGGAGGGTGATATCGTGACGCTCGTCCGTGACGAGGCGGGTGGTTTGCGCATCCTGCCCGGTGACAAGGTGGCGAAGGCCCTTGAGGTCGCGGAGGGTATCATGGACCGGAACCGCGAACTCCTGGCAAAGCTGGCGTGACAGAACCTGAATGGGTGCCGATCGAGGCGGTCGTGGCGATCCATGACCGCCAGATCCTTCGCCATGGCGGGAGCCCCGGGTTACGGGATCGTTCCGGCCTGGAGGCGGCGACCATGAGACCTGAACATCGCTACACCTATGGCGCGCCAGACCTCGCCGAACTCGCCGCCGCCTATGCCTACGGTGTCGCCGAGGCCCGTGCCTTCATCGATGGCAACAAGCGGACGGCGCTGGTCACGACCCTGGTCTTCCTCGAGCTGAACGGACATCGCTTCGACCCCGGGACGGCCGACGGAGTGAGGATAATCGAGGATCTCGCCTCGAGCGACATCACCGAGGCGGCCTTCGCGATCTGGCTGCGCGAAGGAATGGTCCCCCTGCCCTGAACTTCATGGCACTTTTAGGTCGATTTACACCGTGAAAGCGCCCCGGCTTGCCGATCCGTGTCATGTCCCGTAAGCTTGGATTATGGGATGCGCGAGGAGAACACTCGCCTCACGCAATCGTCCTTTGCCTGGGCCGTCCCTTGGCCTGCGGGAAGCGCATTCCTACCGTTGATCCTGGGCTGAACGCCCTTCAGCGGCATTGGTCGGCAGGCAGCCATTCGCGCCGTGACATCCCTCAAACCTCCTCCGCATCGCCCTCACCGCCCCCTCCCCCCCGGCCAGTAGGAGGTAATGATCTCGCGGAAGTCCCCGCGCAGCGCGCGGAAATCCTCGTGCTCGCATCCAACCCACGCGAAGGGGCGCCAGGCGCCCTGCCCTTCCCAAGGCTCGGCGCGGACGGAGTCAGCGAGCCGCCCGCCGGCCGCGCGCTCGATCCACCTCACGGTGATCGCCGGCGGTGCTACGATCGGCTGCCGCTCGGCGGCATCGGCGACCTCGAGGAAGACCTGGCCGCGCGCCTCCGGGGGGAGCGACGACAGCAGGCGGGCGATCGCGGGCAGCGCGGTCTCGTCGCCGGCGAAGAGATAGAAGTCGGCGTGGCGCTTTCCGCGAAGCGGCCTCCGGGACCCGCGTCGGCATGGCGGACGAAGTCGATGTCGAGCGTCCCGGCACCGGGGTCGATCGCCCGTAACCGGCCGATTGGCACCGCCTGCCTGGCTTGCCGGTGCTGAGCTAAGAGACGTCCATAGCGACGTCGTTAGCGACGTGCCTTGGCGGAGAGATG
>QFPW01000022.1 GCA_003241785.1 Rhodovulum sulfidophilum | reverse complement strand
CCTTCACCCGAACCTTCACGTTGTAGTCGATCACCCGCTTGACGGGCACCAAGATCTTCATCGCATGCTCCCTTCGCGCCCGAGCCGGGCTGTCTCATGCTCACGCGCGGCGGTATGGCGAGGGCGGATCGCCGGGCGTTCGCAATGCAACAGTGGTCTACGAACCCCCCGAGGAGCGCGCAATAACATTTCGCGACACCCTGAGACCAATGGCGACATCATGCGGCGCGCCCGCCCGCCGCGGCCGGATCGGGCGCCGCGTCAGAGCCCCGGGGCGCGGGTCCAGAGTTCCACCACCACGGCGGCGTAGACGAGCCCGCTCGCGGTCAGCACGAAGACGTGCCAGATCGTGTTGTGGAAGCGCAGCCGCTCCCAGAGGAAGAAGACGAGGCCGGCGCTGTAGAGCACCCCGGCCGTCAGGATGAGCGCGTGGCCGGCGGGCGAGAGCGCCGCGATCATCTGCCGCCCGAGGAAGAGGCCCGCCCAGCCGAGCACGAGATAGAGCGTGAGCGCCGGCCAGCGCGGGCGGGTCGGGCCGAACAGGATCATCGTCACGCCGGCCAGCGCCGTGCCCCAGACGCCGACCAGGAACAGCCCGGCCGAGGTTCCGGTCAGGACCGCGAAGGGCGTGTAGGCCCCGGCGATCTTGAGATAGATCACCGCCTGGTCCATCCGGCGGAAGATGCCGCGCCAGGCCGGCAGCGGCGTGAGGTTGTAGATCGCGGAGCAGCAGAACATCGCGAGCAGCGTGGTCCCGTAGACCGCGGCGGCGCTGATCGTGGTCGGGTCGCCGAACCAGACCGCGGCGAGCGTCACCATCACCGGCACGGCGATCAGCGTGGCGAGGATCGCCACGGCGTGCACGACCGCGTCGGACAGCACCTCCGCGCGGCTGTAGGGCAGGTCTTCCGGATCGAACGCCATCTCCCGAGTTCTCCCGGGGGACGACCGGACCAGAGGCGTCGTCCCCCTGGCGATATTATAGGTCGCGCGCGGCTCCGCTCAAAGCACGGCCCGCGGAGCGGTTAACCGGAAAGTCGCTCCGCGCCCCGCCGGAGGGGCCGAATCGCCGGGGCGCCGGCGCCCCGGGGCGATCGGGACGCGAGCGGGAGCCGCCGTCAGCGGTTGGCGCCGGGCACCCAGAGCACGTCGCCGGCGCCGGAGTCGTTGCCGATTCGCGCCGCGACGAAGCACCAGTCCGAAAGCCGGTTGAGGTATTTCACCGCCTCGGGGTTCACCGCCTCGGCCGCCGCCACCTCGATCGTCAGCCGCTCGGCGCGGCGGCAGACGGTGCGGCAGAGGTGCAGATGCGCGGCGAGCGCCGAGCCGCCGGGCAGGATGAAGCTCCGGAGCGGCGCGAGCCCGGCGTTCCAGGCGTCGATCTCGGCCTCGAGCCGCGCGGTCTGGCTCGCGATGATCCGGAGCCTCGGGTATTTCGCGGTGGCGTCGTTCTCGATATCCGGCGTGCAGAGATCGGCGCCGAGGTCGAAGAGGTCGTTCTGGACCCGCGACAGGGCTTCGTCCATCTCGCCCTCCGTGTGCAGCCGGGCGAGGCCCACGGTCGCGTTCAGCTCGTCGACCGTGCCATAGGCCGAGACGCGGGCGGCGTATTTCGGCGTGCGCGAGCCGTCGCCGAGCGCGGTCTCGCCCTTGTCGCCGGTGCGGGTGTAGATGCGGTTCAGCACGACCATGGCTCAGCCCCGGCTGGAGAAATAGACGAAGAGCACGATCAGGACGACCGCGATGAACTGCGCGAGCAGGCGCAGCCGCATTATCTTGTTCGCGTATTTCCGATTGAAATCCCCACCTTTGGCGAAGCCGCCGACGCCGACGAGCAGCACCCCCACGGTGACGAGACAGGCGATGGCGGCGAGGATGAAGAGCGGATCCTGGGTCATGATGCCTCCGGCGCTGGTCCCCCACCGGTACCGGATCGGGCCGGGCTTTGCAAAGCCGGGCATCGCAACGGCGTCACCGTCCGCCGAGCACCCGGTCGAGCAGGGCGGTCGTCAGCACGCGGCGCAGGACCGCCGCCGCCCGCGCCGGCGTCGTCACCGTGTAGCGCGCCGCCGGGCGGCGGCTCTCGAGCGCGCGGAGCAGCGTCGCGGTCACCGCGGCGGGTTGAAGCTCGAACCGGTCGCGGCCCGGCTCGGCGGCGTAGAGCCGGCGCAGCAGCGTCGCCTCGTAGGCCGCCGCGTGGGGCGAGGCGCGCCAGTCGACATGGCGCTCGAACCGCGGGATCGACTTGGCGCGGAACGGCGTCCTGATCGGGCCGGGCTCGATCAGGCTGACCGTGATCCCGCTGCCCCGGAGCTCGAGCCGGAGCGTGTCCGTGAGCCCCTCGAGCGCGAACTTGCTCGCGACATAGGCGCCGCGCCAGGGGGCCGCGACGAGGCCGAGCACCGAGGAGTTCATCACGATCCGCCCGGCGCCGCGCGCCCGCATGCCGGGCAGCAGCCGGTTGGTCAGATCCGCCTGGCCGAACAGGTTGACCTCGAAGATCTCGCGCAGCGCGGCGCGGGGCAGGTCCTCGACCGCGCCCGGGATCGCGAAGGCGCCGTTGTTGAAGAGCGCGTCGGGCGCCCGGCCGAGTCGCTCGCCGGTTTCGGCGACCGCGGCGGCGATGCTCTCCTCGGAGGCGAGGTCGAGCGGAAAGCTCTCGAATCCCTCGCGCGTCAGCCGGGCGCAGTCGGCGGCGGCGCGGCAGGTCGCGAGCACGCGCCAGCCCCGGGCGCGCAGCGTCGCCGCCGCGTCCGCGCCGATTCCCGAGGAGCAGCCGGTGATCAGGATCGCGCGCGCGCCGAGGGGCGGCGCGCCGGCCGGACGCGGGCCATCCCCGGGCGCCACTATCGCCATACGTGTGCGACCGCTAACGAAACTACCCCTTCACCCCCGAGCGCGCTTGAACTACATGAGGGGTGGGGTGGGCGTGTCATTCAGTGGCTCGCGCTTGTGTGAGTATTCGGAAGGAACTGCGATGCCACGCTACGATGCGGATCGCAACGAATTCGTTGCCCGGATCGATCGTCGTCGACGCTGGCTTGGGCGCGGCGCCAAGTTGCTGAAATCGCTGGGACTGCTCCATCAACCCGTGCAGCGGGTCGTGCATGACACGGTCTTCGTCTCCGACGCGGAGCTCATCAGCTACGCCTATGCGCGCAAGAACGACCACCTGCCCGATCTCGAGAACCCGGTCTGGTACAACGAGAAGATCCGCTGGCAATTCCTGAATCACCACAACCCGCTCATGAGCCTCGTGGCCGACAAGATCGCGGTCCGAAGCTATGTCGCGCGCAAGGGCGGGTTGATCCAGGCCCCGCGGCTGATCGCCTCGGGCTGGACGGCGGAGGATCTGGCCGGCGTCGATCTGCCGGAGGAATTCGCGCTGAAGACGAGCTTCGGCAGCGGGCAGAACCACATCGAGCGCGCCGGCAAGCACACGAGCCGGGCCGCGCTCATGGCCAAGGTGCGCGACTGGATGGGCTATGACCAGTGGCGCAGCACCGGCGAGTTCCATTATCGCGCGGTCCCGAAGCGCTGGCTCGCCGAGGAATACGTGCCCTGCGTGAGCGGCCAGATCGAATACAAGGTCTTCTGCATGATGGGGGAGCCGGTCTTCATCCTCGCGGTGAAGGACCGGACCGCGGCGGGGTACAAGCGCAACCTCTACTGGCCGGACTGGACGCCGACCGATTTCCACTGGCTCAACAATCCGGTGGATCCGGTCGAGGTGCCGCGGCCCGCGCATCTCGAGGACATGCTGGCCGATGCCCGGCGCTACGCCGAGGATTTCCTGCATGTGCGCGTGGATTTCTTCCAGAGCGACGACCGGATCGACTTTTCCGAGCTCACCTTCGCGAGCGCGGCGGCGCGGGTGCCCTTCACGCCGGAGGAGGCCAACGCGCGGCTTGGCGCGATGATCGATCTCGCGCGCGCCGAGGAATACCTGCGCAAGGGCACGACGATCGCGGCCGAGCTCGGCTGGCCGCCGACGCCGCCGGCCCCCGCCGCCTGACGCTTTCGGCTGGACCGGCGGCGGCGGCGTGGATAGAGAAAATCCATGGCCGATCCGACCGATGACCCCGAAAGCCCGTCCGGCGACGTCACGCGCGAGGCGCTCGCCAGCGCGCTCGGCGAACGGTATCTGACCTACGCGCTCTCGACGATCACCCACCGCGCCCTGCCCGACGCGCGCGACGGGCTGAAGCCGGTGCACCGGCGCATCCTCTACGCGATGCGCGGCCTCAGGCTCGATCCCGGCTCCGCCTTCCGCAAATGCGCGAAGATCGTCGGCGAGGTGATGGGCAACTATCACCCGCACGGCGACCAGGCGATCTACGACGCGCTGGCGCGGCTGGCGCAGGATTTCAACGTCCGCTATCCGCTCGTGGACGGCCAGGGCAATTTCGGCAACATCGACGGCGACAACCCGGCGGCGCAGCGCTATACCGAGGCGCGGCTGACCTCGGCGGCGGCGGCGCTGATGGAAGGGCTGGCCGAGGACGCGGTCGATTTCCGCGACAACTACGACGGCTCGGAACGCGAGCCGGTAGTGCTGCCGGCGGCCTTCCCGAACCTGCTCGCCAACGGATCGAGCGGCATCGCGGTCGGCATGGCGACCAACATTCCGCCGCACAATCTCGAGGAGCTCTGCCAGGCGGCGCTGCATCTCGTGAAATACCCCGGGGCGAGCGACGAGAAGCTGCTCGACTTCGTCCAGGGACCGGATTTCCCGACCGGCGGCGTGATCGTCGAGCCGCGCGCCAACATCAAGGAAGCCTATCGCACCGGCCGGGGCGGCTTCCGGCTCCGCGCGCGCTGGGCGGTCGAGGACCTCGGCCGGGGCCAGTGGCAGGTCGTGGTCACCGAGATCCCGTACCAGGTGCAGAAGGGCAAGCTGATCGAGCGGATCGCCGATCTCATCAACGCGAAGAAGATCCCGATCCTCGCCGATGTGCGCGACGAGAGCGCCGAGGACCTGCGCATCGTGCTGGAGCCCCGCGCGCGCACCGTGGACCCCGCGGTGATGATGGAGATGCTGTTCAAGACCAGCGATCTCGAGACGCGCTTCGCGATGAACATGAACGTGCTGATCGACGGACGGACGCCGAAGGTCTGCTCGCTCAGCGAGGTGCTGCGCGCCTTCCTCGATCACCGGCGCGACGTGCTGCTGCGCCGCTCGCGCTTCCGGCTCGAGAAGATCGAGGCGCGGCTCGAGATCCTCGAGGGCTACCTCGTCGCCTATCTCAACCTCGACCGGGTGATCGAGATCATCCGCACCGAGGACGAGCCGAAGGCGGTGATGATGGCGGAATTCGGCCTCAGCGACGCGCAGGCCGAGGCGATCCTCAACATGCGGCTGCGGAGCCTGCGCCGGCTCGAGGAGATGGAGATCCGGGGCGAGCGCGACACGCTCACCATCGAGCGCGAGGGGCTGATCACGCTGCTCGGCTCGGAGGAGGCGCAGTGGCGGCGCATCGCGGAGGAGCTCCAGGAAGTGCGCAAGGCCTTCGGCGCGAAGGCGCCGGGCGGCGCGCGGCGCACCAGCTTCGACGACATGCCCGATGTCGAGGAAGTGGCCTACGAGGCGATGATCGAGCGCGAGCCGATCACCGTGGTCTGCTCGGAAATGGGCTGGATCCGCGCGATGAAGGGCCATCTCGCCGACGACGCCGAGCTGAAGTTCAAGGACGGCGACGGACCCCGGTTCCTGATCCGGGCCGAGACCACCGACCGGCTGCTGCTGCTGGCCTCGAACGGGCGGATGTTCACGCTCTCCTGCGCCACCCTGCCCGGGGGCCGCGGCATGGGCGAGCCGATCCGGCTGATCGCGGATATCCCGAACGAGGCGCGGATGGTCGCGCTCTTCGTGCACCGTCCCGGCGCGAAGCTGATCGTCGCCTCGGACGCGGGCGACGGCTTCGTGCTGCCCGAGGACGAGGCGCTGGCGCAGACGCGGGCGGGCAAGCAGGTCCTGAACCTGCGCGGCGAGAGCCGGGCCAAGGTCTGCCGGCCGGTCCGGGGCGATCACCTCGCGGTCGTGGGCGAGAACCGCAAGGTGCTCGTGTTCCCGGTCGCCGAGCTCGACGAGATGGGCCGCGGCAAGGGCACCCGGCTGCAGCGCTACAAGGACGGCGGGCTCTCGGATGCGATCACCTTCGATCTCGCCGCCGGGCTGAGCTGGAAGGATCCCGCCGGCCGGACCCGCACGGTGACGGCGGTCGATCTCGCCGAATGGGTCGGCAAGCGCGCCGACGCCGGACGCATGGCGCCGCGCGGCTTCCCGCAGAACAACCGCTTCGATTGATCCCGCAACGCGCCGCGTAGGGCGGACCTCGGTCCGCCTTCCGCCGCCGGATCGGCGGACCGAGGTCCGCCCTACCGAGCTGTAGGGTGGGCGATCCGCCCACCATCCCCGCCCGCCGCCCGCGCCGCTTCCTCGAACAGGATCGCATGCCGCGCCGCGAGGCGCCCGGGGTCGGTGTCGTAGCCGCCGCCGAGCACGCAGGCGAGCGGCAGGCCCCGCGCCCGCGCCCAGCCGATGACGCGGGCGTCGCGGGCGCGGAGGCCGTCGCTCGTCAGGCCGAGGCGCCCCAGCCGGTCGTCGCGGTGCGGATCGACCCCGGCGTTGTAGAAGACGATCCCCGGCCGGAAGCTCTCCGTCAGGCCGAGCGCGTGGTCGAGCACCTCGAGATAGGGCCGGTCGGCGAGCCCGTCGGGCAGCGGGAAGTCGAGGCTCGAGACCGCCTTGCGCGCCGGGTAGTTCTTCTCGGCGTGGAGCGAGAGCGTCATGACCTCGTCCCGGCCGGCGAAGATCTCCGCCGTGCCGTCGCCCTGGTGCACGTCGCAATCGACCACCAGCACGCGCGCGACCCGGCCCTCGTGCAGCAGCGCCTGGGCGGCCACGGCGACGTCGTTGAAGACGCAGAACCCCGCGCCGCCCTCCGGCCCCGCGTGATGCGAGCCGCCGGCCATGTTGAGCGCCAACCCGTGCTCGAGCGCGAGGCGCGCGGCGAGCAGCGTGCCGGCGGCGGAGAGGAAGGCGCGCCGCGCGACCGCCGGGGTGCCGGGCAGGCCGATCCGCCGCTCCTCGGCCGGGGTCAGGCGCTGGGTCGCGACGCGCTCGACATAGTCGAAGCGGTGGACGGCGGCGACGAGCGCGACCGGCGCCGGGGCGGGGGCGAGGAAACCGCCGGCGGGCAGGAGGCCGCGCGCCGCGAGGGCTTCGCGCAGGTAGCCGTATTTCGACATCGGGAAGCGGTGGCCGGGGCGCAGCTGCGCCATGTAGTCGGGGTGATAGACGATCGGGGGCGTCATCCGCGCGCCGCGCGACGCGGGCGCGCCGCTGTCCCGGGCCCGACCCGGGACCTCCACCGCGACATTGGCGCTCCGGTCGGTCGGGGGGGTCCCGGGTCGAGCCCGGGACGGCGCCCGGTGGAGCGGGCGCGGCTCTGTCTCATCCCTCGGCCTCGGCCGGTCCGAGCCGGCGGGTGATGATCGCCGCCGCCACCTCGGCCGAGCGCGCCAGCGTCGCGCGCAGCGCCTCGAGGCTGTCCTGCCCGGTCGCCTCCAGGAGCAGCGTGACGAGGCCCGGGCCCATCTCCGCCGGATCACGGGTCCGGTCGCTGGCGAGGCGCATGATCTGCTGGGTCGCGGCGAAGGCGCCATGCGCGCCCTCGAGCGCGTCGGCCTCGGGCCCGGTCAGCCAGCCGACCCGGCGCAGCCGCGTCAGCATCCGCCGCGGCCGGTGCAGCCGCGTCAGCCCGTGCAGCAGCGCGCCGGTCTGGGCGAGGAGCTCGATGTCCATCATCCGGCCGGGACCGAGCTTCACCTCCCAGGGATCGACGGCGGCCGCTTCCTTGGCCCCGGCGAGGCGGCGGCGCATGTCGCGGACGTCGCCGAGCACCTTCGCCGGATCGTGCTCGGTCGCGAGCACCGCGTCGATCGCCGCGCCGACCCGCTCGCTCAGCCCGTGCGGGCCGGCGACGACGCGGGCGCGCGTCAGCGCGAGATGCTCCCAGGTCCAGGCCTCGTCGGACTGGTAGGCGGCGAAGGCGGCGAGGCTGGTCGCGAGCGGCCCCTGCCGCCCGGAGGGGCGCAGCCGCATGTCGACCTCGTAGAGGATCCCTTCCGCCATCGGCGCCGAGAGCGCGGCGATGATCGCCTGGGTGAGCCGCGCGTAATAGGTCGAGACCGGCAGCGGCCGCTTGCCCTCCGAGGTCTCGGCGCCCTCGGCGTCGTAGATCACGATGAGATCGAGGTCGGAGCTCGCGGTCATCTCGCGGCTGCCGAGCTTGCCCATGGCGACGACGACCGCGCCGGCGCCCGGCGGCGGGCCGTGGCGGGTCGCGAAATCGCGCGCGACGAGCGGCGTCACGGCCGCGAGCACCGCCTCGGCCACGGCGGAATAGGCGGTGCCCGCCTCCTCGGCGCCGGAGATCCCGCGCATCAGGTGGACGCCGATCCGGAAAAGCCGCTCGCGGGTCCAGGCCCGGGCGACGTTCAGCGCCGCCTCGTAGCCGTCGGCCTCCTCGAGCCGGCGCGCGAGCTCGTAGCGCAGGTCGGCGGCGCCGCGCAGCGGGCGGTAGAAGTCCCGCGTCAGCGCCGCGTCGAGCACGCCGGCGTGGCGGCCGAGGGTGCGCGCGAGCTCGGGCGTCGAGGCGCAGATGTCGACGATGAGGTCGAGCACGCGCGGATTGGCCTCCATCAGCGAGAAGAGCTGCACCCCGGCCGGCTGCACCCTGAGGAAGGCGTCGAGGCGCAGCAGCGTCTGGTCCGGGCTCGGCGCCGCGCCGAGCCGGGCGAGCAGCCGCGGCAGCAGCCGGCGGAAGATCACCCGGGCGCGTTCGGAGCGGAGCGCGGGCAGCCCGCTCCAGCCCCGCATCACCGCCTCCGCCGCCTCGGCGTCGGCGAAATCGACCTCGGGCGGCGCCGGCGCGGGTTCGGCGCCGGGGGCGAAGAAGGGCTCGGTCAGCGCGTGGACGGCGCGGAACCGGTCGAGAAGCTCGGTCTCGAAGGTCGCGGGATCGGCGGCGCAGAAGTCGATCAGCCGGGCGAGGCCGGCCTCGGTGGTGGGCATCTTCTGCGTCTGCGCGTCGTCGATCATCTGCAGCCGGTGCTCGAGCACGCGATGCGCGAGATAGGCGTCGCGCAGCGGCTCGGCGACCCGGGACTCGACCCAGCCCTTCTCGGTCAGCGCCGCGAGCGCGCCGAGCGTGTCGCGCTGGCGCAGCCCGGTGTCGCGGCCGCCGGTGATGAGCTGGCGGGTCTGGGTGAAGAACTCGATCTCGCGGATGCCGCCCAGGCCGAGCTTCACGTCGTGGCCCATGAGCTTCAGCGGCCCGGTCAGCCCCTTGTGCTCGCGGATGCGGAGCCGCATGTCATGCGCGTCCTGGATCGCCGCGAAATCGAGGTGGCGGCGCCAGATGAAGGGCCGCAGCCGCTCGAGGAAGGCCCAGCCGGCGTCGATCGCTCCGGCGCAGGGCCGCGCCTTGATATAGGCGGCGCGTTCCCAGGTGCGGCCGACGCTCTCGTAATAGTTCTCCGCCGGCTCGGTCGCGATGCAGACCGGCGTCACCGAGGGATCGGGGCGCAGCCGCAGGTCGGTGCGGAAGACATAGCCCTCGGCGGTGATCTCGGAGAGGAGCTTCACGAGGCGCTGGGTGACGCGGATGAAGACGCGGCGCACGTCGCCATAGTCGTCCGGGTCGTGGCGCGTCTCGTCGAAGAGCACGATGAGGTCGATGTCGGAGGAATAGTTGAGCTCGCCCGCGCCCATCTTGCCCATGGCGAGCACGAACATCCCCGCCGTGTCGCCGACCTCCGCCGGATCGACCTTGAGCTTGCCGCGCGCGATCTCCTCGGCGACGAGCGCGCGCAGGCCGAGCGCCACGGCGCGGTCGGCGAGCTCCGTGAGCGCGCCGGTGACGGTCAGGACCGGCCAGACCCCGCCGAGATCGGCGAGGGCGGTCAGGAGCGCGACGCGGCGCTTCGCGATCCGGAGCCGGTTGCCGAGCGGGATGGCGGGATCGCCCACCTCCATCTCGGCGAAGACCGCGGCGAGCGCCGTCTCCGGTGCCTGCGCGAGCGCTTCGCGGAGCCAGTCGGCGTCGCGGCGCATCAGCCCGTCGAGGAAGGGCGAGCAGCCGGCGGCGCCGGTCAGGAGCGCCCGCGGCGCCTCGGCGAGATCGGCGAAGAGCGCGTCGATCTCGCCCGCGCGGGCGCGGTCATGCGGGCGCGGCGCCAGCGCGACGCGATCGGCGAGGGCCGCGGCGGTCATCGCGCGCCGTCCCGGGGGAGGGCGGCGGAAGGGTCGAAGCGGGGCATGTTTCCTCCGGCTGGCCGCGCGGGCCGCGACCATAGCCCCCCGGCCGCGCGGGGGAAAGCCGCGCTCAGTCCTCGATGAGGCGCGCGAGACGCCGCTCTTCCTCGGGGCTGAGCTTCGGCGGCGGCGCCTCGGGCGCGCGGGCGCGGCGGCGGATGAAGGCGAAGGCGAGGCCGCCGCCGATCAGGAGGAAGGCGGGTCCGGAGAACCACAGCACCGCGTTGCCCCGGGAGAAGCGCGGGCGGAACAGCACGAATTCGCCGTAGCGGTCGACCACGTAGTCGATCACCTGCGCGTCGTCGTCGCCGGCGACGATGCGCTCGCGCACCATGAGCCGCAGGTCGCGGGCGATGTCGGCGTTGCTCTCGTCGAGTGATTCCGACTGGCAGACGACGCAGCGCAGTTCCCGGGTGATCGCCCGCGCCCGCGCCTCCTGGCCGGGATCGGGCAGGATCTCGTTCGGCTGCACCGCGAGGCTGGCGAGCGGGGCGAGGGAGAGCGCCAGGGCGAGGAGAAGCGCGCGCATGGCCTATTCCGCCGGGACCGCGGCGCGCGGGGCGCGGGCCGCCGGGGCGCCGACGCGGTAGCGCCGGTCGGTGAGGCTCACGACCCCGCCGAGCGCCATGACCATCGCGCCGATCCAGATCCAGTTCGCGAGCGGCTTCACATAGGTGCGGACCGCCCAGCCGCCGTCGGGCTGCGCGTCGCCGAGCGCCACGTAGAGGTCGCGGCCGAGGCCGCGGTCGATCGCCGCCTCGGTCGTCGGCATCTGCTGCACCGGATAGAAGCGCTTCTGCGGATGGAGCGTCGCCACCACCCTGTCACCCCGGAGCACGGTGATCGTGGCGGTCTCGGTCTGGTAGTTCGGGCCCTCGGCGTCCTCCACCGCGTCGAGGCGGAGCGTGTAGTCCGCGACCGGCCAGCTCTCGCCGAGGCGGGCGACGCGGATGTCCTCGCTCGCCCAGGCGGTGATGCAGGCGATGCCGAGGATTGAGAGGCCGAGACCGCCATGCGCGAGCGCCTTGCCCCAGTCGGCGCGGGGCAGGTTCCTGAGACGCCGCGCGGTCTCGGCCAAGGGCACGTCGCCGAGCCGGGCGCGGATCAGGAGATCGGCGCAGGCGCCGAGCACCAGCCAGGCGGCGAGCGCCACCCCGATCGGCGCCAGCGGCGAGCGGCCGGTCTGGAGCTGCCAGACCAGCGCGCCGAGGGCGAGCGCCAGCACCGCGATGCCGCGCAGCTGGCGCGCGATCTTGCCGAGCGCGCCGCGCTTCCAGGGCAGCATCGCGAAGACCGGCAGGATGATCGCGATCGCGATCATGAAGGGGGTGAAGGCGAGGTTGAAGAACGGCGCGCCGACCGAGATCTTGCGGCCCGAGGTGACCTCGGCGATCAGCGGCCAGAGCGTGCCGAAGAAGACGACAAGGGTCGCGACGACCAGGAGGACGTTGTTGAAGACGATCCCGCTCTCGCGGCTGACGAGGCCGAAGACCGCGCCGGAGCGCAGCTCCGCCGCGCGCCAGGCGTAGAGCATCAGCGAGCCGCCGGTGAAGGCGGCGAGGATCATGAGCAGGAAGACGCCGCGATCGGGATCGTTGGCGAAGGCGTGGACCGAGGTGATGACGCCGGAGCGCACGATGAAGGCGCCGACCATCGAGAAGGAGAAGGCGAGGATCGCGAGCAGGATGGTCCAGCTCTTCAGGCTGTCGCGCTTCTCGACCACGATCGCGGAGTGGAGCAGCGCGCAGGAAATGAGCCAGGGCATAAAGCTGACGTTCTCGACCGGGTCCCAGAACCACCAGCCGCCCCAGCCGAGCTCGTAATAGGCCCAGATCGAGCCGAAGGCGATGCCGATGGTCAGGAACACCCAGGCGAGCAGCGTCCAGGGCCGCACCCAGCGCGCCCAGGCGGCGTCGACCCGGCCCTCGATCAGCGCGGCGATGGCGAAGGAAAACGCCATCGAAAGCCCGACATAGCCGAGGTAGAGGAACGGCGGATGGAAGGCGAGGCCGGGGTCCTGCAGCAGCGGGTTGAGGTCGTTGCCGTCGATCGGCGGGTTCGGCAGGCGGATGAACGGGTTCGAGGTCCAGAGGATGAAGGCGAAGAAGGCGACCGCGATCGAGGCCTGGACGCTCAGCACCCTGGCCTTGAGCGCGGGCGGCAGGTTCGCACCGCCCCAGCCGACCATGGCGCCGAACAGCGTCAGGATCAGCATCCAGAGCATCATCGAGCCCTCGTGGTTCCCCCAGGTCCCGGCGACCTTGTAGAGCATCGGCTTCATCGAATGCGAATTCTCGGCGACGAGGCGGACCGAGAAATCCGAGACGACGAAGGCGTGCATCAGCGCGAGGAAGGCGAAGGCGGTCAGGAAGAACTGCGCGCTCGCGGCGGGAACGGCGACGCGCATCCAGTCGGTCCAGCCCTTCTGGGCGCCGACCATCGGCACCGCCATCTGGGCGAGGGCGACCAGAAAGGCCAGGATCAGGGCGAAATGGCCCAGTTCGACGATCATGGCTTCCCCCTCGGCTAGACGCGGGCCGCACTATGGTCCGAAACGCCGGGCGGGGCAATTCGCGCGCCCGTGAGAGGGGGGCGCCTTTGGTCGCATGCGGGGGGCCGCGGAGGCGCGGCCGGTGGCCGCGGGCCGCCTTTGCGGCCAGGGGGAGCGCGCGGTGCGCGCGCGAGTCCTCTTCAAGTGGAGCCGGGCCCGTTGGCCCGGCTCTCGACTGCTCTCCAGGTTAGCAAACCTGTATGAACGCGGGCGGAGCGCCTCGCGCCAAGCGCTGCCCCGGGCTTGACCCGGGGCCTCGAGTCCATTGCGCGGCGTCCGGGCGTCGAGGTCCCGGGTCGGGCCCGGGACAGCGCGATCACCGGCGCGTCGCGCGCCATTCCTCGAGCGCGGCGTTGAAGTTCGGGTCGGCGGCGCGTTCGGCGGGGGTCGGCGGGGTCGGCGCGGGTTTCGCGCGGGCGAGGAGGGCGCCGAGGAAGGGCTGGCCTGGCCGCGCGGGTTCCTCGGTCGCGGCCGCGGCGGGCCGGCTCCGGCCGCGCGCGTAGTGGAGCTCGCGCGCGCCGAAGTAGAAGGAGACGATGGCGCCGAGCAGCCACCAGAGCGGCTCGGGCACCAGCGCGAGCGACTCCATCCGCCGCGCGAAGCTCTCGGGCGCGACCATCGCATGGGCGAAGAGGCCGAGTGTGCCGCCGACCAGGAGCGGCCGGGGCAGGCGGTTCAGCCCGTCCATGAACCGGTCGAACCGGCCCGCCGGCGCGCGCCGGAACTCCGCGCCGAACTGCGCGAGCGCGGCCTGGCCGAGCTCCGCCTCGGCGGCCTCGCGGGCGGCGCGGTCGCCGACGAGGACCCCGGCGAGGTCGCGCGCGGCGCCCGCCACCTCGCGCGCGCCGAGCGCGCTTGCCATCAGCCCCATGCCCGGACCCTCCCGTCGTGCTGCGCGCGGCTGAGATGGAAGCGCCGGGCGATGAATTCCTCGGCGCGGGTGATCCAGCCGCCCTTGCCGCCGTCGCGGGCGCGGGCGAACTTCCGGCTGGCCGGGCGCAGGTCGCCGAGGCGGTAGTAGTAGTTGCGCCGCGCGATGCCGTAGGCGTCGGCGAAATGATCGGGCGCCATCGCCATGACCTTCGCCGCCGCCCGGGCCGTGCCGGGGCCGATCACCCCGTCCTCCCGCACCGCGACCCCGAAGGCGGCGATCAGCCGCTGCAGGATCTTGACCGCGTTGGCGCCGGCGTTGACCTGCATGTCGAAGACGCTGGCGCGGATCGGCTCGGGCAGGAGGCCGATCCCCGGCTTCTCGTAATAGTGCCGCAGATAGATCGCGGCCGCCTGGTCGGGCGTCAGCGCGCGCAGGTCGGCGGTGCCGACCGCCCCGTCGCCGTCGAGGTCGATCCCGAGGCTCCGGAGCGTCGCCAGCGTGACGCCGAGATTGGTCGCCCCGCCGGGGTCGTCGGGGTCGTTCACATATCCGCCCTCGCGCCGGACGATGTCGCGCGCGAGGCTTTCCACGGTGTGCATGGTCGGCTCCTGATCCAAGCGGACCGGAGCCGGGACGAAGGGGAGCGCCCGCGGCCGCTCGGTCCTTCGTGAGGGGCGCGGGGAATGTCCCGCGCCCGAAGCCCGGGACCCTGGCAGGAAATGGCTAAGGCGGGCTTTACGCGGGGCGCGGCGGTGGTGGTGGGCGAATCGCCCACCCTACGGCCAGCTTACGCCCGCCGCGCCTCAGCTCTCGGGCTTGGCGCCGTCCTCGGGCTTGAACAGGCCCTGTTCCTTCAGCGCGTCGGCGACTTCCTTCGGCATGTAGTTCTCGTCGTGCTTGGCGAGGATCTCGCTCGCGACGAAGGTGCCGTCCTCGATCGTGCCGGTGGCGATCACGCCCTGGCCCTCGCGGAAGAGGTCGGGGGGGATGCCCGCGAAGACCACCGCCTGGGTCGCGCCGCCGTCGGTGATGTCGAAATGGACGCGGGCGCCGTCCTTGGCGACGGAGCCCTCGGCGACGAGGCCGCCGAGCCGGAACCGCTCGCCGGGGGTCGGCGGGTGCTCGGCGATCTGGCTCGGGCTGCGGAAGAACTCGATCCCGTCGCGCATCGCATAGCCGACGATGCCGGTCGCGACCACGAGCATCGCGGCCCCGATCATCACGAGCTGGATCCGGCGCCGCTTCCTGAGGCCGACCGCCATCTTGCTCCCCTTCCTGCCCGCGTGGCTCTCAGTAGACCACCTGCCGCTGAATCGGCGCGAGCTTGTTCAGTTCCGCGTTCAGTTCCGCCCCGAATATAATCGTCGCTCCCGTCAGGTAGAAGAACATGAGCGTGATGATAACCCCCGCCAAGGTCCCATAGGTGACGGTGTAGGTGGGCGTGTAGCTCAGATAGAGCGTGAAGCCGCCGGCGGCGATGAGCCATATCACCGCGGTGACGATCACGCCGGGCCAGATCACCGTGCCCGGCAGGTGCCGCCCCGGCAGCCAGCGGTGCATCAGCATCAGGAAGCCGAGGAAGACCACGATGCCGAATCCGTAGGTGACGTAGCCCGCGACCCAGGGCACCGAGACATTCGCCCGTTCCGCGAGCAGGTGCAGGATGATCGGACTGAGCAGGATCGAGACGCCGAGGAGCGCGGCGACCACCGCGCCGAGGAGCACGATCCCGAGCGCCATCGCCCGGTTCACCACGAAATGCCGCGGGTCGATGATGCCATAGGCGCGGTCGAAGGCGATGCGGAACGCCTCGACCGCGTTCGAGGCGACCCAGACGGCGAAAAGCGCCGAGAGGGTCAGGACCTCGCTCGACTGCTTGCCGAGCACCTCCTCGACCACCGGCTCGAGCGTGAGCGCGACGTGCTGCGGCGCGATCTGGAACAGCGCGTCGATCACCCGCTCGGAGCGGCTCTCGCCGACCATGATGCCGGTCAGGGTCGCCGCGAAGATGAGGAAGGGGAAGATCGACAGCAGGCCGGAGAAGGCGATGTAGCCCGCCATCGCCGAGCCGTCGTTGCTCTGGAAGCGGTTGAGCGCGTTCCAGAGCACCACGCAGCCGTTCCAGGACTTCCGTATCACGGGCGCGACATCCTCATGGGAAGAGCGGCGCTGCCATGAGCCCGGCCGTCTCCGGCAGGCCGAGCATCAGGTTGGCGTTCTGCAGCGCCTGGCCCGAGGAGCCCTTGGTGAGGTTGTCGAGCGTCGAGAACACCATGACCCAGCCGGGCCGCCGGTCGGGGATCACGCCGAGATGGACGAAGTTCGAGCCCCGGACATGCCGCGTCGCCGGCGCCTCGCCGAGCGGCAGCACCACCATGAAGGGCTCGCCCGCGTAGGCCTCGGCCAGCGCCGCGTGCACCGCCTCCGGCTCGCCCCGGACATAGACGGTGGCGAGGATGCCACGGTTCTGCGGCAGGAGATGCGGCGTGAAGGTGACCTCCACCGGGCGGCCGGCGGCCTTGGTGAATTCCTGGTCGAACTCGGCGAGATGCCGGTGCTTCGCGACGTTATAGGCGTGGAACCCCTCGGAGACCTCCGAATGCAGCGAGCCTTCCTTGGGCGAGCGGCCGGCGCCGGAGACGCCGGTGGCGAGGTCGATGATGATCGAATCGGGGTCGATCACGCCCGCGCGCAAGAGCGGCAGCAGCGCGTAGATCCCGGTCGCGGCGTTGCAGCCGGTGCCGGCGACGAGCCGCGCCGCCTTGATCTCGTCGCGGTAGAATTCGGTCAGCCCGTAGACCGCCTCCTCCTGCAGGTCGAGCGCGAGATGCTCGTGCCCGTACCATTTCGCATAGACCTTCGGGTCGCGGATGCGGAAATCGGCCGAGAGGTCGACGACCTTGAGGTCGCGCGGCAGCTTCGCGATCACCTCCTGGCTCGTCGCATGCGGCAGCGCGCAGAAGGCGAGGTCGATGCCGGCGAAATCCACCGCGTCGATGGTCGTGAGGGTGGGCAGGTCGAGATGGCGCAGATGCGGGAAGACCGCGCCCATGCTCTGGCCGGCCTTGCGGTCGGCGGTGAGCGTGGCGATCCGGATCGCCGGATGGGTGGCGATCAGCCGCGCGAGCTCGGCGCCGGTGTAGCCGCTCGCGCCGAGGATGGCGACGTCGTAGGTCTTGGTCATCGGAACTCCCGTCCCCGCCACGCCGCGGGCCTTTCGCGGCACTTAGAGCAAAGCCCCGGCGCGATCAATCGGCTGGCCGGTCGCGGCCGCGCTCAGGCCGCGCGGAACGGCGTCTCGGCGCCGGTGAAGACCCGCGCCCGCGCCCCGACCGAGGCGGGATCGCCGGTGGTGAGATAGTCGAGCGCCCCGGTCCCGCCGGCGAAGCGCGGATGGCGGCGCAGGTAGTCGGCGAGGCTCGCGGCGATCAGGCTCGGCTGCGAGACGAGCGTCGTCTCGGCCGGCAGCGCCGCGCGGAACGCCGCCTCGACCAGCGGGTAGTGGGTGCAGCCGAGCACGGCCGATTGCGGCGCGGGCAGGTCGCGCAGGAGCGCCGCGACATGGCCGCGCGCCACGGCGGCGGCGGCGGCGAGGTCGCCGGCCTCGATCGCCTCGACGAGCCCCTCGCAGGCGCGCGGGACCACGGTCACGTCGCGGGCGCGGAAGCGCAGCTCGCGCGGGAAGGCGCCGCTCGCGACCGTCGCGGCGGTGGCGAAGAGCGCCACGTCGCGCAGGCCGGTATGCGTCGGCGGCGCGTTGTCGCCCCAGTCGCGGCGCGTGAGATGCTCGATCACCGGCACGAAGACCCCGAGCACGCGATGCGCGGACGGATCGAGCCAGTTCACCTGCAGATCATGCAGCGCGACGGCCGAGGCGGTGTTACAGGCGAGGATGACGAGGCCGCAGCCGGCGTCGAAGAGCCGGGTCACGCCGGCGACGGTGAGATCGTGGATCTCGGCCGGCGGCCGGGGGCCGTAGGGCGCGTTGGCGTTGTCGCCGAGATAGACGAAATCCTGGGCGGGCAGGGCCCGGCGCAGCGCGTCGAGGATCGTGAGCCCCCCGAGGCCGCTGTCGAAGACACCGATCGGCATGATGCTGTGGACGGCTCCGGGCACGCGAAACGGGGCGCGGACCGTCCGTGCCCGCTACCATCATATCGGCCCGGTGCCCGGATACAACCGGGCTCCGGCGGGGCACCCCGGATCGGGCCCCGGCGGTTCCCATGACCGGCCGGGGCCGCTATCAGGGACGGCGACGGATTGGGGAGGGATTTTCGACGATGCGACGCTTGAACGGTCTGCTGGGCGCCGGTGTTCTCATTCTCGCGGGCTGCGCCGCCCAGCCGGGCGGCCCGGGCGCCTTCGGCGGCTCGGGGGCGGTCGAGGGGGCGAACGCGCTCTTCCCGGTCGCGAGCCGCTCCGCCGCGCTGCATGCGAACAACGGCTCGACCGGGACGATGATGGGCGCGCCGGTCTGTCCGCGGGATCGGGATCTCGTCGATTATGGCCCGCTGCTCCAGCCCTCGGTCGCGGCCTTTCCGGCGGGGGCGAAGCCCGAATATACCCGCGCGCCGCGCGATTTCGGCCGCGCGCTCAACATCAGCGCCTTCCGCGTGCTGATGGACCACGACATGGCGCGGGCGCGGCGCGACATCGACGCGCTCCGCGCGCATGCGACGGCCAATGCCTGGCTGCCGGCGGAGCCGAACAATTCGGCCGCCGGCGCGGTGATCGAGGGCATGGGCTCGGCGCTCCCGGCCTGGCAGATCCTGCGCCAGACGCCGGCGGCGACGCCCGAGGACCGCGCGCTGATCGACGAGTGGCTGGGCCGCGCCGCGCGATACACCGACGCCCATCCGGGCGAGAACAACGCCGGCGCGTTCCGGGGCGCGAACGACATGCTGCTCGGCGCGATGTCGGGCGACCGCGCGCGCTACCAGAAGGGGATGGATCAGGGCTTCCTGCGCCAGCTCCGCGCGATGCGGCCGGACGGCAGCTTCCCGCTCGAATCGGACCGCGGCGTCAAGGCGCTGGAGAATTCGAGCCGCAATGTCTCGCTCATGGTCTACGCGGCGCAGATCGGCCTGTCGCAGGGCGTGGATCTCTACGCGACCGAGGTCGACGGCAAGAGCCTGACCGACGCGGTGAACTTCCTGATCCGCGCCTCGGACGACAACGCCCTCGTCGACGTCTACGCCTCGGCCGACCGCAACCCGGGCGACGCCGGTCCGTTCCGGCCAAACGCGCAGATCACGCCCTTCGGCAATTCCGCGCGCGGCTGGATCAAGCTCTACACCGACCGTTTCCCGGGCACCGAGACGAGCCGGGCGCTGCTCGCGCGCGTCGAGCTGCCGCGGCGAATCCAGGCCGACACGGTCGGGGGCGGCGTCACCTGCTACGCGAGCCGGATCTAGGCGGGAGGGGCGGTCCGGGCCGCGCCGCCGGGCTCTTGCGAGCCCGTTTGGCGCGGCCCGGGCGTGGCGCCGGCCTGACGGCCGGCGCGGCGGAGCGGCCCGTTGGCCGCGAGGGAAGGGTTTCTCCCCGCCTGTTGGCGGGGCCCCTCGCTCCGGGCCCGATGGGCCTTGCGCGGACTGCCCGATAGATTTCTAGGCCGTATGAACCATGAAAGAAGCGAGCCGCCGGTGGAGCGCCAGGCGGGCGGAACAAGGGCGCCGGGAATTGGACGTGCTTCGCGGCCCGGGAGAGGATCCCGGGCGATGGCGGCGTGGCGATGTCGTGGAGGTGGTAGTCCCTACGGGAATCGAACCCGTCTTTCCAGATTGAGAATCTGATGTCCTAACCGATAGACGAAGGGACCGTCCGATATGTGTTGCCGCGAGGCGTGGGGCTGGTAGTCCCTAGGGGAGTCGAACCCCTCTTTTCAGAATGAAAATCTGACGTCCTAACCGATAGACGAAGGGACCAGCGCGGCGGTATGTAGCGAGGGCGACGGCGAGGATCAAGCGGCTTTTTGCCCCCTCGGCCCGGAAATTTCCGACCCCCGGCTCAGAGCGGCGCGACATCCTCGACATGGAGCTTGGCCTTGGCGCGCCCGCCCCAGTCGTCGCGCTCCAGCCTACCCGCGACATGGAGCCGGGCCCCGACCGAGGCCTCGAGCAGCGCGCCGAGCGGGCCCTGGAAGGCGCGGAACAGCATCGCCTCGATCTGGCGCTGGCCGGTATCGGCGAGGCGGAGGGCGAGATGGCCGTCGCCGATCCGCCTGAGCCCGGCGAGCCGCGCCTCGGCGAGCACCAGCCGGGGCGCGGGGCTGCCCGCGCCATAGGGGCCGGCGGCGGCGATCAGCGCCGCGAGCTCCGGCGTGGCGGCGCCGACCGAGAGGAGGCCGTCGAGCTCGAGATCCCGCGCCTCCGCGCCGGCGCCGCCGCCGGCCGCGACGAGCGCGCCGAGCCGTTCCATCGCGGGCCCGAGTTGCGCCGCCGACAGGCTGAGCCCGGCGGCCATGCGGTGGCCGCCGCCCTTCTCGATCAGGCCCTCGCGCATCAGGCGCGCCACCGCCGAGCCGAGGTCGACGCCGGCGACCGAGCGGGCCGAGCCCTTGCCGGCGTCGCCGTCGAAGCCCATCACCACGGCCGGCCGGCCATGCGCCTCCTTCAGCCGCGCCGCGACGATGCCGACCACGCCCGGGTGCCAGCCCGCGCCCGCCGCCCAGACGACCGGCGCGCCGTCGTCGCCGCGCGCGGCGATCTGCGCCTCGGCCGCCGCGAGCACGGCGGCCTCGATCTCGCGCCGCTCGGCATTGAGCCGGTGCAGCCGTTCGGCCAGCGCCTCCGCCTCGTCCGGGCTCTCGGTCGCGAGCAGCCGCGCGCCGAGGTCGGCCGCGCCGATGCGCCCGCCCGCGTTCACCCGGGGGCCGAGCACGAAGCCGAGCGTATAGGCGGTGGGCGGGCCCTTCGCGCCCGCCATGTCGGCGAGGGCGGCGATCCCGGGCCGGCCGCGCTGCGCCATGATCCGCAGGCCCTGGCGCACGAAGGCGCGGTTGAGCCCGATCAGCGGGGCGACGTCGGCGACGGTGGCGAGCGCCACGAGATCGAGCATCGCCATCAGGTCGGGCGGCGCGGCGCCCTCGGCCCGGGTCAGCCGGTTGGTGGCGACGAGGAGCAGGAAGACGACACCGGCGGCGCAGAGATAGCTCAGCGTCCCGTCCTCGTCCTGCCGGTTCGGGTTCACCACCGCGAGCGCCTCGGGCAGGATCTCGGCCCCGAGGTGGTGGTCGACGACGATGACGTCGCAGCCGGCGGCGGCGATGGGCTCGAAGCTCAGCGTGCCGCAGTCGACGCAGAGGATCAGGTCGTGCTCGGCGCCGAGCGCCCGCATCGCGGGCACGTTGGGGCCATAGCCCTCGTCGATCCGGTCGGGGATATAGAGCGTCGCCGCCACGCCCTGCGCGCGAAGCCAGGCGATGAGCAGCGCGGCCGAGGCGCCGCCGTCGACGTCGTAATCGGCGAAGATCGCGATCCGCTCGGCGTTCCGCGCGGCGGCGCGCAGCCGTTCGGCCGCGCGGTCCATGTCGCGCAGCCGCGAGGGATCGGGCATCAGGTCGCGCAGCGAGGGCGCGAGGAAGGCGGCGGCCTCATGCGCCTCGACGCCGCGGCGGGCGAGGATCGCGGCGAGGATCGCCGGGGTCGCGGCGGCCTGGGCGATCGCCTCGGCGCGCCGGTCCTGGTCCGGCGTGGGGCCGAGCCAGCGCCGCCCGGTCGCCGAGCGTTCGACGCCGAGGAAGGCCGGGCGGGCGGTGGCGGGATCGAGCAGGCGCGCGCTGGTCATGGCCGGTCCGAATCGCCCGGCGGCGGGGGCGGCATGCCGTCGTTCCAGCGCCGGCCGGAGCGGATCCGGGAGCCCGGCGCCGGGGTGTCCTGATCGAGCCGCGGCCGCTCGGTCATGCCGTCGTTCCAGGGCTGGTTGACCGGCGGGCGGCGGACCGGCCCCTCGCCGGTCAAGAGCTGCCAGAGCCGGCGGGCGCCGTTGTAGAGGCCGAAGCCCGCCGCGGTGAGCCAGATGGCGAGGAAGATCAGCGCCGCCGGCTCGCCCCCGAGCGCAGCGCCGCCCATGGCGACGAAGGCGAGGATCATCGCCCCGCCCCAGAGGATCAGCCAGAGGGTCATGAAACCGATGCTGAACCACTCGGAGCGGGAGCGGCGGCGGGGCATCAGTTGTTGCGCTGCCGGTAGTAGAGGCGGCGCACCGAGCCGGTCTTCGAGCGCATCAGGATGGTCTCGGTCTCCATCCATTCGCCCTCGCGGCGCGCGCCATGGACGAGGCTGCCGTCGGTCACGCCGGTCGCGGCGAAGATCACGTCCTGGGTCACGAGCTCGTCGCGGTTGTAGATCTTGTCGAGATCGGTGATCCCCGCCTTCTTGGCGCGGCCCTTCTCGTCGTCGTTTCGGAACAGGAGCTTGCCCCACATCTGCCCGCCCATGCATTTCAGCGCCGCCGCCGCGAGCACGCCCTCCGGCGCGCCGCCCGAGCCCATGTACATGTCGATGCCGGTCTTCGCCGCCTCGGCGCAGTGCATGACGCCCGCGACGTCGCCGTCGGTGATCAGGCGGATGCGCGCGCCGCTTTCGCGCAGCTCGGCGATCAGCGCCTCGTGGCGCGGCCGCTCCAGCACGCAGCACATGATGCCGGTCGTGTCGGTGCCCTTGGCGGCGGCGAGCGCCTTCACCCGCTCGGTCGGGGTCATGTCGAGGCCGACGACGTCGGTCGCGTAGCCAGGCCCGATCGCGAGCTTTTCCATGTAGACGTCGGGCGCGTGCAGCATCGACCCGCGCGGCCCCATCGCGATCACCGCGAGCGAGTTCGGCATGTCCTTGGCGCAGAGCGTGGTGCCCTCGAGCGGGTCGAGGGCGATGTCGACGCCCGGGCCCTTGCCGGTGCCGACCTCCTCGCCGATGTAGAGCATCGGCGCCTCGTCGCGCTCGCCTTCGCCGATCACCACCACGCCCTGGATGTCGAGGAGGTTGAGCTGGGTGCGCATCGCGTCGACCGCGGCCTGGTCGGCCGCCTTCTCATGCCCGCTGCCGACCAGCTTGGCGGCGGCGATCGCCGCGGCTTCCGAGACCCGGGCGAGGCCGAGCGAAAGCATGCGATCGGTGAAGAGTGCGTCGACGGACATTTCAAATACCTTTCAAGCTGCCTGAACGTCGTTCTAAAGCATTATGCCGGCGGCGCGAAACCTGTTTCGCGCGCCTCCCGGCGCGGGCCGCTCAGACTTCCTCGATCCGGATCGCCACCGGCGCCGCGCGGCAGACCTCGAGCGCGGTGATCTCGGCCAGCGCGCGGTCGAGCGCGGCCCGTTCGGCGCGGTGCGTGACGATCAGGACCGGCGCCTCGGCGTCGGCGTGCTCGTATTGCCGCATCCGGTTGATCGAGATCCCGGCCCGGCCGAGCGCGGCCGCGACCTGGGCGAGGACCCCGGGCGCGTCGGTCAGCGCGAAGCGCAGGTAATAGGCGGCCGGCAGGCCCTCGCCGGCGCGGTTGGCGGCGGCGAGCGAGGCCGCGGGCTGGCCGAAGGCCGGCATCACGAGGCCGCGGGCCACGTCGATCACGTCGCCGAGGATCGCCGAGGCGGTGGCGCCGGCGCCGGCGCCCGGACCCTGGCAGACCACCTGGCCGATGAAATCCCCCTCGACGAGCACGAGGTTGGTCACGCCCTCGAGCTGGCCGATCGGCGAATGCCGCGGCACGAGGCAGGGCTGCATCCGCGCCTCGAGCCCGTCCTCGTCCATCTGCGCGACGCCGAGCAGCTTGATGCGGTAGCCCATGTCGGCGGCGTGCTCGATATCGGTCAGGCTGACGCGCTCGATCCCCTCGATCGCCACCGCGTTGAAATCGACCTTGGTGCCGAAGGCGAGCGCCACGAGGAGCGAGAGCTTCTGCGCCGCGTCGACGCCGCCGACGTCGAAGCTCGGATCCGCCTCGGCGTAGCCGAGCCGCTGCGCCTCGGCGAGCACGGTCGCATAGGCGGCGCCGGTCGCCTCCATCTGGGTCAGGATGTAGTTGCAGGTGCCGTTCATCACGCCCATGACCCGGCGGATCCGGTTCGCGGCGAGCCCCTCGGTCAGCGCCTTGATGATCGGGATGCCGCCCGCGACGGCGGCCTCGAAGCGGAGCGCCACGCCCTCGGCCTCGGCGGTCTCGGCGAGCATCTGCCCGTGCCGGGCCAGCATCGCCTTGTTCGCGGTGACGACATGCTTGCCGGACTTGAGCGCGGTCAGCGCGGTCGCCTTGGCCGGCCCGTCCTCGCCGCCGATCACCTCGATCACGAGATCGACGTCGTCGCGGCGGGCGAGGGCGACCGGATCGTCCTCCCAGTCGTAGCCCGAGACGTCGACGCCGCGATCGCGCGAGCGGGACCGCGCGCTGATCGCCGCGATCTCGATCGGCCGGCCGGCGCGCCGGGCGATCAGCTCGCCATTGGTCCGGAGGACCTCGACGACGCCGGCGCCGACCGTGCCGAGGCCCGCGATGGCGACGCGCAGGGGTTTGTTCATGTCGGTCTCCGAGGTCAGAGGGCGCGCGATGGCGCCTCCTCCTAGTGGAGTGCCAAGGCTATCGCAATCGCGAAGTCGCCGCCGGACCCGCCTCGGGTCCCGCCCCGGCTCAGGGCTCCCAGAAGCCCCAGCCGTCGGGGACGAAGCCGCGCGACAGCGCGATCTTCGTCGTCCGCTCCTCGTGGACCCAGATCGCCTCGGCGGTGAAGGGGATCTCGAGCACCGAGGCGTCGACCCGGCCGTCGGGGTCGGTGGCGCTCGCGAGATAGCCGAAGGTCTCCAGCGCCTTGATGAAGGCGGCGGTATCGGCCTCCTCGGTCTCGGGAACGAACTCGAGATCGAGCGTGATCACGCTCTCGGGCGTCAGCTCCGTCTCCTCGAGGAGCTGGGCCACCGTCATCTCGGTATCGGCGCGCTGCTCCTCGAAATCCCATTCCTCCTCGGTCACGCGGCGACTTCCTCTTCGGCATGGTACTTGTCGAGCAGGGCGGCGGCGTTCTGCATCACCTTCTTCACGCCGCGGGCGGCCTGGCGGATGCGCTGCTCGTTCTCCACGAGGCCGAGCCGCACGTAGCCCTCGCCATATTCCCCGAAGCCGACGCCGGGCGCGACCGCGACCTCGGCCTCGCGCAGCAGGATCTTCGAGAAGCCCATCGAGCCGATCGACTGGAAGGGCTCGGGCACCGGCGCCCAGGCGAACATGGTCGCGGGGGGCGAGGGGATGGTCCAGCCGGCGCGGCCCATCGTGTCGACGAGCACGTCGCGGCGGTGCTTGTAGGTCGCGCGGATCTCGGAGACGCAATCCTGCGGCCCGTTCAGCGCGGCGGCGGCCGCGACCTGGACCGGGGTGAAGGCGCCGTAGTCGAGATAGCTCTTGATCCGCGTCAGCGCCTCGACCAGCCGCTGGTTGCCGACCGCGAAGCCCATGCGCCACCCGGGCATCGAATAGGTCTTCGAGAGCGAGGTGAATTCGACCGCGACGTCTTTCGCGCCCTCGACCTGCAGGATCGACGGGGGCGGATTGTCGTCGAAATAGATCTCGGCGTAGGCGAGGTCGGAGAGCACCCAGAGATAGTGCTTCTTCGCGAAGGCGATGAGCTCGCGGTAGAAATCGAGGTCGCAGACCTGCGCCGTCGGGTTCGACGGGAAGGAGACGACGAGCGCGACCGGCTTCGGCACCGAATGCAGCACCGCGCGGTCGAGCGCGCGGAGATATTCCTCCGGATCGAACCGCCCGTCGTGCAGCGCCGGCACGTGGCGCAGCGTGCCGCCGGCGATCATGAAGCCGTAGGGGTGGATCGGATAGCTCGGATTCGGCACCAGCATCACATCGCCCGGCGCGGTGATCGCCATCGCGAGGTTCGCGAGCCCTTCCTTGGAGCCGAGCGTCGCGATCACTTCCTTCTCCGGATCGAGCGTCACGCCGAAGCGGCGCTCGTAATAGCCCGCCTGGGCGCGGCGCAGGCCCGGGATGCCCTTGGAGGCCGAGTAGCGATGGGTGCGCGAGCGCCTCACCGTCTCGATCAGCTTCTCGACGATGTGCGGGGGCGTATCCATGTCGGGATTGCCCATGCCGAAATCGATGATGTCCATCCCCTCGGCCCGGTACTTTGCCTTGAGGCGGTTGACCTCGGCGAAGACGTAGGGCGGAAGCCGCTTGATGCGATAGAATTCTTCGGACATGGCATGAGCTCCGAGGGTCGGCCGGTCGCGCTTGTTATACTCCCCGCGCGGGCCCCGCAACAGCCTTGGGATGCCGGCCGCCGCCGCCGGCCTTCCGGCCGTCGCCGCCCCCCGGCGGTGGCGCCGCGCCGGGCGGAGCGCGCGTGGCGGCGGAGCACCCGCGGCGCGCTTCGGGACCTTCGCCGGTGGCGGGCACTCGGTACCCACTGCCCCGGACCTGATCCGGGGCCCCGAAGCCGGTCCCCAGTCGAGGCCCCGGGTCAGGCCCGGGGCGGAGGAGTTCCGAGACTCGGCCAAGCACCCCGAGCCCTTGTTCTGGGCTCCGAGTGCTCCGGCGACCGCTCGCTTCTGCCATGGTTCATACGGCCTAGAAATCTATCGGGCAGTCCGCGCAGGAGCCGTCAGGCTCCGGAGCGAGGGGCCCCGCCAACAGGCGGGGAGAAACCCTTCCCTCGCGGCCAACGGGCCGCTCCGCCAAGCCCGCCCGGAGGGCGGGCTCCCACCCCCGAGGGAACTTTTCCGTCCGCGCCGCATTCGCGGTGGAAACCCCTCGCCGGAAGACTATGCTCCGGCCCGATCCTCCCCCTTTGCCCCGGAGCGCGCGATGATCGACGGCCCCTATCTCCTGTTCCTCGGCGACGCGCCCGATCCCCTGGCCGCGAAGGTCGCGCAGGGGATCCGGGACTGGCGGCCGGAGGCGGCGATCGGCCAGCACCGGATGGAGGGCTGCCGCGCCGACATGGGCCTGCCCGACATGTCGATCGCCGAGGCCGCCGCCGCCGGGGCGAAGACTCTCGTCGTCGGCGTGGCGAACCGGGGCGGGGTGATCTCGCCCGCCTGGATCGAGGTGCTGCGGAGCGCGATGGAGCACGGGCTCGACCTCGCCTCGGGGCTGCACAACCTGCTCCGCGACGAGCCGGAGGTGATCGCGACGGCGATGGCGACCGGGCGCAAGCTCCATGACGTGCGCGTGCCCGAGGTGAAATACCCGATCGCCAACGGCAGGCGGCGAAGCGGCAGGAGGTGCCTCGCGGTCGGCACCGACTGCTCGGTCGGCAAGATGTACACCGCGCTCGCGATGGACCGCGAGATGCGCGCGCGCGGCATGAAGTCGAGCTTCCGCGCCACCGGCCAGACGGGGATCCTGATCACCGGCGACGGCGTGCCGCTCGACGCGGTGATCGCCGATTTCATGGCGGGCTCGATCGAATGGCTGACCCCGGACAACGATCCCGATCACTGGGACCTGATCGAGGGCCAAGGGAGCCTGTTCCACGCCTCCTATTCCGGCGTGACGCTCGCCCTCATCCACGGCGGCCAGCCCGACGCGCTGGTGCTCTGCCACGAGCCGACCCGGCCGCATATGCGCGGCCTGCCCGAGTACCAGCTCCCGAGCCTCGAGGCGCTGCGCGACCTCGCGCTCGCCATGGCGCGGATCGTCAACCCCGAGGTCCATGTCGCCGGGATCTCGATCAACACCGCCGGGCTCGGCGAAGCCGAGGCGGAAGCCTATCTCGCCGAGGTCGCGGCGCGGATGGGCCTGCCGACGGTCGATCCGCTCCGCACCGGCGTGGGTCCGCTCGTGGACGCGCTCGCGTGAGGATCACCGTCGCGGAGGAGACCTTCCCGCTCGCGCGGGTCTTCACGATCAGCCGGGGCTCGAAGACCGAGGCGCGGGTGCTGACCGTCACGATCGAGGCCGAGGGCGCGACGGGTCGCGGCGAATGCGTGCCCTACGCGCGCTACGGCGAGAGCCTCGAGAGCGTCGCGGCCGAGATCCGCGGGCTGCCCGAGCGGCTCGATCGCGCGGCGCTCGCCGAACTCCTGCCGGCGGGGGCGGCGCGGAACGCGGTCGATTGCGCGCTCTGGGACTGGGAGGCGAAGCGGGCCGGGCGCCGGGTTTCCGATCTCGCCGGGCTGCCCGCGCCGGGGCCGGAGATCACCGCCTACACGCTGTCGCTGGCCGAGCCCTGGGTGATGCGCGCGGAGGCGGCGAAACACGCGCACCGGCCGCTCCTGAAGATCAAGCTCGGCGGCGAGGACGACATGGCCCGGCTCGAGGCGGTTCGGGACGGGGCGCCGAAGGCGCGCGTCATCGTCGACGCGAACGAGGGCTGGGGCGCCGATCTCTACGCCCAGCTCGCCCCGGCGCTGGTCCGGCTCGGCGTCGAGGCGGTCGAGCAGCCGCTGCCGGCGGGCGAGGATGGCGCGCTCGCCGAGATGGCCCGGCCGCTGCCGGTGGTGGCGGACGAGAGCTGCCACGACCGCGCCTCGCTCGAGGGGCTGATCGGCAAATACGACATGGTGAACGTCAAGCTCGACAAGACCGGCGGGCTGACCGAGGCGCTGGCGCTGCGCGACGCGGCGCGCGCGGCGGGCTACGGGATCATGGTCGGCTGCATGGTCGGCTCCTCGCTCGCGATGGCGCCGGCGGTGCTCGTCGCGCAGGGCGCGGCGCTGACCGACCTCGACGGGCCGCTCCTGCTCGCGCGCGACCGCGCGCATCCGCTGGCCTACGATGACCGGGGCGTCCATCCCGCGACGCCCGAACTCTGGGGATAGAAATGAGCCGAACCGTTTTCGTGAATGGCGCCTACCTGCCCGAGGACGAGGCGCGCGTCAGCGTGTTCGATCGCGGCTTCCTGTTCGCGGACGGCGTCTACGAGGTGGTCTCGGTGCTCGACGGCAAGCTCATCGACTTCGCCGGCCATATGGCGCGGCTCCGCCGCTCGCTCGGCGAGCTCGCGATGGCGATGCCGATGGAGGAGGCGGAGTTCCTCGCGATGCATCGCGCGCTCGTCGAGCGCAACGGCCTCGGCGAGGGGATGGTCTACACGCAGGTGACGCGCGGCGCCGCCGATCGCGATTTCGCCTTCCCGCCCGCGACGACGCCCCCCACGGTGGTCGCCTTCACCCAGGCCGCGCCGCTGGTCGACCGGCCCTCGGCGCGCGACGGGATCCGCGTGATCACCATGCCCGACATCCGCTGGAGCCGGCGCGACATCAAGACCGTCCAGCTCCTCGCGCCGTCGCTCGCCAAGATGGCGGCGAAGCGCGCCGGCGTCGACGACGCCTGGCTGGTCGAGGACGGGGTGGTCACCGAGGGCACCTCGAACAACGCCTATATCGTCGCCGGCGGCGAGATCATCACCCGCGATCTCTCCGCCTCGATCCTGCACGGCATCACCCGCGCCGCGATCCTCCGCCTCGCCGGCGAGGCCCAGATGCGCCTTGTCGAGCGCCCGTTCACCATCGAGGAGGCGAAGGCCGCCGACGAGGCCTTCATCACCTCGGCCTCTACCTTCGTGACCCCGGTGATCGAGATCGACGGCCTGCCGATCGGCGTCGGCGCGCCGGGGCCGGTCGCGGCGCGGCTGCGCGAGATCTACATCGCGGACGCCCGCGCGACGGCGGTCTGAGCGGGGCGCCCGCCCTTCGGTCGGGCGCGGCGGAGCGGCCCTTTGGCCGCGAGGGAAGAGTTTCTCCCCGCCTGTTGGCGGGGCCCCTCGCTCCGGGATCTGCGATCCCGGCGCGGACTGCCCGATAGATTTCAAGGCCGTATGAACCGGGGGAGAAGCGAGCGGCCGGTGGAGCACCCGGAGATCCTGACAAGGGTTCGGGGTGCTTGGCCGTGTCTCGGAACTCCGCCGCCCCGGGCCTGACCCGGGGCCTCGACGCCATTTCCGAACCACCACTCGCAAGCTTCGAGGCCCCGGATCAGGTCCGGGGCAGTCGGCGCCGGGTGCCCGCCACGGGCGGAGGTTTCGAAGCGCGCCGCGGGTGCGACGCCGCCACACGCGGTACGCCCGGCGCGGCGCCACCGCCGCCGGGCGGGGACGGCCGACAGGCCGGCGCCAACGGGCGGCTTCACTTCAGCGCGGCGGTGACGCAGCCGGTGGCGGCGTCGAAGGGCGGCCAGCCGGCGGTCCAGGCGCGGGCGCGGTCCTCGAGGTCGCCGCAGACCCGCGCGGTGCGCGCGTCGACCCAGGTGATCGCATAGGGGGCGCCGGTGCGCGGGTCGCGCAGGCGCTGGGCGGCCTCGGGCGCGAGGCAGGCCGGGCTGATGTCGGCGAGCTCGGTCGGCTGGCCGGGCGCGGCGCCGCCGCCGCCGTGGCAGATCAGCGCCTGGGCGATTTCGCGCAGGTCCGAGAGCCGCGCGAGGTCGCGGCGGTCGCGCCGGCCGGCGTCGGGCCCGCCGACCTCGGCGAGCGTGAGCGCGAGCACGCCCGCCGCGACGAGGCCGGTGACCGCGACCGCCAGCCGGGCGCGGGTGAGGGGGGAGAGGCGCCTCATTCCGCCTCCTCCCGCCGGTCGGCGCCGTAATAGGCGAAGATCGCCCCCGCGATGAGCGCGACCGTCGCCGCCTTCAGGAGGAAGGTCCGCGTGAGGTCGCCGCCGAGAAAGCCCGCGATCACCGCGACGCCGTTGCCGAGCAGCGTGGTCGCGGCGAGGAAGAGCGCGCCCCAGGTCAGCCAGCGGCCGACCGCGCTCCGGCGCTGGCCGGGGTCGCGCTCGGCGTCGCGGGCGAGGCCGAGGCTCGTCAGCGCCCAGACCGGCCAGGCGATCACGAGCCCCGCGATCGCCCAGCGGATCGCGCCGCTGCCCGAGGGATCGGGATCGAGCGGATCGGGGAACCAGGCGTCGATCAGCGCGAAGACGAGCAGGTTCAGGTTCACCGAGAACATGAAGAGCGCGAAGAACATGAAACCGTGCCGGAAGGCGTCGCGGGCGGAGACGATCGCGCGCGGCCGCGGCACCGGCGGCAGGCCCGGCGCGTCGATCCAGGCGCCGAGCGCCGCGGTGATCTCGGTATCGCTCCAGCCGGCCGCGCGCAGCGCCGCGGCGATCGCCGCGCGGTCCGCGCCGGCGGCGAGCGCCTCGCGGACATAGGCGGTCAGGGCATCGGGGGCGCGCACCGGCTCAGGAATGGCCGGCCACGAATTTCGCCTTGCTCGCCGGGCTCGCCTCGGTCTGATGCGCCGCGACCCAGTCGGCGTATGGCATGCCGTAGACGGTCTCGCGGGCGGCGTCCTTGGTCATCTCGATCCCGCGCGCCGCCGCCGCTTCCTGGTACCAGCGGCTGAGGCAGTTGCGGCAGAAGCCCGCGAGATTCATGAGATCGATGTTCTGCACATCGGTCCGCTCGCGGAGGTGATCGCGCAGCGCGCGGAAGGCCGCCGCCTCGAGTTCGGTCCGGGTCGCATCGTCCATCGCGCCGCTCCTTCTGTCATGCCAGAGCCTAGATGGCCCCGCCGCCGCCGGCGGGCAAGGGCCATCCTGTCCGGCGGCGCCCGCTCAGGGCGTCGCCTCGGCGCGCATGTTCGCCGCGTAGGGCGCGAGGATCGGGTCGCGGAACAGCGCCGCGCCGGCGTAGCGCGCGCCCGCCTGCGTCAGATGGTTGCCGTCGAAGGCGATGAGCTCGCCTTTCGGCGTGAAGAGCGGGCAGGACGGTCCCGGGCCGCAGAGGATCCGGTGCGTGTCGACGAACATCGTCGGCGGGACCAGCGCCTCCATTTCGCGGTTCACCTCCATCTGCAGCTCGTTGGCGTCGTTGCGCAGCCCGGCGAGCGAGCCCGGGTCCATCCGCAGGAAGGCCCGGGGGTTGAAATAGCCGAAGTTCTTGCGGCCGATCACGATCACCTTCTGGTCCGGGCGGAAGCCGAAGTTGTCGATCGTCTCCATGATCCGCTCGCCGGACCATTCGCGCCAGCTGAGCGCGAAGACGATCACGTCGGCCCGCTGCGCGATGCCGACGAAATCCTTCGCGCCCGGGTTGCGCAGGCAGGGCTCGACCGGCGGGTCGACCAGGGCGCGCAGGTCCTCGGGGCCGAGATAGAGCTGGCAGTTGGAGTTCACCCGCCGGGTCGCGATCTGGTAGCCCGGGAAGGCGCCGTTCTCGCGCAGCATGTTGTAGAAGTCCTGCGAGAAGGAATCGCCGAGGATCAGGAGCTTCTTGCCGCCGTCGGGGGTGAAGTCGGCCTCGACCAGCTTGTCGTAGGAATCCTCCACGTAATCGACGCGCTCGTCATAGGTCACCTCGGTGAACTGGCGCAGCTCCGGGGGATAGCGGTCATCGACGCGGGCGAGCATCGGCGCCACCGCGCCGATCAGGAGCAGCGCCGCGCTCGACACGAGCCCGTAGCGCAGGATCGCGCCGGCCGGCATGCGGGTCCGGTCGCGGAACGGCTGCTCGACGAAGCGCCAGCTCAGCGTCGCGAGCCCGAGCGACAGGACCGAGAGCGCGAGCATGAGCACGGGGCTCGGCGGCCCGAAGCTCGCGAGGCGGGCGAAGGCGAAGAGCGGCTGGTGCCAGAGATAGGCGCTGTAGGAGATGAGGCCGATGAAGACGATCGGCCGCAGCGACAGGAGCCGCCCGACCGAGGCGTCCGACCGGCCGTGGAGGATCACGAGCACCGTGCCGACGGTCGGGAGCAGCGCGTAGACGCTTGGGAAGGGCGTGCGCGGCGAATAGACGAAGACGCTCGCGATCACCATCGCGAGGCCGAGCGCCGCCAGCGCGTCGCCGTGGCGCGCGCGTGGCGCGTCGGGGCCGATCCGGTTCAGGTGCAGCGCGGCGAGCGCGCCGATCCCGAGCTCCCAGGCGCGGGTCGGCAGCAGGAAGAAGTTCGGCACCGGCGCGACGCGCCAGGCCACCTCGGAGAGCGCGAGGCTCCCGAGCGTCAGGGCCGCCACGCCCCAGAAGGCGCCGCGGTAGCGCCAGCGCCAGAGCAGCAGGAGCGCCAGCGGGAAGAGCATGTAGTATTGCTCCTCGACCGCGAGGCTCCAGGTGTGCAGGAGCGGGTTCTCCTCGGCGGAGCGCGAGAAGTAGTTGGTCGTCTGCCAGAAGAAGATGTTCGAGGCGAAGACGATCACCGAGAGGAAGGTGCGGCAGAATTCCGCGAATTCGTCCGGCAGCATGAGCTGGAAGGAGATCGGCAGCGTCACCAGCATCACGAAGTAGAGCGCCGGCAGGATCCGCCGCGCCCGCCGTTCGTAGAAGCGGCGGATCGAGAACCGGCCCTCGGCCATCTCGCGCGCGATGATGGAGGTGATGAGATAGCCGCTCAGCACGAAGAACACATCGACGCCGACGAACCCGCCGGAGAAGACCTCGAAACCGGCGTGAAACAGGATGACGGGAAGCACCGCCACCGTCCTGAGGCCATCGATCTCACTGCGATATTTCATGCCACCATCTACACACAAGCGCGCCCCGGGACCGTTCCGCCCCCGGGCCGCGGTCCGGGAGAGGCGCGGCGGCCCGACAGGAACTGATCGTTATGCGATATCGCGGGCCGTCGCGATCTTCGCTCGACGGCGCGGGGCTGCCAAGGTGATTCCGCGCCGCGGCGAGGAATAGGCGCTCGCGCGCCCATGCGAAAGCCGGCTCACGCGGATGGGATCGCCCCCGCCGATCCGGCGACCACCGCCGCGAGCATCGGCGCCAGGCGCCGCGCCCAGGCGATCTGCTGCCCGGGCGTCTCGATCAGGTCCTGCCGCAGCTCGATCAGCACGTGGCGCAGCCCGCGCATCGTGCCGTGGCGGAACATCGTGTCGCCTTCGAGCGCGCCGTGATAGGGCTCGTTGTCGCCGACGCAGATGTCCGGCTCGGCCGCGAGCGCGTCGATCAGCGGCCGCGCGATCCGGCCGTCGCGATCCCAGAGGATCCCGACATGCCAGGGGCGGGCGGGGCGGTTGCGCAGCCGCGGCGTGAAGGAATGGATCGAGAGCAGCGTGGGGTCCTGTCGCGCCGCGATCATCGCGTCGATCCGAGCGGTGATCGCCTGGTGATAGGGCCGGTGCCAGTCGTCGAGCCGCCGCTCGCGCTCGGCCGCGTCGGCGTGGCGGTTCCCCGGGATGATCGTGCCGTCGTAGAGCCGCATCAGCAGCGTCGGATCGAACTCGCCGCGATTCGGATCGATCACCAGCCGCGAGAATCGGGTGAGCAGCGCGGGCGCGTCGAGCAGCCGCGACAGCTCCTCGGTCACGCCGCGGGCGCCGATGTCATAGGCGATGTGCCGCGCCATCTCCTCCGGCGGCAGGCCGAGGTCGCCGCCGGCGACCGAGGGCGGCACGATGTTGGTCGCGTGGTCGCAGAGCAGGAGGATGGGCGCCGCGCCGGCGTCGTTCAGGCATTCGTAGGCTTTGGAGCTCATCCGGGGTCCGTCACGGGTGGCTTTCGGTCGGCGCAGGGTATCGTCCCGATTTCCCCCGCGCCAGACCGGCCCGCAACTTTCGCATCATTGCGCGGTCTTTTTCGTTTATCCTCGCCTGCGTTCGGTTATAACCGGCCCATACCCAACCGGGATGTGGATGGCCTTCGCATGAACACGCTCCGCCGGCAGCGCAACGTCAAGATCGTTGCAACCCTCGGTCCTGCTTCCGACACATATGAAATGATCAAGAGCCTGTGGCTCGCCGGCGCGGATGTGTTCCGACTAAACATGAGCCACGGGACCCAGGCCGATATCGCCCGGCGCCACGGGATGATCCGACAGCTCGAGACGGAGATCGGGCGCCCGATCGCGATTCTCGCCGACCTTCAGGGGCCGAAGCTGCGCTGCGGCGTCTTCGCGAACGGCCCGGTGACGCTGAGGGAGGGGGAGAAGTTCCGCTTCGACCTCGATCCCGCCGAGGGCGACGAGAACCGCGTCTGCCTGCCGCATCCCGAGATCTTCGCCGCGCTGGAGCCGGGGGCGAGCCTGCTCGTCAACGACGGCAAGATCCGGCTCCGGGTCGCCGATTGCGCCGCCGACTACGCCAACATGGTCGTCGAGGTCGGCGGCGAGATCTCGAACCGCAAGGGCGTGAACGTGCCCGACGTGGTCCTGCCGCTCGCCGCGCTCTCGAAGAAGGACCGCAGCGACCTCGAATTCGCCTGCGAGCTCGGCATCGACTGGCTGGCGCTCTCCTTCGTCCAGCGCGCCAAGGACGTCTACGAGGCGCGCGAGCTCGCCGACGGCCGGGCCGCGATCCTGTCGAAGATCGAGAAGCCGGCGGCGGTCAAGGCCTTCACCGAGATCCTCGAGGCCTCGGACGGCATCATGGTCGCCCGCGGCGACCTCGGCGTCGAGCTGCCGGTGCACGAGGTGCCGCCGATCCAGAAACGCCTGACCCGCGGCTGCCGCGCGGTCGGCAAGCCGGTGATCGTCGCCACCCAGATGATGGAGAGCATGATCTCGGCGCCGGTCCCGACCCGCGCCGAGGTCTCGGACGTCGCCGCGGCGATCTACGAGGGCGCCGACGCGGTCATGCTCTCGGCCGAGAGCGCCTCGGGCGACTATCCGATCGAGGCGGTCACGACGATGAACAACGTCGCGATCTCGGTCGAGAGCGATCCGACGTATCGCCAGATCATCGAGGCGCAGCGCGTGCCGTTCCGCCAGCGCGTCTCGGACGCGATCACCGTCGCCGCGCGCGAGGTCGCCGAGACCACGCATGTGAAGGCGATCTGCTGCTTCTCGCATTCCGGCACGACCGCGCAGCTCACGGCGCGCGAGCGGCCCAAGGTTCCGATCATCGCGCTCACCCCGCTCATCTCGACCGCGCGGCGGCTGGTGCTGAGCTGGGGCGTGCATTGCGTCGTCACCGAGCACGTCGACCGCTTCAAGCTCGCGGTGGTGAACGCGGCCAAGGCGGCGCGCGACGACGGTTTCGCGGGCGAGGACGACAAGATCGTCGTCACCGCCGGCGTGCCGTTCGGCCGGCCCGGGACCACCAATATCCTCCGCGTGGCCCCCTGCAGCGAGCTTGCGATCTACGAGGGCGGCGCCGAGGACTGAGGCGCGCCGGCCCCCGCCGCGCGACCGCGGGGGGCGCGACCCTTTCCGGACCGGGCCAGCCGCGCTATGTAGCGGCGCCCAAGGCAGGGGGAGGGGCGGCATGGCAGGCATGGTTTCGGTCGAAAAGGCCCGGAAGACGTATTCCACGGGCCTGACCGCGCTGCATTCGGTCGATCTCGAGATCCGCGAGGGCGAGATCCTCGCGCTGCTCGGCCCGAACGGCGCGGGCAAGACCACGCTCATCTCGATGATCTGCGGCATCGCCTCGATCACCTCGGGGCGGATCATGGTCGGCGGGCACGACGTCGCGCGCGATTTCCGCGCGGCGCGGCGGATGATCGGCCTCGTGCCGCAGGAGCTCAACATCGAGATCTTCGAGAAGGTGATCGACACGGTCACCTTCACCCGGGGCCTGTTCGGCCTGCCGCGCGACGACGACTACGTCCGCCGGCTGCTCACCCGGCTGACGCTGTGGGAAAAGCGCGACGCGCGGATCCGCGAGCTGTCCGGCGGCATGAAGCGCCGCGTGCTGATCGCCAAGGCGCTGGCGCACAGGCCGCGCGTGCTCTTCCTCGACGAGCCCACCGCGGGCGTCGACGTCGATCTGCGCCGCGACATGTGGGAGATGATCGACGAGCTCCGCGCCGAGGGCACCACCGTCGTCCTGACCACGCATTACATCGAGGAGGCCGAGGCGATCGCCGACCGGATCGGCGTCATCAACCAGGGCCGGATCCTGCTGGTCGAGGACAAGGACACGCTGATGCGCCGCCTCGGCCGCAAGCAACTGACGATCGAGCTCGCCGAGCCGCTCGCGGCGGTCCCCGAGGCGCTGGCGCGCTACGACCTCGCGCTTGCGAACGAGGGCCGGGAGCTCGTCTACGCCTATGACAAGGCGGCCGAGCGCACCGGGATCGCCGCGCTGCTCGCCGATCTCACCGCGGCGGGGATCAGGCTGCGCGATCTCAGCACCGCGCAGGATTCGCTCGAGGACATCTTCGTGCATCTGGTCCGCGCCGAAGGCGAAGCGGCGCCGCCGGCGCGCGCGCCCGCGCGCGTGGCCGAAGGAGTCTGAGACCATGAACTGGCGTGCCATCTGGGCGATCTACCAGCACGAGATCGCCCGAACCCTGCGCAGCGTCACGCAGAGCATCGTCTCGCCGGTCATCTCGACCGCGCTCTATTTCGTCGTCTTCGGCGCGGCGATCGGCGGGCGGATCCAGGAGGTCGAGGGCATCCCCTACGGCGCCTTCATCGTGCCCGGGCTCATCATGATGACGGTCCTGACGCAGAGCGTCTCGAACGCCTCCTTCGGGATCTACTTCCCGCGCTTCACCGGGACGATCTACGAATACCTGTCCGCGCCGATCTCCTATCTCGAGATCGTGCTCGGCTTCGTCGGCGCGGCCGCGACCAAGTCGCTGGTGATCGGCCTCATCATCTTCGCGACCGCGCATTTCTTCGTCGAGCTGCCGGTGCAGCATCCGCTGTGGATGATGGGATTCCTGATCCTGACCTGCGTCAGCTTCAGCCTGCTCGGCTTCATCATCGGCATCTGGGCGGCGAATTTCGAGCAGCTGCAGGTGGTGCCGCTTCTGGTGATCACCCCGCTCGTCTTCCTCGGCGGCAGCTTCTACTCGATCAGCATGCTGCCGGGGATCTGGCAGACGATCGCGCTCTTCAATCCGGTGGTCTATCTGGTCTCGGGCTTCCGCTGGGCCTTCTTCGGCTTCTCCGACGTCAGCCCGGCGGTGTCGCTGATCGCCGTGCTCGGCTTCATGGCCGCCTGCCTCGCGGTCACCTGGTGGATCTTCCGGACCGGATACCGGCTGCGGAACTGACCCGCGCCGCGATGCCGGAAATGTGACGCGAGATTGACAAGGTCGCCCCGGGGGGGAGATGGTCGGGCCCATCCTTCGCCCGCCCCCCGGGATATCATGACCACCACCACCGAATCACAGCCCGGCACGGACGAGGCGCGCACCGCCTATGTGATCCTCGCCGCGCTCAGCGCCTGTCACCTGCTCAACGATACGATCCAGTCGCTCTTGCCCGCGATCTATCCGGTGCTGCGCGAGAACTACGCGCTGAGCTTCACCCAGATCGGGATCATCCAGTTCGCGGCCCAGGCGACCGCCTCGCTGCTGCAGCCGATGGTCGGCCTCTACACCGATCGCCGCCCGGTCTTCCGCCTGCCGCCGGTCGGCATGGCGGCGAGCCTCGCGGGGCTCCTTTTGCTCGCGGGCGCGCATGCCTTCGCGATGCTGGTGCTCGCGGCGATGCTGGTCGGCGTCGGCTCCTCGATCTTCCACCCCGAGGCCTCGCGCAACGCCCGCGCCGCCTCGGGCGGGCGCTACGGCTTCGCGCAATCGGTGTTCCAGGTCGGCGGCAACGCCGGGACCGCGCTCGGCCCGCTGCTCGCCGCCTTCATCGTGCTGCCCTTCGGCCAGTCGAGCATCGCCTTCTTCGCGGTCCTCGCCCTCGTCGGCATGGCGCTGCTCTGGCATGTCGGGACCTGGGCCCGGACCCGCCATCTCGCGGCCCGGGCGCGGCCCCGGCCGGCGCGGGTCTCGGCCTTGTCGCCCGGCCGGGTGCGAACCACGATCAGCATCCTGCTGCTGCTCGTCTTCTCGAAGAACGCCTATATCGCCTGCATGGCGTCCTACTACACCTTCTTCCTGATCGACCGGTTCGGCGTCGGGGTGCAGGACGCGCAGCTGCTGCTGTTCGTCTTTCTCGGCGCGCTCGCGGTCGGAACCTATCTCGGCGGGCCGATCGGCGACCGGGTCGGGCGCAAGGTGGTGATCTGGGTCTCGATCCTCGGGGTGCTGCCCTTCACGCTGCTGCTGCCGCATGTGCCGCTGGTCTGGGTCGCCATCCTGACCGTGGTGATCGGGCTGGTGCTCGCCTCGGCCTTCTCTGCGATCGTGGTCTATGGCCAGGAACTGCTGCCCGGGCGGGTCGGCATGGTCTCCGGCCTGTTCTTCGGTGTCGCCTTCGGCGTGGCGGCGGTGGTCGCGGCGCTGCTCGGCGTGCTCGCGGACTGGAAGGGGATCGATTTCGTCTTCCAGCTCTGCGCCTTCCTGCCGGCGATCGGGCTGCTGACGGTGTTCCTGCCCGACGAGAGGCGGCTGACACGACTGGCGAATTGAGGAGGCGCGGATGGAGCTCAAACTCTCGGCGACCGAGCTCGCCGACTACGTGGACGAGATCTTCCCCCAGATCGCGGGAAGGTTCGGCATCCTCGACCTCGAGCCGGGCCGCGTAAGGCTCCGGATGACGGCGACCGAGGCGGACCTGCGCCCCGGCGGCACCGTCTCGGGGCCCGCGATGTTCATGCTCGCCGACTGCGCCTTCTACCTGGCGCTGCTCGGGGTGATCGGGAAGGTGCCGCTCGCCGTGACCACCAATTGCGCGATCGACTTCATGCGCAAGCCGGCGCCCGGCGGGCTGGTCGCCGAGGCCCGGGTCTTGAAGCTCGGCCGCGCGCTCGCGGTCGGCGACGTGCTGATGTTCTCCGGCGGCCAGCCGGAGCCGATCGCCCGCGCCGGCCTCACCTATTCGATCCCGAAGGCGGCGGAGCCGGCGTGAAGTACATCCTCGCCGTCATTTTCGCGGTGCTGATCGTCGCGATGGTCACCCGCGCGGGCAGCGTCTGGCGGCTCCTGATGATCCTGCTCGGGCTCGCGCTCCTCTACACCGTGCTGAAGCTCACTGGGGTCGTCGATTCCGTCGATCCGCGCGGAATGGGGTTGCCGCTTTAGCGGTTTTCTTGGGGTATCTGAGTACCTTTATTGTAACACTATGATATCAAACATGTATTTCCGACACGCCTCCGTTGACCTTCGGCCTGGAATCGGTAGAAAGGCGCCTCGTTCGCAAGAGGTCTGAAGGTGGCGTCACGTGCCTCCCGCGACCACACGGGCCAGACACGGGATTGACACGATGAAGACCTATTCCGCCAAGCCGGCCGATTTCGACAAGAAATGGGTCGTGATCGACGCCGAGGGGCTGGTGCTCGGCCGGCTCGCGAGCCTCGTGGCCATGCGGCTGCGCGGTAAGCACAAGCCGACCTTCACCCCGCACATGGACATGGGCGACCATGTCATCGTCATCAACGCCGAGAAGGTGCAGATGACGGGCAACAAGCGCGCCGACAAGCGCTACTACTGGCACACCGGCTATCCGGGCGGCATCAAGCACCGCACCGCCGGCCAGATCCTCGAGGGGCGCTTCCCCGAGCGGGTGATCCAGAAGGCCGTGCAGCGCATGCTGCCGGGCGGCCCGCTCAGCCGGGCGCAGATGGGCCATCTGAAGGTCTACGCGGGCGCCGAGCACCCGCACGTGGCCCAGAACCCGGAGGCGCTCGACGTCGCCGCCATGAATCCCAAGAACACGCGGAGCGCCTGATCATGGCCGATTTCAACTCGCTCGAAGACCTCAAGGACGCGGTGATCGCGACCCCGGTCGCCGAAGTCGCGATCACGCGCGAGCCGAAGCGCGACAGCCTCGGCCGCTCCTACGCGACCGGCAAGCGCAAGGACGCGGTCGCCCGCGTCTGGATCAAGCCGGGCTCCGGCAAGGTCATCGTGAACAAGAAGGAAATGGACGTCTATTTCGCGCGTCCGGTTCTGCGCATGGTGATCGGCCAGGCCTTCACCGTGGCCGGCGTCGAGGGTCAGTTCGACGTCTTCGCGACCGTGAAGGGCGGCGGCCTCTCGGGCCAGGCCGGCGCGGTGAAGCACGGCATCAGCCAGGCGCTGCAGCTCTATGAGCCGAGCCTTCGTCCGGCGCTGAAGGCCGCGGGCTTCCTGACCCGCGACAGCCGCGTCGTCGAGCGCAAGAAGTACGGCAAGCGCAAGGCGCGCCGGAGCTTCCAGTTCTCCAAGCGCTGATCCTTCGCGATCGGTGGACTTTTCGGGATGGGCGTCGGATCTTCCGGCGCCCATTTCGCATTTCAGGAGGCGCGCGTGGCCGAGACAGCGAAGGCGCTGGTCGCCGATTTCATCGCCCGGATCTGGAACGAAGGCGCGGTCGCGGAGGTCGATCGGTTCGTCGCACCGGCCTATACCGTGCTGCATGATCCCGGCGATCCTTGGGAAGGCCGGACGCTCGACCGCCCCGCTTTCGCCGAGCGTGTCCTCCAGTCGCGCGCGCCGTTTCCCGACCAGCGGTTCGAGATCGTCGATCTGCTCGGCGACGGGGACCGCGTGGCGCTGTCCTGGCTCTGGTCCGCGACGCATCTCGGCGACATTCCCGATTTTCCCGCGACCGGGCGCGAGATCCGCATGTCGGGCCTGACCGTCTATCGGATCGGCGCGGGGGGCCTCGACGGCCACTGGCAGGTGAGCGACCGCCTCGGCGTCTACCGCCAGCTTCTCGGCAACCGGGGAGGTGCTGCATGAAGACCATCGGGCTGATCGGCGGCATGAGCTGGGAAAGCTCGGCCGAATATTATCGGATCATCAACCAGGAGGCGGCGCGGCGCCTTGGCGGCACGCATTCCGCGCGGAGCCTGATGCTGTCGGTCGATTTCGGCGAGATCGAGGCGGCGCAGCACCGGGGCGACTGGGGCGCGCTCGAGGTCGAGATGGTCGCGGCGTCGCGCGCGCTCGAACGGGGCGGGGCGGAGATGCTGGTGCTCTGCACCAACACGATGCACCGTTTCGCGGAGGCGATGGAGGACGCGGTCGGGATTCCGCTCCTGCACATCGCCGATCCGACGGCGGAGGCGATTCGCGCCGACGGGTTCGGCCGCGTCGGGCTGCTCGGAACCGCCTTCACGATGGAGCAGGACTTCTACAAGGGTCGCCTCGCCAAGCGCCACGGCCTCGAGGTGCTGGTTCCCGAGGCGGCGGACCGGGCGCTGGTGCACCGGATCATCTACGACGAACTCGTGCTCGGCGTGGTGCGCGACGCGTCGCGCGCCGCCTATGCCGAGGTGATCGCCCGGCTGGTGGCGCGCGGCGCGCAGGCGGTGATCCTCGGCTGCACCGAGATCATGCTGCTGGTTCGGCCGGAGGACAGCGCGGCGCCGCTCTACGATACCACGACGCTGCACGCGACCGCCGCGGTGGCGCGGGCGCTGGTCTGAGCCGCCTACCCGGCGGCGAGATGCTCGACGAGGATCGCCGTCCCGAGGCAGATGAGCGCGGCGCCGCCGAGCGCCTCGGCGATCCGGCCGAAGCGCAGGCCGAGGAAGCGCCCGGCGAGAACGCCGGTCGAGCTCATCACCATCGTCGCGAGGCCGATCGCGATCGCGATGACGAAGATGTTCACGTCGAGGAAGGCCAGCGACACGCCGACCGCCATCGCGTCGATCGACGTGCCGACGGCGGTGCCGATGGTCGCCCAGAGCGAGACCGACGGCCGCGCCGCCTCCGCCGTCCGGGTCCAGGCCTGCAGCGCCATATGCGCCCCGACGCCGCCGAGCAGCACGAAGGCGATCCAGTGGTCCACCGCCTCGACATACTGGCTCGCGGCCATGCCGAGCGCCCAGCCGATCAGAGGCGTCAGGGTTTCCACGAGCCCGAAGATCGCGCCGGTCCGCACCGCCTGGCCGAACCCGGGCCGTTGCGCGGCGGCGCCCTTGCCGAGCGCGGCGATGAAGGCGTCGATGGACATCGAGACGGCGAGCACGCCGATCGCGATCGGTGACATGGGGTATCCTCGGGGCTGATCCGGGCGATGGACGGACCCCGCCCGCAGAGTCCCACCGCCACGGTCTCGCGAGGTCCCCGATGGGACTTGGACACGCCACGCGGCGGCGCCGCGAGCCTGTTGACGTGCCTCCACCGGAACTCCGGCGGTCGCTACTCCCCGATGGGGATCCAAGTAGAGCGATCGGAAAGATATGTCAATAAAAGCAATGACTTAATAATGCGTCGCATTCGCAGGTATGGCCGTGGACGGCAAGGCCAACCGATCCGGCGTCGCGTACCGTCGCCGGGGCGCGGCCGCATCTCTCCACGCATCAAAAAGCGGCGCGCCGACTTGCGACACGCCGCTATCAACTCGGGGAGAAATTCGGTGGTCCGCCGGATCCGGGTGGGTTCCGGCGGCGGTTTAGTTCACCGTCAGGTGAACGCCACCGGGCCGCCGCGGCGCCGGGTGCCGGTCATGACGGCGATGCCGCCCATTACCAGCAGCATCGCCGACAGCGCGCCTTTGGCGCCGATCTCAGGCACGGACGTCGGAACCGATTCCATCGTCCCGGTGAAGTTGACGAGGGCGGTCCGCGTCGGCAGCGACCCGGCGGTGTAGGTATAGATGATCGAGAATGGCCCATCGATATAGGTATCGGTGATCGTGCCTTCGCCGACGCGTCCGGTGCCGATGCCGGTGTTTTCGATCCGCTCGTACGGGAACGTCGCCGAGCCGATCCCGTAGCGGATGTTGGAAAGGACGCCGGTGATCGAGGCGTTGCCGCTGAACACCAGGTCCAGATTGAACGGCTGCACGCCGGCGCCAAGGGTGTAATTGGTCGTCCACGTGTCGCCAAGGCTGAGACGACGCTGCTCCGCCAGCTCTTCCGTGTCGGCGGAAATGACGAAGTTGTCGACGTAGTCCACGGCGCTGGCCGCTACCGGCGCCGCGGTCGCCGCGGCGGAGACAAGCAGGACCTTCAGGAAGTCATTCATCAGACATCGGCTCCACATACACGACGGGGCGAATTCGGGCGATTCATTCTCCCGAAAACGTTACTCGAAGTGAATGGCCTGTCAAATAAGGAGTGCGGGTGCGACGATTATGTCGCACCTGCGATTGATCGGAAGGCGAGAAGCAATCTCCCGATTCCAGTACCACGACGGATGAGCTCGCATCGGTTCGGCGTCATCCGGGTGATCGGGTTTAGGATGACTGACGGCTTCAGGCGTCGACCACCTTCGCCTCGACCTCCGGCTCGGCCGGTTTTTCGCCGGCGCCGATGATCAGCGGCAGCATCGCGGACTGGGCGAGCGAGGCGTCCTCGGGATGGGCCGCCTCCCTCCAGGCGAGCGTGTCGAAAGCGCCGCAGTTCTCGCAGATCGGCATCCAGTGCCCGTGGACGTGGTTGCACTTGTCGCAGGTCCACTGCGGCCCGCGCGAGGCGGTGAGCGCCTTGGCGAGCCAGCCGCTCACCACCGCGTCCGGCGCGCCGGTGCCCCGCTCGACCGCCGCCATGATCGCGAGGCTGCGCGTCGTCGGATGCGTCTCCGCGAGCCCGCCGAGCGCCTTGCGCGCCGCCGGGAAATCCTCGTCGGCGAGCGCGAGCTCCGATTTCAGGAGCTTGCTCTCCATGTCGTCGGGCCGCGCCGCGATCAGCGTGTCGAAGCGCTTCCGGCGCATCGCCGGGGTCTCGGTCGGCTCGATCGCAGCGAAGGCGGCGGCGAGGTCGGGATGCGGATTGGCGCCCCAGGCGGTGGTGAGCGTCTTCACCGCCTTGCGCTTGGCGCCTTTCTCGACGTGGACATGGGAGGCCAGCGCGGCGGCGGGGATCAGCGTCGGAGCAAGCCGGTTCGCCTGCAGCGCCGCCTCGTTGCCGCGCTCGGTCTCGCCCCGGCCGAGCAGCGCGCGCGCGTCGGCGAGCGACAGCACGGCGTCGCGGCGGGTCGCCACGTCGCGCGGCAGGAGCTTCGCCTGGGTCGCCGCGGTCAGCGTCGCGCGCGCGCCGCTCCAGTCCTCGCGCCGCGACTGCAGCTCGAAGAGCTGGCGCAGCATCGCGGGATGCTCGGGCCGGATCGCGAAGGCCTTCTTCGCCAGCTCGAGCGCGGTCGCGGTGTCGCCCTCCTCGAGCTGCTGGCGCATCAGCCCCTGGATCGCGACGAACCGGGTGCGCGGGTCGGCCAGCATTTCCTTGTAGTAGAGCCGGGCCTTGGTCCTGTCGCCGCCGAGCTCGGCCGAGCGGGCGATCATGAGCCGCGTGATGTCGGGCCGGGCGAGCAGCCGCTCCGCCTTGGCGGAATACTTGATCGCCGACTTCGAATCATCGGAGGCGAGCGCGGTCATCGCCTCGGACAGCGCGTCGAGGCCGCGGCGCTGGCGATGCCGGGTGAAATAGCGGGTGATCGCCGTCTCGTCGCCGAGCAGGAAGCGGATCACCGCGATCAGCAGCCCGATGAGCCGCAACAGGAGATAGGCGGCGATCAGCGCGAGGCAGATCGCGATGACGAAGCCGAGCGGCGAAAGCAGCATCTCGTGATCGCCGAATGCGAAGCGCACCTCGCCCGGCGTTTCGAGCAGATATTTCGCGCCGAAGGCGAGGCCGACCGCGACGGCGACGAAGACGACGACTTTGATCAGGGACCAGAGCATTTTGGGCGGCCTCGCTCAGTTCGTGGCGGGAGTGGCGGACTCGAGCGCGGAGAGACCCGCCTCGGCCCCGGCGCGCAGCTTGGCCTGGGTGAGCCAGTCACCCATCGCCGCCTTGGCCTCGGAGGGCAGCGCCTCGGCTTCGGCGATCGCGCCGGCGAGGTCACCCTGGTTCAGCCTGGCCTCCATCCGCGAAAGCACGGCGTCCGGGCTCGCGCCTTCCCGCGGCGAGAGCGAGCGGGTCGCGATCTGCGCACGGAAAAGCGCGTAGGCGCGGTCGAACATGCCGTCGCCGGCGCCCGCGACGATGCTCGCCCGGATCGCCGCGTGCGCGGCCTCGGGGAAGGTGGTCCGGAGCGTGGCGACCGAGGGCGCGCCGGTCGCGGCGGCGGCGGTCAGCGTCTCGGGCACGCTCTCGCCGGGCAGCGCGGCGAGCCGGGACAACGGCTCGGCGAAGGGCTGGCCGGCGGCGAGCGCGGCGGCGACCGAGGCCACGTCGGTCTGGCGCGCGGCGGTGTCCACCGCCTGGGTCGCCTCGGCCTGGACCGTGTCGACGGTCTGCTGCGCGGTCTCGACCTGGCGCTGCGCGGCGGCGCCGACCTCGTCGACGCGCGTCCGGAGCCCCGCGACCTGATCGGACAGCGTGCCGAGCTCGGCGCGCAGCCCGTCGATCTCGCCGCGATAGAGATCGGTCGGCGCGGCGGAGCCGGCGGTGGCGCCCCCGGCGGCGATCTGGTCCTTAAGGCTCGTGAGCTCGGTGGTCGTGCCTCGCAGCGAGGATTCGAGCCGGGCGAGCCGCTCGGGCACCTCGGCGCCGGCGCCGATCTGGTTGCCGAGCCGGGTGATCTCGGCGTCGATCTCGCCCCGCGCGCCGGTCACGGCGGCGGAAAGGTCCGCGGCGGTCACGCCGGCCGGGATATTGGCGATCTGCGCTTTCAGCGCCGCGATCTCGGTGTCGAGCGCCGCGAGCCGTGTCTCGGCGGCCTGCCGGCCGGGCTCAAGGAAATCGGCCACCGGGGCCATGCCCCGGGGCAGGTTCGGCGCGAGCTTGGGCCCGAGCCAGAGCGCCAGCGCGCCGCCGGCGAGCAGGAGCACGACGCCGCCGAGCGCCTTGCCGGCGAAGCCGCCACCCGAACGCGCCGAGGCCGCGGCGACGGCGGCGGGAGGGATGGAGGCGGTCTCGGGCTCGCGCGGGATCGGGCGCCGCGCGATCACCTCGGGCTCCCCGGCCGTGGCCGGCTCGGGCTCGGACTCGCGGCGGTCGCCCGGTTGGGGCTCGGACGCGATTTCGGGCTCGGAGGGAGCCTCCGCGACGGTCTCCTCGACCGGTTCCGCGGGCGTTCCGGCGACGGGCTCGGCGTCGGGCCGGGCGCCGACCGCCTCGTCCACGGCGGCGATGATCTCCGCGTCCTCGGCGGCTTCGCGGGCGACTTCCTCGGGGGTCATCGGCCCCTTCGGCTCCTCGGATTCGGCGAAGATCGAATATCCGGGCGCCGGCGGCTCGGCCGGTTCGGCGGGCGCGGAATCGCCGCTCGCCACCGCCTCGTCGACGGATCTGAGCAGCGAGGCGTCGTCCTCGCTGGCCGCCGCCTTCTCGGCCTTTTCGCTGTAGATGGAGTATCCCCGCGGCGCCTCGACCGTTTCGTCCCGGGGGCTCGTACCCCGTCCACCCGTCGAACCGGTCCTCTTTCTCGCCATATCTAGTCCACCTTTGAGCCGCTCCGCCCCCGTCCCCGACGGGGGCCGCGCCGGGATACTAGGCGAAGGGCCTAGGGCCGACAAGCGGCGTGCCGGACCTCCGGCCATGGGCTGGAAGTCCCGCTTACACCCCCGCGAGCGCGGCGATCAGGCCGGCGCGTCCGGGGGCCTCGGCGACGACGCGCCGGCCCGGGGAAAGGCCCGCGAAGGCCGCGTCGGCGGCCGGGCTGATCGCGACCGAGACGAGGTCCCCGACTGGCCAGCCCCCCGCCACGATCGCGGCGGCGAGGGCCGCGGACGAGCGCGGCGAGAACAGCGCCACGACGTCGATCCGCCCCCCGGCGAAGCGCGCCGCCGCCTCCGGGCCAAGCGGCTCGGGCTCCTGCGCGTAGATCTCGGCCGGGCGCGCGGGGACGCCCCGGGCCGCGAGCAGGCCGATGAGATCGCCCGCGGCGTGGCGGCCGCGGATATGGACCAGCGGCCCGTCGCCGGGCCGGTGGGCCGCGGCGGCGAGCGCGGCGAGCGCGGCGACGTCGCCGCCCGCGCTCTCGGCGCGCAGCCCCGCCGCGCGGGCGGCCGCGGCGGTCATCGCGCCCACGCAATAGGCGGGCAGCGCCGTCGCGATGCCGCGCGCGGCGAACTGCTCGACGCCGTTCGCCGAGGTGAAGAGCAGGCCCGAGGCATCCGCGAGATCGAGCGGCGCCCCGGTCGGGCTGATCCGCGTCATCGGCGAGACGGTGACCGCGAACCGGCCGGGCAGGGCCGCGTCGAGCGCCCGCGCGAAGGCGGCGGACTGGCGTTCCGGGCGGGTGAGCAGCAGGGTCTTCGGACGGTGCATCCGCGCCTCCCCGCGCGTTCGTGGCGGAGCGCGCCGTTGCGTCGCCCCCTCGCCGAGTGGTACCGGCCAGCGGGGGCCCGCGCAACGCGGGCCCGAGCGGAGACGGCCGGGCGGGTCCCGGACGGAGAGGACATGGACGCGCGGATCATCCTCGGCCTTGAGAGCAGCTGCGACGACACCGCCGCCGCGCTGATTCGCGCGCGGCCGGGCGCGCCGGTCGCCGAGATCCTCGCCGCCCGGGTCGAGGGGCAGGACGCGCTGCACGCCGATTTCGGCGGCGTGGTTCCCGAGATCGCCGCCCGCGCCCATGCCGAGCGGCTCGATCTCGTCACCGAGGCGACGCTGGCCGAGGCCGGGCTGACGCTCGCGCAGGTCGACGCGATCGCCGTCACCGCCGGGCCGGGGCTGATCGGCGGCGTGCTCTCGGGCGTCATGTTCGCCAAGGGCCTCGCGGCGGCGACCGGGATTCCGCTCTACGGCGTCAACCATCTCGCCGGCCACGCGCTGACGCCCCGGCTGACCGAGGCGATCGCCTTTCCCTATCTCATGCTCCTCGTCTCGGGCGGGCATTGCCAGTTCCTGATCGTCGAGGGGCCGGAGTCCTTCGCGCGGCTCGGCGGCACGATCGACGACGCGCCGGGCGAGGCCTTCGACAAGGTGGCGAAGCTGCTCGGCCTCGGCCAGCCCGGCGGTCCCCGCGTCGAGGCCGAGGCGCGCGACGGCGATCCGGCGGCCTTCGACCTGCCGCGGCCGCTGCTCGACCGGCCCGGCTGCGACCTCTCCTTCTCCGGGCTCAAGACCGCCGTGCGCCGCGCCCGCGACAAGCTGGTCGTGGCGCGGGGCGGACTGACCCGCGCCGAGCGCGCTGATTTCTGCGCGAGCTTCCAGGCGGCGGTGGCCGAGACGCTCGCGGAGAAGACGCGCCGCGCCGCGCGCGCCTTCCGCGACCGGCACCCCGAGGCGCCCGGCGTGCTCTGCGTCGCCGGCGGGGTCGCGGCGAACGGCCCGATCCGGGCGGCGCTCGACGCCGCCGCGGCCGGGGAGGGGTTCGCCTTCGCCGCGCCGCCGCTCGCGCTTTGCACCGACAATGGCGCGATGATCGCCTGGGCGGCGGCCGAGGCGATGGCGCTGCGCGGGCCGGACGCGCTCGACCTCTCGGCGCGGCCGCGCTGGCCGCTCGACCAGAGCGCCGCGCCGATGCTCGGCTCGGGGCGCAAGGGAGCCAAGGCATGAGCGGGATCGCGGTTCTCGGCGCCGGTGCCTTCGGCATGGCCCTCGCCGCGATCCACGCCTACGAGGGGCGGCGGGTCGCGCTCTGGGGCCGCGATCCCGCGCGGATGGCCGCGCTGGCGGCGGGCCGCGCCGATCCGGCGCGGCTGCCCGGCGTGACGCTGCCCCACGGCGTCGACTGCGTCTCCGACCTGCGCGACCTCGCGCGCGCCGAGACGCTGCTGCTCGCGGTCTCGGCGCAGAACACCGGCGCCTTTCTCGCCGAGCGCGGGGCGGAGCTGCCACCCGCGCCGCTCGTGCTCTGCGCCAAGGGGATCGACGCGGCGACCCTGCGGCTCCAGACCGAGATCGCGGCCGAGGCGCTGCCCGCCGCGCGGCTCGCGGCGCTGACGGGACCGGGCTTCGCCGGCGAGATCGCGCGCAACCTGCCGAGCGCGCTCACGCTCGCCTGCGCCGATCCCGCGCTCGGGCGCGACCTGCAACGGCGGCTGGCGGCGCGGCGGCTGCGGCTCTATCTCACCGACGACGTGACCGGCGCGCAGATCGGCGGCGCGCTCAAGAACGTGATGGCGATCGCCTGCGGCATGGCCGAGGGCGCGGGGCTCGGCCATTCGGCGCGCGCCGCGCTGATGACGCGCGGCTTCGCCGAGATGACGCGGCTCGCGGTGGCGCTCGGGGGCCGGGCGGAGACGCTCGCCGGCCTCTCCGGGCTCGGCGACCTGTCGCTCACCTGCAATTCGACCCAGTCGCGGAACTTCGCGCTCGGCAAGGCGCTGGGATCCGGCGCGGCCCGGCCCGGCGGCACGGTCGAGGGGGTCGCCACGGCGCGCGCCGCCTGCCGGCTCAGCCGCCGCCACGGCGTCGAGATGCCGATCGCCGCGGCGGTGGCCGACGTGCTTGACGGCGGGCTGACGATCGGCGGCGCGATGGAGGCGCTGCTGTCGCGGCCGCTGCGCGAGGAATGAGCGCCGCCGCGAAGCGGCGGGCGAGAACCGAGGAAGACGATATGCTTTATGCCCTGATCTGCGACGACAAGCCCGGCGCGCTCGAGATCCGCAAGGCGACGCGCGACGCGCATCTCGACTATATAAGGACCACCGGCGTGGTCGCCGAGGCGGGGCCGCTGCTCGACTCCGCCGGCGAGATGGCCGGCTCGCTCGTCGTGCTCGACGTGCCCGATCTCGCGGCGGCCGAGGCCTGGGCGGCGAACGACCCCTACGCGGCGGCGGGCCTCTTCGCGCGGGTCGCGATCCGGCCCTGGAAGAAGGTGATCGGCTGATGCGCCACTGGCTGTTCAAATCCGAGGCCGAGACCTGGTCCTGGGAGGATCAGGTGAACAAGGGCGCCGCCGGCCAGGAATGGGACGGGGTCCGCAACTACCAGGCGCGCAACAACATGCGCGAGATGGAGATCGGCGACCTCGGCTTCTTCTACCATTCGCAGGGGGCCAAGGCGATCGTCGGCGTGGTCGAGGTGATCGCCGAGGCGCATCCTGACAGCTCGACCGAGGATGCGCGCTGGGAATGCGTCGATATCCGCGCGGTGGCGCCGATGCCCCGCGCGGTGACGCTCGAGACCTGCAGGCAGGACGATCGGCTGCGCGACATGGTGCTGGTCAACAACAGCCGCCTCTCGGTCCAGCCGGTCAGCGACATCGAATGGGCGGTGATCTGCGAGCTTGGTGGCTACGAGGGCTGAGGTCCCGCCGCGGGCGCGCCCCCGGGCCCGGGCGCGTCCGCGTCCTCCTCGAACAGCCCCGAGAGCACGCGCTCGACCGCGTCGAGATCCGCGCCCTCGAAACCGCCGAACCCCTGCATCCAGATCGCGGCGACGTTGAGCCCGTCCGGCTCGAGGCGGCAGAGCTTCTCGCGCCCCGAGCGGACCTGGCTGACCAGCCCCGCCTGGGCGAGGATCTGCAGATGCTTCGAGACGCCGGCGAGCGAGATCTCGAACGGGGCGGCGAGGTCGCTGACGCTCGCCTCCCCGTCGAGCAGCGCCGTCAGGATCGCGCGCCGGGTCGGGTCGCCGAGCGCCGCGAAGACGAGGTCGAGGTCGATCGCCCGCGCCATGCGGCCCTCCCTGGTGGTGACGGCGCGACTATCGGCGGCCGGAGCGGCGTTATCAACCGGTCGGTTGAGCGAAAAAAGCCTCCCGCGGCCCGCTCCAGCCGAAATCAGTACATAATCATTTCAATATGTTAAACCGGTAGGAAGAGGGTTCACCGCCCTTGACCGGGTGTAACCTATCCGTTACCACCGACCCGCGCGAAGGACTGCGGGGAGCTTGTGCCATGGCCGAGGATCCGTTCGCCGACAGATTGAAGCGGCTCGAGGATCGCCTGTCGAAGGCCCACGAGCAGCGCAAGGAGCCGGAGCGCCGGCCGAGCGAGTATGAGAAGAGCTCGCTGGCCTGGCGGATGGTGATCGAACTCGTCGTCGGCATGGCCCTCGGCGTCGGAATTGGCTACGGGCTGGACGAGCTCTTCGGGACGCGACCGGTGTTCCTGGTGATCTTCGCCCTGCTCGGCTTCGGAGCCGGTGTGCGCACGATGCTGCGCACCGCCGACGAAGTGAAGAACCACCGCGCGGAGGGCGCCCTGTTGGGCCCGAAGCCGGAGAAGACGAAGACGGATCCCGAGGATCCGCGGTAGGAGAGCGAGAGGCGCGATGGCGGAAGGCGGCAGCGGTTTCAACATCCACCCGATGGACCAGTTCCTCGTCGAGCCGCTGTTCGGCGGCCACGAGGTGCACTGGTACACGCCGACCAACGCCACGCTCTGGCTCGCCCTCACGGTCGGCGTGGTCTCGCTCCTGATGGTCTACGGCTCGCGCGGCCGGGCGATGATCCCGTCGCGCGGCCAGTCGATGGCCGAGCTCACCTACGGCTTCATCTACAAGATGGTCGAGGACGTGACCGGCAAGCAGGGGCTGAAGTACTTCCCCTACATCCTCACGCTCTTCCTCTTCATCCTCGTCGCGAACGCCCTCGCGCTCATCCCGACGAGCTTCTCGACCACCTCGCACATCGCGGTCACGGTCATCCTCGCCCTCGCGGTCTTCGTCAGCGTGACCGCGATCGGCTTCATGAAGCACGGCGTCGGCTTCCTGAAGCTGTTCTGGGTGTCGAGCGCGCCCACCGTGGCGCTCCGGCTCGTGCTCGCGCTGATCGAAGTCATCTCGTACTTCGTCCGCCCGATCAGCCACAGCGTCCGACTTGCCGGCAACATCATGGCCGGCCACGCGGTCTTGAAGGTGTTCGCGGGCTTCGCCGGCGCGCTGGGCCTGTTCTCGATCGTGCCGATCGCCGCCATCACCGCGGTCTACGCGCTCGAGGTGCTGGTCGCGGTGATCCAGGCCTATGTTTTCACGATCCTGACCTGCGTCTATCTCAACGACGCGCTTCATCCCGGCCACTGAGGCCGGGACCAAGGTCCGGATCCTCTCCCTTTCAGCCATCCAACCCAAGGAGATCCAAATGGAAGGCGATATCGCTCAGCTCGGTCAGTTCATCGGCGCCGGCCTCGCCTGCATCGGCATCGGCGGCGCGGGCATCGGCGTCGGCAACGTGGCCGGCAACTTCCTCTCCGGCGCGCTGCGCAACCCGTCGGCCGCCGGCGAGCAGACCGCGACCTTCTTCATCGGCATCGCCTTCGCGGAAGCGCTCGGGATCTTCTCGTTCCTCGTCGCGCTGCTGCTGATGTTCGCGGTCTGATCCGCGACACCGTTACGCGAAAGGGCGTCGCCGATCCCGGCGGCGCGCCCCCGATCCGAGCCGGAGTGAGACATGGCGACCGAATCCCTGGGCGCGGCTGATCTGGAACATGCCTCCACGGGCATGCCCCAGCTCGACATCAGCACCTACCCGAACATGATCTTCTGGTTGCTGGTCGCGCTGGTCGCGCTCTACTTCATCCTCTCGCGCTTCGCGCTGCCGCGCATCGCCGCGGTGCTGGCCGAGCGGAACGACGCGATCGCCAACGACCTCGAGGAGGCTTCCCTCTTCAAGCGCCGCGCCGAGGAGGCCGAGGCCGCCTACAACGCCGCGCTCGCCACCGCGCGGAGCGAGGCGCAGAAGATCGCCGCCGACACCAAGGCCGCGATCAACGCCGAGCTCGCCCAGCTGATGGCCAAGGCCGACGCCGAGATCGCCGCGAAATCGGCGGAATCGGAGGGCCGGATCCGCGCCATCCAGGAGAGCGCGACCCGCAGCGTCGAGGAAGTGGCGCTCGAGACGGCCCAGGCCATCGTCGAGGCCTTCGTGCCCAAGGCGGCCGACGCCGAGGCGGTCTCCGCCGCCGTTTCGAACCGGCTGAAGGGCTGAGGTCATGGAGTTTCTCAACAATACCGACGTCGTCGTCACGATCGGCTTCCTGATCTTCGTCGCGATCATCGGCTACATGAAGGTTCCGGGGCTGCTGGCCTCGAAGCTCGACGGCCGGGCCGAGCGCATCAAGGCGGATCTCGCCGAGGCGCGCGCGCTTCGCGAGGAGGCCCAGGCGCTCTTCGCGAGCTACGAGCGCAAGCAGAAGGAAGTGAAGGACCAGGCGGAGGACATCGTCACCGGCGCCCGGGCCGACGCCGAGCGCGCGGCCGAGGTGGCGAAGGAGGAGATCCGCCGGTCCGTCGCCCGCCGTCTCGCGACCGCGACCGACCAGATCGAGGCCGCCGAGAAGGCCGCGATCCGGGCGATCAAGGACCGGGCCGTCACCGTCGCGGTGGCCGCCGCGGGCGACGTGCTGCGCGACAGGATCAAGGCGCAGGACAGCAAGGCGCTGATCGACGCCTCGATCGCCGAGGTCGGCGCGCGGCTGCACTGAGCTCGACCCACCCGTTCAGAACGAAGGCCCGCCCTCCGGGGGCGGGCCTTCGTCGTTCCGGGCTGTCCCGCGGCATCCGTCCCGCGGGATGCGCGATTTTCCCGCCCCCGCGCGCGGACGCTATCGCTAAAGCCGCCACCGCCGCTTAGAGTGCGACCACTCGACGCACCCGGCCTGGCCCCGCCGCAGGTCTCCGGGTCCCGCGCCGGTACGCCAAGCCAAAGACGGACTTCAGATGACCTTTGACCTCAGCCTCGTCACCGCCTTCCTGCAGGTGGCGATGATCGACCTCGTGCTCGCGGGCGACAATGCGATCGTGATCGGCCTCGCCGCCGCCGGGCTGCCGTCCGACCAGCGCCGCAAGGCGATCTTCATCGGCATCATCGCCGCGACAATCCTGCGAATCATCTTCGCGCTGCTCGCGGTGCATCTGCTCAACATCGTCGGACTGGTGCTCGCCGGCGGCCTGCTGCTGCTCTGGGTCTGCTGGAAGATGTGGCAGGAGTTGCGCCACACCGCCGAATCGGACCGGGCCGCCGAGGCCGCGCTCGGCGACGGCCTGCTCGACACCGGCGAGCCCCAGGGCGCCGCGGCGGCGAACGGCGGCGGCACCAAGACGCTGGCCCAGGCGGTCACCCAGATCGTGATCGCCGACGTCTCGATGTCGCTCGACAACGTGCTCGCGGTCGCCGGCGCCTCGCGAGAGCACGAGGCCGCGCTGGTCGTCGGCCTCGTGCTCTCGGTCGCGCTGATGGGCATCGCCTCCGCCTATATCGCGCGGCTCCTGAACCGGCACCGCTGGATCGCCTATGTCGGCCTCGCCGTGATCCTGTTCGTGGCGCTCAGGATGATCTACGAGGGCGCCGACCAGCTGCTCGGCCATACCCTGCCGGCGATCCCGCTCTTCAAGTCGGCCTGAGCGCCCGCCCGGGCGCTTACCGGTTCACGGGCGCTTCACTGGACAGCGACGGGGGCGCGGCGGAAACTGCCGCGTCCCCGTCGTCTTCGGAGCCCGCCCATGTCCCGCCTCCCGGTGTCCCGCGCCCGGCCCAGCCGCGCCCTGGCCGCCGCCCTCCTCCTCGCGCTCGCCGGCTGCGGCGCGACCTACCAGGTGCCGGCCGATCCCGGTTCCTCGGCCATCCCGCCGGCCCCCGGGGGCGCCGCCGCCGGCCCGTCGGGCGCCGCGCGCGGGGCTTCGGACTTCAGGCGGGTCGCCGCCCGGGTCGAGCCGGTCGCCGAGAGCTTCTGCCGCGAGGAGCATCCGGGCGCCGCCCCGATCGCCTGCGACTTCGCGATCGGCATCGCGCGCGATCCCGACATGCCACCGAACGCCTTCCAGACCCGCGACGAGAACGGCCGGCCGCTGATCGTCATGAGCGCGGCGCTGCTCGGCCAGATGACGGACGACGACGAGATCGCCTTCGTGCTGAGCCACGAGGCGAGCCACCAGATCGCCGACCACCTCTCCAAGCAACAGCGGCAGCAGACCTTCGGCGCGCTGGTCTTCGGCGGGCTCGCGGCGGCCGCCGGCCAGTATGGCGGGGCGCCGGCGAGCGACGCGCAGATCCGCCAGGCGATGGACATGGGCGCCTTCTTCGGCGGCCGGGCCTACAGCCAGACCTACGAGCTCGAGGCCGACACGCTCGGCGCCTTCATCGCCGCCCGCGCCGGCTACGATCCCGCCCGGGGCGCGCGCATCTTCCAGAGCCCGGCGCTGGCGGGCGGCGGCGGCCTGCTCGCCACCCATCCGGCCTCGGAGGCGCGGATGCGGGTGATCGACGCCGCCGCCGCCGAGATCCGCCGCCAGGAAGCGCTCGGACTCGACCCCCGGCCCGGCTACGCCGCGGGGCGATTCTGATGATTTGCTTTGGTGTGGTTTGGGGCGGGGGGGGGCGCTGGTTGGGGTGGCTGGTTGCTATGGCGTTGTAATGTTTCGTTTTTATGAATTTCCGTGAGAATTTTGGGTTGGAATGTTTTTTTGGGGT
>QFPW01000040.1 GCA_003241785.1 Rhodovulum sulfidophilum | reverse complement strand
TCTCGGCGAGATACCCGGCGATCGCGGCGACGATCCCGCGCCGCGACACGCAGGCCATCGTCAGGGTGTAGGTCGACATTCGGAGTGCTTTCCCTCGTTGGGCTCGGGTCCCGGGGGGCCGCGGAAGGGCGGCTCCCGGCCCGCTTGATGGCAGGCGATCGCGCGACCGTCAAAGGCTCCGTGCCCGCCGGGAGCCTCCCGGGGAGGGCTCGGCCGGCGGATCGGGTATCGAGGGTCGTCTCCCGCTCCCATGCGGGGAATGGCGCGCGGCGGCTGTCCCATTCCCGACGCTTCAGCGCCAAAAAGGCCTCGGCGCCCCGAGGCCGGTCGCGGCCGTCCGCGCGCCATACATCATAAGACTCATTCTCGGGAGAGGCGGCGAACCAGCGCCGAGATCCTGCCCGCGTTTCGCCGGCGACCGGGATCCCGGCGCGGCTCACCGCGCGCCGCCGCGCCAGACGCCGTAGCGCCGGCCCGCGCAGGCGACCTCCCTCGCCGGCGGAACGGTGATGTCGCCGGGGCGCGCGACCAGGAGCGCCCCCGGGGTCGTCTCCAGCCAGGCCATGGCGGCTTTCTCCGTGGCGAATGGGACGAGCGGCCGCGTGAGCCGCGCCGCGAACGTGAACTCGCCCCGGTAGTCGCCGAGAAAGCCGACCGGCGACGCCCCCGCCGCCGCGAGGATTTCCACCATCGGCCGCGCAGCGCAGATCGTGCCCGGTGCCCCGATCAGGAAGGCCAGCGAGGCCAGGCCCGCCAGCGCGAGGCCGGGCAGGACCATCGCGGTGCCCCGGAGCAGCGGCGTGGCGAAGGCGAGGACGAGGAGCATCACGCCGACCAGCGCGCTCGCCCAGGCCGGCCGCGCGAGCGCCGCCGCCGCCTCTCCCGGGATGAGCCCGAACGCGAGCGCCAGCGCGGCGAAGCCGAGCGCCAGCTGAAGCAGCCCGGCGGCTGCGAGGTCGATCCGCTCGACCGCCGCGAAACGCGCGACGAGGAGCGCGATCGCCGGAAGCGTGGGCAGCAGGTAATGGACCTGCTTGCCGCCGATCAGGCTGAACAGAAGCAGCGACGCGCCGAGCCAGATCCGGCAGAAGCGCGCGCCCGGGTCGCTCCGCCCGGTCGCGAGAAGGCTCGCGAGCACCTCGCGCGACCAGAGCCAGGGCCAGCCGATCAGCGGCAGCAGCGCCAGGAAGAACCACCAGGGCCGCCCGTGGCCGAGCGAGCCGCCGACGCGCGCGGCGCTCTGGGTCCAGAGCACCGCGTCGCGGTACGCGGGCCCGCCGGCCAGGATCGCGGGCACGAGCCAGAGCCCGACGATGCCGAGCCCCACCCCAAGCGCGGCGAGCGCGCCGCCGAGGGTCCGCCGCCATCCCAGCGCGGACCAGAGCGGCGCGGTGAGCGCGAGCGGCGCCAGATGCGCCAGGATCACCGGCCCCTTGGCCAGCGCGCCGAGCCCGAGCGCAGCGCCGAGCCCGAGCCACCAGCGCGGCGTCCGGCCGGCGCGGGTGAGCGCCAGCGCGCCGAGGAGCACGGCGACGGTGAGGATCGCGTCGAACATGACGAGTCCCGCGTAGATCGCGTAGGTGGCGAACCCGGCCAGCACCAGCGCGGCCCGTCCCGCGACCCCGGGCCGCGCGGGCCACAAGCGCCGCGCGAGCAGCCCCGCCAGCCCGATCGCGGCGGTGCCGAAGGCCGGGCCGACCAGGCGCGCGCCGGTCTCGGAGACGCCGAAGACCGCCCAGACCAGATTGATCAGCCAGAACAGCAGCGGCGGCTTGTGGGCGTAGACGGCGCCGTTCAGATGAGGCACCAGCCAGTCGCCCGTCACATGCATCTCCCAGGCGACCGCGAGATAGCGCGTCTCGTCCACCGGCAGCGGCGGCCGGCTCAGCACGCCGAAGAGCGCGACGGCGGCGAAGCCGAGCATGGCGAGCGCGACGCGGCTCGTCTCCACGCGCGCGGCCGTCCCGTCGCGGGAGGGTGCGATGCTCATCTGCCTCATGGTCGGGATCCCGGGTGGTTGTTCCGGCGGGACACCGCGCGCGCAGAATTAGAGGAAGATTAGGAAGCGGCCTAAGCCCCGCCTAATTCGGCGCGGCGATGTCTGTCCGGGCAATCCGGAGACACATGCGATGCTCGATCGGACCGCGCCCGGGCGCCCGCCCGAAGCCCACCCGCCGCCCGCGGCGCTCGCCGCCACGGCGCCGCGATCCGCCGGTCCCGGCGCGAAGCGCGTGGCCGCGGGCCGCGCCGGATGCTACGCTGGGCGCCGCGCCCTGGTCCGGCGAACCTGAGGAAGACCGCGTGCGCGTGCTGCTCGTCGAGGATGACCGGATGATCGCGGACGCGCTGCGCCGCGCGCTCGCGGCCGAGGGAATGGATGTCGACTGGGCGAGGGACGGGCTGGAAGGCGAGGAGGCGCTCCTCGGAGCGGTCCACGCGCTGGTGCTTCTCGACCTCGGCCTGCCGCTGCGCGACGGCTTCGACCTGCTCGCGGCGCTGCGCCGGCGGGGCGACCGCGTGCCGCTCCTGGTGCTGAGCGCGCGGGACGACCTCGAAAGCCGCGTGCGGGGTCTCGACCTCGGCGCGGACGACTATCTCGTCAAGCCGTTCGAGATCACCGAGCTGCTCGCGCGGATGCGCGCGCTGCTCCGGCGGCAGGCCGGCCACGCCCGCTCCGTCATCGGCACCGACGCGCTCGCGCTCGACCTCGGAACCCGGGAGCTCAGCTTTCGCGGCGCCCGCGAGGTGCTCCCGGCCCGCGAGTTCGCGCTGATGCGGGCGCTGCTCGAGCGGCCCGGGCAGATCCTGTCGCGCGCTCAGCTCGAGGACCGCATCTACGGCTGGGGCCACGAGGTCGAGAGCAACGCGATCGACGTGCTGATCCACTACGTCCGGCGCAAGTTCGGCGCGGAGGTGATCCGGAACGTGCGCGGCGTCGGCTGGCTCGTCACGCGGGATCCGTGATGTCGCTCCGGCGCGCCACCATCGCGACGCTCGTCGCGCTGCTGACCCTGGTCGGCGTGCTCGCCGGCGCGGCCTCCTACTGGATCGCCGCGCGGGAAGCGAACGAGTTTCTCGACCTCCAGCTCGAACAGGTCGCCCGGCTCGTCGGCGATACCGGACCGGCCGGCGTCCAGTTGCCGCCGCACGACAGCGAGGACGATCTCGTCATCGAGGTCCGGTTCCACGACGGGCGGGACCCGGTCTGCGCCGCGGCGCCCTGCCTGTTCCCCGCCGCGCCCGCGGCGGGTTTCACCGACCTCCGCGCGGGCGGGCACGCCTGGCGCGTCTTCGCGCTCGACCGACCCGACCGGCTGGTCCAGATCGGCCAGCGGCGCGAGGTCCGGCGCGAGATGGCGAGCGGCGCGGCGCTCGCCGCCATCCTGCCGATCCTCGTCGCCATCCCGGTGCTCTGGGTGGTCGTCGACACCGTGCTGAGGCGCGCCTTCCGCCGCCTCGCCCGGGTCACCGCCGACATCGCCGCCCGCGACGCGTCGGATGTCGCGCCGATCGAGACCCGGCACGTGCCCTCCGAGATGCGGCCGCTCGTCCTCGCGATGAACGGGCTTCTCGAGCGGTTGCGCGGGCTCATGGACCAGCAGCGCGCCTTCGTCGCCGACGCGGCGCACCAGCTGCGCACCCCCCTCGCGGCGCTGACCCTCGAAGTCGGCAACCTGCGCGCCGGCGGCGAGGAGGGGCTCCCGCGCGCGCGCCTCGCCTTCGTCGAGGCCGCGGCGCGGCGGGCCAGCGCGCTCGTCGGACAGCTGCTGCGCCTCGCCCGGCAGGAGGCGGGCTCGCCGCGGCCGCGGGCGGCGGTGCGGCTCGACGCCGTGGTGCGCGAGACGATCGAGGCCCTGACCCCGCTCGCGATCGCGCGGCGCGTCGATCTCGGGCTGACCGAGCGGATCGAGGCATCGGCGCCCGGCGACCACGAGGATTTCCGCGTCCTGCTCGAGACGCTGATCGACAACGCGGTGCGCTACACGCCGGAGGGCGGGACGGTCGACGTCGAGATGCGCCGCGCGCCGGGCGGCGGGATCGTCGTGACGGTGCGCGACGACGGCCCCGGCATCCCGCCCGAGGCCCTGCCCCGGGTCTTCGAGCGGTTCTTCCGCGTCGAGGGCCAGGAGGCCGAGGGCAGCGGGCTCGGCCTCGCCATCGCCGAGCTGATCGCCGCGCGGCACGGCCTCTCCCTTGCGATCGCCAATCGCGCCGACGCGGGCGGCGCCGAGGCCCGGGTGACCTTCCCGGCGGCCTAAGCCAGGCGTAAGTCTCGCCCGCCAAGCCTCCGTCCCGATCCTGTCGGGAAGGAGACCTATCGTGCCCAAGCGTTCCGGCTGGCCCGTGCGCGCCATCGTCCTCCTCGCGGCCCTGGCGCTGGCACCCGCGGCCGAGGCGGGAGACGCCCTCACCGCGCTCGGCGACGCGCTCCAGATCGCCCTGCCGCTGGCCGCCGCGACCTGCGCGGCGCGCCAGCATCGCCTCGGCGGCTACGCCGCCGGGTTCACGGCGCAAACGGCGGTCACGCAGGGGCTGAAATACGGGCTCGGCGACTCGCCGCTCAACACGCGGCCGAACGGCGTCTCCCATGGCTTTCCCTCCGGTCACACCGCCGCCGCGGCCTCCGGCGCGACGGATCTGGCCGCGCATTGCGCGCCGGGGAACCGGCTCGTCGCCGCCGGAGCCGCGGCGGCGGTCGCGCTAGTCGGCGCCTCGCGGATGGCGGCGGAGGAGCATACGTTCGCGCAGGTTCTGGCCGGCGCCGCGATCGGCGCCCTCTCCACCGGGGTCCGGCTCTACGAGACGCCCGGCGGCGGAATAGGTCTCGCCTATTCCATCCCGTTCTGACCCCGCCGCGCGCCGGCCGATCCGGGACCCCGCCGCGCTCCGGGACCGGCCCGGCGGCGGAGGCGTCTTGACCCGTCTCCGATGCCCTCGTAACGACATATGGACGCGGCTCAACCCACCGAAAGCTCGCCAGGCAGGCCGTTCTATTTCGGAGGACAGATTGAGACGCAGCTTGATGGGCGCGATCGCGCCCCTGCTTATCGCATCCGGTGGCGCCGTCGCGGCGCAGGACGCGCCGGCGCCGAGCCTGGCCGGGCCCGAGGCCGCCGATTTCCTGGTGCTCGACACGCTCAGCATCGACGCGGCGGCGGATGACGGCCTCGTGCCGCTCTCCTCGGCGATCGCGACCAAGACCGACACGCCGATCGAGCGCATCCCGCAGGGGATCTCGGTCATCACCCAGGAATCGCTGGAGCAGCGCCGGCCGCAAAGCCTCGAGCAGGCGATCTCCTACGCGCCGGGCGTGGTGCCCTCGCCCTGGGGCCAGGACGGCCGCTTCAGCCAGTTCCTGGTGCGCGGCTTCGACATCGGGCCCTACGGCACCTATCGCGACGGGCTGCCGCAGAAGGTGATCGGCTTCTCGGGCTTCGTGATGGAGCCCTACAGCCTCGAGGGGATCGATGTGCTGAAGGGGCCGAACGCGGTGCTCTACGGCGAGACCGACCCGGGCGGCATCGTCAACGCGGTGACCAAGCGGCCGGTGTTCGAGCCGCTGCGCTCGGGCTTCCTGACCTACGGCCCGTTCGACACGACGCAGGCCGGCATCGACGTCGGTGGTCCGATCGGCGAGGGCGACAAGCTCGCCTGGCGGCTGACCGGGCTCTACCGCGACGGCGAGACCGGGCTCGAAAACTCGCACAATGACCGCCAGCTGATCGCGCCCGCGCTGACCTGGCGGCCGGACGACCGGACCGAGCTCACGATCCTGACCAACTACCAGAAGGACAAGACCTCGCCCGCGCTCTACCTGCCGGTGGCGGGGGAGGATTATCCGCTCGCGTCGGGCGAGCTGCCAGGCTGGGTCTGGGACAGGCTGCCCGATGTCGCGCATTTCGACGCCGAGATCGCCTCGGCGGGCTATCTCTTCTCGCACGAGGTCTCGCCGGGGCTCACGATCCGCCAGCAGACCCGCTTCGCGCGGCAGAAGACCGACTACCGCGACTTCTACTTCAACGGCATGGCCTCCGACACGGAGATGAACTACGCCGATTTCACCGTGAACGAGACCGCGACCACGGCGGCGATCGACACCCAGGCGCAGGTCGACTTCGTGCTGGGCGGGATCGAGAACACGCTGCTGCTCGGGCTCGACTGGAGCCGGATGAAGGCGGATTCGAAGAACGGCTACGACGCGAGCTATCTCATCCCGGTCGCGGATCCGGATTTCGACTTCCCGATGCCGCTGCCGGAGATCTACCTCGACGGGGTGCAGACCGTCGAGCAATACGGCCTTTACGCGCATAACCAGGCGCAGGTGACCGACCGGCTGTTCGCGAGCTTCGGCCTGCGCCAGACCTGGGTCGAGAACAGGTTCGACGACCACCTCTACGGCGACGACACCAGCCAGGACGACCACAAGCTGGTCTGGGATATCGGCGCCACCTATGAGCTCGACGGCGGGTTCACGCCCTATGCGAGCTACGCCACCGGCTTCGTCGTCAACACCGGCTCGGATTTCGACGGCGATCTCTTCCAGCCGACCGAGGCCGATCAGTACGAGATCGGCCTGCGCTGGCGGCCCGAGACCTTCAACGCGCTGTTCTCGGCCGCGCTCTACGACATCACCAAGACCAACGTGCTGACCACCGATCCGGAGAACATGGGCTTCTGGGTGCAGACCGGCGAGGTGCGGCATCGCGGCGTCGAGCTCGAGGCCGACGTGTCGCTCACCGAGGGGCTGTCGGCGGTCGCGGGCTACAGCTACATCGACGCGAAGATCACCTCGAGCAACGACGGCGACGAGGGCAACCGGCCGGCGCTGGTGCCCGAGCACGAGGCCTCGCTCTGGGCCAACTACGCGGTCCAGGCCGAGCGGTTCGAGGGGCTGAGCTTCGGCGCCGGGGTGCGCTATGTCGGCATGAGCTACGGCGACAGCACCAACCTGCGCGAGACGCCGGCGCATACGCTGGTCGACGCCGCGCTGCGCTACGCGCGCGGCGGGGTCGAGGGCGCGGTCAACGTGACGAACCTGTTCGACAAGGATTATCACGCGATTTGCTATTCCGGCGGCGGCTGCGCCCAGGGCGACGCGCGCGAGGTGCAGCTGACGCTGAGCCTCGCCTTCTGAGGCCGGCGCCGCTCGAACCGCTCCCCCGGGATCACGGCGCCGACCCGGGCATGATCCGACCGCGCGACGCGACCGTCGCGCGGATCGGCGATCCGTCGCAGCCCCGGCGCGGCCCTCGCCCGGGGCATCCGCGCCGGCTTCCGGGCGGCGATCCGCGCGCGGTCGGATCGGCGCCGCGGCGCGGCTTCCGGGCCGGGGCGGGAACCAGACCCGCGCCGACGGGTTGCGACACGGCAGGCCAGGAGCAACGACGCATGCCGATGAATGCCGCGGGCGCGATCCCGCCCGTCCCTTCCGAGACCCGCGCATGAAACATCCCCTCCGCGTGGAAGCGGGCGAGCCCACGCCGCTCGGCGCCACCTGGGACGGGTCGGGCGTGAATTTCGCGCTCTTCTCCGCGCATGCCTCGGCGGTCGAGCTCTGCCTCTTCGACGAGCGCGGGCGGCGCGAGACCGGGCGGGTCTTCCTGCCCGAGCAGACGCACGAGGTCTGGCACGGCTACCTGCCCGACGTGCGGCCCGGCCAGCTCTACGGCTACCGCGTCCACGGGCCGTTCGACCCGAGGCGCGGGCAGCGGTTCAACCCGCACAAGCTGCTGCTCGACCCCTACGCGCTGGCGCTGCACGGCGAGATCCGCTGGCACGACGCGCTCTTCGGCTACCGGATCGGCAATCCGCGCGGCGATCTCTCCTTCGACCGGCGCGACTCGGCCTTCGTGATGCCGAAATGCGTGGTGGTCGATCCGGCGGTGACCTGGGGGCCCGACATCCGGCCGCGCACCGCCTGGGCGGATACGATCGTCTACGAGGCGCATGTGAAGGGCATGACCGCGCGCGATCCGGACCTGCCGGAGCAGCTGCGCGGCACCTTCGGCGGCCTCGCCGATCCCCGGGTGATCGACCGGCTGGTCCGGCTCGGCGTCACGGCGATCGAGCTCATGCCGGTGCAGGCCTTCTTCGACGACCGCCACCTGGTCGAGCGCGGCCTCACCAACTACTGGGGATACAATTCGATCGGCTTCTTCGCCCCCGCGACCCGCTACATCTCGCCCGGCGCCAACGTGCACGAGTTCAAGCTGATGGTTCGCCGGCTGCACGAGGCCGGGATCGAGGTGATCCTCGACGTCGTCTACAACCACACCGCCGAGGGCAACGAGCTCGGCCCCACCCTGTCGTTCCGCGGCATCGACAACGCCTCCTACTACCTGCTCGGGGACGATCCGCGCTATTATTTCGACACTACCGGCTGCGGCAACACGGTGAACCTCGCCAATCGGCGCGTGCTCCAGATGGTGATGGACAGCCTGCGCTACTGGGTCGAGGCCTGCCACGTCGACGGCTTCCGCTTCGATCTCGCAAGCTCGCTCGGGCGCGACCGCGAGGTGTTCAATCCCAACGCCGTCTTCCTCGACGCGATCGGCCAGGATCCGGCGCTCGCCCGCGTCAAGCTGATCGCCGAGCCCTGGGATACCGGGACCGACGGCTACCAGCTCGGAAATTTCCCGCCCGCCTGGGCGGAGTGGAACGACCGCTACCGCGACATCGCGCGCGGCTACTGGCGCGGCGACGCCGGGATGCTGCCGGAGCTCGCCGCGCGGCTGATGGGATCGGGCGAGCATTTCGACCATCGCGGCCGCCGGCCCTGGGCGAGCGTGAATTTCGTCACCGCGCACGACGGCTTCACGCTGATGGACACGGTCTCCTACGACGACAAGCACAACGAGGCCAATCTCGAGGAGAACCGCGACGGCCATTCCGACAACCGCAGCTGGAACTGCGGCGTCGAGGGCCCGACCGACGATTCCGGGGTGCGCGACCTGCGCGACCGGCTGCGCCGCGCGATGGCGGCGACCCTGCTCCTGTCGCAGGGGACGCCGATGCTCCTGATGGGCGACGAGATCGGGCGGAGCCAGGGCGGCAACAACAACGGTTATTGCCAGGACAACCCGATGGCCTGGATGCCGGCCGAGGCGCCGGAGCCGCGCGACGCCGCCTTCCGCGACTTCCTCGCCGGCGCGGTGGCGCTGCGCCGGAGCGAGCCGCTGTTCCGGCAGCGGGGGTTCTTGCGCGCGGGCGGGCCGATCGCGGCGCGCTGGCTGCGGCCCGACGGCGCGGCCATGCGCGACGAGGACTGGCGCGACCCCGAGGCGCGGGCGCTGGCGCTCGTGCTCGAGGCGGCGGGCCGCCGCGTCATGCTGCTCTTCAACAGCCACCACGAGGCGGTCGACTTCGCCCTGCCCGAGGAGGAGGCGGGGCGCTGGCGCCTGCTCCTCGACAGCTCCACCGGCTTCGTCGCGGCCGAGGACCCGCCGCGCGCGGCGCCCGAGCATCTCGCGGCGATGCCGTCACGCGCGCTGCGCGTACTGAGGGCGGCGCCATGACCGCGCTTCCGGCCCCGCTCTGGGGTCCCCTGCCCGCGAAGGATGGCACCCGCTTCCGCCTCTGGGCGCCCGCCGAGACGGCCGTCGCGCTGCGCTGGGGCGGCGCGGATCATCCGATGCGGCGCGACGCCGAGGGCTGGTTCGAGCTCACCCGGCCGGCCCGCGCGGGCGAGGATTACGCCTTCGTGCTCGGAGACGGGCTCGTCGTGCCCGACCCGGCCGCGCGCGCCCAGGCCGGCTGCGACGTGCATGGCCCCTCGCGCCTCGTCGATCCCGACGCCTACCGCTGGCGCGACGCCGGCTGGCGCGGCCGGCCCTGGGCGGAGGCGGCGATCCTCGAGATCCATGTCGGGACCTTCACCCCGGAGGGCACGTTCCGCGCCGCGGCCGGCCGCCTCGCCGAGATCGCCGCGTCGGGCTTCACCGCGGTCGAGCTCATGCCCGTCGCGCAATTCGCCGGCCGGCGCGGCTGGGGCTACGACGGCGTGCTGCCCTACGCGCCCCACCCCGCCTATGGCACGCCCGACGACCTGCGCGCGCTGGTCGACGCGGCGCACGGGCTCGGGCTGATGGTGCTGCTCGACGTGGTCTACAACCACTTCGGCCCCGAGGGGAACTACCTGCCCCGCTATGCCCCGGCGTTCTTCCACCCCGAGAGCCCGACCCCCTGGGGCGCGGCGATCGCCTATGACCGCGCGCCGGTCCGGCGGTTCTTCATCGAGAACGCGCTCTACTGGATCGGCGCGTTCCACCTCGACGGCCTGCGGCTCGACGCGATCGACCATGTGCGCGACCCGGACTCCCCGGTCGAGATCCTGGTCGAGATCGCCGAGACGCTGCGCGCCGCCTTCCCGGACCGCGAGATCCATCTGACCACCGAGGACAACCGCAACGTGACGCATCTGCACGAACGGGGCCCGGACGGCGGCGTGCCGCGCTACACCGCCGAATGGAACGACGACCTGCACAACGCCGCCCATGTGCTCGCCACCGGAGAGACCGAGGGCTATTACGTCGATTTCGCCGACGACGCGCTCGGCAAGTTCGCCCGCGCGCTCGCCGAGGGCTTCGCCTATCAGGGCGAACCCTCGCCGCACGCCGGCGACGCGCCACGCGGGGCGCCCTCGGCGCATCTGCCGCCGGGCGCCTTCGTCGATTTCCTGCAGAACCACGACCAGATCGGCAATCGCGCGCATGGCGAGCGGCTGGTGACGCTCGCTCCTCCGCCGCGCGTGCGCGCGTTGATGGCCATTCTGCTCCTCGCGCCGCACGCGCCGCTGCTGTTCATGGGCGAGGACTGGGGCGAGACGCGGCCCTTCGCCTTCTTCACCGATTTCGAGGGCGAGCTCGCGGACAAGGTGCGCGAGGGCCGGCGCGCCGAGTTCCAGGGCTTCGCGGCCTTTGGCAGCGCGGCCGCCCGCGCCGCGGTGCCCGATCCGAACGCCGAGGACACCTTCGCCGCCTCGCGCATCGACTGGGCGCGGCGCGACACGCCCGAGGGGCGAGACTGGCGCGGCTTCACCTCCGACCTGCTCGCGCTGCGCCTGCGCGAGATCGCCCCGCGCCTCGCAGCCGCGCCGGGCCACGGCGGCCGGGTGCTCCACGCCGCGGACGGGGCGCTCGCGCTCGCTTGGCGGCTCGACGGCGCGACGCTGCGCCTGCGCGCCAACCTCTCGGACCAGCCGCGCGCGGTGCCGGTCGCGCCCGGGCGCGTGCTTCACGCGTGGAACGGCGCCGGGGCGGACCCGCTGATGCCGCCCTGGTCCACGCTCTGGACGATGGACGCCGACACATGAGCCCGCCCCTTCGCGCCACCTACCGCGTCCAGCTGTCGCCCGCCTGCGGCTTTCGCGCCGCGGCGGGGCTCGCGCCCTATCTCGCGGCGCTCGGGATCAGCCATCTCTACGCCTCGCCGATCTTCGCCGCCCGGCCGGGCAGCGCGCATGGCTATGACGGGATCGACCCGAACCGCCTCAACCCCGAGCTCGGCACGCCCGAGGACTTCCGGGCGATGGTCGCGGCGCTGCGGGCCCAAGGGCTCGGCCTCATCGTCGATTTCGTGCCGAACCACATGGGGATCGGCGGCGATTCCAACAAGTTCTGGCGCGAGGTTCTCGAATGGGGCGAAGCCTCGCCCTTCGCGCGCTGGTTCGACATCGACTGGGCCTCGCCGGTGCCGGGCCTCGCCGGCAAGGTGCTCGCCCCCCTGCTCGGGGCGCAATACGGCGTGGCGCTCGCGGAGGGAGACCTCGCGCTTCGCTTCGATCCGGCGCAAGGCGCCTTCGCGATCTGGGCGTATGACACCCACGAATTGCCTGTCCGCCCAGAGGATTACGCCGGGATCCTCGAGCGCGCGGAGCTGCCCGGCCTCGCGGCGGATTGCGCGGCGGCGGCCGAGGCCGGGCCGGGCGCCGCCTGGGCGGCCGCGCGCGCCGGGCTCGCATCGGCCGCGGCCCGGCCCGAGACCGCCGCCGCGATCACGCGGACGCTCGCGGCCTTCCGCGACCCCGGGACGCTGCACGCGCTGATCGAGCGGCAGCGCTGGCGCGTCTCGGCCCATTCCTTCGACCGCGAGGCGATCAACTACCGCCGCTTCTTCCTCGTCAACGAGCTCGCCGGGCTCCGGGTCGAGGATCCGGAGGTCTTCGCCGCGACCCACGCCCTGCTGATCGAGCTGATCGACGCGGGGCTGGTCGACGGGGTCCGGATCGACCACATCGACGGGTTGCGCGATCCCAAGGGCTATCTCGACAGGCTTCGCGGCGCGACGCGGCGGCCGGTCCCGCTGCATGTCGAGAAGATCCTCGCCTTCGACGAGCGCCTGCCGCCGGACTGGGACGTCGAGGGCACGACTGGCTACGAATTCGCGAACCTCGTGCTCGGCCTCCTGCTCAATCCGGCCGGCGAAGCGGCGCTGAGCGAAGATTACCGCGCCTTCACCGGACACAGCGAGCCGCCCGAGACGGTGGTGCGCGCGGCGAAGATCGAGATCATGGCCGATGGCATGGCGCCCGAGATCGAGGGCGTCGCGCGCCGCCTGCGCGCCCTCGCGGGGGAGGATCCCCGGACCTGCGACCTCGGCCTGACCGGCTTCCGCCGCGCCGTCGTCGCGGTGGTCGCCGCCTTCGACGCCTATCGCACCTACGCCGACGCCGATGGGATCTCCGACGCCGATCGCGCCCGGATCGAGCGGGCGGTGGCCCAGGCCCGCGCCGCGGAGCCGGCGCTCGATCCCGCGCTCTTCGACCTTCTCGCGCGGGTCATGACGCTCGAGACGCCGGGCGAGCCGGCGCGCGAGATCGCCTTCCGCCTGCAGCAGATCACCGGTCCGGTCACCGCGAAGGGGCTGGAGGACACCGCGCTCTATCGCTTCGACCGGCTGATCGCGCTCAACGAGGTCGGCAGCGAGCCGGGGCGCCTCGGGGTGAGCCTCGCGGAGTTCCACGCGGCGAACGCGGAGCGCGCCGGGCGCGAGCCGAGGATGCTGCTCGCGACCTCGACGCATGACACCAAGCGCGGCGAGGATGCGCGGACCCGGATCGCCGCGATCGCCGCGGACCCCTCGTTCTGGCGGGACCGCGCCCTCGACTGGCGCGCGCGGCTGGGCCCCGCGGCGGAGGAGATCGATCCGAACGAGCTCTATTTCTTCTTCCAGCTCCTGCTTGGCGCCTGGCCGGTCGAATGGGACGGCGCGCCGCCGGAGCCCGCCGCGCTCGACGCGCTGCGCGAGCGGGTCGCGGCGGCGATGCTGAAATCGGTCCGGGAGGCCGGGCGGAACACGCGCTGGAGCTTCGGCGATCCGGGCTACGAGGCGGCGCTCGCCGCGCTCGTCGACCGCGCGCTCGATCCCGCCGACCCCGCGGGCTTCCTCGCCGACTTCGCGGCGGCGGCCGCGCGGTTCGGCGAGATCGGCCGCGGGCTCTCGATCGTCCAGACCGCGCTCAAGCTCACGGTCCCGGGCGTGCCCGACATCTACCAGGGCGCCGAGTTCTGGGACCAGAGCCTGGTCGACCCCGACAACCGCCGCCCGGTCGATTTCGCCGCCCGCGCCGCCGCGCTCGCCGAAGCCCGGCCCTTCGACGGCGCGCGGGGCGGGGCGGCGGACAAGCTCGCGCTCGTCGCGCGGCTGCTCGACCTCCGCCGCCGCGACCCGGCGCTCTTCGACGAAGGCGGCTACGAGCCGGTGGCGATCGACGCGGAAGGGCGGGTCTGCGGCTTCGTCCGGCGCCGCGCCGGCGCCGTTCTCTTCGTCGCCGCGGCGCTCGGCTGGACCCGCGCCACGGCGGAACGCTTCGCCCCGGCGCGGCCGCCGGAGGCGCTCGCCGCCGCGCCGCGCTGGATCGACGCGCTGACGGGGGCGCCGGCGGATCCGGGCGCGATCAGCTTCCGGTCCGGGCCGGTGGTCGTGCTCGTCCCGGGCGAGGCCGCGCCGTGACGACGCGGCCCGCGCTCGCCCCGACCTGCCCTGTCCGTCACCCCATGCGTTCGGAGGCGTAGGATCCCGGGGAGGCCGGGAAGACGACGGTCTTGTTGCCGTTGAGGAAGACGCGGCGGTGGATATGGGCGTGGATGGCGCGGGCGAGCACCTGGCTTTCGACGTCGCGGCCGAGG
>QFPW01000066.1 GCA_003241785.1 Rhodovulum sulfidophilum | reverse complement strand
GGCGAAGATGAAAAGGCCGGCCCAGCCGGAAGAGATCGCGCCCGCCTATGTCTTCCTCGCCTCGCCGCAGTGTTCGAGCTACATCAGCGGCGAGATCCTGCCCATCGTCGGCGGATACTGATCCGCCTCGCCTTCCGGTTGCCCGCGCGGGCCCCCGGGGGCCGCGCGGGAGAAGCGGGAAGCCACGCGCCGACCGGCTGATCGTCACGGTCCTCCATGGCCCCGCGGCGGTCGGCCGCCCGCGGAGGCGACGAACCCGACATCCCCCATCGGCGCGCCCAGATTGCTGGATGAGCGGGGGTCATCGGTTCCGCGTCACCGAAGGCCTCATCTCCAGGACCGGACATCCCGGCCGCCGAAGAGGCCGTCTTTCGGCATCACGAAGATGAAGTACGGATTGGGCCTGGGCGGCGCGCCGATCGCGTCGAGGCGCGCCTGTTGCTCGGGCGACAGAGCGATGTCGAGCGACGCGGCGTTTTCCCGCACCTGCTCCGTCCGGCTCGCGCCCATCAGGACCGAGGAGACGCCGGGGCGCGCCGCCGCCCAGGCCAGCGCGACCTGGGCCATCGGGCGCCCGATTTCGCCGGCGACGGCGCGCAACGTGTCCACGATCCGGAAATTGGCTTCGGTGAACAGCATTCCGCCATAGGGGTTCTCGCCGTTCAGACGCCCGTCGCTCCCGCTTCCCGACGTCTCGCCATTCCGGTTGGGCAGGCGTCCGGCCGGGCCAAAATCGGCCAGCCTGTCGCGGCCATACTTGCCGGTCAGCATCCCGAACCCGAGCGGGCTCCACGCGACCAGCCCCAGGCCCAACGCCTGTCCGGCGGAAGCGATCTCGAGTTCGACGCCGCGATCGATCAGCGAATACCCGTATTGCAGCCCGACCGGCTCCGGCAGCCCGTGCGCGCGGGCGAGCGTCGCGACCTGAGCGACGTACCAGGCGGGCGCGTTGGAGAAGCCGTAGTAGAGGATGTCACCGCGCCGCACCGCGTCCGTCAGCGCGCGCAGCGCCTCCTCCGGCGGCGTGGTCCGGTCCCAGACATGGGTCCAGTACATGTCGATATAGTCGGTGCCGAGCCGCGTCAGCGAGCCGTGGATGCCATCGCGGATGTTGCGCGCCGAATTGCCCGCGGCCAGCACATTGCCCTCGCCGCGCGGAAAGCCGGACTTCGTCGCGATCACCATGCGCTGACGCAAGGCGCGTTCCTTGACGAAACGCCCGAGCATGATCTCGCTCTCGCCCGCCGAGTAGACGTCGGCCGTGTCGGCGAAGTTCCCTCCCGCCTCGACATAGGCGTCGAAGATGGCGCGCGCGCCGGCTTCGTCCGCGCCCCAGCGGCCGGCGCCGAAGGTCATGGTGCCGAGCGCGAGCGGACTGACCGCCAGCCCGGATCTGCCGAGCGTTCTGTACTGCGTGAGGCTCATCGAATATCTCCCGTGGATGATCGGAGATAGCAGTGATCCACAAGGCATATTAGGTAGCGTCGGCGGCAAGGGTTTGTGAGCATGGTGCATCAATGAGGCGCGGCGACCTGGACGACCTCGCCGCCTTCGCGGCGGTGGCGAAGGCGCGCAGCTTCACGCGCGCGGCGGCGACGCTGGGTATGTCACCCTCCGCGCTGAGCCATGCGATGCGGGCTTTGGAGTCGCGGCTGGGTGTGCGCCTGCTGGCGCGCACGACGCGCTCCGTCGCGCCGACGCCGGCCGGCGAGCGTCTCTTCCGCTCGCTCGACCCGGCGCTGGCGGAAGTCGCGCGCGGCCTGTCCGCGCTGGACGACTGGCGCGGAGCACCTTCGGGAACCGTCCGGCTGACGACGTTCGGATACGCCGCGCGGACGATACTCGCGCCACGTCTGCCCGGCTTTCTGCGCGACCATCCCGACATATCGGTGGAAGTGGTCGTGGAGGACCGCCTGACCGATCTCGTGGCCGGTGGCTTCGACGCCGGGATCCGCCTGGCCGAAGCGGTGGAGCGCGACATGATCGCGGTGACGGTCGGTCCCGACCTGCGCACCGTCGTCGTCGGCACGCCCGGCTATTTCGCCACGCATCCTCGTCCCGAGACGCCCGCCGACCTGGAGCGTCATGTCTGCGTCAACTACCGCCTGATCGGCGGCGGCGGATTGCTGCCGTGGGAATTCGAGGAAGACGGACGCGAGATCAAGGTCCGCGTCGGCGGTCGTCTGATCGTCAACGACGAGGTGCTGTCGGCCGCCGCCATCCGCGCCGGGGCGGGGCTTGGCTACGTGATGGAGCATGACGTCGCGGAGGAGATCGCCGACGGCCGGCTGATCCAGGTTCTCGATCAATGGTGCCCGGTCTACGGCGGCTGCCGGCTCTATTATCCCAATCGTCAGGTGACACCGGCCCTGCGCGCGCTGATCGACGCGTTTCGCCGGCGCTGAGCACGGCGTCGCGTGCCTCGCGGCGTGACGTCGGCCGCGGCCGGCCTTTGCCGGCCATTTCGAGCGCGCGAGTGCGCGCGAGTCTTTTTGAGTGGAGCCGGGCCCGTTGGCCCGGCTCTCGACTGCTCTCCAGGTTAGCAAACCTGTATGAAGCCTAAGGACGGCGCGCTCACAGGGCGCCGCCGTCCCGGGCCTGACCCGGGACCTCGAAGCCAGGGACTCGGCGCTGCTTCCGGCGAGAGGGTTCGGGGGTCGAGGTTCCGGGTCAGGCCCGGGACAGCGGCGCAAATCACATAATACATAATATGAGATGAGCCGACGGCCGACGGTGGATTCTATTTTGGGCTGCGACGGACGAGAGTTTTCGAGGGTATTCAAGGAGGATCCATGCCCCGCTCGTTTGTCGAACTGAGCCTGGAAGAGCGT
>QFPW01000065.1 GCA_003241785.1 Rhodovulum sulfidophilum | reverse complement strand
CAGCAGGTCGAGCTTGCCGAACTCGGCCACGGTCCGCGCCACCGCGTCGCGGCAGAAGGCCCGGCTGGAAACGTCGCCGGCGAGCAGGATCGCCGCGCGGCCCTCCCGGCGCACCGCCCGCGCGGTCTCCTCCGCCTCCTCGTGCTCGCTGAGATAGGCGATCGCCACGTCGGCGCCCTCGCGTGCGCACAGCACGGCGACCGCCCGGCCACATGACCCGGTGATCGGCGTCTAAACGGGTCATCTATGGTCGCCTGCGATCGGAGCTGGTGAAGAGGCGGAGGATGACGACGGTGGAAACGGTTGGGCGGATCAGGCGGGCACCAATTGCACGCCGAAACACACCCAGAGTTGATTGGGCCCATAAACCTCGAAGCCCCGGATCAGATTGGGATAGTTAGGCTTGTCGTGATCGCTGTCCGTCGTGACGACGTGGCGGCGTTTTCTCTTCGGGTTCAGATCGTTCTCGCGCATGGCGGATTTTCTTGGAGTTCACGACCTGGCTGCGGTGGCGCAGTTCCGCAGACACGCGGCGATAGCCATTGCTGCGGAACGCGCCGGTGATCTCCTTGATCTCGGCCACGACGGCATCGTCTGGCGCGGCTGCGTCGGTATCGTAGTAGCCCGACCGGGCGAGGTTCATGAGCTCGCACCCCTTCGGACGGAGAGGCCAGCGGGCCGGTGACGACGGACATAGTTCCGCTTCTCGGCGAGGGTCTCTGCGTTCGAGCCCCCTTAGAAACTCGATCTCGAGCGCCTGCTTTCCGACCAGGCGCTCGAGCGCGGCGATGCGCGCCTCGTATTCCGGAACCAGATCAGTCCGGACGTGCTCGTCGTCAAACTCGCCGAGCTCGTACTTCTCGATCCAGCCGCGGATCAGGCGTCGGCAGATGTCAAACTTCTGGCTCAATGCGAGCAGCGCTTCGCCGTCCAGATAGGCTTCGACGATCATGCGCTTCAGAGCGACGCTGTGCCTGCGGTGTCGTCTTGTCATGGGTCCTCCTTAACAGAAGGCCCGGAGTGGGGAAATTCGGCGGTTCGTGTGGTCCACCCGCAAAGGCGCAGTCCAGTCGGTCGCGCGTCGACCAACCGGCGCATCAGCGGCAGGACCGCCGCATCTTGCGCCTTTTGGTAGCGCCGACGCGGCTTCGCGCCTCCGGCCAGCCGCTCGATCAGGTTCGAGCACGACACGCCGAGCGTCTCGGCCACTGCCTTCACCGGAAATCGCCCCTGAGCGGCGACGTCGCGAGCAGCGTCGTTTTTTTCCCGTGAGCGCGCCAGCGCCTCCTTCAGGATCTCGACCTCGAGCGTCTTGCGGCCAAGTTGGCGCTCGAGCTCGCGCATCCGCTCCTCGAGCCGGCGCATCTCAGCATCGCCACCGCCCGCAACTGCATCCGCGCCGGGGCAAGGGTTCGCTATTACAACACGACCGATCTCGTGAATCTGCTCGAGCTAGACACCCATCAGGGGCGGACCGGCAAGCTTGCCGAACACCTTTCCCGCCTCGATCTGCTGATCCTCGATGAACTCGGTTACCTGCCTTTTGCCCGTACCGGCGGCCAGCTCCTGTTCCATCTGATCAGTCGGCTCTACGAGCGCACCTCGGTCATCGTCACGACCAACCTTGCCTTCGGCGAATGGCCGGCCGTCTTCGGCGATGCCAAGATGACCACCGCGCTGCTCGGCCGGCTGACCCATCACTGCGACATCATTGAAACCGGCAACGAGAGCTGGCGCTTCAAGCATCGCGGCTGAGCCCAGGTGGAGAAGGCGCTGATGGGGTGGTTCGGGCGGTTCCGGGCTACGCCCTCCACCACCCGAACCACCCCATCGAAATCCGCATCACCCCGGTCCCCGATTCAACGCCGATCCCGGTCCCCGGTCCCGCGCCGATTATGGGATGGCCCGCCCCTCACCGACGTCGGGATAGTCTCGACGCGTCGAAATCGAGGAGGCGATAGTGATGGACGTTTCGGTGATCGGAATTGATCTTGGCAAGAACTCCTGCAGCGTCGCGGGCATGGATGCGGCCGGGAGCGTGGTTTTCCGCAAGCGGGCGAGCCGAGCTGGCGTGATGGAGATCGTCCGGCGACATCCGGGCTGCACCGTCGCGATGGAAGCCTGCTGCGGGGCGCATCACCTGGGGCGGGTCTTCCTCGAAGGAGGCTACGAAGTGCGGCTGATGTCGCCCGAGTATGTCCGACCCTACGTGAAGGCGCAGAAGAACGACGACCGGGATGCGGAAGCGATCGCCGAGGCGGCGACCCGGCCGACGATGCGCTTCGTGCCGGTGAAGAGCCAGGAACAGTCGGATCTGCAGTCGTTGCATCGTGCCCGGGAACGGCTGGTCGGAGACCGGACCGCGCTGATCAACCACCTGCGCGCGCTGCTGCTCGAGCGCGGCCTGATCGTGGCGAAGGGCCGCGCAAAGCTGCGGAGCGAGGTGGATGAGTTCCTTGCCGGCGCGGTGCCCGGGCTCAGTGCGCGCATCAGGATCCTCGTGGGGGACCTCGTCGAGGAGTGGAAGCGCCTCGACGTCCGCATCAAGGCTTTCGACGCCGAGTTCGTCGCCATCGCGCGGAGCGATCCGGCGATGCGACGCCTGTCGACCGTGCCAGGCATCGGGCCGATCAACGCGACGGCGCTGGTGGCGGCCGTCGGCGGCGCGCGCGCCTTCGGAAAGGGGCGCGATCTCGCGGCGTGGCTGGGGCTCGTCCCCCGCCAGGTCACCACCGGCGGCAAGCCGCGGCTGCTCGGCATCAGCAAACGCGGCAACCGGTACCTCCGCAAGAACCTCGTCCACCGAGCACGAGCCGTCCTGCCGAGGCTCGCTGAGCGCGATACCCCGATCGGGCGCTGGCTTCGCGACCTGCTCGCGCGCCAGCACAAGAATGTCGTCGTGG
>QFPW01000003.1 GCA_003241785.1 Rhodovulum sulfidophilum | reverse complement strand
CGACGGAAGCCTTCCGCGATCAGATCATGGAAGCCGGGCGCGCCGGCGTGTAGCGTATGACTGTCGCCGCGACTGTCGCAGGTCAGATCGAACCTACAACGCGCCATCCGCCGGCGAGCGTCGAGGACATTGGCCGGGGGCGCGATGACGCGCGCCCCCGAGGGAGTCACAGGTCCTCGCGGGTGCTCGGCATGCCCTTGACGATGCTCCAGCTCGCGCCGCGCGAGGTGGCGAGGAAGCGGTCGGCGAAGCCGCTCTCGATCTCCGCCTGCGCGTGGCGCGGCAGCACCATGAGCTTCATCAGCGCCGCGTAGAGCACGAGGCCGAGCGGGAAGCCGATCAGCACCGCGTATTGCGCGTGCCAGGCCGCGATCCCGCCGGCGACGATCCAGGCCGCGAGCCCGGCCGGGTTGAAGCCGCCGGCGTAGTGGTACTGGCCGTCCATCCGGTAGAGGTCGGGCACGTTCAGCCGGCGGCGGCGGATCAGGTAGTAATCCGCGACCATGATGCCGCCGATCGCCGAGAGGAACGCGCCGTAATAGCCGAGGAAGGCGAAGAGATTGTCGAGGATCGCCCAGGGGAAGCACAGCGTTCCGACCACGCCCGCGAGCACGACGCCGAGCCGGTAGTCGATGAGCCGCGGCGCGGCGTTGACGAAGGTGAGCGCGGCGGGGATGAGATTGGCGGAATTGTTGGTCGACCATTGCGCCAGCACGACGAGCGCCAGCAGCGCGAGCAGCGCGATCCCCCGCGCGTCGGCCTGGATCACCTCGATCGGGTTCCAGTTGCCGGTGGCGATCCAGGAGACCGCGCCGATGCCCGCGATCACCGCCTGGGTCACCGGCAGCGCGATGAGCTGGCCCGCGAAGACCGCGCGGTTGCGCGCGACGAAGCCCCGCGCCCCGGGCTGGGTCCTGACGAAACGGGTCAGGTTCGGGATGTCGATCGCCATCGTCGACCAGAAGCCGAGATTGGCGACGAAGAGCACCAGAAGCGACATCTCGCCGGTGGCCTGGAAGGTCCAGATGTTGATCCCCTTCACCTCGGCGATGCCGTCGAGGGTGAAATACATCCAGACCGAGATCGCGATGATCGCCGGCGCGGCCAGCGCCGCGAGCTTCTCCACCGCCTGGATCCCGGCCGCGGTGTTGATGATCTGCACGGCGGCGAAGGCGACGTACCAGACGATCCAGCTGTCGAAGCCGAGGAAATAGGAGCCGATGCCGTTGAGGGCGATGGCGCCGAGATAGGTCTGGATGCCGAACCACATCGCGGCGACGAGCCCTCGCGACAGCGAGGGCAGATGCGTGCCGCGGACACCGAAGGGCGCGCGCAGATAGACGGCGAAGGGCAGCCCGTGCTCGGTGCCGATATCGGCGGTGAGCAGCATGAAGGCGCCGAGCACGAGGTTCGCGGCGAGGATGGTGAGGATCACCGCGCCGAGTGGCGCGCCGCCCTGGATGCCGGTGGCGCCGAGTGAATAGGTCGCGATGATCACCGCGATGCCGACCCAGATCCAGGCATAGCCCCAGGCGCCGATCGGGCGCTGGTCGAGCGTGGTCGGCAGGATCGACTCCTCGATCAGGGCGTCGCGGTCGGGCGCGAGCGCGCCCTCGGGAGTGGTCACGGTCATGGATCGTCCTTGACGATGGGCCGAGGGGCGCCGGCCGGTGGCGGGCGGCCATCGGGGTTGCGGGGGATGGGAATTTCGGCGGGAGGCGGAAGAAGAAGGGCCGCCGAAGCGGCGGCCCTGAGGGGTCAGGCCTTCATGCGCGCCCGGAGCGCCTCGGTTGCGGCGATGTCGACCGTCTCGGTCTCGAGGTCGACCACGACGCCGTAGGCCTCGCGGGCATGCGCGACCGTGCAGAAGCCGTCGAGCACGTCCTCGAGCACCTTGCGCGCCGGCCGTTTCAGGGGCGAGCCATAGCCGCCGCCGTTCGGGCTGTAATAGGCCATCACGTCGTTCGCCTCGACCGCGAGGCCGGAGAACTTCGAGTGCATCTCGCGCACCGCCTCGGGCCGTTCCGCGTTGTAGACGAGGCACTTGCCAACCGTTCCGTCACCGCCGCCGAAGGCGCCCCAGGGCGCGTCGGTGTGGCGCTCGGATTCATGCGTGATGAAGGCGGGCGTCAGCACCCGCTGCGCCTTCACGACGCCGATGCCGCCCCGGTACTCGCCGGCACCCGGGGGCAGGTCGTCGCGCAGCTCGTAGCGGTCGCAGATCATCGGGATATGCATCGCGAGATCCTCGAGCGGGTTGTTGCGGGTGTTCGCCATCAGATTGTCGATCGAGTCGGGCCCGTCCGAGCGCGGCCGCCCGCCATAGGCGCCCTCGTTCACCTCGAGAAACACCCAGTAGTCGCCCGAGGGCCGCACGCCGGAATAGGCCGCGAAGGAGATCGAGGCGGAGGAGCCGGCGATCACCTGCTCCGGCATCACCGGGGCGAGCGCGCGCAGGATGAGGTCGATCATCCGGTTGCACTGGGTGAAGCGCGCCTCGGCCGAGGCCGGCGCCCTGGGATTGAAGATCGAGCCCAGCGGCGCGGTGATCGTCACCGGGCGGAACGAGCCCTCGTTCGAGGGCGCGCGCAGGTCCGAAGTCGCGGCGTCGAGCAGGAGCTTGCGGAAGGCGCAATAGGCGGCGACCTTGGTCGAGCCCTCGAAGGGCACGTTATAGGCGGTCGGCGTCTGGTCGGCCGAGCCGGTCAGGTCGACCTCGACGCCGTCGCCCCTCACCCGCACCGTCACCTTGACCCTGAGCCGCTGGTCGCGGTTGCGGCCGTCGTCGTCGAGCCAGCCCTCGGCGGTGTAGTCGCCGTCGGGGATCTCGGCGATCCGCTGGCGCATCAGCCGCTCGGCATAGTCCATGAGCTGGTTCGCGGCGCCGAATACCGTGGCCTCGCCGTATTTCTCGAGCAGTTCCACGAAGCGCTTCGCGCCGAGCCGGGCCGAGGCGACCTGCGCCTCGATATCGGCGACGAGCTGCTGCGCGGCGCGCGAGTTGCGGCGGATGAAGTTCCACATCGCCCGGTTCGGCTCGCCCTTGCGATAGAGCTTGGTCCCGGCGAACAGCATCCCCTCGGCGAAGACGTCGGGCACGTCGATGATGAGCCCGGGCGTCGCCGCGCCAATGTCGACGTGATGCGCGGTGTTGGCGGAGAAGCCGACGAGCCGGCCCCGGTGGAACACCGGCACGACGATCGCGAGGTCGGGCGTGTGGCTGGAGCCGAAATAGGGATGGTTGTGGACGACCGCGTCGCCCTCGTACCACTCGCCATCCTCCAATGTCTCGGCGATGCCGCGCAGGTAGCCGGGGATCGAGCCGATGTGCATCGGCGTCGATTCCGACTCGCAGAGCGTGTTGAAACCGGTGTCGAACAGGCCGGCGCCGAGGTCCTGGCTCTCGCGGATGATCGAGGAGAAGGACATCCGATAGAGGACGTGGCCCATCTCCTCGGCGATGGTCTCGAAGGCGCCGCGGATCACCTGCAGCGTGATCGGATCCACCTCGGCGCGGGTCTCGGGGTCGGGCATGGTCATCTGGTTCATGGTACCTGCTCCTTCAGGCGGCGCCTACCGGACGGATCCGGATATTGCCGTGGTCGAGGATCTCCGCCGCGTAGCCCGGCGGGACGAGCGTGTTCGAGTCGTGCTGGACCAGGATCGCCGGCCCCTCGATCCGGTCGGCCGCGCGGAGCTTCAGCCGGTCGTAGCGCGGCGTCTCGAGCGTGCGGCCGTCGTCGAAGGTGGTCGGGCGGACCAGCATCAGCGCGCGGTCGGGGCTGGAGCCGTCGGCGGGGGCGATCCTCGGGATCGCGATCCGGGGCACGCTCGCCGAACCGATGGCGCGTAGCGTGATCACCTCGACTTCCTGCTCGGGGTAGCTGTAGCCGTAGTCGAGCCGGTGCTGGGCGTGGAAGCTCTCGGCGATGCCGGCCTTGTTCTCCGCCGTCACCGCGCCCTCGGGCATCGCGGCGCGAAGCTCGAACCCCTGCCCCCGGTAGCGGCATTCGGCGACGATCTCGATCACCTGCGCCTCCCGCGCGATGCCGTCGGCGTCGAGCTCGGCGGTGACGCGGTCGCGCAGCACGGCGCGCGCGGCGTTGATCCGGGCGAGCTCGGCTTCCCCGGCGGCGCCGAGCTCGAGGATCACCGCCTCGGTGTGCTCGTAGCGCAGGTCGGTCTTCAGGAGGCCGACCGCCGCCGTGATGCCCGGGGCGACCGGGATGATCACGTCCCGGGCCGAGACCGCCTCGGCCAGCGCCACGCCATGCAGCGGCCCGGCGCCGCCGAAGGGCATGATCGAGAAGTCGCGCGGATCGAGGCCGCGGGCGACCGAGTTCGAGCGGATCGCGAGCGCCATGTTGTTGTTGATCACCTTGATGATCCCGAGCGCCGCCTCGGTCACCGAGAGCCCGAGGGGCTTCGCGACCTTCTCCGCCACCGCTTGCCGGGCGAGATCGGCGTCGAGCGCGAGATCGCCGCCAAGCGCCATGTCGGGGTCGAGCCGGCCGAGCACCACCTGCGCGTCGGTCACGGTCGGCTCGACGCCGCCCCGGCCGTAGCAGGCGGGGCCGGGCTCCGACCCGGCCGAGCGCGGCCCGACGTTGAAGCCGCCCGCCTCGTCGATATAGGCGATCGAGCCGCCGCCCGCGCCGATGGTCACGAGGTCGATCATCGGCGTCAGGACCGGATGGCCGCCGACATAGGTGTCGCGCGGGTTCATGATCTTCACCGCGCCGCCGGGGATGGTGGAGATATCGGCCGAGGTGCCGCCGATATCGACGGTGATCACATTCGGCACGCCGGCCATCTCGCCTTCGGAGGCGCCGCCGATCACGCCGCCGGCGGGACCCGACATCAGGATCCGGATCGGCCGGCGGGCGCAGGCCTCGACGGTCGAGACGCCGCCGTTCGACTGCATGATGCGCAGCTTCGAGGCGACGCCGGCCGCGCGAAGACGCGACTCGAGGTCATTGAGATAGAAGGCGGTCTTCGGCCCGACGTAGCAGTTCATCGCGGCGGTCGAGAACCGCTCGTATTCGCGCATCACATTCGCCACCTCCGAGGAGAGCGTGACATAGGCGTCCGGCATCTCCTCGAGCACGATCTCCTTCGCGCGCCGCTCGTGCGCGTCGTTGAGGAAGGCGAACATGAAGCCGATCACCACCGATTCGATGCCCCGCCGCCGGAAGACCGCGCAGGCCGCGCGCACCGCCGCCTCGTCGAGCGGGGTCTCGATCGCGCCGGTCGGCGGCAGGATCCGCTCCGGGATCGCGATCCGGTTGCGCCGCTTGACCAGCGGATGGCTCTGCCAGGGGACGTCGAAATGCAGCGAGAAATTATAGGGCCGCTTGTGCCGGCCGATGTGCAGGATGTCGCGGAAGCCGTGCGTCGTCAGCATGCCGCATTCCGAGCCATTGTGCTCGATCGTGATATTCGTCGCGGTGGTCGTGCCATGCACGATGGTCTCGACCTCGGCGGGCGCGATCCCCGCCTTGGCGCAGAGCGCCGCGACGCCCTCCACCACTCCGATCGACTGGTTCCGGAGCGTCGTCGGAACCTTGTGGTAGAAGACGCCCGCGCCGCATTCGAGCACCAGGTCGGTGTTCGTGCCGCCGACGTCCACGCCTATCCTTGCCATCCTCGTCATCCCTTTCCCGTGGCGGCGGGGCGCGACGCCCGGCCGCGCCCCCCGTTGATCATTCGGCCGCGAGCGCCGCCGAGCCGACGCTTTCGAGGTAGGCGACGCATTCCTCCACCGTGTGGACGTCGCCGAACTTCGCGTCGATGTCGAACAGGTTCCAGGCGACCGCGCCCGGCACCCGGTCGCCGATCGCTTCCTTGACCGCGATGGTGCGGAAGCCGTCGGCGATGCCGTCGCAGATCGTCTGGCGCACGCAGGCGCAGGCGGTGACGCCGGTGACGAGGATCGTGTCGACCCCGTTCGCGCGCAGGATCCCGGCGAGCTCGGTGCCGTGGAACGATGACGCCCGCTTCTTCAGGAGCGTGTATTCGCCCGGGACCGGCGCGATGCGGCTGTCGATCGCCCAGAGGTCCTTGTCGGCGAGGTCGACCACGTCGACCGGGATCTTGTTGTGCCAGAGGCCCATGTCGGTGAAGGGCGCGTTCCGGTCGGTGATCTCGTAGGCGGTGGTGACGTGGATCACCGGATGGCCGTTGGCCCGGCAGGCGGCGAGCAAGCGCTGCATGCCCGGAATGATCTCGCCGTCCATCTTCTCCTGGTCGCAGGTGAAGGGATTGCCCGGGCGGGTCCAGGCGTTGGCGAGGTCGACGCTGACGAGCGCCGGCCGCTTGCCGAAGCCGACCCGGCGCTGGAAGCCGCGCTCCTGGTAGAGCCTCGTCGCCTGCGCGAAGGCCTCGCTGAGCATCCGGTCGAGTTCCTTGGTGTCCACTTCGGACATGAGCATCTCCTCCGCCGGACGCCCTTGCGCCGGCCGCGTCGAAGGTTTCGGGGTTCGGGCTGCGTGGCGGGGGCATCTTCCTCCGCCGACCCGGAACCGACTCTGCGCCTCGCCGCGGCGAAGAGGAATTGCCGACTCGGCATCTATTGTTGCATGGAACGCATCAGCGCGGAGGCAGCGATGGAAAACCCGGCCGGCCTCGATCTCGTCTATTCGTTCCTCGTCGTCGCCGACGAGCTCAATTTCCGGCGCAGCGCCGAGCGGCTGCGGCTCGACCAGTCGGCGCTGACGCGGCGGATCCAGAAGCTCGAGCAGATGCTCGGCTTCCGCCTGCTGGAGCGCACGACGCGCGAGGTCACGCTGACCGCCGCCGGACGCAGCTTCTACGCCGACAACGTGGCGCTTCTGCGACGCTACGGCGAGTCGGTCGCCGAGGCGCGGGCGATCGCCGATGGCCGCGCCGGCCTCGTGCGGGTCGCCTACATGGCCTTCGCCGCGATCGACCTCGTGCCGCGCACCGTCGCCCGCTTCGGCCAGGTCCATCCGCGCGTCGAGGTGAAGCTGCACTACATCCGCACCCAGGGGCAGAAGCTCGCGCTCGCGAGCGACGAGATCGACGTCGGCTACATGATCGGGCCCTACGTCCATTCCGAATACCAGAGCGTGCTGCTCGCGGACGAGCCGCTCTACGTGGTCGGGCCGCGCGGCCACGCGCTGCTGCGCCAGCCGAGCATCCGCCCCGCGGATCTCGCCGGGGTTGACATGATCCTCGGCGACATGGCGGAATGGGGCGAGTACCGCTGGCGCCTGGCGAGCCTGTTCCACGAGATCGGCGTGCCGCTCCGTGTGCGGCTCGAGGCGTCGAACACGCTGGCGCTGATCGGCCTCGTCTCCGCCGGGCTCGGCGTCACGATCTACCCCGAGAGCCTCGTCGGCTTCCTCGGCCGCCAGGTCGAGGCGCGGCCGATCCAGCATCCGGACTTCCGCTCCGAGACGATCCTCGTCTGGAAGCGCACCAACCGCTCCGGTCCGATCCGCCGCTTCATCGAGATCGCGACCCGGCTGCCGCCCTCGCGGTAAGCTCGGCGGGACGAATCGCGGTGAACCCGCTGACGGTTCGCGCGTTCCGTCGCTGGACCGGAAGGTGCGGGATGGATCGTCCAAGCTTCAGCCTCGGCATCGAGGAGGAATATCTGATCGTCGACCCGGTGACCCGCGACCTCGTCGCGGAGCCCGCGCCCGGGTTCTTCGCCGAATGCCGCGCCGCGCTCGGCGATCAGGTCTCGGCGGAATTCCTGCGCTGCCAGGTCGAGGTCGGAACGCGGCCCCATCGCGGCGTCACGGCGGCGGTCGCGGAGCTGCGGGACCTGCGCGCGACCGTCGCCCGCGCCGCCGCCGCGCATGGCCACGCGGTGATCGCGGCCTCGACCCATCCCTTCGCCCGCTGGCGCGCGCAGAGCCATACGCCGAAGCCGCGCTACGACCGGATCTGGTCGGAGATCGGCGAGCCCGCCGACCGGCTGATGATCTGCGGCATGCACATGCATGTCGGGATCGAGAACCCGGACCTGCGCGTCGCGCTGATGAACGCGGTGTCGGGCTTCCTGCCGCATCTCCTGGCGCTCAGCGCCTCGTCGCCGTTCTGGGAGGGGCACGACACCCGCCTCGCCTGTCACCGGCTGACCATGATGGACGCCCTGCCCCGCACCGGCCTGCCCGATCCGATGGCGAGCCACGCCGAGTACCGCGCCATGGTCGACCGGCTGGTCGAGGCCGGCTGTCTCGAGGATGCGACCAAGATCTGGTGGGACATCCGGCCCTCGGACCGCTTTCCGACGCTGGAGCAACGCGTCACCGACGTCTGCCCGCGGCTCGACGACGTCGCGGCGCTCGCGGCCTTCTACCAGTCGCTGCTCGCCTTCCTCTACCGCCGGCACCACGAGGGCCGGCCCTGGCCGGCGCGGCCGGGCACGCTGGTGCGGGAAAACCGCTGGCGGGCGCAGCGCCACGGGCACATGGCGCGGCTGATCGATTTCGAGCGCCGCCCGCCGCCCGAGATGGCGGCGGCGGTCGCGGACTGGATCGAGCTGCTCGGACCGGACGCCGAGCTGCTCGGCTGCGGGCACGCGCTCGAAGGGCTTCGGCGCATCGCCGCGGAAGGCACCTCCGCCACGCGCCAGCGCGTCGTCCATGCCGAGGCCGTCGCGCGCGGCGCCGACGACGCCGCGGCGCTGCGCGCGGTGGTCGATCACCTGATCGGCGGCTTCGCGGGGAAATGAGCCCGGGCGGGCGAATTCGAGAGCAAGGATCGGAGTGAGCCGCGCGACGGCGGCCGCTATCCCGTTTGCGACGACCGTCCCGTGAGGAATTCCGACATGACCATCCAGACCCCGACCATCCGGACCGCGCGCCTGTCCGCCGAGGCGCGCCTCGACGGGCATGACTGGGACGCCTTCACCGCCGAGCTCGACGGCCAGGGCTGCGCCGTGCTCGAGCGCCTGCTCGCGCCGGAGGAATGCGCGGCGATCGCGGCGCTCTACCCGTCCGAGGCGCATTTCCGGAGCCATGTCCACATGGCCCGCCACGGCTTCGGCAAGGGCGAGTACCGCTATTTCGCCTATCCGCTGCCCGAGCTGATCGGCGGGCTCCGGAGCGCGCTCTATCCCCGGCTCGCGCGGACCGCGAACGCCTGGAACGCGCGGATGGGGATCGACCGGCGCTATCCCGACGCGCATGCCGACTTCCTCGCCGAATGCCACGCCGCCGGGCAGACGCGTCCGACGCCCCTGCTGCTGCGCTATGATCCCGGCGATTTCAATTGCCTGCACCAGGATCTTTACGGCGACCTCGCCTTCCCGCTGCAGGTCGCGATCCTGCTCGACGCGCCGGGCGAGGATTTCACCGGCGGCGAGTTCGTGCTGACCGAGCAGCGCCCGCGGATGCAGAGCCGCGTCGAGGTCGTGCCGCTGCGTCGGGGCGACGCGGTCGCCTTCGCGGTCCACGCCCGGCCGGTCCAGGGCAGCCGCGGCGTCTATCGGGTCAACCTGCGCCACGGTGTCAGCCGCCTGCGCTCGGGCCGGCGCCACACGCTCGGCCTCATCTTCCACGACGCGCGCTGAGGCGGCTAGAACACCGGCCGCAGCGCCATTTCCGCCCCGAGGAGCAGGAGGCCGATGAGGAACAGCCGGCGGAACGCGGCCTGGCTGATCCGGCCGCGCAGCCACTGGCCGATCCACATCCCCCCGAGCGCCGGGGCGAGCGCGAGGAGCGAGAGCCCGAGGTCGCCGGGCCCGAGCGCGCCGCGCGCGCCGAGCCCCGCCGCGAGCGCCAGCGTCGAGACGGTGAAGGAGAGGCCGAGCGCCTGCACCAGATCGTCGCGCGACAGCCCCAGCGCCTGCAGATAGGGCACCGCCGGGATGACGAAGACCCCGGTCGCCCCCGTCACCGCGCCGGTCGCCGCGCCGACCAGCGGCGAAAGCCAGGGCTCGATCCGCGCCGGGACGCGCGGCTGCCGCGCCAGAAGCGTGTAGCCCGCGTAGAGCACCAGCGCCGCCCCGAGCAGCGTCGTGCTCGGACCGGCGGCGCCCCGCGCCAGCCAGCTCGCGCCCAGGACCGTGCCGGCGCAGATCGCGAGCATCATCGGCCAGAGGCGGCGGATCAGCGGGCCAAGCGCGGGCCCGGCGAGGAGTTGCCAGAGATTGGTGACGAGCGATGGCGCGATCAGCAGGCTCGCCGCCGCCAGCGGCGAGATCAGCGCGCCGAGCAGTCCCATCGCCACGGTCGGCAGGCCCATGCCCGTGACGCCCTTCACGAGCCCGGCGAAGAGGAAGGTGGCGGCGATGGCGAGGAGGAGGGGCGCGGAGGGATCGGTCATGCCCCAGTCCTATCCGCCCGCGGCGCGCGCGCAATTCGGAAGTGCCGCTGTCAGGCTTCGGCTATTCCGAAGGCTCGGCTCGCGCTATGCTGGGGCATGCGCTTCGATCTTGACGACCTGCGCCTCTTCCTCGCCGTGGCCGAGGCCGGCAGCATCACCCATGGCGCGGCCGGGGCGGGCCTGTCGCTGCCCGCCGCGAGCGAGCGGCTGCGCCGGATGGAGCTCTCCGGCGGCGTCCGGCTGCTCGAGCGCGGCCGGCGCGGCGCGACCCCGACCGAGGCCGGCGAGGCGGTGCTGCGCCACGCGCGGCTGATCCTGCGCCAGAGCGCGCGCCTGCGGGGCGAGATCGGCGCCTTCGCCGGGCGGGCGCGCGGCTCGGTGCGGCTGTTCGCCAATACCGCGGCGATGACGGAGTTCCTGCCGGAGCGGATCGCGCCCTGGCTCGCGGCGCGTCCCGAGGTCGATATCGCGCTCGAGGAGCGCCAGAGCGCCGATATCGCGCGCAGCGTCCTGCTCGGCTTCGCCGAGATCGGCGTGCTCTCGGCCGCGGTCGAGACCGAGGGGCTGACGCTCGCCCCCTTCGCGATCGACCGGCTGGTCGTGGTTTCGGCGCGCGATCATCCCTTCGCCGCCGCGCGCCGGATCCGTTTCGCCGAGCTCTGCGACGCGCCCTTCCTCGCCCTGGCCGAAGGCGCGCTGCGCGATCACCTCGACGCGCAGGCCGCCCGGATCGGCCTCCGGCTCCGCCCGCGCGTCCGGCTGCGCGGCTTCGAGGACATCTGCCGGATGGCGGGCGCGGGCATCGGCGTCGGCGTGGTGCCCGAAACCGCCGCGCGCCGCTGCCGGGGCGCCGCGCGGATCGCCGTCACGCGGCTCGCGGAGGATTGGGCGGCGCGCCGTCTCGCGGGCTGCGTGCCGGAAGCGCCGACGCCGCTCGCGCGGGATCTCTTCGCGCATCTCGCGGGGACTAAGCCCGCCAGTTCTCGACCCGGAGCGCCGGAACGCGCGTGAATTCCCCGACATTCGCCGTGACGAGCACGGCGCCGATCGCGCGGGCATGGGCGGCGATCAGCAGGTCGTTCGGCCCGATCGGCCGGCCCGCCGCCTCCAGCGCGGCCCGGATGTCGCCGTATTCCGCGTCGGCCGGCACGTCGAGCGGCAGCACCTCGATCCCGCCGAGGATGGCGTCGATTTGCGCCGTCAGCCGCGGCGAGCCCTTCTTGGCGCAGCCGTAGCGCAGCTCGGCCGCCGTCACGACGCTGACCCGGATCGCCTCGGGCCCGACCTCCGCGATCCGCCGCGTGACGGCGCCGCGCGGGTCGCGCGCGAGCTCGGACACGATGTTGGTATCGAGCATGTAGAGCTGGCTCACAGGTCGATGTCACGCAGCGGCGGCAGGCCGTCGTCGATCTCGGGAAACGCGTCCTCCGGCCCCAGCGGCTCCAGCCCGGCCAGGATCTCGAGCAGGGTCGCGCGGCGCACCGGCTCGAGGATCAGCCGCTCGCCGTCGCGGTGGATCAGCACCCGGTCACCCGGAAGCTCGAAATCCGCTGGAATCCGAACGGCCTGGCTCTTGTTGTTGCGAAAGAGCTTCGCCTCGCGTGGCGGGACCGGCTCCCGCGGCTCGAACTGGGGCATGATGCTTGCCTCCTCTTGCATATGCCAAGGCATATACAATCTTCGCGGCGTCCTTTCAAGCTCCGCCTCCCGCCGGGCGGCGCGCCGTCCCGGGCTCGACCCGGGACCTCCACGCCCGCCGCTCGCGCGCCGGGGGAGGTGGATCGCCCTCCGGCTCAGCGCGCCGGGCCGTCGTCCGCCATCCTGCCGCGCAGATCCGCGACATGGGGCGCCGCCGCCGCCTCGGCGGCGCGCTCGATGGCGCGGTAGCGCGCGACGAGGGCGCGGCCGGTCTCGGTCAGCTCGGCGCCGCCGCCCTTCTGGCCGCCCTTCTTCGCGGCGACCACCGGCTCCTGGAAGAAGCCGTTCATCTCCTCGATCAGCGTCCAGGCGCGCTTGTAGGACATGCTCATCTCGCGCGCGCCGGCCGAGATCGAGCCCCGCGCCGCGATATGCTCGAGCAGCTCGACCTTGCCCGGCCCGATCCGGGCGCCGCCGGCGAGATCGACGCGGAGACTGATTGCCTGCCTGGACACTTCCGACCCTCGTTCCGCTTGCGACGATGCTGGCGCCGAAGCCTGGCCGAAAGATCCGGTCAGGCGGCTTGACCGATATAGCCGCTCGGACATAGCAAGGGAACGCTTTCCTCGACGGGAGACTTCGGATGTCGCGGCGCGCGTTCCTTTCCCTGGCCACCGCCCTCATGGTGGCCGGCATCGCCGTCCCGGGCTGGGCGCGACCCTTCACCGACGCGGCCGGGCGGACCGTCGAGGTTCCCGATGCCCCGAAGCGGGTGCTCACCGCGGGCCCGCCAGCCTCGGTGCTCGTCTACGCGCTGGCGCCCGAGACGCTGGTCGGCTGGGTCCGCGAACCGAGCGCCGCGGAGAAGCCGTTCCTCGCCGCGCCCTATCGCGACCTGCCGGCCTATGGCCGGCTGACCGGGCGCGGCAATACCGCGAACATGGAAACGGTGCTCGCGGCGGCCCCGGACCTCATCCTCGACGTCGGCTCGGTCGATCCGACCTATGCCTCGCTCGCCGACCGGGTGCAGGAGCAGACCGGCATCCCCTATGTGCTGATCGACGGCGCCATCGCGCGGACGCCCGAGACGCTGCGCGAGGTCGGGGCGCTGCTCGGCGTGCCCGAGGCGGCGGAGGCGCGCGCCGTCTTCGCCGAGGAGACGCTGGCCCGGGCGCGCGCGCGGGTCGCCGCCATCCCGGCGGCGGAGCGGCCCCGGGTCTATTACGGCCGGGGACCGGACGGGCTCGAGACCGGGCTCGCCGGCTCGATCAACATGGAGGTGCTCGCCTTCGTCGGCGCGGAGAACGTGGCCGAGGCGGCAGGCGGCGGCGGCCTCGCCAATGTCTCGGTCGAGCAGGTGCTGGGCTGGGATCCGCAAGTGATCCTCGCGCAGGATCCGGCCTTTCAGCGGACCGTCCTGACCGATCCGCTCTGGGCCGGCGTGACGGCGGTGCGCGAGGGCCGCGTCTACCGCGCCCCCGCCCTGCCCTTCGGCTGGTTCGACGCGCCGCCCGGCGTGAACCGGCTGATCGGCGTCGATTGGCTGACCTCCGTCCTCTATCCGGGCGAGGCGCCCGAGGCGCTCCGCGCCCGGACGCGCGAGTTCTACGAGCTGTTCTACCACGTCGATCTCACCGAGGCCGAGCTCGACACGCTGCTCGCCGGCACCACCCCGGCGCCGTGAGCGCGGGATCCGCGGGCCGCGCTCGGGCCTGGCTTCCGCCGCTGGCGCTGCTCCTCGCCGTCGTGCTCGTGGCGCTCTGCGTCGGGCGCTATCCCGTGGCGCCCGGCGACGTGCTCCGGATCATCGCCGCGCGGCTCGCGGGCGTCCCGAGCGGCCTGCCCGCGACGGCCGAGACCGTGGTCTGGCAGGTGCGTCTGCCCCGGGTCGGCGCGGGGCTCTGCGTCGGCGCGGCGCTCGCCGCCGCGGGCGCGGTCTATCAGGGGCTGTTCCGCAACCCCCTGGTCTCGCCGGACATCCTCGGCGTCTCGGCGGGCGCGAGCCTCGGCGCGGTGCTCGGCATCTTCCTCTCGCTGCCGGTGCTCGCGATCCAGAGCCTCGCCTTCGCCGGCGGGGTCGGCGCGGTGGCGCTCGTCTATCTCGTCGGCGCGGCCGCGCGCGGCCGCGACCCGGCGCTGGTGCTGGTCCTCGCGGGCGTCGCGATCGGCGCTTTGATCGGCGCCTGCGTCTCGCTGCTGAAGGTGCTGGCCGACCCTTATAACCAGCTGCCCGCGATCACCTTCTGGCTGCTCGGCAGCCTCGCGAGCGTCACCCGCGGCGATCTCCTCTCGATCCTGCCCGCGGTCCTGCTGGGCCTCGCGCCGATGGCGCTCCTGAGCTGGCGGATGAACCTCATGACGCTCGATGAGGAGGAGGCGCGCGCGCTCGGCGTCGAGACGGCCCGGCTGCGGCTCGTGCTCATTGCCTCGGCCACGCTGATCACGGCGGCGGCGGTCTCGATCTCCGGGGTCATCGGCTGGATCGGCCTCGTGGTGCCGCATGTCGCGCGCGCCCTCGCCGGCCCCGATTTCGGCCGGCTGCTGCCCGCCGCGCTGATGCTCGGCGGCGGCTATCTCGTCGCGGTCGACACGCTCGCGCGCACCATCGCGCCGATCGAGGTGCCGCTCGGCATCCTGACGGCGGCGATCGGCGCGCCGTTCTTCATCTGGCTCCTCGTCACCGCCCGGCGGGGGTGGCGCTGATGCTCGCCGCGCGCGATCTCGCCTTCGGCCATCGCCACGCCCCGGTCGGCGCCGGCGTGACGCTCGAAATCGCGCCGGGCGAGGTCTTCTGCCTGCTCGGGCCGAACGGCTGCGGCAAGACCACGCTCTTCCGCACCCTGCTCGGCCTCCTGCCGCCGCTCGGCGGCCGCGTCGAGCTCGACGGCCGCCCGCTCGGGCATTTCGACCGCGTGGGCCTCGCGCGCCGCATGGGCTACGTACCGCAGGCCGGCGCCCCGACCTTCCCCTTCACCGTGCTGGAGACCGCGCTGATGGGCCGGGCGAGCCGGGTCGACCTCTTCGCACGCCCCACGGCGGCGGACCGCGCCGTGGCGCGCGAGGCGCTGGCGGCGATCGGCATCGCCCATCTCGCCGGGCGCCGCGTGACCGAGATCAGCGGCGGCGAGCGGCAGATGGCGCTGATCGCCCGCGCGCTGGCGCAGGAGCCGGGGCTCATCGTGATGGACGAGCCGACCGCGAGCCTCGATTTCGGCAACCAGGCCCGGGTCATCGGCCGGATCCGCGCCCTGAAGGCGCGCGGCATCGCCGTGGTGCTCTCGACGCACGACCCGAGCCACGCCTTCGCCTGCGCCGACCGCGTCGCGCTGATGACGGCGGGGCGGATCGTCGCGCTCGGCCCCCCCGACACGGTATTGACGCCGGCCGCGTTGCGCGACCTCTATCACGTCGACGTGGCGATCGGCCCGCTCGAAGGCGCGGGCCGGCGGGTCTGCGTCCCGATTCTGGACCATTGAGGAGGAACATCCCATGAAGATCAGCGCCCGCAACACGCTCAAGGGCACCATCGTCGAGGTGACGAAGGGGGCGACCACCTCGCATGTCCGGATCGACGTCGGCGGCACGGTTGTCACCGCCTCGATCACCAACCAGGCGGTGGACGACCTCGGTCTCGAAGTCGGCAAGACCGCCTACGCGGTGGTGAAAGCCTCGGACGTGATGGTCGGCGTCGACTGATCCCGTCGCGCGCCGCGCCCGGCGCGGCGCGCATTACCCGGAAAGCGAGGACCATGGTTCGCGAGAACGAGATCCGCGCGGGCGAGGTCGCGGTCGGAGAGCCCGCCGCCGATGCCACGCTCGGCTTCATCGGCCGGATCCGCACGCCCTGGACCGAGCGCCTCCGCGCGCCCCGCCAAGGCCGCGAGGACGGCCCGGTCTGCCGGATCGAGCTCTTCGCGCCCTGGCATCTCGGCCTCGCCGGGATCGGGGATTTCGCCCGGATCGAGGTGCTCTACTGGCTGCATCTCTCGCGCCGCGACCTCGTGCTGCAAAGCCCGGCCAGCGACGGGCGGGCGCGCGGCGTCTTCGCGCTCCGCACCCCGGTGCGCCCGAATCCGATCGGCACCTCGATCGCGCTTCTGATCGGTCGGGCGGACGACCACACCCTGCTCGTGCGCGGGCTCGACTGCCTCGACGGCACGCCGCTCGTCGATCTCAAGCCCGACCGCGCCGAATTCACCCCGATCGCGCCGCCCCAGCCGGGCGATTTCGAGACCGGCTGACCGCCCGCCCCCGCCGAGCGATATTTCCGTTGGAATATATCGGTCCCGGCGCTATGCAGGGCGGGAACAAACGGCGGGACGGTCTGCGATGCTCATCCGGCATCTTCGCTTCTTCGTGACGCTCGCGGACGAGCGGCATTTCGGCCGCGCGGCGCAGCTCTGCAACGTGACCCAGCCGACGCTGAGCCAGGCGATCCGCAAGATCGAGGACGATCTCGACGTGGCGCTGATCGTGCGGAGCCACCGCTTCCTCGCCCTCACCCCCGACGGCGAGAAGGTGCTGCGCTGGGGCCGCCAGATCCTCGCCGACTACGACAGCCTGAAGGACGACCTCGGCGGGCGCAGCCAGGGCCTGACCGGCAAGCTCCGGCTCGGCGTGATCCCGGCGGCCATGCCCGCGGTCTCGTTCCTGTCCGAGCAGTTCTCCGCCCGGCATCCGCTCGCGATGATCGAGGTGCGCTCGATGACCTCGCGCGCGATCGAGCGGGGCCTCGGCACCTTCGAGATCGACGGCGGCATCACCTATCTCGAGAACGAGCCGATCGACAACGTGCTGCGCGTCCCGCTCTATCACGAGCGCTACGTCTTCGCCTGCGGCGCCGATCATCCGCTCGGCGACCGGGAGGAGATCTCCTGGGCCGAGGCGGCGGGCGAGCCGCTGTGCCTCCTCTCCGACGACATGCAGAACCGCCGCATCCTCGACGCGATCGCCGAGAGCGCGGCGGTGTCGCTGCGCCCGCGCGTGGTCAGCAATTCCTTCCTCGGCGTCGCCTCGCATCTGCGGAACGGGCTCTGGTGCGCGATCGTGCCGCATACCTTCGGCTTCGTCTTCGGCAAGGCCGACGATCTCGTGCTGCGCCCGATGGCCGAGCCCGCGCACAGCCAGCTGATCGGCCTCGTGCTCTCCGACCGCTCGCCCCGCTCGCCGATCGTCTCGGCGCTGCACGACTGCGCCGCGAAGGCCGAGGTCGAGCGGCGCTTCGCGGGCGTCGACCGCGCGGTCGCGAACTGAACCAGGCGCGGCGGGCGATAGGCGCCGCCGATCGCTTGTTGCAAAAGATCCATTGGATTTCGCCGGGGCCGGGGCGCAGACTCCGAGCTGCCCCCAAGGGGCGACAGAGCAACAAGAGGCCTCCCGGGAGGGAGCCCAGCCCAGCCAAGATCCGCGACCACGGGCCCCCTCCGACCGCCTCGACGGCGGGTTCCGGAACGGGAACGCGCGTGCCCGGTGGCCAGGGCGAGGGCTTTCGAGGGCCTCGACACGGAAAGGATTTCATCATGGCCAAGGTTGTCTGCGTTCTCTACGACGATCCGGTGGACGGCTATCCGACCGCCTACGCGCGCGACGATCTGCCCCGGATCGACCAGTATCCCGACGGCCAGACCCTGCCGACGCCGAAGGCGATCGACTTCCAGCCCGGCACGCTGCTCGGCTCGGTCTCGGGCGAGCTCGGGCTCCGGAAGTACCTCGAGTCGCTCGGGCATGAATTCGTCGTCACCTCGTCCAAGGACGGCCCCGACTCCGAGCTCGAGAAGCATCTCGCCGACGCCGAGGTGGTGATCTCGCAGCCGTTCTGGCCCGCCTACCTGACCGCCGAGCGCATCGCGAAGGCGCCGAAGCTGAAACTCGCGCTGACCGCCGGCATCGGCTCGGACCATGTCGACCTGCAGGCGGCGATCGACCGCGGCATCACCGTGGCCGAGGTCACCTACTGCAACTCCAACTCGGTCGCCGAGCACGTGGTGATGCAGATCCTGAGCCTCGTGCGCAACTACATCCCCTCCTACAACTGGGTGATGAAGGGCGGCTGGAACATCGCCGACTGCGTGGCGCGGTCCTACGACGTCGAGGGGATGCATGTCGGCACCGTCGCGGCGGGCCGCATCGGCCTGCGCGTGCTGCGTCTGCTGAAACCCTTCGACATGCACCTGCACTACACCGACCGCCACCGGCTGCCGGAAGCGGTCGAGAAGGAGCTGAACCTCACCTGGCACCCGACGCGCGAGGACATGTACCCGCATTGCGACGTGGTGACGCTGAACTGCCCGCTCCATCCGGAGACCGAGCACATGATCAACGACGAGACGCTCAGGCTCTTCAAGCGCGGCGCCTATCTCGTCAACACCGCGCGCGGCAAGCTCTGCGACCGCGACGCGATCGTGCGCGCGCTGGAATCGGGCCAGCTCGCGGGCTACGCGGGCGACGTCTGGTTCCCGCAGCCGGCGCCGGGCGATCATCCGTGGCGCTCGATGCCGCATCACGGCATGACGCCGCATATCTCCGGCACCTCGCTCTCGGCGCAGACCCGCTACGCGGCCGGCACGCGCGAGATCCTCGAATGCTTCTTCGAGGGCCGGCCGATCCGCGACGAATACCTGATCGTCCAGGGCGGCGCGCTCGCGGGCACCGGCGCGCATTCCTACTCGAAGGGCGACGCGACCGGCGGCTCGGAGGAAGCGGCCAAGTTCGAGAAGGTCGACTGAGCGGCCAGCCTCCCCGCGCGGCGCGTGCCGGGCGGGGAGGCGCCGCTCCGAGCGATCGCATGCGATTCCCATCTCCGCTTTTCCGCCTCGCCGGGCATCTCCGGCGGCACGGCCCGCCCGCGCTCGTCGCGGGGCTCGGCGGCGCGCTCGCGATCGGGCTTCTCGCCGGGCTGAGCGCGCGGCTTGGCCAGGCGCTCCTGATCGCGCCCTTCGGCGCGAGCGCCGTGCTGGTCTTCGCGCTGCCCGAGAGCCCGCTCGCCCAGCCGCGCAACGTGATCGGCGGCCATCTGCTCTCGGCGGGCGTCGGCGTCGCCGTCTTCGCGCTGCTCGGCTCCGGCCCCGTCGCCTGCGCGCTCGGCGTCGGCCTCGCGATCGCGCTCATGCGCCTCACCGGCACGCTGCATCCGCCGGCCGGCGGCGACCCGCTGGTGGTCCTGCTCGGCGGTGGCGCCGGGTGGTCGTTCCTGCTCGCGCCCGTGCTCACCGGCGCCGTGGCGCTGGTCGTGATCGCGCGGCTCTACCACCGCCAATTCGCCCGGCTGGCGGAAGGCGCCGCGATCAGGAAACCGGCGGATTGAGCGGCGGCAGGCGCGGCGCCCGCGCCGCCACCGCGGCGGCGCGGAACTCCGCGCGCCCGGCGGCGAGCGCCGCGCGGAGCGCCCGTCGGTCGTCGCGGCCCGGCGCCTCCGGGGCGGCGCCGTAGGCCGCGCGCTCCAGCCGGCGCAGCGCTGCCTCGATCGCGGGCGTGGGCGCCGGATCCTCCGGCCGGGCGCGCGCAAGCCAGGCGAGCGTCAGCCCGCGCAGCGTTCCGGGCGCGCCGCTCCGGGCCGCGCGCCGCAGCCGGTGATAGAGCCGCCGCTCCGAGGGAGGCTTCGGCGCGCGGTCACGGCCGCGCCACACCAGCACGCCGATGAGCAGCGCCGCCGCGCCCGCGACGATCGCCCCGAGAAGGAGGCGACGGTCAGGTCCGCCCCCGCTCTCGGTGTGCCAGCCCGGCGGCGCCGCGGCCTCGAAGGCGAGGCCCTCCGCCGTCGCGGTCTCGCGGGCGTTGGTCGCGGTGCTCCACCAGTCGAGCGCGGGCGCCGGGATGGCATAGTCGCCCGGCTGCTCGATCACATAGGTCACCGCCTCGGTCCGGGTCGCGGTCGGGGGCGCCCCCCGCTCTCCGGCCGTGTCGGTGAGCACCGGCTGCTTCGGATAGGCGCGCAGCCCCGCCGGCGTCGCGATCCGCGCCGCGAGCGGCGGCAGCAGGATCGACGGCGGCCCGACGGCGGTGGTCGTGAGCGTCAGCGTCACGGCGTCGCCCGGCTTCGGCGCCTCGGGCAGGCCGGTCGCGGTCGCCGCGAGGCTGAGCGCCGAGGCGGCGAGGAACGGGTCCATCCCCTCCGCCCCCGGCGGCAGGCTGGCGGTGAAGCCGAGGTCGGTGAGCGCCACGCTGGCCTCGACCGGCTGGCTCGTCGCCGGATCGGCGTAGGTGAGCGCGATCTCGGCCGGGCCGAGATCATAGTCGGCGGCGCGCTGCGGAATGATCTCCCAGCTGCGGGACAGGCCCGACCACATCTCCTCCCCGACCCGTTGCGACAGCGGATGAGTGGCGCGGTCGGGCAGCCGGGTGACCGCGTCGGCGATCTCGAGATCGGGCCAGACCGGCGGGCTCGGCATCCAGGTCGGGACCAGCACGGTCGCGGTGATCGTGACCGGTGTGCCGACGGTGACCGGACCGTCGGGGTCGCGCGTGACCGAGACCCGCGGCGTCTCCTGCGCGACGGCGGGCAGCGCGCAGAGGAGCGCCGCGAGCGCGGTCAGCCGGCGCGCCATCTCAGGGCGTCCCGGCGGGCGTGGCCGCCTCGATCGCGAAGCGGCTCTTGAGGAAGTCGCCGGGCCTTGTATCGACCGCGCGCATCCATTCCTCGGCCGCGTCCTCGGACAGTTGCGAGCCCGCGTCGATCCGGGTCGGGCGGCCCTGGTCCCCGCTCAGATCGTCCGTGGTGGCGTCGGGCGGCTCCGATCCCTCCTCGGTATCCTCCGCCTCGCGCGTCGTGGTGAGGTAGTCGATGATCCGCTTCGTGAGCGCGAGATTGTCGGCCGCGGCGGCGTTGCCCGGATCGAGCGCCAGCGCGGCCTCGAACGCGGCCGCGCCTCCGGCGTAGTCGCGGCCGCGCACCAGGGCCACGCCGCGATTGTACTGCGCCACCGAGGTCTGGATCGGCGCGAGCAGCGCCGCGGCGTCGGTGTACTTGCCCGTCCGGGTCAGCGCCGCGGCGCGCCATTCCGGATCGGCGAAAAGCTCCGCCGCCGCCGCGTAGTCATGCGCGGCATAGGCCCGGGCGGCGCGCTGGTCCGGCGTCCAGAACCAGCCGGCGAGGAGATCGGAGAGGCCTTCCGCCCGCGACTGCCCCGGATGCGCCAGCGCCAGGGCGAGAAGCAGCGCGCCCCAGCGCAGCGTGGTACCGCGCCGGAACCAGAGAAGGAGCAGGAGCGCGGCCGGCAGCGCGAGGATCCAGCCGTCGTCGCGCAGGCGCCCCTCGCCCGCCTCGGCCCGGGCGAGCGCGGAGGCGAGCGCGCGGTCGACGGCGCGAAGGTCGCCGTCGTCGACCGAGACCGGCACGGTCCGGACATCGGCGCGCCGCGACCAGTCGGCGATCTCGGCGCCGGGGCCGGGGCTCACGATCAGCGCGACCCGGGCCGGCCCCCCGGCGGGGAAGTTCGCGATATCGGCGGGGTCGATCCCGTCGGTGACGAAGAGCACCGAGCCCGGGGTCCCGTCGCCCGCGAGCAGCGTGCCCGCGAGCGCGAGCGCGGCCGAGGCGGCGCGCCCGGTGTCGGGCATCACCCCGGGATCGAGCGCCTCGAGGAATGGCAGGAGCACGGTCGGGTCGTCGGTCAGCGGCATGACGAGATGCGCGGTCCCGGCGTAGGCGACGAGCCCGACCCGGCCGCCGGCGCGGAGCGCGATCAGGTCGCGGATCTTCTGCTTCGCCCGCTCCAGCCGCGACGGCGCGACATCGGCGCCGGACATGCTGGGCGAGAGGTCGAGCGCCACGACGAGCGGCGCGGTCTCGGTGACGAAGGGCGCCGGCGCCGGCCGCCAGGCGGGCCCGGCGGCGGCCAGCGCCATCAGCGCCCCGGCGCCGATCAGCAGGTCGCGCGCCCGCCCCCGGCCGCCGGCGCCCTGGCCGACCGTGAGCGCCGCGAGCAGATGCGGCGCGATATGCGGCGCCGGCGGCGCGCCCGTCGCCTCGCGGCGGCGGAGCAGGAGCCAGAGCGCCGCCAGCGGCACGAGGGCGAGCAGGAAGGCCGGACGCAGGAAGGTGAAGGCGGCGAGCGCGGCGATCATGTCCCCGCCTCCCCCCGGCGCCGCCAGCGGACGGCGAGGAGCGCCGCGGCGTAGCCGAGGACGACCAGCGCCACGAAGGCCGCGGCCGGGACCACGGTCAGCGGCAGCCGGGGACGCCAGGAGGTGGTCGCCCCCTCGCGCGCGCCCGCCGCGTCGATCTCGGCGTAGATCGCTGCGAGCCCGTCCGCGTCCTCGGCGCGGTGGAAGGTGCCCCCGGTCGCGGTCGCGATCGACCGGAACGCGGCCACGTCGACCTTTTCGGCGTCGGCCGTGGCGTTCGGGTCGCCGACCGCGATCGTATGGATCACGACGCCGTTCTTCGCGGCGATGTCGGCCGCCTTGACCGGCGCCATCCGGCTGCCGGTATCGGCGCCGTCGGAGAGCAGGATCAGGATCCGCGCCTCGACCTTGCTCGCGGCGAAGGAGCGGATCGCGAGGCCGATCGCGTCGCCCAGCATCGTGTTCTGGCCGGCCATCCCCGGCTCCAGCGTCGCGAGCAGCGCGCGCGCCGCCGTCGTGTCGCGGGTGAAGGGCACGAGGACATAGGGCGCGCTTCCGAACACGATCAGGCCGATCCGGTCGTCGCGCCGGTCGGCGATGAACCCGTCGAGCACGGATTTGACGCCGTCGAGCCGCGTGCCCCGCGCTCCGTCCGGGCCAAGGAAATCCCGCGTCTCCATCGAGCCCGAGATATCGACGCCAAGCATCACGTCGCGCGCCGCCTCGGTGCGCTCGACCGGGTCGCCGACCCATTGCGGCCGGGCGAGCGTGAGCAGGACCAGCGCCCAGAGCAGCCAGGCGAAGACCATCTGCCAGCGCGACCGGGACGGCACCATCGCGCCCTCGCCGGTGGCGAAGCCCGCGCTCGTCGCCTCGAAGAACGGGATCCTGACCGCGGGCACGGTCTCGCGCCGGGGCGGCGCCAGCCAGAGGACGAGGAGCGGCAGGGGCAGCGCGAGGAGCGCCCAGGGGAAGCCGAGCTCAAGCATGGCGCTGGCGAATCCACGCGCGCGCGGCGGCGAGCGCGCGCGCGCCGTCGTAGCCCCGGCGCGGCCGGTACGGCGCCTCGGCGAGCGCAGGTCCGACCGGGCCGAAGTCGCCGCCGGTCGCGGCGAGATAGCCCGCCCAGTCGGCGCCGGTCAGCGCCGCGACCTCGGCGCGCGGCGCGGTCGCGAGCGCGACCCGGCGCAGCAGGGTCTGGAGCCCGGCCAGCGCCTCCGGCGCGCCCGCCGCCAGCCCGGGCCCCAGCGCCGCGAGCTCCGCCAGCGCCGCGCGGCGCCAGGCGGTGGCGCGGCGATGGCGGAGAAAGAGCACGGCGCCGAAGGCGAGCGCCGCGACGAGCACGGCGGCGAGCACCGCCCAGGTCCAGGTCGCGGGCCACATCGAGACCGGCGGCGGCTCCACGATGTCGTGGAGCTGGCCGAGCAGGCCGACGAGGCTGTCTCCGCCCTGCCGTTCCATCACCCCCTCCGCCGCGGCGGCGCGCCGAACAGGCGCCGGAGCTGCGGCAGCGTCGGCTCGCCGGCGCTGACCGGCAGGATCGCCGCGTCGAGCCGGCTCTGCCAGGCGACGAGCCGGGCGATCCGCTCGCCGCCGACGCTCGCGAGGTTGCGCCGCGCGCGGGCGTCGGCGAGGTCGAGCTCGACCTGCAGCCGGCCGTCGCCGACCACCATGCGGCCCTTGTCGGGGATCTCGTGCGCCGAAGGGTCATGCACGATCGCGAGCACGACGTCGTTGCCGCGCGCGATCCCGGTCAGGGTCCGGAGCGTCGCCTCGCCCGCGCCGTCGAAATCCGAGACCACGAGCACGAGCCAGTCATGCGTCACGAGCGCCGCCGCCCGGGCGAGCGCCGCGTCGAGCCGGGCCGGGGCGTCCGGCACCGCCGGGGCCTCGGCCGAAAGCGCGCGGTTGCGGTCCGCGACGAGGTCGAGCAGGCGCAGCGCGGCGCCCCGGCTCCGGCGCGCGGGAACCGAGGCGACGCCGGTGTCGGAGAGGACCAGCCCGCCGACGCGGTCCCCGGCGCCGAGGATGCGCCAGGCGGCGAAGGCGGCGATCTCGGCGGCGGTCACCGATTTCATGTTGAGCACGGTGCCGAAGAACATCGCCTGGCGCTGGTCGACCACGATCAGCGCCGGGCGGTCGCGCTCCTCCCGCGTGACGCGGACATGCGCGCTTCCGGTGCGGGCGGTGACCTTCCAGTCGATCGCGCGCACGTCGTCGCCGGGCAGATAGGCGCGCAACTCCTCGAACGCGAGGCCCCGGCCGCGCAGCCGCGAGGCGCGGCGGCCGGCGAGCGCGCTCCCGACCGGCTGGCGCGGCAGGAAGTCGAACCCCGCCGCGCGCGCCTCGAGCCCCGCGAGACACGCGAGGTCGACATGGACGCGCGGGTCGGGCCCCGCCATGGCTCAGGGCTTCTCGAACGGATAGATCACGTTCCAGTCCTTCGCCATGTCGATGACCACCCAGCCCTCCGCCGGCGCGGCGTCGAGCGCGCGGGCGAGCGTGCCGATCTGGCTGTCACGGTCATAGGCCCATTCGCGCTTCGCATCGGTGTGGTGCACGATAAGCCCGAGATCCGGGCCGTCGCCCGCCGTGGTGTATTCGAGCATCTCGTAATCGCCGTCGGAATTGCCGAAGGCGATCACCGGCCGCTTGCCGATGTGGCGCAGGATGCCCACGGGCTTGCCCGCCTTGTCGTCGATGAAGAACACCTTCGGCTCGCGATTGAACCGGGGCTCGCCATCTTCGTCGTCGTAGGTGACCTCGATCTGGCTGCCGATGACCCGCTGCGGCGGGATGCCATAGGTTTCCTCGGTCCAGGCCCGCATGAAGTCGATGCCGCCCCCCGAGACGATCCAGGTCTCGAAACCGTTGTCGCGCAGGTAGTCGAGCGCCTCGAGCATCGGCTGGAAGACCAGCGCGTCATAGGGCTTGTCGAAGCGGGGATGGCGCGCCGTGGCCATCCAGTCGGTCACTTCCGCCATGAATTCGTCCTGGGTCATCCCGGCGTGCGTCGTGGCGAGGATCTCCATCAGCCCCTTCTCGCCCGCCGCGGCCAGCGCCTTCACGTCGCCGTCGAGCACCGCCTTGAACGGCATCGTGGTCGCCCATTCGGGATGATCCTTCGCCATCTCGCGAATGCGGTCGAAGGCGAACATCCCCTGGAAGTACATCGGCTGCTCGGACCAGAGCGTGCCGTCGTTGTCGAAGGTCGCGATCCGGTCCTCGGGCGCGACGAAGCCGGGCCCGCCCTCGGTGGTGGCGGCGGTCACGAAATCGACGAGCGCCTGTCTCGCCGGGGAGGCGTTCCAGGAGGGCAGCGGATCACCTTGCGCGAAGGCCGGGGCGGCGAGCAGGGCGAGGAGCGTTGCGGCGCGCATGAGCATGGGGGTCTCCTTCACGCGGGGGCGACGAGCTTCAGAAGATCGGCGAGCACGGCGTCGGCGTCTCGGCCGGCGCCCCGCGCCTCGTAGGAGAGCGCGATCCGGTGGCGCAGCACGTCGGGCGCGATGGCGAGCACGTCGCCCGGCGCCACGAAATCGGCGCCGCTGAGCCAGGCATGCGCCCGGGCGCAGCGGTCGAGCGCCAGGCCCGCGCGCGGGCTGGCGCCGAGGTCGATGTCGGCGGCGAGGCCCTTGTCGTATTGCTCCGGTCGCCGCGTCGCGGTGACGAGGTCGATGATATAGGTCTCGATCGCCTCGGCGACGCTGAGCTCCGCGATCTCGCGTCGCGCGGCGAAGACGTCGTCGAGCGCGATCGGCGCGGCGGCCGGCGCGGTTGGCGCTCCGGCCGCGGGCGGCGGCGCCAGCGCGGCGCGCTCCTCGTCGCGCACGAGGCGCAGCACCCTGGTCTCGTCCTCGGGCGCGGGATAGCCGACCAGCACCTTCATCAGGAAGCGGTCGGTCTGCGCCTCGGGCAAGGGATAGGTCCCCTCCTGCTCGACCGGGTTCTGCGTCGCCATGACGATGAAGAGATCGGGCAGCGGATGGGTCTCCTGCCCCACCGTCACCTGCCGCTCCTCCATCGCCTCGAGCAGCGCCGCCTGCACCTTGGCCGGCGCGCGGTTGATCTCGTCGGCGAGGAGGATGTTGCCGAAGACCGGCCCCGGCTGGAAACGGAACTCCCCCCTGCCCCCTTCGGAATAATAGACGTCGGTGCCCGTCACGTCCGAGGGCAGGAGGTCGGGCGTGAACTGCACCCGGCTGAAATCGGCCTTCAGATGCTTCGCCATCGCCTTGACCGCGCGGGTCTTCGCAAGGCCGGGCAGCCCCTCGATCAGGAGATGCCCGTCGGCGAGCAGGCCGATCAGCATCCGCTCGACCACCACCGGCTGGCCGAGCACCTCGGCGTTCATCGCGTCCCGGAGCGCGAGGATCGCATCGCGTGGAGCCATCATCGGGCCTCCATCGGTTGGGTCGCGCGGGCGGGACGCATCGGCCTAGCCCGGCACGCGCTCGAAATCGCCCGGCCTCCACGCGCCGTCGAAGGCGGCGGCCTCGGGACCGTAGACGCGGATATAGGCGAACCAGCCGCGGCCCGGAACCGTCCTGATCCAGCGGCCCTCGGCGCCCTCCGGCTGCTCGGGGCCGAAATAGAGATCGGCCGGCTCGGTGCCCGCGAGGTCCTTGAGCTCGAAGAGCGAGCGGAGCGCCGCCTTGTCCTGATCGGTCCGGATCTGGCTGCGGGTCTCGGCGTCGTAGACCGTCACCGACCAGAAGAGCTTGGCGGGGACCGGCTGGGGAATGCTGAGACGATAGGTCTCGCCGCCGTCGAGCCAGGCGCCGGTCGCGTCCCGCGCGCCGAGCCAGTAGAGCGAGCCCGCGCCCGGGTCGCGCCGGAACATCGCCGGCGAGGTGACGATCGCCTGGGCGAACCAGCGCTCGCGGGCCTCGAGGTCGATCCCGGCGGGCGTCTCGAACTGCGCGCCGCCGGGCACGAGGCCGGCCCATTCCCACTTCCGGTCGGGCCAGGCCAGCCGGTCGGGCCGGTCGCTGTCGAAAGCCTCGACCAGCATCTGGTCGCGGCCCTCGCGCGCGGCGCGTTCGAGCAGCGCGGTCATCGCCGCGTCCGGCGCGAAGGGCTTGCCTTTCGCGATGCCGAGCTCGCCGAGCAGGCCGTACATCGGCAGATAGGCCGGCACGATCGGCTCCGCGTCGATCACCTTGGCGAGCTGCTCCCAGAAGCCGATATTGTCCTCCCACGGCAGCGCGGAGGCCTCCATGGCGTCGGCGGTGGTATCGATCCCCCTGAGCGGCTTCGGATCCGCCGCCTGCGACAGCGGGTAGATCCTGACCGCCGCGAAGCTGTCGAGCGCCGTCCGGACGTCGCCGCCGACCGGCAGCGCGCGCAGCGCGAAGAGGTTCTTCATCGTGTTCGAGCGGCCGGTGAAATAGCCCTCGGGCACCGGCCCTTCGTAGTCCGGCGGCAGGATCAGATGCTTGCCGCCCTGGCCGGCGTCGGGACCCGGCAGCCCGATGTCGAGCACCCAGCCCTGGTTGTGGTCGTTGACGAGGCCGATGAACGGCCCCGGCGGCACCTCGATCACCCAGGGCCCCTCGGAGAGATCGATCGCGCCGTTGCCATAGGGCGTGTCGGAATTGAGCGTCAGCGCCACCTGGCGCGGACCGGCGGCGCCATAGCCCCAACTCTCGCCCTCGACGAGGCCGAGGCGCCGGTTGCCCTCGAAGATGCCCTCCATCGAGACGGTCGGATACCAGAACCGATAGGCGACCAGCGCGGTCTGCAGCAGCCGGTCCGCGCGCGCCTCGGCGCTCGCCGCGGGCGTCGGATAGCCGCCCTCGAAGGCGTGGCGCGTCCCTTGCGCGGGCGCCGGCGTTCCGGCCGCGAGGCCAAGGAGCAGGGCGAGCGCCGTGCCGGAAGGTCTCATCGCGGGTTCCTCACTGTCTGTCCGGCGACGCGAGCCCGGCCGGGCTCGCCTCCATCGTTGTATCGGGCGACGCGGCGGGTGCCTACTGCCCCCCGGCGGCGTTGTTGAGCTGGTCCATCAGATTCTCCTCGATCTGGTCGATCGAGAAGCTCGCGGCCCGCTGCGCCGGCGGGTAATCCTCGAAGGTGCCGAGGAAGTCGGCGACGTAGACCTGCGCCGGCGTGAGCAGGTAGACGTGTTCGAGCAGCCAGTCGTAGTAGGTGTTCGAGGTGAGATCCGCCCGCTCGTAGGGATCGGAGCGCAGGTCGAACAGCTTCGGCACCCGGAGCTTGGTGAAGGGCTCCGCCCAGATCGCCAGCGTGCCGGTCGCCCGCTGCTCTTCGAAGACCACCTTCCAGTTCTCGTAGCGCAGGCCGACGAGATCGTTGTCGTCGTTGAAATAGAAGAAGCTGTTCCGCGCGCTCGTGTCGCTCGCCCCGGTCAGGTAGTCGAGCTGGTTGTAGCCGTCGAGGTGGTTCCTGTATTCCTTGCCCTGGATCGTCGCCCCGTCGAGCAGCTGCTGGGTGATGTCCGGATTTCCGGCCGCGGCGAGCAGGGTCGGGAACCAGTCGAGGCCGGAGACGATGCCGTTGAGCTCGGTGCCGGGCTGGATGTGGCCGGGCCAGCGGATCAGCGCGGGCACGCGGTAGGCGCCTTCCCAGTTGGTGTTCTTCTCCGAGCGGAACGGCGTGGTGCCGGCGTCCGGCCAGGAGTTCTGGTGCGGGCCGTTGTCGGTCGTGTAGATCACGATCGTATCGTCGGCGATGCCCATGTCGTCGAGCGACTTAAGAAGCTCGCCGATCACGTTGTCGGTCTCGATCATGCCGTCGGCGTATTCGGTGCGCGCGGTCAGGCCCGGCTGGTCGCGGTGCTCGGGCCGCACATGGGTGCGGAAGTGCATCCGCGTCGTGTTCATCCAGGTGAAGAACGGCGTGCCCGCGTCATGCTGGCGCTTCATGAAGTCGATCGCCGCGGCCGATGTCTCGTCGTCGATCGTCTCCATCCGCTTCCTGGTGAGCGGGCCGGTGTCCTCGACCGTGCCGTCGGCCTTCGAGCGGATCACGCCGCGCGGGCCGAACTTCTCGCGGAAGGCCGGGTCCCGCGGATAGTTGAAGTTCTCCGGCTCCTCCTCGGCGTTGAGGTGGTAGAGGTTGCCGAAGAATTCGTCGAAACCGTGCGCGGTCGGCAGGAACTCGTCCTTGTCGCCGAGGTGGTTCTTGCCGAACTGGCCCGTGGCATAGCCCTGGTCCTTGAGCGCCGAGGCGATGGTCACGTCGCTCGCTTGCAGCCCGAGATCGGCCCCCGGCAGGCCGACCTTGGACATCCCGGTCCGCAGCGTGGTCTGGCCCGTGATGAAGGTCGAGCGGCCGGCGGTGCAGCTCTGCTCGGCGTAGTAGTCGGTGAAGAGCGCGCCCTCGCGACCGATCCGGTCGATATTGGGGGTGCGGTAGCCCATCAGCCCCTTCGAATAGATCGACAGGTTGGTCTGGCCGATGTCGTCGCCGAAGATGACGAGGATGTTCGGCTTCTCGGTCGGCGTGTCCTGAGCGAGCGCCGGGCCGCCGAGCGCGCCGAGCAGCGCGCCGAACGAAACGGTCCGCAGCATGATACCCATGAGAGTCCCCCCCTTGATCGCGAATTGATTTCGCTTCGCTCAAGGGTCGCGCAAACCTCGTCTCATGGGAAGCGCAAAGCGTCCCGGCCCGGCCGGAGAGACCGTCGCGCCGGCTCCGGGCGCCGGCGCGTCAGAACCGGATGGCCAGCGTCGCGGTCACGCCGTTCTCCTGAGCGTCCGAGGCGAACTGGCCCTGATAGGCGAGCCCGAGGGTCGCGCGCGCGTTCACCTCCATGTCGATCCCGGCCGCGACCAGCGCCGCGTTGCGCGCGATCGGCGCGCCGGTCACGTCGAAGGCGTCGCCGCCGGCGAAGGCGAGGCGCGACTCGGGTGTCACGTCGCCGAAGGCGTAGCGCCAGCCGATCTCGCCGCGCAGCCGCGCGGTCGCGCCCTCGAGGGCGAGCTCCCGCGCCGCGCGCAGGCCGAGCGTGGAGAAGGCGGTGCCGCTCGACTCCGCGCCCGCCGAGAGCGCGGCGGCGCCGCCCGATTCGTCGAACCCGTCGGTGCGCAGGTGCAGGTAGGCGAGCGCGGCGTAGGGTTCGAGCGCCGCCGCGGGCGTATCGACGCGGTAGCCGACCTCGCCGAAGGCCTGGAAGGTCCGCGCGTCGTAATCGGCGGTCAGCGTTTCCGCGACGTCGCCGAAATCGACCGAGCGGTCGGTGTCGAGCTTGCTCGTCGCGTAGGCGAGCCCGGTCCGGACCGCGACCCGGTCCCAGCGCGCGCCGGCGTAGAGGCCGAGCTGGTAGTTGTCCGCCTTGCCCGAGGCCGCGCTCTCGTCGAAATCGACCCGGTCGTAGCCGAGCACCGCGCCGACGCGCCAGCGGTCGCCCACGGGCATGTCCGCGCCGAGGAAGAAGCCCCCGGTGGAGGTCTCGACCCGGGCGACGTCGTCGCCCTCGATCCGCCCCTTGGCGCCGTAGCCGCGCGCCCAGAAGACCGCCTGCTCGGTGGTCGCGGGCACGTAGTCGGCGCCTTGGGGCCCGAAGGCGAAGACCGGCGCGGCCGGGGCCGCGACGCCGTCGAAGGCGGCGCGCAGCCGGTCGGTGACCGCGCCGCGCAGGAAATGGCCGTCGTTGACGAGTACGGTCCGCGCCGAGGCGTGGATCTCGCCCGCGAGGACCGAGAAGGCGCCGGCCGCGGTCTCGGCGTCGAGATAGAGGATCTCGTCGTAGAGCGCGTCGCCCGCGCCGAGCGACTCCGCGCCCCCGGCCGCCGCGCGCGCGTTGGGGGTGGCGGCCAGCGCCGCGAAGGCGAGTTCGTTGCGGGCGAATTCGACGTAGAGCGCGTCCGCGTCGGTGCCGAGCGCGTAGCCGACGAAGGGCGCCTCGGTCAGATCCCCGGCCAGCGTGCCATAGGTCCCGTCGACGCCGCCCGCCGCCGTCAGGAGCGTGTAGCGTTCGCCGAGCTCGGGCGCGTCGCCCTCCTCCGGCGTGGCGAGGACGAGCGTCGCGCCCTCGTCGATCGTGGCGGTCCCGGTAACGTCGATGCGGTCCGCGTCCCCGCGCGCGCCCTCGTCGAGGTCGGCGCGATAAACCGACCCGGCGCCTTGGGTGAAATCGCCCTCGACCGTGAGCCGGCCGATGCCGGCGCCCGCCTCGCCCGCGCCGGGCGCGACGATTCCGCCCGCGCCGGCGACGACCGCGCCGAGCGTGCCCGTGCCCGCGAGCACGCCGCCGTCGCGCACCCGGGTCTCCGAGGTCACCCGGCCCGCGACCGCGAGCGTGCCGCCGAGCACGGTGGTCGCGCCCTCGTAGCTGTTGTCCCCGGCGAGCACGAGCGTGCCCGCGCCGCGCTTGGTAAGGTCGCCCACGCCGGTGATCGCGTTCGACCAGGTCGAGGTCGCGCCCCCGGTGTCGACGTCGAACACCCCCTGGTAGCGCAGCTCCATCGGCCCCTTCACCGCGGCGCCGACGTTCAGGAGCCCCTGCCCGTAGATCTCCCCAGGCCCGATCTCGGTCGCCGTGGTCAGGATCGTCTCGATCGTCTGCCGCGCGTCCATGTAGGGGAAGGCCTGCCGGACCAGCGCGGCGGCGCCGCTCACATGCGGCGCGGCCATCGAGGTGCCCTGGTCGTATTTGTAGAGCGGGTTGGCCCCCGTGTCGGCGGCCACCTGCCAGGTCGAGACGATGCCCTTGTCGCCGTCGACGGCCCAGTCGCCGCCGGGCGCGGCGAGGCACCAGGCCGCCGCCTCGCCGCAGCGCTCGCTATAGCTCGCGATCTGGCCATTCTGGCCCACGGCGACGACGGTGATCATCTTCCCCGCGAATTCGGAGAAATCGATGTCCGCGATCTCGGGATCGTCGGCCTCGTACCATTCGTAGGTCGAGCCGTCGTTGATGTCGAAACCCTTGGCCGAGCTGTTCCTGACCAGCCGGAAGGTTCCGTCGGCGATCGTCTCCGGCGTGAGCAGCGGCAACCCGCCGTCGCCGCCCGCCCGGACCGAGGCGCGCGGCTGGTCGACATATTCGTTGCCCGCGGCGAAGACCATCACCACGTCGGCGTCGAGCGCGGTCTTGAGCGCGGCGTAGGTATCCGCGAGGCCGTCCACGCCGCCGTAGATCGGCGTGAAGTCGAACTCGACGTAGCCGGGGTTGTCGGCCCGGTTTCCTTCGGCGTCGACCGTGTATTTCTCGAGCGTCGGCCAGCCGAAACTGCCGTTCAGCACCTGGGCGCCCTGGCGCGCGGCGTAGCGGATCGCGTCGTTTGTGGCGTCCCGGCCCGGGTCGGCCTCGGTGACGCCGACCGCGCGCAGCGGCAGCAGCGTCGCCTCGTAGGCGACGCCCTGCATGTTGCCTTCGCGATCGACGCCGTCGCGCGCCGCGCCGATGATCCCCGCCACATGCGTGCCATGCGCGGCCACCGTACCGTCGCGATCGACGGCGTGGTTCAGATCGCGCGGCGGCTGGTCGCCGCCGAAGTTGCGCGCCGCCTCCGAGATCCGGCCGGCGAATTCCGGATGGAGCACGTCGAGACCGCTGTCCACGATCGCGACCGTCACCCCCGCCCCGGTGAAGCCGGCCTGGTTGGCCGACAGCGCGTCGGTCATGCCGAGGCCATAGTTCATCCGGTATTCCGCGTCGTCGACCGGCGCGATCGGCTCCGATTGCGCGAACAGCGGCGCCGGGGCGCAGAAGGCCGAGGTGGCGAGAAGCCGGATCGCAATCCTGCGCAGCGGGGTCGGTCGCATGTCGTTCCAATCGCTCCAATGGCGCGGCGCGCGGCCGGGACCGGTCCCGGCCGGCGGGCGCCGGTCCGCTTCGTCCTTCCATCGGATTAGCGGCGGAAGAAGCGTCGCGGCACGCCGAAGGGGATGGCCGGCGCGAGATTGGGGTAATTTCGCGACACGATCATCATTTGCGACAACGGCGATCGGCGGCCGGCCGGGGTTTCACCCCGCGCCGCCCGCTGCCATAGTCGCCGGCCAGTGGATTTGGAGGCTTTGCATGGCGGTTCTGCTCGTGACCGGCGGCTCCCGGGGGATCGGCGCCGCGACGGCGCGGCTCGGCGCGGCGCAGGGGTTCGACGTCGCGATCGGCTACCGCGGCAGCGCCGACCGCGCGGCCGAGGTCGTGGCCGATATCGAGGCCCGCGGCCGGCGCGCGATCGCGATCCAGGTCGACGCGACGACCGAGGCCGGGATGGCCAGGCTCTTCGCCGAAGCCGAGGCGGCGCTCGGGCCGATCACGGCGGTGATGAACAGCATCGGCGGCGACGTGGGGCGATTCCGGATCGACGAGGAGACCGGCGCGCATCTGCGCGCGGTCCTCGCCTTCAACCTCGACACCGCCGTCTTCGCCTGCCGCGAGGCGGCGGCGCGGATGGCGACGAGCCGGGGCGGTGCGGGCGGCGCGATCCTCAACGTCTCCTCGATGGCGGCCTTCAACGGCGGCGTCGGCGGGCTCGCGACCTATTCCGCCGCCAAGGGCGCGGTCGAGAGCCTGACCGTGGCGCTCGCCAACGAGCTCGGGCCCGAGGGCATCCGCGTCAACTGCGTGCGCTTCGGCGCGATCGAGACCGACGTCCACGCCGCCGGGGGCGCGGCCGCCGCCACGCGCGAGGCATTGATGCGCACGATCGTGCTCGGCCGCTTCGGCACGCCCGACGAGGCGGCGGCCGCGGCGCTCTTCCTGCTCTCGCCCGCCGCCTCCTATGTCACCGGCGCGGTGCTGAACGTCTCGGGCGGCCGCCGCTGATCGCGTCCGGTCCGGTCACTTCCCCGCCTCGGCCCCGGTCCGCGCCAGATGCTCGCGCAGGAACCGGACCAGCGCCGTCACCCGCCGCGACGGGTTCCGGCCGCCGGGATGCACCGCGTAGAGATTGGTGTCGTCGCGGGTGAAGGGCTCGAGCGCCGGCTCGAGCCGGCCGGCGGCGAGGTCGCCCGCGACGTCGAAGTCGGACTTCAGGATCACCCCCGCGCCCTCGACCGCCCATTTGCGCAGGATGCCGCCGTCGCTGGCGCCCCGGTCGCCCCTGATCCGCACCGTGAAGCTCCGCGCGCCCTCGCGGAACAGCCAGCTCGTCTGCGGCGCGCCGGGGCGGGCGAGGATGAGGCAGTTGTGACCGGAAAGCCCGCGCGGATGGTCCGGCTTGCCGTGGCGCGCCCAGTAGGCCGGCGCGGCGCAGACGAGCCGGCGGCCGCGCAGCAGCAGATGCGCGATCAGCCCGGAATCCGACAGGGGACCGGTGCGCAGCCCGAGGTCGTAGCCCTCCTCGGCGAGGTCGCTGACGCCGTCGGTCAGCGTCAGCGACACGCCGACCCCGGGGTTGAGCGCCATGAAGGCGCTCAGGAGCGGCTCGAGCCCGGTGCGGCCGAAATCGTTGAGCGCGCTCACCCGGATCTCGCCGCGCAGCGGGCCGGTATCGGCGACCGAGGCCATCGCCTCGTCGAGATCGCTGAGGATCCGGCGGCAATCCGAGAGGAACCGCTCGCCCTCGGGCGTCGGCGACAGGTGCCGCGTGGTGCGCAGGAAGAGCCGCGCCCCGACCTGCTCCTCGAGCCGGCGCAGCCCGTCGCTCGCGGTCGAGGGCGAGATGCCCTGCGCCCGGGCGGCGCCCGACAGGCTGCCCTTGTCGGCGATCCCGGCGAAAAGGCGCAGGAGCGAGAACTGGTCCATTCTTCGGCCCATCCGAAAGGTGATTGCGTTCCCAAGCCAATTACACCGTTCCGGAGGGAGATATATAGCCAACCGACATGCGATCGCGGGAACGGCCGCCCCACCCCCGCCCCGACCCGCCCAGGAGATCCTCGATGAGCCAGTCCACCCGCCCCGCCGATCCGCTGTCCTGGGGGACCGGCCCCCGCGTCTTCGAGATGTTCCTCGAGCCGACCTGCCCCTATTCGGTCCGCGCCTTCGGCAAGCTCGACGCGCTGCTCGAGGCCGCCGGGCCGGAGCGGATCACCGTGAAGCTCCGGATGCAGTCGCAGCCCTGGCACCTCTTCTCCGGGGTCGTGACGCGCTGCGTCCTCGCCGCCTCGATGCTCGAAGGCGGGCGCGAGACCGCGCGCGGAGTGCTCGCGGCCGTCGCCGCGCATCGCGCGGAATTCGAGTTCGACCGGCATTGCGAGGGGCCGAACATGGAAGCGACGCCGAACGAGATCATCGCGCGGCTCGAAGGCTATTCCGGCGTGGCGCTCGCGGAGGCGTTCAAGTTCCCCGAGCTCGAGGCCGAGATCAAATGGCACGCGAAATACGCGCGCCAGAACGGCATCCATGTCTCGCCGACCTTCATGGTCGACGGGCTCGTCCGGCCCGAGCTCGGGAGCGGCGATCCGGTGGAGACCTGGGCGCGCGCGCTGCTCGGCTGACGCGCGTGGGGTCCCCGTCCCTTCCGCGGCTCGATCGCCGGACCGGTCTCGCGCTTCTCGTCGCGGGCACGTTCTTCATGGAGAATCTCGACGCCACGGTGATCACCCCGGCGGTGCCGGTCATGGCCGAGAGCTTCGGCGTGGCGCCGGTCGATCTCTCGAGCGGCATCTCCGCCTATATGCTGACGCTCGGCGTCTTCATCCCGGTCAGCGGCTGGATGGCCGAGCGGTTCGGGGCGCGGCGGGTCTTCGCCCTCGCGATCATCGTCTTCACCCTCGCCTCGGCGCTCTGCGGCCTCGCGCCGAGCCTGCCCCTCTTCATCGCCGCGCGGATCGCGCAGGGCATCGGCGGCGCGATGATGGTGCCGGTCGGGCGGCTCGTCGTGCTGCGCGAGACGCCCAAGGAGCGGCTGGTCGCCGCGATCGCGGTCCTGACCTGGCCCGCGCTGGTGGCGCCGGTGCTCGGGCCCCCGCTCGGCGGGCTGCTGGTCGACCAGGGCGACTGGCGCTGGATCTTCTGGCTCAACCTGCCGCTCGGCGCCATCGCGCTCGTCGCCGCGCTGCGGCTGACGCCGGCCGGCGGCGCCGCGACCGCCCGGCGCTTCGACTGGCCCGGGTTCCTGCTGACCGGCGCGGCGGTCTTCTGCCTGATGCTGGTCGCCGAGGTGCTGGCCCGGCCCGACCTCGGGCTCGCCCTCGCGGGCGGGGCGCTGGTCGCGGGCCTCGCGCTGCTCGCGCTGGGTGTCCGGCACCTGCGGCGGGCGGAGAGCCCGATGCTGCGCCTCTCGGCGCTGCGCGTGCCGACCTTCGCGGTGACGATCTGGGGCGGGTCGCTGTTCCGGATGGGGGTGAGCGCGGTCCCGTTCCTCCTGCCGGTGATGTTCCAGATCGGCTTCGGCTACGATTCCTTCTCGGCCGGCATGCTCCTGATGGCGGTCTTCGCCGGCAATCTCGGAATGAAGCCCTTCACCACGCGGGTGATGCGCCGCTTCGGCTTCCGGCCCGTGCTGCTCGTCAACGGCGTGCTCAACGTCGCGATGATCGCCGCCTGCGCCGCCGTCGGCCCCTCGATGCCGTTCTGGCTCGTGTGCCTCATCCTGTTCCTGGGCGGCATGACGCGCTCGATGCAGTTCACCGCGCTCAATTCCATCGCCTTCTCCGACATTCCCCAGCGCGAGATGCCGGATGCCAACACGCTGTTCTCGACGGTCTTCCAGCTCGCGATGGGGATGGGCGTGGCACTCGGCGCCGTCGCCTGGCGGCTCGGCGAGGCGCTCGGCGCAAGCGCGGATCCCGCGACGCCGTTCCGGATTGCCTTCCTCCTCGTCGCGGCGGTCTCGGCGATCGGCCTCCTCGACAGCGTGAAACTCGCGCGCGACGCCGGCGATTCCGTCGCGCGCGCCAAAGCCTGAACCTTCGGAAAGGAACCAACATGGAAAAGCGCGCGCTCGGCAAGACGGGGCTCGAGATCGCCCCGCTGGTCTTCGGCGGCAACGTCTTCGGCTGGACCATCGACGAGAAGACCAGTTTCGAGATCCTCGACGCCTTCGTCGACCAGGGATTCGACGCGATCGACACCGCGGACTGCTACTCGGCCTGGGCTCCGGGCAACGCGGGCGGCGAATCCGAGACGATCATCGGCGCCTGGCTCAAGGCCCGGCCGGGGATGCGCGACCGGGTGAAGGTCTTCACCAAGGTCGGCTCGGTCACCGGCGGCCCGCACGAGGGCGGGCTGACCGAGGGCTATATCCTCGGGGCGGTCGAGAAATCGCTCGCGCGGCTCGGGGTCGAGGCGATCGACCTCTATTTCGCGCATTGGCCCGACCCGCTCGGCACCAGCTACGCCGAGACCCTCGGCGCCTTCGACAAGCTCAGGACGGCCGGCAAGGTGAAGGCGATCGGCGTCTCCAACGTCGACGCGACCCAGCTCGCGGCCTCGTTCGAGGCGGCCGAGGAGAACGGCCTGCCCGGCTATCAGGTGCTGCAGCCGGAGTACAACCTCTACGCCCGGGACGCGTTCGAAGGCCCGCTCGCCGAGCTCTGCGTCGCGAAGGGGATGGGCGTCATCACCTATTTCAGCCTCGCCTCGGGCTTTCTCTCGGGCAAGTACCGCTCGACCGCCGACCTCGGCAAATCGGCGCGCGGCGGCGGGATCGAGAAATACCTGACGCCGCGCGGCGACAGGGTGCTCAAGGCGCTCGACCAGGTCGCCGAGGCGCATGGCGCGGCGCCGGCCGAGGTCGCGCTCGCCTGGCTGATGGCCCGGCCGGGCGTGACGGCGCCGATCGCGAGCGCGACCAAGGCCGCGCATGTCGAGAGCTTCGGCCGCGCCGCGGCGCTCAGGCTCTCGGAGGCCGAGATGGCGGCCCTGACCGCCGCGGGCTGACCCCCGAAACGGCGGCGGCCCCGGGTCCGATCCCGGGGCCGCCCTCAGCCCGCCGCCTCGGCCCGGGCACGGTCGCGGAAGGCCTTCGGCGATTCCCCGACCGCGTCGCGGAACGTCCGGCTGAAATGCGCGGGATCGGCGAATCCGACCGAATAGGCGATCGCCGAGATCGGCTGGCCCCGCCCCGAGGGAAAGGCCAGCAGCTTCTTCGCCTCGTCGATCCGGCGCGCGCGCAGCAGCGTCGTCAGGCTGGCGCCGCGCTCGGTCAGGATGCGCTGCAGGTAGCGCTCGGAGATGCCGAGCCGGGCCGAGACCGCCGCGAGGCTGAGCTCGGGATCGGTGAAATGGGCGTCGATGAAGCGCAGCACCCGCTGGCGATGCGCGATCCGGACCGAGGTCTCGCCGCGCGCGGGCTCCGCCGCGACGGCGCGCGGCGCCGAGAGGGCGAGCGCCAGCAGGTCCATGAAGACCCGCGCCGCCACCGCCCGGCCCGGCGCGTCGAGCCGGCCCGCGTCGCGCGCGAAGGGGATCGCCCAGTCGAGGAACAGCCTCACCGCCCCGTGGCGCGCGCCGAGGCCGGTGGCGGTGAGATCGTCGACGTCGGGCACACGCTCGCGCAGCAGCGCGCCGGGGACCCGGATGCTCCACATGTCCGGGCTGCCCTGATGGTGGTCGTAGGCCTCGATCGCGCTGATCACCGCCAGCGTCCCGGTGGTGACCTCGACCGCGCGGTCGCGCTGCGAGATCCGCACCTGGCCGGTGACCGGCAGCGGCAGGAAGTAGAAATCGCCGCCCGGGCTGGTCGCGAGCTGGCCGCGCCGCCTTCGCCAGCGCACCGGGTCCGATTGCGCCCGCGCCAGCCGGATCGGCCCGACGTCGCGCATCTCGAGCCGGCCGCGGGCGAAGACGGGCCCCATTTCCTCGGCGTCGAGGTCGTAGAAGGCGTGGGAGAAGGCGTCGCTCCACGCGCGGAAGCGGCGATGCGCCGGAACCTCGGACAGGTCGAGGCGCAGCGCCTCGTCTAATCGTTCTCGCATGGGCTCACCAACCTGAGGGTGCCGCGCTTCCTCCCCGCGTCGCGGTCTTCGCCGCGTCACGGAAACCTAGCGCGCCCGTCGCCGCGCCGTCATGGAATCCCCGGCCGGCCCGGCCCGCGAGCGGAGAAATCGGCGATCTCCCGCGCGGGCGCCCGATCGCTGCGCATGATTCGGCGCGCTGCGCAAATTCTCGCCAGACACGCGCCGGAGCGCGCGGCCGGAACCGCGCCGCTCGATTCGGCGCGGGGGCGCGCGACGCGGCCGTCAAGATGGCGCGCGGCGGCGATCGCCCCGGCCTCCCGTCCGCGCCTCCGGCGAAGTTGACCGAACGTCGCCGGCGACCGGGGGAAACCGCCCCGAGGTCGCCGTTCTCCAAGCTTTTGTACGCCGCGCGTCAAGGGCGCCGGCGCGGGCGCGGCTAGCCTCGACCGCGACGCGGGCGGGCCACGGCGGGCCGTCCATCCCCGATCCCGAGGATCAGCGCATGACCGAGACAACTCCCGAGGCCACCCCGGATTTCGATCCGTTCCTGACCGCGATCATCGCGAACCGGATCGACGGCATCGTGCGCGAGATGACCTATACGATGCTGCGCTCGGCGCGCTCGGCGGTCATCAACAGCGCGCGCGACTTCTCCTGCTCGATCTGCACCGCCGACAACGAGCTTCTCGCCGCGGCCGAGGGCCTGCCGATCCATATCTTCGGCAGCCACATGCAGACCTCGACCATGACGCGCCTGCACGGCGCGGACATGCGCGAGGGTGACTGCTACCTGCACAACGACCCCTATACCGGCAACTCGCACCCCGCCGATCACACCTTCCTGGTCCCGGTCTATGTCGAGGGCGAGCATCTCTTCACCGCCGTCGCCAAGGCGCATCAGGCCGACATCGGCAATTCGCTGCCCACGACCTACATGCCGATGGCGAAGGACGTGTACAGCGAGGGCTCGCTCATCTTCCCGGCGGTGCGGATCCAGCGCGACTACGAGATGAACGAGGACATCATCGCGATGTGCCGCTCGCGCATCCGGGTGCCGAGCCAGTGGTACGGGGACTTCCTCGCCGGCATCGGCTCGGCGCGCGTCGCCGAGCGGCGGCTGAGGGAGCTCTGCGCCAAATACGGCAAGGAGCGGATCAAGACCTTCGTGCGCGACTGGCTCGACTATTCCGAGAACCGGATGGTCGCGGCGATCTCGAAGCTGCCGGCGATGACGGTCAGGCGCTCGACGCTGCACGATCCCTTCCCCGAGTTCCTGCCGGACGGCGTGCCGATCAACGTCACCGTCGGCGTCGATCCGGTCGGCGGCTGGATCGACCTCGACCTGCGCGACAACATCGACAACGTCGACTGCGGCGTGAACGAGAGCGAGGCCTGCGCCACCGCCGCGACCTTCGCCGGCGTGTTCAACTCGATCGATCCCGAGGTGCCGCGCAATTCCGGCTCGTTCCGCCGGGTGCGGCTCCGGCTGCGCGACGGCTGCGTCGTCGGCCGGCCGGAATTCCCGCACAGCTGCTCGACCGCCACGACCAACGTGGCCGAGCGGCTGGTCAACCTCGTCGGCGGCGCCTTCGCCGAGCTCGGCGACGGCCACGGGATCGCCGAGGGCGGCGTCGGAGCGGGCGCGGTGCAGGCGGTCATCTCGGGCAAGGACGACCGGGGCGGCGAAGGCGCCTATATCAACCAGCTGATCATCGCCGGCGGAACCGGCCCGGGCAGCCCGAAGGCGGACGGCTGGCCGACCTATGGCAGCCCGGTCGTCGGCGGCCTCATGTATCGCGACAGCCTCGAGATCGACGAGCTGAAGCACCCGATGCTGTTCAGCCACCTGCGCCTGCTGACCGGCACCGGCGGCGCCGGACGCAACCGCGGCGCCCCGGCGATCGACACCGGCTACGGGCCGCGCGACCTGCCGATGGACGTGGTCTGGAACTCCGACGGCACCATCAACCCGTCCAAGGGGGTGCGCGGCGGGCGCGAAGGCTGTACCGCCCGGCACTGGCGCGTCGACGCGGACGGGACCGAGACCGAGCTCTCGAACCTCGTGATCCTGCGTCTCGCCAAGGGCGAGCGGGTGCGCGGCTGGACCACCTCCGGCGGCGGCTACGGCGACCCGCGCGAGCGCGCGCCCGACCGGGTGCTGCGCGACGTGCTCGAAGGCTACGAGACGATCGAGCGGGCGCGCGAGATCTACGGCGTCGCCTTCACCGGCGGCGTCGAGGAGGACACGCTCGCCGTCGACGTCGCGGCGACCGGGGCCCTGCGCGCCGCGCCGGTCGCCGACGCCCGCTGACCGAGGGCCGGCGCGCGGGGGGATTTCTCCCGGTCGTGACGGGCGAGGCCCCCGGCGGGTCCCTCCGGCGGCTTCCGCCCCAAGCTCCCGGCCCGAGGGGGCTCGGCTCAGATCCGCCCCGCCGCGCGCGCCTGCTCGAAGACCGCCCGGCGCAGCGAGGCGAGGCCGAAGGCCGCGGCCGCGACGAGAACGAGCAGCCCAGAGAACAGGTAGAAGGCCGGGCCGAGCCCAATCGCGTCGATGAAATAGCCGAGCGCCAGCGCGGGCAGCATGTTGGCGAGATAGCCGATCACGTAGAACCGCGAGACGAATTCCGCGCGGCGCTCCGGCGCGGCCGACATGTTGGCGAGGCCGAGCGCGCCGACGAAGGCCGCGCCGTAGAAGAAGCCGCAGAGCGGCGTGGTCGCGAGCAGCACGAAGCCATGCGCGCCGGGAGCGGCGAGCACCATCGCGATCTGCGTCGCCGCGATCCCCACGACCCCGATCCGGATCGCCCGGAGCGCGCTCACCCGGCCCCAGACCACCTGCCCGATCCCGGCGCCGAGCTGGTGCGCGGCCGGGATGAGGCCGATGAGCCCGACCGAGGTCAGCGCGAAGAGGTTGAGGCCGAGGTCGGCGCCGATCGCCATCAGGATCGACCCCGACATCCAGGCCACCGAGACCGCGAGGCAGGCGACGCGGAAGAAATGCGGCGGCAGCGCCGCCCGCGGCTTCGCCGCCGGCTGCCCGCGCCCCGGGGCCGCCGCGGGCCGGGCCGGCGCCGGCGGCCAGGGCACGGTGGCGAGGCCGACGAGCGCGACGACGCAGAAACCCGCGATGACGAGGAAGGGCGTCGTGGTCGGCGCCAGCTCGCGCGCGAGCGCCGCCGAGGTCAGGAGCGGCCCGCCCGCCGCGCCGGCGGTGAAGGCGAGCGTCGCGATGGTCGCCGCCCGGGCGCGCCTGGCCGGCGGCGCGAATTCGTAGAGCATCGAGGAGGCGAGGCCGGTGATCGCCCCGGTGCCGATCCCGCTCAGGATCCGCCCGATCAGGAGCGGCGCCACCGATTGCGCGAAGGCGAGCGTCAGCGCGCCGGCGAAGGCGACGCAGAGGCCGAAGGCCAGCACGCGGCGCCGGTCGCGCACCCGCGCGATGAACCGCGCCGAGAGGAGTAGGGTGCCGAGCGCGCCGAGGCCGTAGATCGCGAAGATCGCGGTCGCGGTGACCTGCGCGAGGCCGAAATGGGCGACGTAGATCGGATAGAGCGGGCTCGGCGCGGTGCTGCCGAGCAGCGCGGAGAAGATCGCGAGCGCGCAGACGAAGCGTGCGGCGAGGTAGGTCGGGGCGGGATTCACGAAAACGGTCTTCTGGCTGGACTGAGGTCGGCGCGCTCACCCCTCCGGAAGCGCCGGACCGGAAGCGCCCCGCCCGGGCCGCGGCCCTCCGGGGGCGGCGGCCGGGGAAGCCACGCCGCGGCCGTGACCGCGGTCACGCGGTCGGACGAACGGGCGCGGTCCGTGCGAGGTGCGTTTCGGTCCCCGGCGCCCCCGAGACGGGCGGGCGAGGATCTTGCGGAGCGACCGTCGCCGCATGCCGGGCTCCTGTCAACCGATGTGGAGCAGATAGTTGCCCGCGCCGCTGACCTCGGCCGCCATGCCGGGGAAGACCACCAGCGTCGTGGTCGGCTCCTCGATGATCGCCGGTCCCTCGACCCTGACGCCGGGGCCGAGATCCTTCGGCTTGAAGATCGGCGTCTCGACCCCCTCGGCCGCGCCGAAGAAGCAGAGCCGGCGGGCGCTCGCCGGCTCTGCGGGACGCACCCCACCCTCGCCGGCGGCGAGCGGCGGCGAGGGGAGCGCCACGGTCAGCCGGGCCTTCCAGTTGATGACCTCGACCGGGCTGCCGGGGTCGCGCACCGCGAAGATGCGCTCATGCGCGCGGTGGAAGGCCTCGACGAAGGCGGCGAGATCCTCCGGCCCCGCGAAGCGCGGCGCGGGCAGCGGCGTGTCGAGATCCCAGACCTGCGTCAGATAGCGCGCCTCGGCCGAGAATTCGATCCGGTAGTCCGCCGGCGCGCCCTTCAGCCCGGCGCGGAACGCCTCGAGCCGCGCCTCGAGCGCGTCGAGCGTCGCGTTGACCGCGGCGAAGTCGAACTTGGTCGAGATCGTGACGAGGCTCGAGGTCTCCTCGGCGACGATGTCCGCGAACTGCATCCCCGTGGCGGAGAGCGCCGAGGCGACCTTGGGCAGGATCACCCGCTCGCAGCCGAGCTCCCGCGCGATCGCCATGATGTTGAGCCCGGCCGCGCCGCCGCCGGCGACGATCGTGCTCTCGCGCGGGTCGAGCCCCTCGTTGATCGTGATGTCGCCGATCGCGCGCACCATGAGATCGGAGGCGAGCGTCAGGATCAGGTAGGCGGCTTCCTCGATCGTCCTGCCGGTCGGCTCGGCCACCGTGGCGATCGCCGCCCGCGCCGCGGCGACGTCGAGCCTCATCCGGCCGCCGAGGAAGAAATCCGGGTCGAAATAGCCGAGCACCACGGCGGCGTCGGAGACGGTGGGCTCCCGCCCGCCCCGGCCGTAGCAGGCGGGGCCGGGCTCGGCGCCCGCCGATCGCGGCCCGACGCGCATCAGCCCGCCCTCGTCGATCCAGGCGATCGAGCCGCCGCCCGCGCCGATCGAGCGCATGTCGACCGCCGAGATGCCGAGCAGGTCGCCGGTGTACATCGGCCCGAGCCAGGTGTCGCGGGTGAAGGTCAGCCGGCCGTCGCGCACGAGGCCGACGTCGAAGGTGGTGCCGCCGGTGTCGCAGATGATCACGTTCTCGCCCCGCGCCTCGAGCCGGGAGAAGGTGATGCCCGCGATCGGTGCCATCGCCGGGCCGGAGCCGATCGTGTAGATCGGCTTCTCCACCATCGCCTCGATCGCGTTGCAGCCGCCCGCCGTGGTCGAGACCAGGATCTCGCCCTTGAAGCCGGTGGCGCGCAGGTCGGTCTCGAGCACGCGCAGATGCTCCTGCATCAGCGGCTTCAGCGAGGCGTCGATCGCGGTCGCCGAGGCGCGGCGGTACTCGCGTACGATGGGGATCAGCTCGTGCGAGAGCGTGAAGGGCACCTCGGGCAGCAGTTCGGCGAGGAGTTCGCCCATCCGCTTCTCATGCGCGGCGTTGGCGACCGACCAGAGAAAGCAGACCGCGACCGCCTCGAACCCGCCCCCGCGCAGCCGCTCGATCACCGCGCGCGCCGCCGCCTCGTCGAAGGGCCGGACCACCGATCCGTCGGGCGCGATCCGCTCCGGGATCTCGAAGGTGTGACGCCGGGGCACGTAGGGGTCGGGATAGTTCGCGCCGTAGTCGTGCGGGTTGAACTTGCCGCCTTCCTTCAGCACCAGCGTGTCGGGAAAGCCCTCGGTCGTCACGAAGGCGGTCTTGGCGGCGGTCTTGGTGACGATCGCGTTGGTCGCGCGCGTCGTGCCGTAGATCAGCATCTCGGTCCCGGCCAGGAGCGCGTCGAAGGTGATCCCGAGATTGGCCGCCGCCGCCTCGATCGCCTCGCGCATCCCGAGCACGATCCGGCGCGGCGTGGTCAGCGCCTTGCCGATCGTGAGCTCCCCGCCCGGGTCGCTGACGATGACGTCGGTGAAGGTGCCGCCGGTGTCGACGGAAATGCGGTAGACCATCTGTCGGCCTCTCCTGGGGTCCGCGAGGATCGGAGCGTCGCCCCGGCGCGTGATCAGCTCGCGGGCCGGAACGGCGCGCGGCGCGCCCGCCGGGGCGGGGCGCCGCTTCGCTCGAGGATAGGGCCGAACCCGGGCCGGCCGCTTGGCCCGGGGCGCACAAAAGCTTGCGCCACGACGCCCGGGGGCAGGCCGGAGGCCGGCGCGCCACCGCGCGCCGGCCGGGACTTCAGAACAGCGCCGGGTCGTAGGTGCTGACGAACGCCTCTCCGACGCCGTCGATGACGATGTTATGCGTCCCGCCGGTCTGGGCGATGTGCAGCGTCAGCGTGTCGCCCAGCACCGAGGTCGTGACCGCCGGGGAGACATGCGCCAGCTCCTGCAGGTCGGTGAGGCTGTCGATCTTCACATAGGTTCCGGCCGCGTTCACGTCGAGCTGGTTGCCCTGCCAGACGCCCTTGAAGCTGTTCGACTGGTAGTTGATGAGCACGATCGTGTCGCCCTCGGCGAAGAGCAGGTCGTCGACGATGTCGGTGCGGCTGGAATTCGTCACCCAGGTGCCCTTGAAGCGGAACTCATCGGCCTGGCCATTGCCCTGGACGTCGCCCCAGGGGTCGCCGGTCGAGTCGCCGATGTCCCAGTCGAGCTTCACCACGGTATTGTCCGACACGGTCCAGGCCGGCGAGGCCCCGATCACCTCGTCCCAGGCCACGTTGGCGACGACCGGCGCGCCGTTGAGGATGTTGTCGGTCAGCGTGACGTTGATCGCGTCCTGCTCGACGTGCAGGAGCGGGATCGTGACGGTGCGCGGATCGTCGTTGAGCGCGCCGTGCTGGATCATCGTGTTGCCGGTGACGACCAGCCCGTCGGTCTGGCCGACGGCGATGCCGAGCTTCTGCCCGGTCATGATCACGTTGTCCTGGATCGTGACGTTCGAATAGAACTCGGCGTAGTCGGTCGCGGTCTTGGCGTCGGCGTTGCCCATGAAGATGCCATGGGTCGTCGTGTCGGTCGCGGTGATCGTGTTGCCCTCGATGAGCAGGTTCGAGGTCGCCGCCTTGGTGCCCTGGTTCCAGATCTGGATCCCGTCGCGGTGCTGGTCCTCGGCGGGGTTCGCGTTCATCGCGATCGTGTTGCCGGAGATCGTGTGGTTGACGACATGGCCGGTGACCACGCCGTCGTAGCTGATGTTCTGGATCGTGTTGTTCTCGATCGTCAGCCCCGTGGTGGCCCAGGCCTCGATGCCCTTGCGATAGTCTGAGATGATCGAGTCGGTGATGACGACGTCGTTGCCCTGGCTGACCTTGATGCCGGTGCCCCGGCCGTAGCCGCCCTGGACCTCGCCGTCGAAGGTGACGCCGTCGAAGGTGATGAACTTCGAGACGTTCACGTTCACCGGCACGCCCCCCGAGGTGGTGGCCGACTTGTAATCGAACACGACGTCCTTGAACGTCATGTTCGTGACGCCGTTGAGCGTGATGCCGTCGATCACCGCCTGGTTGTTCGCATCCGCCGAGGTGATGGTCACCTCGCCGGCGTATTTCAGATAGCGGGTGGCGTATTTGGTCCCGTCAAGCGAGAGCGTGCCGTAGTTGCCCGCCGCGAGCGCGATCGTATCGCCGGACTGCGCCTGGCTGAGCGCTGTCAGCAGCTGCGCCTGATCCGATGCCGAAATTGTTGCCATAGCGTCTAAACACCTCTTGTGAGCCCAAGCTAAACGAGGGGTTTTCACGCCTGCGATGTCGTCTGCCTCTGTCCGGGAAGGATTGTTTTTCTTGGGCTTTGCGATGGTCGGCGGATCAGCCGCCGACGAAGCGCGCCGAACAATCGCATCGCGACCGCGATTCTGAAAGGGTTGATCGCGCCAAACCGTTGATCACAGGAATCTTTTCCGCCGGGAGCCCCGGTTTTTCGCCAAGCCGCCTCACGCCGGAATCACTTCCGAGGCGAGCTGACCGGCGCGGATTCCCCATGTCGGTCAGAGCCTTGAGCGATCGAGCGGATATACTCGCGAAGCGTGTTCGGGCCGGCCGGCGCGCGTACACGTTTTGCGATCATTCCTCCGCCGGTCGCGCGTCGCCCCCGCGGGTCTCCCGGACCAGCCAGTCCCGCAGCTGCTCGCTCGCCGGGTCGATCGGCGCCGGCTGGAGCAGGAAATAGCCGTTGTCGCGGGCCGCGAGCTCACGTCCCAGCGTCACGAGCGCGCCCCGGCGCAGCAGCGAGTCGACGAGCCCGCCCCAGCCGAGCGCGATCCCCTGCCCGGCCAGCGTCGCCTCGATCACCAGCGAATAGGTGTTGAACCGCAGGTTGCCGCGATGGGTCGAGAGGTCCCGGGCCGCGCCGAAGGCGGAGAGATAGTCGCCCCAGCCGAACCAGCGCGCCGGCCCGGCACTGTCGAGATGGATGAGCCGCGCCTCCGCCAGCGCGTCGGAGGTGGCGACCGCCACGCGGGGCGTGCAGACCGGCACCACCCGCTCGCGGATCAGGAGCCGCGCCTCGGGTCCGAAATCGGCGCGTGGCCCGAAGACCACGGCGGTGTCGCCGCGCCGGACCTCCTCGGGATCGGTGCGCTGCTCGGCCACGATCTGGATGTCGAGCGCGGGATGCGCGGCGCGGAACCGCTCGATGCGCGGAATGAGCCAGAGGCTGGCGAAGGCGTAGTCGGTGCGCACGCGCAGGGTCGCGGCGCCCGCGCGGCCGCGCAGCCGGGTCGCGAGCCGGTCCACCTGCGAGACGCAGCGCGACAGCGTGTCGAACAGCTCCTGCCCGGCCTCGGTCAGCTCGGTCCCGCGATGCAGCCGGCGCAGCAGCGGCGCGCCGAGCTGCTCCTCGGCGCGGCGGATCTGGTAGCTGACCGCGGGTTGGGTCAGGTTGAGCGCGCGCGCGGCCGCCGAGAGACTGCCCGCCCGGGCCACCTCCACGAAGACCCGGATCCAGCCGAGATCGACGTCGCTCATATCAGGATCCTTTATGCCAGCCATGAGCATAATCCATCTGCACAGGCCGCATAGAGGCCGCTTTCATAAATCCGAGACATAGCGGAGAGACCCGATGAAGCTGAGCGCCGTTCCGTGCATCCTCGCCCTCGTGGCCTTCGGCGGTTCCGCCACCCTCGCCCTGGCCGACGACGCGTCCTGCGAGACCATCCGGCTGTCGGATCCGGGCTGGACCGACATCACCGCGACCAACGGCGTCGCGAGCGTGATCCTCGAGGCGCTCGGCTACGCGCCCGACGTGAAGACCCTCTCGGTCCCGATCGGCTACCAGTCGATGAAGAGCGGCGAGATCGACGTCTTCCTCGGCAACTGGATGCCGGCGCAGCAGGCCTTCATCGACGACCTGACGAAGGCCGACGCGATCGAGGTGCTGAACAAGAACCTGACCGGCGCCAAGTTCACCCTCGCGGTGCCGGCCTACATGACCGAGAAGGGCGTGAAGGATTTCGCCGACCTCGCGGCCCACGCCGAGGAATTCAACGCGACCATCTACGGGATCGAGCCCGGCGCGCCGGCGAACACCAATATCCAGAAGATGATCGATTCCGGCGATTTCGACCTCAAGGACTGGAAGCTGGTGGAATCGGGCGAGCAGGCGATGCTGGCCCAGGTCGCGCGGGCCGAGCGCGGCGAGAAGGGGATCGTCTTCCTCGCCTGGGCGCCGCATCCGATGAACGAGACCTTCGACATCGCCTATCTCTCCGGCGGCGACGCCTATTTCGGCCCCGACTATGGCGGCGCCGAGGTCTTCACGCTGGCGCGCAAGGGCTGGCCCGAGGCCTGCCCGAACGCCGCGAAGCTCTTCGGCCAGATGACCTTCGAGATCGGCATGGAGAACCAGCTGATGGGCGCGATCCTCGAGGGCGCGGATTCGAAGACCGCCGCGACCGACTGGCTCAAGGCCAATCCGGCGGCGCTGACGCCCTGGCTCGCCGGCGTGACCACGCTGGACGGCGCCCCGGGCGAGACGGCGGTCAAGACCGCGCTCGGGCTCTGACGCCGGACCCAGGCCAAATGCCCCGACCGAATATCCTGATCCTGATGGTGGATCAGTTCAACGGCACGCTCTTTCCCGACGGACCGGCGCCCTTCCTCCACGCGCCCAATCTCGCGGCGCTGGCGGAGCGCTCGGTCCGCTTCGCGAACGCCTATACCGCGAGCCCGCTCTGCGCCCCGGGCCGGGCCTCGTTCATGACCGGGCAGCTGCCGAGCCGGACGCGGGTCTATGACAACGCGGCCGAATTCGCCTCCGACATCCCGACCTACGCGCATCACCTGCGCCGGGCGGGATATCACACCGCGCTGTCGGGCAAGATGCATTTCGTCGGCCCCGACCAGCTCCACGGCTTCGAGGAGCGGCTGACGACCGACATCTACCCCGCCGATTTCGGCTGGACGCCCGACTACCGCGCGCCCGGCGAGCGGATCGACTGGTGGTACCACAACCTCGGCTCGGTCACCGGCGCGGGCGTGGCCGAGATCACCAACCAGATGGAATACGACGACGCGGTCGCCTATCACGCGACGCGCAAGCTCTACGATCTCTCGCGGCGGCGCGACGACCGGCCCTGGTGCCTCACGGTCAGCTTCACGCATCCGCACGACCCCTACGTGGCGCGGCGCCGGTTCTGGGACCTCTACGCCGACTGCCCCGCGCTCGACCCCGCGGCGCCCGCGGTGCCCTTCGCCGAACTCGACCCGCATTCCCGCCGCCTGCTCGAAGCCTGCGACCACACCGCCTCGGAGATCAGCCCGGAGCAGGTCCGCCGCGCCCGCCGCGGCTATTTCGCCAATATCTCCTATGTCGACGAGAAGATCGGCGAGCTGCTCGACGTGCTGGAGCGCGGGCGGATGGCGGAGGACACTGTCGTGGTCTTCGTCTCCGACCACGGCGACATGCTGGGCGAGAAGGGCCTCTGGTTCAAGATGTCCTTCTTCGAGGGCTCGGCCCGCGTGCCGCTGATGATCTCCGCCCCGGGCTGGGCGCCCCGGCTGGTCGAGACCCCGGTCTCGACCCTCGACGTCACGCCGACCCTCGCCGGGATCGCCGGGGTCGACACCGCGGCGCTGGCGCGCTGGACCGACGGCGCCGACCTCGCGCCGGTCGCGGACGGCGCGCCGCGGGGCTCGGTTCCGATGGAATACGCCGCCGAGGGCTCGGTCGCGCCGCTGGTGGCGCTCCGGCGCGGCGACCACAAGCTGGTGCTCTGCGCCGCCGACCCGCCGCTCCTCTTCGACCTCGCCTCTGACCCCTGGGAGCGCCGGAACGTCGCCGCCTGCCCCGCGCACGCCGCGACCTTCGCCGCGCTCCGCGCCGAGGCCGAGGCGCGCTGGGACCTCGTCCGTTTCGACGCGGAGGTGCGCGAAAGCCAGGCGCGGCGCTGGGTGGTCTACGAGGCGCTGCGCCAGGGCGCCTATTTCCCCTGGGACCATCAGCCCCGCGAGATCGCCTCGGAGCGCTACATGCGCAACCACATGGACCTCAACGTCCTCGAGGAGAACCAGCGCTACCCGAGGGGCGAGTAGGCGAGCTCCCGCGGCGCCCCGGCGAGCTCGGCGTAGCTCGGCGGACACGCCGCCACCGGCCGGCCGCCGCGCAGCAGGACCCGGTCCGACTGCGGCCGGGCGATGACCTGGTCCATGCTCCAGGCCTCGAGGATCATCAGATCCGCGGCCCGGCCCGGCCCGATCGCCCCGGCGGCGAGCCCCATGATCGCCGCGGGAACCGGCCCCGCCAGCGCGGTCGCGTCGGCGTAGGGATGGTCGAGGTGCAGGATCCGCGCCGACTGCCGGAAGGTGTCGAGCATGTCGTGATCGCCGTAGGCGTAGAACGGGTCGCGGCAATTGTCGCCGGCGACCGCGACGCGCACCCCGGCGGCGCGGAGTTCCTGCACCGGGGTGACGCCGCGCCAGCGCGGGGTCCGGCCCGGGGCGCGGTCCTGCAGGTACATGTTCACCGGCGGCAGCGTGATGATCGAGATCCCGGCCTCGGCCACCAGCCCGATCAGCGCCGCGGCCTCCGGCTCCGGCAAGAGCGCGAGGCCGCAGCAATGGCCGCAGGTCACGCGCCCCTCGTAGCCGGCGCGGATCACCGCCCGCGCGACCGCGGGCAGCGCATGGGCCTCCGGCGCCTCGTCGACGTGCAGGTCGACGTCGAGGTCGCGCTCGCGCGCCAGCCGGAAGAGGACGTCGAGCAGCCTGTCGAGATCGTCGAGCCCGCCGCCATGCGTGCCGCCGCTCGCCCGCGTGACGCCGCCGAGAAGCCCCCCCTCGCGCGCGACGAGATCGGCGAGCCGCGGCCCGTGCGCGCCGCGATAGGCGTCGACCGGCACCAGCGCCACCGCCTGGACGTCGAGCGGGCTCGCCGCGCGCGCCTCGGCCAGCGCGGCCCAGCTTTGCTCGGCCTGCCCTTCATGGCTGTCGAGATGGGTGCGGATCGCCGCGACCCCGTGCGCCTCGGCGCAGCGCAGCCCGAAGCTCATGCGGCGCAGCAGGTCGTCGCGCCGCCAGTGCGCGACCCGGTCCGCGGTGGTCGCGGCGCGCGCGCCCATATGCGTGCCACCGGAATCCGGCGCCCGGCCGAGCGTATGCCCCTTGTCGAGATGGGCATGCGCGTCGACCAGCATCGGCCAGACGTGCCGCCCGCCGAGATCGAGCGCCTCCTCTGGCCCCGGCGGCGTCACGGCGACCACGCGCCCGGCCTCGAGGACGAGATCGACGCGGGCCGCGCCGTCGGCGTCGACCGGGGCGCCGCCGGGAACCCCGGCGGCGAGCAGCGCCGCGGGGACGCGGGCGTTGGCGAGCCGCGCGCGGCCGGGGGCCGCGAGGCGGGAGAGATCGAGTGGCATCGGAAAAGGCTCCTTCAGGATCCGGTCTCGGCCCCGCTCTCCTCGCCGAGGATCTCGGTCTCGAGCAGCTGGGCGAACCGGCTGGCGGCCGGGTTGAGCGTGCCGCGCCCGCGTTCCACCAGCACGAGCCGCTGGCGGCCGGCGGCCCCCGTCAGCCCGAGGAAATGGAGGTCGCCGTCGCGCAGCTCCTGCTCCACGTCGGCGCGGTTCAGGAAGGTGACATGCGGCGCGTGCCGGGCGAGGCGTTTCATCATGTCGATCGAATTGGTCTCGATCGCGGGGTCAAGCGCGACATGGCTCGGCATCAGGTCCTCGACCACCTCGCGCAGCGACAGGCCGCGATCGGCGACCACCAGCGGATAGCTCAGGCAATGGGCGATCCGCGCCACCCGGTGCTCGGCCAGCGGATGGTCCGGCGCCACGACCGCGCCGAGCCGGTGCCGCGTCTCCCAGACCTCGCGCAGCCGGGTATCCGGCGGCAGGTTGTAGCCGAGGCCGAGATCGGCGTCGCCGCTCGCGACCATCGCCATCAGCCACTGGCGGTCACCCACCAGCACCCGGAGCCGCACCCTCGGATGCGCCTCGCGGAAGAGGGCGGCGATCGAGGCGAGCCGGCCCGAGGCGAGCGAGGCCATGGTCGCGACCGTCACCTCGCCGCGCGCCAGCCCCTTCAGCGCCTCGACCTGCGCGCGCATCCGCTCGTGGCCGCGCAGCGTCTCGCGGACATGCGCGATCACCATCTCGCCCGAGGTGGTGAGCCGCAGCCCGCGCGGCATGCGCTCGAAGATCGGCGCCCCGAGGTCCTGCTCCAGCTCGAGGATGTGCCGGTTGATCGCCGAGGCGGCCACGTTGAGGGTCCGCGCCGCCTTGCGGATCGAGCCGGCGCGGGCCACTTCGTCGATGTAGCGCAGGGCGCGTCCGTGCAGCATGGTCCGTCCGGTGATCGCGGGAGCCGGGGCGCCCCCGGTCAGGATATCAGCGGTCCGGACCATCTGGCGAGGCTCACTTCTTGCCGAAGTTCGCGTTGATGCGCATCGTGAGATAGTCGCCCGCCGTCATCGGCGCGTACTTGCCCAGGGGCCCGACCATCAGCGCGTCGCGGTTCGCCTGGCAGAAGAACGGCAGCGACAGCCGGCGGCCCATGTACTCGCCCTCGCGCGGCATCCGCACCCGGTGCAGCGTCGACTGCAGCTGGTCGTCGGACCAGCGCATCAGCATATCGCCGATGTTGCAGGTGATATAGCCGCGCCGGGGCGCCACGTCGGTCCACTGGCCCGAGGCCGCGTCCTTGCCCGGGCAGACCTGGAGCCCGCCCTCGCCCTCCTTCTGGTGCAGGATGGTGAGGCAGTCGAAATCGGAATGCGCGCCGGCGCGCCAGGCCTTGAAATCCTCGGGCTTCGCATCCTCCATCGACATGTAGTGGATCATCCGCAGCGTCGACTGGTACTCGGCGCTCTCCGGATCATGCGCCTTGGCAAAGAAATCCTCCGGGAAGCCCATCTTGAGCGCGAAGCAGGACAGGATCCGCATCCCGAGCTCCCAGTTCAGCCGCTCGAACCGGAGCGCCCGCTCGCGGAAGCCGGGAAGCTCGTCCTCGCTCGGCCATTTGCCCTCCATCAGCGGGCGGGTGACCTGATAGCTCTCCTTGTTGTCCGGCGTGCCGGTCGAGGGCCGGACCTGGGCCTTGAACTCCCAGCCCGCGTTGACGCCCTTCGGCATCGGGTACTTCGCCTTCACCTCGGCCGGCAGTTCGAAGAAGCGCCAGGCGTTCTCGAACCCCGCGTCGATCTCCTCCTCGGGAAGGCCGTGGTTGTAGACCTGGAAGAAGCCGATCTCGGTCGAGGCGGCCCAGAGCGCGTCGGCGATCTCGGCCTTGCGGGTCTCGAAATCCGCGAGGTCGATCGTCGGCACCTCGCGCTCGACGGTCGTGCCCTCGCCACCGATCGTGGCTTCCTTGTTCAGCTCGGCGAGGCCGAGGTCCTTGGTGGTCATGCTGCGATACTCCTTCGGTGCGGTGAGGAGCAATGTCCGGGCCCTTCGGCCCGACCGCTTCTACTCCGGGGAGACGGACGGGCCGCTGCGGCCCGCCCGGGAAAATCAGTTGGTCGGGATGAAGTCGCGGACGACCACGGTCTCGACGTCGAGGCTCGCCGGGTCGAGGCCCTGCGCCTCGGAGACGCGCCGCCAGGTCTCGGCGAGCCGCTCCGGCTCGAAGACGCCGAGCCCGTCGGCCTCGGTCACCTCGTTGAAGATGAGCGGCATCGTGTCGTTGACCGTGCCGAGCACGTCCTCGGAGCCGAGGCCATCGACCTGGGCCACCACGTCCTCGGCCGCCTTCTCCGGGTTCGCCTTAATGAAATCGAGCGACTTCTCGTAGGCGGCGACGAAGCGTTTCGCCACGTCGGGCTTCTCGGCGAGGAAGGTGTCGTTGGCGATCAGCGCCGCCGAGTAGAGGTCGAGCCCGGCGCCCGACCAGGGGATCACCGTGAGCTCCTTGCCCGCCTCCCTCGCCTGGCCGGCGTAGCGCGACACGTCGGTCATCCAGGCGATGATCCCGTCGGTGTTGCCGGTCATCAGCATCGGCCCGAGCGCGCCCGGATCGGCCTTCACGAGCGTGATGTCATCTTCCGAGAGCCCCGCGTCCTTCAGGACCAGCGGCAGGAAGACATTCGAGGAGGTGAAGGGCGAGGTCGCGATGTTCTTGCCCTTCACGTCGGCGACCGAGGTCACGCCCGCCTCGGCCGGGAAGTAGAAGGCGTGCGGCCCCTTGTTGAAGATCGAGAGCACCGCCGTCACCGGGACGTTCTCCTGCGCGCGGGCCGCCATCAGGGCGCCGATATCGGCGATGCCGATATCCGAGGCGCCGGTCGCGAGCTTGGTGACCGCGTCGGTCGAGCCCCGGCCCGACGAGAGCGTGACGTCGAGCCCGGCGTCGGCGCAGAACCCCTCCTCGAGGCAGACATAGATCGCGGCCTTGTCGCCGCCGGGCAGCCAGTCGAGCTGGAAGGTGACGGGATCGGCGGCGCGGGCCGGCGCGGCGGCGAGGAGCGCGAGCACGGTCGCCGAGGCGGCGAGGCGCGGGGCGTTGAGAGACATGGGCGTCCTTTCCTGAAGCGGGTCGCGCCTCACCGGCGCGGGGCTTTGGGGCTGATGGCGGCGAGGTCGTAGCCTTCGGCGACAAGCCGCGCGGCGGCGCAGGCGCGCCGCTCGGGGTTGTCGCCGGCGAGGCAGGCGAGGCAGCGGGCCGGATCGAAGGCGCGCGGGGGCGTGGGGGTGGCGACGAGCATGACGAGGACTCCGGTTTCGGGGTCGAGCAATGTCCAGGACGTGGCGTCCAGACCGCTTCTACTCGTGCGATCAATGTGCGCGATTTGAGCGCGGAAATCAACGCGCGCGGCGGGGTTTCCGGGCAGCCTCGGATCTGCGCGTTTCTTGCGCAGGGCGGTGCGCGCTCGGAGGCATCTTCAGCTGAGATCTGGATTTTATCTTTTATGATCCGTTAATTGCCGAAGCCGGTCCCGGCCTTCGGCGCCCTCCCGAGGGCTACTCCTTGAGCAAACGCGAGCCGTACTCGAAATCAGAACACTCAGCGCGAAATTCGGCGCGCCTCCCACCCCCGGATCCACGCCGCGCGGACGCCGTGGGGCGGGCGATTCCGCCCACCTTCGTTCTCGGGACCGGTGGGCGACGGTGGGCGGAATCGCCCACCCTACGCGCGGAGCGCGGCGAGGGCGCGGAGGGTGCCGCGGTAGCCGCCGCAGCGGCAGAGCTGGCCCGCGAGGGCGGTGACCGCCTCGCCCTCCGCGAGGCCCGCGGGCTGGCGCGCGAGCCAGCTCAGCGCGACCATGAGGCCCGGCGCGCAATAGCCGCATTGCACCGCGCCCCCGGCGGCGAGCGCGTCGCGGACCGGCGCCGCGGCCGCGCCGAGGCCCTCCACCGTCACCACGGCGCGGCCCGCGAGCCGCGCGGCGAGCACGAGGCAGGCGTTGACCGGCGCGCCGTCGAGGAGCACGAGGCAGGCGCCGCAGCGGCCGATCCCGCAGCCCTCGCGCGCGCCGAGCAGGTCGAAATCCTCGCGCAGGATCGCGAGGAGCCGGCGGTCGGGCGCGGCCTCGACGCTGACCGGAGCGCCATTGAGCGTGAAGTCGAGTTTCATCCGTCAAGCTCCGCCAGCCGCCGCAGCACCCATTCCGGAGACACCGGCAGCCGCTCCGGCGCCGCCCCGAGCGCGTCGTGCACCGCCGCGGCGATCGCGGGGCCGACGGCGTTCATGCCGATCTCGCCGATGCCGCGCAGGCCGATAGGGTCGTCGGCGTCGAGCGCGTCGATCGCCGTGACCTCGACCGGCGGCACGTCGGCGATGGTCGGCACCAGATAGCCGTCGAGGTTGCGGTGCAGATAGCGCCCCCCCTCGGCCGGCAGGTCCTCGAGCAGCGCGAAGCCGAGCGCCATCGCGGCGCCGCCCTCGACCTGGCCGCGGAAGGCATCGGGCACCAGCGGGCGGCCGCAGGCGGGCAGGACCTCGATCCGCTCGGCGCGGACCCGGCCGGTGAGCCGGTCCACCGCGACCTCGGCGATCGCGGCGCAGGTGGTGAGCACGGCATGCGCCTCGATCCCGCGCGGACCCTGCTGGCCGAGCTCGCCGATCGCCGTCTCGACCGGCTCGACGCCGCCGATCCCGGCGAAGGGCAGCGCGGGCTGGTTCGCCCGCGCCCCCGCCCGGTAGACGCCGCCCGGGCCGAGCGCGAGCTCCGCCGCCGGCAGGCCGAGCCGCTCGGCCGCGCGCGCCAGCACGCGTTCGGCGAGCCGGGGCGCGCCGGCGCGGGCGAGGCGGAGCAGGACCTGCGTCCCGCGCGAGGCCGAGGTGGGACCGGCGTCGGGCGTGGCCCGGGTCGCGCCGAGCGCCAGCGCGACGTCGGCGCCGTCGACGCCGAGCGCGCGGGCAAGCGCGGCGCGGGCGGCGGCCTCGGCCCCCTGCCCCATCTCGGTCACGCCGCAATGGAAGACGAACCGGCCCTCGGGCGAGAGCGCCAGCCGCGCCTCGGCGCCGTTCGGGCCGCCCTGCGCGAAACCCTCGCCCTTCTGGACCAGCGAGAGGCCCCGGCCGCGCAGCCAGCGCCCGGCGCTCGGGACCCGCGCCCGCGCGGCGGCGCGAAGGAGCGCCTCGGCCGTCGCCTTGGTCTCGGGCCGGGGCAGCACCGGCTGGCCGAGCGGCCCGGGCGCGGTCGCCCCGGGCAGATTGCGCCGCCGGATCTCGGCCGGGGAAAGGCCCGCCGCGCGGGCGAGCAGGTCCATCTGCGTCTCGATCGCCACCTGGGTCTGCAAGGCGCCGAACCCGCGGAAGGCGCCGGCGTTGCCGGTATTGGTATAGGCGAGCCGCGAGACCAGCCGCACGTTCGGGATCGCATAGGGGCCCTGGGCGCATTCATGCGCGGTGTCGAGCACCTCCGGCCCGTGGCTCGCATATCCGCCGGTATCGGCGAGCGCGTCCATCTCGAGCGCGACGAGCCGCCCGTCCGCGTCGCAGGCCGAGCGCATCCGGACGCGGAACACGTGCCGCTTCACCCCGGCGGCGACGTTTTCCTCGCGGCTCACGATCAGCCGCACCGGGACGCCGGCGCGGACCGCGAGCAGGGCGAGGATCGGCTGGACGTGCACATCCTCCTTGCCGCCGTAGCTGCCGCCGATCGGCGAACCTATGACCGTGATCCGCTCCTCGGGCCAGCCGAGCGCGCCCGCGATCACCGCGCGCACGCCGTGCGGGTGCTGCGACGGCGACCAGACCGTGAGCCGCCCGTCCGCGACCGCCGCGACCCCGCCTTCGAGCTCCAGCGCCGCGTGCATCTGGCGCGGCGTGACGAGCCCGTGCTCGACGACATGCGCGGCGGTCGCGAAGGCCGCGGCCACGTCGCCGCGCTCGAACCGCGCGGCGTGGCAGAGGTTGCCGCCGGCATGGATCGGGAAGGCCCCGTCGGCCAGCGCCGCCTCGGGATCGGTGACGAGGGGCAGCGGCGCGTAGTCGACCACGATCGCGCGGAGCGCCGCCCCGGCGGCCTCGGCGCTTTCCGCCGCCACGGCCGCGACCGGCTCGCCGAGATAGCGCGCGCGGTCGGTGGCGAAGACCGGCTGGTCCTTCTTGCGGATGCCGTAGAGAAAGCCCGGCGGCAGGTCCGCCGCGGTCACCACCGCGCGCACGCCGGGCAGCGCGCGGGCGGCCGCGGCGTCGATCCGAAGGATCCGCGCATGGGGATGGGGCGAACGCAGGATCCGCCCGGTCAGCGCGCCCGGCATGGCCGTGTCGCCGAGATAGCGGATCCGCGCCTCCAGCCTGTCGAGGATCTCGGGGCGCGGCGCGGGTTGGGCGAGGGTCATGCGGAGAGATGCCGGACAAGGTTCAGGACGACGGCGCGGCGGTGATCGCCGCTCGCGGCCGCGTCGGAGGGCAGGTCGAGCGCGGCGAGGTCGGTAACGCGGCGGGGCGGCACGGGACCGCCGCCGATCGCGACGCGCGCGCCGCTGACCGCGACGGTCACGAGCGCCGGGCTGAAGGCCTCGCGCCGCCCGACCTTCTCGCAGGCGAGCGGGCCGATCGGCGCGTGAACGGCGGTGATGAGCGCGGGCGGGCCGGCGAGCCAGTCCTCGAGCGAAACCCGCGCGCCGTCCGCGCCCTCGACCGAGGCGCCGAGCGCGAGCAGCGGCGGGACGAGATCGCCCGCGCGCCAGCCGATGTTGCCCCCGAGCGTCGCGAGCGCGCGCACGCCGAGCCCCGCGACGCGGTCGAGCAGCGTGGCGAGCGCCGGCAGCGCCGCGCCGAGGCACGCGTCGCGGCGCAGCGTCTCGAGCGTCGCCGCGGCGGAGAGGCGCAGCCCCTCCCCGCTCCGCGTCACCGCGGGGCCGAGGTCGAGCCCGACGAGGTCGATGAGCGGGCCCGGCGCGCGGCGGTCCTCCCAGCCGAGCTGCAGCGCGGTGCCGCCGGCGAGGAAGGCGCCGCCCGTCGCCGCCCGCAGCGCCTCGGCCTCGGCCGGGCCGCGCGGGCGGTGGAAGTCAGTGTCCAGCATCGGGAACGGGTTGCGCCGCCCAGAATTCGCGCTGCAGCTCGGCGGCCTCGTCGGCGAGCATCGGGCCGACGACCTCGACCACCCGCTGCCCGGCGGCGAAGACGACGCGGCAGGGCAGGTCGAGGGTCGGGTTCTCCGGATGGTCGCCGGTCAGCGCCTTGAGATCGGCCTCGGTCTGGCCGAAGACGACCCGGCCGATCCCGGCCCAGTACATCGCGCCGGCGCACATCGCGCAGGGCTCGGCCGAGGTGTAGAGCGTGCAGCCCTTCAGGAAATCCGGGCGATAGGCCTTCGAGGCGCGGGTGGTGAGCAGCCGCTCGGCATGGGCGGTCATGTCCCGGCCCTCGGCGGTGTAGCCGTTGCCCTGCTCCATCAGCACCGCGCCGTCCGGCCCGACCAGGATCGCGCCGAAGGGATGGTCGCCGCCCTCGCGCGCCGCGCGGGCGACGGCGAAGGCCAGGCGGAGGTAGTGCGCGTCGTCGAGCGCCATCATTTTTCTCCTTTCGGGAGCGACCAGGGAAAGTAGCGGGTCTGGACCCAGCCCACGAGCCGGAACAGGACGAGGCTGAGCGAGACGAGCACCACGAGCCCGGCGAAGGCCTGGGGGATCTTGAAGAACGAGGTCGAGAAGGCGATGAAGAAGCCCAGCCCCTTCTCCGCCGCGACGAATTCCGCGACCACCGCGCCGATCACCGCGAGCGTGGTCGAGATCTTCAACGCCGAGAAGATGTAGGGCACCGCGACCGGCAGGCGGATGTGCAGGATCTCGCGGCGCTTGCCGGCGCGCAGCGAGCGCGAGAGCTCGACGAGCTCCTCGGGCACCGACAGGAGCCCGGTCACCGAGGCGACCACGATCGGGAAGAAGGTGATGAGGAAGGTGATCACCACCCGCGGCAGGTCGCCCGAGCCCAGCGTCACGACGATGATCGGCGCGACCGCGACGATCGGCGTCGACTGGATCACCACCAGCATCGGATAGAGCGTCCGCGACAGGAGCCGCGACGAGGCGAGCGCCACCGCGAGCGGGATCGAGACCACGATCGCGAGCGCGTAGCCCATCAGCGCGACCCGGAGCGTCGCCCAGAGATGCCCGGCCCAGATCGCCGGCGAGACGCCGAAGAAGGCGGTGACGATCGCGCTCGGCGCCGGGAGCAGGAAGGACGGGATCGCGAAGCCGCGGCAGGCGGCCTCCCAGATCGCGAGGACGCCGACGCAGGCGAGGACCGGGGCCGCGCGGTCGGCGAGGCGCAGGAGGCGGCGCGGCACGTCAGGCCGCGGGGCGGCTGAAAAGCTGGCCGCGGATGTGGTTGGCGAGCTCATGGAAGGCTGGCTCCTGGAGGCTGGACATCGAACGGGGGCGGGGCAGGCTGACGTCGAGCACCTCGCACACCCGCCCGGGCCGCGCCGACATGACGATGATCCGGTCGGCGAGCAGGATCGCCTCGGGGATCGAATGGGTGATGAAGAGCACGGTCTTCGGCCGCTCGGTCCAGATCCGCAGCAGTTCGAAGCTCATCTCGTCCCGGGTGAGCGCGTCGAGCGCCGAGAACGGCTCGTCCATCAGCAGGATCTCGGGGTCGAGCAGCAGGGCGCGCGCGATGCCGACGCGCTGCTGCATGCCGCCCGAGAGCTCGTCGATCGAGCGTTCGGCGAAGTTCTCGAGCCCGACGAGCGACAGGAGGTAGCGCGCCCGCTCGACATGCTCGGGGCTGACGAGGCCGAGCTTGTGGCGCATCGGGAAGGTCACGTTGTCGAGCACGTTGAACCACGGCAACAGCGTCGGCTTCTGGAAGACGATGCCGATCTCGTCGCGGGGCTCGGTGACGGGGTCGTCGTTGATCAGCACCCGCCCCGCCGTCGGGCGGATCAGCCCGGCGATGAGGCGGAGCAGGGTGGACTTGCCGCAGCCCGAGGGGCCGAGGACCGCGACGAACTCGTGCCGCGCCACCGCGAAGTCGAGCCCTTCGAGCGCGGTCACGGTGCCGCCGTCGCGGGTCGGGAAGGTCTGGCCGACCGCCTGGAAGCGGATCGCGTCGGTGAGAGGTGGCATGGTCGCGGGTCCCCCGGGGCGCTGGCGGTTCAGGGCAGGAACTGGCCGTCGACGGCCTTGGCGGGATCGATCGCATCCGCGGGCAGGCCCTGCGCCCTGGCGACCCAGTCCCAGGTCGTGGCGAGCAGCCCGGGCTCGAACACGCCCTTGCCGTCCTTCTCGGAGATCGCGTTGATGATGAGCGGGATCGAGACCGCGAACTGGGTCTCCGCGTCGGCGGCGCTCACCTCGGGCACCATCGCGGCGAGCGCCTCGCCGGCGGCCTTCGGATCGGCGATCGCCGCGTCCTGCGCCTTCTCGTAGGCGGCGACGAAGCTCTTCGCCACCTCGGGCTTCTCGGCGATCATCCGGTCCGAGGCGAAGAGCGACAGGCCGTAGCCCTCGTCGCCCATCTCCGACCAGGGCAGCGTCACGAGCGTCTTGCCGGCCTCGCCGAGCGGGCCCTCGAAGACGGGCGCGACGGTCAGCCAGTTGATCGTGGCGTCGACCTGGCCGGTGGCGAGCATCGGCGCCAGCGCGCCCGGATCGGCCTTGATGAGCTGGATGGCGTCGGGGTCGATGCCGTTCGCCTCGAGCAGCACCGGCCAGATCACGTTCGAGGAGGAGAAGGTCGCGGTGGCCACCTTCTTGCCGACGAGATCGCCGAGCGAGGCGATGCCCGCGCCCTCGGTGGTGAAGATCGCGTCGGGCTGCAGCGTGTAGATCGAGGCGATCGCCGTCACCGGCACCTCGCCCTCCGCCTTGGCCTGCAGGAGCGCGGCGAGGCCGCCGGTGCCGATGTCGGCGGCGCCGGTCGCGAGCTTCGTCACCACGTCCGAGGAGCCGCGGCCCGACTGGATCGTCACGTCGAGGCCCGCCTCGGCGAAGATGCCGGACTGCACGCCGAGATAGGCCGCCGCCTTGTCGCCCGCGGGCAGCCAGTCGATCATGAAGGTCACCGGCTCGTTCGCGCTCGCCGTCGAGGCGAGGAGGGCGAAGGCGAGACCGAAGGCGGAGGCCCGGAGCGGACGAGACGTCATGTGGCGGGGGTTCCTTGGGTTGAGAGCGAGAGGGCGCGGGCGTCCTGGCCCGCGAGGAAGGGAAGCACGGCCTCGGCGAGCAGCCGGGGCGCGGCGAGATGGGGCGCGTGGCCGGTCGGCAGCACCGCGAGCTCGGCGCCCGGCACCAGCGCCTGCATCCGGCGCTGCAACGCGGGGGCGACCGAATGATCGGCGCCGGCCTCGACATAGAGCCGGGGCACGGTGCCGAACCGCGCCGGGGTCAGCGTGGCGCGCACCGCGCGGCCGCCCTCGGGCTGCGGCGTGAGCCGGCCGGCCGCCTCCGCGGCGGCCGCCGGGGGGCAGTCGTCGAAGAAGCAGGCGAGCGCCGCGGCGCGCGGCACCCGCGAGGTGAGCCGGTCCCCGGACCAGACGAGATGCGGCCCGATCCCGGCCGCCTCGGGGTGCCGGGGCAGCATCTCGGCGACGAGATCGGCGAAGGCCATGCCGGAGGGCAGCATCATCCCCGCGACATAGGTGAGCGAGCGCACCCGCTCCGGCACCGCCTCGGCCACCGCCGAGGCGACGAGGCCGCCGCCGGAATGGCCGATCACATGCGCGGATCCGAGCCGCTCGAGCACCGAGGCCACATGCGCGACATAGCCTTCCAGCGTCACCGCCTCCGGCGGCGTGTCGTCCGTCCCGTTGCCCGGCAGGTCGACCGCCTCCGCGCGATGGCCCGCGCGGGTGAGCCAGGGGAGGAACGCCTCCCAAGCCCAGGCGCCCTGCCAGGCGCCGTGGATCAGGACGACCGGGCTCACGCCTTCGCCACGACGTAGGTCTTGTCGTACATCGAGCGGATATGCGCCTCGACCGTGGTCGGCGGGTATTTCGCCGCCTCGTCCGGGAACAGGCTCGACACTTCGTGATCCGGGTTGCCGGTGAAAAAGAACGGCACTGAATAGCGCTCGCGGCCCGAGGCGTTCACCACCCGGTGCAGCGTGGAGCGGTAGTGGTCGTTGGTCCAGCGCGCGATCATGTCGCCGAGGTTGACGACGAAGGCGCCCGGCACCGGATCGGCGTGGATCCAGGCTCCGCGCGCGTTGTCGAAGACCTGGAGCCCGCCGACCTCGTCCTGCAGCAGCAGGGTCAGGCCGCCGAAATCGGTATGCGCGCCGGCGCCCTTCTCGTTCTCGGCCGCGTCCTCGGGCTGCGGCGGATAGTGCAGCAGGCGCAGCGTCGCGAGCGGGTCGCGGCTGAAGGCGGCGAAATGCTCCTCGGGCAGGTCGAGCGACAGCGCGATGCCGCGCATCAGCCGCGCGCCGAGCTCCGACATCGCGGCGAAATAGGCGGCCATCGTCGGGCGGAAGCCCGGCAGGTCGGCGGGCCAGAGGTTCGGGCCGCGGTTGAACCGGCGCGCGGCGACGCGCGGATCGTCGAGCGGCAGCTCGGTCCCGATGTAGAAGCCCTCCTTCAGATCGGCCGGCGCGCCCGCCTCGAGCGTCTGGCCGCGCAGCCGCTCGTAGCCGCGGTTGGCGAAGGATTTCGTCTTCTCGATGGCGAGCTTCGCGGGCTCGGGCTGGTCGAAGAGCGCGCGGGTCTCGGCGAAGACCGCCTCGATCAGACCGGCGGGAACGCCGTGGCCGACGCAGTAGAAGAAGCCCTTGTCGAGGCAGGCCGCCCGCAGCGCCGCCCCCACCCGCGCCCGGTCGGCGGGATCGGAGGAAGAGAGGCCGGACACGTCGATCACCGGCAGCGCGGCGGCGTCGACGCGCGCGGCGTCGAGCAGGGAAACTTCGGACATCAGGGGCTCCATTTTCTGGTTGTTCTGGGAGAGCCGGCGCCGCTTCGCGGCCGGTGACAGCGGTCTAACCCCGAAACCTCCGAGCGCAAAAGCACAGAATTCTGCTCACGCCGCTGCCGTTTCGGCATCGCTCCCGCGCGGCGGGCGCTGTCAGGCGTATTCGGCGCGCTCCATCGCCTCGCGGCGGTCGAGCTCCTCGGCCAGCGCCTGGAGCACGAGATCGAGCGTCGCGGGCAGCGAGCGGCCCGCGCGGACGTAGATCCCGAGGTCGCTCCAGACCGGCCCGCCGGCGTCGATCGGCACATGGACGAGGCGGCGCTCCCGGATCCGGGATTCGATGCCGATCCGGGTCTGGAAGGCGATGCCGAGCCCGCGTTCGGCGAGCTCGCGCATCAGCTCGATCGAGCCCGAGGTGACGACCGGCCGCACCGGCCGCGGCAGGCGCGCCATGATCGGAAGCAGCAGCGCGTTCACCGAAAGCCCCTGCTCGGCCAGGATCAGCGGATGGTCGAGGCAGGCCGAGAAGCTGACCGTGCTCCGCCCGGCGAGCGGATGGTCCGGCGCCATGATCGCGCCCAGCCGGAACCGGCCGACCGCGACCTGGCGCAGCTCCGGCTGGCGCGGCAGCGCGAAGGCGACGCCGACGTCGGCCTCGCCGCGCGTCACCGCCTCGGGGATCGCGAGCGAGCCCCGGGTATTGGCCGAGAGCGTGACCCGCGGCGCGGTCGCGCGCAGCCGGCCGATCACCTCGGGCAGGATCGCGGCGCAGACCCCCTCGACCGCCGCGATCGAGACATGGCCGATCCGGGCGCCGCGCAGCCCCTCGATGTCGGTCTTGGCGCGCTCGAGGTCCTGCATCACCACGATCACATGCCGCGCCAGCGCCTCGCCCGCGGCGGTCAGCTGCACGCCACCTGCGAAGCGCTCGAAGAGCGGGGTGCCGATCTCGTCCTCGAGCTTCAGGATCTGGCGGTTGACCGCCGAGGAGGCGACGTTGAGCCGCCGCGCCGCCTCGCGGATCGAGCCCGCGCGCCAGACCGCGTCGAAATAGAGCACTCCCGCCGCGTGTATCCGCATCCGACCCTCCCCACCCTTCAGTTCGCGCCGCGCCGCTCGCGGATGAAATCGACGAAGGCCCGGAGCGGCGCCGGGAGCAGCCGGCGCCCGGGATAGTAGAGCCACGGGCCATCGAAGCTCGGCCACCAGTCCTCGAGCACCGGGACCAGCGCGCCCCGGGCGAAATGCGGCTCCAGCCAGTCGCGGAACACGAAGCAGAAGCCGAGCCCGCCGATCGCGTGCCCGATCATCGCCGCGGCGGCGTTGGTGCCGATCACCAGCCGGGCGGCGGGATCGACCCGCGCGGTCTCGCCGTCGCGCTCGAATTCCCAGGGCACCAGCGCGCCGCTCGAGAAGCGCGAGCGGACGCATTCATGCGCGAGCAGGTCGCGCGGATGCGCCGGCACGCCGGCGCGCTCGAGATAGGCGGGCGCGGCCGCGAGCGCCGCCTGCTGGCGCCGCGGGCCGATCGGCACGGCGATCATGTCGCGCGCCATGAACTCGCCGTAGCGGATCCCGGCGTCGCAGCCCTCGGCCACCGCGTCGACCAGCCGGTCCTCGACCATGATCTCCATCCGGATCCCCGGGTGGCGCGCGAGGAAGGCCTCGACCAGCGGCGGCAGGATGTCGACCATCACCGCGCCGGGCACGTTGAGCTTCAGCCCGCCGCGCAGCTCGCCCCGCCGGCTCATCGCCGCCTCGACCGCCGCCGCCGTCTCGGCGATCAGCGGCGCGAGCCGCGCCGCGAGCTCCCGTCCCGCGTCGGTGGGCGTCACGCTGCGCGTCGTGCGGGTCAGCAGCCGCTGGCCGAGCCGCGCCTCGACCCGCGCGACGGTCTCGCTCACGGTCGAGGGCGAGAGGGCGAGCCCGCGGGCGGCGTCGCGGAATCCGCCGGCGCGCACGACCGCCAGGAACACCGTGAGGTCGTCCAGCGAGGCGGGGAGCGGATTGATCGGCATGCCGATCAGTCTATTCGGGACTGGGCGGATTATCAAAACGAATGTTTCGGCCCAGACTGCCCGGCAGGCAATCCGAGAGACGGAGCGTTCCCATGACCCTCACTGAAACCGCGCCGGCCACCGCCGCCGGCCGCTTCACCTTCCCCGGGACCACGCTCAGCGTGAACCGCATGGGCTATGGCGCGATGCAGCTCGCCGGCCCGCATGTGTTCGGCCCGCCGAAAGACCCCGAGGCGGCGCGCGCGGTGCTGCGCGCCGCGGTGGCCGCGGGCGTCGACCATATCGACACCAGCGACTACTACGGCCCCCACGTCACCAACGCGTTGATCCGGGAGGCGCTGGCGCCCTACCCCGCTGGGCTGGTCCTCGTCACCAAGATCGGCGCCTTCCGCGACGAGGCCGGCGGCTGGGTGCTGCGGCGCGACGCCGATTTCCTGCGCCGCTCGGTAGAGGACAATCTCCAACGGCTCGGGCTCGACCGGATGCCGATCGTCAACCTGCGGATGGGCGGGCCCGAGGACGACATCGCGACGCCGATGCGCGCGATGCGGGCGCTGCGCGAGGAAGGGCTGATCGCGCATATCGGCGTCAGCACGGTCGACATGGCGCAGCTCGCCATCGCGCGGGACATCGCGCCGGTGGTCTGCGTGCAGAACCACTACAACCTCGTGCACCGGACCGACGACGCGATGATCGACGCGCTCGCGGCCGAGGGCATCGCCTATGTGCCGTATTTCCCGCTCGGCGGCTTCTCGCCGCTGCAATCCGCGGAGCTGAGCGCGGTCGCGGCCGAGATCGGCGTCGGCGCGCAGAAGGTGGCGCTCGCCTGGCTGCTGGCGCGCGGCCCGAACGTCCTCGTGATCCCGGGCACCGCCTCGCCGGCGCATCTGCGCGAGAACATCGACGCGGCGCGCCTGACCTTCACCCCGGCGCAGAAGGCGCGGCTCGACGGCCTCGCGGCGCGCGCCTGAAGGCGTTCCCCGGCCCCCGGCCGCGTGCTAGGAGATCGCATGCGACCGGCGGCCGAGATACATGCGCACTGGATCACCCGCGACGGACGCGAGGGCTCCGTCGGCGATCCCGCCGCGCTTTTTCCCTACTGGAGCTTCACCGAGACGGCGATCGCGACCTGCGCGCTCCGGCTCGCCGAGGAAGGCGCGCTCGATCTCGACGCCCGGGCCCCCGGGCAGGCCTGGACGCCCGCGCAGCTGCTCGGCCATACCGCCGGGCTGCCGGATTACGGCGGGCTCGAAGCCTACCAGCGCGCGGTCGCGGCCGACGCCGAGCCCTGGCCGCGCGACGCGCTGCTCGGCGCGGCGCTGGCGCGGGGGATGCTCTTCGCGCCCGGGTCGGGCTGGTCCTATTCCAACATCGGCTACATGCTGGCGCGCGAGGCGATCGAGGCCGCGGCCGGACGCGGTTTCGCCGAGGTCTTCGAAACGACGATCCGCGCGCCCCTCGGGCTCGACGGCGCGGCGCTCGCGACCACGCGGGCCGAATTCGCCCGGGTCCTCTGGCCCGCGGCGCGGCGCTATCACCCCGGCTGGGTCTATCACGGCTGCCTCGTCGGCAGCGCGCGCGACGCCGCGCGGCTGCTCCGGGGGCTCCTCGCGGGCGCGGTGCTGGGACCCGGGGCGCGCGCGCGGATGCTGCGGCCCCGGCCGGTCGGCGGCGCCTTGCCCGGTCGGCCCTGGACCGCCTGCGGCTACGGGCTCGGGCTCATGATCGGCGACATGGGCGCGGCGGGACCGACGATCGGCCATACCGGCGGCGGACCCTTCAGCGTCGCCGCGGTCTATCATTTCCCCGACCGGCCCGACCCCGTCACCGTAGCCTGCTTCGCCGAGGGCGCCGACGCGGGGGTCGTGGAGTTCGAGGCGGCGCGGATCGCGCGCGGCCTCTGACCCCCGCGGCGGCGGGTCGCGACCCGGCCCCGGCCCGCGCGGGACCCTTGCCCCGCGAGCGAATGTGCTAGGTCTACCCCGAGGAAACGCGTGGAGGACGGGAATGACCAAGGTCCATGGCAGACCGTGCTGGTACGAGCTCATGACCAGCCGGGGCGATATCGGCGCGGCGGAGGAATTCTACGGCCGGGTTCTCGGCTGGAGCTTCCAGGACGCCGGGATGGAGGGGTTCGACTACCACCTCGCCAGCTCGGGCGGAGACATGGTGGCGGGGGTGATGGAGACGCCCCCGGACGTGGGCGAGACGCCGCCGTTCTGGATGATCTATTTCGCCGTCGACGACGCGGACGCCGCGGTCGCCGCGATCACGGCCGCCGGCGGCGTGGTGCATCGCGCGCCCGCCGACATTCCCGGCACCGGCCGCTTCGCGGTGGTGGCGGACCCGCAGGGCGCGGCTTTCGGCGTGCTCCGGCCCGATCCGATGCCCGCCGACGGCCCGGCCGGCCACGCCTTCGACCAGGGCAAGGCCGGGCATGGCAACTGGAACGAGCTCATGTCGACCGATCCCGGCGCGGCGCTCGGCTTCTACGCCGACCTGTTCGGCTGGACGAAATCGACCGGCGTCGACATGGGCGAGATGGGAACCTACCAGCTCTTCGCGCATGACGGCGCCGACATCGGCGGCATGATGGGGCTCGGCAACGCGCCGGTGCCGTGCTGGCTGCCCTATTTCGGCGCCGCCGGCGTCGAGGAGGCGATCGGCCGGATCGAGGCCGCGGGCGGCACGCTCGCGCACGGGCCGACGGAGGTCCCGGGCGGCGCCTTCATCGCGGTGGCGCGGGATCCGCGAGGCGCCTGGTTCGCCGTGGTCGGGCCGAAGACGGCGCCCTGATCCCGCGGGGCCGCGCCCGTGAGTCGGCGCGGCCCCGCCCTTCCGCCCCCGGGGGTGCGACAACGCGACCGGGGGCGCTGGCGTGCCCCATAATTGCAATTGCCTCGCATTTACATTAGCTGGTCCTGACCACGGAAAGAGGACGAGCGAATGCGGAGACCCATGGGGCTTCTCGGGGCGGCGGCGGCCGCGGCGCTGCTGGCCGGCGCGGCGCGGGCCGAGGACGAGAAGATGAAGGTGGTCACGACCTTCACGGTCCTCGCCGACATGGCGCGCAACATCGCGGGCGACGCGGCCGAGGTGGTGTCGATCACCAAGCCCGGCGCCGAGATCCACGGCTATGAGCCGACGCCCCAGGACATCGCGCGCACGCGCGACGCCGACCTCATCCTCTGGAACGGCATGAACCTCGAGCTCTGGTTCGAGCAGTTCCTCGACAACCTCGGCGACGTGCCCTCGGCGACGCTGACCGAGGGGATCGAGCCGATCCCGATCTCGGCCGGCGGCTACGAGGGCAAGCCGAACCCGCATGCCTGGATGGGGCTCGGCAACGCGGAGGTCTATGTCGACAACATCGCCGCCGCCTTCGCCGAACACGATCCGGCGAACGCCGCGACCTACGCCGCCAACGCCGACGCCTACAAGGCCGCGCTCCGCGACACGATCGAGCCGCTCCGCGCCGAGATCGCCGGGATCCCGGCGGCGCGCCGCTGGCTCGTCACCTGCGAGGGCGCGTTCAGCTACCTCGCCCGCGACCTCGGCATGCGCGAGCTCTATCTCTGGCCGATGAACGCCGACCAGATGGGCACGCCGCGGCAGGTCCGCGCGGTGATCGACGGCGTGCGCGACAACGATATCCCGGTCGTCTTCTGCGAGAGCACGGTCAATACCGCGCCGGCCGAGCAGGTGGCGCGCGAGACCGGCGCGCATTACGGCGGCGTGCTCTACGTCGACAGCCTGTCCGGGCCGGACGGGCCGGTGCCGAGCTATCTCGACCTGCTCGCCGTGACCACGCGGACCGTCGCCGACGGGCTGGCCGCGGGGATGAACTGACCCCTCGCCGACCCGGAGCTTGCCCATGCCCAAGGACCACAGGATGCCCGCCGCGATGACGGCGCCCCGGCCCGCGACCGGCGCCGATCCGGGCGGCGGGATCGCCGTCCGCGACGTGACCGTCTCCTACCGCGACGGCCATACCGCGCTGCGCCACGCGTCCTTCGAGATCCCGCGCGGCACGGTGACGGCGCTCGTCGGGGTCAACGGCGCGGGCAAGTCGACCCTCTTCAAGGCGATCATGGGCTTCGTCCCGGTGGCCCGGGGCGAGATCCGGCTGCTCGGGCTGACGGTGGCGCGGGCGCTGAAGCGCAACCTCGTCGCCTATGTGCCGCAGGCCGAGGAGGTCGACTGGAGCTTCCCGGTGCTGGTCGAGGACGTGGTGATGATGGGCCGCTATGGCCACATGGGCTTCCTGCGCCGCCCCTCGAAGGCCGACCACGCGGCGGTCGCGGCGGCGCTCGAGCGCGTCGGCATGTCCGACTATCGCGCCCGGCAGATCGGCGAGCTCTCGGGCGGGCAGAAGAAGCGCGTCTTCCTCGCCCGCGCGCTGGCGCAGGACGGCCAGCTCATCCTGCTCGACGAGCCTTTCACCGGCGTCGACGTGACGACCGAGATGCAGATCGTCGCCCTGCTGCGCGAGTTGCGCGCCGAAGGGCGGGTCATGCTGGTCTCGACCCACGACCTCGGCTCGGTGCCCGAATTCTGCGACCGGGTCGTGCTGGTGCGTGGCACGGTGCTCGCCTCCGGCCCGACCGAGACGACCTTCACCACCGCCAATCTCGAGGCGGCGTTCGGCGGCGGGCCCCGGCGTTTCACGCTCGGGGGCGGCGCGCCGCGCGCCGACGACGATCCGCGGAGGATCTCGATTCCGAGCGAGGAAGAGCGCCCGCCGGTCCGGGACGGCGCGCGCGCGCGGGTCGAGGCCGTGCCGGGGGACGGCGCGTGAGCCCGCTGCTCGAGCCCTTCGGCTACGGCTACATGACGAATGCGATGTGGGTCTCGGCGCTGGTCGGCGGGGTCTGCGCCTTCCTCTCCGCCTATCTGATGCTCAAGGGCTGGTCGCTGATCGGCGACGCGCTCTCGCACGCGGTGGTGCCGGGCGTCGCCGGCGCCTACATGCTCGGCCTGCCCTTCGCGCTCGGCGCCTTCCTCTCGGGCGGGCTCGCGGCGGCGGCGATGCTGTTCCTGTCCGACCGCTCCGGCCTGAAGGCGGACGTGGTGATCGGCATCATCTTCACCACCTTCTTCGGCCTCGGGCTCTTCATGGTCTCGATGAACCCGATGGCGATCTCGCTGCAGACCATCACCATGGGCAATATCCTCGCCATCACCCCCGGGGACACAGCGCAGCTCGCGATCATCGGCTTCGTCACGCTCGCGGTGCTGCTCGCGAAGTGGAAGGACCTGATGGTGGTCTTCTTCGACGAGGCGCATGCCCGCTCGATCGGCCTGCGCCCAGGGCTCCTGAAGGCGGTGTTCTTCGTGCTGCTCTCGGCCTGCGTCGTCGCCGCGATGCAGACGGTCGGCGCCTTCCTCGTCATCGCCATGGTGGTGACGCCCGGCGCCACCGCCTATCTGCTCTGCGACCGGTTCCCGCGGCTGATCGCGCTCTCGGTGGCGATCGGCGCCGGGACGAGCTTTCTCGGCGCCTATCTGAGCTATTTCCTCGACGGCGCGACCGGCGGGATCATCGTCTGCCTGCAGACGCTGATCTTCCTCGCGGCCTTCGTCTGGGCGCCGAAGCACGGCCTCCGCGCCGCCCGGGCGCGCGCGGCCCGGGCGCTGGAGCCGGAGGCGCGGCCGTGATCGAGACGCTGCTCCTGCCGTTCGGCTTCGGCTTCATGCGCGACGCCTTCCTGATCGGCGCGATCGTCGCGATCCCGACCGCGCTGCTCTCCTGCTTTTTGGTGCTGAAAGGCTGGGCGCTGATGGGCGACGCGGTCAGCCACGCGGTGCTGCCCGGCATCGTGCTCGCCCATGCGGTCGGCTTTCCGCTGATCCTCGGCGCCTTCGGCGCGGGCATGGCGACGGCGCTCGCGACCGGCTATCTCGCCGCCAACAGCCGGGTGAAGCAGGACACGGTGATGGGCGTGGTCTTCTCGGGCATGTTCGGGCTCGGGATCGTGCTCTACACCGCGATCGCCCCCGACGTGCATCTCGACCACGTGCTCTTCGGCAACATGCTCGGCGTCGGCCCGGCCGATCTCTGGACGGCGGGGGCGATCTCGCTCGTCGTCACCCTGGCGCTGGTCCTGAAGTGGAAGGACCTGATGCTGCACGCCTTCGACCCGGCCCAGGCGCGCGCCTCGGGGCTGCCGGTCAACCTGCTGCGCTACGGGCTCCTGACCGCGCTGTCGCTCACCATCGTCGCGACGCTGTCGGCGACCGGGCTCATCCTCGCGGTCGGCCTGCTGATCGCGCCCGGTGCGATCGCCTTTCTCGTCGCGCGCAGCTTCGGGCGGATGCTGGTGGTCGCCTGCGCCGTCTGCCTCGTCTCGATGCTCGGCGGGGTCTATCTCAGCTTCTTCCTCGACAGCGCCCCGGCGCCGACGATCATCCTGGTCCTGACCGCCTGCTTCGTCGCGGCCTTCCCGCGCCGGACGCGCGCCGCCGCCGCGGCCTGAGCCCGAAGGCCGGCGCGTCGCCAATGGTGGACGCAACGTCTGTTTTGAGCGCTTGCCGGGGCCGCGGACGTAGGACCATCGGCCGGCGCCCCCGCGGGTCCCCGCGGGGAGCGACGCAAGCGGCGCGGCCAGAAGGCCGCCCAGTTCCAGGGGAGGAACCAGCGCATGACGAACCGAGGCGTGGTCTATATCGAACCGGGCAAGGTCGAGGTCCAGAACATCGCGGATCCCGCGCTCGCGGCCCCCGACGGCCGCAAGATCGAACATGGCGTGATCCTGAAGGTGATCTCGACCAACATCTGCGGCTCGGACCAGCACATGGTCCGGGGCCGGACCACCGCCGAGCCGGGGCTGGTCCTCGGCCACGAGATCACCGGCGAGGTGATCGAGAAGGGCGCCGACGTCGAGATGCTGGAGATCGGCGACCTCGTCTCGGTGCCGTTCAACGTCGCCTGCGGCCGCTGCCGCACCTGCCGCTCGCAGGACACCGGCGTATGCCTGACGGTGAACCCGTCGCGCGCCGGCGGCGCCTACGGCTATGTCGACATGGGGGGCTGGATCGGCGGGCAGGCGCGATACGTCACCGTGCCCTACGCCGATTTCAACCTGCTGAAATTCCCCGATCGCGACCGGGCGATGGCGAAGATCCGCGACCTCACCATGCTCTCGGACATCCTGCCGACCGGGTTCCACGGCGCGGTCAAGGCGGGCGTCGGCGTCGGCTCGATCGTCTATGTCGCGGGCGCGGGCCCGGTCGGGCTCGCCGCGGCGGCCTCGGCGCGCATCCTCGGCGCGGCGGTGGTGATGATCGGCGACTTCAACAAGGAGCGGCTGGAGCATGCCCGCGAGGTCGGGTTCGAGCCGGTGGACCTCTCGGCCAGCGACCGGCTCGGCGACATGATCGCCGAGATCACCGGCACCCCCGAGGTCGACGCGGCGATCGACGCGGTGGGCTTCGAGGCGCGCGGCCATTCCGGCGGCGAGCAGCCGGCGATCGTGCTGAACCAGATGATGGAGATCACCCGCGCGGCGGGCTCGATCGGCATTCCCGGCCTCTACGTGACCGAGGATCCCGGCGCGGTCGACGCGGCGGCGAAGCACGGCAACCTCTCGATGCGCTTCGGCCTCGGCTGGGCCAAGGCGCAGTCGTTCCACACCGGCCAGACCCCGGTGCTGCGCTACAACCGCCAGCTGATGCAGGCGATCCTGCACGACCGGCTGCCGATCGCCGATATCGTCAATGCGACGATCATCCCGCTCGACGCGGCGGCGGCGGGCTACGAGAGCTTCGACCACGGCGTGGCGAAGAAATTCGTGCTCGACCCGCACGGCATCCTCGCCGCCTGATCGCAAGCGGGGACCGGGCCGCGTTGCCCGGTCCCGGTTCAGAGCGGGGTATAGGCGAAGGACGCGAAATCCGCCGGGCAGGCGCGGCCGGAGGTGTCGAAGGCCACCATGCCGACGAAGGCGCCGGTGAAGGAGCCATGCTCGCCGCGCCCGGCCTCGTCGGAGATCGCGCTCGCGTCAAGGACGGGGCCGAACGGCTGCCAGTCGCCGCCGCCGCGCCAGAAGAATTGCTGCCTGGCGCCGCGCACCTCGACCGCGAGGTCGAGCGGCCCGTCCGGCACCGGGAGCGGCGCGGCGGGATAGCTCAGCCGGCCCTCGGGCGAGTCGCCGGGGCAGGACATCAGCGTCAGTGTCCGCCCCGCCCCGGCGTCGTACGAGACCATGAGCGCATGGAGCTTGCAGCGGTTGTAGTAGGTCGTGAGCCCCGCCGCCTGCTGGTAGGTGTCGGGGGCGAAGGCGGCGAGCCGGGTTTCGGCGCGATAGGCGTGGTGCTCCTGCCGCCGCGCCACCAGCGCCTGCTCGAACCAGCTCCCGAGCGATTCCCGGCCATGCAGCCGCAGCGCGGCGCCGGTCAGCGTGAAGATCCGCTCCGGATAGGGCGTGCGGAGCCACTGGAAATCCGCCGGAAGGCTCGGCGTGTCGAAGCGATATTCCACCGGCCGGGGCGGTTCGGGCGCCACCGGCGCCGGCGCCGGGACCTCGACGGCGGGCACGAGGCCGCCCTGCGCGAGATAGAGCCAGCCGTCGTCGCGCCAGACGCAGCGTTGCAGCCCGGTCTCCCGGCCGAGCGGGCTGCGCCGCGTGCCGGGCAGCGGCCGGGAGCAGAGGTGGGTGTGATAGACCGCGCCGTCGGGCATCTCGAGGATCTGGCCGTGGCCCGCGCGCTGGAGCGGCGCGTCGGGCGCGTCCTTCGACGTCATCAGGAAGGTCTGGGGATGGAGCTCGTAGGGCCCGGCGATGTCGCGCGACCGGGCCATGGTGACGGCGTGGTCATAGCCGGTGCCGCCCTCGGCGACGGTCAGATAGTACCACCCCGCCCGCTTGAAGAGATGCGGCCCCTCGACCAGCCCGTGCGGCGATCCGGCGAAGATGCTCCGGATCGGCCCGGTCAGGCGGCGCGCGACCGGATCGTATTCCTGGAGCAGGATGCCGTCGAAGGCCGGATGCCCCACCTGCCCCGGCCGGGGCGGCAGGTGGCGCCACTGCTGGTTCACGAACCACTTCCGGCCATCGTCGTCGTGATAGAGCGACGGATCGAAGCCGGAGGAGTTCAGATAGACCGGATCGGACCAGGGCCCGGTGATCCGGGGCGCGGTGACGAGATAGTTGTGCGCGTCCTTGAAGCTGCCCTCGTAGCGCTTCACGTCGGTGTAGATCAGCCAGAAGAGCCCGTCCGCGTGGCTCAGGCACGGCGCCCAGACGCCGCAGCTGTCGGGCGCGCCGCGCAGGTCGAGCTGCGCCGCGCGATTGAGCGGCCGCGCCACCAGCCGCCAGTTCACCAGATCGCGCGACTGGTGGATCTGGACGCCGGGATACCATTCGAAGGTCGAGGTGGCGATGTAGACGTCCTCCCCGACCCGGACAACGGAGGGGTCGGGATTGAAGCCCTTGAGGATCGGGTTCTCGATCATCGCCCGGCCCGCCCGCGCGCGGTCATCCCGCCTCCGACGAGCTGGCCCAGAGGTTGATCTTCTCCTCGTCGGCGTAGGCGTCGATCTCGGCCAGCTCCTCGGCGGTGAAGTCGAGATTGGCGACGGCGCCGACGCAATCCTCGACCTGGCTTGGCCGCGAGGCGCCGATCAGCGCCGAGGTGACGCCGCCCTCGCGCAGCACCCAGGCGATCGCCATCTGCGCCAGCGTCTGGCCGCGCCGCTCGGCGATCGCGTTGAGCGCGCGGATGTTCTCGATCGCGCGGTCGTTCAGGAACTCGCGGCGCAGCGATTTCGCCTGCGTGGCGCGGCTGCCCTCCGGGATGCCCGCGAGGTACTTTCCGGTCAGCATGCCCTGCGCCAGCGGCGTGAAGGCGATCGAGCCGATGCCGAGCTCGCGCAGCGTCTCCTTGAGCCCGTCGCGCTCCACCCAGCGGTTGATCATGTTGTAGCTCGGCTGGTGGATCAGGCAGGGCGTGCCGAGATCCTTCAGGATGGCCGCCGCCTCGCGGGTCTTGGCGGCGGAATAGGACGAGATCCCGGCGTAGAGCGCGCGGCCGGAGCGCACGATCCGGTCGAGCGCGCCCATGGTTTCCTCGAGCGGCGTGTCGGGATCGAAGCGGTGCGAGTAGAAGATGTCCACGTAGTCGAGCCCGAGGCGCTTCAGGCTCTGGTCGCAGGAGGCGATCAGCGACTTCCGGCTGCCCCATTCGCCATGCGGCCCGGGCCACATCAGGTAGCCCGCCTTGGACGAGATGACGAGCTCGTCGCGGTAGCCCCTGAGATCGGTCCGCAGGATCTCCCCGAAGGCGGTCTCGGCCGAGCCGGGCGGGGGCCCGTAGTTGTTGGCGAGGTCGAAATGCGTGACGCCGTGGTCGAAGGCGGTCCGCACGATCGCCCGCTTGGTCTCGTGCGGGGTGTCCTCGCCGAAATTGTGCCAGAGGCCGAGCGAGATCGCGGGCAGCATGAGGCCGCTCGCGCCGCAGCGGCGATAGGCCATCCGCGCGTAGCGGTCCTCGGCGGGAAGATATGTCATTCGCGTCTCCTCAGGCGAGCAGGGCCCGCGCCGCCTCGGGGCCGAGCGGCTCGGGCCGGGCGCAGGTGGTGGCGAGCTCGATGAATTGCCCGGTCTCACCCGAGCGCAGGATCGAGGTCATCACATCGATCCCGTGCAGCGCCCGGTCAAGGCCGCAGCGCGCGTCCCGTCCCTCGAGGATCGCCGCCGCCATGTCGGCGAGCCCCGCCGCGCGGTAGTTGGCATAGGTCCCGGTCGGCCGCGCGTCGTTCGGCACGCCGAACGGGTGGTCCCAGCCGGGCACCTCCCGCGTCGCGCCGTCGCGCCCGGCCATTTCGAGCGCGCCGCCGAACCAGTTCGGGTCGGGCACGAAGAGCGTGCCCTCGGTGCCGTAGAGCTCGATCGGCCGGCCGTGGCCGTGCGCCCAGACGTCCCAGCTCGTGTTCATCATCACATGCGCGCCGCTCGCGAATTCGAGCAGCGCCTGAACCGTGGTGGGCGTCTCGACCGGGATCGTCTGGCCGCGGCGCGGGCCCTCGACCGCGATGGTGCGGGTCGGCGTCGCCATGCCGGTCATCGCCGCGACCCGGCGCACCGGGCCGATCAGGTTGATGAGGTTCGCGATGTAATAGGGGCCAAGGTCCAGCATCGGCCCGCCGCCGGGCAGGAAGAAGAAATCCGGGTTCGGGTGCCAGTGCTCCATGCCGTGGCTCTGCACGAAGGCGGTGCCGGCGGTGATCGCGCCGAGTTCGCCCGCGTCGATCAGCGCCCGCGCCCGCTGGTGCGCGCCGCCGAGGAAAGTGTCCGGCGCCGAGCCGACGCGCAGCCCCTTCGCCGCGGCGAGCGCGCGCAGCTCGAGCCCCTCCTCCAGCGTCAGCACGACGGGCTTCTCCGAATAGACGTGCTTGCCGGCGCGGAGCGCGGCCCGCGTCACCTCGAAATGCGCGGCGGGAATGGTGAGGTTGATCACCACCTGCACGTCGGGCGCGGCGAGCAGCCCCTCGACGGTCTCGGCGCGCACGCCGAATTCGGTCGCCCGCGCCGCGGCCGCCGCGGGGGAGAGGTCGGCGCAGGCGCGCGGCTCGAGGCCGCGGAAGAGCGGCGCGAGCGTGAAATAGGCGGTCGAGATATTGCCGCAGCCAATGATCCCGATCCCGAGCTTGCCGTCCATGCTCAGAGCGCCTCCGCCGTCGCGAGCGAGCGGGTGGCGAAGCGCCGGTGGTCGCTCGGATTGTCGTGCTCGATCACGAGGACCCGCGCCGCGGTGCCCCGCAGCGCGGCCAGGATCGCCTTCCAGTCGACGACGCCGTCGCCGAGATCCGCCCAGCCGTCCTCGTCGGCGTTCTCGCCCGAGGGCGCGATGTCCTTCACATGCGCCGCCGTGATCCGGTCGCCATGGGACGCGATCCAGGCCATGGGATCGCCGCCGCCGCGCAGGATCCAGGCGATATCGGCCTCCCATTCGAGATCGGGGCCGCCCTCCAGGAGCGCGGCGAGCGGGATCGCGCCGTCGGCGGTCGGGACGAATTCGAAATCGTGGTTGTGCCAGCCGAAGCCGAGGCCCGCCGCGTGATAGGGCGTCGCGGCCCGCCGCAGCCGCGCCCCGAAGGCGCGCCAGCCGGCGCCGTCGGTGGGACGCTGCTCGGCCGCGACATAGGGGCAGTAGATCGTGTCGATCCCGACCGCGCGCGCGATGGCGAGCACCTTCTCCGACTCGGCCTCGAGCATCTCGAGGCCGAAATGGCCGGTCGGCATCCGGAGGCCGTTCGCCTCGAGGTTCCGGGTCAGCTCCTTCACCTTGGCGTCGTCGGCGTAGAGCGCGCCATAGCCTTCGACGTTGCGATAGCCGGCCTCGGCCAGCATGCGGAGGGTGCCCGCAAGGGGCGGGAAGTTGCGCGACGAATAGAGCTGGTAGGAGAATTCGGTCATCGGGGTCTCCGGGATGTCAGGCGAAGCTCGAATGGAGGTCGCGGGTTGTGAGCGTGACGCCGGCGATGTCGCCATCGTCGGGCGTGAAGAAGATCTCGGCGTCGTGGCCGGGAAAGAGCGTGACGGCGTTCGTCGAGAAGCGGCCGGGCTTCGACGCCTCCAGCGTGACGAAGAAGGCCACCGCCCGCGCGGAGAGCCGGGCACGCAGCGCGCCCGGCTCCGGCGTGACGGTCAGCCCGATCGCAGGGTCGGGAAGGTCGAGGTTCTTCCAGCGCTCGGTCGCGTGGATGTCGCCGCCCGCCGCGCCGTTCGAGGCGCGCCAGCGAAAGGCGAGGATCTCGCCCGGCGCGAGCTGGTCGCGCGGCGGTTCGGTGAGCGAAAGCGCCGCGTCGGGAAGGATCTGCGCGCCCGCGGTGGTCAGCGGCCGCGTCGCGCCGTCGAGGGACGCCGCGAAAGCCTCCACCGTGACCTCGACCGGCTCGGCCGTGTCGTTCACCGCGACGAGCCGGATCGTGTCGCCCTCCGGGATCGCCACGACATTGACCGGGGCGAAGAACCGCGCGGCCATGTAGTGCGGGAGCTTCCAGCCGCCGCCGTAGTCGAGGCTCGACCAGCTCGCCACCGGCCAGGTGTCGTTGAGCTGCCAGTAGAGCGCGCCCATGCAACGCGGCTTGAGGCTCCGCCAGTAATCGACGGCGGTCTTGAGCGCGGTGCCGTGCTGGATCTGGCTGAGCCAGACGAAGCTCGCGAAATCCTTCGGGAAGCGGAAGTAGCGGAACATCGTCTCGGCGATGCGCGCGTTGCCGCCGGCGTTCTTCTGGTGGCTCTCCATCACCGGCGAGGCGATGTTGAGGTCCCCTTCCCCGGCGAAGCTCCGGATCACCGGCAGCGAGGCATAGGACTGGAAGCCGAATTCCGAACAGAACCGGGGCTTCACGTCGCGGTAATGCTCGAAGTCGCGGCCCTCGTGCCAGACCGACCAGAAATGCATGTCGCCGGAGCTGTCGTCGTGCCAGGCGTCGCCGAAGCTCATCGGACCGGGCGACGGGCTCGACGGCCACCAGTTCGCGGTCGGGAGCGTCGCCCTGAGCGCCGCCTCGATGGTCCGGTTCAGCCGGTCGTAGGCGACGAGGTAGCGGTCGCGGTTCGCGCGCGACTCCTCGAACCAGTTGAGCGCGCCGAGCAGTTCGTTGTCACCGCACCAGAGCGCGACGCGATGGCCGATCCGCGCCACCTGCTCGCGGATCTCGCGGTCGATCTCAGCGAGGAAATCCTCGGTCGCGGGGTAGAGGTGGCAGGCGAACATGCAATCCTGCCAGACGAGGAGCCCGAGCGCGTCGCAGGTCTCGTAGAAGGAATCGGGTTCATAGCGCCCGCCGCCCCAGACGCGGATCATGTTCATATGCGCCTCCGCCGCCGAGCGCAGCAGCGCGGCGGTCCTCGCCTCGGTGATCCGGGACGGCAGCGCGTCGGCGGGGATCCAGTTGGCGCCCCGGCAGAAGATGTCGCGCCCGTTCACCCGCAGCGCGAAGCTCCGCCCGACCGCGTCCGGCTCGGAGACGAGGCGGATGTCGCGGAGCGCGAGCGGGAAGGTCCGGTGCTGCCCGCCCACGGTGATCTCGAGGCTGCTCAGCGCCTGGGGTCCGAAGCCCGCCGGCCACCAGAGGTCGGGGTTTTCCAGCACGAGTTCGGCCACCGGCTCCGCCTCGGCCGGATCGACGGTGCCGGTCGCCTCGGCGCCACCGATGGCGACGCGCCAGGGCACCGCGCCGGGGGCGAGGGCGAAGCCCCGGAGGCGGACGCGGACACGGAGCCGAACCGCGCCCCCCTCGTGGACCTGCTCGACGGTGGGTCCGGCGATCTCGCCCTCCGGCCCGATCAGCGCGATCCGGCCCAGGACACCGGTCGGCGCCAGCGCGACGCCCCAGTCCCAGCCGAAGTCGCATTGCGGCTTGCGCAGCATGTTGCCGTTCGGAATCGGGCAGTTGCCGGCGTGGTAGGGTACCGGGAACGGCTGCGCCGCCGCCAGCGCGTCGGCGGCGCGGGTGTTCGAGCGCAGCAGGATCTCGATCCGGTTCTCCCCCGCCAGCGTGACGACGGCCGCGTCGTGCTGGCGGAAGCTCGTCGAGGCCTCCAGCACCGGCGCGCCGTTCAGCCGCACTTCCGCCACCGTGTCGAGACAATCGAAATGCAGCGTGCGTGGCCCGCCGCTGTCCTCGAAGGTCCGGCTGAGAAGCCAGTCGCGGTCGGCGACCCAGCGCACGGCGTATTCGTTCCGGCCCGCGTAGGGGTCGGGGATCAGCCCCGCGGCGGCGAGCGCGGAATGCACGTCGCCCGGCAGGCGCAGGGTCGCGGCGTGGCCGCCCTCCGCGTCGCGGAGCGTCCAGTCTCCCGTCAGGTCCAGCATGGCGTTCCCGGGCCTCAGAGCCGCTGCTCGGTTTCACGGTCGAAGAGCGACGCCTTGGAGATGTCGAAGCGCAGCCCGACGGACTGGCCCGCGACGAAGCCATGCTCGGCCGGGGCGCGGGCCGAAAGCGCCTGGCCGCCGAAGCCGAGCCAGAGCAGGCTGTCCGACCCCATCGGCTCGTCGATGTCGACCGTCGCCGGCGCCCCCTCGGCGCCGACGAACACGTGCTCGGGCCGCACGCCGAGGACCACCTCGCGCCCCGCCGCCGGCACCGCGCCGCGATAGCCGTCGAGCGGGATGGCGACGCCGCCGGTCTCGAAAACCCCGCCCTGCCCGATCCGGCCCTCGAGGAAGGTCATCGCCGGCGAGCCGATGAAACCCGCCACGAAGAGGTTCGCCGGCTTGTTGTAGATCGTCTTCGGATCGGCGAGCTGCTGGATCACCCCGCCCCGCATCACCGCGATCCGGTCGGCGAGAGTCAGCGCCTCGATCTGGTCGTGGGTGACGTAGATCATCGTGTTTCGGAGCTGCTGGTGCAGCCGCTTGATCTCGACGCGGAGTTCGGAGCGCAGCTTCGCGTCGAGGTTCGAGAGCGGCTCGTCGAAGAGGAAGACGTCGACGTCGCGCACCAGCGCGCGGCCGATCGCCACGCGCTGCCGCTGCCCGCCCGAGAGCGCGGCGGGCTTGCGCTCGAGGAGCGGCTGGATCTGCAGGATCTCGGCGGCGCGGGCGATCCGCTTGTCGATCTCGGCCCGCGGCAGGCCGGCGTTCTTCAGGCCGAAGGCGAGGTTTCCGCGCACCGTCATCTGCGGATAGAGCGCGTAGGACTGGAACACCATGCCAATGCCCCGGTCCTTCGGCTCGTCCCAGGTGACGTTCCTCCCCTTGATCCAGATCTGCCCGTCGGTGATGTCGAGCAGCCCCGCGACGCAGTTGAGGAGCGTGGACTTGCCGCAGCCGGAGGGGCCGAGCAGCACGATGAACTCGCCCTCGGCGATGTCGAGGCTGAGCCGGTCGAGGATAGTCAGCGCGCCATAGGCGAGGCGCAGGTCCTTCACCGCGACGCTGGTTTCCCGCGCCGTCTCCGGCGTCTCGTCCCGAAGGACCGGCGGCGCGGGCCGCGTCTCCACGTTCAATGCGACCATGACGCTTATCCCTTCACCGCGCCCGCGGCGATGCCGCGCACGAAAAGCTTGCCCGAGACGAAGTAGATGGCGAGCGGCACGAGCCCCGTGATGATCGTCGCCGCCATGTTGACGTTGTATTCCTTCACGCCCTGCACCGAATTGACGATGTTGTTGAGCTGAACCGTCATCGGATAGGTGTCAGGCTTGGTGTAGACCACGCCGAACAGGAAGTCGTTCCAGATGCCGGTGACCTGCAGGATGATCGCCACGACGAAGATCGGCAGGCTCATCGGCAGCATGATCTTGAAATAGATGCCCCAGAACCCGGCGCCGTCGACCCGCGCCGCCTTGAACAGCTCCTCCGGCACGCTCGCGAAATAGTTGCGGAAGAGCAGCGTCAGGATCGGCATCCCGAAGATCGTGTGCACCACCACGAGGCCGGTCAGCGAGCCGTAGAGCCCGATCTCGCGCAAGAGGATCACGATCGGATAGAGCATCACCTGGTAGGGCACGAAGGCGCCGAAGATCAGGATGGTGAAGAAGATGTCCGCGCCCTTGAACTTCCAGTTCGCCAGCGCGTAGCCGTTGACGCTCGCGATCGCGATCGAGAGCACGACCGAGGGCACGGTGATCCGGACCGAGTTCCAGAACCCCCGGCTCAGCCCCTCGCAGTTGAGCCCGGTGCAGGCCTCCGACCAGGCCTTGACCCAGGGCTCGAAGGTGATCTCGAGCGGCGGCGCGAAGATGTTGCCGAGCCGGATCTCCGGCATGCCCTTCAGCGAGGTCACCACCATCACGTAGAGCGGCAGGAGGTAGTAGAGCGCGATCACGATCAGCGCGCCGTAGAGCATGATGTTGCGGCGCGAGAGCGTCCGGCGGGGCCGCGCGCCGCGCGGTTCCGCCCGGCCCATCGCCCCGTCGGAGGCGACGCCGGTCGCCAGGAGGTCGGGACTAGCCACGGCGTTTCCCTCCGAATTCGAGATAGGCCCAGGGGATGATGATGATCGCGACCGTCAGCAGCATCATGGTCGAGGCGGCGAAGCCCTGGCCGAGGTTCTGGGCGCGGAACATGAATTCGTAGACGTATTTCGCGGGCACCTCGGACGCCGTCCCCGGCCCGCCCCCGGTCATCGCGACCACGAGGTCGTAGAGCTTCACGATGCCGGCCATGACGATGACGAGCGTGGTGACGAAGACCGGCCGCATCATCGGGATGACGATGAAAAGATAGGTCTTCCAGGTCGGGATGCCGTCGACGCGGCTCGCCTTCCAGACGTCCTCGTCGATGCCGCGCAGCCCCGCGAGCATCAGGCACATGACGAGCCCGGTGCCCTGCCAGAGCCCGGCGAGGACGATGCCGCCGATCACGATCTCGGGGTTATAGAGCGGGTCGAAGCTAAAGCTCTCCCAGCCGAGGCTCCGCACGATGTGCTGCACGCCGAAATCGGGGTTGAGGATCCACTGCCAGACGAGGCCGGTCACGATGAAGCTGAGCGCGAAGGGATAGAGGAAGATGGTACGGAAGGTGTTCTCGAACCGGATCTTCTGGTCGAGCAGCGCCGCGAGCAGGAAGCCGATCACGAAGCTGAAAACGAGGCTGAGCGCGCCGTAGATCGCGAGGTTCTCGATCGAGATGAGCCAGCGCGGCGTCGACCACAGCCGCTCGTATTGGGCGAGGCCGACGAAATTGAGCCGGGGCAGCAGCTTCGAGTCGGTGAAGGAATAGACCACGGTCCAGAGCGTGCCGCCGAGGAAGACCACGACCGCCGTCAGGATCATCGGGATCGACGCGATCTTCGCGCTCATGTTCTTGAATAGCCGGTTGGGCCGCCCGTCGACGGACATGGCGCTCTCCCCTGCGATTTCCGGGAAAGGCCGGCCCGCGGCTCGCGGGCCGGCGACGTCCGTCAGTCGGCGCTCTCGATCAGCGCGGCGAAGCGCGTCTGCGCGTCGGCGGGCGTCATCGACCCGGCGAAGAACTCGCTCATCAGGTCGTTGAGCTGGGTCGTGGTGTCGGGGTTGATGAGCTCGTCCGCGCTCTTCAGCACGTTGCCCTCCTTGAGGATGGCAAGCCCCTTCTTCATGCAGTCGTTGGCGGCGGCGAGATCGACGTCGCTCCGGACCGGCAGCGAGCCCTTCTTGAGGTTGAAGGCGACCTGGGTCTCGGGCGACAGCATCACCTCGGCCAGCACTTCCTGCGCCTTCGACTTCTCCGGATCGTCGAGCACCGGGAAGTAGAAGGCGTCGCCGCCGGTGGTGATGTACTGCGCCTCGCCGAGCCCGGGTAGGCAGGTGTAGTCCGTGCCCGCGACCTTGCCCGCGACCTGGAACTCGCCCTGCGCCCAGTCGCCCATCACCTGGCCGCCGGCCTTGCCCGAGATCACCATCGCGGTGGCCTCGTTCCAGTTCTGCACGTTGGAACCCGTCGACATCGCCCGCGCGTCGCCGAGCGCCGCGAAGACCCTCGCCACGTCGGCGCCGCCCGCGACCTCGGCGTCCTTGTCCTCGTAGACCTTGAGCCAGAGGTCCCTGCCGCCGAGCCCGAGCAGCAGGTCGTTGAAGATCCCGCTCAGCTGCCAGCCCTGCCGGCCGACCGCGAGCGGCACCTTGCCCGCCGCCTCGAGCTTCGGCGCGGCGGCGACGAACTCGCCCCAGTTGGTCGGCACCGCGACGCCCGCCTCCTCGAAGGCCTGGTTCGAGAGCCAGAGCCACTGCCAGGAGTGGATGTTGACCGGGATGCAGTAGATATGCCCGTCGAGCGTGCAGCTCTCGAGCAGCGAGGGCGGGTTGATCACGTCCTTCCAGCCCTCGGCCGCGGCCACCGCGTCGAGGTCGCGCATCATGCCCGCGGCGACCAGCTCCTCGGCCTGGCGGCCGTGGTTGAACTGGGTCGCGCCCATGGGATCGCCGCCGGTGATCCGGCTGACCATGACCGGCCGCGCGGTGTCGCCGGAACCGGCGATGGCGCCGTCCACCCATTTGTTGCCGGTCGCGTCGAAGGCCTTCGCGAATTCGGCCACGGCGGCCGCCTCACCGCCCGAGGTCCACCAGTGGGTGACCTCGAGATCGGTCGCTAGCGCCGCGCAGGGCAGCGCGACGGAGGCCGCGAGCGCGGCGGCCAGGGCGCGTCTGGACATTGGAACCCTCCCGTTATGATTTTCTATATCGTTACAGGAATGCCTCGTGTCTCGCCAGCATTTATGTGGAGCGCGCCATTCGCCCGATCACAGAGCGCTCAGCTCCGGACGTTACCCGCCTAGATTTTTTCGGCTTTTTTTCATCCGGATAGGGGGCATTCGGTTCGAGCATGATCCCGCGTCCCGCCAACGCACGGCCATCAGCCGGATCTACTGTAACGTTTCAGATTTGCGCGGCCGGTCCCGCTGGGCTATCCTGCGATTCGGTGCGAGGGTGACGGAATGGCGGCGGAGGACGGACATATCGGAGGCGGTGGCCCGCGCGGCCTGACCGGGCGGCCAACGCTCCGGACGATCGCCTATATGACCGGCCTCGGGGTCACGACCGTGTCGCGCGCGCTGAACGACGCCCCCGATATCGGCCAGGCGACCAAGGAGCGGGTCCGCCTCGTCGCGCAGCAGATCGGCTATCGCCCCAACCGCGCCGGCGTGCGGCTCCGCACCGGCAAGACCAATGTGATCAGCCTGATCCTGTCGGTCGAGGCGGAGGTGCTCGGCCTGACGCCGCATCTCGTCTACGGCATTTCAGAGACGCTGGCGGGCACGCCCTACCATCTGATCGTCACGCCCTATCACCCGCGCAACGATCCGCTCGACCCGGTGCGCTACATCGTCGAGACCGGCTCGGCGGACGGGGTGATCTTCTCGCGCACCGAGCCCGAGGATCCGCGCGTCCGCTACCTGCACGAGCGTGGCTTCCCCTTCGCGACGCATGGCCGCACGCGGATGGAGATCGTCCACCCCTATTTCGACTTCGACAACGAGCGCTACGCCGAGCTGGCGGTCGAGCGGCTCGCCGCGCGCGGGCGCCGCCGGCTCGCGCTGCTGCCGCCGCCCGCGACGCTGACCTACGCGCATCACATGACGACCGGCTTCGACCGGGCGGTCGACCGGCTCGACCTGACCGAGCTGCCGCTCCGCGACGTCACCATCGACAGCGGCCACGCGGCGATCGAGGCGGAGGTGGCGCGGGTGATGGACTCGCCCCGGCGCCGGCCGGACGGCTTCGTCTGCGGTTCGGCCAGCGCCGCGATCGCGGTGATCAGCGCGGCCGAGGCCTGCGGGTTCGAGATCGGGCGGGACTACGACCTCGCGGTGAAGGATTCCTTCCACATGATGCAGAAGTTCCGCCGCGAGACGATCGTGATCCACGAGGATTTCCGCGCCGCCGGCACCTTCCTCGCCCAGGCGGTGGTGCGCACGCTGCGGGGCGTCCCGCCCGAGGAGCTGCGCGCCATCCAGGCGCCGCCCGACGCCGCGACCGGCGCGAGCGCCCTCATCCCCGGCGACTGAGGCGCCCGGCCCGTCAGGGCGTCGGGCAATGCGCGCCGGTGTCGACCCAGGCCTGGATCAGCGCGCCGAACCGCTCCTGGGTGCCGGGCGCGGGCTCGCGGCCCGCGCCGGGGTTCCAGGCCCAGCCGACCAGGTCGTCATGCGCCATGTGCTCGACGATCGCGGCGAGGTCGCGGCCGCCGTTGCGCGCCGGGTCCTTCAGCTGCGCGCAGATCGCGCCGGGCGAGACGCCGATCCAGCCCATCGAGAGCGGCGCGAGATGCCAGGCCGGGTTGCCGGGGATCGAGCCGATCCCCTCGGCCTGCGCGACCACGGGCACGTTCTCGGGACCGTGGCAGGTGGTGCACATCATCCCCGGCGCGCCCATGTCGGCCTCGCCGCGCACCACCGGCGGCTCGTGCAGACGCATGTCCATGCCCTGACGCGGCGAATTGTCGACCGGATGGCAGTTCACGCAGCGCGGATGGGTGATCACCTTGGCGCTTTCCTCGAACAGCGCGACGGAGCGCGCGGCCTCGTCGGAGATCGTGGCGAAGGAGTCGACCGGGCGGAGGTCGGCGGCCGCGGCGGGAACGGCGAGCGCGTGGAGCGAGAGGACGGAGAAGACGACCCCGGCGACGGTTGCGATGCGCATGGCTGGCCTTCGGAGGTTCGAGGAGGCGGGCTTTTCGGCGAGCCTTCCGCCGCGCGGCGGAAGGCCGGTGGATCAGGAGACGCGCGCGGCCGAGAGCGGCAGGCGTCTGATGGGCTGGCCGGTGAGCACGCGCCAGGCATTGGCGACGGCGGGTCCGATCGGCGGCACGCCGGGCTCGCCGACGCCGGTCGGGGGCTCGGTCGAGGCGATGATCGAGACCTCGACCTCCGGCATCTCCGAGATCCGGAGCGAGCGGTAGTCGTGGAAGTTCGACTGGATGATCTTGCCGCCCTCGCCGAGCGTTATCTCGTCGAACAGGACGGCGCCGAGGCCGTAGCCGATGCCGCCCTCCATCTGCGCTGTGATCACGTTGGGATTGATCGCCACCCCGCAATCGACCGCGCACCAGACCTTGTGCACCCTGGGCAGGCCGTCGGCGCCGGTCGAGACCTCGGCGATCTCGGCGACATAGGTGTTGAAGCTCTTGTGCACCGCGACGCCCCGCGCGCGGCCCTCGGGCACCGGCCCGCCCCAGTCGGCCATCTCGGCGACGCGGGTCAGCACGCCCGTGTGGCGCGGCTGGTGGCCGAGCAGGTCGAGCCGCCCCCGCACCGGGTCCTTGCCGGCCGAGCGCAGCATCTGGTCGAGGAAGGTCTCGACCGCGAAGGCGGTATGGGTGTGCCCGACCGAGCGCCACCAGAGCACCGGCACACCGAGCGCGGGCTGGTAGCTCACCACCCGCAGGTTCTCGACCGCGTAGGCGAGATCGGACGCGCCCTCGACGCTGGTCTCGTCGAGATCGGTCCGGGCCATCAGCGACTGTCCGGCGATCTTGTGGTCCCAGCCGGTGATCCGCCCCCGCGCGTCCATGCCGCCCCGGATCGAATGCACGTAGATTGGGCGGTAGAACCCGCCCCTTATGTCGTCCTCGCGCGTCCACATGTGCTTGACCGGGCGGGTCTGGTCGGTCGCGGCGAAGACCGCCGCCGCCTCGCGCATGTAGGGCGAGCCGAACTGCGCCCGGCGGCCGAAGCTGCCGCCGGCGAGCTGGCAGTGGACGCGGACGTTGGCGAGGTCGAGGGCGAGGGTCTGGGCGATCGCCTGCCGGTCCTGGCCCGGAAACTGCGCGCCGTTATAGGCGTCGACCGTGCCGTCGGGATCGCGGATGATCACCGCGTCGAGCGGCTCCATCGGGGCGTGGGCGAGGAAGGGGAAGACCATCTCGGTCTCGACCACGGTGACGCCCTCGCCCGCGAGCCCGGCCGCGACGTCGCCCTTGTCGGTGGCGGTCAGGCCCTCGGTCGCGAAGAGGCCGCGGTATTCGGCGAAGAGCTGCTCGCTCGAGCGGGTCTCGGCCGCCGAGAGGTCCCAGTCGATGGTGAGCGCCGCGCGCCCCTTGAGCGCGGCGAAGGTGTTCTCGGCATAGACCGCGACCCCCTGCGGCACCGCCTTGACGTCGACCACGCCCGGGACCGCGCGCGCCGCCGCGTCGTCGAAGCTCCGGACCGTCGCGCCGAACACCTCGGGATGCGCGACCATCGCGACCAGCATGTCCTCGGCGATCACGTCGAGCGTGTAGATCGCGGTGCCGTCGGTCTTGGGCGGCGTGTCGAGCTTCGGCAGCTCCCGGCCGATCAGCGTGAAGGTCGCGGGGTCCTTCAGCGGCGGATCCTTCGGCGGCATCATCGCGGCCGCGAGCTCGGCGACCTCGCCGAAGCCGGTCTCGAGGTTCCGGCCGGCGTGGCGGATCCGGCCCTTCCCGACGGTGATCTCGCCGGGCGGCACGCCCCAGGTCATCGCCGCCGCAGTGACGAGCATCGCGCGCGCCGTGGCCCCGGCCTTGCGCATCTGCTCGTAGGAATTGGCCATCGCGGTCGAGCCGCCGGTGCCCTGCAGCCCGAAGGCGAGGTTGGCGTAGATCGTGTCGTCGGCCGGGGAGGCCGCGGCGCGCATCTGGCTCCAGTCGGCGTCCATCTCCTCGGCGACCAGCGTGGCGAGGCCGGTATAGGGGCCCTGGCCGAATTCGATGTGCTTGCTGAGCACGGTCACGGTGCCGTCCGGCGCGACCCGGACGAAGGCGTTCAGCGTCTGGACCGGACCGGCGGCGCCCGCCGGCGCGCCCTGGACGAGCTCGGCGGCGAAGCCTCCCCTCGGCGCCAGCGCGACGCCGATCACGAGCCCGACGCCCCCGGCGAGGAAGGCGCGGCGGGTGGCGCCGACCGGGGTCTGGTGGATGGTCATGGCTCAGCCCTCCAGCGTCGCGGCGGCGTCGTGGATCGCGCGGCGGATCCGGACATAGGTGGCGCAGCGACAGATGTTGCCGGCCATGGCGTCGTCGATGTCGGTGTCGGTCGGCTGGGGCACCATCTGCAGCAGGGCGACCGCCGACATGATCTGGCCGGACTGGCAGTAGCCGCATTGCGGCACGTCGATCGCGGTCCAGGCGGCCCGGACCGCCTCGGCCTCCGGCCCCTCGACTCCCTCGATCGTCACGACGTCGGAGCCCTCGACCATCGAGATCGGCGTCACGCAGGAGCGCCGCGGCATCCCGTCGAGATGCACGGTGCAGGCGCCGCACTGGGCGATGCCGCAGCCGTATTTGGTCCCCGTCAGCCGCAGGCCGTCGCGGATGACCCAGAGCAGCGGCGTCTCGGGATCGCCGTCGAACGTCCGCTCGGTTCCGTTGAGAGTGAAGGTGATCATGGGGCGCCTCTTGCTGGTCGGCTGGGCTGGATCGGGAGGAAAGCTAGCCCTTTCCCGCCGCGCGGCAAGCGCGCGGCGCATCGCCGGACACCGCGACCAGGCCTCGCCGAGCCGATGCGCCAGGCGATTCCCGTCCGGGGCGATCCCGTCCTTCGCCGGGACGCGGCCCGTCAGCGTCCGGGCGGAAACACCGCCATCCGCGCGATCGCGAGGCCGACCCGGTCGCCGGCGGCGAGGCCGCGCTCGGCCCAGGCGGCGCGGGGCGCCTCGGCTTCGAGCGCGCGGCCCTGGTCGGTGGTGAGCTCGGCCCGGGCGGTGCCGCCGCGCAGCACGACGTGACCGACGCGCGCGGTCAGCACCGCCTCGGGCGCGTCCGGCGCGACCGGGGCGAGGTCGTGCGCGCGGACGAAGCCCACGGCGGGGCCGTCCGGCGTGCCCGGCGCGACCTCGACCAGCGCGGCGGGCAACGCGCGCCCGTCGAGCCAGGCCGCGCCCCCGGCCAGCGTCACCTCGAGCCGGTTCGCGGCGCCGAGGAAGCCGTACATGAAGGCCGAGGCGGGCGCGGATTCGACCTCGAGCGGCGTGCCGCTCTGCTCGATCCGGCCCCGGTTCATCACCACGACGCGGTCGGCGACCTCGAGCGCCTCCTCCTGGTCGTGGGTGACGAAGATCGTGGTCACCGAAAGCTCCGAATGCAGGTCGCGCAGCCAGCGCCTGAGGTCTCGCCGGACGGCCGCGTCGAGCGCCCCGAAGGGCTCGTCGAGCAAGAGCACCGAGGGCTCGATCGCGAGCGCGCGGGCGAGCGCCACGCGCTGCCGCTGGCCGCCCGAGAGCTGCGCCGGGAAGCGGTCGCCGAGTCCGTCGAGCTGCACCGTCGCGAGCAGCCGCTCGACGCGCGCGCGCCGCTCGGCCATCGCGGGCCGGCGACCCTTCGGCATCACCCGCATGCCGAAATCGACGTTCTGCCGGACCGTCATGTGGCGGAAGAGCGCGTAGTGCTGGAAGACGAAGCCGATGCCGCGCTCGCCCGCCGGCAGGTCGGTGGCGTCGCGGCCATTGATCAGGATCCGGCCCGCGTCGGGGAAGTCGAGCCCGGCGATCAGGCGCAGGAGCGTGGTCTTGCCCGAGCCCGAGGGGCCGAGCAGCGCGAGGAGCTCGCCCTCGGCGATCTCGAGGCTGAGGTCGTCCACCGCCGCGAAGGTCTCGAAGCGGCGCGACACGTGATCGATGGCGATGCTCATGCGGCGCGGCGCTCCAGCAGGTATTTGAGGACGAGGGTGCCGACCGCGATCAGCGCCAGCGTCGAGGCGGCGGCGAAGGCGCCGACCGTGTTGAAGTCGTTGAACAGGAGCTCGATGTGCAGGGGCAGCGTGTTGGTCTGGCCGCGGATGCTGCCCGAGACCACCGAGACCGCGCCGAATTCCCCCATCGCCCGCGCGTTGGTCAGCACCGCGCCATAGAGCAGCGCCCAGCGGATGTTGGGCAGTGTGACGAGCCGGAAGGTCTGCCACGGCGAAGCGCCGAGCGAGAGCGCCGCCTCCTCATCCTCCGAGCCCTGCGCCTGCATCAGCGGAATGAGCTCGCGCGCGACGAAGGGCGCGGTGACGAAGAGGCTGACGAGCACGATCGCCGGGATCGAGAACATGATCTGCACGCCCCAGGACTGGAGCGTCGGGCCAAGCAGCCCCTGCTGGCCGTAGAGGAAGAGATAGATCGTGCCCGCGACGATCGGCGAGACCGAGAACGGGATCTCGATGAGCGAGATCATGAGCTTGCGCCCGGGGAATTCGTAGCGCGCCACCGCCCAGGCGGTGGCGATCCCGAAGACCATGTTGACCGGCACCACGATGACCGCCGTCAGCACGGTGAGGAAGATCGCGTGCAGCGTGTCGGGCGCCATGATGTTGCTGGCATAGGCCGACCAGCCCCGCGCGAAGGCCGAGACGAAGATGAGCGCCAGCGGGATCACCAGCGTGAAGGCGGCGATCACCAGCGCCAGCGCGATCAGGACCCGCTCGGCCCGGCTCTTCTTAGTCGCGGCGCGCATAGCGAAGGGCCCTGGCCTGAAGCGTGTTGGTGACGAAGAGCAGCGCGAAGGCCGCGAGGAGCAGCACCGAGGCGAGCGCGGCCGCGGCGGGATAGTTGAACTCGTCGAGGCGGATGACGATGAGGAGCGAGGCGATCTCGGTCACCATCGGCAGGTTGCCTGCGATGAAGATCACCGCGCCGAACTCGCCGAGCGACCGCGCGAAGGCCATGGTCGTCCCGGCGAGGAAGGCCGGCATGATCACCGGCCAGATGACCAGCCGGAAGATCTGGAACGGCTTCGCGCCGAGCGAGCGCGCCGCCTCCTCGACATCGGCGGAGACATCCTCGAGCACCGGCTGGACCGTGCGCACGACGAAGGGGATCGAGGTGAAGAACATCGCTACCATGATCCCGAGCGGCGTATAGGCGACCTTCACCCCGAGCGGCTCGAGGAAGCTCCCGAACCAGCCGTTCGGGGCGAAGAGCGTCACGAGCGTGAGGCCCGCCACCGCGGTCGGCAGCGCGAAGGGCAGGTCGATCAGCGCGTCGAGCAGCCGGCGGCCGGGGAATTCGTAGCGGGTCAGCACCCAGGCGAACAGCAGGCCCACGACGGCGTTCACCACCGTGGCCGCGAGGGCGGCGAGCACCGTGACGCGGAACGCCGCGAGCGAGCGCGGCGCGGTCACGATGCGCCAGTACTGCTCCCAGCCGAGGCTCGTGGTCTTGATCGCCATCGCGACCAGCGGCAACAGGATGATGAGCGCGAAATAGGTGAGCGCGATCCCCATCGAGAGGCCGAATCCGGGCAGGACGCGGCGACGTCTGCGAAGGCTGGTCAGCGACATTTCAACTCCGGGGGCCCGGGGACGAGGCGGCGCGATCCCTTCGGGGGACGGCCCGCCCCGGGGGCCCTGACTGCTTTACTGCGCGACTTTACTGCGCGACGAAGACCTGATCGAGCAGGCCGCCTTCGGCGAAATGCTCCTCCGCGACCTTGGCCCAGCCACCGAAGGCGCCGTCGACGGTCAGCAGCTCGACCGGCGGGAAGGCGGCGGCGTGCGCCTCCATGATCGCGGCGTCGTCGACCCGGTTGCCGAAGCCCACGATGATCTCCCGCGCCTTCGGGGTGTAGAGATAGTCGAGATAGGCCTCGGCCTCCGCCCGGCTGCCGCGCGCGTCGACCACCTTGTCGACCACCGCGACCGGAAACTCGGCGAGCAGGCTCACCGGCGGCACCACCGGCGCGACCTTGTCCGGCCCGTACTGCTTGGCGATGGCCGAGAGCTCGGCCTCGAAGGTCACCAGCACGTCGCCGATGCCGCGCTCGGCGAAGGTCGTCGTGGCGGCGCGGCCGCCGGTGTCGAAGACGGGAACGTTGGCGAAGAGCTTGGTGAGGTATTCGGTCACCTTCTCCTGGTCGCCGGCGTATTCGCGGTCGGCCCAGGCGCGGGCGGCGAGATAGGTGTAGCGGCCGTTGCCCGAGGTCTTCGGGTTCGGGAACACCACCTGCACGCCCTCCTTGGCGAGGTCGCCCCAGTTCTCGATGCCCTTGGGATTGCCGGCGCGCACCACGAAGGCGGGCAGCGAGTAATAGGGCGAGGCGTTGTTGGGCAGGCGCTCCTGCCAGTTCTCGGCGACGAAGCCGTTGTCGGCGAGGAACTGGACGTCGGTCACCTGATTGAAGGTGACGACGTCGGCCTGAAGTCCCTCCAGCACCGCGCGGGCCTGTTTCGAGGAGCCGGCATGGCTCTGATCGACCTTGAGCGGCGCCCCGTGCTCGGCCTGGTAATCCGCCGAGAAGTCCTCGTCGATCGCGGCGTAGAGCTCGCGCGCGATGTCGTAGGAGACGTTCAGGATCGTGTCGACCTCGGCATGCGCGGGGGCGCCGGCCAGGGTCCCGATCACAAGGGCGAGGGCGGGGAATTTCGCCAGGCGCATGGGGCCGCTCCTTCGGATGAGCGCGCGACGAGTGGCACGCCCGGGGCAAAATAACCGCCGTCGGGCTCAATGCAATCCGACCCGCCCCTTCCGGAGGAAATAGGGAAACAATACCCGCGCGCCTCGCCCGACCGGAACGCCAGCGCGCCGGGGTGCCCCGCGGGGCGACGCTGGCGTCGAAAACCCCCCGATGGCGGAACGCGCGTTCCCCTCCCGGGCGCCCTGGACCCGGCGCCCCGCGAAGGGCGCCGCGGCCGACGCGATCAGGCGGCGGGCTTGCGGCCGCGCGCGCGGGGTTTGGCGGGCTCGGGCGCGGCCTCGTCGGCCGTCCTGGGCTTGCGGCCGAGGCCGATCGCCTTGGCGAGTTCCTTGCGCTTCTCGGCGTAGTTCGGCGCCACCATCGGATAGTCGGACCGCAGCCCCCATTTGGCGCGGTACTCGTCCGGGGTCAGGCCATAGGTGGTCATCAGATGCCGCTTCAGCATCTTCAGCTTCTTGCCGTCCTCGAGGCAGATCAGATAATCGTCCGTCACCGAGCGGCGGATCGGAACCGCCGGAACCAGCGCCTCGGGACTCGGTTCCTCGTCGGAGACAAGCTCGTTCAGCTTCGCGAAAACGCCACCGATCAGATCTGTAAGCGCCGTCGCTTCGATCGCGTTGTTGCCGGCATAGGCGGCGACGATCGTCGTCACGTAGGAGAGAATTTCACCGCGCTCGAGGGTTTGTTCTTCGGCCATTCGATCTTCCTGTTAATCTGCTCGCCCACCGAAGTATGCCGCCTTAATCAATGTAACAAGTATTAATCGTATGCCGAATGCACACAAAATCGCAATCGAACAAGCTGAGATTGAACGCCGACCCGCGCGCTTTCGCCGCGGGAACCACTGACCCGCCGTCTCGCGATCGACGGCGCGCGTCGGGGCGCGCCGCGCCGCTCTATTCGCGGATTTCACCGCGCGGGCGCGACGGGACTGTCCCGATCAGGCTTCCGGCGCCGTGACGAGGGCTAGGAACCGGTCGATCATCGCATTGATCTGGTCGGGGACCTCGAGCTGGCAGAAATGCCCCGAGCCGACCGTCTGGCCCTGGCGCAGCTCCGGCAGCAGGCCGCGGAGCCGCGCCATGTCGCAGCGCGGCGAGGGCTCGTTCGCGGCGATGTAGAGGCTCGGCGCCACCGCGCGCCCGGCCGCCGCGGCGTCGTATCGCCCGAGCCCCGCGTAGGCCGCGACCATCACATGGCGCGGCGCCGCCGTCATCGTGGCGAGGATCGCCTCCCTCCGCGCCGGATCGTCGGTGGGCAGGAAGAAGACCTCCTCGACCATCCGCCGCTGGACCGCCGCGTGATCCGGCCCGTCGAGCTTCGCGACGGAGGCCACCACCGCCGCGCGCGCCGCCTCCGGCAGCACCACGGCGGCGTCGAGCATCACGATCGTCGCCGGCATGTCCGGCCAGCGCGCGGCGATGTCATAGGCGATGATCCCGCCCATGCTGTGCCCGACGAGGACCGGCCTCGCGAGGCCGAGCGCGCCGAGGATCCAGGCGACGTCCTCGGAGAAGGCGCCGATCGGATAGGGCTGCTCGGGCTTGTCGCTGCGGCCGTGGCCGCGCAGGTCGAGGGACAGCACCGCGTGCCCTCGCGCCGCGAGATGCGCGGCCTGCGGCGCGAGAAAGGTATGGTCGCAGCACCAGCCATGCAGCAGCACGACCGGGGGCGACCGACCCTCGGTCAGCTCGTAATAGAGCGAGACGTCGTCGCGGCGCAGGAACGGCATGGCCCTGTCTCGCCCGGCCGCGCCCGCCGTGTCAACGCCGTGTCGGCTTTGACCGCGCGGGCGCGGCCGCGCCGGATCACTCCGGCAGGATGCGGACGGCGCCCTTGTCGGCGGAAGCGGCGAAGGCCGCGTAGGCGCGGAGCGCCGTCGTGACGTTGCGCGGGCGCGGCGCGGCGGGCTTCCAGCCGAGCTCGTCCTGCTCGGCGCGGCGGCGGGCGAGCTCCTCCTCGGAGACGGCGAGGTGGATCGTCCGGCCGGGGATGTCGATCTCGATGACGTCGCCGTTGCGCACCAGGCCGATCGCGCCGCCCTGCGCCGCCTCGGGCGAGGCATGGCCGATCGAGAGCCCGGAGGTCCCGCCCGAGAACCGGCCGTCGGTGATCAGCGCGCAGGCCTTCCCGAGGCCGCGCGACTTCAGGTAGCTGGTCGGATAGAGCATCTCCTGCATGCCGGGCCCGCCCTTCGGCCCCTCGTAGCGGATCACCACCACGTCGCCGGCCTTGACCTCCTTGCCGAGGATGCCCTTCACCGCCGCGTCCTGGCTCTCGAAGACCACGGCCGGGCCGGTGAACTTCAGGATCGACTCGTCGACGCCGGCCGTCTTCACGATGCAGCCGTCGAGCGCGATGTTGCCGCGCAGCACCGCGAGGCCGCCGTCCTTCGAGAACGGATGCTCGACCGAGCGGATCACGCCGGTCTCGCGGTCGAGGTCGAGCTCCTCCCAGCGCGCGTTCTGGCTGAAGGCCTCCTGGGTCGGCACCCCGCCCGGCGCGGCCTTGAAGAAGTCGCGCACGCTCTCGCTCTCGGTGCGGCTGATGTCCCAGCGGTCGATCGCGGCGCCGAGCGTCGGCGCGTGCACGGTCGGCGTGTCGCGGTGGATCAGCCCGCCCGCGTCGAGCTGGCCGAGGATCGCCATGATGCCGCCGGCGCGGTGGACGTCCTCCATGTGCACGTCGCTCTTCGCCGGCGCGACCTTCGAGAGGCAGGGCACCTTCCGCGACAACGCGTCGATGTCGTCCATGGTGAAGTCGATGCCGCCCTCGTAGGCGGCGGCGAGGATGTGCAGCACGGTGTTGGTCGAGCCGCCCATCGCGATGTCGAGCGACATCGCGTTCTCGAAGGCGCGCTTGTTCGCGACGTTGCGCGGCAGGACCGAGGTGTCCTCGTCCTCGTAGTAGCGCTTGGCGAGATCGACCACGAGATGCCCGGCCTCGACGAAGAGCCGCTTGCGGTCGGCATGGGTCGCGAGGGTCGAGCCGTTGCCGGGCAAGGACAGGCCGAGCGCCTCGGTCAGGCAGTTCATCGAATTGGCGGTGAACATGCCCGAGCACGAGCCGCAGGTCGGACAGGCCGAGCGCTCGATCACCGCGACGTCGGCGTCCGAGACGCGCTCGTCCGCGGCGGCGACCATCGCGTCGACGAGGTCGAGCGCCTGGACCTTGCCCTTGAGCACGACCTTGCCCGCTTCCATCGGCCCGCCCGAGACGAAGACGGCGGGGATGTTGAGCCGCATCGCCGCGTTCAGCATGCCGGGCGTGATCTTGTCGCAGTTCGAGATGCAGACCATCGCGTCGGCGCAATGCGCGTTCACCATGTACTCGACGCTGTCGGCGATGATCTCGCGCGAGGGCAGCGAATAGAGCATGCCGTCATGGCCCATCGCGATCCCGTCGTCGACGGCGATGGTGTTGAATTCCTTCGCGATGCCGCCGGCCGCCTCGATCTCGCGCGCGACGAGCTGGCCGAGGTCCTTCAGGTGGACGTGGCCGGGCACGAATTGCGTGAAGGAGTTCACCACGGCGATGATCGGCTTGCCGAAATCCCCGTCCCGCACGCCGGTCGCGCGCCAGAGGCCCCGGGCCCCGGCCATGTTGCGGCCATGCGTGGTGGTCCTCGAACGATAAACTGGCATTGGGCTGTCTTTCTTTCGCTTCCGGGCCGAGCAGTCTCGATCGCGCCTCCATATCGGAAACTTCCCCGATCTTGAATGGCCGATCGACTTTCGCCGTACTTTCCCGAGAACGACCCGGACCGTGCCCGCTCAGCCTCCGGCGGGACCGCGGAAGAGCGGCGCGAGATCCGTCATCACATCGGCGCTCGCGGCCAGCTCGGCGAGCGTCCGTTCGGAGATATCGAGGCCCGACTGGCCGAACAGGCGCCCGGCCTTGTCGCGCACCACCGCGGCGGTGATCGGCCGCAGCGCGCCGCCGCGCGGGGCGGCGACCTCGGCCTCGGCGCGGCTCCCGTCGGCGAAGTCGATGGCGACCGCGGCCGAGGGCCGCCGGCCCGGGCCGCGCATCGCCGCGTCCATCGCGGCGTCCGTCTCGATCGTCACCCGATCGGCGAGCGCGTGGAGCGCCGGGTCGGCGAGCGCGGCCGGGGTGAACCAGGGCAGGCCGGCGGGCAGCCCGGCGGCGAGGCAGGCGAGCAGATGCGGCAGGCTGAACTGCGCGTCGATCGCGTCGCGCGGCCGGGGATCGGCGAGCTTGCGCCCGACATCGGCGAAGGAGCGCACGCTGATCCGGACGATCCCCGCCCCGGTGGCGGCCCGCTCCCGCGCGATCTCGAAGGCCTCGAGCGCGGGCGCGAGCCAGCGGCAGGCGGGATAGGTCTTGAACGCGCCCTCCTCGGCGCGCCAGACGCGGCCGAGGTCCGCGACCAGCGCCTCCGCGTCGAACCGGTCCGAGCCGACCATGCGCCAGAAGCCGGTCGGCCCGTCGAAGACCCCGCGCGGCCCGGTGAACCCGGCGCGGGCGAGCTCGACCGCCTGCACCCCGGCCTGCGCGGCGGGGGCGACGAAATCCTTCAGCGTGATGATCGGCCGCGCGCGCCAGTTGTACTTGTGCAGGCTCGGGACCGGGGTCAGGCTCGCCGCGAGGCCGAGCGCGGTTTCCATCCGTTCGGCGGGCAGACCGGAGAGCCGCGCATAGACCACGGCGGCGCCGATCGCCTGGTGCTGGCCGATGCCATAGACCTCGTGAAAGCGCTCGGCGCTCGGTTGGACGGAGAGGATGAGGCGGTTGTTGATCTCGGTCCCCGCCGCCAGCGCCGCCACCAGCGCGCCGCCCGAAACCGGCCCGCGCCCGAGCGCGGCGAGCGCCGCGGCGACCAGCGAGGCGCCGGGATGGCCCATGCCCTTGCCGTCGTGCTCGAACCCGTCGTCGTAGTCGAGCGCGTTGGCCGCGAAGGCGTTGGCGAAGGCCGCCATCATCGGGCTGGTCCGGTCCGCGGCGCCGATCAGCGGCGCGGGGCCGGCGGCGTTGCCCATCGCGCGGGCGTGGCCCCGCGCCTCGGCCGCGATCGGCAGCCGCGCCCCCGCCGCCGCGCAGGCCAGCGTGTCGAGCAGGTGCAGCCCGATGTCGGCGCGCAGCCCGGCGGGCAGGTCCTCCGCGCGGAGGCGGGCGGCGAAACCGGCGACGCGCGGGGTCAGGTCGCCGGTGTCCGGCAGGCTCAGGGTCTCGGTCGTCATCGTCTCAACGCTGGAAATAGCGGCGGTACACGCCGCGCTCGACGCGGCCCGCGAGCAGCGACAGCGGCATGATGGCGCAGATGAAGAACAGCGCGACGAAGGTGAGGATCTCCATCGGGCGGAAGGTGTGGGTGCTGAGGCGCTGGCCCTCGTAGAGGATCTCGCCGACCGCGATGTAGCTGCCCAGCACCGAGTTCTTGATCGCCATCACACATTGCCCGGTGAAGGGCGGCATGATCCGGAGGAAGGCGAGCGGCAGCACGATGCGCGACAGGATCCGGTGGCGCGGCATGCCGATCGACTGCGCCGCCTCGATCAGGCCGCGATCGACCGCCTGCACGCCGGCGCGGAAGATCTCGGCGAAATAGACCCCGGAATAGACCGAGATCGCGAGCACGCAGGTCCAGTAGGCGGGCAGCGCGAGGCCGGTGATGATCGGCAGGCAGTAATAGGTCCAGACCACGAGCACGAGCGGCGGGGTCGAGCGGAAGACCTCGATCACCGCCGTCGCGGGCCAGCGCAGCAGGCGCCGCTCGGACATCCGGAGCGGGGTGAGCGCGAGCCCGACGCCGATCCCGAGCGCGACCGAGAGCGCGACGATCCGGAGCGTCATCAGCATGCCCTGGGCGAGCAGCGCGCGGTACTCCCAGAGGATGCCGAAATTCCAGTCATAGGACATCGGCGGTTCCTCCCGGAACGACGGCGCCCTCGGCGCGCAGGCTGGCGAAGAAGGAGGCGGCGACCGGATCTTCCGAGCGCAGCATCACCTCCTCGGGCGGGCCCTCCTCGACCAGCCGGCCCTCGTGGAGCAGCAGAACCTTGTCGCAGACCTCGCGGGCGAACCCCATCTCATGCGTCACGACCAGCATCGTGGTCCCAGCGTCGGCGAGCCGGCGCATCACGCGCAGCACCTCGGCCACCAGCTCGGGGTCGAGCGCCGAGGTCGGCTCGTCGAAGAGCATCAGCCGGGGCCGCATCGCGAGCGCGCGGGCGATCGCCACGCGCTGCTGCTGGCCACCGGAAAGCCGGATCGGATGCTGGTCGGCCTTCTCGGCGAGGCCGACGTCGGAGAGAAAGCCCATCGCGTGCTCGGTCGCCTCGGCGCGGTTCATGCCGAGCACGTGGATCGGGCCCTCGACGACGTTCTCGAGCACCGTCATGTGCGGCCAGAGATTGAAGTGCTGGAACACCATCGCCATCTGCCGCCGCTGCAGCGCGAGGGCGGTGGCCGAGAGCGGGCGGCGCTTGCCGCCCGAGCTGTCGACCCCGACCTCGGCGCCGGCGAGCAGCACCCGCCCGGCGTCCGGCGTCTCGAGGAAGTTCAGGCAGCGCAGCAGCGTCGACTTGCCCGACCCGCTGCGCCCGAGCAGACCGACGACCTGGCGCGGGAAGACGTCGAAGGAGATGCCCCTGAGCACCTCCGTCGCGCCGTAGGACTTGCGGAGGTTCTCGATCCGGAGCAGCGGTGGCGGGGTCGCGCCCATCTCAGTCCGCATGCGGCGTGGTGTATTTCGCCCAGATCTTCTCGAGCGAGCCGTCGGCCGCGAGCCGGTCGAGCTCGGCGTTCAGCCAGTCGCGCAGCGCCGGATCCTCGGCCTTGCGCAGCCCGATGTTGGTCGGCAGCGCCTCGACCGGTTGCGGGATCACCATCGTGCCCCGGCCGCGGCTCGAGAGATAGTCGGCGATCTGCGCGTCGGAGGTGACGATCGCGTCGACCCGGCCGCTTTCGAGCTCGAGGAACATCGTGTCGCTCGACGGCACGGCGGTCCATTGCGCGTGCGTCAGCCGCGGCGGCATGATCCGCGCGGCGCCGGAGCCGTCGATCACCGCGAGCCGCCGGGCATCGGCGTCGATCTTGTCCCAGTTCTCGTAATCGGCGGCCTCGCCGGTCAGCGTCAGGATCGAGAGCCGCAGCCCGCCGATCGGCTTGGTGAAGTCAATCGCCTGGGCGCGTTCCGGCGTCTCGTTATAGGCGCCCATCAGGTCGAACCGGCCCGACTGCAGTCCCGCGACGGCGGTGCCCCACTGGGTCTCGACATATTCGACCGCGATTCCCTTCGGGGTGAAGATCGCGTCGAGGATGTCCGGGACGAGACCGGTCCATTCGCCGGTCACGAGGTCGCGCTCGTACCAGGGGCTGGCCTCGACGGCGCCGGCGCGCACGGTCTTGGCCTCGACGATCTTGTCGTAGTCGGTGGTCGCCTGCGCCAGGAGCGGGGCTGGCAGCAGGGCGCAGGCGGCGATCAGGGTCGCCGCGGCCCGTCGTGTGAAGGACATGGGTCGGAGTCTCCGGGGCAATGCGATCCTGTCACCATGCGAGTCGACATCCATGCTGTCTAATGCTTTGTTTTGCGTCATCCATAGCCATGGAGAATAGGATGGATCGCCGCGAGATCGAAGTCTTCGTGACAGTCATGCAGCTCGGCTCGGTCTCGGCGGCGGCCCGGGCGCTCGAGATGGCGCAGCCCTCGGTCTCCAAGGCGATCGCCCTCATCGAACGGCGGCACGGAATCACCCTGTTCGAGCGGCGCCGGGGGCGGCTCCATCCGACCGAGGCGGCGAGCCAGCTGGTCGGCGAGGCGACCCGGATGGGCGAGGAGCTGTCGCGATTCGATCGCTACGTCGACGGGATCCGGCAGATGCGCCCCGGCGTGATCCGGATCGCCGCGACGCCGTCGCTGTCGCTCGGCCTGCTGCCGCTCGCGACGCGGCGGCTGTTCGAGGTCTTCGGGCCGCGCGGGCTGATCCTCGACATGCATCCGAATCACGACGTCACCGCCGCGGTGGAGCGGCGCGAGTATGACCTCGGCCTGTTCGTCCACGCCGGCACCGACGTGCCGCCCAGAACGATCCCGCTGGCCGAGGGGCGCATCGTCTGCGCCTTTCCCAGCGGCGACACCTTCGCGCGGCTGGACGCCGTCGGGGCGGGCGATCTCGAGGGCCGCGACCTCGTCGCGATCACCACCGACATGGGCATCGTCGCGATGCTGGCGCGCAGCGTGCCCGGGTTCGGGCGGCGCTCGCCCCGGTCGATCGAGACCAATCGCTACAATATCGCGCTCAACCTGGTCCGGGCCGGGCTCGGCGTCACGCTGATCGACGAGTTCACCATGTTCGGCCAGGGCGCGGACGTCGACTGGCGGCCGTTCGAGCCGGCGCTCGATGTCACGCTGCTCGCCGTCGCCGCGGACGGCCGGGACGGCGAGGGCCGGACCGCCGCCTTCCTGCGCACGATCCGCGACCTGCTCGGCGGCGGCTGAGTCGCAGCCTTCCGGTCATCGCCCCAAGCGGTGCTAACGATCGCCTTTTCCGTGTGCTACTCTCGACGCGCCATCGTTTGGCGATCGCCCTCGGCACCGCGCCGAGGCGGCGGGGAGAAGATTGTGAGAGTGCAAGGTAAAGTCGATCGCGGTCCGGCGACCCGGACGCGCGCGGGAATGGCGCGATGCGCTATTCGGTGATCGCCCTCGTCACCATCGCCATCGCCATCGCGAATATCCTCGGGCGCGAGACCGGCTATCGCCACGGCCTGCGCGACGCCTCCGACGTCGCCGCCGAGGAGCGCCGCTGGCATGACGAGATCGCCGCCCGGATGGTCGCGGCGCATGCGGAGCGCGCGGCCGCGCGCGGGGACTGCCCCGTGGCGACCGAGGAAGAAACGCTTCAGGCGATCATCCACGCCACGCCGCGGTAACCCGCGCGCCCGCGCCTCAGGTGGCGAGGGCGATCTGCGGGCGCGCCCCGCTCGGCACCGGCTTGGTCGCGGCTGGAACGCGGGCGAAATCCCGGACCTCGTCGGCGATGCGCGCCCGGAACACCTCGCGGTCGAAGCCTTCGGCGTGGGCCCGGATCCGGGTCGCGTCGTAGGCGCCGGGATCGAAGCGGCGCAGCACCTCCATCAGGCTCTCCGGTGTCTGCCGCTCGAAGAATTCGCCCGTGACGCCGGGGACGACCGTGTCGAGCGCGCCGCCGGCCCGGACCGCGATCACCGGCCGGCCGACCGCCATCGCCTCGATCGGCGTGATGCCGAAATCCTCGATCGAGGGCAGGATCAGCGCCGAGGCGCCGGCGTAGAGCCGGGCCTTCTCCGCGCCGTCGACCCGGCCGACGAATTCGATGCTGGACCCCGCCATCCGGGTGAGGCGCCTGGCCTCGCGCCCGTCGCCGGCGACGACGAGTCGCAGGCCGAGCCGGTTGCAGGCCTCGATCACGATGTCCGGCCGTTTCCAGCGCACGAGCCGCATGATCATCAGCAGATAGCCGTCGCGCGGCGGCGGCGAGAGCGGAAAGGCCCGGGTGTCGATCGGCGGCGGGATGATCACGCTCTCGCGCCGGTAGTACTTGCTGATCCGGTCGCGGACGAGGCGGCTGGTGCTGATCCAGGTATCGACGCCCTGCGCGGCGCTGCGGTCGAGGGCCCGCAGCGGCGGCACGGCGAGCCGGTGGATCTGGCGCGGCAGGAAGCCGAACTCCTCGCGCCTGGCATAGCCGTGCGGGTCCCAGAGGAAGCGCGCCGGCGAATGGCAGTAGCAGATATGCCGCGTATTCGGGCCGAGCGAGACGTGATGGGCGAAGTTGAACGAGCTGCTCAGCACCACGTCGAACGCGTCGAGATTGAGCGCGGACATCGCGAAGGGATAGGCGAAGAAGGCGGCGCGATGGACCCGGCTGATCCCGGGCACCCGCTGCAGGAAGGAGGTCTTCACCTTCCAGTTCCGCTCGGCGGGAAAGACCCGCGGGTCGTGGATCGCCGTGAAGATCGGCGCGTCGGGGTAGAGGAGATGCAGTTCCTCCAGCACCTTCTCGGCGCCGCCATAGACATTCATCGTGTCGTGGACAATCGCGAGCTTCATGCTGCTGCTTCCCTTGCTGGGCCGCGCGCGCCGGCCCTGGCATAGACCTCGGCGACGCGGCGGGAGAAGGTTTCGGGGCGGAAACGCAGGCGGGCGTGCTGGCGGGCCGCCCGTGCGAGGCGCGGCCCTTCCGGGCCGAGCATGCGGTCGATGGCCGCGGCGAGCGCCACCGGATCGCCGGGCGGCGTCAGGAGCCCGGTCTGCCCGGAGAGGATCGCCTCGGCCGCGCCGCCGAGGTCGGAGGCGATCACGCGGCACCCGAGCGTGAGCGCCTCGGCGAGGGTCATCGGGATCGATTCCATCCGGGTCGCCGGCAGGACGACGACGTCCATCGCCTTCATCATCTCCGGGATGTCCGGGCGGAATCCCGGGAAGCGCACGCGGCCGGCCAGGGCGGGCGTCTCGGACAGGTCCCAGAGATGCTCCGCGAACCAGGCGTCGGCGTCGATCGCCGCCGGTCCGACGATCCAGAACTTCGCGTCCGGATGATCCTCGACCAGACGCGCGGCCGCGTTCAGGAACACGTTCTGACCTTGTCGCGGCGCGAGCAGGCCGAAGACGCCGATATGCGGCCCGGCCTCGCCGAGATCGGCCGGCGCGCGTTCGGCCCGGCGGGCGAAGCGCGAATCGACCGCGTTGTAGACGACGTCGACCTTCGCCGGATCGACCTCGACCGTCGCGCGCAGGAGCCTCCTGCTCGCCTCGGAGCCGCAGACGACGCGGTCCGCGATCCTGGCCGCCTTGCGCAGCGCGAGCAGGTGCAGGCGCCGCTCCGGCGCGATTTCATGCAGGTGAAGCACCAGCGGCAGCCCGAGCGTCCGCGCCACCCCGCCGGCGTGCAGCGCGCCCACCGGGTGATGCGCGTGGATCACGTCGACTCCGCGCTCCTCGCAAAGCCGGCGCAGCGCCGCCTCGGCCCGAAGCCATTGCGCCGGCAACGCGAGCAGCGTCGCGGGATTGGCCGGGACCCGCAGATCGATCCCGACGGGCGCCACCGGAATCGAGCGCGCGCGGGCGGCCGCCTCGAGCGGACCGCCGCCCGGACAGGCGAGCAGCGCGCGATAGCCGCCGCCGAGGGCATGATCCGACAGGGTGAGCACCAGGCGCTCGACCCCGCCGACCAGGCCGGCGCGATTGACATGCAGGGCCAGCGGCTCCGCGCGCGGACCGCGCGCCACCATCTGGGAGTCACTCCCCCGCGAGGAATGGCCGGACACCGCGCAGCCGAACCGGGCGCGGATGGACGCTGTTCCGATCTCGAGCATGGAAATGGCTGACGGCTAAGGAAGAAAGGATCTTGCAATCGGCCGGGTAGCGGACCTGACACGGTTTTCCGGACCCGGCCCAAGATTCCTCGGGATCCATTCGCGCATAACGTTGATACCCCCGCTCCCGGTTCGCACGGTCCCCAATGCCGGGGCCAGCAAAAGCCCCACCGCGTATTCGCACCGGATCAAAAAGAGACGCCGCGACGCATCTCGCTTTGTGGAGAGTAAATGTCTGGACGACCCCCGAGTCAATGCCATAAAAGCAGATTCATCCGGAGTATCAGCATTCTTCATGGTCGTTTGATTTCTTATTTCATGCACGCGATTCGCTATAAGACCCAATCGTTTCACGATATAAAAATCTGTAGTATTACGATTATTGACATCATGACTTATCGGATGATGACATGCGCTTACAGTTGCCATACACGTGAGCGCTGTACGGAACGGAGATCGAATGTTTTGGTGAGAGATAAATGATATTTATCAACGCTCACCGCGGTTTATTTCGCGTTTTGCAAACCGTTACGCGGAACGCGGCCCGCGCGATTCCCGGCTCATCGGGCCTCCGTCGCCAGCGCCCTGAAGGCGGCGTAGGCGGGCTTCGGCGTCCGGCCCGGGCCGACGAGGCCATACCAGTCCTCGCTGTCCGCGGGGTCCGTCCCGAGATCGCGGTAGCTGTACCAGAGCAGCGGACCCGCCCAGGGATACCCCCGGGCAAGCCGGATGCCCTGTTCGAGGATTCGGGCCTGGGTCCCGTCGTCGACGCCGCCGGGATTGGTCGGGGCGCCGAATTCGGTGATCCAGATCTTCTTGTCCGCGTCGCCCTCGGCGATCATGAGATCGCGGATCGGCCCGGTCATGATGTTCCAGCCGGTCCAGGCCTCCGGCGATTCCGGAGTTTCCGGCCAGGTGTAGGGATGGAAGCTCAGCGCGTCGAAGGACCCGCCGGCCCCGTTCGCATAGGCGTCCGCGAGAAAACGGACCGCCGGGACGACCCCGCGCGCCCTGGCCTGGTCGGCCCGGACGTCGGGGACGGGCGAAAGGCCGCCGAAGAGGACGCGCGCCCCGGGGTCGGCGGCCTTGATCGCCGCGAAGGCGACCTCGAGCAGCCGCGCATAGGCGACCTGGTCCGGCGCCGGCGGCCAGAATCCGGCGAGGTTCGGCTCGTTCCAGATCTCCCAGACGCGGACGCCGCGCGGCGCGTAGCGGGCGACGGCGGCGGCGAGGAAGGCGGCGTAGGCGGCGCGGGCCTCGGGCGTCGCGGGCCCGGCGCCGCCGTCGAGCCAGGCGGGCGCGGAGCCGGGGACCGGCAGCACCCGCAGCCCCGCGCCCTCGGCTCCGGCGAGGATCCGGTCCATCGTGCTCCAGTCGAAGCTGTCCGGGCCGGCCGCCTGGATCACGCTCCAGTTCAGATCGACGCGCAGCCAGCGCGCGCCGAGGCGGGCGTAGTCGGCGAATTCGGCCGCGAGATCGAGCCCGTCCTGCCAGCGCAGCGCGTCGAGCCCCACGGACAGGCCGAGTTCCCCGGGCGCCGGCGTCACCTCCGCCCCGGCGCGCCGCGCCAGCGCGCCATCGGCGCCGAGAACCAGCGCCAAGACAAGGGCAACAATCCCGATGCGATTACTGATAGTACCTATGCTATTATTCATGTCGAATCAGTTCCCAAACGGAACATCGACCGAACAATCGATCGTGATCCTTCGCGGCACAACCCTTTTTCTATCCCGACGGTCTTCCTTCGCCGGGCCGCGACCCTCGTCCTCGCGGCGCTGCTCTCGATGCCGGGCGGCCTCGCGCGGGCCGACTACCTGCTCTCGAGCGGCGACGTGCTCGAGATCACCGTGTTCCGGATCCCGGAGCTGAGCCGCGAGGTGCGGGTCGACGTCGACGGGCGCGTCGCCTATCCGCCGCTCGGTCGCCTCGACGTCCGCGGCCAGGGGGTCGACGCGCTCGCCGAGCTGATCCGGACCCGGCTCGCCGCCGAGGAGATCCTGAGCGATCCGCAGGTGACCGTGGCGCTGACCGCGACGCGGCCCGTCTTCATCGGCGGCGACGTCGCGGCCCCGGGCGCCTATCCCTACCAGGCCGGCCTCACCGCGCGGCGCGCGATCACCCTCGCCGGCGGGCTCGGCTTCGCCCGGGCGCGCGGGCGCGACGAGGTCAGCGCGCTGCGCGGCGAGCGGGACACCGCCGCGATCGATCTCCTGCGCGATCAGGCGCGGCTGGCCCGGATCGGCGCCGAGACCGCCGGGTCGGAGACCTTCGTCCCGCCGGCGCCCGAGCCCGGCGTCGCGCCGGCGCGGCGCGACGAGATCCTCGGGCTCGAGGCGGACGCGCTCCGGGCCAATCTCGCCGAGGCGGCGGCGGCCAAGGCGCATCTCGACCGCGAGCTCGCCCTGGTGCGCGACCGGATCGATACGCTCGGCCGGCAGCGCGACCTGCAGGACCGGCTGACGGCGCGCCAGATCGAGGAGATCGCGCGGATCCGGGGGATCCAGGACCGCGGTCTCGCCTCGGTGGCCCGCGTGTCCGAGGAGCAGCGCATCCTCGATTCGATCCTGCAGCGCGCGGCGGAGAACGAGACCGACATGGCACTGGCGCGCGAATCGCTGGAATCGGCTCAGTACGAGCTCGACCGGTTCGACGCGCGGCGCGCGGCGGCGCTCGGGCAGGAGCGTCAGGAGGCGGTGCTCGCGGTCGAGACCGGCCGCGCCCGGCTCCGCGCGCTCGAGACCCGGCTCGCCGAGCTCGGCGCCTCGGACGCGGGCCGGCTGACGCTGGTCCTCCATCGCGACGGGGCGGAAGCCCCGGACGGGGCCCCGGTGGACCAGGACACCCTGCTCGGGCCGGGCGACACGCTCGACATCGTCTTCGACGCGCCCGAACCCGACTCGCCCGACGAACTGGCGCGGGCGCGGCCATGAGCGGAATGCATTTCGGCAGGGGGATCCTCTCGACCGCCGCCTCGGCCTGGATCCGCCAGGGCGCGACGCTCATGCTCTACGTCGTTGCCGCCCGCGCGCTGACCCCCGAGCAGATCGGCGTCTTCGCCCTCGCCAACGCGGTGATCCTGATCTTCGAATACGCGGTCTACGACGCGATCTCGGAAAGCGTGGTCCAGCGCGCCCGGCTCTCGCCCGGCCATTTCGGGGCGGCGGCGGTCCTCTCGGCGGCGCTCGCCGCGGCGATCGTCGCCGGCGCCTGGCTCGGCGCCGGCCCGCTCGGGGCGGCGCTCGGCGCGCCCGAGATCGGGCAGTACCTGCCCCTGATGGCGATGCCCGTCGCCCTGCTCTGCCTGTCCGCCGCCTACGCCGGCGCGCTGCGGCGGGCGGCGCGGTTCGACGCGATGGCGACCCTCGCGGCGGTGGCGGCGATCGCCGCCGTCGGGACCGGGATCGCCCTGCTCCTCGCCGGCGCGGGCCTCGTCGCGCTGATCGCCTATTTCGCGACCGAGAAGACCCTCCTCGCCCTCGGCGGCGTCTGGCTCGCGCGGGGCGAGCCGATCGCGCGACCCCGCCGGGCCGAGCTCGTCGACCTCCTGCCCTACGCGGCGGCGATCAGCGCGCAGCGCGCGGCCTTCTACGCGCGGGGCCAGGCCGACCGGCTCATCATCGGCGTCGTCTGGGGCACCGGCGTGCTCGGCGCCTACCAGATCGCCGCGCGGATCTTCGACTCGCTGCAGGCGGCGCTGCTGACGCCGATCTCGAAGCTGTTCTTCGTCGGCTACACCCGCGCGCAGCTCGATCCCGAGGCGCTGCGCGGCATCTTCGGGCGCAGCCTGCGCGCGGCGACGCTGATCGTCTTCCCGGCCTTCCTCGGCATCTCGGCGGTGGCGCACGAGACCATCATCCTCCTTTTCGGCCCGCAATGGGATTCCATCGCGGTGATCGTGCAGGTGATGGGCTTCGGCGGCGTCGCGCTGACGCTGAGCGTGATGTCGGGCGGCGTGCTCTCGGCGGTCGGACGCGCGCGCGCCTTCCTCCTCGTCGAGCTCGTCTCCTCGCTCTTCGGGATCGCGCTCCTCGTCCTCTTCTCGCCCCTCGGCATCGTCTGGATGGCGGCGTCCTTCGTGATCCGGGAGACCTTCGCCGTGGTGATCTACGCCCGCCTCCTGCGCGCCCTGCTGGGCCTGAGGAGCGCCGACTATCTCGCCTATTTCATTCCGGCGCTCGGCGCCTCCTGCGCCATGTGGCTCGCGCTCGCGCTCATCGACACGCATCTGCTCGCCGGGGCCTTGCCCGAGGTCGCGCTCCTCGTGAAGATCGCGGCGGGCGCCCTGAGCTACGGCGGGCTGATGCTGGCCTTCTGCCGCCCGCTCCTGCGCGACACGCTGCGGCTGCTCGGACATCCTGGCGGCCAGCCGCGGGAGAGCGGCGCATGAACGCCCGGAACTTTCCCAAGCGGCATCCGCTCGAGGTCGAGCCCGGCGAGGCCGCCGGGGCGGCGGCGAGCTTCACGCTCGGCGAGCTGGTGGCGACGATCCTGCGCCACAAGCTCCTCGTCGCGGCGCTGGCCATCGCCGGGGCGCTCGTCGGCTTCGCCCTCGCCAAGCAGGTCGTCCCGCGCTACGCCGCCTCGGCCTCGCTGGTCTCGGAGGCGGCGCTGGCCGGGATCCCGGCGGATGCCTCGCGCGACACGATGGCGATGATCGACCCCTCGGTCACGCCGACGATCGTCGAGACCATCGGCGCCCCGGTCGTGCTCGAGCGGGCGCTCCGGGCGCTGCCACCCGGGATGCACGCGCGGCTGCTCGCCGAATCCGGCGTCTCGGCCGAGGCGGCGCTCGCGCCGGACCCCGCCGCCGCCGAGGCGCCGCTGCTGCGGCAGCATCTCTCGGATCAGCTCGAGGTGACCAACAGCGGCCGCTCCTACGTCGTCTACGTGACCTATGTCTCGGAAGACGCGGAGCTCGCGGCGGCGGTCGCCAACGCGGTGACGACCGCCTATCTCGACTACCGGTCCGAGCTGAAGCGCGGCGGCTACATGGTGACGCTGCGCAGCCTCGAGGGCGAGATCGCGACGCTGAAATCCGAGCTTCAGGCGGCCGAGCGCACCGCGCAGGCGATGCGCGAGCGGGTGCGCCTGCTCGCCGCGCGCAGCGAGGCGCTGACCGGCCGGCAGCAGGAGGCGGCGATCGAGGAGACCGCGCAGCTCTACGCGCGCCAGCGCGAGGCCGAGCGCGAGGCCGAGGCGACCGCCGCAGTCTACGAGCGGCTGCTCCTGAACCAGCGCGAGATCCAGAGCCGGATGGCCACGCCCGAGCTCGACGCGCGGCTGTTCGCCCCGGCGACCGTGCCGCTGCGGCCCGACGGGTTCAATCCGAAGCCGGTCCTGCTGGTGCTCGGCACCGCCGCCGGCTTCTGTCTCGGCGCCTCGATCGCGCTTCTGCGGCGGCGCTGGCCCGGCCCCTGGCGGTGGAGAAGGCCATGAACGTCGCGCCGACGGCGGCCGCCGGGATAATGGGCGAGCAACCCCCGGTCTGCGTCCTGATCCCGGTCTGGAAGGACCCGGAGGGGCTCGCGCGCACGCTCGCGACCCTGGCGGACGATCCGCTGCCCTTCGACGTGGTGGTGATCGACGACGGCTCGCCCGAGCCGGTGGCCTGCCCCGGCTTCGCCGGGCCGCACCGGGTCACGCTGCTCCGCCTCCCCGCGAACCGGGGGATCGAGCACGCGCTCAACGCCGGTCTCGAGGTGATCCTCGCCCGGGGCTACCGCTACGTCGCGCGGCTCGACTGCGGCGACATCCCGCTCGCCGGGCGGCTCGCCCGGCAGGTCGCGCATCTCGACGCCCATCCCGAGATCGGCGTGCTCGGGACCTGGGCGCGCTGCGTCGACGACGCCGGCGGCTATCTCTTCACGCTGCGCCTGCCCCCGGATCACGCTGGGATCATGCGGCGGCAGCGCTACGTGCCCGCGCTCCTGCATCCGACGGTGATGATCCGCGCCGACGCGCTCCGCGCCGCGGGGCTCTATTCGGACCGCTACAAGGCGGCCGAGGACTACGACCTCTTCTTTCGCGTCGCCCGGCACTACCAGCTCGCGAACATCCCGGAGCCGCTCACGGAATACATCATCAGCCCGAACGGCACGACGAGCCGCAAGCGCCGCCGCACGCTGACCTCGCGCCTCCGGCTGCAGCGCGCGCATTTCACCTGGTCCGATCCGCATGCCTGGCTCGGCGTCGGCCAGACGCTGCTCTTCCTGGGCCTCCCCTACGGATGGATCATCTCCGTGAAGCGGCGGCTATGGCGCTAGCCTCGGCCGACGGCGCCGCGCCGGCGTCGGATGCGAAGAGCCGGACCGCCGCCGTGCTGGTCGCCGCGGCGGTGGTCGCGACCGCGTTCAACGATCTCAGGCCGCTGCTCCCGGTCGGCGAGCTCGGCCCCACCGCCGTCATCTACGTCTTTCCGCTGCTGCTGCTCCACACGCTGACCGAGCCGGAGAAGCTGGCCTTCCCGGTGCTCGCGACCATCCTCGCGATCGGCCTGTTCGCGGTGATCGTCGCCGGGGTCGCGGCGAACTTCGCCGACGTCTCCGGCGCGTATTTCAAGGGACGCGGCGGGATCGGGCGCGTCGCGACCCAGGGCATGTCGGTCGTGCTCGGCCTGCTCGTCTGCCTCATGTTCTACAATTTCACCCGCCGGGGCTTTCTCGAGGCCATGTCGCGGGGCGCGCGGATCACCCTGCTCATCATGGGCGGGGTCGGCCTGCTCGAGCTCGGTTCCTGGTACCACCTCCCCGGACTCACGCAGACCCACAACGCGCTGGCCACGGTCATCCACGCCGAAAGCGGGCCGGTCTATCCGCAACGGCTGCGCAGCACGGCTTTCGAGGTCTCCTACGCCGGGGTGGTTCTCGCCTTCGTCTTCCCCTTCGCCCTGCTCGGCCTGCCGCGCGGCGACCGCCGGCGCCTGCTCTATCTCGCCATCGTGGCCGTGCTCGTCACCTTCGCGCGGTCGCGCACCGCGATGCTGGTGATCGGCAGCCAGGCGCTGTTTCTGCTCTGGTTCTCGGCGCGGGAGCGGTTCGACCGGATCCTGCACGGCGTGACGGTCGCGGTCTTCGCGGCGGTCCTGCTGACGCTCAATCCCGCAACCCGCGAGACGCTCGGCGGGGCGGTCACCAATCTCGCGCTCTACGGCAATACCGCCGGCGCGGCGCGCCAGGCCGAGGAGAACGTCTCGAACATCACCCGGCTCGCCGCCATCCACGCCGGGCTGTCGATGTTCCGCGAGCGGCCGCTGCTCGGGGTCGGGCTCGGCCAGTACGGCTTCGCCTATCCGAGCCACGTCGGGGCGGCCGACTATCGCAGCTGGGAGGTCCGGCGCTACGTGACCAGCGCCGATCCGGAATGGCCGCCGATCTTCTCGCTGCACGTCCGGATCCTCGCCGAGCTGGGTCTGCTCGGCTATGCGATCTGGTGCGCGCTGATCCTGCCCGTGCTCTGGCGCTCGCTGCCGCGCGTCGATCCCGGCACGCTCACCGGCCGCGCGCATCTCGCGGTGTCGCAGACGCTCGCGGGCTGGCTGCTGCTCGGGACCAGCATCGACAGTTTCAACTTCTTCGGCGGCTGGATCGCGCTCGGCGTCGGCCTCGCCCTGCCGCGCGGCCGCGCCCCCCGCCCCGCCGCGCGCGAGGAGTCGCCATGACCGTCGCGGCGCGGACGCTCTGGATCGACGTGGCGAAGGCCTTCGCGATCTTCTTCGTGGTCTTCGGCCATGTGTGGCGCGGCATCCACGACGCCGGACTGCTCGCGGACGCCCGCGTCTTCGCGGCGGTCGACAATGCGATCTACCTCTTCCACATGCCGCTGTTCTTCTTCCTGAGCGGCCTGACCTTCTCCGGCACGCGGCACGCCTGGCCGGATTTCCTGCGGCGGCTCGGCCGTTCCATCGTGCTGCCCTATGTGATCTGGAGCGTCGCTCTTGTCGCGGTCAAGCAGGGGGCCGGCGGGACCGTCAATCATCCCGTGGGTTTCGCCGATCTGCTCGGCATCGCCTACGCGCCCATCTCGCCGTTCTGGTTCTTCTACGCGCTGTTCCTGATCCAGATCACCGCGCGGCTGTGCCTGCCGCGCGTCGGGCTCGCGGGAACCCTCGCGCTGGCGATCCTCGGCTTCCTCGCGCATTTCCTCAACCCGAACCCGGGCACGCCGATCGACTTCGCGCTCGAGTTCCTGCCCTATTTCGCGCTTGGCCTGCTCTTCCAGCCGCTGCGCGCGCGGCCGCCCCGGGTCGGGCCCGCGGGCGCCCTGACGGCGGGCCTCCTGTTCCTCGGCCCGCCGCTGCTCTGCCTCGGCTGGAGCATCGGCTACGAGACGCTGCCCGGCCGCATCGCCGCCGTGCCGATGATCCTCGCCGCCTCGGCCTTCTGCCTTTGGTTCGCCGGGACGGCCGCCGGAAGCGCCTGGCCGATCGTGATGGCGGGTCGGGCGACGCTCGCGATCTACTGCCTGCACATCTTCTTCACCGGCACGACCCGCGCCGTCCTGATGAAGCTCGGGGTCGTGGATGTCTGGCCGCAACTCCTCGTCGCAACGCTGCTCGGCATGATCGCTCCCATCATGATCCAGCGCGCCGCCACGCGATTCGGGGTCGTGGGCTGGCTCGGCTTCCCGCCGCTCCCCGCCGCGCCGAACCTGCGCGCCGCCTGACCGGCCCGCGCCGGCGGCTAGCGCGGCATCGGGGTTTTCTCCCCGGCGAGGAATTTGCGCGCGTTCCGCAGCGTATGCGAGATCCGCAGCCCGACCAGCATGCGCAGCGAGGCGTCGCCGAGCCAGGACCCCTCCCACTGGTGCACGCAGTAGGTGTTCTCGGTCATGTTGCTGACGAGCGGCTTCTTGCGCACCGCGACGCTGGTATGGGGATTGTAGGGGTAGAAGTATTCCTCGGGGAACAGCGTCACCTGGTCGGCGCCGAAATGGCGCAGCTCCTCCGTGATCAGCTCCGGCCCCGGGCGGTAGCTGATCCGGCCCGCGCGGGCCTCGTCGTCCAGCCGGTCCATGATCCGGCGGAGCAGCGGATGGCCCGGGGCCGCGCCGATCACCGCCGTCCCGACCAGGCCCGGCGCCTCGTAGCCGAGGAACATTGGCCGCCCGAGCAGCGGGGTGAGGGAACGCAGCACCTCGACGTCGGTGTCGAGATAGACCCCGCCATGAGTGTAAAGCGCGGCGCAGCGCATGTAGTCGGCGACGAAGGCGTATTTCCCCGCCCGCATCGCGGCCTCGGCATAGGGACTGCCGCCGAATCCCTCGCCCTCGTTCCAGACCTTAAGCTCGAAGTCCGGAAGGCTGCCCCTCCACGAGTTCAGGCAGGATTCGCCAATGGGACTCAGACCCCGATTGCCGTACTGGCAATAGTGGATGACCTTGGGAATGACGCCGTCCGGTGCGCTCAACGCGATTCTCCAGCCATTCCCCGTCTTCGCTGCGACCGTTCGGGAAGAACCGCGCATTCTCCACCGCAGATCACTGGAAACCGGGGGTGCATTCAAGCGCATTCTCACCCTTGAGAGGAATCCTGGCCTCACGGCTCATCCCTGCGGCGACCGGGAGCGGGGTGGGACGGCTGCGCGGTGAGCGCGTCCCGCAGCACGGCGTAGGAGATCGGCGCGAGCCCCCGCAGCAGGAGGGAGAAGGCCCGGCCGCCGGAGATGCTGCCGCGCCGGACGGCAGAGACCAGGATGCGGCCGGCGCGCAGAGGCGAGCGCCGCAGCGCGACGGGAATGAAATAGCGCGCGAGAAAGCCGTAGCGCGCCCGCTCCGACATGAGATCGCGCCGCTCGGTCACCCAGGCGGACACGTCCTGCGCCGTCGTGGTGTAGCTCAGCCGGTTCTCCGCCTCGTCGTCGTGCCAGACGACGAGCGGCTCCGCCAGCATCCTGAACCCGGCCGCCTCGGCGCCGAGCCGCAGGCAGAGGTCGAGGTCCTCGAGATTGCGCAGCCGTTCGTCGAAGCGGGCGCGCAGGAAGAGATCCCGGCAGATCACCAGGGTCGAGGTCTGCATCAGACCGTCATAGGCGAAGAGATAGTCGCCCACGCTCTCCTCCGCCGCGATCGCGCGGGCCGGCTTGACCATCCGGTTGCCGCGGCCCCGGTCGAAATAGAGCGGCGAATACCAGACGGTGTCCCGCGCGGCCTCGCCCGCCTCGACGATCGCGCGGTGGAAGGCCGCGAGCTTGCCCTCCAGAAACTCGTCGTCCGAATCGAGGAAGGCCAGAAAGGCGCCGCGCGCCTCCCGCGCGCCCCGGTTGCGCGCCGCGGACGCGCCGCGGTTCTCCTGGCGGATATAGACCAGGCGCGGGTCGTCGCGCCGTCCGACCACCGCGGCGGTGTCGTCGCTCGATCCGTCGTCCACCACGATCACCTCGATCTCGGTGAAGGTCTGGCGCAGGCAGGATTCGATCGCCCGCTCCACGGTGAGCGCGCGGTTGTAGGCCGGGATCACCACCGAGAAGAACGGCCCGCCTTCCGGATCGCCGCCGGTCCCCCGGACCGCGCCGGAGTCGGCCGCCCGGCGGACGCGACGGAGTCGCGCCTCCGGGCGGCGCGGCTGGTCGGGCTCGGCGCGACCGCGGACGGTTCCTCCGGCCGGCGCTGCCAGAACCTTCAGATCCGCGGCCAAGCTCTCTGGATCGCTGCGAATTTTTTCACCCATGGGATCGGAGAATAATGACCCGAAGCGGTTTACGAAAAGAATGCGTGATCGATATCTTGTATAGATGGTTTTTGGGAGATATCAACAGATGATAGCAAGCTCAAACACCTCTATCGTAATACGATTATATAGGTAATCGTGCCACTTATTTCGATCTTGATTCCAAATTACAATCGATCAATTGCCCTGGCGCGTGCCTTCTGCTCGGTTTCGCGCCAGACGGACGCCGACGCCGAGGTGATCGTCGTGGACGATGGCTCGGAGGTCGACCTGTCGCGGACCTACGCGTATCTGCGCGCGCGGGGCGCGCGCATCCTCCGCCTGCCCCGCCGGCGCGGCGGCTCGCACGCCCGCAACGTCGCGGTGCGCGAGGCGACCGGCGCGCATGTCAGCTTCCTCGATTCCGACGATGCCTGGCTGCCCGGCCACTACGACCGGCTCCGCGAGGTGACGCGCGCGCGGGCCGGACGGGCGCAGGTGTCGGGCGTCATGCTCTACCAGTGGGGCGAGGTGACGGATTTCGCGCAGCCGGCCTGGCCCGACGGCATGTCGCCGGCCGATTTCATCTATCGCGATGGCGGCCGGCTGCAGACCAGCATGCTGACCCTGCCGCGCGAGGTCGCGCGCGCGCATCCCTTCCGCGAGGCGCTGCGGGTGAACCAGGACAGCGATTTCGCGCTGCGCCTGCACGCGTCCGGCATTCGCTTCGCGCTCGATCCGGTCCCGGGGATCATCAAGGACGAATCCCACGACGACGCCCGGCTGTCGCATGACGTGGCCCTGGTCGACCAGTCCCTCGCCTGGTTCAGGGAGGTGTCGGGCGACTGGCCGGCCGCCGCGCGGAGCGGCTATTACCTGCGCGACCGCGCCTGGCGCCTGGTCGCGGCGGAACGGCGGCTGGAGGCGCTCGGCGCGGTCCTGCGCGGCAACCTGCCGCCGGTGGCGCCCGGCGTCTCGGCCCGGATCGCGGCCGAGGCCGTGCTCGGCCACGATGCCTACGCCCGCGCCCGCGCGCGCTTCCGGCGGCTCCGGCCGCGCCCCGGGGCGGCGCCCGGCGACCCGCCCGCCCTGGCCTGGCTGCGCGATCTCGACGCCGAGGCGCGTCGCGCCCTGCCGGCCGAGGCGGACGCGGCCGGGGCGGGGGCGCGCTGAGATGTCCCGGCGGCTCTGGCTCGGCGCCTCGGCGGCGGACACCGCGATCCGCTTCGCGGCGCAGACCGCGACCACGATCGTCGTCGCCCGGCTGCTCGCGCCCGAGGATTTCGGCGTGGCGCTGATGGTGCTGAGCATCGTCGCGGTCTTCGGCACCTTCGTCGGCCAGCCGATCGAGGAGGCCCTCGCGCAGCTGCATCACCTGCGGCTCGACCACGCCCGGGCGGCGCTCTGCGCGGCGCTCGGCCTGACCGCCGCGGTGCTTCTCCTCGCGCCGCTCGTCGGCCTCGCGCTCGCCCGGCTGAGCGGCCTGCCCGACATCGGCTTCTGGCTCCCGGTCGCCACGCTGTTCCTGATCGGCGAGGGTCCCGGAGCCATCGCCCGCGCCCTCGCGCGGCGTCATCGCCGGTTCGTGGCTCTCTCGGCCTGCCAGTCGGCGAGCGTGCTCGTCGCGAGCGGCCTCACGATCCTCGCGGCCAGCCTCGGCCTCGGCGTCTTCGCGCTGATCCTGCAACGCATGGCGCCTGTGGCCCTTCTCCCGGTCCTCGCGATCGCGGCGGCGCCACGACGGCGCTCGGCCCTGGTGCGCCCGGCCTGGAACGCGCCGCGGTTTCGCGACCTGCTGAGGTTCTCCTCGCTGCATCTCAGCACCGTCTCGGTCGAGGCCGCGACCCCGGCGGCGGTCGCCTACGCGGTCAACGCGGTCTTCGGCACCGCGACGCTCGGCCAGCTCAACGTCGCGCTGCGGCTGGTCGAGCCGGCGCGGCAACTCGTGAGCGGCGTCGGCCACAACCTCGCCTTCGCGATGCTCTACCGCATGCAGGAGGCCCCCGTCCGGCTCGCCCTCGCCGCTTCGGGCATCGTCTCCACGGTGGCGACGCTGGCGATCCCGGCCTTCCTCGGCCTCGCCGTCTGCGTGCCGGCGCTCCTGCCGCTGCTGCTCGGGCCGGGCTGGGAGGCGGCGATCCCGCTCGCCCGGGCGCTCTGCCTCGCCGCCGCGGTCTCGGTACCCTTCGGCTTCCTCTATTCCGCCTATTCCGCCCTCGGCCGCCCGGAATACAGCCTCGCGGGCAGCGTCCTGCATCTCGTCGTCGTGCTCGGCGGGCTCTGGCTCGCGCGCGGGAACGCGCTCGGCGGCGTCGGCCTCGCGCTGCTCGCCGGGGATATCGCCGCCGCCCTGCTCGCGGTCGCGCTGCTGATCCGCATCCTCGGCCGGGGCGCCGGCGCCCCGCTCGCCCAGGTCGGGCGGATCTCGGCGGCCGCCGCGCTGATGGCGATCAGCCTCGACCTCGTCCGGCTGCGCCTCGGACCGCTCGGCCCGCCGCCCGTGGAGCTCGCCACCCTCATCGGGGCGGGGCTGCTGCTCTACCCGCCGCTCCTGCTCCTCGCCTGCCCCGCCTGCCTCGACGGCCTGCGCCACAGCCTGCTTGCGAAACGGGAGCCCGGATGATGCTCGCCTTCATCGCCACCGACGACCACCAGTATACCTTCCGCGACATACTCGAGACCCGCGCGCATCCTTTCCATGGCGGCGTGCTCTTCCTCTCCCACGCGGATTTCCTGTCCTGGCCGCGGCTGCCGGTCGCCGACTATGTCTTCGTCGATCTCGAGCGGCTGCCGCTTCCCGAGCTCGGCGCGGCCGCGGCGCGCTTCGCGGCGCTCGGGCGGGTCCTGCCCGAGGTGCGGGCGCTGAACCGCCCGACGCCGGCGCTGACCCGGATCGGCGTGATGCGGCGCCTGCACGACAGCGGCATCAACGATTTCCGCGTACTGACGGCGCGCGAGGCGCTCGCGCTCGCGGACCAGGGCGCGGGCCCGCGCTTCCCGGTCTTCGTGCGCAGGCTCGACGACCACGACGGGCCGATGTCGGCCCTGATCGCCGACGCGGCGGCGCTGCGCGCGGCGATCGCGATCGCCGGCGCCGCCGGCGCGCCCGCCGAGACGCTGGCGGTGACGGAATACATCGACGCGCGCAACGCGGACGGGCTGCACGAGAAGCTTTCCTACTTCCGCCTTGGCGCGCGCCTCTTCCCCTCCGCGCGGGACGTGAGCCGGAACTGGGTCTGCAAGGGGCTGCTCGAGGATCCCGACACGGTCTCCGAGCCCGACCGCGAGCGCGCCTTCCTCGCGGGCAATCCGCATGCCGAGGAGCTTGGCCGCGCCTTCGCCGCGGCCGGGATCGACTATGGCCGCGCCGATTACGCGATGGTCGACGGCCGGGCCCGGATCTTCGAGATCAACACCAACCCGCTGCTCGACGATCCCGCGACCCTGCCGCCCGCGCTCCAGACCTATGCGCGGCTCCTGATCGATCGCTGGCTCGACGCGCTCGCCGCCTTCTCCGCCCCGGCGCCCGGGCCGGTCAGATGGGTGGCGGTCCCCGGCGCCGCCGCGCCCGCGCCGCGCGCGGGACGCCACCGGCTGCGCCGGGCGGTCCGGGGCCTGCTCGCGACGGTCGGCGGGCTGCAGCAGGAGACCCGGGTGGCGCGCGCGCTGCGCGCCGCCGGGATCGGGCGCTGAGCGGGCCCGGGACCGGGACCGGTCACAGCAGGAAGTCGCTCGCGTCGAAGGTCAGCAGGCCTTCGACCCGGATGCTGAAGTCGTAGAGCTTGTCGCCGTTGAGATCGCCCTGGACCCAGGTGCAGCCTCGCGCGGCATCCTGGTAGAAGCCGAGATCGGCGGATTTCGCCAGCCACGCGCTCCCGATGAACTTGAACGCCTGATCCCCCGCGACCCGGGAATTCGCGTCGATGCCGGTGAGGTCGATCCGGTCGCCCTTCTCGAAATCGGTGATGGTGTCCCACCCCATCCCGGCCGGATCCTTGTAGACGAAACGGTCCTTGCCCGCGCCGCCGGTCAGGATGTCGTTGCCCCACTGCCCGATCAGCACGTCGTCGCCCTTGCCGCCGAGCAGGATGTCGTCCCCCCGGCCGCCCTGGATGTAGTTGGCCTGGTCGTTGCCGATGATCGTCTCCGAGGCGGACGTGCCGTCGTAGCGATACCCGGAGAAGGTCGGGGTCTGCGTGGGCGTGGGCGTGGGCGTGGGCGCTGGCGTTGGAGTGGGCGTGACGACCGGCGCCTCCCCCTCGGTCCCCTGCTCCCGCGCCAGCGCCTGGAAGGTCGCATAGGCGAGCTTGCGGGTGCCGTCCGGACCGATCAGGCCGAACCAGTTCTCCGGATCGGTGCTGGCGCCGCCCCGGTCCTTGTAGGAATACCAGAGCAGCGGCCCGGCCCAGTCGTAGCTTTCCGCGAGGCCGACCGCCTGCGACAGGATGGTGGCCTGCGTGCTCTGGCTGACCGCGTTCGCGGAGCCGGCGGTCGGCGCGCCGATCTCGGTGATCCAGACCCCGAGCCCGGCGTCGCCGTTCGCGGTCATCGTCGCGCGGATCCCGTCCTCCATGATCTGCCAGCCGTTCCAGCTGTCCGAGGCCGAGGGCATGTAGGGATAGGTATAGGGGTGGTAGCCGACCGCGTCGAAATACCCGCCGCCGCCGCTGGCGTAGATGCCCCTGAGGTAGTCGACCGCGCCATAGAGGCCGTTCGCCGTGCTCGGCACCGCCGCGAGCCCCGCGGTGATGACGACGTCGTCGGCGTCGACCGCCTTGATGCCGTCATGGGCTTCCTTCAGCGCGGCGGTGTAGTTCGCCGCGGTGATGCCGCGCAGGTTCGGCTCGTTGAAGATCTCCCAGTAGTCGATCCGGTCGCCGAAATGCGCCGCCGCCGCGGCGGCGAAGTCCCCGAAGGCCTCCTGCGCGTAGGCGTTGCTCAGGGTCTTCGAGGCCCAGCTCGTCTCGCCATTGACGAGCGCGAGCACCTCGATCCCGTATTTCTCCGCCATCGTGACGACTTTGTCGTAGACGGTCCAGTCATAGGCGCTTCGCGCGGTCGGCTTCACCCAGTCCCAGAGAAAATCCGTCCTGAGCCATTTGACGCCGAGCGCCGCGTAGTCGGCGAATTCGGCCTCCATTTCCGCGTCGGAGCTTCCGAGGAGATCCCCGATCGGAGTGCTGATCCCCAGCTGGCCAGCGAGTTGTGTTGCCATCCTGTACTCATCCTCTATTTACCACGCACAGGAGGCTTGATCGTCAAATCAGTACATATAGTTAATGTATTGCCTAACTAAAAGTTAAGCATACTTGTTCACATACTTTAACATACCATAAATTCTATCGCATTGCGATCAGAAAATACAGAAAGGGCGCGGTGCCTTTCGGCACCGCGCCCTTTCTGTCCGGATCGTCCACTCGCGTGGCGGATAGCCCGGCTTTCGCTGGCGTCAGAGGATGAAGTCGCTCGCGTGGAAGGTCTTCAGCCCGTCGACCCGGATGCTGAAGTCATAAAGCTTGTCGCCGTCGAGATCGCCCTGGATCCAGGTGCAGCCCCGCGCGGTGTCCTGGTAGAAGCCGAGGTCGCCCGGGTCGGCGAGCCAGGTGCCGCCGACGAACTTGAACGCCTGATTGCCCGCGACCGTCGAATCGGCGTCCATCTGGCTCACGTCGATCTTGTCGCCGGCGGCGAAGTCCTTGATCGTGTCCCAGCCGATCTTCTGCGCGTCGCCGAAGACGAAGCGATCCGACCCGGCGCCGCCGTACAGCGTGTCGTTGCCCCCGCCCCCGGTGATCGTGTCGGCGCCGCCGTTGCCCCGGATGACGTTGTCGGCGCCGTCGCCGGTCAGGCGGTTGGCCTGGTCGTCGCCGGTAATGCTCGTGCCGGAGATCGTCACCCCGGCCGGCGTCTCGGCGGAGGGCGGCGTCGTCGCCCCGCCGGTCGAGCCCTCCTCCTGCGTCGTCGCGATCGCCTTGAAGGTGTGGTAGGCCTCCTTGCGCTCGCCGTTCGGACCGACGAGGCCGAACCAGTTCTCGGCGTTCCCCGCGCTGCCGCCGACGTCCTGGTAGGTGTACCACAGGATCGGCCCGGCCCAGGCGTAGCCCGAGGCGAGTTCCGTCGCCTGCGAGATGATCTCGGCCTGGTCGCTCTGGGAGAGCGCGTTGTAGCCCGAGGTCGGCGCGCCGAGCTCGGTCATCCAGATCTGCAGATCCGCGTCGCCGTTCGCGACCATCGCGCCCCGGATCCCGTCCTCCATGATCTGCCAGCCGTTCCAGTCGTCATTGGCCGAGGGCATGTAGGGATAGGTGTAGGGGTGATAGCCGACCGCGTCGAAGGAGCCCTCGCCGCCGTTCGCGTAGATCGCCTTGAGGTAGTCGACCGCGCCATAGAGCCCGTTGCCGGTGCTCGGCACCGCCGCCAGGCCCCCGGTGATCACCTCGTCGCCGGAATCGACCGCGTTGATCGCCCCGAAGGCGCCCTTCAGCATCGCGGTGTAGTTCGCGGGCGTGATGCCGCGCATGTTGGGCTCGTTGTAGATCTCCCAGTAGTCGATCTGGTCGCCGAAATGGCTCGCGGCGGCGGAGGCGAACTGCGCGAAGGCCTCGCGGCTGCTCGCGCTCGCCATCGACGCGTCGGCCCAGGACGGCGCGTCGTTGAGGACGCCGATCACCTCGATGCCGTGTTCCCGCGCCGCCGTGACCACCCGGTCGACGTCGCGCCAGGTATAGCCGCCGTTCCGCGAGGCCTGCGCATAGTCCCAGCGCACGTCGATCCGGAGCCAGTCGGCCCCCAGCGACGCGTAATCCGCGAGGGTGGTGTCGAGCGCCGCGTCCGATTTTCCGTAGAGGTCCCACGACGCGATGCCGAGCTGGCCGGATATCTGCCTTGTTGCCACACTAGTCTCCTTACTACTTAGACTGTATTCCACGAATCTGGAAGCAAAGTTCCAAATCTACATACAAACTATGAACGTCATTGCTGCGAATCAGCCGAATCGTCTGAGTCCAACTTGACCCAAGCGGGCACACGTTATTTTCGCGCCGTGCTTCGTCACCGAAGTCAGCTCCTTTGAAGCGCATCTCCGATCCCGCGAGGAATCAGAAAAAACACGTTGATTTTCAACTCATTGGCAAGATTCAGGGCCAAATGAGCGCCGTCGCCGAGCGAAGGCTGGGCCGGACCGGGGTGGTCCCGTCCGCGGCGACTATGCTTCATGAATGTCTGAGAAGCACGTCTTCTATTTGAGGAATTGGCGCTCGCGGCGGATTGCCGCCGATTGGATACGGCTCGCCACACGGAGGAGCCTGATCGGAGTGCGTAAACCTGGGCGAGTGCGATCCTCCGCGCGGAGCGGCGCTCGCCCTTCCCTGGGCGGGAGGATCGCTTCCTTCCCGTGCCTTGAGGCGACGCGCGCGGCGGCGGGCGCCGCTTCCGATCGCGGCGCGCCGCTGTCCGTGCGGCGGTTTACGCGGGAAATTGTCGGATGAAACGCCGCAGCGAAGCCGATGCCGAAGTGTCCGGTAATGTGCCGAAGGACGCGCTCCGACGGCCCACGACCTCGCTGTCCGCGGGTGGAGCCGGCCCTGGAGTTTCGCCGCGAAACCTTACTCCGCCGGCCCGAGCAGGCGGCGCAGCTCCAGCATCACCCCTTCGACCAGCTCCGGCTCCAGGCCCGCGCCCCGCAGGCGGATCAGATGGTCGGCGCCGTCGCGCTCGAGCCGCATCTCCACCCCGTCGGCGAGATGATGGACCGGCCCCGGCACCACCGCCGGACGCGCCGCCGCCTTGCGCGGCCGCCCACCCCGCGCGCTGGGACGCGCGCCGGACTCCGCCGACTCGATGACCGGCAGCATCGCCGCCCATTCGCTCGCCGCGTCGACCCCCTGCCCCGCGTGCAGCGCGTCGCGCAGCGGCCCCTCGAACCCCTGCCGCAGCGCGTTGGCGAGCCGCAGCCCCGCCTTCTCGGTCAGCGCCTGCGGGAAGGACAGCATGTCGCCGAGCTCCTCGTGCACCAGAGCGAAGGAGCGGACCTTCGAACGCTTCGCCTTCGAGGCCGAGGCGAAGAGCCGGGCCACCGCCTCGTCGAGATCGGCGAAACGCCCCTGCCCCACCGACAGCGCCGCGATCCGGCCGCGCTCGTAGTGGCTGAGGTCGGCGCGGATCTCGTTCTCCTCCACCATCGCGGCGGTCGCCTCGGCGCCGTCCCGCGGCGTCCGGACCAGCGCCGCGATGGTCGCTTCCGGCCCGTAGAGCTCCCGGATCGCCGTCACGCGGCGCAGCCCCGAGATGAGGCCGTAGCGCCCTTCCGCCTCCGGCGCCTCCAACGGGAAAACCTCGACCGGCAGGCGCAGCCCGTTGGTCCGGATCGAGATCTTCAGCTCGTCCAGCGCTTCGCGGTCCAGGGTCATCCGGTCGCGCGTCAGCTCGTCGGCGACGATCTCCGACACCCGGATCTCGGCGATCAGCCGGCCTTCGTCGCGGGCCGCGCGCAAGAGCTCGGCGTCGGTGCGGTCGCGCGCGGCCTCGATCCGCGCGGGCGCCGGCAGCGGGTCTGCGGCGGCGGCGGCCTCGGCGGCGACCTGCGCGATCGGCGGCATCGCGAAGGGATTGGGGCCTGGTTTCGTCGCGAAACCGGCCTCGAGCGCCAGCAGCTCCTCGGCGCTCGGCCCCTCAACCCGCTTTCTGCGTGCCATTCCGGCCCTCCTTCTCCGCCTTCAACATGCGTTGATCGCGCCACCAGCAGCCGATCAGCAGCTCCTTGAACTCCGCGTAGGTGCGATCGAAGGCCTCGCGCCCGCGCGCGTAGGTCTCGCGGTTGAAGTCGCGCGGATCCGCCTCGTAGATCCCGTTCACTTGCTCGCCGGCCTGCCCGACCAGCGCGGTGAACTCCTGCCGGTGCCCGGTCATCAGGTCGCCGAAATAGGCCTGGATGACGTTGGCGAGGTCGCTCTGCTGGTTGGCGTCGAACCGGGTCAGGATGGTCCGGACCACGTCCCATTCGAACCGGACCTCCTCAAGCCCGGCCGCGCGCCGCGCGGTATTCTCGCCGGATTCGATCGAGGCGAAGGTCGAGTAGAGCATGTCGAAGAACCGGCCGGTCGAGTCGAATTCGAGGAAGGAGGCGCCGAGCGGCACCAGCAGGATGTCGGCGGCGGCGAGCGCGTTGATCGTGAGATAGCCGAGCGCCGGCGGGGTATCGAGGATCACCACGTCGTAGATGTCGAGCAGGCCCTCGTCGTTGAGGAAGTTCGAAAGCCCGTCCCAGAGCGGCCAGCCCCGCGCCTGCATCCGCCAGACCGGGATCTGGAATTCCGCCCAGTAGAGATTGAGCTGCGCCCCGATGAGGTCGATGTTGGGCCAGTGCGTGGACTGGATCACGTCGCGCGCCGTGCGGGTGCGCGCCTCGGACAGCGTCTCGTCGAGGGGCAGGGGGGCCTGACCCCGCGCGGCGCGGACCCGGTTCTCGTCGTCGAGATAGCGCACGTAGTCCTTGGCGATCAGCGGGAAGACCGTCTTCCACTCGTCGGGCACCTCGCCGCCGAGGATCGAGGTCATCGATCCCTGGCTGTCGAGATCGATCACCAGCACCCGGTAGCCGTCGAGCGCGGCCGCCATCGCGAGATGCGCCGCCGTCGAGGTCTTGCCGACACCGCCCTTGAAATTCGCGACGGCGGTGATCTTCGCCGGCAGTCCCTTGGGCCGGTAGGGCCGGTACTGTTTAGCGGCGACGCCCTCGTCGGCGAGATGCTCGCGCAGCGCCAGCACCTCCTCGAGCGTGAACCATTTCGTCCCGCCCATGCCCTCGCCCTGCGGCAGGTCCGGGTTCTGCCGCAGCACGCGCCGGAAATGCGCCGGCGCGACGGGGAGCAGGTAGCGGCAGACCTCCCAGGTCGAGAACTTGCGCAGCCGCTTCTTCCCGTCCGGGGCATAGCCCTTCTTCGCGAGATCCTGACGCCCGCGCGCCGCGAAGGCGGCGGCCTTCGCGAATCGGGTGGTGTCGACGGCGTCGCCGAGCCGGGCGGCGGCGCGTTCGGGATCGAGGTTGAAATAGGGCGGGGGCGGCGGCGCTGGATCGGGGCGGCGTGTCATGCTCGACCTTTTCATTGTTGTGTTGCGACTTGCCTGTGTCGGTCCGAAATCTATCGCACAGTCGTGACGCATTGGGAATCACTCTGACCCATGCCTGTCCGTGTCCGGGTGGTTTCGCAGCGAAACCACCCGGATCGCTCCTTCCCCGGCCGAAGCCAGCCCGCGACAAGTTCAGGAGTCTTTAAGGGTTTTTGAAGGATTTAAGGCAGGAATATGTAGGTATTTCCGTAGCTTACGGGTCAATCGGTATCCGTCCACGGGATGAGTGGTACCCGTCCACGGGATCGGTGGTATCCGCGTCCGGGAGCCAACGTACCCGCGAACAGGAGACGGGTACCGATTCTCGGGAAGCCCCGCCAGAGCCCCGCAAGCGCGGGAATCAGCCCCGGAAACGCCGGATCTCGGTCCCGCGGCGCCGCCAATCGCGCGAAAGGTACCCGTTCTCGGGACAGGCCCGTCCGCTGGATCGCCGAAAGGCACCCGCTTACGGGACGCCACCGGCGGGTCTGGCCAGCCCCGAAGAAGCCGCGCGAGGCTCCTATGGCGGGGTTCGCGCCGAAGGTGCCCGGCCCAAGGTACCCGCCGGGTGCTTGCGGCGAGGTGCCTGATCTGGCAGGCTTCCGGAAAACAGGCGCGTCACATGGACACTTCGGGCGACATTCCGCGGGAGAGGCTGATCGGGCCGCTGCGGCGCAGCGCGGTCAAGAAGAACGTGGCGGCGATCCACGTCTCGGGCAAGCTCACGCTGCTCCAGCGCAAGCTCTCGAACGTGCTCCTGCTCAACGCCTACGACGATCTCCTGTCGAAGCCGTCGCACCGGATCGACGCCCGCACGCTCTGCCTGATGATCGGCTACAACTCGAACGACATGGAGACGCTGAAGGGCGCGCTGCGCAGCCTCGCCGAGACGGTCGCCGAATGGGACATGCTCGACGAGCGCGGCCGGCAGGAATGGGGCGTCTCGGCGCTCCTGTCCTATGCCAAGCTGAAGGAGGGCGTCTGCGAATACGCCTATTCGCCGGCGCTCGCCGAAAAGCTGCACGACCCGAAGGTCTTCGCGCTCATCAATCTCAACATCCAGCGGCGGTTCACCTCCGGCCATGCGCTGGCGCTCTACGAGAACTGCTACCGCTTCGTGCGCACCGGATCGACCGGCTGGTGGGAGCTCGGACTGTTCCGCCGGCTGATGGGCGTCGACGGGTCGAGCTACTACGAGACCTTCAAGCACCTGAACGCCAAGATCATCAAGCCCGCCGTCGCCGAGATCAACCGCAGCTCGAACATCATCGTCACGCCCGACCTCAGGCGGCGGGGCAGGGCGGTCGAGGAAATCCGGTTCCGGATCCGGGAGAACCCGCAGCTCGCGATGTTCGAGATCGACGGCGGCGAGGCGGTGCGCGAGGGAGCGGTCTATGCCCGGCTGGTCGGTCTCGGAGTCGGGGACCGGCTGGCGCGCCAATGGATCGCCGAACATGGCGAGGACTATGTCGCGGAGAAGCTCGCCTATGTGGAAGGGCAGGGGGGTGTGACGAGCCGCCTGCGCTATCTCTCCGCCGCCATCCGCGACGATTACGCCACCGCCCGCCCGGCGGAGGCGGTGGCCGAGACGCCGGCCGCCGGGCCCCGCGTCGAAGTCATCACGCCCGAGGACCCCGTCGGGGAGCGGGACCGGCGCCTCCGCGCGGCGCGGCTCCGCCGTGTGCGGGAGGCCGCCGCCGCGCGCACCCCTACCCAGCGCGACGCCGACCGCAAGCTCTTCGCCGCCTCGCTGCGCGACGCGCTCGACGCCGAGCATTTCCGGGAGCATGGCTGGAACTCGGCGCTGAACGCCGGCGCGATCGTGGGGTTCTGGGAAGAGCTCGAACCCGGCATCTTCGAGGGGCTCGACGCCGAGCCCTGAGCCAGCGCCGCGGGAACGGCGCGGCCGCGCGCGCATTCTCGCATCACGGGATGCGTCGGACGCGGGGCGTCGGAGGCGCGCCCGATGATGGGAGCGGGAGGAAACGCGATGACGATTGCCAAGAACACGATCTGCATCTGGTATGACAAGGACGCGGAGGCGGCCGCCCGCTTCTACGCCGAGACCTTTCCCGACAGCGCGGTGCGGGCGGTCCATCGCGCGCCGGGCGACTATCCCTCGGGCCAGGCCGGGGACGTGCTCACCGTCGAGTTCACCGTCGCGGGGGTGCCCTGCCTCGGGCTGAACGGCGGTCCGATGTTCCGGCAGACCGAGGCCTTCTCCTTCCAGATCGCCACCGACGACCAGCAGGAGACCGACCGCTACTGGAACGCCATCGTCGGCAACGGCGGCTCGGAGAGCGCCTGCGGCTGGTGCAAGGACAAATGGGGCGTCTCCTGGCAGATCACGCCCCGCGTGCTGACCGAGGCGATGGCGGCCGGCGGCGACGAGGCGAAGCGCGCCTTCGCGGCGATGATGGACATGCGCAAGATCGACGTCGCGACGATCGAGGCCGCGCGGCGCGGCTGAGCGGGGCCCTCGGGCCGCCGTCCGGGTCCCGGTTTCCGGCTCGGCCGCGCCGCGGAAGCATCGAAGACCCGTGCGCGCGGTTCGCCTCCTCCCCGCCCTGATCGGCGCGATCCTGGAACGGCCCCGCCGGCCCGGCGTTCACTTCCCGAACAGCCAAGGGAAAGGACACCGCATGAACATCGAGACCGGAACCTGGGTGCTGGTGGCGGACGGCGAGAAATACCTGCTGCTGCGCAACATCGGCGACGCGGAGCTGATCGACCTGCGCGTGATGCGCCACGAGGAACAGGACAATCCGCCGACGCGGGAGCAGGGGGCCGACCGCCCGGGACGGCTTGGCGATCCCGGCGGGCGGGGCCGGAGCGCGGTCGAGGAGACCGATTGGAACCGGCTCGAGAAGGAGCGCTTCGCGAAGGATCTCGCCGAACAGCTGAGGGTCTGGGCGCTCGCGAACCGGTTCCCGCGGCTCGTCGTCGTGGCCGATCCGCGCACGCTCGGCGTGCTGCGGCCCGAGTTCCACAAGGCGGTGACCGAGCGGCTGGTCGCGGAGATCGACAAGGACCTGACGGGCGCGCCCATCTCCGAGATCGAGGCGTCGCTCAAGGCCGCCTAACGAACGCGCGCGATCGTCGCGGAGTCGGGCGACCGCGTCCCGCTCCGCCCGCCGCGCGCTAATGCGCCGGCTGAGGGACGCGGGGCGCCTTCGCGGCGCGCCTGTCCTCGATCCGGCCGCCGGCGTCGCGGATGAGCGCGATCGCCTCCGCGTGACGCGCGAGATCCGCGTCGGTGACCGTCAGCGCGTAGACGTCGCCGGCGATGTCGACATGCGTCGCGCAGCCGGGCAGCACCGCGCGCAGCCGGCTGCCCGCGGTGCGGGCTTTCGATCGATTGATGAAATACGCGCGCAGGGGATCGGCCATGACTCGGGGCTCCGTTTGAAATGCTTCGAGAACGCAACCTGCGAAAGGGGCGCTTGTTCCATCGCGCGCGCGGATCGCATCGCAAGCCCGCTCCCCCGCGGTCCTCAAGCGGAGTTGAACCGGTCCGGCCGGCCGCTCCCGTAAGGTGACGCCGGCAACGGAGGGAGAGGCGCGTGCGGTCCAGTCTTGTTTCAGGTCTCGCGGTCTGCCTGCTGCTCGCGGGCGGGGTGGGGGCAATAGCGGAGGCGCCCGCCGGGGCCGTCGCGGAAAGCCCGGCGCCCGAGGGGATCCTGGCGCTGCTGCCCGCGGACAGCACGACGCATCACGTGCTCGAAACGCCCGAGGGTCCGCTGCGCTACGTTGCCACGGCCGGGACGATCGAGCTTCGCAACCAGAGCGGCGCGGTCAGCGCGCGCATGTTCTACACCGCCTACACCCGCGAGGACGGCGGGCCGGAGCGCCCGATCACCTTCGCCTTCAACGGCGGTCCCGGCGCCGCCTCCGCCTATCTGCATCTCGGCCTCGCCGGGCCCCGCATCGTGGAGCTCGGCCCGAAGGGCGACGATGGCGCGACCCCGGCGCTCAGCGACAACCCCGACAGCTGGCTTCCCTTCACCGATCTCGTCTTCATCGATCCGGTCGGGACCGGCTGGAGCCGGGCGGCGGGCTCCGACGCCGACCGCGCCTTCCATGGCGTGCGCCAGGACGCCGAGAGCCTCGCCAAGATGATCGCCCTCTTCACGCAGCGCGCCGACCGGCTGTCCTCGCCCAAATACCTGCTCGGCGAGAGCTACGGCGGCTTCCGCGCCGCCAAGGTCGCCACGGCGCTGCGCGACAGCCAGGGCCTGCTGGTCTCCGGGATCGTCATGGTCTCGCCGATGCTCGAAGGGCGGTTCCTGCCCGGCGCCGCCCCCGATCCGCTCGCCGCCGCGCTTCAGCTGCCGTCGCTGGCCGCCGCCGAACTGGAGCGCGAGGGCCGGTTCAGCGTGGCGGGGGTCGAAGCCGCCGAACGCTTCGCGATGACCGACTATCTCGTCGGCCTCGCGGGCCCCGAGCCGCGCGGCGCGGCGGGGGAGGCCTTCTACGCGCGCGTCGCCGAGATGACCGGCATCCCCTCCGATCTCGTCGCGCGCGGGCGGGGCTTCGTCGGCGAGCGGTACCGCCGGGACTCCGCCGACGGGGTCGTCAGCCCCTACGACGCCGCCGAGGTGGTCGCCGACGCCTATCCGGCGCGCTCGCCGGACTACAACGAGGACCCGGTGCTCGACGGCTACACCCGCGCCTATGGCCCGGCCTTCGTCAGCTACGCGGCGCGCGAGCTCGGCTACGCCACGCCGATCACCTACACGCTCCTCAACACCGAGGTGAACCGCCGATGGGACTGGCCGGACGGCCGCGCCGGCGCGAGCGCCTCCGACGATCTCGCCGATCTCTTCTCCGTCCTGCCGTCCTTCCGGCTCGCGATCTTCCACGGCTACGGCGACACGCTGACCCCTTACCGCGTCAGCCAGTACGTGGTCGACCAGCTTCCCTCCGCGCTGACCGAGGACCGCGCCCTGCTCCGGACCTATCGCGGCGGGCATATGTTCTATACCGACCCGGCCTCGCGCCACGCGGTCGCCGAGGACGCGCGCGCCTTCTACGCGGGCGGGCGGCTCAACTAAGGGCGACCGCCGCCGACGCGGTCCGGCGCGATCCCGCGACTTGCGCCGGGGCGCCGGGCGCACTAAGCATGCGACGTGTACTCGTTGGGGTGCCCCGGGCGACCGGGGCTGAGAGGCCAGGGCCAACCCATCGAACCTGATCCGGTTCATACCGGCGGAGGGAACGGGTAGCAGCGTCGGTGCCAGGCGGGACTCCCGCCCTCACACAGCCCCGATCCGCCCCCTGTTCCGCGAGCCGGTGACAAAGGGGGCGACATGACGGATATCCCGCTTCCACTGCCCACCGCGCGGGGGCGTCCCGCGCGCGTGCTCGGCGCCGGGGTCATGGGCCTCGCCGTCGCCACCGAACTCGTCGCGCGCGGCCATCGCGTCGAGGTCATCGATCCCGCCGGCGCGCCGGGACCCCACGCCTGCTCGTGGTGGGCGGGCGGCATGCTGGCGCCCCATTGCGAGGGCGAATCGGCCGAGGAGCCGGTCGAGCGGCTCGGCCTCGGCGCCATCGACTGGTGGGACCGCGAGACCGGGGTCGTCACCCGCGCCGGCACGCTCGTCCTGGCGCTCGACCGCGACCGGGGCGAGCTCGCGCGCTTCGCCCGCCGCGGCCGGGGCCACCGCGCGCTGACCGGGGCCGAGATCGCCGCGCTCGAGCCCGATCTCGCCGGGCGGTTCGGCGCCGCGCTGTTCTTCCCCGACGAAGCCCATCTCGATCCGCGCGCCGCGCTCGGCACCCTGCGCGACCGGCTCGCCGCGCGGGGCGTGGCGTTTCACGCGGCGGCGCCCGCCCGAGCCCCGGGGGTGGTGATCGACTGCCGCGGCCTCTCCGCCCGCGACGCGCTTCCGGACCTGCGCGGCGTGCGGGGCGAGATGCTTGTGCTGCGCTGCCCCGAGATCGCGCTCTCGCGCCCCGTCCGGCTGCTGCATCCGCGCATCCCGATCTACATCGTGCCACGCGGGGACGGGGTCTACATGCTCGGCGCCACGATGATCGAGAGCGACCGGCGCGGGCCGGTCACGGTCCGCTCGGTGCTCGAGCTCCTGTCCGCCGCCTATGCGCTGCATCCGGCTTTCGGCGAGGCCGAGGTGCTCGAGACCGGCGCCGACGCGCGGCCGGCCTTTCCCGACAACTTGCCCCGCCTCAGCCGCCGGGGCGGGACGCTCTTCGCCAACGGCCTCTACCGCCACGGCTTCCTGCTGTCGCCCGCGCTCGCCGGCATGGCGGCCGAGCATCTCGAAACCGGCGCCATTCCCGAACTGATGACCCCCGAACACAATGAGGAGGTTTCCGCATGATGATCACGCTCAACGGCGCCCCGGTCGCCACCCGCGCCGCCTCGCTGGCCGAACTGCTGGCCAACGAGGGCTTCGGCGCCAAGGTCGCCACCGCGCGCAACGGCGATTTCGTGCCCGCCGGTCTCCGCGCGGCGACCCGGCTCGCCGAGGGCGACCGGATCGAGGTCGTCGCCCCGACCCAGGGAGGCTGAGATGCCGGTCTTCTATGGCACCGAGGTTCCGAGCGCGCTGATGCTCGGCACCGCGCGCTATCCTTCGCCCGCGATCCTCGCCCGCGCCTTCCGCGCCTCGGGCGCCGGGATCGCCACCGTGTCGCTGCGCCGCGAGCAGGGCGGGGGGCAGGATTTCTGGGCGCTGGTCCGCGAGCTCGGCGTCCGCGTCCTGCCCAACACGGCCGGCTGCCATTCGGTGAAGGAAGCGGTGACCACCGCGCATATGGCGCGCGAGCTCTTCGGCACGCCCTGGATCAAGCTCGAGGTCATCGGCCATCACGACACGCTGCAGCCCGATGTCTTCGCGCTCGTGGAGGCGGCGCGGGTGCTGGTCGCCGACGGGTTCGAGGTGTTTCCCTATTGCACCGAGGACCTGACCGTCTGCGGCCGGCTGCTGGACGCCGGCTGCGCCGTGCTGATGCCCTGGGGCGCGCCGATCGGCTCCGGGCTCGGCCTCGCCAATCCCTACGGGCTGCGCGCGCTCCGCGCCCAGTTCCCCGAGGCGACGCTGGTCGTGGACGCCGGGATCGGCCTGCCGTCGCACGCGGCCCAGGCGATGGAGATGGGCTTCGACGCCGTGCTCCTCAACACCGCCGTGGCCGAGGCGGGCGATCCGGCCGCCATGGCGGGCGCGATGGCCCGCGCCGTCGAGGCGGGCCGCGCGGCCTTCCTCGCCGATCCGATGCGGCCGCGCGACATGGCCGCGCCCTCGACGCCGGTGATCGGAAAGGCGTTCCTGGCATGAGCCTGCCCCGGTTCTATCCGATCTTCGACGGCTGCGACTGGCTCGAGCGCCTGCTGCCGCTCGGGATCCGCATGGTCCAGCTCCGCGTGAAGGACCGGCCCGCGACGGCGGTCCGCGCCGAGGTGCGGCGCGCCAAGGCGCTCTGCGCCGAACAGGGCGCGATCCTCGTCGTGAACGACCACTGGCGGATCGCGATCGAGGAGGGCTGCGACTGGGTCCATCTCGGCCAGGAGGACCTCGACACCGCCGAACTCGGCGCGATCCGCGCCGCCGGCCTCCGCCTCGGCGTCTCGACCCATGACACGGCCGAGCTCGCCCGCGCGCTGGCGCTCGCGCCGGATTACGTGGCGCTCGGCCCGGTCTGGCCGACGATCCTGAAAAAGATGAAATGGCACCGGCAGGGTGTCGGGCGCCTGACCGAGTGGAAGGCGCGGATCGGGGATATCCCGCTGGTCGCGATCGGCGGGCTCACCGTCGCGCGCGCGGCGGAGGCTTTCGCGGCCGGGGCCGACGTCGCCTCCGCCGTCACCGACATCACCCTGAGCCCAGATCCCGAGGCGCGGGTGCGCGACTGGCTGGAGGCGGCGGCGTGACCCGCTACGCGCGGCAGGTGATCCTGCCCGAGGTCGGCGCGCGGGGGCAGGCGCGGCTCGCCGCGGCGCATGTGCTCGTCGTCGGCGCGGGCGGGCTCGGCGTGCCGGCGCTCCAGTATCTCGCCGGCGCCGGGGTAGGGCGGATCACCCTGGTCGATCCCGACCGGGTCGAGACCGGCAACCTCCATCGCCAGCCGATCTACGCGGCGCATCTCGGCCAGCCGAAGGCGCTGGCCGCCCGCGATTTCGTCCATGCGCTCAATCCCGAGGTCCGGCTCGATCCCCACGTCGCCTGGCTCGATCCGGCGAACGCCGCCGATCACGTCGTGGCGGCGGACGTCGTGCTCGACTGCGCCGACGGCTTCGCGGTGAGCTACACGCTCTCGGACCAGTGCCGCGCGGCGGGCAAGCCGCTGATCTCGGCCTCGGCGCTCGGGCTCGGGGGGTATGTCGGCGGGTTCTGCGGCGGCGCGCCCTCGCTCCGCGCGGTCTTCCCCGACCTGCCCGAGACCGGCGCCACCTGCGCCACGGCGGGGGTGCTCGGCCCGGTGGTCGGCATGCTCGGCGCCGCGCAGGCGCAGATGGCGCTCGCAGTCCTGCTCGAGCTGGCGCCGTCGCCGCTCGGCCAGCTCGTGACGCTCGACGCGCGCGCCTTCCGCTTCTCGGGCTTCCGCTTCGACGCGGCGCCGGAGCCGTCGGACCCGGGGCACGCCTTCATCGCCCGGTCCGCGATCCGCCCCGGGGATTTCGTCGTCGAGCTGCGCGACGCCTCGGAGGCGCCGGTGCCCGTCGCGCCCGGCGCGACGCGCCTGACGGTCGAGGCCTTCGGCCCCGGCGGCCCGCGCCCGGCCGATGGCCAGCGCGCCGTCCTCGCCTGCCGCTCGGGGCTGCGCGCCTGGCGCGCGGCCGACCGGCTCCGCCCGCATTTCCCGGGCGAGATCGTGCTCGTCGCCGATCCCGCCCCCGAACCCGTACCCGAACCCGGAGACCACCCATGATCCGTTTCGCCGCCGCCCTCGTGGCGGGCCTCGCCCTCGGCTTGCCCGCCACCGCGCAGGACAAGATGACCCTGCTGCTCGACTGGTTCGTGAACCCCGACCACGCGCCGATCATCGTCGCGCGGGAGAAGGGCTTCTTCCGCGACGAGGGGCTCGAGGTCGAGGTCATCGCCCCCGCCGACCCGAGCGAGCCGCCGAAGCTCGTCGCGGCGGGAAAGGCCGATCTCGCCGTGAGCTACCAGCCGCAGCTGCATCTTCAGGTGCACGAGGGGCTGCCGCTCGTCCGGGTCGGCACGCTGGTCGCGACCCCGCTCAACTGCCTGATGGTCGACGCCGACGGGCCGGTCAAAACGCTCGCCGATCTCAAGGGCCGCAAGGTCGGCTATTCCGTCTCGGGCGTCGAGGGCGCGACGCTCGCCGCGATGCTGCGCTCGGTCGGGCTGACGGCCGGGGACGTCGAGATGGTCAACGTCAACTGGTCGCTGACGCCCGCGCTGATGACCGGGCAGGTCGACGCGGTGATCGGCGCCTTCCGCAATTTCGAGCTGACGCAGATGCGCCTCGCGGGCGGGAACGGCCGCTGCTTCTACCCCGAGGAGGCCGGGCTGCCGAGCTATGACGAACTCATCTTCGTCGCCAATTCGCGGAGCCTCGACCGCGACAAGATCAACCGCTTCCTCGCCGCGATCGAGCGCGGGACGGAATACATGCTGAACCATCCCGAGGACGCCTTCGCGACCTTCGCCGCCACCGCGCCCGACCTCTCCGACGATCTCAACACCCAGGCCTGGGCCGACACGCTGCCCCGCTTCGCGCACAGCCCGGCGGCGCTCGACCACGGCCGCTACGCGCGGTTCGAGGGCTTCCTCCGGGAGGCCGGGCTGATCGACCAGACGCTCCCGGTTTCCGCGCTGGCGCTCGACCCCGGGGCGGCGGAATGACCGCCCCGGACTACGGCGCGAGCTTCGCCGCCTGGAAGGCCGACTGCCCCGGTCCCTGGGACGCCTATACCCGCCACGCCTTCGTCGCCGGGATCGCCGACGGCACCCTGCCGCGCGGCGCCTTCCTCGCCTATCTGCGCCAGGACTACCTCTTCCTCATCCACTTCGCCCGCGCCTGGTCGCTCGCCGTGGTGAAGGCCGGCGGCCTCGCCGAGATGCGCGCGGCCAGCGCGACCGCGCAGGGGCTGCTGAACCACGAAATGAGCCTGCATGTGCGTGTCTGCGCCGAGGCGGGCATCCCGGAGGCCGAGCTTCTCGCGACCGAGGAGGCGCCGGAGAACATCGCCTATACCCGCTACGTGCTCGAAACTGGTTTCTCCGGCGATTTCCTCGATTTGCTCGCCGCGCTGACGCCCTGCGTGCTCGGCTACGGCGAGATCGGGGCGCGGCTTCGGGCCGAGGGAGGGGCGACGCCCTATCGCGACTGGATCGAGACCTACGGCGGCGCGGAATACCAGGAGATCTGCCGCGAGACCGGCGCGCTGGTCGACCGGGCGGTCGCGGACCGGCTCGGGGCCGGGGCCCGGGAGCTGCCGCGCTGGCGGGCGCTGTCGCGCCATTTCACCACCGCGACCCGGCTCGAGGCCGCGTTCTGGGGGCTCGGGCGGGAATGAGCGCGGGGCCGCTGGTGCTCGAGGGCGCGGCCCGGATCGGCGGCGCCGCGCTGTTCCCGCCGCTGCGGCTGGAGCTGCGCCCCGGCGAATGGACCACGCTGCTCGGGCCGTCGGGCGTCGGCAAGTCGACGGTGCTGCGCCTGATCGCGGGCCTGCCCTCGGCGGCGGTGCTCGAGGGCCGGGTCACGGGGCGCCGGCCGGTCGCGCTGATGGCGCAGGATCCGGGCCTGCTGCCCTGGCTCGACGTCACCGGCAACGTGACGCTCGGCGCCCGGCTGCGCGGCGTCCGGCCCGACCCCGCGCGCGCGGCGCGGATCATCGCCCGCGCCGGGCTGGCCGAACACGCGGGAAAGCGCCCCGCCGCGCTCTCGGGCGGCCAGCGCCAGCGCGTCGCGCTCGCGCGCACGCTGATGGAGGACCGGCCGCTCGTGCTGCTCGACGAGCCGTTCTCGGCGCTCGACGCGCGGCTCCGGGCCGAGATGCAGGAGCTCGCCGCCGAGCTCCTGCGCGGGCGGATGGTGCTGATGGTCACGCATGATCCGGCCGAGGCGGCGCGCCTATCGGACCGGATCCTGCTCCTGACCGAGAAGGGTCTCACCGAGGTCGCGCCACCCGACACGCCCGCGCCGCGCCGACCCGGCGAGCCGCGCGTGCTCGCCTGCCAGGGCGTGCTGCTCGACCTCCTGATGGCGCGCGCGGCATGAGACGGGCGCTCGCCGGACCGCTCGCGGTCTTCGCCGGCTTTCTCGCGGCCTGGCAGGCGCTGGTCTGGCTGACCGGCCTGCCGCCCTACCTGCTGCCGGGGCCGCGGCTCGTCGCGCTCGCGCTCTGGACCCACCGGGCCGAGCTCGGCGCGGCCAGCCTGCGCACGCTTGGCGAGATCCTCGCGGGCTTCGGCCTCGGCGGCGCGATCGGAGTCGGGCTCGCGACCCTGATGGCCGCCTGGTCCGCCTGCGCCCGGGCGCTGCGGCCGGCGCTCCTTTTCTCGCAGACGATCCCGATCTTCGCGCTGGCGCCGATCCTGACGCTCTGGCTCGGCTATGGCGCCGCGCCCAAGATCGTCGTGGCCGCGCTCATCACCTTCTTCCCGGTCACCACCGCCTTCTTCGACGGGCTGACCCGCACGCCGCCCGCGAGCCTCGACCTCGGCCGGGTGATGGGCGCCGGGCGCTGGCGCGAGATGATCCACCTGCGCGTGCCCGCCGCCTTGCCCGCGCTCGGCACCGGGCTCCGGCTCGCGGCGATCTACGCCCCCGTGGGCGCGGTGATCGGCGAATGGGTGGGCGGTTCGGAGGGTCTCGGCGCGCTGATGATCCATGCCAACGGCCGGATGCGCGTCGATCTCGTCTTCGCTGGCCTCGCCCTCGTCACGCTGATCACCGTCGGCTTTCACGCGCTGGTCGACCGGCTCGCCCGCCGCGCCTTCGCGCGCTTCGGCTGAGGCGTCGGGCGGGGGCGTTCAGCCCTTGGACGGCGCCTCGCCGCCGCCGAGGTCCTTCCTTCCCGCCGCGAGCGCGAGCGCGAGCGCGTCGGCGCCGGCGGGATAGCGCGGCCGCCCGGTCCCGTCGGTCGCGGCGCGCCAGACCGCCTCGGCGACGTCCGCCTCGGTCGTGACCAGCCCGGGGTCGGCGTAGCCCGCGAAGATCGGCGCCGCGAAGGCGGCGTAGGCCTCCGGGATCAGCTCCGCGACCGGAATGCCGGTATTGGCCGCGAACCGCGTCGTGGGCGCGTAGCCGGGCTCGACCAGCTTCGCGCCGATCCCGAAGACGCGAAGCTCGTGCGCGAGCGAGCCGGTGAAGCCCTCGATCGCCTGCTTGCTCGCGGTATAGGCGGCGGCGAGCGGCATTGGCGCCAGCGTGACGCTCGAGGTCACGTTGACGATGACCCCGGAGCGGCGCGCGCGCATCCCCGGGATCACCGCCTGGCACATCGCCATCACGCCGAAGGTATTGGTCTCGAACACCTCGCGCACCTGCGCCATCGGCGTCGCCTCGAAGGCGCCGACCACGCCGATCCCGGCGTTGTTCACCAGGACGTCGATCGGCCCCGCGGCGGCGACCGCCGCGGCGATGCTGGCGGGATCGGTGACGTCGAGCGGCGGGAGGCGGATGCGCTCCGAGGCGGGCAGCAGGCCCGCGCGCGGCCGGCGCATGGTGGCGATGACGTGCCAGCCCTTCGCGTGGAAGTGGCGGGCGGTCTCGAGCCCGTAGCCCGAGGAGCAGCCGGTGATCAGGACGGTTCGCATGGGGATCTCCCGTGTTCGCTGTTGACGGGGAGGGTATAGCCGGCGAGGATCAGGACTATCTTCGATCAGACGTCCGAATTTCATTCTCGATAGTCCTGAAATGCCCGATCCGCTCGCCCAGGTGATCCAGCTCTTGCGGCCGCGCGCCGTGTTCTCGAAGGGGATCACCGGCGCGGGCCGCTGGGCGGTGCGCTACGCCGAATTCGGCCAGCCGGGCTTCTGCGCCGTCATCGACGGACGCTGCCGGCTCGCCGTCGACGGCGAGCCGGAGGTCGTGCTCGAGGCCGGCGACTTCGTGCTGCTGCCCGCGACGCCCGCCTTCACCATGTCGGGCCTCGAGCCCGCGGCGCCGGTCCGGATCGACCCGCGCGCCGCGCCGCCGCCGGGAAGGGAGATCCGCCACGGCCGCGCCGATGGTCCGCCGGATGTCCGGCAGCTCGGCGGGACCTTCGCCTTCGGATCGCCCGACGCCGCGCTCATCGTGGCGCTCCTGCCGCGGATGATCCACATCCGGGGCGCGCCGCGGCTGGCCGCGCTGGTGCGCATGCTGGGCGAGGAGGCGGCGCGCGACGACATCGGCCGCGAGCTCATCCTCGCGCGCCTCGTGGAGATCCTGCTGATCGAGGCGCTGCGGGCGGCGCCGGCGGGCGCGGACCGCCCGGGGCTGCTGCGCGGGCTGGCCGATCCCCGGGTCGCGACCGCGCTGCGTCGGATCCATGGCGACGTCGCGCGCCCCTGGACGGTCGCCGATCTGGCGCGCGAGGCGGGCCTGTCGCGCTCGGCCTTCTTCGACCGGTTCCGGCGCGTGGTCGGCCTGCCGCCGATGGAATACGCGCTCGCCTGGCGCATGGCGGTCGCGAAGGAGCTGCTCCGGAACGGCGGGGCCGCGCTCGACGAGGTGGCGCGGCGGGTCGGCTACGCCTCCGACAGCACCTTCAGCACCGCCTTCAGCCGCCATGTCGGCGTGCCGCCCGGGCGGTTCCGCAAGATCGGGGAAGCGGCCTGACGCGTCAGAGCCCGGCCGCCCGCGTGCGGTTGACGCGGAACCGGTCGGCTTCGACCTCCGCGGCGCCGGCCTGGCTCGCGAGGCCCATGCGCAGCGAATGCCCGGCGTAGAGCGCGTCGCGCTCGGCCTCGGAAAGCTCGGGGCGCAGGCCGGCGGCGCGGACCGTCGCCTTGACCAGCCGCGCGACATGCCGGTCGGACAGGCGGCCGGGCAGGGCGCGCGCGCCGTCGCGCGAGACGCGGCGGAACACCGCGCCCGCCTCGATCCGGCCGAACCGCAGCCAGCTTTCGAGCGCGAGAACCGGGCAGGAGCGCTCCGAGGCGCCGCGGCCGATCGCGACCTCGCGCCAGCCGGGCTTGCCCCGCAGCGTCAGGAGCGCGCCCTCGGGCAGGATCTCGACCCAGCCCTGGCTGTCGGGCCCCCGCGCCCGGTCGAGCCCGACCAGCTCCGAGCGCCGCAGGCCGCCGGCGAAGCCGAGGAGCAGGATCGCCCGATCGCGCAGCCCGCGCAGGTCGCGCGGCAGGGTCGCGGCCATCGCGAGGATCTCCTCGGCCGCGAGCGGCTCCTTGCGCCGGGGCGGGGTGGCCTGCCCGCCCCGGATCCCGGCGAGCACGGCGGCGAGACGCGGGTCGGCACGGTCGAGCACCAGGCCCCGGGCGCGGTAGTTCCAGACGAGGCCGGAGAGCGCGCGTTCGAGGCTCGTGACCGAAAGCCTCGCCCCGCCCGGCGCGGCGCCGTCGGCGAGATAGAGGCCGATGAGCCGGGGATCGGGCGGCAGGGCCTCCGCGCCCCGCGCGCGGCACCAGCGGGTGAACCGCGCCCAGTCGTTGGCATAGGCGCGGCGCGTGTTCGCCGCCATCGCCTCGCCGCCCGCGGCCTCCGGCGGCGCTCCCAGCGGCGATGATGACATGCGGCGGCGCTCCTTCTCGTTTCCGCGCCGAAGGTGCCGGAGCCGGGGCGCGCGGGCAAGGGGCGGCGCCGCTCCGGGAACTGCCGAAGATTTGGGCGCCGGGGCGTCTCCGAGCCATGCGGAGGCCGCATATCCGCCCTGCGCTTCGCGTCGGTCCGGCCGCGCCGGCGCGGCGAAACGTCGAAACCGCCCGGTTTTTCGGCTGGAACACGGTATTCCGGCCCGGCTCGGGCGCCGCGATAGACCAGGTCTATCGAAGCGCGGAGATCAATCTATTTTACACCCTCCGGCCGGGGCCCCTAATCCATGCGGGTCACCCCAGTCAGGATACCCTCATGGCACTGATCAACACCAAGATCCGCCCGTTCAAGGCTCAGGCCTTCCGTCAGGGCAAGTTCATCACCGTGACCGACGCCGACGTGCTCGGCAAATGGGCGGTGTTCTTTTTCTACCCGGCGGATTTCACCTTCGTCTGCCCGACCGAGCTCGGCGACGTCGCCGACCACTACGCGCAGCTCCAGGCGATGGGCGTCGAGGTGTTCTCGGTCTCGACCGACACGCATTTCACCCACAAGGCCTGGCACGACTCGTCGGAGACGATCGGCAAGATCGACTACACGATGATCGGTGACCCGGTGGGGATCATCACCCGCAACTTCGACGCGATGCGCGAGGAAGAGGGTCTCGCCGACCGCGCCACCTTCATCGTCGACCCGGACGGGATCATCCAGGCGATGGAGATCACCGCCGAGGGCATCGGCCGCGACGCGACCGACCTCATCCGCAAGATCAAGGCCGCGCAGTATGTCCGCGCGCATCCGGGCGAAGTCTGCCCCGCGGCTTGGAAGGAAGGCGAGGAGACGCTCGCCCCCTCGCTGGAGCTCGTCGGCAAGATCTGAGCCCGACCCCCCGTGTCCCCCGGGATCGCCCGGGGGACGATCCGATGAGCGGGCGCGGCCCGCGCCGAAACCGAAGGGAACTCCCATGCTCGACGCCAAGATGAGCGCGCAGGTCAAGGCCTATCTCGAAAGGCTCACGCGGCCGGTGGTGATCACCGCCTTCGCCGACGACCAGCCGAAGTCGCGCGAGATGCTGGCGCTGCTCGACGATCTGGCGGCGCTCTCGGACAAGGTCTCGGTCACGCGCGGCGCGGACGCGGCGCGGGTTCCCTCCTTCGCGCTCGGCTCGCCCGGCGAGGACATCCACCTGACCTTCGCCGGCCTGCCGATGGGCCATGAGTTCACCTCGCTCATCCTGGCGCTGCTGCAGGTCGGGGGCTATCCGCCCAAGGTCGAGCAGGCGCTGATGGACCAGATCCGCGCGGTCGAGGGCGCGTTCCGCTTCGAGACCTATTTCTCGCTCTCCTGCCAGAACTGCCCCGACGTGGTGCAGGCGCTGAACCTGATGGCGGTGCTGAACCCGGGGATCGAGCATGTCGCGATCGACGGCGCGCTCTTCCAGGGCGAGGTCGCGGACCGCGAGGTCATGTCGGTGCCGACCGTGTTCCTCAACGGCGAGATGTTCGGCGCGGGCCGGATGGGCGCCGAGGAGATCCTCGCGAAGATCGACGCCGGCGCCGCCAACCGCGCCGCCGAGGCGATCCGCGACAAGGCGCCCTTCGACGTGCTGGTGGTCGGCGGCGGTCCGGCCGGCGCCGCGGCGGCGGTCTACGCCGCGCGCAAGGGCATCCGCGCCGGCCTCGTCGCCGAGCGGCTCGGCGGCCAGGTGCTCGACACGATGGCGATCGAGAACCTCATCTCCGTGCCGCATACCGAAGGGCCGAAGCTCGCCGCCGCGCTCGAGGCGCATGTGCGCGAATACGACGTCGACATCATGAGCGCGCAGGCCGCGACCGCGCTGGAGGCCGACGGCGACGGCTTCCGCGTCACGCTCGCCTCGGGCGCGAGCCTCGCCGCGACCACGGTCATCCTCTCGACCGGCGCGCGCTGGCGGCGGATGGGCGTCCCGGGCGAGGAGACCTATCTCAACAAGGGCGTGGCCTTCTGCCCGCATTGCGACGGACCGCTCTTCAGGGGCAAGCGCGTCGCGGTGATCGGCGGCGGCAATTCCGGCGTCGAGGCGGCGATCGACCTCGCGGGGCTGGTCGCGCATGTCACGCTGATCGAGTTCGACGGCAAGCTCCGCGCCGACGAGGTGCTGCGGCGCAAGCTCGCGAGCCTCCCCAACGTCGCGGTGCTGACCTCGGCGCGCACGACGGAGGTGCTCGGCGACGGCCGCCGCGTCACCGGCCTGCGCTGGGAGAATCGCGTCACCGGCGAGATCGCCGATCTCGCGCTCGAGGGGATCTTCGTGCAGATCGGCCTGGTGCCGAACACCGAATGGCTGCGCGACACGCTGACCCTCAGCCCGCGCGGCGAGATCGTGGTGGACGCCCATGGCGCGACCTCGCTTGCCGGCGTCTTCGCGGCGGGGGATTGCACGACGACGCCCTACAAGCAGATCGTGATCGCGATGGGCGAGGGGGCCAAGGCGTCGCTCGCCGCCTTCGACCACCTGATCCGGCTGCCGGTCGCGGCGGAGAAGGCGGCCTGACCCCGGCGCGATGAACCTGCGCGAGCTCGAATACCTGGTCGCCCTGGCCGATCACCGCAACTTCCGCCGCGCGGCGGAGGTCTGCGGCGTCAGCCAGCCGACGCTCTCGACGCAGTTGCGCAAGCTCGAGGCCGAGCTCGGCGCGACGCTGGTCGAGCGGGCGCCGCGCAACGTCCTGCTGACCCCGGCGGGCGAGGCGGCGGTGGCGCGGGCCCGCCGCGTGCTGATCGAGATCGCCCAGCTGCGCGAGGAGGCGGTCGCCGGCCGCCGCGGCGCCACCCGGCTGCGGCTCGGGGTCTTCCCGACGCTCGGGCCCTATCTGCTGCCGAGCGTGGTGCCGCGTTTCGTCGCGCGCTTCCCCGAGGTCGAGCTGCGGCTGACCGAGGAGAAGAGCGAGGCGCTGCGCCGGAAGCTCGTCAAGGGCGAGCTCGACGCCGCGCTCCTCGCGCTGCCCGTGAGCGACGCGCATCTGACCGGCGCGGTGCTGTTCGACGAGCCGTTCCATCTCGCCGTGCCGCGCGGCCATCCGCTCGCGGCGCGCGACCGGGTGGCGCCGGACGCGCTCTCGAACCAGCAGCTGATGCTGCTCGAGGAGGGCCACTGCCTGCGCGATCAGGCGCTGGCGCTCTGCCAGCGCGCCGGCGCGACCGAGCACGCGGGCTTTCGCGGCACCAGCCTCGAGACGTTGCGGCAGATGGTGGTGGCGGGCGTCGGCATGACGCTCCTGCCCGCGCTCGCCTGCGGCGGGGCGGGAAGGAGCGAGATCGAGATCCTGCCCTTCGCGGGCGCGGGCCCCAGCCGAAGGATCGGGCTCTTCTGGCGCCGCACCACCGCGACGCCCGCGCTGATGCGCGACCTCGCGGCGCTCCTGCGCGAGATCGCCGGGGACCTCATTCCTCCGGTCGCGGAAGAGGCCGAGGCGACGGCCTGAGGCGGGCCGGGCATTCCCCGGGGTTATCCCGGCGGGCGCATTAGTCATTTTTCCTTCATGGGCGGCCCGGTCTAGGGTCCGGGCAAAAGCCTGAAGCAAGGAAGCGCGCCCGTGGCCGATCGCAAGCCCAATGTCATCGTCTTCTTCACCGATCAGCAGCGTCACGACACGACCGGCGCGCATGGCAATCCGATGGGGCTCACGCCCAATTTCGACCGGCTCGCGCGGGCGGGGACGCATGTCTACAACTCCTTCGCCTGCCAGCCGCTCTGCGGCCCGGCGCGCGCCTCGCTGATGACCGGCCGCTGGGCGACGCAGACCGGCGTCTTCCGCAACGAGGTCACGCTGCCGCGCGACATGGAGACGCTGCCGAAGGTCTTCGCGCGGAACGGCTATCGCACCGGCTATATCGGCAAATGGCATCTCGCCGGGGTCGAGCCGGTGCCGGCCGAGGCGCGCGGCGGCTGGCAGGACTGGCTCGCCTCGAACAATCTCGAATTCATCTCCGACGCCTATGACTGCGTGCTCTTCGACGCGGCGGGGGAGGAGAAGAAGCTGCCCGGCTACCGCGTCGACGCGATGACCGACGCCGCGATCCGCTACGTCGACGCGCACAGGGAGGAGCCGTTCCTCCTGATGATCTCCTTCCTCGAGCCGCATCACCAGAACCACACCGACAACTATCCCGCGCCCGAGGGCTATGCCGAGGCGATGGACGCGAAGCTCTGGACGCCGCCCGATCTCGTGGCGCTCGGCGGCACCAGCCCGTGGCATCTCGCGGGCTACTACGGGATGGTGAAACGCCTCGACGAGGCCTTCGGGCGGATGATGGACGCGCTGCGCTCGCTCGACCTGCTCGACGACACGATCGTCATGTTCACCTCGGACCACGCCTGCCACTTCAAGACGCGCAACGCCGAGTACAAGCGATCCTGCCACGAGAGCGCGGCGCGGGTGCCGACGATGATCACCGGGCCGGGGTTCATGGCCGGCGGCCAGGTGCGGGCGCTGTTCTCGACCCCGGACATCGCGCCGACGCTGATCGACGCGGCCGGGCTCGAAGTGCCGGACGAGATGGAGGGCAGCTCGCTCCTGCCGGTGGTGCGCGACGCGCGGGCACCCTGGCGCGATGACGTCTTCTTCCAGATCAGCGAGACCGAGACCGGGCGGGCGCTGCGCACGCATCGCTGGAAATACGGGGTCACGGCGGAATACGACCACGACGCGCCGTCGGCCGAGAGCTATCGCGAGGCCTATCTCTACGATCTCGAGGCCGATCCCTGGGAGATGGTGAACCTCGCCGGCATGGAGGCCTTCGAGCCGGTGGCCGCCGATCTCCGCGCCCGGCTGCTCTCCTGGATCGCCCGGATCGAGGATGGCGCGGCGCCGGAGATCGTGCCCGCCGAGCGGCGCGGCTCGCGCCAGCTCCGGCTCGACAAGCGGATGCTGAAGGACGAGTACAGCCGCGACACCAAGCTCGGGATGGAGCCCGGCGACTGATCAGCCGGCGGTGCGCCGCGCGCGCGAAGGGATGGCGGTGAGCTCGCGCAGGATCGCGAGCGCGCGGCGCAGCACCGGGTATTCGAGCGTCGAGCGGCGCATCCAGGCGCCGGAGGGAAAGGTCCAGAGCGGCTCCTCGAGCCGTGGCAGGGCGAGGCCGCGCGACTCTGGCGCGCCGATGATCGTGGTCGGCGCCGCGCTCAGATAGGGCGTCCCGGTGACGAGCTCCATCGTCGCGGCGAGCGAGTCGATCTCCATCACCACGCGCGGCGCGGGAAGCTGGTTGCGGATGAAATATTCCATCAGCCGCTCGCGCAGATAGGCGTCGCGGCGATAGATCACCCAGCGCCGGTCGCGCAGGTCCTCGGGCCGGACCCGCGGCATCCGCGCCAGCGGATCGTCCCGGCCGCAGATCGCCGAGACCTCCACGTCGATGAGCTTCTTGGTGACGAGGCCCTCCGGCACCTCCTGCACGAAGGCGCCGAGCAGCAGGTGCAGCTCGCCGGCGTGGAGCCGGGGCAGGGACTGCCCCGCGACGTCGAAATCGACCACGAAGCTCGTGTCCGGGAATTCGGCCGCGAGCCGGCGCACCAGGAGCGGCACGATCCGGGGATGATAGGCCGCGCCGGCGGCGACGCGGAATTCCGCCAGCATCCCGCCCGCCCGCGCATGCGCCTCCTCCTTGGCCTGCGCCCAGTGCGTCTCGATCGCCCGCGCATGGGTGAAGAAGAGCTCGCCCATCTCGGTCAGCGCCATGCCGCGCGGCGAGCGCAGGAAGAGCGCGGCGCCGACCTCCTGCTCGAGGCGGCGGATGGTCTTGGTGAGCGCGGGCTGGGTGAGGCCGATCGACTCGGCCGCGACGGTGAGATTCCCGACCCGGGCGACCGCGAGGAAGGCCGAGAGCTTCCGGTCCATATCATTCCCGCAAGTTATGCTGACCCCCATCTAATATCATTTTTCATCGCAGTCGATGCCCGCTAGCCTCCCCTCAAACACGCCGCCGGGGCGACCCGGGGATCCGCCGGGAACGGGCGCGACGTGGCGAAACAAGGAGAGGAGGGAGCCCATGTTGACTCTGAACCGCCGGGCCTTGCTGGCCGGCACCGCCCTGGTCTGGGCCGCGCTGCCGGCCTCCGCCGCGAGCTTTCTCGACGTGGGCGAGCAGGAGCCGATCTCGATCCTGATCAACTCCTCGCCCTGGTACGGCGGCTTCGAGGCCGTGGTCGACCTCTATGTCGAGCAGACCGGCAACGAGGTCTCGATCGACGCGACCCCCTACGCCGGCGTGCTCGAGAAGGCGCGCAACGCGGTCCGGACCGCCGAGAGCCCCTATGACATCCTGAACCTCGACCAGAGCTGGAACATCGAGTTCTACCAGCAGGACGTGCTGCGCCCGCTCGACGAGGTGGTCGCGGGCTATGCGCTGCCGCCCGAGGTCATCACCTGCGGCGACAGCTACTTCTGGAACCCGGAGAAGAACTTCCGTACCCGCGAGGGCGGCAAGCTGATGGCGGTGCCGCCGAACTGCAACACCCATGTGCTCGTCTACCGCTCCGACGTGATCGAGACGCCGCCAGCGACCTACGACGAGCTGCTGACCGCCTGCCAGGCGGCGCAGGACCGGCCGAACCTCTACGGTTTCGCGACCCGGGGCGAGCGCAGCCAGGGCATCAACTACGACTACATGCCCTTCATGCTCAGCTATGGCGCGAAATTCGTCGCCGACGCCGAGGCCGGCGACTACACCGTCACGATCAACAGCCCCGAGGCGCTGGCCGCGCTCCAGCAGTTCCTCGCGGTGCAGAGGAGCTGCGCGCCCGACAACGTCGGCGCGATGGGGCAGGGCGACGTGATCCAGCTCATGGCCGCGGGCAGCGCCGCGATGGTCGAGACCGTGGTCGCCGCCTGGGCGAACTACACCGATCCGACGAAATCCGCCGTGGTCGACACCGTCGCCGCCGCGCCGATGCCCGAGGGCCCGGCCGGCCGCGGCGTGCCGATCGGCAACTGGCACTTCACCATCCCGCGCAACATCCCCGACGAGCGGGCGCAGGCCGCGATGGCCTTCATGCAATGGTTCCTGACCCGCGACGCGCAGATGGCCTACGCCGAGGCGGGTGGCATTCCCGTCCGCTCGGACGTGATCGAGGAACTGTCGGCCGAGCCGGAATACGCCTGGATGAAGGCGTACGCGACCAATCTCGCCGCGGGCGTCCAGGCGCTCGGCTTCGCCGAGGGCGCGAGCGTCGACCAGGTGATGGCGCTGCGCCTCAACCAGGCGCTGATCGGCGAGCTCTCGCCCGCCGCCGCGCTCAACACCGCGGCCCGCGAGATCGAGGCGATCTTCGCCCAGAGCGGGCGCCAGACCGGCACGCTCCCCGCCCTCGCCGAGTAAGGATGACCGTGCCGACACCCACGCTCCCGCCCCGCCGGCGGGAGCGCCCCGCGGATCTCTGGTTCCGCTGGGGCGCGTTGCTGCCGGCGGTCGTCGTCCTGGTGCTGCTGACCGCCTGGCCGATGCTGAACCTCCTGCGCATGGCGGTCTCGACGATCGAGTTCACCCGCGCGGGCGCGGTCTTCACCTTCGACCCGGCGCGGAACTTCAACCGCCTGCTCGGCGACAGGCTCTTCCTGTCGAGCCTCTGGACCACGGTGCTCTTCGTCGCGGTCTCGGTGGTGATCGAGATGGTGCTCGGCTTCCTGCTCGCGCTGGTGGTCGCCGGCGTGCCGCGCGGCAAGGGGCTGGTGCGCACGCTGATGATCCTGCCGATCCTCGTGCCGCCGGTCGCGATCGGCAGCATGTGGAAGCTCATGTACAATTATGACTTCGGCATCGTGAACCAGACGCTCGGCCTCGTCGGCCTCGGCCCGATCGGCTGGCTGTCGGAGCCCGCGCTCGCGCTCTGGTCGGTGGTGCTGGTCGACGTCTGGCACTGGACGCCGCTCGTCTTCCTCATCCTCTTCGCCGGGGTCGAGGGCCTGCCGCGCGAGGTGATCGAGGCCGCGCGCGTCGACGGCGCGACGAGCTGGCAGATCACGCGGCGGATCATCCTGCCCCTGATGGCGCCGGCGATCGCCGTGGCCTTCGTCTTCCGCGCGATCCTCGCCTTCAAGGTGTTCGACCAGATCTTCCTGCTCACCTCCGGCGGGCCGGGCACCGCGACCGAGGTCGTGAGCCTCAGGCTCTACCACGTGTTCTTCCAAGAGAATAACCTCGGCTATGGCGCGCTCCTGTCGATCGTGCTCATCCTCGCGGTGATCGTCTTTCTCGTCACCGCCGGCGGCCTCGCGCGGAGGGTTGGCAAATGATCCCGCTCCGGGGCCGCGAGCTCGTCATCGGCTACGCCTTCCTCGCGGCGGGCATCCTCGCCATCGTCGTGCCGTTCCTCTTCATCCTGGCCACCTCGTTCAAATACGAGATCGCGATCATGCAGGGCCGGTTCCTGTTCGAGCCGACCTGGCTCAACTACGCGAACGTGCTCTTCGGCCGCCGGTCGAACTTCATCGGCAACATCGGCAACAGCCTGATCGTCGCCACGGTCAGCACGATCCTCGTGCTCGTCATCGGCACGCTCGCGGCCTACAGCCTGTCGCGGATGAAATGGGCCAGATGGATCTCGGCCACCTTCCTCGGCTGGACGGTGATCTTCAACACCGTGCCGATCCTGACCGTGGTCGGCCCCTGGTACCTCATGTTCCAGCAGATCGGCCTCTACAACACGCTGACCGCGCTGGTGCTCACGCATGTCGCGATCAACCTGCCGATGACGGTCTGGCTGATGATGACCTTCTTCCGCGACATCCCCGTCGAGCTCGAGGAAGCAGCGCGGGTCGACGGCGCCGGGCGGGCGCAGGCGTTCCGGCGGGTGATCCTGCCGCTCGCCGTGCCCGGGCTGATCGCCGCCGGCGTGCTCGCCTTCGTCTTCTCGTGGAACGAATTCACCATCGCCCTGAACCTCACCAGCCGCACCACCGCCACCGTGCCCGTCGGCATCGCGAATTTCGCGGAGCAGTTCGAGGTGCAGAACGGGAACATGGCCGCCGCCTCGGTCCTCAGCACCATCCCCGCGCTGATCCTGATGATCTTCGGCCAGCGCTTCGTGGTGCAGGGGCTGACGATGGGCGCGGTGAAATAGGACAGAAGAATGGCCACGGTCGAAATCGAGAACATCGAGAAGCACTACGCCGGCTATCACGCGCTGAAGGGCGTCAGCTTCACCGTCCAGGATGGCGAGTTCGTCGTGCTGGTCGGCCCTTCGGGCTGCGGCAAGTCCACGCTGCTGCGCTCCATCGCCGGGCTCGAGGACGTCTCCTCGGGCACGATCCGGATCGGCGGACGCGACGTGACCGGGCTCGAGCCGCGCGACCGCGACATCGCGATGGTGTTCCAGTCCTACGCGCTCTACCCGCACATGACGGTGCGCGACAACATGGCCTTCAGCCTCGACCTCAGGAGGACGCCGAAGGCCGAGATCGACGCCCGCGTCACCGAGGCCGCGCGCATCCTCGGGATCGAGCCCCTGCTCGACCGCAAGCCGCGCGCGCTCTCGGGCGGTCAGCGCCAGCGCGTCGCCATGGGTCGCGCCATCGTGCGGCACCCGCAGGTCTTCCTCTTCGACGAGCCGCTCTCCAATCTCGACGCGCAGCTTCGCGTGCAGATGCGGGCCGAGATCCGCGCGCTGCACGACCGGCTCGGCGCGACCTCGGTCTATGTGACGCACGACCAGGTCGAGGCGATGACCATGGCCGACAGGATCGTCGTGCTCGACGCCGGCGGCATCGTGCAGTCCGGCGCCCCGCTCGAGCTCTACGGCAATCCGGCGAACCGCTTCGTCGCGAGCTTCATCGGCTCGCCCTCGATCAACCTGATCGACGGCGTGGCGGAGGCGGGCGGGGTCCGCGTCGCGGGCGGCGGCCTGCTCGGGTTGGCGCGGCCGGTCCGCCCGGGCCCGGTGACGGTCGGGATCCGGCCCGAGGATCTCGTGCTCGATCCCGAGGGGGCGATCTCGGGCCGGGTGCGCCTCGTCGAGCAGCTCGGCGCCGAGACCTACGTGCTGCTCGGCGAGCCCTCGGCCTCGATCACCTGGCGCGTGGCCGGGACCGCGCGTTTCGCGACCGGCGACGCGCTCCGGCTGAGCGCGGCGGCGGACAAGCCGCATCTCTTCGACCCGACGACCGGCGACCGCCTCTGAGCGCGCCCGAACCGGAGCTTTCGCATGAAAACCGTCTTCGTCCTCTTCGACTCGCTGAATCGCCACCTGCTCGGCCCCTATGGGGGCCGGAAGATCCCGACGCCGAACTTCGACCGGCTCGCGGAACGCGCGAAGGTCTATGATCGCCATTACGTCGGCTCGATGCCCTGCATGCCGGCGCGGCGCGACATGATGACGGGGCGGCTCAGCTTCCTGCACCGCAGCTGGGGGCCGCTCGAGCCGTTCGACAACGCATTCCCCGAGCAGTTGCGCGCCGAGGCCGGGACGCATTCGCATCTCGTCACCGACCATTACCACTATTGGGAGGATGGCGGCGCGACCTATCACAACCGCTATTCCACCTTCGACTTCGTGCGTGGCCAGGAGAGCGACCCCTGGAAGGCGGTAGTGCGCCCGCCCTGGGACAAGCTGCGCGAGAAGTACCACGCGGCCCAGTTCGAGAGCAAAGGCAGGATCTCGAAATACGGCCCCTACATGGTGAACCGCGAGTATATCCGGGAGGAGAAGGACTTCCCCTCGGTGCAGGTCTTCGGCCGCGCGCTCGACTTCCTCGAGACGAACCGGGACGCGGACAACTGGTTCCTGCAGGTCGAGACCTTCGATCCGCACGAGCCGTTCTACGCGCCGGAGCGGTTCAGGAAGCCGTTCGACACCGGCTGGACCGGCGGCGTCCGCGACTGGCCGCCCTATGGCCGGGTCGAGGAGCTGCCCGGGGAGGCCGACGAGCTCCGCGCGAACTACTACGCCCTCGTCTCGCTCTGCGATGACCTGCTCGGCCGGCTGCTCGATGATTTCGACGCGCATGACATGTGGAAGGACACGGCGCTGATCGTTTCGACCGACCATGGCTTCCTGCTGGGCGAGCACGATTTCTGGGCCAAGAACCGGATGACGATCTACGAGGAGATCGCGCATGTGCCGCTCTTCGTCCATGATCCGCGCGATCCGGGCGCGGGGCGCGTCGACCGGCTGACGCAGTCGATCGACATCGCGCCCACGATCCTCGACCTCTGGGGCCTGACACCCCCGGCCGAGGTGCAAGGAACCTCCGTCCTCAAGGATAACGATCGCGAGGCGGTGATCTTCGGCTATTTCGGCGGGGCGGTGAATGTCACCGACGGCCGGACCAGCTACCACCGGTTCCCGGCCGATGTGCTGGACCAGGAAATCTACCAGTACACGCTGATGCCGACCCATATCATCTCGCGCTTCTCGACCGAGGAGCTGCGCGACGCGACCCTCGCCCCGCCCTTCGGCTGGACCAAGGAGGTGCCGCTTCTGAAGGTGCCGGTGATCGAGCGCTCGCCGATGTACTACAATTACGGCCCCGGCTGTCTCATCGAGCGCGAGACGCGGCTCTACGATCTCGTCGCCGATCCCGGGCAGGCGCGGCCACTCGACGATCCGGCGCGCGAGGCCGGGATGGCCGCGCTGATGACCCGGCTGATGCGGATGACCGAGGCGCCGGCGGAAGCCTTCGCCCGGCTCGACCTCGAGCCCGTCTGACCGGACGCGCCCGACCGGGCGGCCGGGAGAAATTCCCCCCTCCCGGTCGCCCATGCTCTTTTGACGACCGGGATCGGAAGTGCTACCTCGCCCGGGCAAATCCGTCAGCCAGCCAGAGGGGGCGCCGCGCCGCCCCAGCCCGTGACGATTTGCGACCTCGGAACGAATGGAAGGTCGCATGTCTGATCGTCAGAAGCGTGAAACCGTCACCGAAGCGGTCGGGGCGCCGCGCGCGCCCGGGGCGCGGCGCCGCTGGCGCGGCTTTGGTGGCGCGCTGGTCGTCGCCGCGCTGGCGCTCGTCGCCCTCGCGGCCCTGCGGCGGCCCGAGCCCGTCGTCTACGAGACCGCGCCGGTCGAGCGGCGGGCGCTCGAGGAGACGATCATGGCGACCGGCCGGCTGCGCCCGTCCGAATTCGTCGACGTGGGCGCCCAGGTCTCGGGCCAGCTCGCGCGGCTGCATGTCGCCGTCGGCGACCGCGTCGCGGCCGGCGACCTGCTCGCCGAGATCGACGCCGAGGTCGAGCGCGCCGAGGTCGAGGCCTTGCGCTCGGAACGCGCCGGGCTCGAGGCCGAGCTCGCCGAGCAGCGCGCCGACCTCGACTTCGCCGAGAGCGAGCTGCGGCGCAACGAGAGCCTGCTGCGCAGCGCGGCGCTGTCGCAGACCTCCGTCGAGACCAGCCGCCGCGAGGTCGCGCGCACGACGGCCCGGGTCGCGCGGACGCGCGCCCGGATCGACCAGGCGACCGCCACGCTGGCGGCGCGCGAGGCGGCGCTGCGCCGCGCGACGATCCGCGCGCCGGTGAGCGGCACCGTGGTGGCGATCGAGGCCCGCGAGGGCCAGACGCTCAACGCCAACTACGACACGCCGCTCCTGCTCACCATCGCCGACCTCGACCGGATGACGGTCTGGACCGAGGTCTCCGAGGCCGATGTCCCGCGCCTGCGCGAGGGGATGCCGGTCTGGTTCACCACGCTCGGCGCGCCGGGCGTCCGGCACCGCTCGACGCTGCGCCAGATCCTGCCGGTGCCGCCGCGCAAGGCGGGCGAGGCGGATACCGGCGGCATGGCGCTCGACGCCGAGGTGGTGGTCTATCTTGCGCTCTTCGACGTCGCCAACCGCGAGCGCGCGCTCCGGGGCGGCATGACGGCGCAGGTGTTCTTCGTCGAGGCCGAGGCGCCGGACGCGCTGGCGATCCCGGTCGCCGCGCTGGCCGAGGATGGCACGGTGCGGGTGGAGACGCCCGGCGGCCGGATCGAGACCCGCGCGGTCGAGACCGGCCTCCGGACCCGGTTCTTCGTCGCGGTCGCGGACGGGCTCGCCGAGGGCGAGCGCGTCGTCACCGGCGTGGCGACGCCGACCGGACCCGCGCTGATCCGGGTCGAGCCATGACCGGGGCCCCGTCTTGTCCGACATGGCCGCTGATCGAACTCTCCGGCGTCGGCCGCGTCTTCCACCCTGGCGCGGCGCGGCCGGCGCTGGAGGGGATCGACCTCCGCGTCGAGGCGGGCGAGTTCGTCGCGATCATCGGCGCGTCGGGGTCGGGCAAATCGACGCTGATGAACATCATCGGCCTGCTCGACCGCCCGAGCACCGGCGCCTACCGGCTGAACGGCGTCGACGTGGCGACGCTCGGCCGCGACGCGCGGGCTCGGCTGCGCCAGGAGATGGTCGGCTTCGTCTTCCAGGACTACCACCTGATCGAGGATCTCGACGTCGCGCGCAACGTCGAGCTGCCCGCCGTCCACGCCGGCGTGCCGCGCGAGCCGCGGGAGCGCCGGGCGCTCGAGCTGCTGCGCGGGCTCGGCCTCGGCGACCGCGGCCGGGCGCTGCCGTCCGACCTGTCCGGCGGCCAGCAGCAGCGCGTCGCGATCGCCCGCGCGCTGATGAACGGCGCGCCGCTCATCCTCGCGGACGAGCCGACCGGCGCGCTCGACAGCCGGACCGGCGCCGAGGTGCTGCGGCTTTTGTCCGAGCTCTCGGCGGCCGGGCATACGATCGTGCTCATCACCCATGACGCGAAGGTCGCGGCGACCGCGCATCGCCGCGTCGAGATCGCCGATGGCCGGATCGTCGCCGACAGCGGCCGGGCCAGCCCGGAGGCCGCCGCGCTCCGGACCGGCCGCGCCGCGCCGCGCCGCGCGAGCCCGCTCGCCATGGTCGGCGAGGCCGCGCGGCTGGCGCTCGCGGCGCTGGCGGCGAGCCCGGTCCGCACCGTCCTGACCCTGCTCGGCATCGTCATCGGCGTCGCGGCCCTGATCGCGACCTCGGCGATCGGGCGCGGCACCGAGGTGGCCCTCACCGAGCAGGCCGGGGCGCTCGGCACCGACTGGGTGGTGGTCGGCTCGATGTCCGGCGCCGAGGTGAAGGGCGGCCGGCCGCTCACGCCCGCCGACGCCGAGGCGCTTGGCGAGATTCCCAACGTCGCCGCCGTCATGCCCGCGATCTGGCACCATGTCACCGTCCAGGCCGGCAACCGGACCACCTCGGTCGAGGCGCTCGGCACCAGCCCGGCGCTGATCCCGGTCCACGGCTGGGACGCCGCGCGGGGCGATTTCTTCACCGAGGCGGACATGGCGAGCAACGCGCCGGTCGCCGTGCTCGGCGCCACGGTGGCGGACAAGCTCTTCCCCGACGATCCCGACCCCGCGGGCGAATTCGTGCTGGTCCAGGGCATGCCCTTTCTCGTGACCGGGATCATGGCGAGAAAGGGCGTCGACGAGCAGGGCCAGGACCGCGACGACACGCTGGTCCTGCCGCTCGGCACCGCGATCCATCGCCTGGTCGGCAAGGACAACCTCACCGCGATCATCGCCAAGATCGCGGACATGGGGGGCGTGGGGCCGACGCAGGAGGCGATCCGGACGCTCCTGCGCGAGCGGCACGGGCGCGAGGATTTCTGGCTCTGGGACGCCACGGCCACCTTCCGCGAGGCCGAGCAGCGCCGCGCGACCACCGGCTTCCTCGTGCTCGCGGTCACCGGCCTCTCGGTGCTGGTCGGCGGCATCGGCATCATGAACATCATGCTGATGAGCGTGCAGCAGCGCCGGCGCGAGATCGGCATCCGCACCGCGACCGGGGCGACGACCCGGGACGTGCTGCGGCAGTTCCTGACCGAGGCGCTGGTGCTCGCGGTGATGGGCGCGCTCGCGGGGCTCGTCCTCGGCGTCGGGATCGCGGCGGGCACGGCGGTCGCAACCGGGACGACGGTGATCTTCTCGATCCGGCTCGCGGTCGCCGCAGTGCTCGGCGCCGCGCTGATCGGCTTCGCCTTCGGCCTCGCCCCGGCTCTGCGCGCCGCCCGGCTCGATCCGGTCAAGGCGCTCGCCGGCTAGGCATCCGGTCCCGGCGCGGCCTCGCCTGGCTCTGGCGCGGGTCCCGCCCGCCGGCGCGGAGCTATGCCGCGCCGGCCTTCAGCGCCGCCTTCAGGTCGTGGCCCGCCTCGGCGATCAGGTCGCGCGGGGCGCCGATCAGCCGGCGCGCCGCCATGTGCTGGCCGGGCGCGTTCACCGTCTCCGCCGCGACCAGCCGCTCGTCGCGATAGAGCAGCACCATCCGCGTGCCATCGGGCAGCGGCACGTCCTCGAACGCATCGGCGCCGGTGCCGAGGCCGGCGATCTGGAGCTTCAGCTTGCCCTGGTCGCTCCAGAACCACGGCACGGCGGCGTAGGGCGCGGTGTCCCCCTTCACCAGACGCCTCGCGATGTGGCGCGCGTGATCGACCGCGGCCTGGACCGACTCGAGCCGGACGCGCGCGCCCGAGGGCAGGGGGAAGCTCGCGACGTCGCCGAGCGCGGAGATCGCCGGGTCCGGGGTCCGCAGCGTCGCGTCGACCACGACGCCGTTGTCGGTGGGAAGCCCCGCGGCCTCCGCGAGCTCGACGTTGGGCCGGATCCCGGTCGCGATCAGCACGAGGTCGCAGGGGATGACCTGGACGTCGGCGGTGTCGACGCCGCTCACCCGGCCGTCCGTCGCCTCGATCGCGCGCGCGGCGGCGCCGAGCAGCACCTCGGTCCCCATGGCGCGATGCGCGTCGAGGAAGAAGTCGGACATCGCGGGCGAGAGCGCGCGGCCCATGAGCCGGGGCGTCGCCTCGAGCACGGTGACCGCGACGCCCGCGGCGCGCGCCATCGCGGCGAATTCGAGGCCGATGAAGCCGCCGCCGATGACGACCGCGTGTTTCGTGGTGGCGAGCCGGTCGCGCAGCGCGGCCGCGTCGGCCAGCGTGCGCAATTCGAGCACGCCCTCCGCCTCCTGGCCGGGGATCGGCGGCCGCGCGTTCCGCGCGCCGGTGGCGAGGACGAGGTGGTCGTAGCCGCGCCGGGCTCCGTCGCCGAGCGTGACCTCGCGCGCCGCGCGGTCGATCGCCGTCACCTCGGCGCCTTCGAGATAGGTGATCGCCGAGCGCTCATAGAAGCTCGCGGGCTTCAGCAGCAGGCGATCTGCCGCCCCGTCCGCCATATAGGCCTTGGAAAGCGGGGGGCGCTGGTAGGGAAAGCCCGGCTCGGCGCCGATCAGCGTGACCTCGCCCTCGAACCCTTCCTGGCGCAGGCTGGCGGCGGCTTGAAAGCCGCCCTGGCCCGCCCCGACGATGATGACGCGCTCCATCAGAGCTGTGACTCCGGCAAGTGGATGATGAGACCGTCGAGATCCTGCCGCATCTTGATCTGGCAGGACAAGCGGCTCGTCGGCTTCACCTCCGAGGCGGCGCAGTCCAGAAGGTCGCTCTCGCCGTCGCGCTGCGCGCCGGTCTTCTCCGCCCAGGCGTCGTCGACGTAGCAATGGCAGGTCGCGCACATCATCGAGCCGCCGCATTCGCCGATGATCCCGTCGACGTCATGGGCGACGGCGGCGTGCATCACGCTGTCGCCCTCCGTGGCCTCGACCTCGGTCTCGGTGCCGTCGGCGGCGATGTAGGTGATCTTCATTCGGGTACTCCTCAGTTCAGCGCGACCGGCAGGTTGATGGGGCCGCGGAAGCCGAAACCGCGCCATTGCACCACCTCCGGATCGGGAAGGGTCATGTTCGGGAAGCGCTCGAAGAGCATTTCCAGCATCACCGCGCCGACCGTGCGGCGCGCGACATGGGTTCCCGCGCAGTGGTGCGGGCCGGAGCCGAAGGCCTGATGCGGGTTCTTGGCGCGGAAGACGTCGAACCGCTCCGGATGGTCGTAGAGCTCCTCGTCGTGGTTCGCCGAGGCCTGGATCGTCATCACCGTGTCGCCCCTGGGGATCAGGCAGCCCCGGATCTCGACATCCTCGGTCACGAGGCGCGACGAGGCCTGGATCGGCGCGACCCAGCGCACGCCCTCCTCGAAGGCCGGGCCCCATTTGGCGGTCCGCCGCACCTCCTCGAGCTGGCCGGGCTCGGTCAGCAGGCCGTAGACGATGGTCGAGAGCGCGTCGCGCGGCTCGTTGATGCCGCCGCCGATCGCGATCTTGATGTTGGCGACGATCTGGCTCATCGGGATCGGGTCCTCGGCGTTCACCATGACCGAGAGCGCGGAGCGGTCGGGCTCGGCGCGCACCCGCTCCACCGCCTTCGCGAGCAGCGCGTCCATCTCGAGATTGGCGTGGTCCGAGACGGCGAAGGGGCCGGGCTCCCAGCCGAAGTTGCCGGCGCCGTCGATCAGCGCCTGGGACCAGAAGATCATCTGCTCGTCCGTCGCCTCCGGGATGCCGAGGATATGGGCGAGGATGCGCGCGGCGATCGGCGCCGAGAGCTGGGTGTGGAGGTCGATGATCTCGCCCCGGGGCAGGCGGTCGAGGTATCGCGCGGCCAGCTCGCGGTAGAGCGGCTGCCAGACGTCCTGGATCGTCTTCGGCATCAGCGCGGGCGCCATCGCCATCCGTTCGGACATATGCTCCGGCCCGTCCTTGCGCATCAGCGTATGCGCCTGGAACGCGGGCTTCATCGGCGTGTTGGGATCGTTCGACGAGAAGATCGCCGGAGTGTCCTTGACGAACTTGGTGTCCGCGGCCTTGGTGAGGAACGTCCGCCCGGCCGCCTTCACCCGCATCACCGGAGCCTCGGCGCGCAGCCGGCGGTAGATCGGATAGGGGTCGAGGTGAAGCTGGCGAAGGGTGATCGTCTCGTCGAGCGGGGCGGGATTCGCCGTTTCAACCGACATGGGCGGGTCTCCTCTGAGCCTGTTTGGCGATAACGCCGAGATGGAGTTCGAGCGGGGCGGGATCGGCGAGGAGATCGGCGCTCGGCGCCGCGTGGACGATGGCACCCCGGTCGAGGATCAGCGCGCGGTCGGTCACGCCGAGGATCTTGCGCGCGTGCTGCTCGACGATGATCGTCGCCATGCCCTCCTCGCGGATGATGCGGCGGATCGAGGCGAGCAGTTCGTTGATGATGATCGGCGCGAGCCCCTCGGTCGGCTCGTCGAGCAGGAGCACCTTCGGGTTGAGCATGAGCGCCCGGCCGATCGCGAGCATCTGCTGCTCGCCGCCCGAGAGCTGGTTGCCCATGTTGGCGCGGCGCTCCCTGAGGCGGGGGAACATCGCATAGACCGCGTCGAGATCCCACCGTCCCGGCCGGGCGGTCGCGGTCAGGTTCTCCGCGACGGTCAGCGAGGGGAAGATGTCGCGCTCCTGCGGCACCCAGCCGATGCCCGCCGCCGCGCGCCGCTCCGGCGTCGCGGTCGTGAGGTCGCGCCCGCCGAGCCGGACGGTCCCGGCGAAGCGGCGGGTCACGCCGATCACGCTGTCGAGGAGCGTGGTCTTGCCGACCCCGTTGCGGCCGAGCAGGGCCAGCGCCTCGCCTTCGGCGAGATCGAGGTCGAGGTCGCGGATCACCACGGCCTCGCCGTAGCCGGTCGTGAGGTTCCGCAGTTCGAGCAGCTCAGGCATGTTCCTCCTCCCCGAGATAGACTTCGCGCACGCGGGAATCGGCCATCACCTCGGCCGCCGTCCCGTCGGCGAAGAGCGCGCCGTTGACGAGCACGGTGATGCGGTCGGCGAAGGAGAAGACGAGATCCATGTCGTGCTCGATCAGGAGGATGGAGACGTCGCGCGGCAGCGCCGCGAGCGTGTCGAGAAGCTCGCGCCGTTCCGCCTCCGGCACGCCCGCCGCCGGCTCGTCGAGCAGGAGCACGCGCGGATTGCCGGCGAGCGCCACGGCGAGCTCAAGCAGGCGCTGCTTGCCGTAGGGCAGCCGCGCGGTCGGGTGGTCCATCACGTCGGTCAGGCGGAAGCGTTCGAGCAGCCCGATCACCTCGTCGACGATGTCGCGCCGCGTGCCGAGGCTCCGCCAGAAGTCGCCGCCGCCGCCCATCCGTTCGGAGACCGCGAGACCGACCGACTCGACCGGGGTCATCGCCGGGAAGAGCTGGTTGATCTGGAAGGTGCGCCCGAGCCCCTTGCGGGCGCGCAGGCGGGAGGGAAGCGCCGTCACGTCCTCGCCGTCGAGGAGCACGCGGCCGGAGGTCGCGGAGAGGACCCCGGTCAGCAGGTTGACGAAGGTGGTCTTGCCCGCGCCGTTCGGCCCGATCAGCGCGTGGCGCGCGCCATGCTCGAGGGTGAAGCTCACCTGGTTGGTGGCGACGAGCCCGCCGAAGCGCTTCTCGAGCGCGATGGTCTCCAGCGCCGCGCTCATTTCGCGCCTCCCCGGACGCGGGCCCAGAGGGCGCGGGGCGCGTCCTGGATCCGCTCGCGGCCGATCAGCACGATCGCGACGAGGATGAGGCCGATCCAGAACATCCAGTATTCGGGCGTGATGCTCGAGATGATGTCCTGCAGCAGCTTGAAGACGATGGCGCCGATCAGCCCGCCGTAGAGATAGCCGACGCCACCGAGCACGAGGACGAGCAGCACATCCGCCGAGCGGTGGAAGGCGAGCACGTCGAGCGAGACGAACATCGTCGTCTGCGCGAGCAGGGCGCCCGCGATCCCGGCGTAGAGCGCCGAGAGCGCGTAGACCGCGACGAGCCGTTTGCCGACCGGCACGCCGATCGTCGCGGTGCGGAGCGGATTGTCCCGGATCGCCCGGAGCGACAGCCCGTAGGGCGAGGTGACGATCCGCCGGGCGACGAGGAACAGCAGGAAGGTCACGCCGAGCGCGTAGCCGTAGGCCGTGGTGCCGTAGAGGTCGAACTCGAACCGGCCGAACAGCGGGTCGATCCAGACGCCCTGAAGGCCGTCGGCGCCGCCGGTCAGCCAGGCCGCCTTGTTCGCCGCCTCGTAGAGCAGCATGGCGATGCCGAGCGTCACCATGAGCCGCGTGAGGTCCGAGGCGCGCAGGAGCAGGAGCGGCGCGGTCGCGAGGCCGAGCGCGCCCGCGGCGAGGCCGCCGAGGACGAGGCCGGTCAGCGGCTCCCCGGTCAGGTGGATCGAGGCCAGGCCCGCCACATAGGCGCCGAGCCCGAAGAAGGCGCCGTGCCCGAGCGAGACGATCCCGGCGTAGCCGAGGATGAGGTCGAGCGAGAGCGCGAAGAGGCCGAGGATCACCACCTCGGTCAGCAGGAGGTGCTGCTCGGGCAGGAGGAAGAAGCTCGCGAGCGCGGCGAGCCAGAAGACGAGCTCGGCGGGCCGCCAGCGGCCGGAACGGCCGAGGTCGCGGAGCGCGCGGGCGTGGAGGTCGGAGGCCGGCGCGGTCCGGGGCGGAGCGGCGCTGGCGGCGGGAAGGGTGGCTTGGGTCGGCATGTCTCGGTCCCTGGCTGGCGTCAGCGCGCGATCAGGCCCTGCGGACGCAGGATCAGGATGACGATCATGAGAAGGTAGATGAGGAAGGCGCCGAGCTCGGGGGCGTAGTATTTGCCCGCGACGTCGGCGACGCCGATGATGAGCGCGGCGAGGAAGGGGCCGGTGAGCCCGGCGGTGCCGCCGATGGTCACGACGATCAGGAAGTAGACCATGAACTTGAGCGGGAAGGTCGGATCCATCCCGAGGATCTCGACCCCGAGCGCGCCGCCGAGCCCGGCGAGGCCGGAGCCGACCGCGAAGGTCGAGGCGAAGATCACGCCGACGTTGACGCCGAGGCCGCGGGCCACGCGCTGGTTGTCGACCGCCGCCCGGAGCCGCGCGCCGAAGCGGGTGCGCGTCAGGACGAGCTGCAGCCCGACCACGAGGAGCGCGCAGAGCACGATCAGGAAGGCGCGGTAGCGGCCGACCGGGACGCCGGCGAGCTCGAACCGGCCCTGAAGCCAGGCGGGCAGGGTGATGAGCTGCTGGCTCGAGCCGAAGAGATAGTCGGCCGCTGTCACCGCCATGAAGACGAGGCCGATCGAGAACAGCACCTGGTCGAGATGGCCGCGGCGGTAGAGCCGGGCGTAGAGCGTGCGTTCCGCCACCGCGCCGACCAGCGCCGGGATCAGGAAGGCGAAGGGCAGGGTGGCGAGGAACGGCATCCCGGCCCGGTTCATCAGAAGCGCGGTCGCGTAGCCGCCCATGAGCGCGAAGGCGCCATGCGCGAGGTTGATGAAGTTCATCAGCCCGAGCGTCACGGCGAGGCCGGAGGCGAGCACGAAGAGCAGCATTCCGTAGGCGATGCCGTCGATGAGGATGGTCAGCATGGGGCGCGGATCCGAGATCGTCCCGCCGGAGCGCGGACATGGGGAGGCCGTTCCCCGGGAGGCGGGGCGATGCCGGAGCCTTCGGCGCCGGGGAACGGGATGGTGCCGGGTGGCGGGATCAGGAGCCGGACTTGCCGGGGTCCTTCACCGCCTCGAAGGTCTCGAACTCGACGTTCCAGAGCTCGCCGTCCGCGCCGCGCTCCACGCGCCGCATGTAGACGTTCTGGATGATATCGCGCGTCTCGGGGTCGATGGTGACCGGGCCGCGCGGGCTTTCCCAGGAGAGGCCCTTCATCGCCTCGATCAGGCTGTCGCCGTCGGACTTGCCGCCGGTCTTCTCGAGCGCCTGGTAGAGCAGCGCCATGCCGTCATAGCCGCCGACCGCCATGAAGTTCGGCCGCATGCCGGGGTTCGCGGCCTTGAACGCCTCGACGAAGGCCTTGTTCTCGGGGCTGTCGTGCGCGGCGGAGTAGTGAAAGCCGGTGATCGCGACCAGCGCGGGATCGCCCATCGAGTTCAGGATGTCGTCGTCGGTGATGCCGCCGTCGGCGATGAGCTTGATCCCGGACGTGTCGAGGCCGCGCTCGACATACTGCTTCATGAAGGGCGCGCCGACGCCCGAGGGCACGAAGACGAAGACGGCGTCGGGCTTGAGATCCGCGACCTTCTGCAGGAAGGGCGAGAAATCCGGATTGGCGAGCGGCACGCGCAGCGAGTCGACCACCTCGCCCCCTCCGGCGGCGAAGACCTCGCGGAAGGTCTTTTCCGCGTCCGTGCCGGGCCCGTAGTCGGAGACGAGCGTCACGACGCGCTTGATCCCGTCCGAAATCGCCCAGTCGGCGATCTTCGAGGTCACCTGCGGCGTCGTGTAGCTCGTGCGCACCACGTACGGCGACTGCTCGGTGATGATCGAGGTCGCGGCGGCCATCACGATCTCGGGCACCTTGGCGCGGGTCGCGAGCGGCGCCGCGGCGAGGGCCAGCGGCGTGAGGCCGAAGCCCGCGATCACCGCGACCTTGTCGCGGACGATGAGCTCCTGCGCCAGCCGCTTGGTCGTGTCGGCGACGCCGGCGTCGTCCTTCACGACAAGCTCGATGTCGCGTCCGGCGACCTCCGGGCCATGCTGGGTGATGTAGAGCCTGGCCGCGGCCTCGATCTCGCGCCCGGTGGAGGCGAAGGGGCCGGTCATCGGCAGGATGAGGCCCACCTTGAGCGGCTCGCCGGCGGCGAAGGCGGGCGCCCCCGCGAGGCTCAGCGCCGCCAGCGCGGCGAGCCCCGCGCCGCGAAGCAGATCGCGTCGTTCCATTCAGTCTTCCTCCCATGCTGCGCGCCGGTTCTTCCGGCCGCGTGGCCTTTTGGTCTTCTTGCTTCTTGTCGCCTCAGCCGCTTCGCCGGATGAGGTTCGCCCCGGGCACCGCCGCGAGCGACTCGCGGTCGCGCAGCGCCCGTGCCAGATTCCGCCGCGAGAGCCGGGCATGCTCGCGCATGATCGCCTCGGCCCGCGCGCCCTCGCGCGCCTCGATCGCCTCGAGGACCGCCTTGTGCTGGTCCTGCGCCACGATGAGGTGATCGCGCGTCGCCTCGATGTTCTCGCGCACCCGCACGAGCGCGCTCGCGCCGGCGAAGGGGCGGGCGTTCGCCCGGCGCGCCTCCTGGACGATCAGCGTGCTTTCCGTCGCCTCGGCGAGAGCCGCGTGGAATTCGGCGTTGAGCCGCACATAGGCGAGGATCTGGTCCGTGCCGAAACGCGGGGCCCCGATCGCCGCGTCGATCCCGGCGACCGTTTCGTCGAGCCGCGCGAGCACCGCCCGGTCGATGCCCCGTTCCGCGAGGAGCCGGGCCGCGAGGCCCTCGATCATGCCGCGCAGCTCCACCGCCTCGCCGATCTCGCGCGGGCCGAAGGCGCGCGCCACGTAGCCGCCGCCGGGGCGCGGTTCGAGCAGGCCCTCCTCGCGCAGATGCTGCACCGCCGCGCGGATCGGCGTGCGCGACATGCCGAGCATCTCGGCGAGCTGTGTCTCCGTAAGCCGCTCCTCCGCCGCGATCGAGCCGCTCGCGATCAGATCGCGCAGCTCCATCAATGCCCGGGAGGTCTGCGCCCCCGCGAGCCCCGCGTCGGATCCGATCATCGCCGGTTTTCCGCTCATGCGTTCCTCCACTCGGCTCTCTGTATACATGAAATTCGATTCGGCGCAAGATAATCGCGCTTTATCCCGCGTTCGACCGATCATCGTATACATCGATCGCTGACGGACCCGTTTTTTCCTTTGCCTCCCGGGGAGATCGGCCCATGAGGCGCGGCGATTTCCCCCCGCCGGATCCTCGAGCCCCGGGTAGGGTGGTTGATATGGGTTGATTCATCAACAGAGAGAAGGCACTCAGGTGGATCTGTACCAGGAAAGCAATCGCACCTGATCCGGATCATTCCACAACACAATGATATAAAAAAGAATATCAGAACGGACGGAGGGGCGAGACGGCCCCCGGGCAACCCTGCCACGAGCCATGAGTTGACATGACAACCGAATTCCGGCAGGACGAGGGGAATGACGGCCGCCGGATCGACGATGACCGGTGGCCAGAGCCCGGAAATGGGCCGCCTGGAGGAAACCGACGCTATGACACTCATCGAAGGCCATGCCGCGATTCACCCGCCGGCCGGCGTGCCGGTCTGGGACGTCGATCCCTATGACTCGGAGATCCTGCGCGATCCGCTCGGCTACTACGCCGAACTCCGCGCCAGGGGCCCCGTCGTGTACATCCCGCGCTACGCGGTTCTCGCCGTCGGAAGGTACGAGCAGACCCGCGCGGTCTTCTCCGATCACGAGCGCTTCGTCTCCTCCCGCGGGGTGGGCCTCAACGACTTCCAACTCGGCGCGCCCTGGCGCCAGCCGTCGATCATCCTCGAGGTCGATCCGCCGGACCACACGCGCACGCGCAAGGTGATGGCCCGCGCGCTCTCGCCCAAATCCGTCTCCGTTCTGCGCGAGGCGTTCCGCGTCGCGGCCGAGGACCTCGTGGACCGGCTGCTGGAGCAGGGATGCTTCGAGGCGGTGGCCGACTGCGCCGAGGTGTTCCCGACCACCGTCTTCCCGCGCGCCGTCGGCATGCGCGACGTCGCCCGCCGGCCGCTGGTCGATTACGGCGCGCTGGTCTTCAACGCGCTTGGCCCGGACAATGCGATCCGGCGCGACGCGATGGCCCGGATCCCCGAGATCGTGCCCTGGATCACCGCCGCCTGCGACCGCGACCGGCTGACCGGGGACGGGCTCGGGGCGATGATCTACGCGGCGGCCGACGCGGGCGAGCTTACCGAGGCGGAGGCGGGGATGCTTGTGCGCTCCTTCCTTTCCGCGGGCGTCGACACGACGGTGACTGGGATCGGCAACGCGCTCTGGTGCCTGTCTCGCAACCCGGGGGCCTGGGACCGGCTCCGCGCCGATCCCGGGCTGGCGCGGCCGTGTTTCGAGGAGGTGCTGCGCTACACCTCGCCGGTCCATACCTTCGCGCGCACCGCGAATCTCGCCTGCGACATCGCCGGGGAGCCGGTCGAGCAGGGCAGCAAGGTCCTCTGCGTGCTGGGCTCGGCGAACAGGGATCCGGAGAAATGGGGCGATCCCGACGTCTTCCGGATCGATCGCAACCCGCAGGGCCATCTCGCCTTCGGGGCGGGCATCCACGGCTGTGTCGGTCAGAACATCGCCCGCGCCGAGCTCGACGCGCTCCTCACCGCCCTCGCGGCGCGGGTCGCGCGGATCGAGCCGGACGGCGAGGCGGTCTGGCGTCCCAACAACGCGGTGCACGCGCTCGACCGGCTGCCGATCCGGCTGGTCGCCGCCTGAAAGGGCCGCGAAGCACCTTGCGGGCGTCCGGATCCGCGCGGATGATGCGCGCGGCGGGACGGGAAAGGGGCGGATGCGCGTGAAGCAGGGTCGGGCGGGGGAGACTGAGCGCCGGCTGTCGAGCCCGGTGACGATGCGGGATGACATGACCATCCTCGCGCTCGAGAACTATCCTCCCTTCCTGCTCAACGCGGTCGCCAACGCCTGGCAGCGGACGACGGCGGCCATCTATCGCGAGCGCCACGATCTCGGCGTCGTCGAGTGGCGTGTCCTCTCGATGCTGGCCATCGAGCCCCGGAGCACCGCGAACCGCATCTGCGAGGTGCTCCGGCTCGACAAATCGGCGATGAGCCGCGCGCTCGGTCAGCTGCTGGCGAAGGGCCTCGTTCATTTCGAGGCGCGCCGGAGCGACCCCCGACGGCGATGGTGGTGGCTGTCCGCGAGCGGCCGCCAGGCCCACGACGATCTGCTCGCCATCGCGCTCGCATGCGAGGGTCGCCTGATCGGCGGCATCGCCCCGGCCGATCTGGAGACCTTCCTGCGCGTCGCGCGCCAGATGCTGGAGAACCTCGAAGCCTCCCCCGGGGGCGAGGACGACGCGATGCGAAAGGCATCTTCGTCCACCGAGGCCGAATAGGCGCGCCGAAAGGCGCCGCTTGCCGGCGACGCCACCGCTTCCCCGAACGGCGTCGCGCCGCGGCCGCTCAGCCGCGTACGCGCCAGGCCGGCTCGCGCTTCTCGAGGAATGCGGAGATGCCTTCCCGCGCTTCGGGTGCCTCCCAGGTGTCGGCCAGCCGGGAGATCGTGTCCTCGATGACCGCCGCGTCGATCGGCGGGCCGAGCCGGCGCGCGAGGGCCTTCGCCGCCGCGACCGCGCCCGGGGCGACGTCGAGATAGGGGGCGACCTCGGCCTCCACCGCCGCGTCGAGATCGGCCGGCGCCACGACGCGGGCGACGAGGCCGAGCCGCTCCGCCTCGGCGGCGCCGATGATCCGCGCGGAGAAGAAGACCCGCCGCGCCATCGCCTCGCCGAGACGCGCCAGCACATAGGGCGCGATCGTCGCCGGGATGAGGCCGAGCCGCGTCTCGGTCAGCCCGAAACGGGCGGTATCGGCGGCCACCGCGACGTCGCAGACCGAGGCCATGCCCACGCCGCCGCCGAGGGCGTCGCCCTGCACGCGGGCGATCAGCGGCTTCGGCAGCTCGTTGAGCGCCCGGAGCATCAGGGCGAGCTTGCGCGCCTCGGCCATGCGCGTCGCGCGATCGGCCTCGACCTGCGCGAGCATCCACCTGAGGTCTCCGCCCGCGCAGAAGGTCGCGCCCTCGGCGGCGAGAACCACCGCGCGCACGGTCCGGTCGGCCGCGAGCGCGGCGGCGGCCTCGGTCAGCTCGGCGATCATCCGCTCCGACAGCGCGTTGCGCTTCTCCGGCCGGCTGAGCCGCAGGGTGGCGACGCCCCGGGCATCGGTGGCGAGGGTCAGGGTCTCATAGGGCATGGGTCGCGCTCCTCAGGCTGGTCGCGAATGCGGCTGCCTCGGCGAGCCGCTCGGGGTCGAGGCCGGTCGCGTAGCCCCTGTCCGCCAGCATCGCGGCCAGCGCCTCGGTCGCCACGTTGCCGCGGGCGCCGGGCGCGTAGGGGCAGCCGCCGAGCCCGCCGGCCGAGGCGTCGAAGGTCCGGATCCCGGCTTCGAGGCAGACGGCGACGTTGTCGAGGGCGCGCCCGTCGGTGTCGTGGAAATGCCCGGCGAGCCGTTCCGGCGGCGCGACGCCCAGCACGGCGTCGAGCATGGCGCGGGTCGTCTCCGGGGTGCCCTTGCCGGTCGTGTCGCCAAGCGAGACCTCGTAGCAGCCGAGGTCGAGCAGCGCGCTCGTCACCCGGGCCACCGAGGCCGGCGGCGTCGGTCCGTCATAGGGGCAGACCGCGACGCAGGAGACATAGCCGCGCACCGGCGTCCCATCGCGGCGCGCGGCCTCGGTCAGCGGCGCGAAGCGTTCCAGGCTCTCGGCGATCGAGGCGTTGATATTGGCGCGGCTGAACCCCTCCGAGGCGGAGGCGAAGATCGCCACCTCGTCCGCCCTCGCCGCCATCGCGGCCGCGTAGCCGCGCAGGTTTGGCGTCAGGACGGCGTAGCGCGCCCGTCCCCGGGCGATGCCGGCCATGACCGCGGCGGCGTCGGCCATCATCGGCACCCATTTCGGGCTGACGAAGCTCGTCACCTCGATCCTGGCGAATCCCGCCGCCGTGAGCAGGTCGACGAGGCGGATCTTGTCGGCGGTCGCGATCGGCCCGGCCTCGTTCTGCAGGCCGTCGCGGGGGCTCATCTCGAAGAGGGTGACGAAGTCGTCAGGCATCGGCTTCCTCCGGCTCCAGCGTCACGAGCACCGCGCCATCGGCGACCTGATCGCCGACGCCCACGCGGGTCTCGGCGATCCGTCCGTCGCGGGGGGCGGTCAGCGTGTGCTCCATCTTCATCGCCTCTAGCACCACGAGCGCGTCGCCGCGCGCGACCGGGGCGCCCGCCGCCGCGTTCACCGCGCGCACGAGGCCGGGCATGGGCGCGGTCACCGCGTCGGAGCCGCCCTCGGCCTCGTCGTCGCCTTCGAGCGGATCGGGTTCGGCGAAGGCGAAGGCATGGCCGTCGAGGAAGACGGTGATCGCGCCCGCGTCCCGCGTCACCCGCGCGCGGACGAGGTGTCCGTCGCGCAGGATCGCGACACGCTCCGGCCCCTCGGCCCGCGCCTCGCCGGCGAACACGCCGTCGCCGAGGGACATGACGAAGCGGCCGCCGCCGTGAATGGCGATCCGGGGCGTCAGCGCCCGTCCGCCCTGTTCGAGCGGGACCTCGCGCGAGGCCGGGCCCCATTGGCGCCAGCCGGTCAGGGTGATCCAGGGATCGCCGGCGCCGGTCTCCGCCGCGCGCGGCAGGCCGAGCGCGGCGAGCGCCGCGATGGCGATGGCCGCCTCGGGCGGGGCGGGCTCGGCGATCAGGGCGTCGAGATCGCGGCCGATCAGGCCGGTGTCGACCTCGCCCGCGGCGAAGCCCGGATGGCGGGCGAGCGCCGCGAGAAAGCCGAGGTTGGTCACGAGACCCGTGACCTCGAACCGTGCCAGAGCGGCGGAAAGCCGGTCGAGGGCGACCGCGCGGGTGGGCCCGTGCACGATGAGCTTCGCGATCATCGGGTCGTAGAAGGGCGTCACGCCGTCGCCCCGCCGCACGCCGGAATCGACCCGCGTCGCGCCCCGCTCGAACTCCGCCGCCGGCGGGGTCGCGAGATGGCGGAGCCGTCCCGTCGCGGGCAGGAAGCCGCGCGCGGTATCCTCGGCGTAGATCCGCGCCTCGAAGGAATGGCCGTCGATGGTGAGCGCGTCCTGTCCGAAGGGCAGGGGCTCGCCCGCCGCGACGCGGAGCTGGAGCTCGACGAGATCGAGGCCGGTGATCGCCTCGGTCACCGGGTGCTCGACCTGCAGCCGGGTGTTCATCTCCATGAACCAGAAGCCGTCCGCCCGCAGCGCGCCGGAGCCGTCGGCGATGAACTCGACCGTGCCCGCGCCCTGATAGCCGACCGCGCGCGCCGCCTCGACCGCGGCGCGCCCCATCGCCGCGCGCACCTCGGGCGGCATCCCGGGGGCGGGGGCCTCCTCGATCACCTTCTGGTGGCGGCGTTGCAGCGAGCAGTCGCGCTCGAAGAGGTGGACGATATCGCCGTGCCCGTCGCCGAAGACCTGGATCTCCACGTGGCGGGGACGGGTGATGTATTTCTCGATCAGGCAGGACGGATCGCCGAAGCTCGCCTGCCCCTCGCGCCGCGCGCCCTCGAGCGCGGCGCGGAAATCGGCGGGGCGCTCGACCAGCCGCATGCCCTTGCCGCCGCCGCCCGCGCGCGCCTTGATGAGCACGGGATAGCCGATCCGCTCCGCCTCGGCGGCGAGAAAGTCGGGGTCCTGCTCGCCGCCGTGGTAGCCCGGCACCACCGGAACGCCGGCCTCCTGCATCAGCGCCTTGGCCGCGTCCTTGAGCCCCATGGCCCGGATCGCGCTCGCCGGCGGGCCGATGAAGGTGAGACCCGCCGCCGCCACGGCCTCGACGAAGTCGGGGTTCTCCGAGAGGAAGCCATAGCCGGGATGGATCGCCTCCGCGCCGGCGCGGAGCGCCGCCTCGATCACGCGGTCGGCCCTGAGATAGCTCTCGGCCGCGGGGGCGGGGCCGACGCGCACCGCCTCGTCGGCCATCGCGACGTGTTTCGCGCGCGCGTCGGCGTCGGAATAGACGGCGACGGTGGCGACGCCGAGGCGGCGGGCGGTCGTCATGACCCGGCAGGCGATCTCGCCCCGGTTCGCGATCAGGATCTTCTTGAACATGATCTTGGCCCTCACATCCGGAAGACGCCGAAGCGGGTTTCGGGGATCGGCGCGTTCAGCGCGGCGGCGAGGCTGAGCCCGAGCAGATCGCGCGTCCCGCGCGGATCGACCACCCCGTCGTCCCAGAGCCGGGCGGAGGCGTAGAGCGGATGGCTCTGCCGCTCGAACATCGCGAGCGTCGGCGCCTTGAAGGCCGCCTCTTCCTCGGCGGACCAGCTGTCGCCCTTGCGCTCGATCGCCTCGCGCCGGACGGTGGCGAGCACGCCGGCGGCCTGTTCGCCGCCCATCACCGCGATGCGGCTGTTGGGCCAGGTCCAGAGGAAGCGTGGCGAATAGGCCCGGCCGCACATGCCGTAATTGCCCGCGCCGAAGGAGCCGCCGATCAGCACGGTGATCTTCGGGACCTTCGTCGTCGCGACCGCCGTCACGAGCTTCGCGCCGTGCTTGGCGATGCCCTCGGCCTCGTAGCGGCGACCGACCATGAAGCCGGTGATGTTCTGGAGAAACAGGAGCGGCACCCGGCGCTGCGAGCAGAGCTCCACGAAATGCGCGCCCTTCACCGCGCTTTCGGCGAAGAGCACGCCGTTGTTGGCGATGATCCCGACCAGCATGCCATGGATATGCGCGAAGCCGCAGACCAGCGTCGTGCCGAACCGCGCCTTGAACTCGTCGAAGCGCGAGCCGTCGACCAGCCGGGCCAGCACCTCGCGCACGTCGTAGGGGGTGCGCGGATCCCTCGGGACGATGCCCGCGATCTCGTCGGGATCGTAGAGCGGTGGCTCGACCGGCGCGACGTCGGGGGCGGGCGTGGACCGGGTGAGATTGGCCACCGCCCGCCGGGCGAGCGCGAGCGCGTGGCCGTCGTCGCGCGCGAGATGGTCCGCGACGCCGGACAGGCGCGTGTGGACGTCGCCGCCGCCGAGTTCCTCGGCGGTGACGATCTCGCCGGTGGCGGCCTTCACGAGCGGGGGGCCGGCGAGGAAGATAGTGCCCTGGTCGCGCACGATGATCGTCTCGTCCGACATCGCGGGCACATAGGCGCCGCCCGCGGTGCAGGAGCCGAGGACGACGGCGATCTGCGCGATCCCCTTGGCCGACATGTTCGCCTGGTTGAAGAAGATGCGGCCGAAATGATCCCGGTCGGGGAAGACCTCGTCCTGGTTCGGCAGGTTGGCCCCGCCGGAGTCCACGAGATAGACGCAGGGCAGGGCGCAGGCCTCGGCGATCTCCTGCGCGCGGAGATGCTTCTTCACCGTCATCGGATAATAGGTGCCGCCCTTCACCGTGGCGTCGTTGCACACGACCATGCAGTCGCGCCCCTCGATCCGTCCGACACCCGCGATCACGCCCGCGCCCGGCGCCGCGTCCTCGTACATTCCGGTGGCGGCGAACTGGCCGATCTCGAGAAAGGCCGAGCCCGGGTCGATCAGCCGCTCCACCCGGTCGCGGGGGAGCAGCTTGCCGCGGGCCGTGTGCCGCGCGCGCGCGGCCGGCCCGCCGCCATCGGCGATGCGCGCCGCGAGCGCGCCCATCTGATCTGTCAGGGCTCCCATCGCCGCCGCGTTCTCGCGAAACGCCGGCGTGCTGGGGCTGATCCGGGACTGGAGAGCCGCCACGGAAATTCCTCCGGATTATCGTTATCGCCGAAGCCGCGCGGCTTCGGCCCTGGCGGAGGATAGGCCGCGACCGATTGCATTCGGCGCCAGATCCTGTGCAGATTGCGCCAGGTGGAGGTCAGCGTGACGGATCAAGCCAGCCCGCGTTCCGAAACTCCGACGGCGTTCATCCGGGCCATCCTTCTCGCTTATGAGCGACGGGGGATCGATCCCGGGATGGCCCTCGCCGAGGCGGGGATCGCGGCGGAGGCGGCGCGGGATCCCGCGGGTCGGGTGAGCGCCGATCAGCTGGAACGCCTTTCGGATCTCGCGATGCGCGCGCTCGACGACGAGGCGCTTGGCTGGTTCTCGCGGCGGCTTCCCTGGGGCAGCTACGGACTGCTGCTCCGGGCCTCGCTGACGGCGCCGACGCTCGACATCGCGCTCCGGCGCTGGTGCCGGCACCATGCGCTGCTGACCGAAGATGTGCGGATCACGCCAGAAATCTCGGACATCGACGCGACCGCGCGGATCACCGAGGCGGTCGACCTCGGTCCCTTCCGCGAGTTCTGCCTCGTGAGCCTCCTGCGCAATCTGCACGGCGTCGCCTGCTGGCTCGTCGATTCCCGCATCCCGCTCGTCGGCGCGCGCTTCCCCTTCCCCGCGCCGCCCCACGCCGGGGCCTATGCGCGGATGTTCGGCGGCGCGATCGTCTTCGGCGCGGCGGAGGCGAGCCTGTCCCTCGACGCCGGATATCTCCGGCTCCCGGTGCTGCGCGACGACGCGAGCCTGCGCGCGCTGCTGCGCCGTCCGCTGCCCCTGATGGCGCGGCGCTACCGGCAGGACCGGCTGCTCTCGCGGCGGATCGTCCGCGTCCTCGCCGCGGGCGGCGACGCGCCGGAAGCTCCGAGGCTCGCCGAAGCGCTCAACGTCTCGCTCCGGAGCCTGCAGCGGCATCTGCGCGAGGAGGGCACGTCGCTGACCGCGCTCCGGGCCGAAGCGCGCCGGCTCCGGGCGGAGACCCTGCTGCGGCGCGCCGATCTGCCGATCAAGCGGGTGGCCCGTCTCGTCGGCTATGGCGACGAATCAAGCTTCGGCCGGGCCTTCAGGGCCTGGACGGGCAGGACCCCGGCCGAGTTTCGGCGCCTGGAAACCGCGCTTCCCGGCCCCCGGGGCGCCATATCCTCCGGCTCCGGATAAAACACGGCGACATTTTTGTCGCTTCCCGCCATGGCTCCCCTCCCCCCGCCCGGCATAGGCTTTCCTCAAGCCGGGATGACCGACGCGATCGGCGCCCAGGAAAAATCAGACGGGGAGGAGTTAGCCATGAGTTTTCAGGCGGCCGTGGTGCGCGGCAAGGGTGGGGCGTTCACGCTCGAACTCGTCGATATCGAGGAGCCGCGGGACAACGAGGTGCTGGTGAGGATCGCCGGCGTCGGCATGTGCCACACCGATCTCGTGGTGCGCGACCAGTATTTCCCGACGCCGCTGCCCGCGATCCTCGGCCATGAGGGCGCGGGGATCGTCGAGAAGATCGGCGCGGGCGTCACCAAGGTCGCGGTGGGCGATCACGTGGTGATGAGCTTCGCGAGCTGCGGCGCCTGCGCCAACTGCCTCTCCGGCCGACCCGGCTATTGCCCCGACCTCTACGGCCGCAACTTCAGCGGCGCGCGGCCGGACGGGTCGAGCCCCTGCTGCGACGCGCATGGCCACAAGCTCAGCAGCTATTTCTTCGCGCAGTCCTCGTTCGGCGAGCTCGCCATGGCGACCGAGCGCAACGTCGTGAAGATCCCGACCGACGTGCCGCTCGACATCATGGGGCCGCTCGGCTGCGGCATCCAGACGGGCGCGGGCGCGGTCATCAACGCGCTGAAGCCCGAGGCCGGGACCAGCATCGCGATCTTCGGCGCGGGCTCGGTCGGGCTCGCCGCCGCGATGGCCGCGCGCGTCGTCGGCTGCGCCCATATCATCGTGGTCGATCTCAACCAGTCGCGCCTCGACCTCGCCCTCGAAGTCGGTGCGACGCATGCGGTGAACGGCGGCGCCGAGGATCCGGTCGCGGCGATCCAGAAGATCACCGGCGGCGAGGGGGCGCAGTATTCGCTCGAATGCACCGGCCTGCCCAAGGTCGCGCGCCAGGCCGCGGACTGCCTGCGGCTCACCGGCGTCTGCGGTATCATCGGCGTCTCGCCGCTCGGAACCGAGGTCTCGCTCGACATGAACGGCCTGCTGTTCGGCCGGACCGTGCGCGGCATCATCGAGGGCGACGCGGTGCCCGACATCTTCATCCCGCGCCTGGTCGAGCTCTGGCGGCAGGGGCGCTTCCCCTTCGACAGGCTCATCCGCAAGTTCCCGCTCTCGGAGATCGACACCGCCGCCCACCTGTCCGAGACCGGCGAGGTGCTGAAGGCGGTCCTCGTGCCCGACGCGGCCTTCGCGGGGAACTGAGCCATGATCGAGGCGCGCGTCAGCGATCTTGTCTTCAAGGCGGGCCAGCGGTTCGGCGACCGGACCGCGGTGACGCTGCCGGGCAAGCGTTCCTTCACCTTCGGCGAGATCGACGATCTCGCCGGACGCTTCGCGGGCGGCCTCGCGGCGCGGGGCGTCGCGCCGGGCGACCGGGTGGTCCTGCACCTGCCGAACGGCTGGGAATGGCTCGCCGCCTATCACGGCATCGCCCGCCTGGGCGCCGTGGTGGTGCCCGCGAACTTCCTGCTCTCGCCGGAGGAGGTCACCTATATCGCGGCCAATTCCGAGGCCTCCGCCGTCATCATCCCGGCGGAGAAGCGCGGCGCGATCCGGACCGAGGCCCCGGTCTTCACCCTTGGCGAGGCGGAGGGGGCCACGCCCTTCGCGGCGCTGCTCGCGGGCGACTACCGCGCGCCGGTCGAGCGCGCGCCGGAGGATCTCTTCACCATCGGCTATACCTCCGGCACCACCGGTACGCCGAAGGGCGCGACCATGACGCATGGCGGGCTCTTCGCGAGCCTCGCGGGCACGGCGACACAGCATGTGCGCACGATGCACGACAGCGTGCTGACCTCGCTGCCTTTCCCGCATGTCTACGGCAATATCGTGATGAACGCGACCTTCCTGGTCGGCTCCCGGCTGGTGACGACGCCGCGGTTCGACGCGGGCGAGGCGCTCAGGCTGATCGGCGCGGAGAAGATCACCCTCTTCGAGGGAGTGCCGACGATGTTCTACCAGATGCTCGCGCATCCCGACATCGAAGAGGCCGACCTTTCCAGCCTGACCCGCTGCACGGTCGGCGGCCAGACCATGCCGCTCGCCAAGATCGAGGCGGTGATCGACCGCTTCGGCTGCCCGCTCTGCGAGCTCTGGGGCATGACCGAGGTGGCGGGGCCCGCGATCACCCATTCGCCCTACTGGGCGCCGCGTCCGGGCTCGATCGGCCTGCCGATGCCGGGGCTGGATGTGCGCATCGCGGATCTCACCGACCCCTCGCGCGACGCGCCGGCCGGCACGGCGGGCGAGCTGATGGTGCGGGGCGCGATGGTCACGAGGGGCTACTGGCGCAACGAGGCCGCGACCGCCGCGACCATCGACGAAGACGGCTGGCTCGGAAGCGGCGACATCGCCGAGATGGACGCCGACGGCTACATCTTCGTGGTGGACCGCAAGAAGGACATGATCATCACGGCGGGCTACAACGTCTATCCCGCCGAGCTGGAACAGGCGATCGCCGCGCATCCGGACGTGGCGATGGTGGCGGTGGCGGGGTGCGCCGACACCGAGAAGGGCGAGATCGCCCAGGCCTTCGTCGTGCTGCACCGGGGCGCGAGCCTCGACGAGGCGGGGCTGATCGCCCACTGCCGCCAGCGCCTCGCGTCCTACAAGCTGCCCCGGCGTGTCTTCTTCGTCGACGACCTGCCGAAGACCAGCACCGGCAAGATCCTGCGCCGGTCGCTGCGGGAGATGATCGCAACCGCCGAGGCGGAATAGACCAAGCGGAACAAGAACCACTTCGTGGGGAGGAAAGAAATGTCCGTGAGCTTTGACAGCGACTACACGATGACGATCGACGGCGCCGCGGCCAGCGCGGCCGCGACGATCGAGGCGATCAACCCGGCGACCGAGCAGGTGATCGCCACCGTGCCGGATGCGAGCCGCGACCAGCTCGACGCCGCGATCGCCGCGGCGAAGCGCGCCTTCCCGGCGTGGTCCGCCCTGCCGCTCGGCGAGCGGCAGGCCTATGTCGCGAAGATCGGCGACGCGATCGAGGCGCATGCCGAGGATTTCATGCGCCTGCTGACCCGCGAACAGGGCAAGGCCCGCGCGGGCGCGGAATGGGAGATCGTCGGCTCCTACATCTGGTGCCGCGAGATCGCGAAGCAGGAGCTGCCGGTCCACGTGGTCGAGAAGTCCGACACGCGCACCGTGGAGACCCGGCGGGTGCCCCTCGGCGTCGTCGGCGGCATCACGCCCTGGAACTTCCCGGTGCTGCTCGCGATCTGGAAGATCGCGCCCGCGCTCGTCGCCGGCAACACGATGGTGCTGAAGCCCTCGCCCTACACGCCGCTCTGCACGCTGAAGCTCGGCGAGATCCTGCGCGACGTGCTGCCGGCGGGCGTGCTCAACATCGTCTCGGGCGGCAACGACCTCGGCGCCTGGCTGACCCGGCACCCGGACGTGCGCAAGATCAGCTTCACCGGATCGACCGCCACGGGGCGCAAGATCATGGAGAGCGCCTCGGGCAACCTGAAGCGGATCACGCTGGAGCTCGGCGGCAACGACCCGGCCATCGTGCTTCCGGACGTCGACGTGGAGGCGACGGCGGAGAAGCTGTTCTGGGCCGCCTTCCAGAACAGCGCCCAGTTCTGCGTCGCGGCCAAGCGGCTCTACATCCACGAGGACATCTACGACGATCTCGCCGAGGCGCTGGTGCGCTTCGCCAGGACGGTAAAGGTCGGTGACGGGTCCGAGCAGGGGACCGATCTCGGGCCGATCCAGAACAGGATGCAGTTCGAGAAGCTCAAGGACCTGCTCGCCGATGCGAAGGCGAATGGCGAGAAATTCCTGCTCGGCGGCGAGATCGGCGAGGGCAAGGGGTTCTTCGTTCCCGTGACGATCATCGACAATCCCCCCGAGGACAGCCGCGTGGTGGTCGAGGAAGCCTTCGGCCCTGTGCTGCCACTCCTGAAATTCTCCGATCTCGACGACGTGGTCGCCCGCGCCAATGCGACCGAATACGGCCTCGCCGCCTCGGTCTGGGGCAAGGACACGACGACGGCGCGCAAGATCGCCGAGCGCATCGAGGCGGGCACGGTCTGGGTAAACGAGATCCATACCTTCTCGCCGCATGTCGCCTTCGGCGGCCACAAGCAATCCGGGATCGGCATCGAGAACGCGCTCGAGGGCTTGTCGGAATATACGAACTCGCAGACGCTCGTGGTCAGCGAGGTCGTCTAGAGGTTTCCCCCCGGCGATCCGCGCGAAGGGATCGCCCGAACTCGCCCGGCGTCGCGCTCCCCACCTCCTGTCTCCCGCTTCGCGGGGAGACGGCGCCGGGCAACTTTTGTATGGCCTGTGAGGAGGGAGGCCGCGCCACCCTCCCGAGCGACGGGCAAGCGAAAGGACACACAGGTGATTCTCGATTCCGATGCCGAACTGCACGCGGCCGACAAGGACAAGCCCAACTGGGCCGAAACCAATTTCTTCGGCTTCTACAACGCCGAGGAAAAGCTGAACGTCGGCGTCTATGCCCTGTTCCGCACCAACCTCGGCTGCGTCAATTCCACGATCTGCATGAATTCCCGCTTCGCGGCCACGCCCTGGGAGGCCGATTACGTCGACTACCAGTCCGTCCTGCCGATGCCGGCCAACGCGAGCCTGCTCGACTACGAGCTCGCGAACGGGCTGCATGTCCGCTGCCTCGAGCCGAACATGGTCTGGGAGATCAAGTTCGACGACGGCGAGGGCACGAAGATCGACGTGATGTACCGCGCGATCATGCCCCCCTTCGACATTCACGACCCGGACATGGATCCGATGGTGGGCGGTCACGCCGGCAAGTTCGCCTGGGGCACCGCCTACAACGGGCACTTCGACCAGAGCGGGCATTTCGAGGGCACGGTGACGCTGCGCGGCCGGGTGATCCCGATCGACTGCGTCTCGACCATGGACCACAGCTGGGGCCCGCGCCCGGAGCGCGGCGCGCCCAACATGACCTGGCTGCACGCGCATTTCTCGAAGGATCTCGCGGTCCATGCGATCTTCGCCTTCGATCCCGAGACGAACGGGACCGACCTGTCGCTGACCCACGGCTACGTGGTCGAGAACGGCGAAGTCTTCGGGCTGAAGGCCGGAACCGGACGGACGGCGCGGCGGTTCGATCGCTACGCGGAACAGGTCGAGCTCGAGCTCACGGACCGGGCGGATCGCGTCTGGAAGCTCCGAGCCGAGGGGCTCACCAGCTTTCCCTGGCAGTGCTGGGCCAACATGATCTCCTTCAACGTGCTCGGGCGGTGGGAAATGAACGGGCGGACCGGATATGGCGAGATCCAGGACTTCTTCGAGCTCCCGCAGCTCACGCGGCTCAACGCCTTCGAAGCGACCCGGGTCGCGGTCATGGTCTGAACCGATGTCCCGGGTGCGCGCCGCCCTCTTCGACCTCGACGGGACGCTCGTGCAGACGCGCGAGAGCTCCTGGAAGGTGTTCGAGCGGACCAACGCCGAGTTCGGTCTCGGGATCGACACGCGCGAGCAGTACTTCGACCTCTTCCGCGACAACATGTTCGAGGCGCTGCCGCGGGTGATCGGAGACAAGGCGCGGGCCGAGGCGGCGCTGGCGCATTTCCTCGACCTGCTCCGGCGCGACTATCATCCGCCGATGGTCCCGGGGATGATCGACGTGGTCCGCGGCCTGTCGGACACGACGGTGATCGGGGTCGTCTCCAGCAACGCGGTCGGCGTGATCGCGCGGATCCTGAAGGGCGCGGGGATCGCCAATTGCGTCGGCCATATCTTCGGCGGCGACGTGATCCCCGACAAGCGGACCGCGATCCGCCAGTTTCTCGCGGAGCCGAGCTACGCGATCCTGCGCCGTTGCTCGGGCCCGTATGACGAGGTCGGCGGCGCGCCGCCGGCGCTTCGCCCCGAGGAGGTGGTCTTCGTCACCGACACGATCGGCGATGTCCGCCATGGGCGCGAGTGCGGCATCCGGACGATCGGTGTGTCCTGGGGCCTGCACGAGCCGGAGGAGCTGCTCCGGGCGGGCGCCGAGGCGGTGGCGCAGTGGCCGCTCGAGATCACCTGCTGGATCCAGGGCGTGGAGGCGCCCGCCGTGCCCGAACGGGAAGCGGAGGAGGACGGCGCGGCGCCCGCCAAGACCTATCCCAAGGCCGTCGTCTGACGCGCGGCGAAACCAAATTCAACTGTCAGATATAAGACAACAAGGAGGAATGAACGTGACTGTCATCGCTGAGGGCTACAACAGCTTCGAAACCAAGAAGGCGCCGGAGGGCGAGGTGATCTACCTGCCCAACCCCCAGTCTGTCATCAAGCTCATCCAGAGCGGCAAGCTCAAGGAGCACATCCTGCTGGTGCAGGGCGGCACGACCACGTTCCTCTCGCCCGCCCTCTCGATGGGCGCGATCGGCGTCATCACCCTGTCGGGCGCGCCGGAATCGCATCTCGGCATCCTGTCGCGCGAGTTCCAGATGCCCTGCGTGATGACCGCGCATCTCGTCGACAGCGAGACCCGCTACGTCACCGGCGGCGACAACGCCGCGCATTTCGACGCGATGATCGAGCGCCTGAAGGGCAAGCGCGTGCGGCTCGACGTGTCCGACCCGGAAGCGGGCAAGGTCCTGGAGGTCGCGTGACATGAACGAGATGACCAAGCTGCGCGCCAGCTACAAGCGGCGCTACGAGGACAAGGACGATGGGCTCAGGTTCCAGGACCTGACCTACACCGGAAACTTCAAGGGCATGGAGCCGGTCCGCGACGGCATCATCGGCGACCGCGAGATGCGCAGCCGCGCCAAGACCGGCGTGCTGGAGCGCGTGACGCGCGAGGACGTGCTGAGGGACCAGTTCACGCTCGCGGAGATGAACGATCTCAACAACTACCTCGCCTGGAACATCTGGGACGTGCTCGTCATGCGGGCGACCGAGGGCGTCTCGGGCATGATCCCGCGGCAGGAATACGAGATCCTCGCCTTCATGAACGAGTTCTACCGCTGGCCCGAGATCCTCAGGATGACCACCGACGAGGTCGGCGCCGAGGGCGTGATGGCCATCGGCGCCACCGCGAAGCGCGAGATCGGCATCAAGGTGAACGCGGTGCACGACTGGTGCATCGGCGCGGTCGGCTTCGGCATGGGGCGCTGCGGGCTCCTGGCGCTCGAAGCGATCAAGCCGCAGGACTATGTCGCGGAGAGCAACGACATCCTGAAATTCATGCAGCGCGTGCTCTGGGGCAAGCGGCAGGACGGCTATATCCTGAACTCGCAGGACCGCTACCGCTGCGCGATCCACGACAAGGATTTCATCGAAACCCTCACGCCGATGATCGAATGGTTCGAGCCGCATGACGACACCCATTCGGCCTTCACCAAGTTCAACGCCTCGGCCGAGCTGCTCGCCTTCCTCGACCACTTCGACAACCGCCTCGGCCTCGGCGACACCGGCCCCTACGAGCTGCCGGACGGCAAGCTCCTCATCATCCGCGACCTCTTCACCAACGAGGAGATCTATCACTGGTCGGACGCCTGCGATAACGCCGGGGTGCCGCATTGCTATACGCTGCTCCTCGTCATCGACCCCGACACGATGGGGCTGGACGAGATCCGCGTGAACGACATCTCGACGACCTTCACCCGGCCGAAGAACTACATCGAGCACGTGGTCGGCGGCGCGGTGCTGGTGCGCGAGACCTGGAACACGCCGATGTCCGAGGTCTACCAGGTGAAGATCGCCGATCTCGACAAGCGCGTGGAGGGCATCCAGCAGGCGACGCTCGGGCTCTATTCCAAGCTCTCGCGCATGTCGCGGCGGCAGCTCATTACCAACGGGATGTACACCTATTACATCGACATGATCCTGCCGCATCTGCGCCTCGCCGGCACCTATGAGAAGGCGTGCCAGGACTACGATTTCTGGGAAATCGACCAGCGGGTGTCGAACTACTACTACGAGATCACCAAGCGCGGCTTCGCCCAGCAGGTCGTGCCGCAGAAGATCTTCTCGGGCGAGGGCTACCTGCCGTTCCCGGAAGGCACCGACCTGCGCCGATCCAAGTATTTCTGGGGGTAAGCGATGCAAGCAACTACGACGGCCGCCGCGCCCGCGTCGGAGCGATCCGTGCCCGACGCGCGGACCTTCGACGTTCTCAACGCGATCTATCTGCGCAAGATGGCGCCGGTCGCGCATGTCGCCGACGTGGCCGCGATCGACGCGGCCGCGGTCGAGGCCATCCTCGCCGAGCAGCGCGCGGCGGGCGCCGTGCTCGACCTCGGCGGCGCGTGGCTTCTGGAACAGGCGGGGACCGATCAGGTTCTCGCCTTCTACCGCGAGACCTACCGTCCGCTCCGCGAGCGGGGCGACATCATGGCCTGGTACGAGAAGTTCGAGGCCACGCTGAACCAGCAGTTCATCAGGGCCGTGAGCGACTGGCAGTCCTCCGAGGGGGACGGCCGGTCGCAGGAGAAGATGATCAAGCTCGTGGACCGCATGATCCGCCACCTCGGGCAGGTCACGGAAGAGATCCCGCGCTACGCCCACTACATCCGCCGCTTCGAGCAGTCGATGGCGCGAGCCGACCGGGGCGAGCGGGACTTCGTCTGCAACCCGATGGTCGATTCGATGCACAATGTCTGGTTCGAGTTTCACGAGGATATCCTCGCCGTGGTGGGGCGGCCGCGCGATGTCTGAGCTCGGCACCCTGATCCCGGCCTATGTCCACGGCATCGAGGATCTCGATCCGCGCGACGGCCGCCTCTTCGGCGGCAAGGCGACCGGGCTCGCGCGGATGGCGCGGGCCGGCATCCCGGTGCCGCCCGCCTTCGCGATCTCGACCGACGCGTTCCGCGCCTTCCAGGCCGGCGGGCGCCGGCTGCCGGAAGGCCTCGCGGAGCAGGTCGACGCGGCCGTCGCCCGGCTCGAGGCCGAGACGGGCCGCGCCTTCGGCGGCGACGGCGCGGCGGGGGATCCGCTGCTGGTCTCGGTGCGCTCGGGCGCGCAGGTCAGCATGCCCGGCATGATGGATACCGTGCTGAACCTCGGCCTCGACGCGCGCTCGGCCGGGGCGATGATCGCGCGCGGGCGTCCGCGCGGCTTCGTCGTCGACAGCTGGATGCGGTTCTGGAAGATGTATTCCGAGATCGTGCTCGGCCTCGACGGCGAGGAATTCGCCGAGGCGCTGGCGGAAGCCCGCGCGGCGGCGGAGGCCGAGGGCGCCGATCTCGGCGCGCTCGAGGCCGCGGTCGTCGCCTTCGTCGAGGACCAGGGCGAGGAGGCGCCGACCAGCCCGCGCGCGCAGCTCGACCGGGCGATCGCCGCCGTCTTCTCGTCATGGAACTCGCCGCGCGCCCGCGCCTATCGCGAGCATCAGTCCATCCCGCACGACCTCGGCACCGCCGTCACCGTGCAGGCGATGGTCTTCGGCAACGCCGAGGGCGAGTCGGGATCGGGCGTCGCCTTCTCGCGCAACCCGAACACCGGCGATCCCGTGCTCTACGGCGAATATCTCGCCGGCCGCCAGGGCGAGGACATCGTCTCGGGCGCCCAGACGCCGGTCGATCTCTCGGTCGAGGACGAGGCCCACGGGCGGCTGCGCGAGGATCTGAGCGCGCATTCCCGCGCGCTCGAGGCGATGTACGGCGACGCGGTCGATATCGAGTTCACGCTGGAATCCGGGCGCCTCTACCTCCTGCAGGTCCGCCCCGCCAAGCGGACCGCCGCCGCCGCCGTGCGGATCGCCGTGGATCTCCTCGGGGAGGGGGCGCTCCCGCCCGCGCAGGCGCTGCGCCTCGTCTCGGCCGAGCAGGTGCGCCGGCTGCTGCGGCCGGTCTTCGACGCCGATCAGCTCGCCGCCGCGCCCAGGGTCGCGCGGGGCATCGGCGCGTCGCCGGGCCAGGCGAGCGGCGTCGCCGTGCTCGATTCCGACCGCGCGGCCGAACGCGCCGCCGCCGGCGAGACCGTGATCCTCGTGCGTCCGACCACGAGCCCGCTCGACATCCGCGGAATGATCGCCGCCGCCGGCGTCCTGACCGCCAAGGGCGGCGCGCTCAGCCACGCCGCCGTGGTCTCCCGCGCGCTCGACCGCGCCTGCGTCGTCGGCTGCGGCGAGCTCGACATCGACACCGAGGCCCGAACCTTCCGCGTCGGCGACCGGCTCTGGCGCGAGGGCGATTCCATCGCCGTGGACGGCGCGACCGGCGAGGTCCTCGACGGCGCGATCGCGCTCGTGGCGCCGAGCACCGGCTCCGCCGAGATCGGCCGCCTGCTCCGGACGGCCGACGCCTGCTCGGGAGCCGAGGTCTGGACCACCTCGGCCCCCGCCGGCCGCGACGAGGCTTTGCCGGGGATCGCGGTCGTCAACATGGCCGACGTCGCGATTTCCGAGGGCGTGATCGGCCGGTTCGTCGAGGGGATCACCAACATGGCCGCCGATCCCGAGGCGGCGGCGGTCACGCTCGCCGAGGCGGCGCGGCGCGTGGGCGAGGTCGCGGTGGCGGCGGGGGCCGGACATCCGGTGCATCTGCGCCTGCCCCAGCCGGGTTCGGCGCGGGCGCATTTCCTGATCCCGGACTGGCTCGAGCTCGATCCGCGGCTCTTCCTGCCGCTCGGCAATCCCAATTACCAGCGGGCGCTCTTCGCGGGCCTCGCCGAGGGGGTGTCCGCGGCGGCGGCGCCGACCACCGTGCTGGTGGGCGGGATGACCGACGTCGCCGAATGGCGCCGCTACCGCGCCGAGCTCGCGGCCTTCCCGGCGCTCGAGAGCGGCGCGGTGATCCAGAACGCGGCCGGGCTGGAAGCCCTGCCCGAGATGCTGGCGGAGCCGGGCGGGCGGTTCTGGATCGACCTCGACGAGGTGATCTACTCCTCGCACGGCTTTCTGCCGAAGGCCTATCTCTCCTCGGCGACGCTCGACGACTACGTGGCCGCCGGCGCCTTCTCCGCCCATCCGCGCAAGGTGCTCAAGACCTTCCTGCGCGGGCTGATCGAGGCCGTGGCGGGCGATCCCAGGGTGGGCGTGCTCTGCCCGGCCGATCTCGACGCGGATCTGCTGCGCTGGCTCCATGGGGCGGGCTTCAGAGCCTTCGCCACGGCGCCGAACCAGCGGCCGGCCTTCCGGCTGCTGCTTGGCCAGGCGGCCGCCGAGGAGCTATGATCGCCCCGGGGGCGCGGATCGGGCGATCCGCGCCCCCGGGCAGCGACGGGGCCAGCATGGACGGCGACCACACAAGGGCGGACGGGCGAGGCGGCGACCGCCTCCGCGAGCATGTCGCCCGCGTCGCCGAGGCGGCGCAGCACGGCACGGGCGCGGTCTTCGCCGAAGGAGAGCGCGGCCTCGCGGCCTTCGCGGGCGCGGAGGCGCGGATCCTCGTGAACGCGGCGGGGTCCTGGTGTCACTGGCGCCAGATCGATCTCGCGGAACGGCGGATCGAGCCGGCCTTTCCGGCGGGCGACACGACCCTGCTGCCGATCCGCGAGGGCGCGGTCGCGGCCGCCATCCCGGCCGCGGCGACCGCCGCGCGGGAGGCCGAGCTTTCGGTCCTCGCGACGGCGATCGCCATGGCGCTCGACATCGGCACGGTGCGCGAGGTGGTCGCGCGCAGCGTCGACGAGCTCGAGGTGATGCGCGCGGTCGCGGGACGGATCCTGAAGGCGAGCGCGCTCGACGACGTGCTCCTGCTCGTCGCGCACGAGACCAAGCGCCTGCTCGCCTCCGACATCTGCGGCGTGCTGATGCGCGAGGGCGACGACGTGGCGATGAAGAGTTGCGTCGGGCACTTCTCCTCGACCACCGCGCGGCTCCGGATGGCCTCCGGCGTCGGCGTCGCGGGGCGGGTGCTCGAGACGGGCACCCCCTGCATGGTGGCGAACTACGTCGAGAGCCGCGACATCACGCAGGATTTCGCTCCGCTCGCGCGCGTGGAGAGCGTGCGCTCGGCGCTCGCCGTCCCGATCCGGGCGCGCGACGCGGTCACCGGCGTGCTGGAGGTCTGGCGCCGGCGGCCCTCGACCTTCACCGAGGCGGATACCCGCCTCCTGCACGCGCTGGCCGATCTCGCGGCGGTCGCGATCGACAACGCGCTGCTCCTCGGCGCCCACGCCGACAGCGCGCGGCAGCTCACGACGATCAACGAGGAGCTCTCGGCGCGCTACTCGATCATCTCCGAGGCCGCGCGCTTCCAGGAATCCGTCACGCGACTGATGCTGCGGGAGAATCCGCTGCCCGAGATCCTCGGCGAGGCGGCGCGGTTCACGCGGGGGACGATGGCGCTGCTCGGGCCCATCATGGAGGTGGACGCGCGCCATCCGGAGGATGCCGAGCTGTCCGGGCAGCTCGTCGACGAGATCCGATCCAGCCTGCGCAAGACCGGCCGCCGGATCGACGAGCCCGTGCTGTTGCGGGCCGGGGCGGGCGAGACCGCCTTCGTGCTTCCGATCGTGTCCGGCGTCGAGGAACTCGGCTGGCTCTGCCATGTCGCGGAACGGGAGCCCGACGAGCGGGCGCGGCTGGCGCCCGGCTATGTCGCGCTCGCGAGCGCGACCCATCTGAGGGAACGCCGCCGCGTCCTGCGCGAGCGGGGCGGAACGCTCGAGGCGATCCTGTGGGATCTGCTCGAGGGCGAGGACGAAGCCCGCGCGGCGGCGCATGATCGGGCCCGGGAGATGGGGGTCACGATCAAGGGCCCGCTCTGCGTCGCGGTGATGCGGCTTCCGGCGCGCGGCGCGGACAAGGCGATCGCTCCGGCCACGCGGGAGGAGATCCTTCGGGCCGCCGGCCGGGAGCTCGGCCCGCGCGCGACCATTCTCGGCCTCCGGGGCGACCAGCTCCGGATCCTGTGCGCGGGGCCCCCCGACGCGGGGCTCCGCGCGGCGCTCGGCGCGCTCCTCGCCGGGCTTCGCAAGAGACCGGGGGCTGGCGGCGTCGCGGCGGGGCTCGGCGCCGCCAGCGGAGGCTGGCGCGAGCTGCCGAGGAGCTTCCGCCAGGGGCTGATCGCGCTCGAGGTCGCGGTGCACCGCGCGGGAGATCCGATCGCCTGCTACGGCGACCTGGGCGTGATGGGCCTGCTGGTCAGCCTGCGCGGTCAGGCGAGCCTGCCCCGGCTGACGGGCGAGATCCTCGGCGACCTGGTCACCGTCTCCGACAGGCGGCGTGGGGCGCTGCTCGAGACGGGGACCGCGTTCTTCGAATGCGATTGCTCGCAGGTCGCGACGGCCAAGCGGCTTGGCGTGCACGAGAAGACCGTGGCCTACCGGCTCGCGAAGATCAGCCAGCTGACCGGCCTGAACCTGTCACGCCATCAGGACCGCCTTCTTCTCGACGTCGGATTGCGGCTGCTGAAGCTGCTCGGCGAGTGACCGCCACCGGCCGTCGCCAAGCGCTTGCCCCGACGGTCCGGGGGTATGGGCCGCGACCCCGTTCCCGGTGTCGCTCGCTTCCCCTGCGATATGCCCGGCGGACGACGATGGCCTTCGGTCGTCGCTGATCGCGCCCCCTAATCCGGCCTGGGCGCGACCGAGGATCTCCGAGGGATGAGCGTGGGGGTCGCGACCCGGAAGCGCTCGCGGGGCAGGGCGGGCTCGGACGCGAGCAGCTCGAGCGCGGCGGTGGCGATCTGGTCGAAGGGCACGCGCACCGAGGTCAGCGGCGCGGGAAGGCGGCTGACGATCGGGATGTCGTTGTAGCCGACCAACGACACGTCCTCGGGCACCGAAAGGCCGAGCCGGCCAATCGTCGACAGCGCGCCGATCGCGGTATTATCGTTCACCGCGAAGATCGCGGTCGGCGGTGGATCAAGTCGCATCAGCGCCTCGGCCGCCTCCGCGCCGGAATCGATCCCGAAGCTCGACGGTATGACCCAGTCGGGGGCGACCGGGAGGCCGGCCTCGGCCATGGCCTCGCGATAGCCCGCCGCGCGTCCCCGGCTGCTGGAGGCGTAGCCCGGCCCGGCGATCAGGCCGATCCGGCGATGGCCGAGGTCGATCAGGTGCCGTGTGGCGAGATAGCCCCCGAGACGGTCGTCCGCGACCGAGGAAAGGCTCTTGCCATCGCTCCGCAGCGCCAGGACGAAGGGCACGCCGCGCGCGGCGAGCTGGTCGGGGAAATCGTCCTCCGCGCGCGCGGTCGAGAGAATCAGGCCGTCCACGCCGCGGCGAAGCAGGCTTTCGGCGGCGATCCGGTCGGCGCCGGGCTCGTCATCCGTCGTGGCGACGATCGCGAATTGCCCGGTCCGGACGCTGGCATGCGCGATCGCCTCGTAGAGCATCGCCATGACCGTGTCGGTCAGCCGGGGCACGATCACCCCCACGGTCAGGCTCTTGCCGCGGCGCAGGCTCGCGGCCGTCGCGTCGCGCGTGTAGCCGAGGTCGGCCGCGACCTGCCGCACGCGCCGCGCCGTCGGGCTGTCCGAGCGGGGCAGCCGCTCGTCGAGGATGCGCGAGACGGTAGATTTCGAGACCCCCGCCGCGGCCGCGACATCAAGGATCGTCACTCGGCCCGGCCGCTCCTCGGATTGCCGATCCTGATCTCTTTCCGTCAACACGTCATCTCCTCCGCGCATGGCTCCCATGCGTCCGCCGCAACTTCACGCTTGACACGAATCGCGGCTTGAAACTATCTCGGGAACGTTCCCGCGAACGATACTAAACCGGGACGAAACTTCAAACCCGACACCCTCAAGGGAGTGATCCGCTCATGGCCATCGATTGGAAAGGGCTGAACCCGGCCCCGGTCACACTGTTCAAGGACAACGGCGACGTCGATTTCGAGGCGAACGCCCGCCTCGCCAAATGGCTGGCCTCGATCGACGGGGTGAAAAGCCTCGTGATCCTCGGCCACGCCGGCGAGGGCACCTTCCTCACCCATGACGAGCAGCTCGAGCTGATCCGCGTCTACAAGGACGCGACGCCGCTCCCGGTGGTCGCCGGCATCACCGGCGAGGGCACCAAGGTCGCCGAGCAGGAGGCCAGGGAGAAGCACGACGCCGGCGCGACCGGCGCGCTCGTTTATCCGAACCACGGCTGGCTCCGCTTCGGCTACCAGAAGGGCGCGCCGCGGACCCGCTACCAGGCCATCGCGCAGTCGGGCCTCGAGTGCATCCTGTTCCAGTACCCGAACGCGACCAAGGCGAGCTACGACCTCGAGACCCAGCTCGAGATCTGCGCGATCGAGGGCGTGACCGCGACCAAGAACGGCGTGCGCGACATGAAGCGCTGGTACGACGAGATCCCGGAGATCAAGAACCAGTTCCCCGAGATCGCGGTGATGTCCTGCCATGACGAATGGCTGCTGCCGACGATGTTCGACGTCGACGGCCTGCTGGTCGGCTATGGCAACATGGCGCCCGAGCTGCTGCTCGAGTATCTCGCCGCCGGCAAGGCGCAGGACTACACGCTCGCGCGGAAGTACCACGAGCAGCTGCTCCCGATCACCCGCGCGGTCTATCATCGCGGCTCGCACATGGAAGGCTCGGTGGCGCTGAAACACGCGCTGCGCGCCCGCGGCCTCGTCGACAACGTCAATGTCCGCGAGCCGCTGAAGCCGCTCGGCGACGGGGCGGACGCCGAGATCCGCGCCGCCGTCAAGGCCTCGGGCCTCACCTACGTGGGCGAGGCCGTCCCCGCCTGACCCGGGCCGACCGCCGCCTTCCCGGTCCGCGCGCGGGTGATCCTCGCGACCCCGCGCCGGCGACGCGCCCGGCGGCGAAGACATCGCCGCCGGGATATCCGGAAAGGCTCCTGGCCGCCCGGCAAGAACAAGATCACACCGACAGATGGAGGAACAAGATGCTCATGGAGACGCCGGCGGTCGCGCCGCGGGCGCGCGACGCGGCCATGGCCTTCGATGGTCAGGCCGACATCAGCGCGCGGATCGAGCGGTTGCCGATCACGCGACGGGTTTTCTGGACCCGCAACATCATCGGCTCGGCGACCTTCTTCGACGGCTACACCGTCATCGCCATCGCCTATGCCATGCCGGTCCTGGTGCGCGAGTGGGGTCTCAACCCGCAGCAGACCGGCATGATCCTGTCGATGGGCTATCTCGGCCAGCTCCTCGGCGCCGTGCTCTTCGGCTGGCTCGCCGAGCGGCTGGGCCGGCTAAAGGTGCTGCTCTTCACCATCCTGCTCTTCGTGTCGATGGACGTGGCCTGCCTCTTCGCCACCGGCGCGGCGATGATGATGCTGTTCCGCTTCGTCCAGGGGATCGGCACCGGCGGCGAGGTCCCGGTGGCCTCGGCCTATATCAACGAATACATCGGCTCGAAGGGCCGTGGCCGCTTCTTCCTGCTCTACGAGGTGATGTTCCTGTTCGGGCTGGTCGGGGCCGGGCTGATCGGCCGCGCGCTGGTGCCGGTCTACGGATGGCAGGCGATGTTCCTCGTCGGCCTGATCCCGGCCGCGATCCTGATCCCGCTCCGGTTCTTCATGAAGGAAAGCCCCCGCTGGCTCGCCTCCAAGGGACGCTACGCCGAGGCCGACGCCATCGTCCGCGATCTGGAGCGGAGCGCCGAGGCCCGGGGCGCGACCCTCGCGGAACCCGTCCCCGTGCCCGTCCGGACGAAGCCGACCGCCTCGAACTGGCGCGAGCTCTTCCAGGGCATCTACCGCAAGCGCACCCTGACCATCTGGGCGATGTGGTTCTGCTCCTACCTCGTCGCGAACGGCATGATCACCTGGCTGCCCACCCTCTACCGCCAGACCTTCGACCTGCCGCTGGAGACCGCGCTGCTCTATGGTCTGCTCACCTCGGTCGGCGGCGTGGTCGCGGCCCTGATCTGCGCCTTCGCGATCGACAGGGTCGGCCGCAAGCGCTGGTATTTCGGCGCCTTCCTGCTCGCCCCCGTTCCGCTGATCGCGCTGGCCCTCCTCGGTGCGACCACGCCGACGCAGGTGCTGATCCTCGCCGGCCTCGCCTATGCGATCGTGCAGACGATCACCTTCTCGCTCTACCTCTATTCGGCGGAGATCTACCCGACCCGTCTGCGGGCGCTCGGCACGGGTCTCGGCTCGGCCTGGCTGCGGCTCGGATCCTTCGCCGGCCCGCTCGTCGTCGGCTTCACCATGGCGCATTTCGGCATCCAGTTCGTCTTCGCGATCTTCGCCGGCTTTCTCCTCCTTGGCGCCGCGATCACCGCCCTCTGCGCGATCGAGACCAAGGGACGGGTGCTGGAGGAACTCGCGCCGTGAGGCGGGGCCGGGTCGGCGCGGAGGGTCCTTCCGCGCCGACCGGCCGCGGCGCCGGCGGTCCCCGCGATCGTCCTCCGGGAAGCCGTGAGAGAGGGGGGACTCGCGCGGCCGGCGAGCGCGCGAGTGCAATTTCACCGGGAATCAACGGCTTTCGCCCCCCCCCAAGGCACGCCCGCTCAGCGGCGGCGAGAAGACCTATCTTTTGAATCTTTAAGTTTACAAAAATCAAGAGTTCTGGCAGGAGTGATTCCGTCACAGCGAATAGGCTCCCGCGATGCCGACCCCAGCTTCCACCGCCTTCGGAGGTGCCCGACACGCCGCGCTCACGAAGCTCGCGAGCCTGTCCACGCCCGATGTGCTGATCCTCGGCGGCGGGGTGAACGGGGTGGGGACGCTGCGGGATCTCGCGCTTAACGGCGTTTCGGCCGTCCTGATCGACGTCGCCGATTTCGCGGGCGGCGCGAGCGGCGCCTCCTCGCGCATGGCGCATGGCGGGCTGCGCTATCTCGAGGGGCGGGAGTTCCGGCTCGTCGCCGAGGCGACGCGCGAACGCAACCTTCTGCTGCGCGACGCGGGGCATCTGGTGCGACCGCTCGAGATCGTGGTGCCGCTGGAGCATCTGACGCGCGGCCTCGGCGGATCGGTGGCGCGCTTCCTCGGCCTTTCCGACCGGGCGGGGCCCCTCAGCCTCGCGGCCCTGGCCGGGGCGCTCGGCCTTTATGAGCTCCTCGGTCGCGTGCGCCGGGCGCTGCCGGGGCCCAGGATCACGCTGTCGCGCCGTCGCTTTCCGGCCGGGCTCGACGACGGCGCGCGGGCCGTCGCGAGCTATTACGACGGACAGATCACCCAGCCGGAGGGGCTGATCCTCGAGATGCTGGGGGAGGCGACCGGGCATCCGGGCGTCGCGGCGATCAATCACGTCGCCTGGCGGAAGCTCGAGGACGGGGCCTTCCTCGTCACCGATCCCCTCTCGGGAGCGGCGCTGACGCTCCGGCCCCGCCTGGTCGTGAACGCGACGGGCGCCGCGATAGACGCGGCGAACGCGGCTCTCGGCCTCGAGACGAGGCTCGTGCGTGGCGTGAAGGGCGCGCATCTCGTGCTACGCCATCCCGAACTGCGCGCGCGGATGAATGGCCGCGCCTTCTACTTCGGCGACGGCCAGGGACGGATGGTGATCTGTCTGCCGGTGGGCGACTGCGTGCTGATGGGGACCACGGAAGTCGAGGTGACCGATCCGGGCGACCACTCGGTCGCCGAAGCCGAGGTCGGGTATCTGATCGGAGCGATCGGGCGGCTTTTCCCCGATCTGCGGGTCGGCCGCGAGCACATCGCGGCGTTGACGAGCGGCATCCGCCCGCTCCAGGCGAGCGACGGCAACGCCACCCAGGCGGCGCGCGATCACGCGCTCGTCGAGCTGCGGGCCGGGTCGCTGCCGGTTCTCGCCCTGGTCGGCGGGAAATGGACCACCTTCCGGTCGTTCTCGGAGCAGGCGACGGATCGGGCGCTGGCGATCCTCGATCGGGCCCGCACGACGTCGACCGCGGACCGGGCCTATCCCGGCGCGGCGGATGTCGACCGCGCCGCTCTCGCCGCCGAGACCGGGCTCTCCGAGGACCGGATCGCCGTGCTCGTTCAGCGCTACGGCGCGGTCGCGAGGCAGGTGGCGGCGCATTGCGCCGCGCGGCCGGATCAGGCGCTGCGCCGCGCGCCGGGCTTCTCGCGCCGGGAAATCGGCTGGCTGGTCGACACGCGGATGACGCTGAGCCTCGAAGATCTCGTGCTGCGCCGAACGGGGCTGGCTCTCGGCGACGCGCCGATGACCCGGGCGCTCCTCGCGGAGCTCGCCGCGATCATGGCCGAGACGCTGGGCCGGGACGCGGCCTGGCAGGAGGAACAGGTCGCGGCTTGCCTGGGCGAGCCCCGGATCGCTTTCGTTGCTCCGATCGCGGAGGTCGCCTGATGCGGGAGGATCTGGTGCTGGCGATCGACGCTGGCGGCACGGCGGTCAAGGTGGCGCTGTTCGATGGCCGGGGCGAGGCCCGCGGCCAGGCGCAAGCCGACGTGCGCACGTCGCACCTGCCCGATGGACGGGTGGAGCGCGATCCGGACGCTTTCTGGAGCGCGACCGCCCGGGCGATCCGCTCCGTCGTCACGGATCTGCCGGCCGGCCAGCTGCGCGCCGTCGCGTGCACCGGTTTCGGCAACGGTGTCTTCACGGTCGACGCCGAGGGCGCGCCGGTCGCGCCGGGGACCGTCTCCGTGGACCACCGCGCCCAGCCGCTGGTCGACCGGCTCGGCCGCGCGGGCTGTCTCTCGGCGCTCGCTGAGCTGAACGGCTGCCGCCTCTGGGGAGGGCAGACGGCGGCGCAGATCGCCTTCCTGGCGGAAACGGCGCCCGAGACCTTCGCCCGCGTCCGGTGGTTCCTGTCCTGCAAGGACTACCTGCGCTTCCGCCTCACCGGGGCCGCGGCGACGGACCAGACGGACGCGAGCGGGGGCGGCCTGATGGCGGCCGACGGCGCGGGCTACGCGCTCCGGCTTTTCGCGGCCCTGGGACGCCCGGACATGGCGGAGCGCTTGCCGCCGATCCGGACGGGCTCGGCCACGTCCGGGCGGGTCTCGGCGCTGGCCGCGCGGGAAACCGGCCTGCCGGAGGGTCTGCCCGTCGCGGGGGGCCTGATGGACGTGGCGGCCTGCGCGCTCGGCTCGGGCGTGAACGGCCCCGAGCGGATCGCGATGATCGCGGGCACCTGGGCGATCAACGCGCTCGAGGTGGCGACCCCTCCCGCGCGCGAGCCGCCGATCCTCAACATGGTCCATCGCGATGGCGCGGCGCGACTCGTGGCGGAGGGAAGTCCGTCCTCGGCGGCGAATCTCGGCTGGTATCTTGGTCGAGGCATCGGCGGCCGGATGGACGCGGCCGGGGCGCTCGCCCGCGTCGACGAAGCCGCGGTCGAGGGCCGGCGCTGTCATTTCCTGCCCTTCGTGCATGGGCCGACGCCCCGGCGCGGCGCCTTCATCGGGCTCACGGCGGGGGACGACGAGGGGACGATGCTGCGCGCGATCTGCGAAGGCGTGGCGTTCCAGCATCGCCGCCACGCCGAGGAGATCCTGCCGCACGGGGGCGGGCGCTGGCCGGAGGCCATCCGGCTCTCCGGCGGCGCCGCGCGATCCGCCGTCTGGGCGCGGATCTTCGCGGACATCTGCCAGTGCCCCGTCGAGGTCGTCGCGGCCGACGAAGTCGGCGCGCTCGGCGCGGCGATGTGCGCGGCGGTCGCGGGCGGCGTCCACCCGGATCTCACGACGGCCCAGGCGGCGATGTCCCGGGTGGGCGGGAGGTACGAGCCCCGCGCGGAACACGCCGAATTCTACGCGGGGCGCTACGCGGAGTTTCTGCGGCTCGACCGCGGGATGCTGGAGCTGGGCGCGGCGCTCGCCTGACCGCGCCGGGCCTATACGAACAACGAAGAGAACAGGAGGAAAATACCGACATGACGATGAAACGCCTTCTCGCCGGCGCCGCGCTGTCCGCGCTCGCGCCGCTCGCCGCCCAGGCCGCGGATCCGGCCGCGTGCAAGGGCGCGGTCCCCAGCCTGAACGTGATCGGCCAGGGCATGCCGGCCGTCACGGCGCTCGATTCCCATCTCGGCGAGTTCAACGAGAAATGGGGCACCGAGGTGAAGATCACGCTGCTCGGCGAGAACGAGCGGCGGGCGAAGGCGCGGCTGGACGCCTCGACCGGGGCGGGCGCCTATCAGGTGCTCTACATCGACGAGGCCAATCTCGCGGAATATGTGAGCTCCGGCTGGATCTATCCGCTCGCCGACGTGGTGCCGGCCGAATACGACCTAGCCGACTTCCGCGTCGATCTCTCCAACGTGGCCACGATCGACGGCGTCCAGTATTTCGCGCCCTTCGTGGGCGGGGGCGACGTGCTGATGTACCGCAAGGATATCCTGGCCGAGAAGGGCCTCGACGTTCCGAAGACGCTCGACGAACTCGTCGCCGACATCAAGGCGACCAACGATCCGGCGAACGGGGTCTACGGCTGGGCGGCGCGCGGCCAGCGCGGATCGGGCATGAACGTCTGGCGCTGGACGCCGTTCTTCCGCGCCATGGGCGGCGAATGGCTCGAGGATGACATGCCCGCCTTCAACAAGGAGCCGGGCGTGAAGGCGACGGAACTCTACATGGACCTCATGAAGTCGGCGCCTCCGGGCATCGGCACGTTCAACTGGTCCGACTCGGTCGAGGCGTTCCGCGGCGGCCAGGTGGCGTTCCTGATCGAGAGCGACGTGTTCGGGCCGTGGATGGAGGATCCGGAGAAGTCGCAGGTGGCGGGCAAGGTCGGCTATGCGCCGCCGCCGGAGCCGCTGCCCTCGGCGGGCTGGGCGCATGGATGGGCGGTCTCGGCGGTCGGCGCCAAAGACGACTGCGCGAAGGCCATCGCCGGAGATTTCGTCGGCTGGGCGACCTCCAAGGAGATGGAGCAGGCCCGCCTCGCGGCCGGGATCGCCTCCGACATCGGCCGGACCTCGACGCTGCGCAGCGACGCCTTCAAGGCGGCGGTGCCGGCGGAGTATATCGACGCGCTGCTCGCCACCGGCCCGCGCACCGGGCTTCTCATCATGTCGAGCCCGGCCTGGCCCGAGATCGGCGACACCCTCGGCCTCGCGCTCGAGGAGCTCTTCACCGGCTCCCGCGACGACGTCCAGGGGGCGCTCGACGAGGCGGCGTTCTCGGCCGAGGACAGCCTCCAGAGCCTGAACTGACGGCGCGACCCGTCCCGGCGCGCCCGCGCCGGGATGGGAGATGACCCTCCCGACAGGACCTTCCATGACCCGCAATCGCTTCGTCCTCGCGACGCTGGCGCCCGCGCTCGCCGTCCTCGGTCTCCTGGCCCTGGTCTCGACGGCGGGAGCGATCTGGTTCTCGCTCCAGAACCGCCGGCTGAGCACGCCAGACGCCGATTTCGTCGGCCTCTACAACTATGCCCGCCTGCTGCGCGACAAGCGCTTCTTCAACGCGCTCCAGGTCTCCGGGCTCTGGGAGCTAGTCACCGTCGTCGGCACGCTCGTGGTGGCGATCCTGCTCGCCATCCTCGTCCACGAGACGGTGAAGAAGCCGGTCTGGCGCACCCTGATCTGCTTCGCCTTCCTCGCGCCGGTGCTGCTGCCCCGGGTGGCCGCGGCCTTCATCTGGCGCTTCCTGTATTCGCCCTCGCTCGGCCTGCTGAACTGGATCGCGGGGCTGTTCGGCTTCGGCCCGATCGAATTCCTCGCGGATCCCTCGATCGCGCTCTTCGCGGTGGCGGCGGTCGACATCTGGCAGTGGGGGCTGTTCTTCGCGGTCATCCTGCTGAAGCTGCTCGAGACCTTGCCGCGCGATCCGATCGAGGCGGCGATGCTCGACAACGCCCGGACCTGGCAGATCCACGCCTATGTGACGCTGCCGATGCTCAAGGGGCCGCTCATCAGCCTCGCGCTCGTCAAGGCGGTCGAGTCGCTACGGTCCTTCGACCTCATCTTCGTCATGACCGGCGGCGGCCCGGGCACCTCGACCGAGACGCTCGATCTCTACGCGTACCAGACGGGGATCAATCTCGGCGGCCGCGTCTCCTATGCCTCGGCCATGTCGATCCTCCTGCTGATCGTCACCACAGTCGCCTTCACCCTCATCTGGCGCGCGGGGAGAAAATGGGCTCGCTGATCCTTCGAATACTCGCCCGCGCCCTGGTCGCGCTCCTGGTCCTCGTGGCGCTGACGCCGATCCTCTGGACCGCGCTCGGGGCGTTCAAGCAGCTGAACGACATCGTCACCCCGGTGCCCAGGCTGTTCTTCACGCCGACGCTCGAGAACTTCCGCACGATCCTCGCCAGCCCGCTGATCCGGGACGGGCTGCTGAACTCGCTGATCGTCGTGGGCGCCTCGGTCACGATCGGCGCCGTCCTCGGCATTCCGGCGGCGCATTCGGTCGCCCGCTACGTCAGGAGCCGGGGCGACGACGTGCAGTTCTTCGTGCTGTCGCTGCGCTTCATGCCGCCGGTCGCGATCGCGATCCCGTTCATCGTCATCTATCTCGACCTCGGCATCTACGACAGCCTCGGGGGGCTCTGCCTCGTCTATCTCGTCACGACGATCTCGACCATGATCTGGCTCTCGGTTCCCGCTTTCGAGCGCGTGCCCCGCGAGATCGAGGAGGCGGCGGCGATGGAGGGCTGCTCCGAGGCCGAGGTGTTCTGGCGCTTCTCGCTCCCGATCGCCGCGCCCTCGCTGTTCGGCGCGCTCGTCTTCACCTTCGTCCTGGTCTGGAACGAGCTCCTGCTCGCGCTCACGCTCGCCGCGAAGAACGCCACGCTGCCCGTGGTCGCGGCCTCGATCACCTCTCTCGGCAAGGAAGTGCCCTGGGGCGTGATCAACGCGGCGACCGTCGTCCTGGTGCTGCCGCCGCTCGTGCTCATCGGCCTGCTCATGGGCCTCATCAACACCATGGTCCGCTCCGGCGGCGCGAAAGGCTGACGCATGGCCCAGATCACTTGTTCCGGCATCACCAAGAGCTACGGGGCCCATCCCGTCATCGAGGGGCTCGAGCTCGACATCCCCGACCACGAGTTCGTGGTCTTCCTCGGGCCCTCCGGCTGCGGCAAGTCGACGATGCTGCGGATGATCGCGGGGCTCGAGGAAGTCACGGCGGGCACGATCCGCATCGGGGGCACCGACGTCACGGGGCTGCATCCCGGCCATCGCGGCGTCGCGATGGTGTTCCAGAGCTACGCGCTCTATCCGCACATGTCGGTCGCGGACAACATCACCTTCGGCCTGCGCCGGCAGGGCGTGGCGGCCGGGGAGATCGACCGGCGGCTGCGCGAGGTGACGACCATGCTCGGCCTCGAGGCGCTGCTCGAGCGCAAGCCGAAGAACATGTCGGGCGGACAGCAGCAGCGCGTCGCGATGGCGCGGGCGATGATCAAGACGCCCAAGGTCTTCCTCTTCGACGAGCCGCTCTCGAACCTCGACGCGAAGCTCCGCGAGAAGCTGCGCACCGAGATCCGCAGGATGCACAACACGCTCAGGACGACCACGATCTTCGTCACCCACGACCAGCTCGAGGCGATGACCATCGCGGACCGGATCGTGCTCATGCGCGCGGGCCGGATCGAGCAGCAGGGGACGCCGGACGAGATCTTCGACCGCCCGGCGACGCGGTTCGTCGCCGATTTCATCGGCTCGCCGGCGATGAACTTCCGCCCCGCCGTCGTCCGGGGGGGCGAGGCCGTCGCCGGCGGGCTGCGCCTGCCGCTCGCGCCGGGGCGGTTCGCGGTCCGCGAGGGGCAGGAGGTCGAGCTCGGCCTGCGCCCGTCCCGGATGGAGCTCATGCGCCCGGACCAGCCCGGGGCGATCACCGGCCGCGTCGCGCTGGTCGAGAACATGGGAAGCGAGGGCCAGGTGATCGCCGAGGTGGACGGGGGCGAGATGTCCTTCGTCACGCGCGACTTCCGCGCGCTTTCCCCGGGCGACACCGTCACCTTCGGGCTCGCGCCCGATCATCTTCACGTCTTCGACCGCGAAACCGGCCGTTCCCTGCTGCGGGACCTCTGACATGCTCGATCACACTGAACCGGACCTCCCCCCCGCCGCCGAGACGCGCTACGCGGCGAAGATCGCCCGCGTTCGCGCCGGCGCCTACCGGCGCGGCGACTTCATGATCGCCGACGCGAAGGACGCGGATCTCTCGGGCGGCGTGCTCACCACCGGCCGGCGCCGCGGCGCCGACGGGCGCGTGACCGGCAACCGGACCCGCGTGGAGTTCCTCGCCGAGATGCGCGGGCTGATCGAGCAGGACGTGATCGACATCCTGCTCGCCTCCAGCGGCAACATCGAGGCGCTGGCCGAGTCCGGCGCCTTCGCGGGGAGCGCGGTGATGCCCGCCTTCCGGGCCAACGAGACGACCTGCGTCTGGGGTACGATGCGCGGCGGCCGCTATCGTGCATCCCCGTCCCGGCCGCACCGCGTCGCCGATCTTTCCCTCGCCCGCGCGTCGCTCTGCCTCTATTCCATCACCTTTCTCAACGACGCCGAGCGCGACGCCGCCGCGCTCGAGGCCTATGCCGCCTTTCGCGCCGAGGCCCGGGCGCGGGGAATCGCGCATTTCCTCGAGGTCTTCAACCCGAACATCGACATCGGCGTCGCCCCGGACGAGATGGGCGCCTTCGTCAACGACTGCGTCGTCCGCGGACTGGCGAGCCTGACCCGCGCCGAGCGGCCCGAGTTCCTGAAGGTCGCCTACAACGGCCCGGACGCGCTCGAGGAGCTGGTGGCGCACGATCCCGCGATGGTCGTCGGCGTGCTCGGCGGCGGCGGCGGCACCCATCGCGACACGTTCGAGCTCGTGGCCCAGGCGGAGCGCTTCGGCGGACGGCTGGCACTCTTCGGGCGCAAGATCAACATGGCCGAGCACCAGCCGAGCCTGATCCGCTGGATGCGCCGCGTCGCCGACGCCGAGGTGGCGCCCGCGGCGGCCGTGCGCGGCTATCACGCCGACCTCGCGCGCCTGGGCCTCGCCCCGGATCGCGATCTGGACACCGATCTCGCCATTTCCGAGGATGTCCTCCGGCCCGCGGCGACGGCGTCCTGAGCCGGCCCAGGAGAAAGCATGTCCCGCGCCAACCAGCCCTCGAACAGCACCGTCGCCGAGGCCGCCTGGCTCTACTACGTCAAGAACCTCACCCAGAGCGAAATCGCGAAGGAGCTCGGCGTCTCGCGGCCGACCGTCATCAGCTATCTCAAGCTCGCCAAGGAGCGGCAGATCGTCTGCGTGAAGATCACCGGCGAGCATTTCCGGCTGAACGCGCTCTCGGACGCGCTGCGCTCCCGGTTCGGCCTCGTCGAGGCCCAGGTCGTCCCGGACGAGGGCCAGGACGGGGAGGCGCTGACGCGGCTGGTCTGCGAGGCGGCGGCGCAGGCCCTGCCGGATTTCGTCTCGCCCGGGGACGAGCTCGGGGTGAGCTGGGGCCAGACCGTCTGGTTCGTCTCCGAGAACGTGCCCTGGTGGCCCGTCGAGCAGCTGACCGTGCGTCAGCTCATCGGGTCGATGGCGAACCCGCTGCTGCCGACCTCGGAGAGCTGCTCCACCGAGATCGCCCGTCGTCTCTCCGGCGCCTGCGTGAACCTCAACGCGCCGGCCGTCTGCTCGACGGCGGAGCTCGCCCGGATGCTGCGCGCGGAGCCGATCATCGCCGAGCAGCTCGCGAACCTGCGGCGCTGCACCAAGGCGCTCTATTCGCTCAGCCCCTGCACGCCGGACACGCATGTCGTGCAGTTCAAGATCGCGGCCGAGGCCGATATCGCCGATTACGTCGAGCGGGGCGCGGTCGGGATCATCGCCGGCCGCTTCATCGACCGGAAGGGGGCGCCCGTCCTCGGACCGCTCGACGACCGGCTGATCGGAGCCGACCACGAAACGCTGCGGCGGATGACCGGACTTCTCGTCGTGAGCGGCCTCGACAAGCTCGAGCCCACGCTGGCCGCGCTGCGCGGCGGCTATGTCGACCACATCGTCGTCGACGTTCGACTGGCCGAGGCGATGGTGGCCGCGTGAGGATCGCGCGGCCCCGCCGGCGGCTCGCCCCGGGGAAGCGCCTCGACCCCGCGGCTCCGGCCCGCGGGGCGCCTGGTCGCCGCGCCGGCTAGCGATCCGCGCCGCGGGCGAACCATCGTTTCGCGTGATCGACCATGGCCCGGAGCTTCGGCGCCATGTTGCGTCGCTGGGGGTAGTAGAGATGGAACCCGGGGAACGGCGGCAGGAAGGGCTCGAGCATCGTCACGAGCTCGCCCGCCTCGATGTGCGGGCGCACGGTATCGAACGGGGCGAAGGTGACGCCGCCGCCGCTGAGCGCCGTTCGCAGCATCAGCCGCAGATCGTTCGTGGTGATGCGCGGATCGACGGCCACGTCGAACGCGCGGCCGTTCTCGCTGAACTCCCAGCGGTAGGGCGCGACGCGCGGTGACGGCCGCCAGCCGACGCAGCGATGCGCCACGAGGTCCCGCGGATGGGCGGGCGTTCCATGCGTCGCGACATATCCGGGCGAGGCCACGGCGACCTCGCGCTGAGGACCGGTGATCGGGACGGCGATCATGTCCTGCTCGATCACCTCGCCGAGCCTGACGCCCGCGTCGAAACCCGCCGCGACGATGTCGAATTCGTCATCCGTCACCGTCACGTCCAGGACGATGTCGGGATAGGCCTCGGCGAAGGCGACCAGCATCGGGCCCGACAGGAAGTCCTCGGCGATCGAGGTCGCCGCGATCCGCAGCAGGCCACGCGGCCTCTCCTCGGCCGCGATCGCCTCGAGCAGGACGAGAACGTCGTCCAGCGGCCGCGCCAGACCGGCGCGCAGCCGCTCGCCCGCCTCGGTCAGCCGGACGGAGCGCGTCGTGCGCGTCACCAGCGTCACGCCGAGGTCGTCCTCGAGCCGCCGGACGCCCTGGCTGACGGCCGAGCGGGTGACGCCCAGGCGGTCCGCCGCGGCGCGGAAGTTGGCCTCCTCCGCCACGGCGCGGAACAGGGTCAGCAGGTTGAGGTCGGTCATTGTCCAGCGATCCTAACCATCTAGTCCCTGATCCGATACCTACCGGAGACAACGCCGCGATGCCAATTCTGGTCCATCGCAACGAGGGAAGGGAGGCGGCCATGGACAAGACCGTTCTGATCACCGGCGCGTCGAGCGGAATCGGCGCGGGCATCGCCCGAGAGCTGGGCGCGGCGGGGGCGAAGGTTCTCCTGGGCGCGCGGCGGATCGACAGGCTCGACGCCGTCGCCGCGGAGATCCGCGCGGCCGGCGGGACGGCGGCGACGCGGAAACTCGACGTCACCGACCGCGCGGCGATGGCGGACTTCGCGCGGGTCGCGCTGGAGCTCTGGGGACGGATCGACGTGCTCGTCAACAACGCCGGGGTGATGCCGCTCTCGCCGCTGTCGGCCGGGAAGCTCGACGAGTGGGAGCGCATGGTGGACGTCAACATCAAGGGCGTGCTCTGGGGCATCGGCGCGGTCCTGCCGGTGATGGAGCGGCAAGGCACGGGACAGATCATCAACATCGCCTCGATCGGGGCGCTGCGCGTGGTGCCGACCGCCGCCGTCTACTGCGCGACGAAGTTCGCGGTGCGGGCGATCTCGGACGGGCTGCGCCAGGAGACCGACCGTATCCGGGTGACCTGCGTGAACCCGGGCACGGTCGAGAGCGACCTGGCGACGACCATCACCCATGCCGAGACCAGGGCGCTGATGGAAGATTATCGCGCCGTCCGCATCGGGCCGGACGCGATCGCCCGGGCGGTCCGGCAGCTGATCGAGGCGCCGGACGAGGTCGACACGACCGAGATCACCCTTCGCCCGACCGCCTCGCCGCACTGAGCGCCGCGCCCCTGAAAGAGGTAAAGACATGCGAAAGACCCTGATGACCGTCGCCGCCGCGGCCCTGCTGGGCCAGCCCGCCACCGCCGAGAACACGCCCGCCGACGCGCATCCCTACGTGGGGACGTGGGTGACGCGGGACGGGAATATCCGCCAGCGGCTGCTGCCGAACGGGCGCTATGTCGAGGCGCGCGGCGCCCGCGAACGGGCCTATGAGGGGCGCTACGCGGTGTCGGGGACACGGATCGAGTACTGGGACGACACCGGCTTCACCGCCGACGGAACCTTCGTCACGGCGGATGAGCTCAGCCACGGCGGGATGGTCTTCTTCCGTGAGCGCGGCATCGACTGATCCCCGAGCGGCGCCGGCCGGAACAGGGCCAGGCCGCGAGATCGAGGGCGCGCGAGCCGCGCGCTATCCGCCGCCGAAGGCCGGGGCGTCCATCGCCGCGCGGGCGATCACCTGCTCGGTCACATGCGCGCGGCCCGGCACGCGGAGCGAGATCCAGGCGTGGCGGGCGAGCGAGACGCGGGCCAGGAGCTCGATCCGCTCCGGGTCGGGCGGAGGCGGGCCGATCTCCGAATAGCCGAGCCGGAAGGCGTGCTCCTGGTCCGCGAGCGCCCCGGCGTCGCCGCGGGTCCGCAGGCCGAGCTCGCGCAGATGCGCGATGAAATTGGCGATGTCGATCGCCGGATCGCCGCGGGCGAAGAGATCGAGGTCGAGGAGCCAGGCGCGGGTGTCGTCGAGGATCACCTGATCGGGATAGAAGTCGCGGTGGATGCCTTTCGATGGCACCGCCGGCAGGGCGGCCACCGCGGCGGCGAGATCGTCGCCGAGCGCGACGAGCCGCGCCGCGAGATCGGGCCGCGCCGCGGCCGCGCGCCTGAGCGCGTCGCGCAGCGCGGCGGTTTCATCCGCGAGCGTCCAGTCCGGCGGCGGTGTCCCTTCGATCGGAACACCGTGCAGCCGGGCGAGCGCGGCGCCCGCCGCCCGGGCGAAGCGCGGATCGGCTGAGGGCGCGAGCAGGTCGGTGAGAAGCCTGCCCTCGACCCGTTCCTGCAGCCAGAGCCGGCGCCCGGGCAGCGTTCCGAGCGCCTCGGGCACGGCCGCCGCGTCGCCGAGGCCGGTGGCGGCGAGACGGCGGTGCAGCGCCGGCGTTCGGGTGTCGAGCCCCTTCACCCGCAGCTTGCCATAGGCTTCGAAGCGCCGGCCGGCCGCGTCCGCGCCACGATAGGCGATCAGGGCGCGGCGTCCCGGGCGGTCGCGGAGCACGCGGGGCGGCTCGAGCCGCAGGGCCGCGCCGCGAAGCGCCGAGATCTCCGCCTCCAGGCCGTCGCGGTCGAGGGCCCTGGAGAGCGCTCCGGCCGGGCCCGCCAGCGCCGCGGCCCGGCGGAGCAGCGCCGTGGCGCCGCGGGGCCAGTCGGGCCGCCGCTCCCGGAACGGCTCGGCCGCCAGCGCCGCGAGCGCGGCTGCGCGGTGGAGCGCGACGCGTTCCGCGTCGAGCGGGCCGGCGAGCGCCGCGTAGCCGGCGAGGAAGGCGTCGCCGAGCGCCGCCGCCCGGTCTTCCGCGAGGCCGTTCAGCAGTACATCCGCGTCGAGCCGGGCGAGGAAGGAGCCGAGGTCGCCGCGCGCGGGGCCGGGGCCGGCGCGGTCCCAGTCGATGAAGGCCGGGCCATCTTCGGTCAGGATCACCTGATCGGCGCTGAAATCGCCGTGGCGGAACGCGATCGGTTCCGGCGCGCGCGGGCCGAAGAACGCCATCCCCTCCGAAAGCGCGCGGGCCTCGGGCGCCAGCTCCGGCGCGAGCGCGGCGAGCGCGGCGAGCGCCTCGCCCCCCGGGAGCGCCGCGGGCGCCGCCTCGGCCACCGTTCCGAGATGCAGCGTCGCGAGGGTACGGCCGATCGCGGCGAAATCCTCCGGCGTCGCGCGGAAGGGATCGGCGGTCGCGCCCGGGACCCAGGTCTGCGCGACCAGGCCGCGCTCTGCGTCCATCCCGAGGATCGGCCCCGCGCCCCGCGCCGCCGCCGTCTCCGCCGAGCCGCGAAGCGCGGCAAAGGCGTCGCGGGGCACGGCCTTGACGAGCGCGTAAGGCCGGCCGTCGCGGTCGATCCGCGCGACGAGCCGGCGGCCGGGCTTATGCTTGAGAAGCACCAGGCGATCCGGACCCGCGCCGAGCAGCCGCGCGAGCGTCGCCGGGGCGCGTTCGGGGGCGAGCAGGTCGCGCGCGGCCTTGATCGTCCGGTCGGCGGATCCGGGCAGCACCACCACGCGGAAGCCGTCGAGGAAACGCGCCGGCGCGCCGGGCCGCGTCCAGGAGTCGCGCTCGCGATAGATCGCGTAGCGCGCCTCGGTCACCGCGCGCAGCGTCAGCCCGGCGCCGCCGTCGTCGAACTGCGCGGTGCAGGTTTCGCCGGGCTTGTAGCGCAGGTAGCGCGGGACCAGCGGGCCACGTCCGAGCTCCCGCCCCAGCGCCTCGGCGTCGAGCGCGAGGGCGAGCCCGGGCAGGGCGGGGTCGCGCGCGACGATCGCGCGGTCGGCGTCACAGAGCGCCATGGGCCATCTCCCGCTGATAGAGGGCGAGCACGGTTTCGGGCGGCCCGTCCGCGAGGACCTTCCCGTCCGCGAGCGCGAGCACGCGGTTGGCCTCGGCGGCGAGGCGCATGTCATGGGTGATCATGAGCACCGTCCGCCCCCGCGCGAGCCGCAGGATCGCCTCGCGCGCCGCCGTCTCCGAGGCGGGGTCGAGCCCGACCGTCGGCTCGTCGAGCAGGAGGACCGGCGCGGAACGGAGCGCGGCGCGGGCGAGCGCCAGCCGCTGCCGCTGCCCGGCGGAGAAATTGCCGCCCCGCTCGCCAATCACCGCGTCGTAGCCCCCGGGGCGGGCGGTGATGAACTCATGCGCGTTGGCGAGCCGGGCGGCGGCCTCGATCTCGGCGCGCGTGACCTCGGCGCCCGCGCCCATCGCGATGTTCTCGGCGATCGTGTCGTGGAAGAGCAGCGGCTCCTGCGGCACGTAGCTGATCTGGCTGCGCAGCGAGGCGCGGGTGTAGTCGCGGAGGTCGTAGCCGTCCAGCCGGACCTCCCCCGCGTCGGGATCGACGAGGCGCAGGACAAGGCTCGCGAGGGTCGACTTGCCGGTGCCCGAGGGGCCGGTGATCGCGACGAACTGGCCGGCCGGGATCGCGAAGGAGAGGCCGTCGAGCACCGCACGCCCAGGGTGGCGGAAGACGACGTCCCGGGCCTCGATCGCGCCCGCGACGTCGCGGGCCTCGCGCGCGCCGTCCGGGAGCCCGGCCTCGGTGTCGAGAAGGTCGATGACGCGCTCGCCCGCCGCCGAGGCCTTGGCAAGCCGGGCGCTGTATTTCGCATAGTCGCGAACCGGTCGGAAGGTGTTCTTCATGTAGGTGATGAAGACGAGCAGGTCCCCCGGGGTGAGACGGCCGTCGAGCACGCCGGTCGCGCCGACCCAGAGCACGAGCGCGGTGGCGGCGCCGACGAGAAGGTCGACGGCGCGCTCCAGCCCGGCGGAGAGCCGGGTGCCCTTCACGCCGTCGCGGAGGCTCCTGGCATTGGCCGCGCCGAAGCGGGCGCCGACGCGGTCCTCGAGGCCGAGGGCCTGGATCGTGCGCATCCCCGCGATCGCCTCGGCGGCGGTCGCGGCCATCGCGCCCTCGCGCTTGCGCTGGTCGCGGCTGACCGCGCGGATCCGGCGGCCCATCCGGGCGGTCATCAGCCAGAGGAGCGGCAGCGGCAGCAGCGCCACGAGCGCGAGCGTCGGGTCGAGCCAGAACATGACGCCGATCATGCCGACGAGAATGAGCAGGTTGGCCACGATCGGCATCGCCGCCGTCACCGCCGTCTCGCGCAGCATGCCGACGTCGCCGATCAGCCGCATCGTGATGTCGCCGCTCCGCGCCCCGGTGTGGAAGGCGAGCGGCAGGCGCTGGAGATGGCGGAAGAGATCGGCGCGCACGTCGGTCAGGAGCCGGTTTCCGGCCAGCGCGAAGGCGAGCGTGGCGAGATAGTCGAAGACGGCGCGGAGCGCGGTCGCGAGCACGACGCCGAGGGCGCAGGCGATCAGGAGCTCGGTCGCGGTCAGCGCGCCGATCCCGCCCGCGCCGAGCCGGTCGAGCGGGCCGCCGGTCAGCGGGCCGCCGGTGAGCAGGCCGTCGGGCGGGGCGAGGCGCTCCGGGACGAGCACGCTGTCGATGACGAACTTGAGCGGCCAGGGTTCGGCGAGCTTCATCAGCGTGGCGAGGACGAGCGCCGCGCCGCCGCCGAGGAGCAGCCCCCGGTAGGGCCGCATGTAGGGCGCGAAGCGGCGGAGCACGCGGCCGAGGCCGGGCAGCGCCTCGCGCAGGTCTTCCGGACGTCCCGCCATCAGACCGCGAGCCTCTCGGGGCCGGTGCTGAGCGCGATCAACCGTTCGGCCACGCCGGCCCAGGTGTGGTGCCTCAGCACATGCGCCCGGCCGGCCGCGCCCATGGCGCGCGCCGCCGCCGGATCGCGGGCGAGCGCCGCGAGCGCCGCGGCCAGCGCCGCGGGATCGTCGGGCGCGCAGAGAAGCCCGGTCTCGCCGGGGCGGACCAGCGTCGCGAGATCGCCGACGCGGCTCGCCACCACCGGCAGGCCGGCGGCCATGTATTCGTAGATCTTGAGCGGCGAGAAATAGAACGGCTGGTCGCTCGCATAGGGCGCGACGGCGATGTCCATCCGCGCGAGCCAGCCCGGAACCGCGTCCGGGGCCACCGCGCCCGCGAGCTCGGGGTCGAGCCCGGCGAGATCCGGCGCGAGCCGGGGCAGGTCCGCGGGATCGCCGACGATGAGCAGCCGCGCCTCGGGGAAGGACTCACGCAGGCGCGCCATCGCGCGGGCGAGGGTGCCGATGTCGTGCCAGGGGCGCGGGGTGCCGAGAAAGCCGATGGTGAGCCGGCCTTCGGGCCGGGAGACCGGCGGGAAGCGGTCGGGATTGACCGCGTTCGGGATCACCTCGACCGCCCGCGCGCCATGGGCGCGGGCGTAGTCCGCGACCGGGCCGCTGACCGCCGAGACGAGGCGGGCGGCGCGCATCGCGCGGGTAACGCTCGCCGTCGCCGCGTCGGGCAGGGCGAGAACGCGGTGCCGCCGGGCCTCCTCGGTCAGCGGCGCGTTCACCTCGAGCACGCCCGGGATGCCGAGGCGCGCCGCCTCCTCCATGGCCGCGTGGGCGTGAAGCGCGTGGCGCTCGTAGACGAGATCGAACGGCCCCGCCGCGCGCAGTGCCCGCGCGAGCGGCGCGTTGAGCGCGAGCTGCGCCCTGGCGCGCGCGGCGGCATCGGCGCGCGCCTCGCGCGGGATGGCGGGCAGATGCGCGGTCCGGACGGCCCGGTACTCCGCCGGCGGCGCGCCGATGCGCGGCGAGAAGAGCGTGACCGCGTGGCCTTGGGCGAGGAAAGCCGCGATCATCTCGCGCGCGTGGACCGAGGCGCCCTTGAGGCCGAAGATCTCGATGCCCGGATCGGCGCAGACATAGGCGATCCGCATCACGCCGCCCCCCGCTCGCCCGGGGCCGCCGCGCAGCGGTCGAAGAGCGCGCCGAGCCGGGGCGCGTTGCGGCGGATGTCGTAGTCGCGCTCCATCGTCCGGCGCCCGGCGGCGGAGAGGCGGGTCCGGAGCGCCGGGTCGTCGAGAAGCCGGGCGAGCGCGCCGGCGAGCGCGGGCGCGTCGCCCTCGGGGACGACGAGCCCGTTCTCGCCGTCGGAGATCAACTCGGGGATGCCGGTGACGTCCGAGCCGACGCAGGGCAGGCCGAGCGCCATCGCCTCGAGAAGCACGGTCGGCATCCCGTCGCGGTTGCCGTCGTCGCCGACGACGCAGGGGCAGGCGAGGAGCGCCGCGCCGCGCATGGCGGCCTTGATCGCCTCCTGCGGCATCGGCCCGGCCATCGTGACCGCGTCGCCGAGACCGCAGGCGGCGATCTGCGCGCGTAGATCCGCCTCCTCCTCGCCGGCGCCGACGATCCTGCAGCGGATCGCGCGGCCCTCGGCGCGGAGCGCGCGCAGCGCTTCGATCAGGATGTGGAAGCCCTTCTTCTCGACCAGCCTTCCGACCGCGAGGATCTCGTCCGCCTCGGGGTCCGGCGCGCTCCAGCGGAAGCGCTCGAGGTCGATTCCGTTGTAGATCCGGCTCACCGGGCCGCCTTCGCCGGGAAAGACCCGGGCGAGATGGGCGACGTTGTAGTCCGAGACCGTCACGACCGCCGAGGCGTCGCGGAGCTTCAGGTCGAGATTCTGATTTTCCTCATAGAGATAGTAGATGTCCTTCGCATGCAGCGTCATCGACCAGGAGACCCCGGCGAGCGCGGCGGCGATCCGCGCCACGGTCGCGGCGATCGTGCCGAAATGCGCGTGCAGATGCCCGATGCCGCGGTCCTCGACCGCGAGCGCGACCAGGATCGCCTGGGCGATGTCCTCGCCGCGCGCCTCGGGGAAGCGGTCGACCACGTCGACGAGCCCGGGCAGCCGCGCGCGCCCCTCGCGCATCAGCCGCCAGAGGTCGTCCGGGCCCCGGAAGCGGTCCGGTACCCGGGTCACCCCGGCGCGGACCCGGGCCAGCATGTCCTGGAAATGGCTTTCCTCGACCGGGCGCAGGGCGAAGATGTCGATCGCGCGGCCGGTCTCCTCGTGGGCGAGGATCTCGTTGACGATGAAGGTCTCCGAGAAGCGGGGATAGCGCTTGACGACATAGCCGACGCGGGCGGGGAGGGTGTTGGTCTGGGTCATGCGCATGCTCGCTTCCGTGCGGGGCTGAGGAGGTCGGCGACCCGGGCGCGCACCGCGCCGAGGCCGGCCATGTCGAGGAGATCGCGGGCGCGATCGACGCGCGGCGGCGGGCCATGCAGCCAGTCCGAGAGCCGGTCCGCCGTGAGGTCGTCCGGCTCGATCATTCCGACGAGACCGGCGGCGGCCAGCCGCTCGGCCCGGAGGATCTGCTCGCGGCGGGGCCGCGTCCGGGGCAGGATCAGCGCCGGGACCCCGAAGGACAGGACCTCGGTCACCGTGTTGTAGCCGCCCATGGCGACCATCCGCGCCGCGCCGGCGACGAGCCGCAACGGCTCGGAGACGAAATCGAGCATCTCCATGTCGTCGCGCGCGGCGATCCGGGCGCGGAGCGCGGCGCGGTCGGGGGCGGGCATCTGGCTTCCGGCGATCAGGATGCCGCGATGGCCCGCGGGCAGCCGCGCCTCGGCGAAGGCCGAGCAGAGCCGCGCGCCGTCGCGCCCGCCGCCGACCGCGCAGAGCACATAGGGCGCCTCGCCGGGCACGCGCAGGTCGGGCAGCCGTTCGCGCTGGTCGAGATAGCCCATGAACCGGGCGCGCGCGGCGAACTCGGGGCCGAAGCCGTATTCGGAGACGAGATCGTAGAAGTTCGGATCGCCGTAGATCCAGACCTCGTCGAACCAGCGCCGCAGCGCCGGGAAGTTCCGCGCCCGCAGCCACTGGCCGCGCACCACCTCGGCCGAGTCGATCACGTCGCGCAGGCCGAGCACGATCCGGGCCCGGCCGCGGGCGCGGAGCGCGGCGAGCGCGGGGTCGAGCTCGCCCTGCGCGCCGCGGGGCACGTTGTCGACGATCAGGATGTCGGGATCGTAGCTTTCGAGCGCGGCGCGGATCGTCGTCGCGCGGAGCGCCGCGAGCTCCGGCAGGGCGAGGCCGAGGCTTCGCGCGCGATAGGCGCCGGAGGCGTCCTTGCCATAGGCGGGCAGGGTGACGGTATCGACCCCATCGGGCAGGTCGAACGCCCCCGCCTCGCGCATGCCCGCGATCAGGAGCACCTCGGGCGCCGGATCGAGCCGCCGGAGCGCCGCCGCGAGCAGGAGGTTGCGCCGCCAGTGGCCGAAGCCCAGCGTGTCGTGGGAATAAAGCGCGATCCGGGCCGGCGCGTCGGGCTCGCGGAACGGGCGCGCCTCCCGGAACGCGCGTTCGGGCCGGTCGTGGTGGATGAAGTCCCGCATCGCTCCAACTCTTTTCGATGACATCCGTGTCTCTGTTTTGTGACAACGACGCGGCCGCGGAATTCATCCCTCGCCCGCGAGGGCGGGCGTCGGGCATCGGCGGTTTCATGCCGATTTTATGTCTTTTCCTCATGATTCCAGTCGGATATCGCGCTTTCATCGGAGCGCGCGCGAAAACGCCCCGCTCGGGGGGAGCGGGGCGTCGCGGACATGTCGCGGCGGCGCGGCGAAGGCCGGGCTAGTGCCAGCCGGCCTCGCGCGCGGCGCGCTCTTCGTCGGCGCCGAGGGCGAAGGTCGCGCCGAGCGCGTCGAGCTCGGCGCCGAGCGGATCTCCGCCGGCCCCGCCGGCCGGCACATAGCCGGAGGTCGCGGCGGCCTCCGGCAGCTCATGCCAGGCGGTGATCCGCCAGCCGTCGCCCCGGCCGCAGGCGAGGCCGACCGCGTTCCGCGCCTCGCCGGAACGGAGCAGCATCTCGCGGCAGTAGCCGTCCGCGACGGCGAAGCTCGCCAGGACGTCGAGCTCCGCGCCCCGGCCGACCCGCCGGGTCTCGCCGGAGGCGAGGTGGTCCAGCGCGGCGGCGACCGGGCTGCCCGCCGGAACATCGCCGAGCGCGAGCAGGGGCGCGTCCTGGCGCGGGAAGAACACGACCGCGGCGGCGATCGAGGCCGCCAGCGCGCCGCCGAGCAGCGCGCCGGGCAGGCCGAGACGCGGCCACCGGGCGCCTCCGGCCCGCGCGCGGGTCGGGCGCCCCCGCGCGCGTCGCGGGGGCGCCCCGCCGCCCGTCTCGGGCCGGGCCGCGGACGCCGCGCCGCCCGAAGCGCCGCCCGCCGGCGTCGCCTCCGCCGTCCCCGGTCCCCGGATCGTGGCCAGGATCGCCGGGGGCACCGCCTCGTCGAGCGGCCCCGCGCAGGCGCGCGAGAGCATGTGGTTCATCGACATGATCCCGTCGACGACGCGCTGATCCTCCGGGCAGTCGGCGAGGTGCATGACGACCCGCGCCGCCTCCTCGGGTTCGAGCTGCCCGTCGGCGAAAGCACTGAGGATCGCGGGATCCATCCGCGCGCCCTTCCGCATCTCTTCCTCCCCCATCACTGCGCCGCCGCCCGCGGGCTCAGGCTCGTCGCCAGGGCCTCGCGGGCCCGGACCAGCCGGCTCGTCACCGTTCCCATCGGGATCTCCAGGATCTCCGCGACCTCGCGGTAGCTCAATCCCTCCACCGCGACGAGGGTCAGCACGACCCGCTGCGCCTCGGGCAGCCGGTCCATCTGCTCGAGAACGTAGGATAGCAGCATCTTGTCCTCGGCCGTGCGCGCCCCGCGTCCCTCGTCGTCGAGCCCGGCCTCCAGCGGATCCACGGCGGTGCCGCGGACCTTCGAGCGCCGGCGCGTGTCGAGCCACAGGTTCTGGATGATCCGATACATCCAGCTGTCCATCCGGCTGCCGCGGCAGAAAGCCGCCTCGTTCTTCAGCGCCCGCTCGCAGGCGGCCTGGACGAGATCGTCCGCGTCATGGGCGTTCCCGCACAGGCCGAGCGCGAAGCGGCGCAGCCGGGGGACAAGGCGGACCAGGTCGTTCGCGAATTCCGGACTCATCACACTTCCATTTCCGTAGACGACAGGACTACGCGTCGGCGGCGGTTTTCATCCCATGCGGCGGATTTTTCGGCGGGGACGGAAGAAACCCGCCACCCTCGCGTTGTCAACGTAACCGGAGCCAATCCCTCATGCGATCCATCCCCCCCGAGCGCGCCGCGCTCCTGCTGACGCTGCCCGCGCTCGCCCTGCTCGCCTTCCTCGAGGACGAGCCCTGGTCCGCGCCGCGGGAGTCCTGGCTCGTCGGGGCGGCGCAGGCCGACGACGACGAGGACGACGATGAGGAGGAGGACGACGAGGACGACGATGAAGACGAGGACGAAGAGGATGAAGACGACGAGGACGAGGACGAGGATGATGATGACGACGATGACGATGATGACGATGATGACGACGAGGATTTCCGCCGGAGCGAGATCTCCGCTGCGCGGCTGCGGCCGGCGGATCTGAGCGCGCTCGAGCAGGGCGGCTTCAGCGTCATCCGGAGCCGGCAGTCCGGCTCGGGCATCGTCGCCCGCCTTACGCCGCCGCCCGGGCTCGATCCCGCGGCCGCGCTCGAGGCGGCGACGCGGGCCGTGCCGGACGGGCTGTTCGACCTCTCGCACATCTACGCGCCGGGGGCGATCGACTCCGGGCGAAGCTTCGCCGGGATGCCCGACCGGGCGAGCTGCCTGATCGGCGGCCGGATCGGGGTGATCGACACCGCGATCGCCGATCATCCGGCCTTCGCAGGGACCCGGTTCGAGCGCGAGGATTTCGCGGCGGAGGTGCGCCCGGCGCCGCATGGAACCGCCGTGGGCAGCATCATCGCCGGCCGCGCGCCGGGTGGCGCGCCGCTGATCGCCGAGGCCGAGATCTATTCCGCCGCCGTGTTCGGCGATCCGGCGGCCGAATTCGTCGCCGATGCGATCGATCTCGTCGCGGCGGTCGACTGGATGATCGAGAACGAGGTGAAGGTCGTCAATCTCTCGATCGCCGGTCCGCCGAACGCGCTGCTGGCCGACGCCATCGCGCGGGGCGCGGCGAAGGGCATGATCTTCGTCGCCGCCGCCGGGAACGGCGGGCCGACCGGCGGGCCGCGCTATCCCGCGGCCTATCCCGAGGTGATCGCCGTCACCGCGGCGGACCGCCACGGCAGGATCTATCCCGAGGCCTCGACCGGCGAGTTCGTCGATATCGCGGCGCCCGGCGTCGGCGTCTGGGGCGCGGATCTCGCGGCGCCCGAGGGCGCGGCCTGGACCGGCACGAGCTTCGCCGCGCCCTTCGTCACCGTCGAGCTGGCGGCCGCCGTTCGATCCGGCGCGGTCAGCGACGGCGCCTCGGCGCGCGACTGGCTGTCACGCGCCGCGATCGACCTCGGCGCGCCCGGCCGCGACGACGTCTTCGGCTTCGGGCTGATGCAGGCCCGGGCATGCCGATGAACCGCCCGGACCCGAACCGCCGCGCGCGGTCGCGTCCGGGCCAATCCGAACCCCGTACCGTTGAGGACCGACCCTGGACATGCTGCGACTCGCCTCTGGAACCCTCGCCACGCTCCTGATCTCGCCGATGGCGGTCCCTTCGGCCGCCGCGCTGGAGCGCGACGATCTCGCCGTCGATTTCGTCCTCGGATGGAAGAGCGAATACGAGCGCGACTTCGATCTCGACGCCGACGATCCGGAGGACATGAACGCGCATGAGATGACCTTGCGCGCCGACGTCGACTACCGCCCGACCGAATGGCTGCGCGCCTATCTCGAGATCGAGGCCGGCGTCACCTTCGAGGATACCGAGGGCGAGGAGGAGGACGTCGCGGAGAAGCTCCAGGTCAACCAGGCCTATCTCTCCTTCTCCGACCTGCCGAGCGAGGATTCCGAGCTGGTGTTCGGGCGGTTCCTCTACCGCGACTGGCGCGAATGGCTGATCGACGAGAACCTCGACGGCGCGCGCTTCGTCCATGAGCCGGGGGATCTCGTGATCGACGTCTCGGTGAGCCGCGCGAGCCTCGTGCGGCGCGATCTGCTCGACGAGGACACGACCGGCGACCAGATCAACAATTTCGTCGCGATCGCGGAATACGAGCTGTCCGAGGACCTCTGGCTGCTCGGCTACGGCATCTATCGCGACGACCGCTCGGACGAGGGCGAGGAGGGGCGGCCGTTCTACTTCGGCCTGCGCAGCCACGGCCCGCTGACCGACGGCCTGACGCACTGGCTCGACCTCGCCGCCGTGCGCGGCACGGACGGGGAGGAGCCGCTGAGCGGCCACGCGGCGACGGGCGGGCTCACCTACACGTTCGAGGACGCGCCCGCCGCCCCCCGCGTGACCCTCGGCTATGCCTGGGCGAGCGGCGACGACGATCCGGACGACGGCCGGAACCGGAACTTCCGCCAGACCGGGATGCAGTCGAACGAGGGCCGGTTCGGCGAGAGCGCCAAGTTCCGCTACTACGGCGAGACCTTCGATCCGGAACTGAGCAACATGTCGATCCTGACGGCGGCGATCGGCGCGAGCCCCGCCGAGGGGCTTTCGGTCGATCTCGTCTACAACCGCTACTGGCAGGTCGAGGCGGCCGACTTCCTGCGCGACGCGGCGATCGACGCCGACCCGAACGGGACGAGCACCGACCTCGGCCAGGAGATCGACCTCGTCGTCGGCTACGAGCCCAACGACACCTGGGAGACGAAGTTCATCCTCGGCTATTTCAAGCCCGGCGACGCCTTCCGGAGCAGCTCCGGCGACTCCGCCGACGACGCGGTCTACGCCCAGTTCGAAATCGATTTCCGCTTCTGACGGCCCGGAAGCGCCGCTCGGCGGCGCGCGGGACCCGGACGACCGGGATCCCGCGCCGGAGACCCCGCGCCGCCCGTCGCCCCGCCTTTCGGGGCGACGGGCGGCTCGGCGTCAGAAGCGGGCGCGCAGCATCAGCTCCGCGGCGACGCCGTCGCCATGGACGACCGTGTTGTAGAAGCCCATGCTGCGATAGTACTTTTCGTCGAGCACGTTGTTGACCGAAAGCACGAGCATCGACTGCTCGGTGACGTCGTAGGTCGCGTTGAGATCGAAGACCGCGTAGGCCTTCTGGCGGAGGGTCCGCTCGAGGGTGTCGGACAGCTCGAAGAGCTGCTCGGTGCCGCTCTGCCAGCGCATCGCGCCGCCCACCGTCAGGCGATCGTCGAGGACGTTCGGCACGCGGTAGGAGGTCGCGGCCTTCAGGCTGCTGCGCGGCTGGTCGGCATAGATCTCCTCGCCGTCCGCGTCCTCCGAATAGCGGTAGGTGTAGCCGAACGAGGCGTTCCAGCGCTCCGACAGCGCGCCCGCCGCCTCGAGCTCGAAGCCGCGGGTCGTCGTGCCGTCGATCATCGCGTAGACGCTGCGGCCCGTCGCCGGATCGAAGCTGACGTATTCCGCGACGTCGCGCTGGTCCGTCTGGAAGACCGCCGCCGAGGCATAGAGCGCGCCGTCGAAGAAACCGGCCTTCACCCCGAGCTCGTAGTTGTAGCCGAACCGCGGATCGAGGAAGGCGCCGTCGGCGTCCTGGTAGAGCTGCGGCTTGTAGATGCTCGTGACGCTGCCATAGGCGGTGTAGACATCGTCGATGTCATAGGTGAAGCCGGCATAGGGCGTGAGGACCGCGTCGTAGCTGTATTCCGCCACGACCCCGTCCCAGTTCTCCCTGCCCTCCCACCAGCTGACGCGGACGCCGCCGATCAGCGCGAGCCGGTCGGTCGCGTTGATCTGCGCCGCGCCATAGAGCCCGTATTCCGACACGTCGCCCTTCATGTCGACGATCACGTCCGGGGTGAACGCCGGACGCGGGAAGCCGCCGTCGTACGCGTAGACGTTTCCGATCTCGGCGATCGACTCCGGGTCGAAGCCGAAGGCCTGGTAGGTGTTGTCGGCCCGCGATCCCGTCGCCCCGACCACGAACTGGTGCGGCCGGCCGAACGCCTCGAAATCGCCGTTCAGCGCGCCGGCCACCGAGGTCATCTGGCCGGTGCGCTCCTGCCGGGCTCCCGAGCCTGTCATGCCGAGACCGGTCTCCGGCTCGGGAAGACCGCCGATCCAGGCGAGCTCGAGATCGCCCGTCGTCCGGACGCGGGTCGCGGTGAGGCTGCCGGTCCAGCCGTTGTCGAACACGTGCTCGACCGAGGCGAAGGCTTCGGTGCGGTCGATGTCGACATGGGTCCAGGGAGCGGCGAGGTTGAAGCTGATCGGCCAGTCGATGAAGTTTCCGGCGCTGTCGAACGGCGGGATGCCGCCCCAGGTCACGTTCTGGGTCCGCGTGGCCTGGTGGCTGACGCCGAGGTTGACCACCGTCGCGTCGCCGAGGTCGAAGGCGAGGGCGCCGTAGCCGACGTACTTGTCCTTCTTGTAGCCGTCGAGCGTTCCCTCGTGGCTGTCGATCGCGCCGAGGATCCGGCCGCGCACCGTGCCGCTCTCGTTGAGCGGACCGGCGACGTCGGCCTCGACCCGGGCCCCGAGCGGATAGGCCATCGCGGCCGAGACCTCGCGGCGCAGGAAATCGGTCGGGCGCTTGCGGATGAAGTTGACCGAGGCGCCGGGCTCGCCCGCGCCCTGCATCAGGCCGGTGGCGCCCCGCACGATCTCGACGTGGTCGTAGAGGACCATGTCGGGATCGCTGTCGCCGTAGCCGACGGTCGCCTGGTTCGGGAGCGGCACGCCGTCGAGCTGGAAGGAGTCGATCTGGAAGCCGCGCGCGTAGTAGCCGGTGCGCTCGCTGTCGCTGGTCTGGACCGTGACGCCGGTCGCGGCGTCCATCGTCTCCGTCAGGGTGGTGATGTTGCGGTCCTTCATCTGCGCGTCGGTGATCGCGCTCGTCGACTGCGGCGTCTCCCTCTGGCTGAGGGGCATGCCCGTGGCCGAGCGCATCCATTCCGTCGTCCAGGACCCGCTGTCCTCCGTCGTGGTGGCGGGAGCGGCGCTGACGGTGATCGCGTCGAGGACGACGCCGTCGGCCGCGCCCTCGATCAGCCGCGGGGCGGCGATGGTGATCGTCCCCGGGCCGGTCCAGCGCCATTCGAGCCCCGTCCCCGCCAGGGCCTCGGAGACCGCCTCGGCGGCCGACTTGCGCCCCTCCACCGGATTGGCCCGCTGGGAGGCGGCGGTCGTCTCCTCGTAGGTGACCGCGAGCCCGGTCATCAGCGCGATCTCGTTCAGGGTCTGGCGCACCGGCTGGCTCGCGATCGCGAAGTCGAAGCTCTCTTCGGTGATCCGCTGCGCCGTCGCCCGGTGAGCCGGCGCGCCGAGCGCCACCGTCAGCGCGGCCGTCGCCCACAGCGCGCGCGCCAGCGAAGACCTGGGGGTCTGTCCCATCTTGTTTCCTTGTTTTCTGCGATGCGGTCGGGTGGCGTGCGGCTTCCCTCTCACCCGCTAAACGGACGAGGGGGCGCGTCATGCTCACCCGCGCGCGAAGTTTTTCGCGCGTCCGCCCGTCAGGGCCCGATCACGGTCAGGGCGCTGCCGAACCGGCGGACCGGGACGCCCATCGTGCCGCTCAGCGCCTCGAGGCCCTGGTCGGGCCGGTCGAGCGAGAAGGCGCCGCTCACCCGCCGGTCGGCGAGCCCCGGGCCGAGGATGACGACGCGGCCCGGCCGCTGGCGCTCGATGCGGGCCACGACCCGCGCGAGAGGAACGTCGTTGAACGCGTACCACCCGTGTTGCCAGGCCTGCGCCTCGGCGAGATCCACCGCGCGCGGCGCGCCGATCCCGTCGGGGCCGTAGTCGACCCGCTCGCCCGGTTCGAGCACCACCGCCGGCGCGCCCTCGGCGGTCACGCTGACCCGGCCGCGCGCCAGCGTGACCGACACCTCCGCGCCGTCGAGCGCGACGTCGAAGGCCGTGCCCATCACCGTCACCGCGCCGTCGCCCGCCGCGACCACGAAGGGCGTCGCGTCGTGGCGGACGTCGAAATGCGCCGCGCCGCGCAGAAGGCGCACGCGGCGCCCGTCGCCGAAGTCCGTGGCGATCGCGCTGTCGGCGTCGAGCAGCGCGGTCGATCCGTCGGGCAGCGTGACGCCGCGCCGTTCGCCCCGGCCCGAGACCTCGTCCGCGCGCAGGTCCTGCAGGAAGTTGGGGTTCTGGAACGTCCACCAGCCGCCGCCCGCGCCGAGCGCGACCAGCAGCGCGACCAGCGCCGCGCCGCGCCGCGCCGCCCGCCGCCGGCGCCGCGCCCCGACGCGGGCCATCAGCCCGGCCAGCGCGGCGGCGTCCTCGCGCAGCGCCGCGTCGGAGCCGCGCCCGGTAAGCTCCCACGTCGCGTTGAGCCGGCCCCAGGCGTCGGCATGGCGCGGATCGGCCTCGAGCCAGGCGGCGAAGCTCCGCCGGGTCGCCGGATCCGGGGCGGCTCCCATCCGGGCGAGCCAGGCGGCGGCCTCCGCCCGGATCTCCTCCTCCGAGGCGCCGCCCGGGCCGCGGTCCGGAGCGCCGCCGGGGGCGCCGTTCACGGCTCGCCCGCGTCGATGGCCGCCTGGCAGGCGGCGAGCGCGCGGGCGATCTCGCGCGTGACGGTGCTGACCGAGATGCCCAACGCGTCGGCGATCTCGGCATGGCCGCAGCCCAACCGGCGGTTCAGCAGGAAGATATGCCGGCGGCGATCGGGGAGCGCCCGCAACGCGGCGTCGATCCGGGCGAGCTGGTCGGCGTCGATGGCGATCTGCTCCGGCGTCGGCACCGAAGGCCCGTACTGGTGCTCGGTCAGGCCCTCGGCCAGCGCCCGATTGAGCTTCTCCCGCCGAAGACGATCGATCGCGGTGTTCCGCACGGCCGTTGCGAGATAGGAGGGCGTCAGGACGAAGCTGTCGCGCGCCCGCTCCCAGATCTTGACGAAGACGTCCTGAACCACGTCCGGGGCGTGGACGGCGCCGACGATGCGCGCGGCCCTGCGTTCGAGCCGACCGCTCTCGGTTCGAACCAGCGTTTCGAGATCGTTTCGATACGTCATGTGGCCTGGGACGAGCCGTCTTCGCCGGATGGTCGGCGGGTTATGGCGCGCCCGGTCCCGCTTGACAAGCCGCGCCGCCCGGAAGGGGAGGCGTGGCCAAGTTGTCCCGGGACGATGATCGCCCGGCGCCGGAGCACGTCCCGGGGCAGAGCAGGGCGGATGCTCCGGCCGGGCGTGGACCGGCCCTTGCCGGAGCGGGCGATCGACGCTAAGGCGGGCCGCATCGCAAGGCAGCGGCCGGGACGGCGCGACCCAGGGAGCAAGTACCCCGGAGAGAGCCGATCCGATGACCGCGCCCGGCGCAGATTTTTCCGACCTTTACCTGCGCGAAAGCGGCAGGCTGCGCCGGATCGGCGCCGCGATCACCGCCGACCCGCGCGACGCCGAGGAAGTGACGCAGGAGGTCTTCGTCCGCCTGCTCGCCGGCCGTGTCGAGCCGCGGGGCCTCGGGCTGCTCACGCGCATGACACGCAACCTCGCGATCGACCGGCTGCGCCGCCGGCGGGGACACGCCGCGGCGCGGCCGACGTTGGCGCTCACGGCCGCCCCGGTGGAAGCGCGCTGCCCGGAGGCCGCGCTCGCCGCGCGGGAGGATCTCCGCGACCTCGCCCGGCTGCTCGCCGGGATGCCGGCGCGCCGGCGCCGGACGTTCCTGCTCAGCCGGCTCGAGGGTCTGCCGCAGGCGGAGATCGCCCGCCAGCTCGGCGTGTCGCTCAGCACGGTGGAGAAGGACCTGCGCGCGGCGCTCGAACTCTGCCTCGCCTGGAAGCGGAGCCGCGACGGCGCTTGATCAGCCCCGCGGAACGCGTGCTAGAGCTTCTCGGCCATGGCGACGAACGAGACAGCGCAGGCGGAGATCGACCGGGTCGCGGCCGGCTGGCTCGTCCGGCTGGGCAGCCCCGCCCTCGACGACGCCGACCGCCGCGCGTTCCGCGCGTGGCTCGAGGCCGATCCGGCGCATGGCGCGGCCTTCGAGGCGGCCCGGGACGTCTGGGCCGGGCTCGGCGTGCCCGCCGCGGCGCTCGCGCGGAGCGACCGGCGCCGCCGCCGGTGGCGCGCCGGCGCCCTCGCACTCGCGGGCTGCGCCGTCGCGGCGGTCCTCATCCTCCCGCGCGGCGCCGATCACGCGACCCCCGACGGGCTGCGCCGGACCGTCCTGCTCGCGGACGGCAGCCGGATGATGCTCGACGGCGATTCCGCCGCCGACGTCCGCGTCGACTCGGCGTCGCGGCGCGTCGCCCTGCTGCGCGGCCGAGCCTTCTTCGACGTCGCGCCGGATCCTTCCCGGCCCTTCGTGGTGACGGCGGGGGGGCTCGAGGCCACCGTGCTCGGCACCGGCTTCGCGGTCGATCGCGGGGGCGCGGAGGTGACCGTGGTCGTCGACCATGGCCGGGTGTCGGTCCGCGCGGCCGACGGCGCCTCGGCGGTGCTGACCGGCGGCGAGCGCGTGACGGCCGGCGCGACGCTCGGCCCGCCGGAGGCCGCGCGGCCCGAGGTCGCGCTTGCCTGGCGCCGCGGGCTCATGGTGTTCGAGAACCGGACGCTCGGCGAGGTCGTGCCCGAGCTCGAGCGCGCGGGCGGGCCGATCGTCATCCCGCAGGCTTCGGTCCGGGCGCTGCGCCTTTCGGGGGTCTTCCGCGAGGACGACCCCGGGGCGGTGCTCGACGCGATCGAGGCCGGTCTCGGCCTCCGGACCGCGCGCCTCGGCGTCGCCACGGTCATCTTCAGGTAGCGCCGCCGATTCTTTTCACGAAATGTTTACGGGTTCGGCGCGCCGGCGCGTCCTTGGGGGAAAGACCGCGCCACTGGCGGCCAACCGGGGACCTTCAGAACACCATGACCATCCTGCGATCCAGCCTCCGCGGCGTCTCCCTGCTCGCGCTCGGCCTCGCGCTGGCCGCTCCCGCCACGGGGCGGGCCCAGGGCGCGGCGGGGACAAGCGTCGCCTTCGACATTCCCGCGCAGCCGATGCTGTCCGCGCTCACCGAATTCACCGCCGCGAGCGGTGTGCAGGTGATCGCACCGGGCGGCGGAGTCGCCGGCACCTCCGGCGCGGTCGCGGGCGTGCTCGCCCCCGAGATCGCGCTCGCCCAACTGCTCGCGGGCTCGGGCTACGCCTTCGACTTCACCGCGCCCGGCACGGTCGTCCTCTCGGCCACGGCCGGCGCGGAGGTCTCGCCCGGCGAGGAAGCCGGGCTCCTGCTCGGCCCGATCCTCGTCACCGGATCGACCGAGGGCGTGCCCGGCGCGGGACAGGTCATGATCGGCGCGCAGGACATCGAGCGGCTCGCCCCGCGCAGCGTCGCCGATCTCTTCCGGATCACGCCCTCGGTTTCGGTCGGAAGCTCGATCCCGATGTCGCAGAAGCTCTACGTGAACGGTGTCGAGGAAACGAACCTCGCGGTCTCGATCGACGGCGCGCGGCAGAACAACCGCGTCTTCCACCACAACGCCACCAATGTGATCGACCCCGCGCTGCTGCGCCAGGTGCGCGTCGACGCGGGCGTGGCCCCGGCCGACGCCGGCCCCGGCGCGCTCGGCGGCGCGGTCGCCTATGAGACGGTCGACGCGCGCGACCTGCTCGAATTCGAGGACGGCATCGGCGCCCGCTCGACCAATACCTTCGATTTCAACGGTGACACCGCGACGGTCGGCTTCACGCTCTTCGGCATGCGCGACGGGCTCGAGGGCCTCGCCTATGTCGGCGTCGGCAAGGGCTCGTCCTTCGAGGACGGCGCCGGGAACGTGGTCGAGGGCAGCGAGACCGACTTCGTGAGCACGCTGCTGAAGGGCGCCTTCCAGGCCCAGACCGGGCACCGGTTCGAGCTTGGCTACGAGCGCGTCGCGGACAACGGCGACCGGCCCTTCCGCGCCAACATCGGGAGCATCGGCACCGACGCGGGGCCGCGGAATTACGACCTCACGCGGCAGAACGTCGTCTTCACCTATACCGACGAGAGCCCCGAGGGCTGGCTCGATCCGCGGGTGGTGATCGGCTATGCGAGGACCGAGCTCCGCGACCTCGAATGGGTGACCCTGCCCGGATCGAGCAGCGGCGACACCGACAGCCTCTCGGCGCGGGCGGAGAACAACTTCCTCCTCGGCCTCGGCACGCTCGTCGCGGGCGTCGACGCCTACGCCGACAAGGCGACCTATTCGGACCCGGACTATGATGCGAGCGAGAAGGCGCGCAACATGGGGCTCTACGCGCAGGCGCGGCTCGAGCCGGTCGACCGCGGCCGGATCGGCCTCGGCGCGCGCTACGACTTCCACCATGTCGAGGGCGTCGGCGGCGAGACCTGGAATGATTCCGGCCTCAGCGGCAACATCGGCGGCGAATACGACCTGACCGACGCGCTGACGCTGCGCGCGGCCTATGCGCATGTCTGGTCCGGGCCCGTGCTCGCGGAGAACTTCATCATGAACCCGGCCTGGGACTACGGCGACGGGCTGAAGCCGACGAAGGCGAACAACCTCACCGCCGGCTTCGCCTTCCAGCGCGCCGCCTTCCTCTTCGAGGCGAACTGGTTCCGGACCGAGGTCGACGACGTGCGCGCCGCGAGCTGGGCCAGCGGCTCGGTGACCCGTGATCTTGAGACGCAGGGCTACGAGCTCGCCGCCGGATACGCCTGGGACACCGGGCAGGTCCGCCTCGGCTACACCGACACCGACGTCGACATCGACGGCGTCGTCGCGGACAGCTACGCCGGCAACTATCTCGGCGTGCCGGCCGGCCAGGCCTTCACCGTCGACATCACCCAGAGCTTTCCGGCGCGGGGCATCACGATCGGCGGCGACGCGGAATTCGCGATCGAGAACAGGGACACCGAATCCTCGGGCGGCCGCGCGCTCCCCGGCTATCAGGTGGTGAATATCTTCGCCCAGTGGGAACCCGCGTCGCTGCCCACGGTGACGCTGCGCGGCGAGGTGCGGAACCTCTTCGACGAGGACTATTCCTCGCGCTCCACCTATGGCCAGGACTTCGTGGACGTGACGCCGCTGATGGAGCCGGGCCGCTCCTTCGTCATCGCCGCGACCGCCCGGTTCTAGCAGTTTTGCCCGGGGGCCGGGGCGAGGCCGCCTCGCCGCTCCGGCCTCCACGCGCGCGCCATGCGCCGTCCGCGCTTTTGCGAGGCGATCCGCGGCGCGATGGCCGACCTTGCTCCGCGACAGCGACGCCCTCGGACGCATCGGCGCCGATCGCTCCGGGATGCCCGCGCCGGCGGAGTTCCGGCCGCCGCCCCCGGCGCGAGCCGGAATGGCCACGCACCGGTCCGGCGCCGCCTGTTCGCGCCGGTCCCTCCTTCGCCGCGGAACGGCTCGTCGCGCACACCGGACCTTCCTCTCGCGAGCGGTCGTCGCCGATCTCCGGCTCAGTTCCCCAGCGACGGGCCGTCGGCGAGGCGCCGCGCGAGGCCGCGCAGCTGATCCTCCTCCGCGTTGGCGAAAGCGGCCCGGAGGTACTGGTCCTGGCCTGGACCGAAGAACGAGCCGGGAAGGCACAGCACGCCGGACCGCCGCGCCAGCCTCCGGGCCACCTCCTCGCCGGAGACGGCGAAAGGATGCCGGATATACGCGAAATAGGCCCCGATCGAGGCCACCTCCCAGCCCTCGGCCCGTGCGATCTCCGCCGTGAACAGATGGGCGCGCCGGTTGAAGGTCTCGCGCAGCCGCGCGCGCGCCGTGCCGAGCTCGGGCAGATGCTCCGCGAGCGCGATCTGGCCCGTCCGGGCGGCGCAGATCTGCAGGCTGTCCATGACCTTGACGATCTGGGTCAGCACCGCCTGGCCGGCCACGACCGCGCCGAGGCGATGGCCCGGCACGGCGCAGGATTTCGAGAAACTGTAGAGATGGATGAAATGATCCCGCCAGTCGGGGCGCGCGAAGAGGCCATGCGGCGGCCCCGCGCGCTCCGCCGGCAGGAAGTCGCGGTAGGTCTCATCGAGCACGAGGCGGATCCCGGTCTCGGCGGCGACGCGGTGGAAGGCCGCGATCGTCGCCTCGTCGTAGACGGCGCCGGTGGGATTGTTCGGCGAGATCAGCACGATGGCACGCGTCCGCGGTCCGGCGAGGCCGCGCACCGTCTCCGGGTCCGGCACGAAGCCGCGCGCGGCGTCGCAGGGCAGCGGCACCGCCGTCACGCCCAGCATGTCGAGCGTCATCTTGTAGTTGAAGTACCAGGGCGTGGGCAGGATCACCTCGTCGCCGGCGCGCGCGAGCGCGAGCATGGCGACGAAGAAGGCCTGATTGCAGCCGGAGGTGATCGCGACGTCCCCGGCCGCGACCGCGCCGCCGTAGGTGAGCGCGATGTCGCGCGCCAGCGCCGCGCGCAGGCCGTCGTCGCCGAGGATGGCGCCGTAGCGCGCCGCCTCCGGCGAGGCCGCCGCCGCGCCGAGCGCCGCGAGCAGGGCGGCCTCCGGCGGCTGGCCCGGCACGGCCTGCGAGAGGTCGATCACCGGCCCCGCGCCGCCGTCGTAGTCGCGGAGCCAGGTGGCCGCGGCGGGGATCGGCGCCTCGCTCATCGCCGCCAGGAGCGGATTGGCCGCGGGCGGCCGGGAAATCGCGGGAGAGGGCACAGCCATTGGAGCACCTTGAAGGCGTGGCCGCGCGGACCACGCCGGAGAGAGGTCAGTATTCGAGGGCGAGGTCGACGACGTTGAGAAGCTCGCGTCCCGCGAGCATCCGCGCGGCGTTCTCCAGCACGAGATCGAGCGTGATCGGGATGTAGGCCTCGGCGTCGTCCGAAGAGCAATGCGGGGTGATGAACAGGTTGCGGACGTTCCAGAGCGGGGATTCGGAGGGCAGCGGCTCGGGATCGAAGACGTCGAGGATCGCGCCCGAGAGATGGCCGGAGCCGAGCGCGCGGGTCAGCGCCGCGTAGTCGCAGACCTTGGCGCGGCCAAAGTTGATGAACCCGGCGCCGGGCTTCATCAGCGCGAATTCGCGCTCGCCGATCATGCCCTCGGTTTCCCGGGTGACCGGCACGGTGACCAGCACGAAATCCGCCCGGGGAAGCAGTTCCGCCAGTTTATCGGGCGTGTGCATCTCGTCGAAATCCGGATGCTCCTGCCCGGTGCGGCGGACGCCGATCGTCCGGAAGCCGAGCTTGCGCGCCTCCGCGGCGCCCGAGGCGCCGAGCTCGCCCGCGCCGATGATCAGCGCGGTCTTGCCCTTGACGCTGGTCGAGAAGAGCGGGTTCCAGACGTTCTCGCGCTGCGCGGTGGCAAGCGCGGGAATGTAGTTGTTCAGCATCAGCAGGGCGAGGAGGATGTATTCGCCGGCCTTCTGGCGGTGCACGCCGCGGTTGTTGGTGATCGCGACCTGGCCCGGCACCCAGTCGAGCGGCCGCAGATGTTCGACCCCGGCGCCGATCAGGTGAATGTTGCGCAGCGCGGGCGCGGCCGCGCGGATGACGTCCTTCGGCATGCGGAAGCCCACCAGCATGTCCGCGGTGCCGAGCGGCACCTCGATGCCCTCGAGGTTCCAGCTCGAGGTGACGCGGATCCGGTCGGCGATGTCGCCGCGCCGGGCCAGCGCCGCGCGCACGCGCTCCTCGGTCATATGGAAGACCGGATCGGCTTCGCGGCGGCTGTCGAAGTGGATGTGAAGAGACGGATGGGTCGACATGGTTTCCTCGATCGTCGAATGGTCGGCCGGGATCCGCCCGCGGTCGTCGCGGGGCGGTGCCGGCTGGTCGGGCGGAAGGATCAGCGGGAATAGACGCGGATATAGTCGGGGTGCCACCCGAGCCGGATCGGATCGCCGGGCTCAGGCGCGGGGAGCGCGGGGTCGATCGGAACGCGGGCCTTCACCGCGAGATCCGGCGCGATCTCGACGACGAGCAGCCGCGTGCCGCCCGAGTAGAACGAGTCGCGCACCGTTCCCGCGAGCGCCGGGCCGTCGGGCGCGGCGACGGCCAGTCGCTCCGGGCGGATGGCGACCTGGACGGCGGCGCCGGCCTCCGGCGCCACCGGCGTCGGCCGGGCGATGGCGAGCCTCTGCCCGCCCTCGATCTCGACGAGCGTCGCGTCCGGGCCGGTTTCGGCGACACGGCCGGGTATGAGGTTGGTCTGGCCGATGAAATCGGCGACGAAGGCATTGGCCGGCCGGTCGTAGAGATCGTCGGCGCGGCCGATCTGCTCGATCCGCCCGCCCCGCATCACCGCGATCCGGTCGGCCATCATCACGGCTTCCTCCTGGTCATGGGTGACGTAGATGATCGTCACCCCGAGCCGGCGCTGCAGCTCCTTGATCTCGAACTGCATGTCCTCGCGCAGCCGCCGGTCGAGCGCGCCGAGCGGCTCGTCCATCAGCAGGAGACGGGGACGGAACACCGTGGCGCGCGCGATGGCCACGCGCTGCTGCTGGCCGCCGGAGAGCGCCGTCGGCACCTTGTCGCCATGTTCCTCGAGCCGGACCAGGCGCAGGGCCGCCTCGACCCGCTCGGCCATCTCGATTCGCCCCACCCCGCGCCGGCGAAGCGGGAAGGCGATGTTCTCGCGCACGCTCATATGCGGGAACAGCGCGTAGTTCTGGAAGACGACACCGATGTCGCGCCGGTTCGGGGCGAGGTCGGTTACCCGCTGGCCACCGATCACGATCTCGCCGAAGCTTGGCGTCTCGAAACCGGCGATCGACATCAGGACCGTGGTCTTGCCCGAGCCACTCGGGCCGAGCATGGCGAGGAACTCGCCCGCCCCGGCTGTCAGCGACACGTCGTCGACGGCCCGGAACGTGCCATAGGTCTTGGTTATGGCCTCGACGCGCACCTCGACGCCCGCACCTTGAGCGGTATTTCCGGACGACACGATCAACTCCTGAGGGGGGCGCCCGACGGGGCGCCCGGGTTGAGCGGTCGCGGCGGGTCGGCCGCCGCGACGCGGGGGTTTACTCGGCGATCCAGGTGTTCCAGCGCTCGAGGATCTCGTCGTGATGGGTGCCGAGCCAGCTGGCGAGGTCATAGTTCAGCATCACGGTCTTCGAGAGGTTGTCCCCATAGAGCGCGCTGTTGGGACGGCTGCCTTCGGGGAGGTAGTTCACCGAGTTCTTGTTCACCGTGTCGTAGAAGATCTCCTGGGTGAAGGCGGCATGGGCTTCCGGCCGGGTGAAGAAGAAGTCGAGGAAGGCCTTCGCCTCCTCCGGATGCGGGGCGCCCTTGAGCACGGTCCAGCGGCCCGGCGCCATCACGGCCTGGTTCCAGGTCGAATGGACCGGGGCGCCCATCGCCTCGGCGCGGAGCGCGCGCCCGGAATACATCATGCTCAGATCGACCACGCCGTCGCGCACCGACTGCGTGCTCTGGTCGCCGGTCTTCCACCAGACCGTCACATGGGGCTTAATCTCGTCGAGCTTCGCGAAGGCGCGGTCGAGGTCGAGCGGCGCCGTGATCTCGGAGGCGGGAATCCCGTCCGCCATCAGCGCGGCGGCGATCACCACCCAGGGGGCGCCATGATCGGGAAGCGACCGGGCCCCGGGGAACTTCTCCACGTCCCAGAAGTCGGCCCAGCTGCTCGGCTGGGGACCGGAGGCCGGGAACTTATCGGTGTTGAAGACGAGCACATTGCCGTCGAGCTGCTTGAGCACGCTGTAGTCGTCGCAAGCCATGTCGATTCCGTCGGTCGCGGCATGCGCGAGCGCGGCGCAATCGAGCGGGGCGAAAAACTCGTTGAACGCCGCGATCTGGTCGAGGTTGGCGGCGACGATGTCCCATTCCACCTTGCCAGATTCGTTCATCGCCTTGACCTTGGTCAGCATCTCGGCGTCGGCGGCCGGGACGAAGCGCACGGCGATGCCCGTCTCCTCGGTGAAGGCGTCGAAGAAATGCGCCTTGAAAGCGTCCGCCAGCGCTCCGCCACTGGCGACGAGCACGACTTCCCTGGCGTCGGACTGGGCCCGGGCCAAGGTGGCTGGCGAAAGCACGCAGAGGGCTGCCGCGACGGCGGTGCCATTGCGGAAAAGACGACCAAGAAATGGGTTCATGAGCGAGCCTCGGTTGGGTTGCGCGTCTGGTGGCAGGAAGGGGATGAGCGCCTCATGGCGCGCGGTCGCCGGAGCGTCTCCGCAGGACGGCCAGCAGCGCGACGATTGCGAAGGAGAGCACGGTCAGCATCGTGGCGACCGCGGCGATGATCGGCGACAGCTCCCATTCCATGCCCTCGAACATCTTCTTGGGCAGGGGCTTCGCGTCGGAGGCGCTGACGAAATAGGACACGGTCGCCTCGTCGAACGAGGTGATGAAGGCGAAGAGCGCGCCGATCAGGATGCCCGGCAGCGCGAGGCGCAGCGTCACGAGGAAGATGGCAGCGCGCCGCGAGGCGCCAAGGCTGAGCGCCACCATCTCCAGCCTGGGGTCGATCCGCTCGAGGCTCGCGATGACCGAGAAGATCACTAGCGGCAGCGCGAGCACCGTATGCGCCAGAACGAAGCCGAAGGTGGTCCCCACGAGCCCGATCCGGGTGAAGAAGAGATAGAAGGCGACGGCGGTGATGATGGCGGGCGCGATCATCGGCGCGGCGATCATCCCCTGCACATAGCCCTTGGCCGCGAGGCCGCGCCGCACCAGCGCCAGCGCGGCCGCCGTGCCGAGGGTCGTGGCCGCCAGCATGGTCATCAGCGCGATCTTGAGGCTCAGCCAGGTCGACCCCAGCCATTCGGCGTCCGAGAAATAGGCTCTGTACCAGCGCAGGGAGTAGCTGCTGGGCGGGAATTCGAGGTAGTCGCCGCCGCCGAAGGACATCGGGATCACGAGCAGGATCGGCAGGACCAGGAAGGCGAGGGTCAGCAGGCCGAAGAGGCCGAGCAGGATCGAGGGCCAGTCGGCGAGCCGCCGGCGCAGGCGGCGGCGCGCCGAGAGCCGGGGGACGGGGGCCGGCGCGCGCGTCTCTACCGTCATGTCACTGGCTCCGCCGCGAGGCGCTGATGGCCCGGTTGAAGAGGAGGAGGATCGCGAGGGTGACGACGAGCAGCGTCGCTCCGAGCGCGCCGCCGAACGACCAGTTCAGGAGCGAGGAGATCTGCTGGTTGATGAGGGTCGAGATCATCAGCGTGCGCGGGCCACCGAGCAGCGCGGGCGTTACGAAGAAACCGATCGACAGCACGAAGACCATCACGCAGCCCGCGACGACGCCGACGCGGCTCAGCGGCAGGATGATGGTGAAAAATTCGGTGAGGCGGCCCGCCCCGAGACTCCGGGCGGCGCGACCGAGATTGGGCGGGATGTTGTTGAGCGCGCTGTAGATCGGCAGCACCATATAGGGCAGCAGCACATGCGCCATGGCGGTGATCACCGCGCCCTCGGTATAGAGCAGGGTGACCGGCGCGTCGGTGATCCCGAGCGCCATCAGCGCCTTGTTGACGAGGCCGGTCGGCTGCAGCAGCACCACCCAGGCGTAGCTGCGCACGAGGATGCTGGTCCAGAGCGGCAGCAGCACGCAGGCGATGACGAGGTTGAAGGCGAGACCGCGCAGCCGGGTCATCCAATAGGCGAGCGGGAAGCCGATGAGCAGGCAGATGAGCGTCGTCAGGCCGCCGACGCGCAAGGTGCGCAGGAGCGTCGCGACATAGAGCGGCCGGTCGAGGACGCGGCTGAAGTTCTCGAGCGAAAACGTGCCTTTGACGAAGAAGCCCTCGCTCAGCAACAGGCCGATCGGATAGCCGAATCCGGCGAGAAACAGCACGGCCGTCGGGGCCAGCAGGGCGAAGACCAGCCAGGCTCCGAAGACCTCACGGGACCCGCGGGCGCGGACCTCGGCGGCCATCAGCGGCGCGTCCGGATCGCGCGTCGCGCGAGCGGCCCGCGCCCGCCCCGGGCGGGGTTTCGCTGGCCAGACATACAGGGGGATGGGAGGATCATTCGCGTCATCGCGGGGCAACTTTCCCCGATCCTGGCTTGAACGCAAGTGACAATACATATAGCAGAATGTGAGAATAAGTAACGAGGTGCGCCTTGGCTTATCGCCTTCCGCCGCTCAATCCGCTTCGCGCCTTCGAGGCGACGGCGCGGCATCTGTCGGTCACGCGCGCGGCCGAGGAACTGCACGTCACCCACAGCGCCGTGAGCCATCAGATCCGCACGCTGGAAGAGGCGCTGAATGTGAGGCTGTTCAAGCGCGGCGCGGGACGCATGGTGCTCTCGGCCGAGGGGGTCGCCTTGCTTCCAGCGGTTTCAGGGGCTTTCGAGCGCATCGCCCTGGCGGCCTCGGGCCTGTCGCAGCCAGAAGCGGGCGGGCGCATCGCGATCCACTGCGTGGCGGGCCTGCTGTCGCTCTGGCTGCTGCCAGCGATCTCCTCGTTCTGCAAGCTCTATCCACAGGCGAGCCTGCGGATGATCCCCGGCAACGACGTGCTCTGCCTGCGCAATCCCGAGATCGATGTCAGCATCTGCTATGGCGACGGGCACTGGCCGGAATATCAGGTCGAACTCCTCTCGCCGGTCCGGCTGTTTCCCGTCTGCCATCCCTCCCTTCTGCGCGGCCGGTCGCTCCGCACTCCGAAGGATGTCTTCAACCACACGCTTCTGCACGCGGACAACGGTCGGGAATGGGAGAACTGGCTCCTGGCGAACGGACTCGAAATGACGACCGGCTGCCGGCAGCATTTCCTCGCCGACGCGCGCCTCGCGCTCGAAGCCGCGTCTTTCGGCAACGGCGTCGCGCTCGGCGACACGGTGACGAGCCGCCGATCGCTCGCTTCGGGGCTGATGATCGCCCCCTTCGCTTCCGAGGTCTCCGCAGCCTACTCCTTCTATGTCGTCCGGCGCCGAGACAGCGGCGGCTCGGCCATAGTGGAAGCCTTCGTCGCCTGGCTATTCAGTCAGATCCGCGACTCGGCCCGGTTCTCCGGCGCTTGACGGGTGATCTGCGCGACCGGGCCGCCGTGCCGTCAGGATGATGTCGCGCTGGATCCCGCCCGGCCTCTCTCCCTGCTCGGAAGGCGTCGGATGGCACCCTGACCGAGGCAATGCTCTCGGCATCGCGGCGATCGGTTTTGACGGGCATGGCCTTCAGGACCGACTTCACCGTGCGCGTTTCCATCGGAGCCAGCCCGTCTGCGATGATCTCTGCGTCAGCCTGCCCGCCGCGCAGCGCGGCTGGCCTGCTCGGCCCGCCAGTCGGCGCGACGGCCGCCATGAGCTACACCATCAGATGGGGCACGATCACCGGCAAGTTGAGCGGCTTTGCCGAGCGCCGTCGCTCGGCGCTCGTTGTGGGACCTCCGGTCCGGGCTCACGATGGCCGCGGCCTCGAAGCCGCGGCGTGATCAACTGGCAAGCCCGGCAACACCGCGGAAATTTCCGGGAAATGGGGCCGATCTCCCAGATCAGCGGTCCCGATCCCACGCCGGTCGACAGCCATGGTCCTTTGACAATCTTGTCGCACAGGCCGGAGAAGGCACCGGCGCGGCGGGCTCGCCAGACCTCAGGCGTCGGTGTCGTCGCCGGCAAGCGCCTTGCTCACCGAGCTGCCGGTGTTGAGCAGGTGGACGCGCCAGATGGCGCGGGCGGCATCGACGGAGCGGGCGCGCAGGGTCGCCATCAGAGCTTCGTGCTCGCGCACGGCCTGATCGAGGCGTGATATGTCCATGATCGCCATGTAGCGACCCCGGCGGGCCCGCAGCATCAGCCGTGAATGGCTGTCGGAGAGCACGGCGTTGCCGGCGCCCTCGATGATCGCGTCGTGGATCACCGAATTCGCGTCGAAATAGCCATCGAGATCTCCCGCCGCGCGGAAGAACAGCATGCGCGCGTGGAGGGCCTCCAGGCCGGACAGCGTCTCGTCGCTCGCGCTGGCGCAAAAGCGCGCCGCCGCCTCGGCTTCGAGCGCCGCGATCACCTCGAAGAGATCGATCGCCTCCACCGGGTCGAAGGAGAGGACGCGCGCTCCGCGATTGCGCGAGATCTCGACGAGGCCGTCCTGGCGCAGGAGCTTCAGCGCCTCGCGCATCGGGGTGCGCGAGACATTGAGCTCCGCGCAGAGGCGACGTTCGACGATGCGGTCCCCGGGGCGCAGCGCACCCTTGATCACCATGTCCCGGAGGCGGATGGCGACACGCTCTGCGAGCGCGTCTCCATCTGCGAGATCCGCCATCCGCTCCTGCTCCGCCGTCAACGCACCTCCCGGACTATCTTTCTCCGCGCCGGGATCAGACGCGGGAGCTTGGACGATAGAAGGGCTCATGACGGGACGGGTCAATGTAATTCGCGTAGAAGCGCCGCGCGTGCGGCAGAAGCGCCTTCGAGAGCTGCCGGCGCTCGACCTCGTCGTCGGAGAGCGCGCGGGCGAGATCGTCGTGCAGCGCCTTCAGTGCCCCATCGCGGTCGACGCGGGTGAATTTGCCGTCCTCGTATAGAGTTTCGCCGTCGCAGATGACACGGGTGACGCCGCTGGTCTTGGCGCGCTGGATCACCGCGTCGAGCAGCGGGGTCTCCTCGTCGAGATAGGGAAAGCTCACATGCTTCCAGTCGATCATCACGAGGTCCGCGGCCCGGCCCGGCTCGAGGCGGCCGATCGTGTCGCCGAACGGCGTCGTGCGGGCGCCGCCCTCCGTCGCCATCCGCAGCACCTGCGGGAAGGTCGGGACATCGGCGTCGACCATGCCCGGGGTGCGGTGGGCGCGGGCGACGAGGCGCATCTCGTTCAGCATGTCGCGGTCGTCGTTGAGCCCGGCCTCGTCGAGGCCGATCGCGGTGTTGATGCCCGCCGCCTCGAAGGCGTTGAGCGGCGCCACGCCCGAGCGCAGGCGGAAGTTCGAAGAGCAGTTGTGGCAGACGCAGGCCCCGGCGTGGGCGAGCTTGCCGATGTCGCTCTCGTTCAGCCAGACGCCGTGACCGAGGGTCAGGCGCGGGCTGAGCAGATCGAAGCGATCGAGATACTCGACGGCGGTGCATTCGCCGCGCTTCCACGCGTAGGCCTTCTGATAGGCCGTCTCGAGCACGTGCATGTGCAGCGGCGCGTCGTAGGATTTCGACGTGTCCGACAGCGCGGTGAGCGCGGCGTCCGAACACCAGTGGAGGTTGGCCGGGGCGAGCTGGATGCGGACGCGCCGCTTGGCGTTGTGCCGGGCATGCATGTCGCGAAACAGCCCGAGGCTGTCCTCGAGCCCGACGGCGAAGCGGCCAAACCAGCGCTTCATAGGCTCCCGGAGTTCCTTCGGCAGGCCCGCGACGAACTCGGCGTCGTCCTGGTAGACGAGGCGGTTCTGGTCGCGGACGGCGTAGCAGTAGGAGACCCGCATCCCGACGTCCTCGTAGGCGCGGATGACATCGTCGCAGGCGGCGGTGACCTGCGAGAGCGGTCCCGGAAGCCAGCCGTGGATGTGCTGGACCGTGGTGATGCCCGAGCCGATCATTTCGAAGGCCGAATAGAGCGTGTCGAGGTAGAAATCCACGTTGCGGCAGACCATCCGGGTGATGAACCACAGCTCGAGCGGCATGTCGGGCGAGCCGAGCTGCACCGGGGTCAGACCCACATGGTGGTGGCCGTTGACGAAGCCCGGCAGCACGATGTCGTCGCCGGAACCGATCACCGGCGCGTCGGGATAGCGGGCGGCGAGGTCGTCATAGCCGCCGACCTCGGCCACGAGCCCGTCTTCGATGACAAGGGCGCCCCCGTCGATCGTCTCGACGGAGAAGCGATCGGTCGCGCCGGTGATGAGGGCTCGGCCGCGGACGATAGTTGCAGTCAATTGGGTCTCCTTAGGCAAGACGCGGCCTCGGGCGAGTCCGCGGAAAGTGATTCCAGAGGGCGGGGAGGGCTCAGGCGCTGAACGCTTCCTGCTCGGCAAAGGCGCGGTCGACCTCGTCGCGCAGAAGCGAGGTCAGATGCCGGCGCAGCGCTTCGGCCTCGGGCGAGAACGGATCGCGCGGCCGCGGCAGCGGGTTGTCGACGATGGTCTTGATCCGCCCGGGGCGCGAGGTGAACACGACGATGCGGTCGGCGAGGACGACGGCCTCGTCGATGCCATGAGTGACGAAGAGCACGGAGGCGCCGCTGTCGCGCCAGACATCCTGCAGGAAGTCCTGCATCTTCTGGCGGGTCTGCACGTCGAGCGCCGCGAAGGGCTCGTCCATCAGCAGCACCTTCGGCCGCATCGCCAGCGCCCGGGCGACGGCCACGCGCTGGCGCATACCGCCCGAAAGCTCGTCCGGGCGCTTGTCCATCGCCGCCGACAGGCCGACCTCGCGCAGCGCGGCCAGGGCCGCGGCGCGGCGTTCCTCCTTGGGCGCGCCCTGGATCGACAGGCCGAAGGCGACGTTCTCCCACACGGTAAGCCATGGAAACAGCGAGGTCTCCTGGAAGATAAGGCTGCGCTCGGAAGAGGGACCGACCACTTTGTCACCGAAAAAGGTGATCTCCCCGGCGGTCGTGTCCTCGAGGCCGGCGATCATGTAGAGCAAGGTGCTCTTGCCGCAGCCGGACGGGCCGAGAAGGACGACGAACTCGCCGTCGCGGACTTCGAGATTGATGTCCTTCAGCGCCTCGTGGGCACGGTCGGTGCCGGCGGACCAGGTCTTTCCGACCCGTCGGCAGACGAGGGAGGCGCTGGCCGGGGTATCGCCTGTCTCAGAGCGCATGGCCTTCTCCCTTCTCAGGCAGCCAGTAGAGGATCCGTCGCTGCACCTGCCGCAGGGCGTAGTCGGTGAGGAAGCCAAGCGAGCCGATGAGGAAGATGGTGAAGAAGACGAGCGGCGGATTGAAGGTGTTGCGGGCGAGCATGATGATCTGGCCGAGGCCGTAGCCGACGCCGGTCGTCTCGGCGACGAGCACCACCATCCACGCGCCGAAGAGGTTGAGGCGCAGGACCATCAGCATCGGCGGCAGGATCGCCGGGATGATGACGCGGCCGTAGACCTGCCGCTTGCTCGCACCCATGGTCCGCGCGACGTGGATGAAGTTCTTCGGGACGTTGTCGATGTTGGTGACCGTCGCGATCACCATGTGGAAGAACAGCGCGATGACCACCATGAAGATCGCCGGGCCATTGCCGATTCCGAGCAGGAAGACGGCGACCGGGAGCCAGGCGATCGGGGATACCGCGGACAACAGCATGATCGTCGGCATCGTCAGCCGCTCGAAGAGCTTGTTGTAGCGGATGAGCACCCCGAGGCTGACCGCCAGCGTGAAGGCGATCGCCAGACCGACGATGACACGGGTCATCGTCGCGAAGATGGTGATCCCGACGGAGCGGAGGCCGGACGGCGCCTCGGACTGCGCGACGCCCACCGCCCAGCGGGTGGCGGTGTTGAAGTACTGGGCCTGCTCCGGGATGCTCCCGAGGAAGACATGCGGTGGCGGCAGAAGCTTCGGGTCGGAGATCCCGAAGAACCAGCAGAGCTCCCAGATCGCCGCGAAGAGCGCGATGGAAAGGAATGTCCAGCCGAGCGAGCTGACGGCTCTCTTGATCCGCTCGGCGGCGAGGAAGGGCGGGCGCGACGAGGGCGAAGGCTGCGAGCCGGGGGCGGAGGTGACGTCCACCATCAGGCCGACTTGTACTTGAGCGATGCGTAGAGTTCGGGATTCTCGGCGATGACCTCCTCCAGCAGCGTCCAGTCGATGGCGTCGCGGGTCGGCAGCTTCTTGATGTAGCCCATCTCGGCGACGCTCTGGACGCGCTCGAGGATGAAGTCGGTCTGGCTGCGGGCGTCGACCACCGCGGGCTGCTTGGCCATCGCGGCGCGGGCATTGTCCATCGAGGTCTTGTAGTAGGCGCCGACGACTTTGCCGAGCGCGGCCTCGCTATCGGCCTCGGCCATCCGCTGCGCCTTCATCATCGCCTTGATCAGCGCCTTCAGCGCATCCGGGCGCTGCTCGATCAGCGCGTCGCCGGAGGCGAGCACGCAGTCGGTATAGCCGGCGCCGTACATGTCGGTGCCGTCGGTCAGCATGACCGATCCCGGGACGTCGTTGATGATGGACGAGGCATAGGGCTCGATCGTGCAGAAGAAGTCGAGACCACCTGCCTTGAAGACCTCGACCGCCTCGGCCATGCCGCCCATGTAACGGACGGTGACGTCGGCGAAGGACACGCCGTTTCGCTTCAGCCAGTCGTAGGGCATGACTTCGAGCGTATCCATCTGGAAGGTGCCGAGCGTCTTGCCCTTGAGCTTCTCGGCCGTGTCGAGGCCCGGCTGGGCGACGAGGCCGCAGCCCTCGATTCCGCCTCCGGCGACGATCTTCAGCGGCACGCCGGCGTCATAGAGCGCCATGAAGCTCGTATAGGGGGTCAGGCCGATATCGACCTGACCGCTGCCGAGGAAGGCGACCTGGTCGGCGAACGTCGGGGTGTTGATGAACTCGATCGCGAGCCCGTCCTCGGCCGCGAGCTGCTCGGCATGCGCGAGGAAGAGGTTAAGGTTGCAGAAGCCCGCGCCATGCGTCGAGCGGATCGAGCCCTCCGCCGCGTGGGCGCCGCCGCCGCAGAGGCCGGCGCCGACCGCCATGGTCAGCGTCATCGCGCCGGATGAGCGAATGAAGCCGCGCCGGCTGATGCTCGGGGTCGCCAGCTTGGTGGGGGTGAGGGAGCCGTCGTGAGTGCACATAGTCGGATCTGTCTCCAGAGAGCTAACGTGGCGATGTGTGGTCGTTGCGGGGATCGGGCCTTCCCACGGCCGATCGTGCTCGGCCTCGACCAAATGGTTAATCGTGAGAATGGCATTCTATCCAGCATTTCCAGCAACGGTCGGAGGAATAATCGGGCCGATGCCGCCAAACGCATAGCAAACCGGCATCCATCGCCATTATGCCCACAAAACCCACAAAATGGACAAAAGACTGGGCGAATATGGTGATTCGGATCGACGTCGAACGCTCCGGCGTTTCATACGAGCCGTTGGAAGCGCGCAGTTCACGCGCCCTGCGCCATCTCAGATGGCATTCCGTTGGTCCCGGGCGCCCCCTGGTACCGAGCGAAGAAGACCGGAGGTACCGTGCGCCTGCTGCTTGCCAATCCCAACACGTCCGAGGCCCTGACGCGGCAGATGGCCACCGTCGCCGAGGCCGTGGCGCCGGCCGATTGTCGGATCGAGGCCGTGACCGCGTCCCGCGGCTTCCCCTATCTGTCGACGCGGGCCGAGGCGCATATCGCCGGCGCGGTTCTGCTCGAGGTGCTCGCGGAAGCCAATGCCGACGCGGCGATCATCGCCGCCTTCGGCGACCCTGGCCTCCGCGCCGCGCGCGACCTGTGCGACTTTCCCGTCGTCGGAGTGTCCGACGCGGCGATGATGTCGGCGGCCATGCTCGGCGAGCGCTTCGCGATCATCGGCTTCACGCAGCGCATGCGCTCCTGGTACCTCGACGGAGTCCGCGACGCCGGCCTTTCCTCGCGCTTCGCGGGCTTCCGCGCGCCAGACGTCGAGCCGACTTCCGTCGAGGCTGCTCAGCACGAGCTTCGCGACGCGCTCCTCGCCTGTATCGAGGCGGCGGTGCGCCACGATGGCGCGGACGCCGTGATCCTGGGCGGGGCGCCCCTCGCCGGGCTGGCCGCGACGCTCGCCGCCTCCGCGCCGGTCCCGCTCATCGATCCGATCGCGGCCGCGACGCTGCAGGCCGCGGCGCTCGTCCGCCTCGCCGCCCAGCGGCCCGCCCGGATCATCGAGGCGAAACCTTCGACCGGGCTTGACGCCCGCCTCGCCCGGCGCTTCGGCGGACAGCTCGCCGTCAACGGGGGCGCGTCGTGACGGCGGGCCTCCGGAGGGCACCGAACCTCACCTCCGTGGTGGCGGTGGCCGAGGCGCATCCGTCACCGTGGCCTCGCGACATCCGCGCCGTGATCGAGGGCTGCGCGTTCGATCCACCCCCGTGGAATGTCGTGATCGGCAAGGTCCGCGACCGCGGCGGGCCTTCGGGCCGGGTCGTCGTCGGTGGCCGGTCGCTGGTTGAATGGGGCGATACCGACCGCGTCGACATGGCATTTAGCGTGACCAAGAGCTACATCGGCCTTCTCGCCGCCGTGGCGCTCGATCGCGGGCTGATCGCCGGCTTCGACGAGCCGGTCTCCCGCAGGATCGACGATCCCGCCTTCGCCGGCCCGCGCAACGCCACGGTGACGTGGCGGCAGCTCCTCGACCAAACCAGCGAATGGTCGGGAACCCTCTTCGGCCTGCCCGACATCGTCGACCGCGACCGCCAGCTCGCGCCGACCGACGATCCGGCCCGCTTCGACCGCGGGACACCGCTGCGGGCGCCAGGTACATACTGGGACTATAACGACGGGCGGGTGAACGCCCTCTGCCTCGCCCTGACGCGGCTCTTCGACGCGCCGCTGCCCGAGGTCCTCGCGGGCATCGACCCGGCCTTCGGACCACTGACCGGCGCCTGGGACGGCTGGGGAGAGCGGAGCACCGTCGCCTTGCCCGCGCGCCCGGTCGAGATCGCGGTCGGCGGCGGCCACTGGGGGGGCGGCCTCTCCGCCACCGTCGGTCGCCACGGCGCGCTCGGCCGGCTCGTGCTCGGGCGCGGCGCGCTCGACGGCCGCCGCCTGCTGTCGACGGAAGCGCTCGACGCGCTGCTGACGCCCTGTCCGCTGCAGCCGGTCTATGGCGGGCTCTGGTGGTTGAATACCGGTCGGCGCCTGCAGCCCGCCGCCTCGGAGCGCGCGGTCTTCGCGTTCGGTGTCGGGATGACGGCGATCTGGGTCGAGCCGGAGCGCGATCTCGTGGCGGTCGCGCGGTGGATTACGCCCACGGGTTTCGCGGCCTTCGTCGCGGCGGTGGCGGAGGCGCTGGCATGAGGGCGCTCGATCTCGTCGACGCGGTGCTCGCCGGACGGGCCGATGCCGGTGAGGCCGCGGATCACGCCGACGCGGCCATCCGGGCCGGAAATCCGCGGCTCAACGCCATCGTCGACTACGACCCCGCGGTTATCCCCCCACAGGTCGCGGCGCTCCGCGCCCGGCTGGCGCGCGGCGAGCGGCCGGCGCTCGCCGGACTGCCCGTAACGGTGAAGGACCACATTCACGTCGCCGGCTGGCCGGCGACCGAAGGCTATGCGCCTTTCGCCGGGCGGCGCCCGGCGGAGGACGACGTCGCGGTCGCCCGTCTCCGCGCGGCTGGCGCGATCATCGTCGGCCGAAGCAACATGTCGCAATTCGGCTGCAAGGGCGTGACGACGAACCCGATCTACGGCGTGACCGGGCATCCGGCCGACCCTTCCCTGACACCGGGCGGCTCGTCGGGCGGGGGGGCGGCGGCCGTCGCCGCCGGCTTCGCGCCGCTGGCGCTGGCGAGCGACGGCGGCGGCTCTATCCGGCGGCCGGCGGCGCATACCGGGATCGTGGGGTTCAAGCCATCGACCGGGGCCGTTCCGAACCCGCGAAGCGTCTCGCACACCAATGTCCTCGGCCTCATGGCGCCAGATGTCGGGCTGGTGGCGCGGGCCTTCGCGGCGCTGCGCGGCGCGGACCGACGCGATCCCGTCAGCGTCGATTTCGCCGCGCCGTCCGACGCTCCGACGCTCCGCTGGGCCTGGGCGCCGACTCTCGGCCTCGCCGTTCCGGTCGACGCGATGGTGCGCGCCGCCGGAGAGAAGGCCGTCCACGCGATGTCGGCGGCGGGCCTGGCCATCGAGGCGCGCGATCCGCTGTGGCCGGAGGGCGCGGGAGAGGACGGGCTGATGCCGCTCCAGCACGCCGCGCTCGCCGCCGCCTGGGGGGACGCCTGGCGGCGCGATCCCGCGTCCTTCGATCCCGACATCGGCGCGCAGATCGAGAACGGGCTCGGTCTCGACGCGGCGACCCTCGCCCGGGCGGAGGGGCTCAGCCGGCGGATCGCCGCGGCCGCCGCCGCCTTCTTCGCGGACGGCGTCGACTTGGTCGTCGCGCTGACGACACCCTGCGTCGCCTGGCCGCGCGACCGCCTCGGTCCCGAAACCATCGGCGGGCGACCGGTGGGCCCGCGCGCGCACGCGGCGCTGACGCCGCTGGTCAACCACGCCTTCCTGCCGGCGATCTCGATTCCCTGCGGACCGGCCGAAGGCGGACTGCCTTGCGCCATCCAGATCATCGGGCCGCGTTTCGCGGACGACCGGGTGCTCGGCGCCGCCCGACTGGTGTCGGCCATGCTCGGCCACCCCTAGCCGGCGGCGTCCTCGGCGAAGAGCCGGCCGAAGGGGGCGAGCGGGCCGGTCGGGATCCCGGCCGCGCGCAGGCAGCCCCACAGTGTGACCGCGATGCTGTCAAGGACCGGTACACCGATCTCGCGCTCGATCTCGGGCGCGATCATCGTGCCGCGCATGTTCGTGCAGACAATCGCGACGGCGTCCACGCCTGGCCGGGCGGCGGCGCGGCACATCTCGGCGATTTCAGCCTCGGCGGCGAGCGCGAAGGAAAAGTTGTCGGAGAGTCCCAGATGGATCTCGGCCGGGATCTCGACGCCTATGCCGGCGTAGTTCGCGACGATCCGTGCCTGAACGTCGGCCGTGTAGGGGGTGACGAGGCCCAGGCGGCGGATGCCGCGCTCGACGAGGATGGCGTTCAGGCTGGCGATCGCCGTCGTGGCCCTGGCGCCGCTCGCCCGCGCGATCCCCTCGCAAAGGGCGTCGTCCGTGTCAAAGCCGAGCCAACTGGCCGAGGTGCCGTTCCACGCGATGACGTCGGCCTTGGCGTCGGCGAGCAACTCCGCCGCCGCGAGGATCGGGGCGTGCTGGAACTGGAGGTCGGAGCTTCCCCCGAGCGCGATCCGCGTGACGCGGAAACGCGAAAAATGGGCGCTGACGCGGCCACCGAGGGGCGCGAGCAGCATCTGGGTCAGGGGTTCGAGCGCGGTGTTCGACGAGGGGGTCAGCATGCCAAGGCGGACGCGCGTGGCCTGCGGCTCTAGGGAAGGGGGCATTGGGCTGTCTCGCGGGCCGATGACGGGGGGCCAAAATAACTCGGGGGTGGGCAAGCGGGGTAGCGCCGGTGAAGGGCGGGGATGGAGGCGCCCGGAACGGGAGATCCGGGACGATGCCCTGGATCATGCGTCGCCGCGCATCGGTAGTCCAGACGCCCTTTGGGCGTGGATCGGCGAGAGCCCGAGGTCGAGGTCTGAAATGGGCGGATCGCCTGATCCAAGAGGTCGCTCAAATGGTCGGCCTCGACCCCGGACGCGGATTCACCCCTCGCCACGGCGAGAGAGGGGTCACGGACGAGACGAAGACGAGGGTCAGCTGCGGTCACCGGGTTTCCCGATCGGGGCGGGTTGCCGAGCCAACCTGAACCGAGGCATTCCCCCGATGACCAAACCCCTGACGGATCTGCGCGCTCTGGTGGAAAAGAGCGCCGATGCGGACCTGTCGCGCGAGATGATCGGCTTCGCCGCCGAGCGCCTGATGGAGCTCGAGGTGGGCGCGAAAACCGGCGCGGACTATGGCGAGAAGTCCGCCGAGCGGCTGGCGCGGCGTAACGGCTATTGCGACCGGGACTGGCAGACGCGGGCCGGCAGCGTCGAGCTGCGGATCCCCTTGCTGCGGACCGGCTCCTATTTTCCTTCGTTCCTCGGGACCGCGCCGCTGTGTCGAGAAGGCGCGGACCGCCTTGATCCAGGAAGCTTACGTCCATTGGGTCTTCCCGCGCGCCATGGAAGGCCAGATCAACAAGCTCAAGGTCGTGAAGCGCCAGATGCACGGCAGGGCGAAGCTCGACCTCCTCCGGGCGCGACTCCTCGGCGCGGCCTGAATCGCGGCGGGGCCGCACAAGCGCGTCCCCGGCGACATTCGCCGGGTCCCGGACGAGAGTATCCAGCCGTGGCGAGGGAAGCGGCCCCTGGTGGCGCGCGCCCCGCGGTTCGGGACCCCGGACGCCGTCACGGTCGAGCTCGCCGCGGCCGGCGGGGCGGCGCGCGCCTATTCGCTGACCGGCGCGGCCGAGGAGGCCGACCGCGCAGTCTACAGCATCCGCGTCGGGGGCTCGCTTCGGGAGGACGGAGCGCCGGGCCGCGCGTCCTCCTAGTCCATACCCGCCCGCGGCCGGGTGACATCGTCGAGGCGGAAAGCCCGGCGGGACGTTTCACCATTCCCGTCTCCTCGATGGCGCCCATCGTGATGGTCGCGACCGGGGTCGGGATAACGCCCTTCATCGGCCTGCTCGAATCGCTGCTCAACGCGCCGCGCCGGCCCGAGATGCGCCTGCTCTACGGCTCGCGGAACCAGCGCGGCCATATCTTCGCCGAACGGATCGCGGGCTATCGGGAGCGCATGCCCGAACTGGATGTCACGCGCTTCCTCGGCCGCCCCGACGCGACGGATCGGATCGGCGTCGATTACGACATCGCCGGGCGCGTTGACGCGGGCGTGCCGAGCGACGAATTCCTCGCGCGCCGGCCGCGGTTCCACGTCCGCGGCTCGCAGCCGATGATCGACGCGTTCAGCTGGGCTCTCGTCCAACGCGGCGTGCCCGCCTTCGACATCTTCTCGGAGGTCTTCGTCTCGCCCCGCGCCCCGGCGATGGATGGGGACCAGACCTACAAGGTGCGGTTCAGCCGCTCCGGCGCGCTGGCCGACCGGACGCCCCGCGCCGGGGCCTTGCCGCGGCTCGCAGAGAGGTCGGGGATCAACGCGCCTTCGGGCTGCAGGGTTGGGCAATGCGAGAATTGCGCGGTGTCGATCCTGGCGGGCGAGGTCGCGCATTTCGGGCCGGGCTCTCCCTATGAGCCCGGCATCGCGCTCACCTTCCAGAAGGGCCATTCGGTGACCTCATCCGTCGCGTCGACCAGCGCCTGGACCACCCGGTGCGAGCCGCCGAGGATCGCCTCCATCTCCTCGCGGAAGCTGTCGACGAAGCCCGCCTCGTGCTCCCACCCGTCAACCGGAACGCCGGTCACGCAGTAGTATTCACCGCCGCCCTCGTGGAATGGGCCATGATGTGGCGCGACAGCTCCCGCCGCCATTCGACGCAGCCCTCGAGCGCGACGCCCGAGGCGCGCGGCGGGGCGACGCCCGCGGCTCGCGGGGAATTCGTCCCCGGCCGCCGTCTTCCCGCGCGCGGGCGCGACCTTCCGAAACGCCTCAGGCCGTGGCGGGCCAGAGCGTGACGAGCTTGTAGTCGGGACGCTCCACCGGGGCGAATGTGTATTGCTCATAGGTGAGGAGGCCGCTCGACGGATGGCGAAAGGCGCGCGGGCCGCCCTCCCGCGCCGCGACGGCCTGCGCGTCCCAGGCGCGGGCGAACAGGGGCGAGCCCACGCGCAACCCCTCGACGAGGGGCGCCATCCCCGCGTCGTGGAGCGCGCGGCCGTAGTCGGCCCGGAACTCGGCCAGGAGCCGGAGCGCGCGGTCCTCCCAGTCGGGCAGCAGCGCCCGCGCCGCGGGATCGATGAAGGTGTAGCGCAGCAGGTTCCGCTCGCGCCGCGGCCCGAGCCAGCCCGCGAACAGGTCCTCCGCCGCGGGGTTCCAGCAGCGGGCGTTCCAGAGCCGGTCCAGCGCATAGGCCGGATGCGGCACCGCCGCGATCAGCGCGCGGACCGAGGCCGGCGCCTCCGGGATGGCCTCGGGCGCGGGCGCCTCCGGGTCCCGACGCCCGGCGAGCTCGAAGAGATACGCCCGCTCGGCCGGCGTCAGCGCCAGCGCCACGGCGAGCCGCGCCAGCGCGGCGGGCGACGCGCTGACGTCGCGGCCCTGTTCGATCCAGGCGCACCAGGTGACCCCGAGCCCGGCGCGCGCCGCCAGCTCCTCGCGTCGCAGGCCGGGGGTCCGCCGGCGCCGCGCCGGCGCTTCCGGCGGCAACCGCTCGCGATGCGATCGGACGAACCGCCCGAGCAGCCTGCGCTGTTCCTCGCTTTGCATGGCGTCTTTTATAATAGGATAACAATGTCCATTGTACTAGGCTATAGAAGCGGGCACCTGGCGTCGAGGAGGATGATCCCGTGACCCGATCGCATGACACCGTCGTTCAGGACCAGTTCGGCCCGCGCGCCGACGCCTATGCGCGCAGCGCCGTCCACGCCGGGGGCGAGGACCTCGACGCGCTTTCGCGCATCGTGGCGGACCACGCGCCCGCCCACGCGCTCGACCTCGGCTGCGGCGGCGGCCATGTCACCTACCGCCTCGCGCGCCACGCCGCCCGGGTGACGGCGGTCGACCTCTCGGCCGACATGCTCGCCGCTGTCACGCGCGGCGCCGGGGAGCGGGGGCTCGCCAATGTCGCGACCCGCGCCGCGGCGGCCGAGGACCTGCCCTTCGCCGATGGCGCCTTCGACTTCCTCGCCTGCCGCTTCTCAGCGCATCACTGGCGGGATTTCGAGGCCGGCCTGCGACAGGCGCGGCGGGTGCTGAGACCCGGCTCCACCGCCGTCTTCATCGACGTCGTCTCGCCCGGCCCCGCCGCGCTCGACACGCATCTCCAGGCGGTCGAGCTCTTGCGCGATCCGTCGCATGTGCGCGACTACGCCGCCGCGGAGTGGCTGGCCGCGCTGACGCGCGCGGGCTTCGCGCCGGGGCGCGCGCGGGCGCGGCGGCTGCGGATGGACTATCCGGTCTGGATCGAGCGGATGCGCGCGCCCGAGACGCATCAGGCGGCGATCCGGTCGATCCAGTCGGGCGTCTCGCGCGAGATCGCCGCGCATTTCGAGATCGAACCCGACGGCTCGTTCACCATCGACACCGCCGAGTTCGAGGTCACCGCCGCCTGACAAGGGCGGCGCGGGCGCCCGCCCGTTCATCCGGAACCGCGGCCCGCGCCGCTGGTTACCGTCCGGTGAAAGAGGAGAGCATCATGGCGCACCCTGTCGAGGAAGGGGACGAGATCCGGCGGCCGGAAGAGGTCGCCGAGATCCAACGCGACATCCAGCGCGAGGTGGCGGCGAACGAGCCCCGCGGCGAAGGCGGGGAAGAGCAGGGAGCGATGCAGGCGGGCGCCCGCGCCTATCCCGCGCCGCCTTTCCCCGAGCAGCATCAGGCCAAGCCGGGATCCGAAAGGCGGCTCGATCCCGAGCCCATGTACGACGCGCCCTACTGGAAGGGGTCGGAGAAGCTCGCGGACAAGGTAGCGCTGATCTCGGGCGCGGATTCCGGCATCGGCCGGGCGGTCGCGGTGCTGTTCGCGCGCGAGGGCGCCGACGTCGCGATCGCCTATCTCAACGAGCACGAAGACGCGGAGGAGACCGCGCGGGCGGTGCGCCGGGAGGGACGCGCGGCGATCCTGCTCGCCGGCGACGTTTCCAGCCGGGCCTTCTGCCGCGACGCGGTGGCGCGGACCGTGGCCGAGTTCGGCAAGCTCGACCTGCTG
>QFPW01000064.1 GCA_003241785.1 Rhodovulum sulfidophilum | reverse complement strand
GAGGCAATCGACCTTCATGAACCTGAGGATGTCGATGTCGTCCTTGTCCCATTCGATCACCTGACGGTCGGCCATCGCGGCGGGTTCGATCGGCGCCAGCCGCCCGGGTGCTGCGAGAGATGCCGGGGAGCCCCGACGAACTGCCGCGCGAGATCGAGCGCGCGGCGGTCATGGGCAGCCGCGGCGGCTCCGCGATCACCGCGCCGACGCCGCCATGGCGAAGCCCTTCCTCGAAGCACGAGAGCAGCGCCGCGTCGTCCGGCGCGGTGACATAGACGACCCTCCCGGGCCTGAGCCCCACCCGCGACAATCCGGGCGCGAAGACATCGAGCTCGCGCGCGATCCAGAGGACCGGGCTGCGCGCCCGCGCCGCGACGCCGGCGGCGAAGAGCGCGGTCGCCGCGCCATCGGCGCCGCCCCCGATCTCATGCAGCGCCCCGAGCGCCAGCCCGCCGCCGGGGAGCGCCGCGTCGATCGCGTGCAGGCCGAAGGGTAGTGTCGGGCGCGCCGCAGCCCGTTCTCGCGCGGGCGCCGAGTCCAGGATCGCCGTCCGTGTCGCGCCGCGGAGCGCGGCGACCAGCTCAGTCGAGATTTCGTAATCCGGAGATTCCCGAGACTGTGGTATCGGCCTCAATCGGCCCGGGCCCCTCGGCCATTATCATGGAGCCGACGCATCCGGCCCTCACCGGACATGCGCCATCACGACCAGGGAGTAACGAGGTATTTCTCACCCGTCTTCATCGCACGGTAATCGGTTGCGGCCTCCCTGGTCAGCATCTCATCGAGATTGACACGCTTCTTGTAGTGGCTGGCGAAAGTGGTGGTGAGGTTGTCGAGCACGCGCTTGCGCATCCGGCTGACGGTTTCGCTGCCAGCCGATTGGAGGAAGGGAAAAAGCAACCAACCCGAAAGAGTCCAGGCAAAGCCGTAACTCGGTGACAAAATCGTCGGGCCAGTGTCCAAACGCCCGTATATGAACATGCGCTTTTGGTGGTTCGAGCCATAGCGCGAGTACTCGGTCATCCTGCTCACCGCGACCTGCTCCATGGCCTTGAAGGCGTTGTCGACCAACTGGCCGCCACCGACCGGATCGAAACCGTAGAAGGCGCCGGTGTCTTCGATCGCGGAACTCAGCTGGGGCATGAAGTCGCCATCTGAAGAATTGACAACATGCGTCGACCCAAGCCTTGCAAGCAAATCGGCCTGGCTGTCCGTTCGCACAATGTTGACCAGACCGATGCCATCCTCCTTGCAGATGCGGGTCAGCATCTGGCCGAGGTTGGATGCCCCGACCGTGTGCAGGATCGCGTCCTGCCCGTCCATCCTGGCATTCTCGACGAACCCGAGCGCGGTCATGGGATTGATGAAGGCGCTCGCGCCATCCTCGGCCGAATGATCGCCCAACGGCAGACACATGGCGGCGTCGGCGATACAGTACTGGCTGTACGCATTGCCCAGAACGCAGGAGACGCGCTGTCCCACCAGCGACTTGGCCTTGTCGCCGTGGCCGGCTGCGACAACCGTCCCGGCCCCTTCGTTTCCAGCTGGCATCTTGATCCCATGGCGCCCTTTCGAGCCCGCGTTGGACGCCTCCGGAACGGTCGCGACGAACTTGCCGGGCGCGTAGGTTGCCTTCTCCAGGTCGGCCGCGCCGACCAGGACGGCGAGGTCCGAGGGGTTTATCGGCGCCGCTTCCATTTTCACCAGAACCTGGTTGCCGGTCGGATCGGAAAGGGTCACCTCCTCGACCGCGACGGTCAGCGTTCCGTCCGCTGCGAGTGTCGTGAACAGCTGTTTGCCGGTGGTCGCCATGGCGTAGGCTCCAAGTTTCGATGTCACGATGAAGGCTTACCGGAGGTTAGAATGAAACGAAAACGCTACATTGGCGCAAATCGTCGCCGATGTGTCAGATAGCGCCAACAACAACCAAGGCGAACGGAAAGCGCCGCGGGCGCTGCCAGAGCTTCGTGAAGTTTTCGCACGCCGTGCCTGTTCTGGCCAGGTGAATGTCTGCTCTCCCCGGTCTACCGACGATGCTCTCGCTACTGCGCCGAACATCTGGAAGCCGACCGAACTGCGGGGCTGACCTGGGCTCAGTCGAGGCCGGCCCGGAGCGATCGTGGCGGAGGCCGGCGCCCGCCTATCGGGTTTCTCCTTCAAGGAAGGACATGATCGTCTTGGAGACTTCCCGATGGACGGACCGACGCGCTTCCCCCGAAGCGCCACAGAGCGATGCATCTCCGTTTTCATTGCTCAGAATATCCGGTCCCGCTTCGGTGCAGACGGCGAAAGCATCGAAAGCGGACGAACCGGGTATGACGCCGGGTTGATCGACGTGGTTACCGCCCGATGCGCCATCGGGGTTCCGACCGAAATCCGCAACGCACTGACGCCCGTCGGGACCTGGCCGAGATCGGTCTGATATTCCGGGTTGATTGCGATCACCGAAGCTACCCAGGGTCTCTGACCATCTCCGCCAAGGCCTCCCGACTGGTGTCCGACGGCTTGACGCCCTGCGCGGCGTACCATCCGCAGTCTGGTCCTTGCGCTTCGAGATTGGTCGTCCCGCAAGAGTTCATGTAGCGCGCGACATCCAGTTTCGCCCCGGCGACCGATAGGGCGGCGGTCGCGCCAAGCGCGAAGCCCGCGACGGAAACCTCGCTCCCCTGGAGAGGTGGTCCCCGTTTCGCGGACATTTTCGCGGCGTTGCTAAGCTTGCCCGTTGATCATGCCGCCGGGTTGAGGCCGGGACGCTCATAGACCTCGACCGGAGTTCTTCGCCCGGAGCGCCGGGTAAGTGCGCGCGGTTTTCAATGAAATCGGCCATATCGGCCGTTTCTGACTCCGCCTCTCCCGCATTCAATCCGACATGATCATGGCTGGGTCAGCTTCGCCAGAAGCTGGGTATGAGCAGCACGTAAACCGCCATGAGCTCGAGCCGGCCGACCAGCATCAGGAAGCTCATCACCCAGATCGCCGTGTCGGGCAGGGTCGAGAAATTGCCGGCCGGGCCGATGATCGGGCCGAGGCCGGGGCCGACATTGGTCAGCGTCGCGGCCGCGCCCGAGATCGCGGTGACCGGGTCGAGCCCGATCAGGACCAGAGCCACGGTGCCGACACCCAGAGTGAGGAAGAAGAACAGGAAGTAGGCCATGACCGAGCTCATCACGTCGTTTGAAATGACCTGACCCTGATAGCGCGGGATGACGACGATGTTG
>QFPW01000039.1 GCA_003241785.1 Rhodovulum sulfidophilum | reverse complement strand
AACAAGGACGAGGAAGCCCCCATCTTCCAGGTCGCCGACTACGGCCTCGTCGGTGACCTCTTCCAGATCATCCCCGAGCTCGAGAAGAAGCTCGGCTGACATGATGCCCGATCCCGACCCGGTTCTTCTCGACATCGACGCGGCCAGCGGGGTCGCGACCCTGACCTTCAACCGTCCGGAGGTGCTGAACGCGCTCGACCTCGGGATGGCGGAGTCCTTCGGCGCGGCGGTCGCGCGCCTCTCCCGGCGGGAGGACATCCGCTGCGTCGTCCTGACCGGCGCGGGCCGGGCGTTCATGGCGGGCGGCGACGTCGCGGCTTTCGCGGCGGATCCCGAGGCGGCGGGGGCGATCGCCGCCGAAATCCTCGCCCGCATGAACCCGGCCATCCTCGCGCTGCGCGCGATGGACGCGCCGATTCTCGCGGCCGTGAACGGCGCGGCGGCCGGGGCGGGGTTCAGCCTCGTCCTCGCCGCGGATCATGTCGTCGCCGCCGCCTCCGCGCGGCTGGTGCTCGCCTATGACCGGATCGGGGCGGCGCCGGACTGCGGCGGCTCCTGGTTCCTGCCGCGAAAGCTCGGCCGGTCGCGCGCCTTCGGCCTCATGCTGAACGGGGGCGTCCTCGGCGCCGACGAGGCGGCCGGGCTGGGCCTGGTCGACCGGGTGGCCCCGGACGACGCCTTCACCGCCGAGGTCGCCGCCGCCGCGACGCGGATCGCGGCCGGTCCGACCCGCGCCTTCGGCCTCTTCAAGCGGCTGCTGGACGCGGAGCTTCCGCTGGCCGAGCATCTCGAGCGGGAGAAGGCGAGCTTCGTGACCGCGACGGAAACAGCCGATTTCAGGGCTGCCACCCGCGCCTTCACGCGGAAGGAGCCGCCGGTGTTCCGGGGGCGCTGAGGTCCCGGGCCATACGCCTCAGGGCAAGGGGCGGGTGGACGCGATGAGGAGCCCGTATCCGTCCAGCCCGGCGAGACGCGGGGCGGGCGAGTTGGTCAGCAGGACGAGATCGCGCAGCCCGAGCGCGTTCAGGATCTGGGCGCCGATCCCGTATTGCCGGGGCGAGCGGGGGGCGGCCTGATGATCGGCCACGCCGAATTCCGCCGCCCTGTCCCGCAGCAGGATCACGACGCCGCGGCCCTCGCGCGCGATGGCGAGCATCGCCGCGCGCAGCCGGTCGCCGCGACCCGGAACATCCGAGATGCCCAGCAGATCCTCGAGCGGATTGACTTGGTGCATCCGGACCAGCACCGGCTGCCCGTCGTCCGTCGCGCCCTTGCAGAGCGCGATATGCTCCGTCCCGCTCGGCAGGTCGACGAAGGCGCGCATGCGCCAGGTCCCGCCGTATTCCGACTCGATCTCCCGCGTCGACGTCTCGCGCACCATGTTGTCATGCCTGCGCCGGTGGAGGATGAGATCGGCGATGGTCCCGATCGCGAGCCCGTGGCGCCGCGCGAAGGCGACGAGATCGGGGAGACGCGCCACCGCGCCGTCCTCGCGCAGCACGCCGCAGAGCACCGCCGACGGATTGAGCCCGGCGAGACGGGCGATATCGACCGCGGCCTCCGCGTGGCCGGCCCGGACGAGCACGCCGCCTTCCAGCGCGCGCAGCGGGAACACATGGCCGGGCGTCGCGATATCCGCGGCGGTCGCCGCCGGGTCGATCGCCACCGCGATCGTGCGGGCGCGGTCGGCGGCGGATATTCCGGTCGTCACGCCTTCGCGCGCCTCGATCGACACGGTGAAGGCGGTCTCGCGGCGCGGCGACCCGAGGGCGGGCATGAGCGGCAGGGCGAGCGCGTCGAGCCGCTCGCCCGTCATCGCGAGGCAGACCAGGCCCCGGCCGTGGGTCGCCATGAAGTTGATGGCGTCCGGCGTGGCCATCTGGGCCATGACCACGAGATGCCCCTCCGCCTCCGGGCTGTCCTGGTCGACGAGGATGAACGCGCCGCCGGCGCGGGCGTCCTCGACGATCCGCCCGATCGGGGCGATGGCGCCCCCGGCGCGCGTCTCGGTCATCGACGGCGGGCTCGTCCCGGCCTCGGCCGCGGGCGGCGCGGGAGAGGTCGCGGCTCCGGGACCAAGGATCATGGGGCCGCGGGAGCCTCGGCCTTCAGCAGGTCGAGCGCCACGTCGACGATCATGTCCTCCTGACCGCCCACCATCTTGCGCCGCCCGAGCTCGACCAGGATGCGCCGCGCGTCGATGCCGTAGAGGTCGGCCGCGCGCTCCGCGTGGCGCAGGAAGCTCGAATAGACCCCGGCATAGCCGAGCGAGAGGCTCTCGCGGTCGACCCTCACGGGCCGGTCCTGCAGCGGGCGGACCAGATCGTCGGCCGCGTCCATGAGCCGGAAGAGATCGCAGCCATGCGCGATGCCCATCCGGTCGAGCACCGCTACCAGCGCCTCCAGCGGTGCGTTGCCCGCGCCCGCGCCCATGCCCGTCAGCGAGGCGTCGACGCGCGTCGCGCCATTCTCGATTCCCGCGATCGCGTTCGCGACGCCGAGCGTCAGGTTGTGGTGCGTGTGGATCCCGACCTCGGTCCCGGAGGCGAGGGTCTCGCGGAAGGCGCGCACGCGCTCGGCCACGCCGTCCGGGAGCAGGGCGCCGGCGGAATCGACGACGTAGACGCATTGCGCGCCGTAGCTTTCCATCAGCCGGGCCTGCGCGGACAGCCTGTCCGCCGGGAGCATATGCGCCATCATGAGGAAGCCGACCGTGTCGAAGCCGAGCTCACGGGCGTAGGTGATGTGCTGGCGCGAGACGTCGGCCTCGGTGCAATGCGTGGCGACGCGCACGCTGCGCGCGCCGAGGTCGTAGGCGCGCTTGAGATCCTCCTTGGTGCCGATCCCGGGCAGGAGCAGGATCGTCACGCGCGCGCGCTCGACCGCCTCGACGACCGCGCCGATCCAGTCCCAGTCGGTGTGGAGACCGAAGCCGTAGTTGAAGGTTCCGCCGGCGAGCCCGTCGCCATGCGCGATCTCGATCGCGTCGACCCCGGCCTCGTCCAGCGCGCGGGCGATGGCCGCCACGGCGCCGAGATCGTACTGATGGCGGATGGCGTGCATCCCGTCGCGCAGGGTGACGTCCTGGATATAGAGGGACATGCTGGCTCTCCTCAGGCGGCGACGCGGGTGCGTTCGACCCAGCGTTCGGCCGTGGCGAGCGCGGCCGAGGTCATGATGTCGAGATTGCCGGCGTAGGACGGCAGGTAGTGCGCGGCCCCCTCCACTTCGAGGAAGATCGAGGATTTGAGGCCGGTGAAGCTTCCATAGCCCGGGATGACCAGCGGCTGGTTGTCGCCGATCCGCTCGAACTGGACCTTCTGCTTCAGCCGGTAGCCGGGCACATAGGCCTGAACGTCGCGCGCCATCGCCTCGACCGAGGCCTCGATCGCCTCGGGCTCGGCGCCCTGCGACAGGGTGAAGACGGTGTCGCGCATCATGACCGGAGGCTCGGCGGGGTTGAGGATGATGACCGCGCGGCCCCTGGACGCGCCCCCGACCGTCTCGATGGCCCCGGCGGTGGTCCGGGTGAATTCGTCGATGTTGGCCCGCGTGCCCGGTCCCGCCGACAGGGAGGAGATCGAGGCGACGATTTCGGCGTAGGGCACCGCGGTCGCGACGCGGCGGACGGCGTGCACCATCGGGATCGTCGCCTGCCCGCCGCAGGTGACCATGTTGATGTTGGGCTGCGCGAGATGCGCGTCGAGGTTGACCGTGGGCACGACGAAGGGGCCGATGGCCGCGGGCGTGAGGTCGATCACCTGCTTGCCCGCCGCGACGGCGATCTCCGAATGCCTGGCATGCGCGTAGGCCGAGGTCGCGTCGAAGACGACGCCGATCTCGCGCCAGTCCGGCATCCGGACAAGCCCGTCGATCCCCTCGGCGCAGGTGGCGACCCCCATCCGGCGGGCGCGCGCGAGCCCGTCGGATTCGGGATCGACCCCGACCAGCACGCCCATCTCGAGATTCGAGCCGTCGCGCAGGATTTTGATCATCAGGTCGGTGCCGATATTGCCCGATCCCAGAATGGCTGCCTTTAGCTTTGCCAAGCGAACCTCCCGTTGCATGGCGCGGAGGGCGCCATGATGGCCGGCGATGCCGGATCCACGTTTTGCGTATCATTTATCCCATAAATATACGCATATCGCAATATATTAGGGAGCTCATCGTCTAATGCACTCTAACCTAGAGGGAAGGCTTCGCCGCCTCCATCTGGCCGGCGAGCGCCGGCACATCGGCGGCCAGCTTTCCGACGGCCTTCTTGCCCGCCATGAAGTCGCCGGGGTGGTTTACCGCGTCGACGGCCAGGACCCGGCCGTCCCTGAGATACCAGACCGAGAATTTGCGCTCGGGGACGGAGCCCCGCACGATCGCCTCGTCGTAGCCGGTCAGAAGGCCGGCGGTCTGGAGCTTGTGCTCGAACTGGTCCGACCAGAACCAGGGCGTGTCGAGCGCGGGCGGCGCCACGCCCTGGATCGCGGCCGCGGCGATCCGGCCGGTCTCGATCGCGTTGTGGACGCTCTCGAGCCGGCCCCGGCGGCCATAGGGCTCGATGACGCGGTTGGCGCAGTCGCCGACGGCGTGGATCGCCGGGTCCTCGGAGCGGGTCAGGGCGTCGGTGTTGATCCCGTTCTCGCAGAGGAGCCCGGCGGCCTCGGCCAGCTCCTGGTTCGGGAGGATGCCCACGCCGACGAGAACGATATCCGCCGGGATGACCTCGCCGCTTGCGAGGCGCACGCCGGCGACGCGGCCCTCCGCGCCCACGAAGGCCGCGACCTGGACGCCGAGGCGCAGCGCGGTCCCCGCCGCCCTGTGCAGCTCCTGGTAGAAATCCGAGAGGATCGGGCTCGTGACCCGCGCCAGCACCCGGTCGGCGGCCTCGAGCACCGTGACCTCGAGCCCCATCTGGCGCGCGACGGCCGCGGCCTCGAGCCCGATTTAGCCGGCGCCGACCACCACGAGGCGCTTGCCGGCGGTCGCGACCAGGCGGAGCGCGTCGACGTCGGCGAGGGTGCGCAGGGTCAGCGCTCCGGGCAGGTCGGCGCCCTCGACAGGCACGGGTCGCGGCCGGGATCCGGTCGCGATCACCAGCTTGTCGTATGGGAACCGCGCGCCCGAGGCGGTGCGCACGGCGCGGGCGGCGCGGTCGATCGCGACTGCGGTCTCGCCGAGGCGAAGCGTGATCTCCTGCGCCGCGTAGAACTCCGCCGGCTTGACGTGGAGCCGCGAGTCCGGCACCGCGCCCTTGAGGTAGGCCTTGGAAAGCGGCGGGCGCTGGTAGGGCGGCGCGGGTTCCGCGCCGATCATCGTCACCGGGCCGGGGAAACCCAGTTGCCTCAGCGTCGCGGCCGTCGTCGCCGCGGCCTGTCCGGCACCGATGATGACGACCTTCTGATCTCGCGGGTCTGCCATTCCACTCTCGTGACTGTCAGGTTCAGGGATCCGTCCGGCCCCGCGGGACGCGACGGCCGGAGCCCAGCATTGGCCCGCGCAAGCGTCCCCCCACCACACCCGTTCGGACTAGCCCGCTTTGGAAATGAGCAGACGAAGGGCACGAAAACGATGGACCTCATCGCTTTCCTGTCCCGGACTTGCTAGATTTGCGCAGTGTCGCCGGATGGCGCGGGTCAGGGGTAAGCGCGTGAAGCTCAGAAGAAGAAGACGGTCCAGCTCGTCCGATATCGACGCCGTCGACGAGGCGATTCTCGATATCCTGCGCGGCAACGGCCGCGCCACGAACCAGGAAATCGCGGAACAGCTGTCGATCACCGCGGCGACCGTCTCCACCCGCCTGACGCGGCTGGAGGAGGAGAAGCTGGCCAAGGTCGTCGCCGTCGCGGATTTCTCGGCCTTCGGCTACGAGATGCTGGTCGCCGCCGGGATCAAGGTCTCGGGCCGGTCGGTGGACGCGGTGGCGCGCGATCTCGTGGAGATGAGCGAGGTCGCGAGCGTGCATATCATGGAAGGCGCCTATGACATCGAGATCCTGGTCGTGACGCGGGATTTCGAGGAGGTGAAGACGTTCCTGCTCGAGCGCGTCGGCGCGATTCCGGGCATCTCCGAGGTTGACCCGGCGATCGCCGACATCGTCAAGTTCGGCTTCAACGTGGCGCCGCTGTGACCCGGGCGCTCGACGTGCTCGACCGCCGCGTCATCGACGCGCTGGGGCGGAACGGGCGATCGTCCAACCGCGCCATCGCGACCGAGCTCGGCGTGACCGAAGGCACCATCCGCACCCGCATCAAGCGCCTGCAGGGCGAGGGCCTGATCGAGTTCACCGTGATCAAGAGCTTCGAGCTCGTCGGTTCGCCCAACCTGGTGATGATGGGGATCAAGGCCGAGCCGCGCGAGGTCGCCGCGCTCGCGCGGAAGCTTTCCGCCATCAAGGCCCTCGACTGCGTGATGATCATGTGCGGCCGGTACAACCTGATGGTCATGGGGCTTTTCACCAGCCTCGACGAGGTCCACCGCCTCGTCTCGAAAAAGATCAAGGTCCTGACGGGAATCCACGACGTCACCGTATCGGTCGCCGTTCACAGCCTTAAGTACAACGCCCGCATGTCCCGCATCCTGCCGCCGCCCTCCGACGCGTCCGCCGAGGAGGAATGAGCGGGCGCCCCCGCGAATCCGGGGCGCGAATCCCCGCCTGGGCCGGCGCGGATTCGGGGGCCGCGTAGATCGGTGGCTGATCCGCTACGCATACCGGGTGTTTTGGCTTGCGCCCGCCCGGCGCCGGATGTAGCAGTGGATCAAGGCGTCGCCGTCTTGCCCGGTCGCGGCGCCCACAAGCAAGGGTATCGGGGAAGAAGACGCATGGACGCCGAGGCCGGTCGCGAGCCGCCGCCGCGCCAACCGGGGCGCGCGGCCGATGCGAACTCTCCAACCCTTGGACGCGGTCTCGCCCGGGGCGCCGCCGGAACGGGCCGGGCGCCACGGAGCGCCGCGGCGACGCCGGGCTAGAATCGCTCAACGCGACGAATTTGGAGTGATCGGCCATGCCGAAAGTTACCTTCGTGTCCGCCGACGGCGAGACGACGACCGTCGAGGCGGAAGCCGGCCTCAGCGTGATGGAAGCGGCGGTGCGAAACGACGTCGCCGGCATCGACGCCGAATGCGGCGGCAGCTGCGCCTGCGCCACGTGCCATGTCATCGTCGACCCGGACTGGGCCGGGCGGCTCGACCCGCCGTCCGACTCGGAGCGGGAGATGCTGGAATACACGATCGGGCCGGAGGAAACCTCGCGGCTGGCGTGCCAGATCGAGTTGACCGAGGATCTTGACGGGATCCGGGTCCGGCTGCCGGTCTCGCAGCAATAGGCCGACCGGCGCCGCGGGCCCGGATCGGAAGGCGAGGGGGGCGACGGCGGGGTACCGCCGTCGCCCCTTTTCCTCATTCGGGCCGCGCGAAGGCGTGCCCCCAATAGCTGACGGGCAGGCTGGTGGTCGGGATCCAGGTTTCCGGATCGATCAGAAGCCCGTGGCATCCGTACTCGATGTCGAAGCCGCTCGGCGAGCGGACATAGAACGAGATCATCTTGTCGTTCACATGCCGGCCGAGGCTCGCGGAGATGGTGTGGCCCGCCTTCTGCGCGCGCTCGAGCGCGAGTCCGACGTCGTCGACGGTCTCGACCTCGACCATCATGTGCACGAGGCCCGGGTCGAGACGCGGCAGGCCACCGATCGCCAGGCTGTGGTGGCGGGCGTTGTCCGCGTGCAGGAAGGCGAACTTCACGCCGGGATCCTCGGGGCCGCCGCCGCCCAGGAAGAAATGGCCGAGATCGGTGTCCCCGAAGCCCAGCACCTCGCGATAGAAATCGTGCAGGCCATCGAAATTGAAGTCCGACAGGACCACGTGCCCGACGCCCATCTCGCCCGACTGACCCGTCACGAAACCGGTGATGCCCGCGGGGGAGCGGAACACCGCGTAATCGAGGACGCGGCCGTAGTAGATCTCGAATTCATAGCCCGCCGGATCCGTGGAGCGGGCCAGCTCCGTGACCTGGCGGTCCTTGGCGAGCGCGGCGTCGCAGATTTCGACCTCGCGCCCGGCGGCGCGCAGGCGCTCGATCGCCGCCTCGAACGCGGCCTTCGATTCGAATTCCCAGCCGGCCAGGCGGAAGCCTTCCTGCTCGCTCTTCTCGACGCGCACGCGGAACGGGCGGTCATCCATACGGAACAGCAGCACGTCCTCGCTCTGCGAGGGGACCGGCATCAAACCCATGACTTCGCCCGCGAAATCGGCCCATGCGGCCAGATCGCGCGTGCTGATCACGACGTAACCCAAAGACTTGACCTTCATCGTTTCCTCTCCTGGTGAAGCTTCTTGACATCGGGGGTCGCCGCGGCGGAACCACCTCGATGCGCGCCTGATCATCTGATTTCAGAACGCATTTTAGGCATATACCGATACTTATGGCGCTATATCAAGACTTATTGACCGATTCAGATACGCATATCGCCGAATTCGGGGGGGCCACCCCCGGCTTCGGATCACCACTGGGGTGCATGAGGTATCGCGTATCAGAATCCTACTTGATCTACGCATAAGACGCACTGTATCAGTGTGTGAACAGCAAATGCGTATAATGACAGGGTGCAAGGGCGATTCCTTGCGAAACCCTCATCGACAGGAGGATAGCGACCGTGGCAATCAATGTCGCCGAGACCACAGCGTTGCGCGCGCCGGCGCCCCAGTCGGACGTGACGCCGGAGGAGCTGATCGCCCGCGCCCGCGCCCTCGTGCCCGCGCTGCGCGAGCGCGCGGCCCGCGCCGTCGCGGAGCGCAAGGTGCCCGCCGAGACGATCGCCGAGATCCAGGCGGCCGGGCTGTTCAAGATCCTCCAGCCGCGCCGCTGGGGCGGATACGAGATGCACCCCAACGTGTTCTTCGAGGCGCAGAAGATCCTCGCGCGCGGCTGCATGTCGACGGGCTGGGTCTTCGGCGTCGTCGGCGGCCATCCGTTCGAGCTCGCGCTTTTCCCGAACGCGGCGCAGGTCGAGGTCTGGGGCGAGGACGACGGCACGCTCGTCTCCTCCTCCTACCAGCCGGTCGGCAAGGTGACGCGGGTCGATGGCGGCTTCCAGCTCAGCGGTCACTGGGGTTTCTCGAGCGGCTGCGAGCACTGCGACTGGGTGCTGCTCGGCGCCATCGTGCCCCCGGCGACGCCGGACGCGGCGCCCGAGGCGCGGACCTTCCTGCTGCCGCGCGCGGATTACGAGATCCGGGACGCCTGGCACGTGTTCGGCCTGCAGGGCACGGGAAGCCAGGACGTGGTCGTAGAAGGCGCCTTCGTTCCGGAGCACCGCACGCACAAATCCTCCGACGGGTTCCTCTGCGCCAATCCGGGCCAGGTCGAGAACACCGCGCCGATCTATGGCCTTCCCTGGGCCCAGGTCTTCCTGCGGCTGGTTTCCACCGCCTCGATGGGGGGCGCGCGGGCCGCGATCGACGCGGCGCTCGCGATCACCCGGGACCGCGTCTCGACCAATACGGGCAAGGCGTCCAAGGCCGACCCGCTGATGCAGAACGCCATCGCCCGGGCCGAGGCGCAGCTCGACGAGATCGAGGCGGTGCTCCGGCGCAACATGGACGAGATGGTCGCCTGCGTCGAAGCCGGCGAGATGGTGCCGATGGAGAAGCGCAATCTCTATCGCTACCAGTCCTCGACGGTCCCGCAGCGCTGCGCCGATCTCGTGGACGCGCTCATGCCGCTCCTCGGGGGGCGCGCGATCTACATGACGAGCCCGATCGTGCAGCCCTGGCTCGATCTTCACGCGGCGCGGGCGCATGTCGCGAACCTGCCGTCGAATTTCGGGCCCGACCTGACCAACGGCCTGCTCGGCAATCCGCCGTCCTTCCCCTTTCTCTGACGGGGCCCCCGATGGACATGACGTTCAAGGCCGACGCGCATCGCGTGCCGGCGGGCTACGATATCCATGTGAGCGAGATCGGCGAGGGCCCGGCCGTGGTCTTCCTGCACGGCAGCGGGCCGGGCGCGAGCGGTCCCTCGAATTTCCGGGGCAACGTCGCCGCCTTCGTCGAGGCCGGCTTCCGCGTCGTCCTGCCGGATCTCATCGGCTACGGGAAATCCTCCAAGCCCGAGGGGATCGACTATACGCTGGAGCTTTTCGCGGAGACGACGCTCGCGGCGCTGCGGGCGCGGGGCATCGAGCGGGCGACCCTCGTCGGCAATTCGCTGGGTGGCGGGATCGCGATCAAGATCGCGCTCGATCATCCGGACTTCGTCGAGCGGCTGATCCTGATGTCGCCCGGCTGCGTCGAGGAGCGCGAGGTCTATTTCGCCATGCCCGGCATCGCGAAGATGGTGAGCGGCTTCGGCGGCCCGGATTTCGACATCGCCGAGCAGCGGCGGCTCATCACCAACCTCGTGCATGACCCGGTCCATGTGACCGACGCGCTGGTGGCGGAACGCTTCGCCGTGGCGCGGACCCAGCCGAAGGACGTGCTGGCGCGGATGCGCACCCCCAATCTCGCGCCCCGGCTGGGCGAGCTTGCGATGCCGATCCTCGGGTTCTGGGGGCTCCAGGACCAGTTCCTGCCGGCGAGCGGCGCCGCGCGTTTCCTCGAGGCCTGCGCCGATGCCCGCTTCATGACCTTCAACGGGGTCGGGCACTGGGTGCAGGTCGAGCGCGCCGCCGAGTTCAACCGCTACGCCGTCGCCTTCCTGCGGGAGTTCGCCCATGGCTGACTACGCGGGAGAACTCTACGGCGCGTTGCGGGGGCGGCACACGATCGAGCCGCTCTCGGCGCGCGACGCCTCCCTTTCCATCGACGACGCCTACGCGATCTCGCTCGCCGTGCTGGAGCTGCGCCGGACCGATGGCGAGAAGGTCGTCGGCAAGAAGATCGGCGTCACCTCCGAGGTGGTCCAGCGGATGCTCGGGGTGGACCAGCCGGACTTCGGCTTCCTGACCGATCGCATGCTGGCCCGGGACGGGGTCGTCGATCTCGCCGCCCACCGGCTGATCCAGCCGCGGGCCGAGGCGGAGATCGCCTTCATCCTCCGGGCGCCCCTCGGCGGGACGGAGGTGACGCCGGAGGCCGTGCTCGAGGCGACGGAAGCCATCGCGCCCTGTTTCGAGATCGTCGACAGCCGGATCCGCGACTGGCGGATCGGCATCGTCGACACGGTCGCGGACAACGCCTCCTGCGGAGTCTTCGTCCTCGGCGAGGCGCGGGCCGATCCGCGCGGGCTCGACCTGCCGGGCCTCGCGGTCACGGTCGCCAAGAACGGCGCGCCGCTCTCGGAGGGAGTGGGGGCGGCGGTCCAGGGCTCGCCGCTCGCGGCGGTCGCCTGGCTCGCCAACACGCTGGGGCGACGCGGGGTCTCGCTCGACGCGGGGGATATCATCCTCTCGGGCAGCCTCGTCCCGCTCGAGCCGGCCGAGGCCGGCGACCATTTCACCATGACCCTGGCCGGAGTCGGCGACTGCTCGGTGCGCTTCGTCTGATCCGCGATCCGCGCGCCCCGCATATTCGCACCGTGGGCATGGATTGCGACGCATATCGTTATCTTCCGTGCAGAAATCTTGTTCTTTGCGTACGGAACCTGTGCTAGCTTCTTCTCCGAAGGCCCACTGAAAATAATAGATTAGGGAGGTCAAGAAATGGCAACAGCCGCCGAATACGGGTTGGGACCGATCGCGTTCCCGCGGGGATGGTTCATGGTCGCCACGTCGGAGGAAGTGACTTCGGTTCCGTCCTCGGTCCGCTTCTTCGGACAGGACCTGGTGCTCTACCGCGGGGAAAGCGGCGCGGCCTACATGGTCGACGCCTATTGTCCGCATCTGGGCGCGCATCTGGCCAAGAACACCTCGTCCTTCGTCATCAAGGACAACAAGCATGTCGAGGGCGAGTGCATCCGCTGCCCCTACCATGCATGGCGCTTCGGTCCCGATGGCAAGTGCAACGAAATTCCCTATTCCCCCGCGCGGCCGCCCGAGGCGGCGAAGCTGCGGTACTGGCGGGTGGAGGAGAGATACGGATGCATCTTCGCCTGGCATGACGCCGAAGGCGGCGTGCCGGATTTCAATCTCCCCGTCATCTCGCAATGGGACAACCCGGCCTATCTCCCCTGGGAGATCGACCATCTCGGCGACCTCCCCTGCCATCCGATCGAGCTCATCGACAACATGGCGGATCTGGCGCATCTCGCGCCGACGCATGGCAGCGAGCCGTCGGATTATTTCAGCAACCAGGTCCGCGGGGTCGAGCTGTGGCAGCTGCAGGCCGCGCGCAACCGCATGCTGGTGAACCACGGCGCGCTGCGCACCGACACCTATTACACCGGACCGGGCATTCTCATCTCCCGCTTCAACGGCGGGCAGGGGATCATGTTCATCACCCACACGCCGGTGGAGGATGGCAGCCTGCGCGCCTGGCACGGGTTCATCATGAATTCGGGCAATCCCGCGCCGGGAGAGGCCGAGCGGGAAATGGCGCGCCAGGCCTCGGCCGGTAGCCTCGCGGCGCTCGCGCAGGATTTCGAGGTCTGGGCGAACAAGCGGCCCTGCTTCGATCCGCTCGCGGTTCTCGGCGACGGCGGCTTCTCGAAGGTCCGCGCCTGGTACAAGCAGTTCTACCACCCGCGCGCCGACGCGGAGCGGCTCCAGAAGCTCGCCAATGGCACCTATGGCGCGCGCGGCACCCCCGCGGCGCCCGAAGAGCTGCTGCGCGAACTCGCGGGCTGACGCTCCGGAAACGAACCCGGCACGGGTCCTCCGGCGGTCGCCGGCACCGCCTCCGCTCGCGGAGGCGGCCGAATCCCCCATGCCGACGGACGCGGGCCGCGCGACGAGGGTTCCGGACGCGCGGCCGCCCGGATCCAGGGGCCATGCAAGGAAGGAGCGCCGAAATGCGGCATGACGCGAAGGAAGCGGCTGACCCCGAAGCCCGGCCGCGCGGCTCCGGCATCGAACGGGATCCCGCGGATCCGCCCCGGGTCGGCAATGCCGCCTGTCCCGCGGCGCGCGCCTTCCTTGAGCGGATGTGGCCGCGCGAGGACGGCGCGCCGCCGCCGCCGATCACGGCGGACGCCGATCCTCGCTGTCGCTGGGATGGCATCGCGTCGGAGCAGGTCCCCGACAGATGCCGGGCCTGCGCGGCGCGAAGCCAAGCCTGACCCGCCGACGGGCGGCGCGCCACGGGCGCGCCGTCCGCCGCTCTCGAGCATCGCACGACCATGACGCGCCGGCCCTGGCCGGTTTCGCGCGGCGCTTCGCCGCGCGCCGAAGATCAATAAGACCACAAGGGAGGACTTTGACACATGATGAACAGCAGGCTCGCGGCCCTGACCCTGGCGGCCGCGCTCGTCGGCGCGGTCGCCGAAACCGCCGACGCCACCGAGGGAGGGCTGTTCTACGGCCCGGTCGGCGGTTCGGACATCCGCGCCGCGCTGGTCGGGCAGCCGGGCGCGCTCTACGGGTTCGGCATCGGGGTCTCGAGCGATTCATCGAAATTCGCGCGCAATGTCGGTGAGCCGAACGAGGTCATCGAAGGCTGGGGGCTGACCAGCCAGTTCCTGGGCGGCGGCCTGGCCTATGTCTGGCCCACCCAGGTGCTCGGCGGATCGGTGATGTCGACGGTCGCGTCGCTCTACGGGCGAACCTGCGTCGAGATGTACGACATCAAGGACTGCAACCGGGGCATGTACGAGACCTATACCGATCTCTTCTACTGGAGCCGGCACGTCGGTCTCGCGGGCGCGACACCCGGACCCGAAGGCAGCACGCCCTATCCGCTGCAATACGGCCTGACCGTCGCCCTCGGCATGGCGGTCGTGTTTCCGACCGGAAAATACGATTCCGACCGGCTCGCCAATATCGGGGGCAATACGCTCATCTACGTTCCCAACGTCGCCTTCACCTACCAGACCGGCCCGTGGTGGCTGGATGGCACCGAGCTCAGCGGCCGGATCTTCTACAATATTCCCACCGAGAACGATGCGACCAAGTACCAGAACGGCCATGTGATCGCGGGAGATTTCGCCCTCAGCCAGCGTTACGACCGGTGGCAGTTCGGTCCGCTCCTGACGGTGGCGCAACAGCTCACCAACGACAAGATCGACGGCCGGGTCGTCGGCAAGGGAAACAAGCTGGAGCAACGGGCCGCGGGTTTCGTCGTCAACTATGACATCCCCGACAAGGGCATGGCGATAACGGCGAAATACCTGCATGATTTCAAGAACGAAAATCGGTTGTACATCGATACGTTCATCGTGCGCGTCGGGTTCACGTTCTAGCGATCCATGCCCTTCGGCGGGGGCGAAGCGCAGCCGCCGCGGCCGGACCGTCGCGCCGCACGACCGGCGGGTCGGCCCGACCGGCGAGGTCGTGGCCCCGGGTTCCGCGGCGCGATGGGCGCGTCGCCGCCATCCAGCACCCCGCCACGAGGGACTCCGGAGCCCCCGAAAACCGCGCCTTCGAGATCCGCGCCGCCCGGCCTCCTTCCCCCCGACGGGCGGCGTCGGTACCTCGCCCTGGCGGGCGACACCCCGCCAGAGCCTTTTCATCTGGACCAGAGAGCCCCGATGGCGAGACGCGGCGAAGCGGGCCCCGCCGCGCGGCGGCGCGCCCCTTCCGCTGAAAGGGCCGGAGAAGCCGCCGGCGATCACCGCGGCGGCGGCGGGATCCGCGGGCGCTCCAGCCGATAAGGCAAGACGACCGAAACCCGCATGTTTCCCGCGTCGTCGGGCACCTCCGTGGCCAGGGCCCGGAACCGCGCGCTTCGGGCGATCTCGTCCGAACGAGCGAAATGGCCCGCGCGACCGCGCCGGTGTCGCCCCGGACCGCCCGCGCGGCGGACTGGCGAAGCGCGAAGTTCGGGTCATCGAAGAGCTCGCCCATCGTCAGAATGGGCCCGACCGGGACCGACACCCGCTCCAGCGCGCGCACGCATCCCGCCGCGGAGCCTGCGCGGCTCCAGTCCGCGACGGGGCGTCGAACTCGTCGCGCCGCGTGATCCGGTCGGCGTGCGGGACGAATGGAGGGTCGCGCCACGCCTCGTCGCCCATCGCGTCGCGCAGCCGGTTCCACTGATCATCCTTGCTGGTGCGGATCAGGATCCAGCCGTCCCCGGTCGGATAGCCGTGCCGAAACGGGAGGGTTGTTGCCGGTCCGGCTCGGGTCTCCGCCGAGCGGCGCCGCGGGCAGATAGGTTGTCCGGGCAACGCGGTCAGAAGCCTCGGGTACCAGGGTGTCGGACGAGAACGCCAACACGTCCACCGGGCCTTCCGGGGGCGCCGCCGGATCCGGATCGGCGACGATCTCGACCGCAGCCTCGCGCTGGAGTTCGCGGGCAAGGGCGTGACCGTCAACGCCATCGCGCCGGGTATCGTGCGGACGCCGATGTTCGACGGCTTCACCGAGGAAGCTGCGCGACGCGGTCCCGCGCAAGCGGATCGGCCTGCCCGACGACATCGCCCGCGCGGTCCTGTTCTTCGCCGATCCGGCGAACGACTACCTGACCGGCCAACTCATCTATGTCTGCGGCGGCCGCTCGCTGAGCAGCCCCAGCGTTTAGAAGGCGGAGCGGATGGCCATTTCGACCTCGGTTGCGAACGGGATCGCCACGGTTGCGAACGGGATCGCCACGATCACCATCGACCGTCCCGAGAAGCTGAACGCGCTCGACGTGGCGCATATGAAGGCCTTGCGCGCCGCGATCGAAGCGGCGGAGGCGGACCCCGGACGCGGGTGACGGTGCTGACCGGCGCCTTGTCCCGGGCCTTCCGCGCCGGGACCGACATCGGGGGCATCCCGCGAGCCGCCGGTGTCGCCGATGCCGATTCCTACGATCTCGAGCGATCGGCGCAGGGCGGCCTCTACATCCGCCTGATGGACCTCTCCGGCATCCTGCGGCGCAAGCCGATGATCGGCGCCGTCCAGGGCTATTGCCTGGGGGGCGGGTTCGAGATCGCGTCGCAGTGCGACATGCTGGTCGCCGCCGAGAACGCCGGGTTCGGCCTGCCGGAGGGCGCGACCGGCCGCTTGCCCGGTGTGGGCGGCGTCGGCGCGGTCCCGCGGGCACTACCCCGAAACGTGGCGACGCATCTCGCCTTCACGGCCGAGCGGCTGCCAGCAGCCCGCGCGCATGAGCTCGGTCTCGTCAGCGCGGTCTA
>QFPW01000038.1 GCA_003241785.1 Rhodovulum sulfidophilum | reverse complement strand
CGGCGCCGCCGATGAGGTGGTCCGCGTTGCCGGAGCCGAGCAGGGTGTCGTTGCCCTGGTTGCCCCAGAGGATGTTGTCGAAGCCGCCGGAAGCCTTGACCGAATCATTGCCGGCGCCGCCGTAGAGTTCGGAATAGGCGGAATCGAAGACGCTCGAGTCGTCGACCGAGATGCTCCCGGTCAGATCGTCGTCTCCATCCCCCCCGATCACCTCATTGAAAGCCGAGCCCCCATTGCTGTTGGACTCGATGATCGCGCTGGCCGAAACCGTGTCGTCGCCAGCTCCCGCGCCGATGAGGTTTACCGCTTCTCGCAGCTCTCCGCCGAGCGAGGTCTCCGCCGAGATTTGATCTGATCCGTCTCCGCCGGCGATCTCGAAGCCGCTTCGGCCTCCGCCTTCGCCACCGCCGCTCATCCTGACGGAGATGATGTCCGCGCCATCACCCCCATCGACCGGCGTCACGAAGCCGGCGCCACCGCTCTGATCGAGCGTGATGTGATCATCACCGGCCCCGCCGAACACCTCCCGCGCCACGGTTCCGACGAGCGTGATGTCGATCCGGTCGTTTCCGGCCCCGCCGCTCACGCGCGCGTCGACATCGGGGATCTCCTCCGCGCTGACACGCGCCTCGAGCGACAGGGTGATGATGTCATTCCCGTCGCCGCCCAGCATCTCAGCGGAGAGCCTCGCGTCCTCGCCAAGCATCCGGAGCGTCAGCTCGTCATCGCCGCTTCCGCCGTTCAGGCTGGCGGCCGCGGCTCCTCCATCGAAGTCAGTTCCCGCCGTGGCCAGCGCGGCCGCGAGGGTGTCGTTCCCACCGCCGCCGCTCAGGTCCGCGAGTATAGTCCAGATCTCGGACGCTCCCGGAAGTACCGACTGCGTCAAATTCGCCGACAGATCATCATCTCCGGAGCCGCCTTTTGATATAGCGCTGGACCGGACAACCTGATCTTCACCAATTTCAATCGCCATGAAATGAAACTCCCTCGACCCCGAAAATTGGGGTCGGCGAGATGACAATATTTTAAGCAGAATTCCGTCAATAATTCTGTGACGATTACCGGAGCACCCGCTGGCCGAGGCGGCCCGAGCGCCCCGGCGGCCCTTCGCCGCCGTCGGGTCACTCGGGCCACCCATCCAAGCGTGCTATCGCGCGGACGCGACGATCATCTTCACCCGGCGCGGCGCGCCAGCCGCCTTTCCGGCGATCTCGATGCCCCCGCCTCGGCCGCGCTTGACCCGTCGTCGGGGCGTGGCGCAGCATGGCGGGCGAAGACCGCTCGCCGCGCAGGGGGGAAACATGACGTCGCGCAGGTTCGTGACCCCGCGCCGGGAGGATCTGGGGCTCCGGAGCGTCCGGGGCGGGGCCGGCGTGGTGATCAGCGCGCTGCCCGACGGTTGCCTTTTCGCGATCGAGCAGGAACGCCCGGGCGGGCGGGTGCTGGTGAGCCAGATCCTCGGTTCGGCGTTCGATGGCGGCGTCGGCCGGCTGCTGCTCCGGGTCGGCGGCGCGGGGCGCCGGCGGCTGGTCGCCGCGGTCGGGCCGGGCGCGCGGGGCGCGTTCGGCGCGGCGGAGGATCGTTTCGCCTGGACGGGCGCGGAGGCCGGGATCCGGCACGAGACGGAGCTCTGGGCGCATCCGAGCCTGCCGCTCTGGTTCTGGCGCGTCCGGGTCGTGAACGCCGGCGCGGCGGAGCTTGTCTGCGACGCGACGCTCATCCAGGACCTCGGGCTCGGCGCGCCGGGCTTCGTCATGGGCAACGAGGCCTTCGCCTCGCAATACATCGACCATCACGTCGCGCGGCACCCGAGGTTCGGGCCGGTGGTGATGAGCCGGCAGAATCTGGAGCAGGGGGGAACCCACCCCTGGATCGCGCAGGGCTGCGTCGAGGGCGCCGCCGGTTTCGCGACCGACGCGGGCCAGGTCTTCGGCCCCGGCTATCGCGACACCGGCGCGCTCGATCCGGAGGCCGAGCTTCCGAACGTGGGGCTCCAGCACGAGATGGCCTGCGCGACGATCCGCTCCGGCGCGGTCACGCTGGCGCCGGGCGCGGAGGCGGGCTGGACCTTCTTCGCGGCCTTCGAGCCGGATCATCCGGCGGCCTCCGGCGCCGCCGATCTCGCGCGGCTCGACGCGGTCGCCGCGGCGCTCGCCGATCACGCGCCGCGGGCGGTCGCGACCGGCCCGACGCGGCGCGGCCTGTTTCGCGAGGCGGCGTCGATCGCCGGGGAGCCGTTCGACGCGGCGGAGATCGCCGCCCGCTATCCCGCGCGCCGGCTGGTCGAGGGACCCGAGGCGGCGCCGCTGTCCTTCTTCGTCGCGGGACCGGAGCCCGCGCGTCACGTCGTCCTCCGCGCCAAGGACCGGCTGCTCGCGCGGCGGCATGGCGCGATCCCGCGCACCGGCCAGGGCATGCTGCCCGACGCGACGACGATGTGCGCGACGGTCTTCATGCACGGCGTCTTCGGCGCGCTGCTCTCGCTCGGCAATACCTCGTTCCACCGGCTGTTCTCGGCGTCCCGCGATCCCTACGACGTCACGCGCGCGGGCGGGCTCCGGATCCTGATCGAGACCGGCGGTGGCTGGCGCCTGCTCGGCGAGCCTTCGGGCTTCGAGATGGGCCTCAACGATTGCCGCTGGATCTACCGGCTCGGCGAGCGGGTCGTCACCGTGCATCTGGTCGCTTCCGGCACCGATCCGGCGATGAGCTGGAGCCTCGCGGTCGAGGGCCCGCCGGCGCGCTTCCTGGTCGTGGGCGGCCTCGTGCTCGGGGAGCGCGAATACGAGCAGGCCGGCCGGGTCGAGATCGACGCCGGGGCGCGACGGGTCACGTTCCGGCCCGACCTCGGCTCGCTCTGGGGCGGGCGCTATCCGGAAGCGGTGTATCACCTCGTCACCGATACGCCGGAGGCGGTCGCGGCGCTCGGCGGGGAAGAGCTGCTGCGCGCCGATACCGGGGCCGGAGAGGACCCGCCCGCGACCAGCGCCGCCGTGGTGATCGCGACGCGGCCCGCGCGCGCCTTCCGCTTCACGGTGGTCGGCGCGCTCGACGATCCGGGCGAGGCGGAGCGGCTCGCCGCGCGCCACGCCGGCGGCGTCGAGGCGGCGGCCGGGATCGCGGCCGGCGCGGAGTACTGGCGGCGGGTCACGCGGGAGGCGCGGCTGATCGGCGACGGGCCGGGCGTGGCCGCGCTCAACGCCGCGCTGCCCTGGCTCGCGCAGAACGCGATGGTGCATCTCACCGTGCCGCACGGGCTCGAGCAATCCGGCGGGGCGGCCTGGGGCACGCGCGACGTCTGCCAGGGGCCGGTCGAGTTCCTGCTCGCCTTCGAGCACGATGCGGTCGTTCGGGAGATCCTCGCCCGGGTCTTCGCCGAGCAGCACGAGACGCGCGGCGACTGGCCGCAATGGTTCATGCCCGAACCCTATGCCGGGATCCGCGACCCCCACAGCCATGGCGACGTGATCATCTGGCCGCTGAAGGCGCTCTGCGACTATCTCGAGGCCACCGACGATCTTGGCTTTCTCGACGCGCCGGTGGCCTGGTGGCGCGCCGAGGGCGGGCGGAGCGCGGAACGCGCGCCGGTCTCGGCGCATGTGGCGAAGCTCATCGCCACGGTCCAGGGCCAGTTCATCCCGGGAACCCGGCTCGTCCGCTATGGCGAGGGCGACTGGAACGATTCGCTCCAGCCGGCCGATCCCGCGTTGCGCGACCGGATGGTGAGCGCCTGGACGGTCGCGCTGCTCTACGAGCAGCTGACGCGCTACGCCGAGATCCTTACCCGGGCCGGGCGCGCCGGGGAGGGGGCCGAGCTCTCCGGGCTCGCCGCGGAGATCCGCGCGGATTTCAACCGCCACCTGATCCGGGACGGGGTGGTCGCCGGCTATGCGGTCTTCGCGCCCGAGGGCGGCGCGCCGGAGCTTCTGCTGCATCCGGATGACACCCGCACCGGGCTCCGCTACTCGCTGCTCCCGATGACGCAGGGGATCATCGGCGGGATCTTCGACGCCGATCAGGCGCGGCGGCATCTCGAGCTCATCCGCGCGCATCTGCTGTTTCCCGACGGCGCACGGCTGATGGACCGCCCGGTCGCCTACCATGGCGGGCCGGAGCGGCTGTTCCGCCGCGCGGAATCGGCCGCCTTCTTCGGCCGCGAGATCGGGCTCATGTATGTGCACGCCCATCTGCGCTACGGCGAGGCGGAGGCGCGCTTCGGCGCCGCGGACGCGCTCTGGCGCGCGCTCATGGTCGCCAATCCGGTCGCGGTCGCCGAGGCGGTGCCGAACGCCGCGCCCCGCCAGCGCAACGCCTATTTCAGCAGCTCCGATGCGGCCTTCCCCGACCGCCACGCGGCGAGCGCGGACTGGGCGCGGGTCCGGGAGGGCGCGGTTTCGGTGGAGGGCGGCTGGCGGATCTATTCGAGCGGGCCGGGGCTCTACACGAACCTGCTCCTGCGCCACGCGCTGGGGCTCCGGCGCCGGTTCGGGGCGCGGACCGTCGCGCCGGTCCTGCCCGCGGGGACGGGCCCGCTCGCCTTCGAATGGGTGATCGACGGCCGGCGGGAGCGCTGGGACCTCACCCCCGGCTGAGCTCAGGCCGCGGCGCCGAGCCAGGGGCTTTCGAAGCCGAGCCGTCGCAGGCCGATCCGGATCTCGGGACAGCTCATCAGCAGCTTCCAGATCAGGCCGGTCCGCGCGTTCTCGATCATCACCACGATCGGCCCCTGGTCGATCGCGAGATGCGCGGGCGCGACCCAGCCGCGCGTTTCGTCGAAGGCGTCGACGAAACCATGCGCGCGCCAGATCCGGTCCCCGAGCGCGCCGTGGAAATGCCGGAGCGCCGCCATCGCCTCCTCCGGCGCGTAGGGGAAGGCCGAGAGCGCGGCGGAGGGGGCGATCACGCCCCGGTCGTTGGTCGGCGAGAAGGCGTCGTAGCCGTCCGGCCCGTCGCAGGCGCTGAGCCCCCAGCACCCGGGACCATAGCCCTCGAAGCCGCCGGGGTTGCGCAGGCAATGCGCCCGGTTGATCCGGGTCTGCGCCACGTTCTGCGCCCAGTAGTCGGCGTAGCGGTCGCGGAGCCCGCGCGGGTCGAGGCCGAGGAAGGAATATTGCGACAGAAACAGCGGTCCGCCGCCCTCGGGCCCGAGCGGCAGGGTGATCCCGTCATAGGCGCGGCCGTTCAGGAAGTCGCGGCCCTCGGCCCAGCCGCGGTGATAGACATCCGGCGTGATCGGGTAGCGCGGCGCGGAGGCGGCGAGCACATAGGTGATCAGGCACTCGTTCCAGCCCCGGATCTCGTGGTTCATGCTCCAGCCGTTGTTCGGGCTCCAGTGCCAATGGAGCACGTTCCGGCCGTCGCGGGTGTGCCAGCTCCATTCGACCTCCTCCCAGAGCCAGGTGATGAGCGCGCGCAGCCGCGCCTCGGCGGGATCGTCGGCGTCGAAGAACTGCCGCGCGCAGAGCAGGCCCGCGATCAGGAACGAGGTCTCGACCAGATCGCCGCCGTCGTCCTTGCGGCTGAACGGGATCGCGCGCCCGGTCTCGCCGTTCAGGAAATGCGGCCAGACGCCGTGAAACGAGGCGGCTTTCTCGAGGAACCGCGTCATGGTCCAGAGCCGTTCGACCGCCGCGTCCCGCGCGATCCAGCCGCGCGACACGCCGACGAGGATCGCCATCACCCCGAAGCCGCTGCCACCCGTCGTCACCGTCTCGAGCCCGTAGCGCGGCGTCACGTTGCTCCGCTCGCGCGCGAGGCCGCTGACCGGATGGGCGAAATCCCAGAAATAGCCGAGCGTGCGGGCCTGGGTGAGGTCGAGCAGCGCGGCGTCCCCCGGGGCGGGAACCCATCCCGCCGCGGGTCCGGACGGCGTCCCGGGGCCAGTGCTTTCGCTCATGCCGCGTCTCCTTGGTTCCCACCCCAATCTCGCAAACGGCGGCGGGGAGGGGAAGCGTTGTCGCGGCCTTCGGTTCCGGCGTATAATCAGTACGATACCTGCTTCTCCCGCGGAGACGGAACCATGGTCGCGCGCTCGTCCTTCTGCCGGCCGTCGCATGTAAGCGATCGCGTCTGGGGGCTGGCGCGCGGCATGTCGCTGCGCCAGCTCGCGGGCCAGCTCACCTCGATCGACCCCGGCCGCTACCAGCAGCTGGCGGGCGAGGATATCGCGCTGGCCGTCGCGCGGGGCGAGATCGGGGGCAGCGGCCTGGTCGGCGAGCGGCTGGGCGAGCTCTGGGAGATCGCCCGCGCCAACGGCCATCCGCCGCTCCTGATCAAGGACGACGGGCGCCGGGGCTTCTACCGCGTCGGGCCATTCCCGCTCTACTGCTTCGACATGGACCTCGTCCGCCGCGCCCATGCGCGGGCGGCGGAGGACGCGGAGCTCGCCGGCGTGGCGCTGGTACGGCTCACCTGCGACTACGCCTTCGCGCAGAACCAGGGCCGCGGGCAGGAGGGCGGCGTCATCTCCTGCCCGCGGCTGATGAGCGAGGTGACGCGCGCCAGCACCGAGGGGCTCGCCGCCTCGGGCCGGGTGGCGGTGATCCTCAAGCATCTCGGCCCGTACCAGTACACCGCCGGGCCCGACTACACCGCGCTGCCGATCTCGCGCGCGGAATTCCTCGAGACCGTCCTGCCGCGCTACGCGGGCGGGTTCGAGGCGGGGGCGCATGGGGTGATGATGAGCTTCGTGGCGCTCGAGAGCGTGCCGGCGCACGCCGACCCGTTCCTGCGCGACCTCACCCGGGCGCGGGCCGGTCCGGGTGCCATCATCGAATCCGACTACGACGCGGTCTACGAGCTCTATGGCGGCTTCGGCTACGCGGCGAGCCCGAAGGAGGCGGCGCTGCGCGCCTTCCTCGAAGGGGGCGTGCATATCGACCTCTGCTCGCTCCTCTACCTGCGCCACCTGCCGGAGCTGGTGGAGGAGGGGCGGATCCGCGAGGAGGACCTGCTGCTCCGCGCGGCGGAGATGCTGAGCCTCAAGGAGCGGCTCGGCCTGTTCGAGGCGCCGCCGCCCGCGCCGGATCGCGACCGGCGGCTGCTCGCGGGGGCCGGGACCGCCTATCGCGATCTCGCCGCCGCCTCGGTGGTCCTGCTGCGCCCGACCGAGCCCGATCCCGCGACGCTGCCCATCCCGACCGGGCCGGAGACCCGGCTCTGCGTGCTCGGCCCGCTCGCCGACCAGGATCCCGAGGACTGGCTCGGCGCCTATTCGAGCCATGCGAACCACCATCTCGAGCTCGTCACCACGCCGCTCGCGGGCCTGCGGCGGCGCTGGCCGGAGGCGGATTACGCGCGGGGCTGCGACTACGCCTGCGACCCGCGCGACCGGCGCGGGGCCGGGGCCGCGGCGCGCGAGATCGCCGCGGCCGCCGCGCGCGCCCGCGACGCGACGCATGTGGTGCTCTTCCTCGGCGAGCCGCACGACTGGAGCGGCGAATCCGCCGCGCTCGCCGATCCGCGCCTGCCCGAGATCCAGCGCCGGCTCGTGGCGCGGGTGCGCCGCGCCAATCCGGGCGCGAAGCTCATCGTCTTCGTCACCGCCGGCCGCGCGCTGCATATCCCCGAGGAGGTCGCCACGGCGGACGCGCTGTTCTGGACCGCGCATGTGGGGAGTTTCGCGGGCGAGGTGATCGGCGACATCCTCGCGGGGCTGATCGAGCCGACGGCGCGGCTCTCGCACGGGCTGCCGATCGGCGACGGGATCACCTCGGGTTTCGACGCGCGGCAGGAGCGGATCGGGCGGCCCGCCGTCCCGGTGATGCCGGGCTCGGAGACGCGGCGCCAGCGCGACCACTGGTGCGCCTATTACCTCGGGCTCGGCGCCCGCTGGCCGGCGGCCTATCATTTCGGCGAGGGCTATTCCTACACGAGCTTCGCGCTTTCGGACTGGGCGCTCAGCTCGGGCACGCTCTCCGTCGGGGCCGGGACGGAAGTGACCGCGCGGGTGCGGGTGACCAACACCGGCGGCCGCCGGGGCACCGAGACGGTGCATCTCTATTATCAGGACATGATCTGCGAGGAGCGGGTGCCGCGCCTGCTCGAGCGCCTCGGCCATCGACAGGCGACGCTCGACCCGGGGGAGTCGACGGTGCTGAGCTTCACCGTCACGCCCGGCATGCTCGCGAAGCTCGGCCGCGACGCCGCCGCCGGGCCGCGGGTCTGGCCCGATCGCGCGCCGTCGGAGAACCCCGACCGGCTCTTTCTCGTGCGCCACGAGGGCGAGGCGCTCGAGGCGATCGCGGCCTTCGGCGCGCGGCCCTGGGCGCTGCCGCTCATTGTGACGCCTTGAGCGCCGGGCGGAGATCCGCCGCGCGCGGAGCCCGCTTCGCCTCGCCGGGCAAAAAACCGTGTGGACCGGTTCCTTCCCCGCCGCGGCGCGGCTAGTGTCCAGACCCTTGCCCCGGCCGGTGGACCCCATGCCGAACGCTCCGATCGCCCGCTACGATGACCGCGTGACCCGGCAGGTCAGCGTGCTGATCCGCGCGGTGAACCGCACCCCGGGGCGCGGCCGGCTCTACGCGCTGACCGCCGCGATCGTGGTCGTCATCATCCTGACGGCCGCGATGCAGGTGCGGCTCAACGCCTGGAACGCGCCCTTCTACGACGCGATCGAGCGTCGCGATCTCCACGAGTTCCTGCGCCAGCTCGGGGTGTTCGCCATGCTGGCGGCGGTTCTGCTCGTGCTCAACGTGGCGCAGACCGCCTGCAACCAGCTCATCCGCGTCCGGCTGCGCGATCTCGCGACCAAGGACCTGATCGCCAACTGGATGACGCGCAAGCGCGCCGCGCGCATCAGCCGGGCGGGTGAGATCGGCGTGAACCCCGACCAGCGCATCCAGGCCGACGCGCAGAACCTGACCGAGCTCACCACCGATCTCGGCATCGGCCTGATCCAGTCCACCGTGCTGCTCCTGAGCTTCATCGGCGTGCTCTGGATCCTGTCCGAGGGGGTGGTGCTGCCGATCGGCGGCCGGGATATCGTGATCCCGGGCTATATGGTCTGGGCCGCCCTCATCTACGCGGTCTCGGGTTCGCTCATCTCCTGGCAGCTCGGCCGGCCGCTGGTCCGGCTCGGTTCCGACCGCTACGCGCGCGAGGCGGATTTCCGCTTCGCGCTCGTCCAGGGCTCCGAGCGGGCCGAGGGCATCGCGCTCAGCAATGGCGAGGTCGACAGCCGCCGCGCGCTCGAGGCGAGCCTCGGGACGCTCGTCTCGGTGCTGCGGCGGATGGCCTTCGCCCGCGCGCGGCTGACCTGGGTCACCGCGGGCTACGGCTGGGTCGCGCTGGTCTTCCCGATCATCGTCGCGGCGCCGGGCTATTTCGCCGGCCGGCTCAGCTTCGGCGAGCTCATGATGGTGGTCGGCGCCTTCAACCAGGTGCAGCAGTCGCTGCGCTGGTTCGTCGACAATACCGGCGCGATCGCCGACTGGCGCGCCACGCTGCTCAGGGTGATGAACTTCCGCCAGGCGCTGCTCGACCTCGACGGCGTCGAGGCCTCGGCGGGGCTGATCGAGCGGCGCGAAGGGGCGTCGGACCGGTTCGTGCTCGACGCGGTCCGGGTCGAGACGCGTCACGGCGGCGTCTCGCTGGTGCCGCCCCGGCTCGAGGTCGAGCCGGGCGAGCGCGTGCTGATCCTCGGCAAGCCGAATTCGGGCCGCACCAGCTTCTTCCTCGCGATCGCCGGGCTCTGGAGCGCGGGGTCGGGGCGCGTCCAGGTGCCGCCCGATCACGACGTCGCCTATCTCACGCAGCATCCGTTCCTGCCGCGCGGCACGCTGCGCGCCGCGCTGACCGCGGACGGCAATCATCTCACCGACGACCAGCTCCGCGACGGGCTGCGGCGCGTCGGTCTCGACGGGCTGACCGACAACCTCGACGCAAGCGCGCGCTGGGACCGCGACCTCGGCCTCGGCGAGCAGGAGCGGCTCGGCTATGCGCGGCTGCTGCTCGCGCGGCCGAAATGGCTGATCTGCGACGAGGGCCTCGATCCGATCGACGAGGCCAACCGGCGGACGCTGCTCTCGATCCTGAGCGAGGAGCTCGCCGATTGCGCCGTCGTCAACATATCGCAGCGGCGCGAGCCGACCGGCTTCTACGGCCGCGTGGTCGAGCTCGTCGCCGAACCCGGCGCGCGGACGGCGGAGGTCGCCCAGGCGGCGGCGGAGTGACGCCAGGCACGGCCGCCTTTCCCGCGGTCCCGAATTAAAGGGAGGCGGACGTCCGTTCACGGGGCGACCCCGGGCGAGCGGGCCGAGTCGAAACATCAATGAAATGAAGTGGCTGGGGAACCTGCCGCCATATTGCTGTCTCATGTCGTCGCATGCGGTCTAAAAGTTAGTTTTATATCAAATAGTTAGAGCGAAGCCTCCTCGAATGCGGCATAAGGAGGCCGCAAGCCGTCGCAGATTTTTGGGCGGGTTGGTGGAGGGGTTGAGGATGCCGAAACGAGCTGATTTGCTGACCGATAAGAAGGTGAGGACGCTCACCACCACGGGGGGTTATTCCGTCGGGGGGTGCGTCGGCCTGAACCTTCAGGTGACCGACACGGGCGCGCGGTCTTGGATTCTCCGATACCGGTCGCCCCTGACCGGCAAGCGTAGGGAGCATGGGCTGGGCCCGTATCCCGAAGTGTCCCTCGCGGCGGCGCGCACTCGGGGGGCGGAGTTGGTCTCGGCGATCAGGGCGGGCGCCGACCCCGTCGAGGATCGCCGCGCGGCTCGGGCCGAGATCAAGGAGCGCGCCGTCCGCGCGACGACGCTCTCGGAGGTCATCGACAAGTTCATCGCGGCGGACAAGCTGGCGAGCTTGTCGCAGGAGAAGAATAGGCGTCAGTGGAAGGCGAGCATGGACCTCTATATCCTCCCCGCGCTGGGGGCGCGTCCGGTCTCCGAGATCACGCTCCACGAGGTCCACGACACGCTTTGCACCCTCTGGAAGACCAAGCCTGAAACCGGATCGCGGATCCGCGCGCGGTTGGAGAGCGTCTTCGCCTTCGCCATCGTGTCGGGCCTGCGCCAGTCCGCGAACCCGGCGATATGGAAGGGCGGGCTGGAGGCGCTGCTGCCGCGCCCGAGCGATGTGCGCGACGTCGGCAACCAGCCGAACCTCGACAGCCCGGACGCCCCTCGGTGGTTCGCTGCGCTCAAGGCTGCGGGGGGCGAGGCGGCGCGGGCCTTGGAGTTGGTGACGCTGACCGCGTGCCGGTCGGGCGAGATCCGCAAACTGGTCTGGGGCGAGGTCGATCTGGCCAAGCGCGCCATCGCCATTCCAGCGGCGAAGATGAAAATGAAGCGCGATCACCGGGTCCCCCTCACCGACGCCGCCGTCGCGGTGCTGGAAGCCGCGAAGCAGCGGTGCGAGGACCGTGGCCTCGCGACCGAGGCTGAAGACTTGGTGTTCCCGGCGCCCCGGGGCGGCACCATGAGCGACATGACCCTCAGCGCGACCATGAAGCGCATGCACGAGAAGCAGGTCGAGACGGACGGGAAGGGGTGGATCGATCCCGTATCGAAGCGCCCGGCGGTGCCCCATGGCCTCCGCGCGACGTTCCGGACGTGGGCGCAGGACCATACCGAGTTTCCGAGGGAGATGGCCGAGGCCGCGCTGGCGCATGTGGTCCGGGGCACCGAGGGGACCTATGCACGCGGCGATCAGTTCAAGAAGCGGGGGGACATGATGCAGGCGTGGGCGGCGTTCCTGATCGATCCGGAGGGCTCTCAGCCGGGGGTGTGAGTGCGAAAACCCCGCCCCCGAAGCGAGGGCGGGGTTCGGGCTGCCGCGCGGTCGACGAACGGACCACCGCAGCCTCTCGGGGTTTGCCCACTCGCCGAGTAACGGGGCACTTCGACGCCATGAGGTTCCGGGCAGTCCCCGCCCGTCGGCCCTGGAATGCGTAACCTCCGGAGCCGACGGCCCCGGTCGGTCAGCGTCAGGCGCGGTCGCGCCAACTGTTCAGATTCGCGACGGAGCGCGCGTAGGCTTCGTCTTGTTCGGCGGCATCCCCCGGAGCCGGGGCGGCGGGCGCGCGATGCGCCTGCGCCGAGGCGCTCGCGGGAGCCTCGTCGCGCCAACTGTTCAGCTTCGCGACAGACCGGGCGTAGGCGTCCGATTCCGCGTCGCCCTCCGCGCGCCCCGGGGAGGCCTCGGCGTCGGTGCGGTTCGGCTTGCGATCCTCCACTCGACCCATTTCAACACGGGCTTTGAGGTAGGTGTCGGTTTGCACCTCGATGGCGCGCGCCGAGGTGCCGGTCAGGTCCCATCTCCTAACAATTTCTTCGATGGCTTTGCGGCGCTGCCAGTCGCTCCAGCCGAGGTCGTTGAGCTTGGCGTTCTCGGCCTTGTAGTCCCGCTTTCCTGAGATGATCCGCGCCTCTTCGGGGTAGATGACGTCCGTCCGAAAGTTGTCCATCTTGTTCTCCTGCCGTGAGTTCAGTTCGTCGCGCCCGACAGCCGCCGTGCGGAGGTCATGATCTCGCCGCTCTCGGCATCGGCTTCGAAGTGCATTTCCGGGAGCATGCGGAACCTGACCGGGACGCGGGACGCGATGGCGGCGAAGTTGGCGATCTCCTCGTTGAGAGCCTCGCGGGCGGCACGGACGCGCTCCAGCGCCTTGCGCCCGAGGGAGAGAGACTCTTCACGCTCGGCGATCTTCCGGCGCTCCTGCTCCTCGGCTTCCAGTTCCGCGATCCGGGCGCGCAGGGGCGTCAGGCGCTCGGCGAGAACGTCACGCTCGGCGGTCAAGTCGGCACGCTTCTGCACGCCCGCCTTCCGCGTCGCGATGGCGGCTTCAACCGAGACGGACTCGCCCCCCTGCTGGGCCGGTGTGGTGTCGAGCGCGGCGAGCGCGGCCTCCGCCTGGCTCAGGCGGGCGGCGAGGGGCTCGGCCTCGGCCTTGAGCGCGGCGAGGGACATCGGTTCTGCGGTGGCCTTGGGCGGCGCCGAGGGGGCGGGCGTGATCTTCTTGGCGATGGCGGTCATCGAGATTTCCTTTGGGGGTTGGGCTCAGGCGTCTTCGCGCTGAGAGCCGAGCTTGAGGGCCTGCGATTCGAGATTGAGGAGCGCGGTGAAGGCATCGCCCTCTCGCAGGGGCTTCAGCGGCCCTTGGGCGCCGTGGGTGTCGACAAGGTAGTCCTCGGCCCGGAGCAGCATCCCGGCGCGCGCTGCGTCGGAGAGGTCGTCGCCCTCGCTCGGCGCGATGCTGTAGTTCCGGGACAAGGGATCGGGGTCGAAGTACATCGCGGTGCGCAGCAGCGAGGCGGCGCGCATGAGGCGCTCGCGGGGCGCGGAGCACTCGTCCCGGGCCTTCTTGAGCAAGGCCGCGACCTTCGCGGAGGCGTCGGCGCCCAGCCCCCTCTGGGCTGCGCGGTCGAGGAGGCGAGCGGCCTCCTGCGCCGAGGGGGCGTGGAGGTCTCCGACGATCCCGGCGGCATCGATCAAGGCATGCATCCGCTCGCGCTCGTCCTGCGCGGCGAGCGCACGGGCGAGGGCGCGCTGCGCCGCAGAGATGCGCCGCTGCGCCGAGAAGCGTCGGTCCTGCGCCCCGCGCTGGCCGGGCGAGAGCGCGGACCCGTGCCCGCTGGTGATCGGGCGGTCGAGAGGCGAGGTGGCGGTCAAGGTCTGGTCCTTCGTCATGGGTCAGGCGCTCCGCATCTCGGTGGGCTGGGCGGCTGAGGCGCGGACCTCGTTAGGCTTCTCCCCCTGCCTCGCCACGTGCGCCTGGGCGATAGCGGCGAGCGCGATGCGGGCGGTCCGGAAGTTCTGCATGATGATCGCCCGGGCCGCATGCGGCGGCAGACCGCCCGGTTCCCGGCTCATCATTTCAGTCGTAAGGTTGTGGAATTCGACGGCCGCCAGCAGCGACGCCCGGGAGAGGGTCATGCCTCGGGTGAGCCTGATCTCTTCCACGCGATCGAGGAAGGTCTCGGCATCCTCCATCTCGGGGGAGGTGCCCGACATGTAGGGTATTTCGGATTCGAGGAACCGAACGACGCTCGCGATCTGCACCACCGTCGAAGTGGTGCGGAAGCCGTGCTCGGTCAGCGCATTGCGGATCTCGACCGGGCGGCATCGCGGATGCCGGGCCGCCAGATGGGCAAGAAGGGCGACCGTGAGCCGGGTGTCGCGCGGTGTCGTTGCCAGATCATGCCGCAGAGCGACAAGAGGTGAAGTATTTGAAACATCGTTCGCGTCTCGATCCATGAACATACTCGCGTTGTCCGATGAATTGATTTTGCGCCAAACGAATTGATTTCGCTGCTTAAAATTTCAAATGAAGCGCATAACTGAGCGTCGTGGCCCAGCGCGTGAAAATTAGTTGGGCGGCTGGGCGGGGCCGGGGTGGGGATGGTGGTTGTGCGGGGGCGGGTAGCGGTAGCCCCCACCCCCGAGCCGCGTGTCAGCCCGATGAGAAGCACGTGTGCCTAGGTTCTACGATCGGCCCCCGTACGCCGAGCATCGAAGACCTTCCGGTATTGCGTAGCGACCTCTAGCTTGAATTTCCTGATTTCGTCTTCTGCACGCAGCAGCTTCTGCACCTCCTCGGCGCCATCGATCTCGTGACCGGCTAGCCGATGCAATTCGGAGATGCTTCTCAGACCGGATTCGAAGCCCGGCGACAGCAAAGGCAGTTCCAGGTACATATCTCCATAGACGCGGTCGAGCGCGTTCTGAGCATTGGTTTCACCCGGCACCCACTCAGGTACCTGACTAGGCGGCTCGTCCGAATCGGCAGCATGCGCCCATGCTCGGACAATGCGAAAATCCGACATTCGGTCGCTGAGCTGAGCAACCAGCATATAGAATCGCTGGATCTGGCCGAGTTCACGCTCCGCCGCCCACTGCGCGCGTTCCTCTTGGAGTTGCTGTTCTTGAATCCACCGAGCGTGCCGCTGAGAACCTCGTTGCAACAAGAGCGTAATTACGCCCGCAACCATCGCACCTAGTAATGTGCCAACGACTGGAAGCACAGGTGACAAATCCGTCACGCGGTCACCGTGAGAGGTACCAAGACTTCAACTTGTAGCTCCCGATACTCAGTCGTCGGCCATGATCTTCGCGCAGTGCTCACACCTATCACCCCATACACCTTCATAGGCGGACTTGAGGAGGTCAGTGAACGCCCGAGCTTCCATCTCCGCTGCCCATGGAATGGAGCCGTTCTCCCCACGGTTTCGATCAGCCATGGCATTCCGCCAGAAGTCTGGTTCTAAATCCCAACCACCACCATAAGTCACTGCATGGGGTTCACAACGTTCTAAGGTGCCAACTCGCACGTGATAGTCGAGTGCGAGGTCTAGCTGCTCCTGCTGCAAAAGCATTGCCTCTTTCGCTCGTCCCATAATTCCCTCCATTGGGTCCGCTTGGGCGCAAATATGGAGCCGCCGTCACGCCTAATCAAGCTGCAGACTGGCAGGATTCATTGCGATGACTGCATTCGAGCATTGCTGATCTCCCTCGTTCAGGTGAATTGTAACCGGCCGATTGGCACCGCGTCGGTTTAGGCGGCCTCGGCGTGGGCTTCCGTGGTTGGTACCCAGTTCCAAGGCAGGAGCTCGTCGAGCCGGTTG
>QFPW01000021.1 GCA_003241785.1 Rhodovulum sulfidophilum | reverse complement strand
CCATAGATTTACCAAGGGAACCCCACTGTGCACCAAGACCCGGATGTCTGGACAAATCAAGAGTATCCATGTGCATTGTTTTGTTACCCATGTACTCTGGTCCCATACCAAAGTTACCACCATATCTGGCAGCAAATCCTTGAGCAACATCTTGAATGGCTTGCTTATCTTTTGGGTTTGAGATATCAAGTTGACGACCTTGTGGGCCCTTAATATCCAAGTCAGCGGCTACACCAGCAGGATGTCTATATGCAGAGCCTACCGGAGATTTACCCTCTGGTTCCATACCAGAAGTGACGTTAACTGAATAGTTAGGTCCAAGGACATCAGTAACAACATCGGCTACTTTATATTCAGGACCTTTAGAGGGAATTTCACTTCGGCCTTTACCGGCAAGGTCATAAGAAATACCAGCCATTTGACGGGCCGGAAGATCGCCCATTCCCATACCAACTGCAATGTCATAAGAAGCATTACGAGTAGGCGCATTTTGAACTGCCCTACTGGTTTCTTTAGCAGCTTGTGTACTTTTGGATGAACTACCAAACACATTGTCTGCAAGAGTTCCTATAAGGCTTCTATCGGGCTTAACGCCCTCTGCTTTTGCAGACTCAATAGCAGCTTTCTTTTCTTCCTTAGTTGCCTCTTTAACGTCAACACCCATGGTCATAGCTCTTTGACGAGCTTCATTGGGAGTAAGAGTAGTACGACCAGCTTTATCAGAAGCACCAAGCCCTACCGAATAAACCTCATCACCGATCTTAACATCTGCAACATATCCATCAGGATCGCCTACAATATTCTTAAGACCATTCGAGAGGTAGTTAGGTTCTAGTCCAAGAAACTCACGAGCTTTACCAGTAGCATGAGTATTTTGTACACCCATCATTACGCCAACTGCTTTTGCACCAAGGCCGATTTGACCGGGCATACGTGACATTACACCAAGAACAGCTGAGGGCTTATCTACATAACGGAAGTTATTACTAGCAGAAGGGGCATTTGCAGGGTTAAGATAATCTCTCGTACCTCCCTGATTTTCACTTTCATGAATTAGGGGATTTTCTGCTCGTCCAGTAGGGTTCTTGGAATTAGATGTATTGGGTGCCTGATTAAAGTTATTAATAAAAGGATTGTTGTAACTATCATAAGATGGGATGTCTTGTGCATCTACAACTTGATAATCATCCAGATTGTTAATTACAGAACCTGTCTTAGCATCAATAAAAGAGACTTCAGGTTTACCCTTAGAATTTTCTTCGATGACCCTAACAGCCCACTTATCATTATCTGCCATATCAATCCCTCGGGTTGTTAACTTCGTCTCTTATATTCTTCATACGCCTAAGCTCATCAATGGCGCCTTGGGTTCTGCGAATATCGTCAATCGTCTCAGCCCTTGTGAGTATCTCTTTCAGGGCATCAATGCGGAGGTCGATATAGAACCTCAAGGCTTCCATTGTAGGCTTATCGTTTACGAAGAGGTAAAGTTGATTAGCCTGTTCTTTCTTCATTAGCCAGAAAATCCTTCAGCACCGGGTTCAGGGGCATTACCGGGGGCAATATTCCCATTACCATTACCAGTAGGATCACTAGGAGCAGGTGCACCACCCTTAGGACCTTGTGCATTCGGATCAGTAGCTCCAACCCCCTGAGCGCCAGCAGCCTGTGCAACCTTACGCATAAGAGTTGCTTGGATAGCAGCGGCTCGTGGATCGTTAACTACCTTCTCTTCATCAAGGTCAAGAGATGCAGCATATTCCCTAAGGATGTAATCCCATTTAATGAATGGTGCCATAGCAGGATTAGGCGAGGCAAACTGTGCAAGCTGAAGAAGACGTTGAGAACGAATTTCATTTCGCATCAGTGACTCAGTACCCTTGGCAACCACTGCAAGATTTCCAATGTAGTCCTGATCAAAGTTGAACTGCATATTGAATGCGAACAAAGCTCGACCAAGTGGGGCAAGCAAGTAGTCATCAATGTTGCGAACAACCTGTTTGATGTTCTGTGCAGCAGCACCCATCAGCATTGACATACCAGCAGCAGTACGACCAACACCAGCTACGCCAGCCTGACCGTGTGCATAAGAAGGCATACCAGTTGCTTCATCGGAAAGCTGTCTTGCTTTATCGAAAGCTACCAGAGCATCCTGAGTGTGGTTATCAATCTTAACAGAGTTGATTGCCTGACCCGGAGGACCACTAGAACGACGGAAGATTTTGCCCGGATAGATATCCATAGACTGGCCGGGAACAAGGTAATCTTCATTCACCTCAAGAATGACGTTAGAGGAAAGAGCAGCATTATCTACTGCCAGTCGCATAAAGCCATTCATCAGAAGCTGTGTATCCAACATGTTTTCAGCAATACCTACACCGAAGAAGGAGTAAGGATTGACTTCATAAGGTACAACCTGATAGGGGATACGTGCAGGAGTGAATGGGTTAAACACCAGACGAATGATATGAGAACCACTAATCCAAACGTTAACCTGAACCTGATCTTGATTTTTAAACTCCTTAGGAATTTTCAGACCAGCTTCTTTTGCACACTCAGCATCTACAACACCCCAAAACTCTAGGACTTCCCAACGATCATGTACGGAGAGGTCATTCTGGTTTGTTTCAATAAGAGAAGTTTCCCACCACTTCTGAGAATAGTTAGGACCTTCACTAATAAGCTTTTCAATGTTCTTGCCACGGAAATAAGGACGTTTCTTAAGTGCCCTCAAATCAGACTTTGACATCTTATGACGTTGAATAAACTTTTCTGCCTCACCCATGTTACGAGCATCAGGATCAGGATAAGCATCCCAAACGGAAACATACTCTACATGAGGAATGGTACGAATAATAGGCTCATAAGTGCCTGTTTCAGTCCATTTTGGGTACTCTTTATCAATAGCAAATGGGCCTTTATACACCCCTGTACCGAGCAAAGCCATCTCAAAAATGACTGCTCTAAGGGATTTGGAGGCATTTGCTTCGTCCAATTGATCCAAAATCTGCTTTTCCATCTTCCTTGCAGCCTCTTTTGCAGGCTCAAAGGTAATGTCAGTAGGCAGAAGGCCCGGACCGGACTTAATTTCGTCTTTTACAGGCTCAAGAAGCTTCTTTTTAGGCCCAAACAGCTTTGCAATCTGTGGGTCCATTTGAGAAGACTTCATTTGAGGCTCAGGAGCAACAGGAGACTGACCAGTTGGGTCAATATGAATAGCATCTTCTGTACCAACAGGGAGATTTGGGGACTCAATACCAATCGGGAAGCGATTTCCAGCGAAAAGTACGTCACAAATCTGTGCTACAGCGGCCTGTACCTTAGTTTTTGTAATCTTAATGAATGCTCGGGACTTCTCAGTATCAGTAAACTGAGTTGTGGGGCCATATACCCCACGATAATTCCGATAACACTCAAGCCAACGGGTTTCGTCAGCCATTCTTTTACGTTCAGACTTGTTAAAATCCTCATTAATGAGTTCAACAAGCTTACTGTATTTGTTATTGTCAGCTGGAATGTCAGTGGCTTCTGGTATAGCAACCGCAGAAGAAGGGTCAGCAGAAGTCTCGACGGACAAATCCTTATTAAGCGGAATTTCTTCCATAAATGAAGCCATTTGTTATTTTTCCCAATTTGTAATAAGTTCTTGTATGTGATTTACGTTAGCGGCAGCCATGGCAGCGGTAATAACACCAGTAGGGTGTGTACCATCTGTGGTTGGTGTCCCAAGATCGACACGCCACTTGTCCGGCGCACCGGCTGGACTTTGTGCAGAACCAAGGTCAATAAAACCATTCAGATTGCCAGTCGGGGAGACTTGTGCTAGACACCATGCGTTACCAGCATCACGAAACTCACCACCAGTTTCATAACCCCACCGAGGGGTCTGATTTTCTAGTGTTGCCCAAACGTCTGTAGAGTCAGACTTAGGGGACAGGGCGTAGTGTTCAACATAAGCACCAGTAGCTTTCATCAAAGCCCAAGCTTGTGCCCATCTTGTTTGAGTATTAGCAAGAGACTCACCAGTGGTGTAGTCATTACCACCATGGCCAGAAAATATGTGATTGCAATATTGCAGCATATAACGGCGCTTGGCAGAGTTGTTAACCCAAGATTTTACTGTCTCACCAGATTTGGCCAAATGTAGTCTTGCAATCTTATTACCGTTCACGTTCGCCAACATGCGGCGCATATAACCACCGGCACCATTTAGACCGTCACCTTGTCCGTCACCAACACCATTCTCAATGGAAGCTCCAAAGGTAATGGCAGCGAGCATCTTCTTAACCGGTCGGCCAAGGATACAATATGGCAACCAAATGTGTGATTGTTGTGTCCAACCGCCTGTGGTTACAAGTGCACCAGTATTCATCAATTGACTGGTGGCCGTAGTTGCACCTACGAAATAGGACTCACCAGTAATTGTCGGGCTGTTTGAAGCTGTTTGGTGGAACATCCCCTTTTGACCAACAACAAATTCTCTTTCACACCGAATCCAAATTTGAGTTTGTTTCGAAAATACTTGTAAGCCAAAATCAGAGGGTTTAATTGGGTCAGTTAGTTTGAGTAATGTTCCCGGGGTGATAACGGCTTCCAGATTGCCACCGTCAAACGTCAACCTCTTGACTGTAGTACCAATTTCAACAGCCACACGAATTGTGTAAGAATTGGATGCGTCAACTTCAAAGCATGTATAGTTATTGCCTGCAGTAGCAGAGTCTACAAAGAAGCCATTAAACCCAACCTGAAACTCTGTTACATCTTGAGTACCAAGGTAATGTCGAGAACGTCCTGTTTGTTTTACGTTAGTGGAAGTAACTGCGCCACCTTCGATTGCATTAACCTCTCCACGAGAACTAACAATCTGAAGGGGTAAAGTATTTGCAACAGAACTTCCTCCATAATAAGCACCTGAGGCCAGTAAGGCACCAACATATAATGAAGTCTGTTGTGGGCCTACGTAAATAGTCATGTGTTACCTCAAGAAGCAGTAGTAATATAAATTGTATTTGCGTCTTTTACAGCAAGGGCATCATAAGCTGCCTGAGTGAGTACTACAATCTTAGTAGCATCACGTACAGCATTGGCAAGGGTGTCACCATTAGCTCCGGGAGCAATGACATCTGCCAGCTTGTTACCAATCTTACCACGACTTGTTTCATTAGCCATTAGTCACATCTCCGAGTTTTCTAGTGAGGCTTGAATAAGAATATGTTTTGCTTTGTCTAGGTTCCAGTTGATTTGTGGAAGGGAACCTGTTGTACTTGCAAAGTAGAAATGGTCAGTGTCTTTCCACGTACCAATAAGGATGACATCATCAAACTCCCTTTCCTTGGCAGCATCCAATAGATCGGGGATACTAACCTTTGGACCGAACTCTTCATCAGAGTATTCGATTTCCAATTCATCAGTACCGGGGAACTTAATGATGTTATCATCCATATTAGTTATCCTTTTCTACATGCTTGAAGAATTGAGCGTCTTTGGTGACAGGATTTTTACCATCATTGTTACGCTTCATAGTTGTCTTCATAGAGACGGAAGGAGCAGCACGACCGGGATTACCAATCACTTTCTGCATCACATCCCTAGGAGACAAATCTTCATTGTACTCAATTGGCTCATTGACCAGAGTACGAGGATTGTTGATTGCCTTGTCCATCTGTTTCAGACCAGCTTTGGCAATTTCATTTTCTTTAGGGGTCTGCACCTTTACGTTGTCAGACTGCCTGCGACCTTTCCATTTCATATTAACCTCAATATCCAAAGGTTGAATCAGCAGGAGAATATTTCCTGTGTGGAGTTGTCCCCCAATCCAATGGACTAGAAGCTCTTGGTCGAGACATAATACCGTATCTTAGAGCATCGTAGCTATGATCATGAGGATACCTACTATCGATATCTTCAGTGCCATCTGGATCAGTGGGGATTGCTGGTAGATCAGAGATAATCTGCCTACAGTTTTCAAAGAAGACGATACCAGCCCTTTTGTTACCAAGGGCGTCTTCGTGTACCTTAAGTAGTTCATGTAATCTGTTCTTTCCGGCTACTCGACTTCCTTGTCCCCGGTCAGAAGGTCTCCATCTACAACCAGCACCAATCATTTCTTCCGCCACAGAAGGTCCGTAGTGGCCTCTTTGGTGCCATACTGAGCTATCTAGTATACCATATGCTATTGGCTCTCCTTGCTCCATTTGGAGGACTTTATGAGCCATATCTACACCGGTCATTCCCGGTCCATAAAGTTCTTTATAAACATATAGCGTATCATAAGCAGGATCAATCGCAAACCAAAGGACACAAGCAGGACTAGAATAACCATAGTCAGCAGCTCTAAACCTACGCCAATCATTGGGGATATCAAATGGCTTGCAGACGTGATATCTTGGATTAAATTCTGCAAAGGCAGCTCCTTCTACTATAGACCAATCGCCTTCAAGGAGCTTGCGCCGCTGTTCTTCTGGAAGACCAAGAAGAGAGCGTTCATAATTACCATCGGCATACAAATAAGGATTGTCTTTAAGTCTTGCGGGGATGAACCTCCGTTTGAAAAGAGGCTTACCTCTGAGTAGAGGATTTTCATGATCTTCAGGGTATGTAAGTATTTCGTTGGTTTCGATATCCCTAGCCCAAAAAGCTTCACCAGCCGGGGCAGGATCAATGAACATCTTCTTAACCCAATGATGACCGGGGCCACCGGGGTTAGTAGTTGCTCTCAACGAAAGTGCATTTTTTAGTTCAGGGTCTGCCGTACGAAGACGAGACTTAAGATAGTTATAGGCAAAAGGTGTGGGGTACTGAGTAAGTTCGTCAATACCAATCCAAGTGAATGCCTGACCCTGATAGCGAAGAACGTCATCATCACGATCAAGATAAGTCATCCAGAACTTTGCACCAGAAGGGAAGACCCACATAGAATCTTTTTCTTTCCAGACCGCACCGGGGAATGCCTTAGGATATATCTTTTGTGATTCCCATTTGAGTTCACGGAGTTCGTCGTTTGTGCGGCGTAACAACAAACCAACAAAATTAGGATTGTAGAAATATCGCATGGGATCGGCGAGCATCGCATAACTCTTCCCGCCTCCCGCTGAGCCTCCGTAGAGAACTTCTTCTTCAGAAGCAGAGAGAAAGTCGTATTGGGGACCTGGATTGGGTTTAAACACATAATTGACTTCCTGAGGGACTGGCGGTTTTGACCTTTTAGTTTCAGCGGGGTCTTTAAATCCACCACGGTAAGGTTCCTTACGATGGGTAGGACCTTCAGGAAATTCTTCATCTGCAATCTTACGATTGGAAAGCTTTTCGTATTTCTTTTGTGCCATAGTAACAGCACGTTTAGCTACAGCTTTCTCTACAGACTCTTTATCTCTTTTAACTTTACCTGTGAGAATACGTCGATCAGTCTTCCTGTTAAGGAATGGCTTTCTGTGTTTCTTGTACAGGTTAGAAATGGTTTGATGAACAATACTTCTAAGTAGCTTTTGAGAGAGCCACTCGTTTACTTCCCTAAGAGAAGCACCCTTATCGATATGATCGAATGCTTGTTCAATATAAATGATTTGATCTTCATCAGGAATAATATGATAGGGGTCCTCAGGATCAATCTTATACCCTACTCCAATCTTACCGTAGGGGAGCTTCCTTCGCCAGTCTGGCCAGCGCTCTAGTTTGATCTGATTATCTTCCATTAATTACTCCACTGCACTAACCAATAGCTTGTGCTTTAAAATCTCAATAGCACCTAACATAGTTTGTACTTCTTCAATATCACTATACTGAGTATAACTACTATGATCAGGAGATAAACCAGAAATTGCTACTTGATTAATTTCACCCTTCTTGGCCATATCTAACCAACTCTCAAGTGTTTCAACACAACTCTGATTGGCTTTATTACTACGAGTTTTAAGTTCAACAATATTAGACATCAATAACCTCATTTGGATCATGTTCAATAACTGTCTCCCTTTTGTCTTTGGGAGGCAAAATAAACATATTCCTAATTTCTGTAACTTGGGGACCTTCTTCTTTGTAAACGCCAGAACGATCAAGTACTTCTTTAGCAGCACTAATAATATTCTTGGCACCCACCTGATTGGGGTCTAACAAAACATTAACCAATTGAAGGGAAGCTAGGGCACTGGCGGACGTGAGGTATTCTTTACTTCTCTCACGAATCTCTTTTTGAAGCTTCTTTGTTACAACAGAACTGGCGGTCCCCTTAGGATAACCAACAGCCTTCATGGCTTCCTGAACATTACCGTTGTACTCATCAAACAAACAATCAAGGAAAGCTTCTTCACGTTCGGTTAGGCCAGTCTCTTTGTTTGTAATGTCATCGATAAGGTCAACCTGATTGGACATACAATTCCCCTTAAAAATTAAAATTGGAAAACCTTAAAGTATACTTGAAGTACATAACGTCAAGTAAGAGTAGCTTGACCGATACGTCAATGACAAACAGTTCTTGAGTACTTTTGATCTTGAGTACAAAGCGTAAGTATCAGGCTTGTTGGCAACCACTAGTCTCAACCACTGTCATTTGAAATCACAATAACTAAACCATAGTGGGAGTTCAAAGCCGTAAGGCATAGCTTTGTTTCTTTTTTACCTTATGAGTTATTATACCATTTTTTAAAACCTCTGTCAAGTAAAAAATGCACTAATACTTAAACAAAATACTATTTTTACTAATTTTATTACAAAACAAACAAAATAACTACTATAGGTACTGCTGCTTCGCAGTATGAATTATACAAAAGTACTATCTTGAGTATTCTCTTGAGTACCCATTTAGACACCTAAATTATTGAAAAATATGTACTATCTGTATATAACTATAGGCACCCACCCCTAGGTCCGGCCTCTCCCCTTCGAAAGTACTACGAAAATAGAGTTGAGTAAAGGAAATGAGAGTTATGTACTCTCGATGATAGATATATTATTCTTTACTTGAGTTAATACTTGAGAATTATACTTGAGAGTATAACTTGAGTAATAAATACTTGAGTAGTTCTTGAGTACGCTAGTTCTTGAGTAACACTTGAGTATAACAAAAGAATAAATAAGTTATAGTGTATTGTTATTTGTTATAACGATTAGTGAGTACGATTGCAACCTAGGGTTGCTTGACAAAGGTAGTACAACTATGTTATGATAAGGGATTAAATAGGGATACAACCAATGGTGGATTGTAGGTTACAACTTATGGGTAGTTTATTTGTCAGACCTTTTGTGATAACGCGCGCACTCGTGCTTATTCCCCTCGGATTTTCGCCTGTCATTCAGCGCGATAAAGCAATGTTACAGATTGAAATATTTCGTGATAATCTTTTTTCATTTTTCTCTTGCATCATCTGACAGGTATGCTAAATTCAAATCATCGAAAGGGACAAAGCAATTTGAAGCTTTCGAAACGGGCCAACGTCGAGAGGTTGGCGATAGCACACGACGATTAGGATTGTGCAAACTTTCGTAGCACCTCTTGGAGTGCAAACACAGCGGAAAGCATCGCTTAGAATAGTGCTTGACTGTCATGAATAGAGTGACTAAGGTGGCCCTGCCCGAAATCCAAGGGACATAGTTAGCAGTCGTGTTCCGTCCTGAAATGGGCAACTGCATAAAGTTTCGCAATGGGGATTGCGCACGCTAGTTTCTTGTGCTAAATCTCCCTTTGTAAGAATATAATCAGTTGGTGAAATTCCAACACGGCTAGGTATGTCTAACTGTTGTGTGGCGCGGATTAACGGCACAATAAGAGCGTATGCAGGCCATATCCCGAATATTTGAGAACTATGTTAAGCGCATGATGAGGGCAAAGAAGCTTCGCAAGAGGTGGATTGTGATTAGTCATGAGCACGTCTTAACTAGGATTAGTGTGATTTAACCTACCGGTTGAAAAGAACCACAAGGGACAGGCGCTAATGCCGATAATCCATGAGGATGGAAAACCATAGTAATATGGGAACCTTGGAAACACTAAGCGTAACAGGTGGAATTACATGCATTGTGAGACTGACAATCTCTATTTGTGTGTATAGGTGAAATGCCCCCTTCGCCCGTCGGACGGCGACACTCATTTGAGTGGTTACAGTATTGCTCACTCCCTTAGCGGTCTTACAGAACGTTTGACCATACAAGGGTAGATAAAACAGAGTGAACAATACACATTGTAGTTTGGTTGTGGTTGCTTCCTTCAAAAGCTTTCGTAAGATTGTGGATGATAACTGTTTGCCTTACTATAGGTTACAATGTGAGCAAATAACTCAAAAGTAGAAATAAAGTTAAAGTAGTTTCGCAGAAAGTACGGCTTGAGCGAAGCGAAAGACAAAACGGAACCCATTAAAGTTGGGTTTTAACCTGTTTAAAGTACACATTTCAAAAGAATGCGGGACTGTATAACAGGGGGGAAAGGTATCCTTGGCGGGGTACAAAAGAATTATCATTGTGAATGCATCTGGCAATAGTCAAAACGTAAATCCTAACCTTTCTTGTATGATGAATGCAAGTTATGGCGCGTGGTTTTGTGCGTTAGATGCATTCTAGGAGGTAATTCAATAAATAGCGAAAGGGACTTTGCTATGGAAAAGAATACAGCAATTGGATTGCAACACGACATGGCTAACAATGTCATTTTTGTTGCATTTTGGGATTATGATGAAAATGAAGATTTTTATTATGCTTGGACATCTTCATTAACATTTGGCTTGTGAAAGAAAGCTAGGGATTGATTTGCAATGATCCTTGAATGCTTTTCTTGTGTAGGGTATGGCTGAATGAAAGCTTACTTGTAGGTGATTAGTTTGGTAAATACCGCACGGTAAAGAGGGGTAAACAAGAGTAGTAAGTTTCTAACCCTAGTTGGTATTTCACTTAATATACATATGGGGACACTGTATGTATATTGAGGGCAATATCGCCCGGAAGACCTTTGAAAACCTTATGGTTAGGTCAATACAAAAGGATAACCGCTATGAAAACCGATCTCAAGTCCATTGACGCCATGATTTCCTCTATCGCAAAGCGTGGCAAGATTTTGCGCAATGATGCACATGAATGCCTTGTCGCTATCTGCGAGCATCACAAGGAACACGGCGACTATACACGCCTGCCGCGCCTTCTTGACGCTGTGAAAACCTCTTTAGGTTCTTCACTTTCTGCCGCCATGATCGATTGGGTTCATCGGTTCTACACTGGCCTGAAATTCGATCGTGACAATGGCAAGTCCGAAATGGGCTTTTTTGTCAACGTGCCGAAAATCAAGAAGGAAATCATCGACATCAAGGCTGAGGACAAGGTGCGCTTCAAGTCCTCCGATGCTGATGCTTTCTATGTCGGCAATGCGGCCGGTTTTCCGTTCTATGAACTGGAACGGGAAGTTGCACAAAAGCCTTTCGACTTGAAGGCCGCTATTGTGACGCTTATTCGTCGTGCTGAAACGGCTGTCGAAAAGAATGTGACGGACCATGCCGAAAACAAGGTTAATCACGCTCAAATTGAAGTCCTGAAAGGTGTACTCAAGAATCTTGACGACATCAAGGATGATGAACCGGCCATTACGGAAACTAACGTTACTGAAATGGTTCAAGCCAAAAAGCCGCGCCGATCGAACAAGAAAGCCGAACCGGTCGCTGATGCGGCATAATACACCGCAAGGTGTTTTGAAGATAGGACCGGCAGATTGTCCCCCTGCCGGTTCTTGCCCCTTTAGGTTGACGCCTTTTTGCCCCATGCATATGGCTCCCTAAAGGGGTTCTTTATACCCAAATGGGATTATATACCTAGTGGCTCGTGCGGCAAGCGCGCTTTTATTATGCCAAACCTTGTGTGACAATAAGACTTATACGCCTTGCAAGTAAGTATAAGGTGCGTCACATAGTAAACCACTAGGTTTATAATTTCATATAAGAGGGATTGTGTCATGATGAAACGTAAGAGTGGGACGGTACAAGCCATTATGTCCAATGAAGCCGTGGCATTTGGGTATACGTTTATTTACGCCTATATCTTCATTATGGCTTGCGTTGGCGTGTGGTATCGCCTTGACACCATACAAAAGACGTTGGGACTTTAACAATGGTGCGGCGACGCCCTAAATTCCCCATTGGTCTAAAGATTGTCCGGAATGGTAATAGCCTACGTGTATTTGTTAACAACAAGCGTGTGGGGACTATTATTCGTCACAGTGGCGTAATTCCACGTTGGGAGGTTATAGACATGCAAGAGCCTGCCAATAGTGAATGGTTCCACCAATTGCCTAATGCCGTTCTATGGGCTTGTATGCCCGATTAAACCACTATCTAATCAGGAAGGGAGAATGTATCATGATTATAGTTTTGTTGCTTTTCATCATGTCGCCTATTCTCCTTCCTTTGGGTTATGGGCTTATGCAACTGTTGAAACACCTGTTGATTGGCATTGCTCAAATGGGTGTGCAAATGGGCATGATTGTTATTGCCCTATGTGTACTTGCCTATTCAGGTGCATTGATTGCCCGATATAGCGAATATATAGGTTTGGCCCTAAAGGGGTTATTCTTTGTCGCTTTGATTGGTGCAATCGTCACCTTTTTGGTTACTGCCAATCGTGACGTTAAAATGAAAGGGGACTAAATGCTGACTGTCATTCTGTTGCTATGGGCTTTGCCCGTGGTCTTTATTACCGGCTTTGCCTTTGGGGTATGTGAAGCCAAGAGTTTGCCCGTTCCTGTTGATCCTCCGAAAGAACGGAAGCGGGCCTTTCCTATCACCATTGACGGTGAATTTATCCGTCACAACTAGGCGGTGAAAGCTGCCGCTTCCGAAAGGGGACTATGAAATGAAAGCAACTCTGTTTGATCGTACCTATAAGGGACCACGTGGCCCTCATTTGTCCTATCGTACCCATATGACAATCAAGGGGGAACGTAAGGAGGGCGGCATAAGCATTCATCCTGCCAAGTGTGCGGCAGGCCGTAGTGTGCGACATACTGAAAAGTAACAACTAGTAAAGCAATTCTAACCCTACGTTTAGCCGCGTGGGGTTATTGGTGTTTTACTAGTAGTCAAGCCACTACTACAATCCGTATTACTATCTGATACCGATAGACATACTACCTAGCTCAAAGGACTATGTTAAAGCGCTATGAGCAAGCGGCCTATCGATGGGGTAGGTGTATCAGATAGTAATGCGGATATGACGAAATTGGTAAACGTATCAGACTTAAAATCTGACGCCTATGGCTTGTCGGTTCGATCCCGACTATCCGCACCAATTCAACTTAACTAAATCAGGGGTTAGGAATGCTTACACCGAAAGAAAATGCACCAGAAGGCTTTAAAGCTAAAGAGCGTAAAGGTGAAAAGATTGAAGGCGGGTTTATCATTGCCCGTAAAGGCCGTTGGGGAAAGCGCTTGAAGATTAGTGAACGCCCCTTTGAATATCCATCCTTTGAAGCTGCCTTAAAGGGGAAAAAGCGCCTTGAAGATATGTTCCCTGATAGTACATTCACCATTTTGTGTGAGGCTAAATTCGTCAAGGAATTGGTAAAGTCATGACCACTAAATATCGCATTGTGCCCCTCTCCAATCTTCAATGGGGAATTGAGTATGAGTGCACCTATCCATGTGGCTATTGGCGGTGGAAAAGGCTGTTTGGGTGGCTCCCTGTCCCGTTCTGGTATGAATGGATTGAAGAATCTCCCTATGTTGATTGGGAAAGGATGTGTTGTGACCTTGGCCTTTCCCGCCGGTTCAACACTATTGAAGAAGCTAAATGCTTTATCGATCTTGAAATAAAGACCGCTGAGGCACAGAAAGCTCACATGGCTATTACCCCCATCGAATATCCGTAAACGCTCTGTATGGCCTTCTGTGGCCGATTGTGAGGGTATTATGAAACTCCAAAGCATCATTCATCCTGCCGCCTCCGTTACATTTCCTGCTTTTATCGCAGAACGTGTTTACATGAGGGAATTTCACAAAGAGGAAGGCTTGCCAGAAGATCTAAAGCGTTGGCAACCTACCGTTGACGCCATGCTATCAGGTGTCGATACGGATAACCCCATCTATATCATGATTGATTGTGGGATTGTCAAAGCCGGTAATACACACCGTCGCAAGGGTTTGCATATCGATGGTTATTGGAACCCCGGTTTATCTGCCCATGGTAGCGGCCATAGGTCAATCCCTAGTGGCCATAGTGGCGGTGGATGTAGGCATTCATATGAACCTCCTAGACATAGGGGCCAAAGTCCCTTTCATTCATCCGGTTCTGATAGTTGGAAAGATTCCACCTTTGAAGAACCTGAGGGGCTTATCCTTGCATCCTCCCTTGCCGCTTGTGTAGGGTATGTAGGGGAGTTTGAAGGCCCTATTGGTGAGGGAGGGGATTGCTCTCATATTGACCTATCAGGTCTTACCAAAATCGATATGCAAGCTAACATTGTGTATTGGGGAAATGTCACAAATCTGCATGAATCTATTCCGGTTCAATCGGATTGTGAACGTCAACTTGTCCGCCTGAATGTTCCGGGCTGGACACCTTAATAGGGGATATAAATGATCAAGAATATCATTGTTGCCTCACTGTTTGCTGTAATGGCTGCCGTGGGGCTTTCGTCGTGTACTGATGCCGACGTGGCAAGCCGGAACCTTTCCAAAGCTGCCGATCAATTTGAAGTCATGCGCCGTGTCGTCTTTTACAACGGCATTACAAATGACTATATCCTCACTATTGAAGGGCTTTGTAGCCTTGGCAACTATGACAGTAGTAGGGAGTTGACTGTCACTTGTAAGACCGGACCAAATGCATTCAAAAAGCATTTCCTTGGGATATCTGACAACGTGACATTCTTTGCCGAACAATTGGATGCCATAAGTGTGTCAACATATCACTACAAGGTGATTTTCAAACCGTCGGTTATCATTCCTGATATCGATTTGAAATAGGGGGCTGAATATGACTATTGACTTGACAAAACTGATTGTGTTGATCCTTTCGCCCATCCTTCTATTACATAGAATTTAAAGATACTAGTTGTGAACGCCTGTAGGGTTGACGGCGTGTTGATATAAATAGACCTACATCAAGCATGAAATAAATGAGGTTTTGTTATGTAACAGGTTGGGTATACAATAGGTGAGGGGAGATACCCCTAGAACATGCCCCTCACCACTATATTAACTTTTAGATGACATGTAGTACACTAACCATTCGCTTCTCCTCCGTTCCTTTGGTTAGCACCTCCCCTCAGAATAGTATTACATGTCACCTAAAGGTTAACCAAATAGGCCGGAGTACCTCCTAATGATCGTTTATTTCCTTGTCCTCACCTTTTTCACTGGTGAAATGTCCCGTCCGTCAATGGCGACCACCACTATCCCTCAAACCTACCAGTCCAAAGAGGCTTGTGAAGCTGCGGCCATGTCAAGCATTCAAGAATATAAAAAGCGTTCCGGTTTTCGTGATGTAGATTTTATGTGTGTCCCGTGGAATCAAGAGGGGGATTAAATGCAACCTAGATTTGAGATTGATGATGAGGTTAGGTGTGTTAATCACCTACAACACACTGATTTTCCTACAAATAGGAGGTACTATCTTCAAGGGTTAACCCTAAAGAAGAGGTATTATGTAGTTAAAGTAACCAATTGGAGTGATGGTTCCCAATCTATTTGGGTTAAAACTAAGTGTAGTGAGATTATTCGTGGGCCATTTATCTGGACTAGGTTTAAATATTTTCATGAAACTGTTAGGATATTACAATATGATCCAATGCAACAAGGGGACACTGATGAAGATATCTAATAGAGCGCTCGTAGCAGCAGCCATGGGCTTCATCCTCCTTGTTACCTTTGGATGTTCTGATGTACCACGTACACCTGAGTTTCAAGCTGCATATGATGAGTGTATGAAAACCGATGCCCCTTATTCCCCAACAATGAAGGATGCTCTTTGTAAAGAGTATGCTTATCGTATTAAATTAGGGTGGGTGAAATGAAACACACTGCCAAGCATGGTGCCATATGGTCTAAGGTTGATCGTATCCAAACCGCACCTGATATGCGTAAAACTATTCATCACGATAAGGAAACTTATCACAGAGACAGGGACTTGAAAAATGCCTTCCGCCTCTAACCCCTTCGTTGCTGGCAAGACTTATACTCCCTACTGGATCAGTCAAGTGCCGCTTGATCCCATGTCTGAATGCCTTTATGCGGACTATAAAACAGTGGTCATGCGTTGGACTAATGGCACTGTCCTTGCTGGCAGCCCTGAAAAATTCTTCGCGGAAGGGTGGAAAGAGGTTGTTATTCCTTTTTGGGAAGTGGGTAAGATGTATGTAGGTGCTGCTACCCTGAGGGATTATGAATGCCTGTGGACCGATGGCAAATATGCCGCCCTATTGTGGAACACGGACGCTGGTGAACCTAGGGTACAAGTGGCCAAGGAACCTAATTATTACCACAAGGGGAAGTGAAAATGCATATAGGCTCTAAGTATAAAGCTAGAAGATCATCTAAATTAGGTGATCAACATGGTGGTACTATTTTCGAATGTGTCTATAGATCACCAGAGACAGACGGCACTGCAAGTATAGCTGTACTTAGAGTTCCCGACAATTCTTCATACCTTCAAGATTTTGTATTTGAGTATAGTAAATGGGATGATCTTGAAGAATATACTGAACCCCATAAAGAATACTTCAATGCCTATAGGGACAGTCTTACAAAGAGAATTAGATATGATGGTCCATATGAGACAGAAGCCCTAGCGGATTATAATTGTTATCGTAAGGTAGAGTACTACGGTCGTTTGATTATGATCCATCACAGTGAAACACATGTGGACGTAGAGTTCCACCTTAAAAGAGGTAAGTGATATGTTTGAAGTTGGCAAAGAGTATGAATGGAAGGGCCATAACCGTAGAATTAAAGTCCTTTGGGTTGGTCGCCAAAACATGGTAGTTGAATATACCAAAATAGACAGTGGCACGGGAATTACAAAAGTCGGCGACCAACTTCTTTGGAATATGGAGGACAAAGAACACTGGACGGAATACCACGAGCCTGTCATTGTCAAAGAAAAACGTTATGTAGTCATTGAGAATAATGAAATTTTCTTAGCCAATTTCTTAGGCGAGCCGGCGTTGAAGATCGCCGACATCCCAGTCAATCAAGGATTTTATACTAAAGGTAGCTATATTGGACGTATTGAAGTCACTGTCACTGATGGTAAACTTACTGATGTGAGTATTGTGGAATAAGGAAATAATTTAAATATGTTCGCAATTGTGTATGGAACCCTTAAGCAGGGTCATTCGAATAATGGTATTCTCAAGAATAGTAAGTTTGTTGTCGGAGGTGTCGTCCGTGGCTTCAAACTATATTATGCTGGCTTCCCTGTAGCTGCCCCATCTGAGGGCGATTGCATTAAGGTTGAAGTGTGGGATATCGGTAATCCTGAAAATGATAAGACAGCAACTGAAACCCTACAGCGTCTTGATTGGCTTGAGGGTTATCGTGAGGATGCACCTGATGGTAGCATGTACCTCCGTAAGCCTGTGACTGTATTCACTGATGATGGAGGACGAGTGGAAGGCCAGATGTATGTTGGCAATTCACGTAGTTGGCGTGACTTCAAAGCCATGAGAGAGATGGGTAAAGATGAAACTGGAATCTATCAATGGCCCTGAGGATTTTCAGGTAGGCCGTGTTATTGTAGCAAAAAGAACCGTTACTGATACTGTTAGGTATTGGGAAGAGTATGAGATTGTAGGCCCTCTGATCAATGGGCAGATGAAATTTGAGGCCAATTCCTATGTAGGGGCAGATCGAAAATTAGTCTCTAAAAACTCCTACACTTTCCATATACCACAAGATTTTGGTAACTTAAGTTTGTGGGGGTATTACATAAAGGAATTGAAATACGATCCGAATCAACAAGGAGACAAGGATGATGACATCTAAGGAGACGCCATATGAGGACATCTAATAACATTGACCTTGACGCCCAACTCTTTGTTGAGGGGCGGAAGGCCGCTGCTGTAGCATACAAACGGGCTATAAAAGGTGTGAGGAAAGCACATTGGGTAATCAAAAACTCAAGGGGTCAAGTCCTACATACATCCAGTGTGTAAATCATATCAACAGACGAACTAATATGCCCTATAGGTATCTAACCCTTGGGGCTATTTACCCATTAGTACATGATTACGGTCGTGTCTATAGTATTATGACACCAAGGGGTGAAACACATTACCCCAAACGTCAATTCAAAATCGTAACACACCCTGAGCTTAGGTATGACCCTATGCAACAAGGGGACAAAGAGGAAGATATTTAATGTCAGGTCTTGACTTTATGGCAACCATGGCTGCGGCTGTTGGTGGTGAGAGTGCCTCCAAAGAGGGGGAAAAGAAAGAAAAAAAGCTTGTAGCTGTGGCAGGTGCAAAGAAGGTTTTTCATCGCCAAGGCAACGTCTTCGTTATAATCGATGAGCCTGAGTTTGATTTTCTTGATGAACTTCCTCCGGGCACTTATAGCATCTGTGCATCTATGCAAGGGTATTACCTTGAAAAGCGTGATGACTTTGGTATTGACCATAAGGTATATGGTTCTGCCAATAGTCGTGCCAAGCGCATTATGCAAACCTTTGAAGATCGTCCGGGTAATACTGGTGTTCTTCTTGAGGGCGAAAAGGGTTCCGGTAAGACACTACTGACTAAGGTATTGGCCCGTGACTTTGTTGCTAAGGGTTATGTATGCCTTCTGGTAGGTGGTGCTTTCTGTGGTCCGAGCTTCAATGACTTCCTTGCACAAATCAAGCAACCTGCTCTTGTGGTGTTTGATGAGTTCGAAAAGGTCTATGATGACGCCAAGCAGACTATGCTTCTGTCCACCTTTGATGGTTTGTTCAGTGCAAAGAAGCTTTTCGCTGTCACTGTCAACGACACCTATAAGGTGAATGCCTATTTCAAGAATCGTCCCGGTCGTTTCATGTATCGGTACAATTACGTAGGTCTTGAGGATCAATTCATTCAGGAATATTGTGAAGAAAACTTGAAAGATAAGACTCAAATCTCAAAGATTATTACCTTTGCCACCATTATGGGTAAGTTCAACTTCGATATGCTTAAGCATGTTGTTGAAGATATGAACCGTTATGGTGAGTCTATTGGTGAAGTCCTCAAGCATCTTAATATTCAGAATGACGGTAATGCCTACATCAGGGCACAACTCACCGCTATGTTTGATGACAAGGGGAATAAGGTTGAACTTACTGAGTCCGATCTTAAACGTATTCATTCTATCCTTCCCTTTGGTTCATTCACCATTGAAGTCAATAAGCAGGTGGAAGAGGGTGAAGATAAGAAGAAGTTCGTTAAGGATGATCCTCTTAATCGTGTCCTAATTAGTGCCCTTAAACGTCGTAAGGAACATTACGGCCATGATGCTGAGGACGAAGATGATGATGATGATGATACAGCCTCCATTATCATCAATGGTTCCAAGGACCTTGTGAAGTTCAATCAGGAACACATGGTTTATCGCAGTGATATTGGTGAGTTCCACTTCCGTAAGGCTGTTATGGAAGAAAAGAAACAGTTTGGAGGTTTCCTCGAATGACACAAAAAATGTTCCGTATCTCTCCTATCCCCTTTAAGGACGGGGAGATTTGTGTAATTGATATTAGTGAGGACGGGGGGGAATGGAAAACCTTCCCTACTCCCCTCCCTTCGCGCGAAGCTGCCGAAAAGGTAATTGACGGTATGATTAAAGGCTTCAAGACGATTGAGGAATATCAACGCAAGAACCCTCCGTATCTTTATCCTCAGAGGATTTTGAACTAAATGAACATATTTGCGACCTATGATTCCCCTATCCAAAGTGCATTAGCATTGGACGACAAACGTTTGGTGAAGATGATACTTGAGACTGCGCAGATGCTCTCTACTGCACTACGTAGACATGGTGTGGGGAATGGGCCGCATTATAAATCAGCCTACCAGAAACACCCTTGCACCCTTTGGACGGGGAGGACAAGAGGTAACTTCGGATGGTTGGTTGATCATGGGCTGGCCCTTTGCGCTATCTATAGCAGCATCTACAAGCGGGTCCATGGATGTGAGGGAGTGATTCAGTTTGCGGATCGAAATAGGCATAAGGTCCCTGCTGGATCACTCCAACCGTTTGTTGATTGTACTGAGTTTAAACTACGTACTGACCTATCTGTTTGTGAACGATATCGTTTGTTCATGAACCTCAAGTGGACAGAACGTGATAGTAGGCCACCTGTTTGGTCTCGTAGGAAAACACCTGATTGGTATAAGGGGCGGACATGATTTATTTACCATATCAAAGACCTTTACTTATTCTTCTATTGGCTCTTGTTTCATCTGTCATCCTTCATTGGGTGTTTTTCTTTGCCACATTCATTATGTACCTTGACATTAGGGCACGTTATAAAGACTACCTTAGGATTAAGGACACAAGGTTCACAGTGGCCATGGCCTATAGGTTGGGGCACTCGTGGTGCGGTAGGGGCGTATGCCTTTATGTATGGCCTAAAGAGGCTAAAGAACTGTACGATGCACTAGGCTACCGTTGGTATCACGTATTTCCCGATGGTTTCCCTCGTGTGTTTCTCTCAATTCCATTTTGGAAATCAGTTGTAGGGTGGAAGAAATGACATTTCATGTTGGCCAGAAGGTTGTTTGTATTAAAGCATGTGGTGCCCGTATTGGTAATGTTATCAAAGAGGGGACTATACTCACCATTAGGGATAAACCTACAGCTATGAGACGTACTGGTAGAATTATGACTGGTTTATTGTTTCAAGAAGTACATAATAAGAAGGGTATTAATGGTTGGGAACCGGACTATTCTATGGATAAATTCCGTCCCCTTGTAGACGACCATAAGGGTATGACCACTCTGCGTAGCATCCTCAATAATCCCAAACAGAAGATCAAGTCTGATCAGTTCGATAAGGAAAAAGTGTAATGAACTCTCTATCTTGGGTACTGTACCTCATTGATATTTTAGGAAACCTTCAAGCCGTTTGTGTAGCTATCACAATTTTTGGTGGCATTTGTGTCCTCTTTCTTACGGTCACATACTTTATGGAATACGACACACGATATGGTCGTAGCTGTGTCCATGGTAGTATCCCCATCATCTGTTGGATATTCATCTTAGCAGTACTTGTGGTAGCAGTTGCAATCCCCTCCAAACAAACAATGCAACTCATTGCTGTAAGTGAAGCATCCGAAATGGTCGTTATGAATGAAGAAGTTCGTGATGTAATGAAGGATGTCAAGGAAGTTCTTAAGACTCAGTTGAATAAACTTAAGGAGTGAGTGATGGAAACATTACCAATTTGGCTACAAATTGTTATCTCTGGTATTACATTCATCCTAACGGTTGCTATATTATCCGGCATATTGTTTGCAATAGGTACCTTCTTAAGTAGACATCGAGTCATCCGTAAGTACGGTAGGTACTATCTCGTAAAAGGCTTCCTTGGTGATACTCAATATTGGACAGTTAGGTGGGGTGAGCCTGATTGGACTTATTCTTTACACAATGCCCAATCTTTTCCTACCAAAGATGAAGCAATGGTTAACATGCCAATCGGTTGGTACCAGAAGTGGAAGAATAGGATAGCATATAAAAAGATTAGGGCAGAGCAGGAAGAACGTTTGAAGGCTCATCGGGAGAAGATGCTTAAGGTTCGTATGGACTTTAGCAACTATGGATGATCGGAAGTCCCTACTAATTGGGTTTTAGAGATTATCCTAAACTTCCTATGGATTAATTATATCACATCAGAAAGTCCTCTGTCAAGACACAAATAAAATATAGGGAAATGTTATGAGAAACTTAGGAGATATGGTCGGTAAGACCTTTGTTAAAGTAGGCATTGGTGGAATGGATGAAGCCTTCTTTGTCTTTCATACAGCAGAAGGGGAGAAGTATAGATTTATCCACCATCAGGATTGTTGCGAATGGGTTGACATTATTGATTTTGACAATAGTGATCTTGAATTGTTACTCAATAGTCCCATTCTTGTTGCTGAGGAACGTTCTTATGAACACTCAGGGCCAAATCCAGAAGGTATGTCTGATGATGCAGAAGAATGGACCTTTTATTGTTTAGCGACTAACAAAGGTCACGTCGATATGAGGTTCTTTGGTTGTTCGAATGGATACTATGGAACATCTGTTGATGTAGAAAAGTGGGACCCCGATTTTGAAATGAAATCGAGAAGTGGTAATACTTTCAAAAGAGGACGATGGGTAGAAATACCTAAGCCTTCTATATTGCAATACGATCCCACCCAACAGGGTGACAAAGATGAAGATATTTAATTCTAATTAAACAAAAGGACGAACCAATGGTTCAACATGCAGCAGTAAGTACCACATGCACGGCTTCTCACATTATCAATTGGGACATTCCTAATCTGAAGTCGGACAATCCGAAACTCCAAGTGAATGCACGAATGGCTACTGTCAAGAGCCTTATTGATCAGGGCTTCAAACGTGACTTCGCTTTGTTGTTCATTACAGTTACTGAGAACCAAATGTCCCGTAGTGGACTTGATGAGTTCCTCCCTAAGTGTGGCTTTGAGCTTGTCTTTAAGGGTGTGAAGAACGACGAGAGGAAGGAAGAAGGTAAGCTTCATCGTCATAAGGAGACAGGTGATATTTATCTTTGGGCAACTTCACCTAAGTCCTATCAGGAAGCCCTTACTGGATACTACAAAGAGCTTACCGAATTGAAGGATAAGATTGATCCTCCGAAGAAGCCTGACCCCAAGCGGCTGGCTTATCCTGATCTTCTTTTGTCCCACCTTCGTAAGAAGGGGTTGGTATTTGATAATGCTCTGGTAGATAATCCTATCAGTCAGATTATTACCCCCACTACATCTCAACAGAAACTCCTGCGCTTCCTTACTGTGGAATATGGTTTTGATCCCCGACAGTGCAACAATTGGGGTGATACTTGGATCAACAAAACCACCCGTGCACTTAAGGATGCCCAAAAGGCATGGAAGAATGAACTCGTCTAATTACGAAATTGTCCCCTCTAGTCAACTTAAAAGGGGGGACATACTCCTTGGATTAACATATTCAACTAATGGTTATAATCCCCTTACTCACCCTTGGGAAGTAGTAACCGACCCTGAACTATCTGTGAGTGGACTATTTAGTCAATTTAATCTTCGCAGTACTTTTGATGGACAAGTGGTAGCTAACTATCGTACAGTTCTTCATACACTTTGGGCCATTAGAGTACGTGAACTAAAGTATGATCCAATGCAACAAGGCGATAAGGACGATGACATCTAAGAAAAATGTTTATATTGTAGGTCGTGACAGCCCTGTTGGGAAGATGTTCTTTGACCGTGGTTATCCAATAGTATTTAATCAACACGAAGCTGATATTGTAGTGTTCATCGGTGGTGCTGATATCAACCCTGCTTTGTATAACCAAAAGCCAAACCCTGCTGCACGAGTAGGGTTCAATATGGAAAATGACAGACGGGACCTTGATGCATTTAAGGATACTACTACTGACCAACTGTTGGTAGGTATCTGCCGTGGGGGACAGTTCTTGAATGTCATGTCTGGTGGTAGTATGTACCAACATGTTACTGGCCACAATGCACCACATAAGGTGTACGATACTTTGTGGGACACCGAACTTACAGTATCTTCTTGTCATCACCAAATGATGATCCCCTCTCGTAAAGCTGAGGTCCTTGCCTATGCCGAAGATCATGGTTGGGATTTCTTTGGTGAGACACAAAAACTTCCTCGTCCTATGATTGAGCCAGAAGTTATTTGGTATGAGCATACACGAGCCTTGTGCTTCCAAGGTCATCCTGAGTGGACCCCTAAGGAATGCACTGACTACTTCTTTAATCTTGTGGAGACTTTTGAATGACCGAATATAAGAATGTGTGGAATGGTCGTCGTCATGCATATATCTTTGCAACTGATGATGGTGTCATTCACGAACGTCTCGCACTCCCTTGCTATGGGGAACTGAGGAAGTATGAAAGTACCCATGTTGGTGATTGCACTCAACCCTTAGACCCTAAGCCGGGTGATCTTCACTTCCCATTTCCCAAGGAAGGTAATCCTGTTGGTGTTATCTTCCCATTTAACAATGATTGTGGAATGGCAAATAGTGATCCTTCTACCACTGACCTTATGTTTAAGGGGTTCTTTGGTGCTGAAAGCCCTTGGCTTGGACGTATGGATACAGACCGAACTTTCCATATGTTGAATGGACGTATCCAAGCTGTTGAGTTCAAGGATGCCAAGTTCGACCCGACTGTGATTGTTAACTTGTGCAAATGCTTCCGTACTAACCTCCCTCGTGCCAAGGAATATGTAAACCTCCTTAACGCTGGATTAAATGTGAAGGAAACCATTGCAACAATGCTACTCCACAGTGGTCGTATTGATGCTGGTCTTACTCAACCGGGTGGTTATACTGTTAATCACAACCTTTCACTCAAGCGCTTGTTTGGTGCACAACCTAATGACCATACGGGTGGCCTTTGGAAGGACCGTATTGATTACAACAGAAAGAGGATGCAGGATGTTTTCCAATACGATGAAACGCCTACGTCGGGCTACGGGTGGTTCTACACAGGAATGCAAGCGGTTGGCGCTCCTGTATACCGGGGGTCTCCTATCGAAAACTTCAGCTACAAACGTTTTGCTGATCGGGTCCAGCAAGTCTTCGCAGACCGTATCTCGAAAGAAAAGGACCCTGTACACGTTCCATACATCTGGACAACAACAAAGGGTGTAACCAATGAAAAGAAGGCTTCTGGTTGAGGGTGATATCCTCAGGGTACTTAATGTTGATGTACCGGAGACTAAGGGTAGGTATATAGGAACTTTAGTTACTTTTCAGAAGTATGCTAATTTTTCAGATACTTATGAGGGCAGAGGTCGTGGTATTCATGTACTGACTCATAATGGGGAAACTTTAACTATGTTTGAAAGCCGTTTTGAGTTTGTTTCCCCTAAAGAATTAGTCTATGACCCTATGCAACAAGGGGATCGAGATGAGGACATTTAAGGCAGGGGATAGGGTACGTTACGAACGTACAGATACACCTGAATTTGAATGGAATGGAATGACTGGTACTGTATTAGGTCATCCCCTCCATGTCCATGTCCTTTGGGATGAAGGTAGTGCCGTTTATAATGATCCCTATGCACAAGCTGTAGGAACATGGCAAGGTAAACCATTCTACTCTCATTTTGCCTTTAATATACATCACGATGAACTAAAGTATGATCCCACCCAACAGGGTGACAAAGATGAGGATATTTAATAGTGTGTGGCCTTTTTGGAATGGCTGGTCCCGGTATCTCAGGATCGGACCTTAAGATTATTCACAATCTTGGCATCGTAAGTATGCTTAGAGGTACTGATGGTGCTGGTGTCTATCAGATCAAAACTCGTAGTCAGAAGTTCTATAATCAGGAAGATGGTTATAAGACTTGGGGCAATTGGATTGACCTGTGTGATGACATTGACCGGAAGAAAGGTAGTAAGCTTCTTTCATCAGTTAGTGTAGATGTGGTTATGTGCCATGTCCGTGCTGCCACTCGTGGTGCACTTAGGGATGATAACTCTCATCCATTCATGTTCGAACATATTGTTGGTGCCCATAATGGGACACTGAAAGATAAGCGATATGAGCATCCCACAAAAACAGATAGCGAACTTATGTTCCGTGATATCAACAAGGGTAACATGGAAGATGTTCTCGAAAGTCTCGATAGGGATTCAGCATTTGCAGTCTCTGTGTTTGATCGTAGGACTCAGACTCTACGGTTTTCCCGTAATGAGTTGCGTACACTTGCTTTTGCTTTTCTGGCTGACCGTGGTGTAATGTATTGGACATCCGAAAAGGATATGCTTAAGTACGTTCTCCATCGTGCAGGGGAAGAGGCTACTTACTTCAACCTTCGTCCCAACAAGATTGTGTCCATCGATCCTAATCAGCTTACCAAAAAGAATATTGAAGATGGTCCCTTGAAGATTATGAAGTGCGATGCTGAACTTAATCGTCCACTTCCGACTATCTTACAGAAGCAAGAAGATGCACGTCTTGAGCGTGAAGCAAAGGAAGCTGCTAAGGCTGCCAAGGAAGCTGAGACTCCGAAGGATGTAGAGCCTACCAATGTCACTACCCAAACGGAGACTAAGGTTACTACTCAACAGATGGGTAAAGTCGTCCCTTTTGTCCCAAGGGCTGGTTCAGCGGCTCGATTCTCGACGGCGAGTCAGTATCAGAAATGTTCTTGCGGTTCCAAAACTCTAAACTTGCTGGACCAAAACTTAGCGAAGAGGGGGAAACACGTGAACGTTAAGTACGACCCCACAACACAAACCTTCTCATGTGCAGGATGTATGAAAGATGACGTTCAAACGGGGTGATCGTGTTTGGGCCATGGTTGCTGGCCAACGTATTGAAGGTACTGTTGATAAGATCACTGGTGATAGGTTGAATAGTGAGGACCATAAGCTTCTGTGGGCCTATTGGGATAACGATCAACCAAAAGGTAAACCAGCTTGTGTTAATGGTCCCTATTACATATCACTGAATAGATGCAACCATTTCGAACTTCAATACGACCCTATGCAACAGGGTGACAAAAATGACGACATTTAGGAGATAACAGATGTCAATTACTGCAATGTTCTGCTACAATCAGGCTTCTGAAGGTGGCGAAAACCTCGCTCATGCTCTTGGTATCCGTCGTATCAAACACGGCAACTCCAAGTTTGTACCCTCCGCTTCTAAGACCATTCTTAATTGGGGTGCTTCTTCTGAACGGTTCCCTTCTGCATATCGTGTATGTAATGTCATTAATCCTCCAGAACGTATTGATGTTGCTTGCAACAAGACCCGTTCGTTTAATGCATTTCAGACGGCAGGGGTAAGCATTCCTGAGTTCACAACAGATCGTGCTGTAGCCTTACAGTGGCTTGAAGCAGGTACGATGGTGTTTGCACGTACTCAGCTTACGGCACACAGTGGTCGTGGTATTCACATTATGGACCCCCATCATCCTGATACTTGGGAAGTGACTGCCCCTCTGTATGTCAAGTATATCCCCAAGAAGGATGAGTATCGTATCCATGTGTTCCGTGGTCAGGTGATTGACGTACAACGTAAGGGTCTTCGTGCTGAACTTCAGGGCACTGAGGGTGTGAACTTCAAGGTACGTAACCTTGCTAATGGTTTTGTGTACGTTCGTAATGATGGTCGTCAGACTCCGGCTCGTGTACTTGAAGTAGGTCGTTCCGCCGTTCAGGCGTTGCAGTTGGACTTTGGTGCTGCTGACGTTATTTATAACGAACGTAACAATCAAGCTTTTGCACTTGAAGTTAATTGTGCACCCGGTCTGTCCGGTACTACAGTTGACAATTATGCACAGGCACTCTCACAGGTGTAATATGTTTGCTGTCGGTACTCCCGTTAGGGTGATAACAAAGAAGTACGGTGAGGATCAGACCGGCCTCACCGGAAAGGTTGAGAGGGTACTTAATAAGGAATATTCTGCATTTGATTGTGGAGTACGATTGGATGACAATCAGGGTCCGTTTTATTCAAACTGCTTCCTTTACTTTGATTGGGAACACCTTCAACCCCTCACCTTGAAGTACGATCCAATGCAACAAGGCGATAAGGACGATGACATTTAGATTTAAGGTTGGTGATGAAGTTATTACCACCATGAAAAGTGATCCTTCTGTCTCCCTTACTGCCACCATCCTTAGTGTAACTGGATATGGTTATGTTTATGGTGTTTGGAAATACAGTGATGGAAGACCAGATCATCGTGGCAGTGCTGACGGTAATCGTCCTGAAATGAGATTGTTAAATCCGGTTTATGAATACAACCCCTTACAACAAGGGGATAAAGATGAGGATATTTGAGAATGCGCCAGAAGTATAAGGGCGAGGACATTCGTGCTCGTCTTCATGGTACTATCCTTCGATACAAGGGTGTACCTTATCTTGCAGATGTTGATGCTGCGGGTATGGTGGGAATGATTGATGTCGCAACTGGAAACCTGATTACTCGGGTATATGGTGATGATGAAGGCATCGATATCAGTTCTATCAATATTGGATTTGTAAACATTATTGATCCTGATTACAAGTGTGCCGTATACCTTAAGAGGGAACCCCTCCGTCGGTTTAAACAGCCGATTGAATTGGACTTCTTGACACAAAAGGTTCTTCGTCAGGGTATGACTTCTATCCCCAAGAATAAACTGATGTCTGCTGGTTTTGTGGATGCAGTATTGGGTAAGTTCCCTCCACTTGAAGAAGCTATCAACCTTATCACCAAGAGGGGTTGGCATTCTGTTGGACTGTCTCGTGACATTGCAGTCAAACGGGAAGCTGACAACTTAAAGGTTTACCTTAAGGATACTGAGGTTGGCTTCATGAAGATTGGTGACAAAGATTGTAAACTTCTGGTGCCTACATCAGATGTTAGTTACTATCATTGTACCTATCTGAACGACATCAAGGGTTGGACAGTAATCGAAGGCATTAAGTAATGACACAGTTGGCAACGTTTTATGACATCTTCCGTCAAGTTAAAGTCTATGGTGGTGATCGCCTTCGGGGTGATTATGGTGTAGAGATTGAAACTGAGACAGAAAAGAAGTACGAGTACCCCAATCTTAAGTATTGGAGTGCTACAAAGGACAATAGCCTTCGTGATTGGGGTGTCGAGTATGTCCTTAAATCTCCTATGTCAATCCCTGAATTGGAGAAAGCTCTTGTAGAATTTGACTTGTGTGAGAAGAAGTACAAGTTCAAGAAGGGTTCTATCTCTACAAGTGTGCATGTCCACATCAACATGCTTAATGAAACCCCATTAACATTGGCAAACTTTCTTACCACTTACGCTTTGATGGAAAACCTCCTGATTAGATACAGTGGCCCTGATCGTTTGTCCAATCTGTTCTGCCTTCCTATTTGTGATGCAGAAGGGGTTAACTCCAATCTGGTTAACATCTTAGCCAACATCAACAAAAACCAGTACACTAAACTTCGTGTTGCTAATGATCGTTGTAAGTATGGTGCACTTAACCCAGCACCGTTGACCACTCTTGGTACCATTGAAGTTCGTATGTTCCGTGGTGAAACTGACATAAAGATCATCACAAAATGGTTGGAGATTATTGAGAAGATTAAACTCTTTTCGAAACAACCCAAGCTTACCCCTCCTGACATCCTTAAGATGTGGAAGGACAATCGATCCACTCTTGTCGATCTTGTGTTCCAAGAATATGCGAATGAACTTCGTTATCGTGATCCAAACACAAAGAAAGATATCACTGACGAATTAATTAGGCAGAACCTTAAGTATGCAGCTGACTTGGCTTGTGTATCTAAGGATTGGTCTAAGTTTGGTGTGTATCGTATCAAACCTGTCTATAAGGAAAAGATTAAGGCAGAACTTGATGAACTCTCCAATCAACTTCTGAGGGCACCTTTCGACAGCCTCCCCTACCATGAACGGTTGGTTGTTCTTGAGAGATACCATCGTATGAACACTAACGTCCGTGTAGTTGACGCTGACGGCGACATTTAACAAACATTATACAGTCTTAAAGGAAGACATTTAAAATGGCTACAATTCGTATTGGTGCAGACCCCGAAGGTTTTATTGTAAATCCGGCTGGTGATTTTATTCCGGCTTTTGGATTTGTACCGGGTGACAAGCAGAACCCCTTCAAGTTGGATGGTGGTGCTGTGCAGGTAGATGGTCTGGCAGTTGAGTTCAATATCGATCCGGTCACTAATGAAGAAGACTTCAACAAGAACATTGTCAAGGTTGTGTCTCAGATTGATGAAATGGTTAAGGGTGTAGATAAGGACCTCTCCCTTCGTTGGACACCTGTAGCCCGCTTCCGTAAGGCTCAGTGGGATATGTCTCCCGAACAGCAGAAGATTCTCGGTTGTAACCCTGACTATAACATCAAGGGTGATGTCAATCCCAATCCGTCTGAAAAGTTGGAGAATGAACCCCTCCGTACTGCTGCTGGTCATATTCACATTGGTTGGCTGGACAATCTGATTGAAGATGTGAACGATCACTCTCACTTCCAGTTCTGCCTTGAGATTGCTCAGGGTTTCTATAACGGCAATCTTTCTACTTATGTCCCGCACACATCTGAAGAAAACGAACGCCTGTCCTATTATGGTCACTCTGGTGCATGGCGTCCGAAGAAGTATGGTGTAGAACTTCGTGCACCTTCCAATCTGTGGGTCCGTTCTGAGGCTTCTTGTAAGCTGATCTTTAATGAGACAAGGAAACATTTCAATGAACTTACAGGTCTTTAAAAGTTGGGATGAAATCAGTATTGGTGATGAAATTATATATGGCGATGGACGACATCACCGACTTACAGTAACTCAAGTACCGGGAAAGGGTGGAATGAGTTTACAAGGTTTTCACCATGCCCGTAAGTACGGAAATAATCCCGGTTGGAGTACTATAATAGCTAAAACTCTTGATAGCCCGGCAGGCTGGAAGAAAGTTATTACTGAACTTCAATATGATCCCAATCAGCAAGGCGATAAGGACGAAGATATCTAATGTGTGTTATCATTACACTTGCACCCGGTGCATCTATCAACAAAGATCAACTGTTTAATGCAGTCTATAACAACTGGCATGGGTTTGGTCTGTTGTTGAAGGACGGTAATAATCGTTTGGAACTCATCAAGGAGTTCGACCCGGATGGGACTAACCCCGAGCGGGTGTGGAAACTACTGGAAGATAATAAGGATTGCTATCGTTATCTTCATGTTCGTCATTCTACCAAGGGTGCAACGGACGAAACAAACGTTCAGCCTTTTGAAATTTATAACTCTAGCAGTCGTCAGGTGTACTTCATGCACAATGGTACTCTGACTGGTTTTGGTGGAACTACTAGTTATGGTCAGACACCATCCGGTAAGTCTGATACTGCTGAGTTCTGTGAAAAGATTCTTGCCCCTGCACTCCTTCGTTGGTCTGGTGAGAATGGCAAAGCTGACTACAATGACGAGTTGTTTGTTAAGTTAGTTGTTGAAAAGCAGTGGACTTATTCATCAACTGGTCTGTTTGTTTCTAATGATATGGAAATGAGACGGATCGGTAATGGTTGGTCTCAGTACAAACATCCTGATGAATCTTCTGAGGGTGAAGTTTGGACTTCCAATACATCCTACTATGACAGGGTTCAGCGTGGACCCATGTTTCAAAAAATCGAAGCAGCGAAACGTGCAGCAGAACAAGCAGCAAAAGAGGCGGCACAACAAGAAGCAGCGAAAGACAAGAAGGAGGTAAGTAATCGTGGTTCGTCTGCACTTTATGACGATCTGAATGATGAAATCCCCTTTTCAGGTGGGACCTCCTATAATCCCATGGGTTTTACGATGGGTGCTGGTGGTGTTAAGGAGTGGTCCCAAAGCAACTGTAACAAAAGTGCTAAGGTACTTAATGCAGTCCGAGACGTCATTAACCGTTGGGATTTGGATGATCCCGATAACCTTGCTAATCTTCGGAATGTTACGTATGATGAGTGGTTAGCTATTGTTGATGATGAAAATGAGTTCACCATTGCTGCCCTTCTTGAGCATCTTTCGGATGAGTTCTATAAGCTTCATCTGACACATCGTGTCTTGGTACACAAAAACAAAAAAGCTGAAAATCGTATTAAAGAGTTCAGAACTGGAAAGTCTAATAATGACGAAAGCGTTGCTGCCTGATTGTGATAATCTGCTTAAGTCTTTAAGTGAAACTACTCGACACACTAAAGACTGGATGACACTCAAAAGGGATACTCGTGATGAGTTCCCTGTGTTTGTCACGGGTAGTATGAGGCGATGGAGAGAGAACGCAAGGTTCTTGCAAGGTTGTAACTACTATGGGATGGCTATTACATGGAGTCAAAACTTCATTATGAACCGTCCTAAGCTTCGTCCCGGTCAGAACACTGTCCCTGATCCCTTAGTGTTTCAGTTAGATAGTGATAAAACTAATTGGGAAGAAGCTGGCCATTACTTTGATCGTGACCGTTTGTTGGCTGTTGAGGGGGAAGTGTATGGAGTACCCCTTCGTAAGCTTGCCCAATTGGATATACACGAACAGAATGGTGAGGGTGTTAATCGTAAGTCAATCTACGTTGAGTTGATTAATCCAATCCAGCACTCAGCAACCATCAAAGCTTTCATGTATCTTGTTGATGTAGATGAGTACATGAGGATATTTGCACCTATGTCTGATAACCTAGAATTGTGTGGAACTATTACCACAAAAGGAAGGGAAGTGTATCGTGCATAATGATTTCAAGATTGGAGATAAAGTTAGGGTAACAAAAACCTATATGGGAGAGGGTGTTAGTAATGAAATAGGGACTATAGTTCTTATTCGACAAAAAGCTGATACTGCTCACCCATACGGTGTTATGTTCGAAAAGGTATCAGGTGTTAGGCACGATCTATTTTGTAGTAAACATCAAGTAGATCAAAATAATTGGCCCATTCTTAAAAGTGAATTTTATATTAATGAGGATACTTGGTATAGACTCCCTGAAAGGAAGGGGTACCATTTCCCTGCCAACTGTCTTACTCTAGCTGAACTTAAGTATGACCCTATGCAACAAGGCGATAAGGACGATGACATCTAGTGATATAACATTTGAAGATGATGGGTTTTTGTTTAAGCACACAGCCACTAAAGATTTAAGAAATGGTGATAAGGTATTCCACAAAACATGGTTTCCTCATATTAATAACATAGTATCCCAAGGACTTTACTATCTAGTGTTATCAAATGATGGAAACACTATCGTTGGAAGGCATATCAATGACAGTTTTATATTTAGCTGGTCATACCTCACTTTTTCTGAGGGTTGGTGTGTAATGATTGATGAACTTCAATATGATCCCAATCAGCAAGGCGATAAGGACGAAGATATCTAAAGGTTTTTAAAATGGCAAAATTTAATATTGGTGATATTGTTCGATACACAAATAAGAATGATCACATCGATGTATTTGGTGAAATCACTGCAATCATGCGTGATACTTGGAGCTATAATCTAAGTGCACTTATTGAACCCCTTGATGAAAAGTACTATCATCCACGTTTGTATCGACACACAATTGCAAGAGGTGTAAACTACACATTCGATCAAAATAAGTTTGAAGCAACTGGGGTTACTACCTATAGAGGGAAACGTCCTTCATTGTGGGCACCTATGAAGAGTAAGAACCTTGTGTTCGCTTATCCCCCAAAGGATTACGACCCCTCTCAAAATGGAGATAAGGACGATGACATTTGAGATAGGCGATAGGGTTTATCATACTGTTACTGGTAAATCGTCACTTGGCACTATTATAAAGATAGGTGGTAATGGAAGCCCATACGTATTATGGGATAATGGTACCGAGTTAGGAAGAATCTTTGGGGGTGGTTTGGCTTGTCACTCTAAATATAGTATTAAGGTATTTTTTAAGGAGCTGAAATACGATCCAATGCAACAGGGGGATAAAGACGAAGATATTTAACTTGACTACCTCTCCCTGAAATGATATAATTAATAGGTAAGTAAATGAGCAAACTTAAAGAACTACAAGAGCTGTCATATCTAACCAGCCGAGGGACACACTTCCGTTGTTCCATTTGTAATACGGTATCGAATGAGAGTATTGAAACGGACATAGGTGACTATCGACCTCATACATCATTCACTGCTGATCCTAAAGATGCACGTCATTTTATCTGTGTGTCTTGTGATGAAATTATTAATGATACTCTTTCAGAATTTGATAATGAATAATTTTTAACACATACTTTAAGGAAATTGAATGTCCAAGTGGGCTAAGACACAGTTGCCGTGCCCTTGCGGAAAGTCCTCAGATGCATATTCCACAGATGTCAATGGAAATGGTTATTGCTTTGGTCAGTGCGGTGGTAAATTTTTCCGTAATGACGTAGAAGAAGATATTGACAAAGACCAATATACTCTTGGTTACTATGAGCATCGTGGCCTTACGAAGCGCACTTTTGAGAAATTTGGAGTACAAACAAAATTTTATGAGGGTATGCCCCTCGAAGTAGCCTTTGATTACCCTAATGGTGCAAAGAAGATCAGACGATTGGATGACAAAAAGTTCAGAACGTTTGGTGATATCTCTAGCACTCATCTATTCGGTAAGAATATTTTCGATAAGGGGTCAAAAAAGGTATTGACAATCACTGAGGGTGAATATGATGCCCTCTCTGTGGCACAAATTGTAGGTGATGAAACCGCTGTTGTGTCCATTCGAAATGCTGCCTCCGCCAAGAACGATTGTACTGCTGAGTATGATTACATAAATTCGTTTGACAAAATTGTTATCAACTTTGATGCAGACGAACCGGGTCAAACTGCTGCTAAAAGAGTAGCTTCTTTGTTTGACTTTAAGAAGGTGTACAACCTTTGCCTCACTCGACATAAGGATGCTAATAAGTATCTGGAAGAAGGGGAAGCAAAGGAATATTATGAAGCATGGAGGGGTGTCCGTAGGTACTCTCCTGATAACCTTCTTTCCACCATGAGTGACTTCCGTGAAGCTCTTAAGAACAGACGTGAGGAACGACTTGCCTCATATCCGTTTGAACAGGTACAACGGATGCTTCATGGTATCCATAGTGGTGAAGTTATTGTCATTAAGGCACCAGAAGGTGTTGGCAAAACGGAAGTCTTTAGGGCAATTGAAAACCATGTATTAAAAACAACCAATCACCCCATTGCTCTCATTCATCTTGAAGAAGATAATGGTACTACTCTTAGGGCTATGGCAGGTTACTTCTCTGAAACTCGTGTCCTTGATCCAGAGGCACCAGCAGAGGATGAAGAAGTTCTCAAAATCCTAGAGAAGATTGCAGGTGATCACGAAAGTAGATTCATGTTGCATTCCTCTTTTGATGTTGAGGATGAAGATGCATTTATTGACAATGTTCGTTTCATGGTTGCCGCTGGTGGTGCCAAAATCGTCTTCTTCGATCATATTAGTTGGTTGGCCACTGGTTCTCCTACTGATGGTAAGGGGGATGATGAACGTAAGAAGTTGGATCGTATTAGTCAGAAACTAAAGCTTCTTGCAAAAGAGTTGGCATTTGCACTCATCATGATCTCTCACGTTAACGACGATGGCCTTACAAGAGGCTCTCGTAATATTAGTAAGGTAGCCAATACGGTTATCTCTCTTTCGCGTGACAAGACATCTGCGGACGAATTAGAGCGTATGAAAACTTACTTCCTCATTGAGAAGGCTCGACTGATTGGTGCTAAGGAAGGACCAGCAGGATTTGGTCTGTATGATGATGAATGCTTAATGCTTCGTGATCCAATGGAAAAAGGATTGACAATTTAATGTATACAAAAATAGATGGTGCAGTAAAGGGTTTAAAAGAGTTAAAGAATGCTTTTGATATGAAAGGTTCTAATGCTATCACTATTGAACGGGCTATTGTAACTCTTGAAAATTCTAAAAAAGAAATCAATAAACTTAATCGACAGTTGGATTCTTGGCCATGACATACGTAGTAAATCTAAACAAACTGAATGCTGCCATCAAACAAAGAGAAGATCAAATGGATATTTTGAAAATTTCAGGGAAAGATGGCATGATATCAGGGATGCACATGATACGTCTAGTGGCTGAATTTAACGCCCTCAATTCTCTTAGGGGTTGTTTGGAGAAAACAAAATGAAAGCACTCCCTGTAATTGTTGCTCTAATGGTTATCTTAGTGGCATTATGTTCATGTCAATCAATTAATTATGTACCCAAACCGGATGATAGTTGGTTGTGGAGAACATTATGATTGACACCCACCAGTTTAGGTGGTATAATTAATATGTACAGTAAGAAAGATAGAATGAAAACACTTGATGAAATGAAAGAAGACTTCCTAAAAGAAAACGAAATCAAGTATATTGGGAGGCGTAAGAAAAAGAAGTTTGAGACAAATGATTTGATTACTTATCACTCTATTCATGAGACACAAAAGGTGTTATGATGATTATAAAATATATTGTTATTGGACTACTTGTTATGGTCCTTAATTATGTCTACCGTTATTGGGAAAGTAAGGGATTTGAGGATCGTGAAGAGCCGTCTTTTATTGCCCTTGCACTTACCATATTCATTTGGCCAGCATGTTTGTTCTTCCTGTTGGTTGATGTAGTTATGTTACTCTTTAAGAGGAATTGATTTGTCAGATGGAACATGGGTATTCGACTGTGAAGGGGATGGACTTACTCCTACAAAACTTCACTGTCTAGCAGCTTGCTCTCCCAAGTCTCCTGATAATGTTTTTGTTACGTCCAATTATGATGACATGCGTAAGTTCCTTTTGAATGCAAAGGTTCTTATTGCACATAATTGTAAACGGTTTGATATACCCACCTTAGAACGTCTGTTAGATATTAAGATTACAGCAAAGGTTGTAGATACTTTGGCTATGTCTTGGTATTTGTATCCAGAAAGACAGAAACATGGTTTGGCTGAATGGGGTGTCACCTTTGGTGTCCCTAAGCCTCCTATTGATGATTGGGAAAACCTAGAACAAGAAGAATATGAGAACCGATGCAAAGAGGATGTACGTATTAACGTCCGTCTTTGGAACCAAATGTATGAGTACTTGGTTAATATCTACCACACCAACTCTGAAATTTGGAGACTTGTTGATTACCTCTCCTTTAAGATGCATTGTGCAATGCTTCAAGAGCGATCCAAATGGAAGCTAGACATTGAGGCCACACGTAAGTCTCTTAAAAAACTTGAGGAAATTCAAAGGGAGAAGATTGAAAACTTGAGTGCAGTTATGCCTCAGGTACCAAACATTCAGTATAAAACAAAACCAAAAAGATTTTTAAATAAAGATGGTTCCTACTCTAAGTTGGGTATGGAATGGAATGCTCTCCTTGCTGAACGAGGTTTACCACCTACTTACGATGGTGAAATTGAAATCATCAAGGGGATGGAGCCGGGTAATCCTAACTCCAATGACCAAAAGAAAGAATGGCTCTTTTCGTTAGGATGGAAGCCAAGAACTTTCAAGGAAGTAAAGAACAAAGAGACAGGTGAGATTAGGGAAATCCCTCAGATTAATCTCGAACAGGGTAAAGGTATCTGCGACTCGATTAAGGAGTTGTATGAAGTGGAACCTTCACTGGAACTTCTGGAAGGTCTATCAGTTCTACAACACAGAATTGGTATCCTTAAAGGGTTCCTTCGTGATCAAGAAGATGGATGGCTCCAAGCTCAAGTGGCTGGACTAACAAACACACTTAGGTTTAAACATACTACAATTGTTAACTTACCAAAGCCTGACAAGCTTTTTGCTGAGTCTATTCGAAGTGCCCTAATTGCCCCGGAAGGAATGCAGTTGTGTGGTTCGGATATGTCATCCCTCGAAGATAGATTGAAACAACACTTTATTTATCCTCTTGATCCCAAGTACGTTGAAGAAATGATGGTACCGGGATTTGACCCGCATCTTGACTTAGCATTGTCTGCATCTGCCGTTACAATCGAACAGGTGATGAGATTTAAGGATGGTACTGATAAATCAATTGGTAACATTCGTCATATCTACAAAACAGGTAACTACTCCCTTCAATATGGAACAGGTGTCCCTAAATTATCCAGATCAACTGGTCTCTCCCAAGAGGAAGCCAGAAAGGTTTATGAAGCCTACTGGAAACGTAATTGGGCTGTTAAGAAGGTTGCTAGTCAACAGATTGTAAAGACAGTGAATGACCAAATGTGGTTGTTTAACCCTGTCAGTAAGTTGTGGTACTCCCTTCGGTACGAGAAAGATATTTTCTCCACGCTGGTTCAAGGCACTGCATCTTATGTGTTTGACATGTGGGTACAAAAAATAATGAACAAGAAGGAGCAACTAACTGCTCAGTTCCACGACGAAATTGTCCTTTGTGTTAAGGAAGGTTATGCCTTCTTTGATGAGGAAAAGAAGAAGTGGTACGGACCAATTGTAGACTTACTTAAAGATTGTATTAAAGAACTTAATGAAGAACTTAAGCTGAACCGAGAGTTGGATATTGACGTCCAGTTCGGTCAGCGCTATTCGGATATTCACTAATGGACATTGTAGTTAAATCAGTGCTGGAATATATCCAGAAACAAGAAGGACATCAGTTTAGTGTCCTTGCAGGTGGAGCAGTGAGAGACGAACACTTTGGTTTGACTCCAAAGGATTATGACCTCTTTATCCCCTCCAAAAATCCCCGCCAAATGGAAGAACTTAAGAACTCTATGATTAAGGACTTAGGTATTGAGGATGTTATTCTTAAGACTACTGTTTACGAAAAGCTAGAAGTAAATGGTAATCCTCAGAATATTACCTCTGTCTATGGCTTCATGTATGCTGATAAGGAATTTGATCTTATTGGTGTGAAGGAAGAGGATGATGGTGACTTTGCTGATACTGTAATCAATAGTTTCGATTATGGTATCAATATGATTTATGACGATGGTGTTACCAAGTATGCTGAAAACAGTAAGTTCCTTGATGACCTCTATGGTCGTAGGTTAACACTACATAACATTAAGACGATTGATGGACTTCCAAAAGCAATGGAACGTTTCAATAAGATCAGTGAAAAGTTAGGTGGTGGCTATCGTTTTTATTGCCCTAAGCTTACCCTAAAGGGTGACGATAAGTTGTGGAGAACTAAGAGTAAGTTTATTCCACCAATTCATGAAAGTGGACCTGCTGAAGCTACTGAAGCACCACCTTTCCCTAATGATTGGTTCACAACTCCAGCGGTTGAACCTACCCCTACTATTGCTACTACAGGTGGGATAGGTTGGACTAACGCTACTCCTACTACTACAGCAAACACTTTTACTGCTGCATTTAACAATTTAAATAATAACTAAAGGAAAACTAATGGCTACAAAATATCAGAACCTAAAAGTAAAGCTTAAGTGGTGCAAGGTTTATGAACCTGATGCATTCATGGGTGCTGAGAACTGGAAAGTGTCTGCCTATCCGGTTGATGAAAAGGAATGGGATAAGTTTAAGGCAACTGGCCTCGAACTTGGTGTTAAGACTGATGCTGATGGTGAGTACATCACCCTTCGTCGTCCTACCAAGAAGCTGATTAAGGATGAACTTGTTGTGTTCGCTCCACCGGAAATCACTGGTGTAGTTAATGTAACATATGAGAATGAACTTGGTGAACGTATTCGTCAGTATAACAAAGGTGATAAGGTAAAGCTTGTCACCAATGGTGAGCAGGAAATGATTCCGAATGGATCGCTTGCTATCGTCAACTTCTCGTATTACGATACGATTAAGGGTAAGGGACATCGATTAGAAAGTCTTCGAATCCTTGAACTCGCTGAATATGTCGAAGCCACCCCAAGGGTTGTGGATGAAGCAGAAGCTAAAGAAGAAGTCAAGGAAGTAAAAAAGGAAGTTAAGAAATCTTCTGACAAAAAGGAAGAACTTAACGATGAAATTCCATGGTAATCATTCCTGTTTTAATTATTGTAGTTGCGACGGGGGTAGTCTCTTGGCTATCCCTTTCGGGACGTTGGGAAGATAAAGATGATTAAACAAATTAAAAACTACTTAGAATACTTTATTGAATATGATATGAAGAACCTTGTAGTTTATGTGTCTGGTCTTACAAAGGATGGCTATTGGGAAGAAATTGAATGTCATGATGATGTCAATGATCCCGAAAGTTTTGCCCTTGGTATTCAGGCTGGATATAAAGCTGTAGGTGTGTTCTCTAGTGTAGAGCCGGTGATTATTGACTAAACTTCTTATTGATGCTGACATTCTTTTATACCAATCAGCAGCAGTATGTGAAGAAGCCAAAGAAGTAGAGCCGGGATATTGGACATGGCATGTTGAAGAACAAAAGGTTCTTGATACCATTAACGATAAACTTAAATACTACATGGAACACTTAAGTGCTGATGATTATGTACTCTGTTTGTCAGATAACACAAATTTTAGAAAGTCCTTAACAGATACATATAAGGGTAAACGGTCTAACCTTAAACGACCAATCCTTTTGAAAAAGCTACGGCAAGACTTTATCGATAGTGGTGCCGTCGTATATCCCAATCTTGAAGCTGATGATGTTATGGGTATCCTTAGTACATCAGAGGAAGATTGTATTATTGTTTCTTCTGATAAAGATATGAAAACAATTCCCGGTTGGTTCTTCAAAGATACTGAAACCGGATTAGTTAAGATCACAGAAGAACAAGCAGACTATTATCATTTGTATCAAACATTGATTGGTGACTCTATTGATGGCTATAGTGGCATTACCGGAGTTGGTCCAGTTGCTGCTGAGAAGATACTGGCAAAAGGTGCCACATGGGAAAACGTATTAGATAACTTCTTGAAGAAAGGTTACTCAGAAGAGTATGCCCTACTCCAAGCACGACTAGCACGTATCCTCCGCACTACAGACTACAATCATGAAACAAAAGAACCTATCCTATGGACTCCAGAAACAGTAACACCGTCTACGCAAACAAAGAAACAGGAAAGCCTTTCATCATCCTAAAGAATGGTGACATTAAGGATTTTGACAATCTTATGGATGCCTTTGAAGCTTTGTATGAAGAATATCCAGTAAAGGAGCAACCGACTGAAAAGACCTAAGAAAAAAATTAATGGTAAAGTGATCCATTCACAATTCGAGCAGGAAGTCTACGATAACATCAAGGCACTACTTCCCCGTGGAGCTACTATTGAGTACGAACCAGAGAAGCTTCGATATGTGATCGAATATGATTACAAACCAGATTTCGTTATTACCTTCAAAGATGGTCGAAAGATTTACATTGAAGCAAAAGGTGCAGGTCGTCAGTTCGATGACAATGTACGACGAAAGATGGCGGCTGTAAAGGCACAACATCCAGATAAAGATATTCGGATTATCTTCTATAGGGATGCTGAGTTTGGTAAACGACGTAAGAATGGATCAAAAACACGTCAATCAGATTGGAGTTCTAAGTTAGGATTTCCATTTACCATCCGAGAATATTTAAAAGAATGGTTTGATTAATGTTTTTTAGATACCTATTATTTAACGCAGTGTCATTGTTCATTGTAGCATTTCTTTTTCAATACTATGACGCATTAAATTGGCTGTTAGCTAATGACCCAACTCGTATTTCTCTGCTCATTTCTGCTATTTATATTATCCTTGTTGCTTATCTTCTACCTTCTGTTTTGGGCAAGTCTGCCGATGTGGGTAAGGTATTACAGCGTGTTTCTTTTATTGGTAAATCTCTTATGGGGATTGGCCTTATCGGAACTGTTATTGGGATGATGCATATCTTTGCTACAATTGGAGTAGTAACAGATATAAAAACAGCTATTCCTCAACTGATGCTTGGTGTGGGTACTGCACAAATCACCACACTGTTCGGTCTGTCTTCAGCACTGTTGGTATCCTATCTCACCTTCTTTGTGTTTGGAGTAACAGAGGATGAGCGGTAAGTATCTCTTAAGTCTTCTTGATTATTTCGTATTTCTCTTAGTCGTCTTTGTAGCCCTTTTTGCTATGTCATTCCTCTCAATCAATGAGGAAAACAAAAAGGGGAATGTCACTGAGAAAGCTGAGTTCATTATCGAAATGACTTGGAGAGATGGTTCTGAGAACGATATTGATTTGTGGGTATCAGGACCTGAGGACAACATCGTTTTCTTTGGACATAAGGATGGTAAGTTTATTGTCCTTGATAGAGACGACGTTGGTATCAATAACACAATGATTACCCCTCAAGGTATCATGACAAATAAAACAAGACGAGAAGTAGCTACCATTAGGAAGATACTCCCCGGAACATATACAGTAAATGTCATGATGTTTAGAAACCGTGATGGTCAAACAGAACGACCTAAGATTACTATTCGTCAACTTAATCCTTATAGGGAGGTAGTTGAAAAGGAAGTAGAACTTACGGATGATGGTGAGGAACAAACAATCCTTACATTCGATCTGGATGAAAAAGGTAACATTACAAACAAGAGTGAGGATTATATTTCCTTATTCCAGAAGGTTCCATAATGACACTATTATATACAGTATTAGCTGGACTTATTGCACTGGCTATCTACTTTATTATTACTCAGTATGGTGATCGTCGGATGGTGGCAGCAGTGATTGTTGCCATCACCTTTGGTGGTTACTATTATTACAGTACACAATTACCAAACTTCTTTGGGTATCCTGTAGATGTCAAGTTGATTAATGTTGAAGAGTCTAGGGTTGTTACAGCCTTTGAAGGTGCTGACATGATCTATGTGTTAGTATTACATAAGGGTGAAACTGAACCCCGCCTGTTAAAGATGGAGAAGACTGAACAAAACAAAAAACAACTTGAAGGTATTAAGCAGGGACTCAAGAAAGGTGCTGTCGTCATTAAGTCAAAACAAGGTGGCAACAAACCGGGTAGTGGTGAGTATGATGTAGATACTGGTGATCTTAAGATCGTCCCTATTAAAGAACAAACAATCTTTGAGAAAGATCAATAATGATTTATAAAATTACTTTCAAAAATTCTGCTGATAAGTATGTTGTAGCAGATGAAGTAGATGCTTATGGAAAGATTGCCACTTTTAGTCGTAGAGTTCAGGACCCCTTGCTTGTAAATAATCAACCTTTTGGTCATGATGGTATTCGTCGAGAACTTGTGGCTTCTTATACTGGCTGGAGGTCTATTGAGGAAGTAGATAGTATTCCTTTTAATACCTCTCAATCTTTTAATTCCCCTGAGGATATTTAATTTGACAAATATTATTACAAGTAAACAACCGCAAGTTCATCTTGTGTTACCCGATCCCCATGCTCACCCTGATCACAACAATGATCGTGCAGATTGGATTGGTAAACTGATTCTTGATGTTAAGCCTGATGTTGTAATTAACATTGGTGACATGTTCGATATGCCATCTATGGCTGAATACGATAAGGGTAAGAAATCCTTTTGGGGTCGTACCTACAAGAAAGATATTAATGCTGGATTAGATTTTGATGAACGTCTTTGGGACCCTGTTCGTAGGGCAAAGAAGAAGCGTCCCTATGCTATCTTCACAGAAGGTAATCATGAGTTCCGTCTTAAGAAGGCTATCAACCTTCAGCCTGAACTTGAGGGTACTATCTCTTTCAAGGACCTTGACCTAAATCGAAATTATGATGAGGTAGTTGAATATGCTGGAAACACTCCGGGAATTGTGGAAGTCGATGGTATCCACTACGCTCATTACTTTGTCAGTGGTGTTATGGGCCGTCCTGTCGGTGGTGAGCATCCCGCATATAGCTTACTTACTAAAGAGTTTGTTTCCTGCACATGTGGTCACATCCACACTACCGATTATGCTGTTCGTACCACTGTTGGCGGTAAGCGTATTATGGGTTTGGTTGCTGGTGTTGGTCAAGATTATGACAGCGGTTGGGCTGGTGAAGTGAATAAACTCTGGTGGCGTGGGGTTGTCATTAAGCGTAATGTTGTTGATGGTTCGTATGATCCTGAGTGGGTCAGTATGGATCGACTGAAACGTGAGTATGGAGAGTAAAGTTTGTAAACAGTGTGGGGTGGAAAAGAAATTAACAAGTTTCCACCTAGCATCTGGAAATAAAGATAATAGAAATACTTGCTGTAGTGTTTGTATCAATAGTAATAGAAGATTAAAATATAAAGGTAGACGTTACGATAGACGTAAACATTTAAAAAGTAAGTATAATATTACTATTGAAGATTTTGATAAAATGTTAATATCCCAATCTGAGAAATGTGCTATCTGTGATAAAAAACTAACTACAGATTATAATCACAGAAAAAATGGAAACCTTGCAGTAGTGGATCATTGCCATTCAGTTGGTACTATTAGAGGTATCCTTTGTAACTCTTGTAATACCGGATTGGGTTATTTTTCTGATAATATTCACTTTTTAAATAAAGCAATTATGTATTTAAAGAATAGTAAATGAGCAATCCAGAATCAAAAGAAAAACACACAAATAGGTTTAAAAATAAGTATAAAAACAATAACGAGCGTCTAGATTGGAAGGGACCTTTCTCCCTGAAAGTGATTGACTCTCGTAAACAAGAATATAAACGAACAAAAATGAGGGTAACGGATATCAACGATGAAGAAGAATAAGATCGAAGATTATGTTGCCTCCGCACTTAACGAAATTTCATTTGAAGAACTGTTGGAGAAGTATGACCTAACTCCTGTTGAAGTATTCACGTTCCTATATAATAACGGACATATTGATGAAGACACGCTAATTGCTGAGAGTGACGTATATGACGAATGATTTTACTGCAAAGTTTCCTGTAGAGGATTTTGAGGCATGGGTTAAAGAACAAGGTGTAAGGGATGGTATGGTACTAGACCATCAAGACCTATTTGTAAATGACGTATCATATGATTCCAAACTTGGCTACGTTGTAGTCGAAGGTGTATTAGAGGTTAAACTTAGTTCATGATTAAAGATATTCTAGTAGGGTTCGGCATTGTTTTTGTACTAATTATTTTAGCACTTTTTGGTATGCCATTCGCTGGCAATGCAAAGGCAGATGAACCCCTCCGTTTTGATGCAATTTATCCAGTCTACAAAATCCAGAGTGGTGCAATTAGTTGTTCTGCTGTTGCAATTGAAACTCCCGGCCTTGAACAAACAGTTCTACTGACTGCTGCCCATTGTATTGATAAATCCAAAGAAGGTGGCCGAGTAGCTGATGCTGATAACTTCATTACAGAATTTAAGGTATTGAAGATTTCAAACAATACTGATCTTGCTGCTATTATTGTACCTGACAAGGACTTCCAACCTAAGAAGGCTCTTATTGCTCAGACCTTGATTGCAGAAGAGGGTGACGATGTTGTAGTAGTAGGTTATCCGTATGGCCTATCTCGTATTACAACCAAAGGTCAGCTTGGTAGGAAAATTACCACCATGACACCTTTGAATAATGTAGAGGACTTCATGTTGGCCTCCCCTAACCTTGATGTTGGTAATTCTGGTGGTGGCCTATTCCAAAAGAATGGTGATCATTGGGAGTTGATTGGTATTGCCTCTATGAAGGGTCCTGCCAATTTTACCAACTTCTTCACAACCCTTTCAAACATCCATAAGTTTGTAGGTTAACTTTTGTGACCCCTGCCGAAAGGTGGGGGTTTTTCTTTCTCTGGAGTTTAGATGAAAGTAGAATACGTAGATCATTTAGGTAATGACCTTACCGTTGTAAACTCAGCACGAGTATCCTTCCACAAGATAGCCGAAGAGTTTACCGAAAAAGACAAGAAGCTTCTTTCCTATTTGGCAAAGCATAACCACTGGACCCCATTCTCACATCCGCAAATCACACTGAGGGAGAAAGTCCCTATTTTTGTTGCCCGTCAGCGTTTTAAACACATGATAGGTTTCAGTTACAACGAAGTGTCAAGGCGATATGTAGATGAGGCTCCTGAGTTCTTTATTCCTAGTGAATGGAGGGCACGACCAGAAGGTTCAATGAAACAGGGTAGTGGAGATACTCATAAGCTATCTGATTCTGTTGCAGCTTCTTATGCATCTTTAATCAACAGAGTTGAAGAGTTGTATAATGAAATGATTCTTATTGGAGTTGCTCCTGAACAAGCAAGAATGATACTCCCTCAGAGTATGTACACAGAGTATGTAGTGACTGGAAGTCTTGCTGCTTTTGCAAGAGCATACAAATTGCGTATCGACAGTCATGCGCAGAAAGAAATTCAATATCTAGCAGTCGAGTGGGATAAGATCATCCGACCGCTTTATCCAGAGAGTTGGAGTGCATTAGTAGATGAGTGATAAATGGTTTGTTATCTACACCCGTAGTGAACCTTATTGTGGGTGGTGTGTTAAATTAAAGCAGTTGTTGAGTGTATATGGCTATGACTACTACGAAAGGGATATTTCAGAAGATCGATTTAAGGCAGAATTTCTTAAGCAGGGATTTAATAAAGTTCCTCAAGTGTTCCTAGTAGATGACAAACAATCTATCCTTGAGGCAAAACATATCGGTGGGTATGAGAACACTAAGGATTATCTCCGTAGGAATTTCTTCACCGGACATCCTAATCAAGATGAAATTATTAAACAATTGGAAGAGTTAGAATAATGGGTTTTAAGAAGTACGAAGAATTTGTAGATACAATGCCTGACTTTGATGATGCTGCCCTTGGATTGGCAGGTGAAGTTGGTGAAGTTCTTGAGCATGTGAAGAAGGATCGTCGTCCTGATGGTCGTCGTCAGCCACTAAATAAAGAAGCATTCACTGCTGAGCTTGGTGATGTTTTGTTTTATCTCACCCGATTGGCACACAAGAATGGTATCACTCTTAAAGAGGTTGCTGATTATAACGAGAAGAAGTTGACAAAGAGGCACGGCTAATGGGTTCTGTAATGGATCAAGAGCGTCCTTGGAAACGTAAGGATTACAAAGAACCTGAAAGCAAGACAATTGAAGAAGGATTAAAGATTCTCAGGGAAAATCTTAAAAACTACAAGCCCGGTAAATGGATGAACAATAATGAATGAAGATGAGTTTGAACAGTTTCTAGCAGAACTAGCGGCTTTTGCTGAAGAAACTGAAATGGAAGATGATGAAGATAATGACGATTGGGATTGGGATGACGAAGGAGGCGATCTGTTTGACGAATAGGTTTAAAGGTCCACCCTGTCCTATTTGCAATAAAGATCGTACTTATTCTCATAAAGGTAATGCAGCAAAAGCTTTTAAAGTAAACAAACCTTGCCATAAAACTAATAAAGTTAGAGGTGTCCTTTGTAAAACGTGTAATATGGGGATAGGTCTACTAAAAGATAGTTTACAAATTTTAAAAAACTCAGTTAATTATGCAGAAAGGACTTTTAGTGACACCAGAAAATGAAATTTTAAGTCGGATAGTAACTTTTTCGAAATATGCCCGTTATGATAAGGACCTTCTTCGAAGGGAGACATGGGAAGAAATTGCATACCGTAATGCAGATATGCACCAACGAAAATATCCCCACCTTAAGAAAGAAATCTTCAACATCTACAAAGACTATGTGGTAACAAAGAAGCTACTCCCTTCGATGCGATCACTACAGTTTGGAGGTAAAGCAATTGAGCGCAACCCAGCTCGTATTTACAATTGTGCTTATTTGCCAATTGAGCATCCTGATGCATTTAGTGAGACAATGTTCCTCCTTTTGGGAGGCACTGGAGTTGGTTATTCTGTACAGCATCGTCACGTTGCCAAGCTCCCTAATGTTGTCGGTCCTCGTAAGCGCACTCGTCGCTATGTAATTGGTGACAGTATTGAGGGTTGGGCAGATAGTGTAAAGGTCCTTGTAGAGGCGTACTTCCTTGGTAAACTTCAGCCAGTGTTCGATTATGATGACATTCGTGAAAAGGGTACTGAGCTTGTTACCTCAGGTGGTAAGGCTCCGGGGCCGGACCCGCTTCGTGTCTGTTTGGCTCAAATCGAAGCTGTTCTCCATGGGGCTGTCGGACGTAGACTTACCCCTCTTGAATGCCACGATATTCTTTGCTTCCTCGCTGATGCTGTGCTTGCTGGTGGCATTCGTCGTGCAGCAATGATTTCTTTGTTCTCTCCTGAGGATGATGAAATGCTTCTTTGTAAGAGTGGCAACTGGTGGGAACTTAACCCCCAGCGTGGTAGGGCTAACAACTCTGTGTCACTACTTCGTGAGACGACCACAGCAGAACAGTTCTTCTCTATTTGGAAGAGAGTGTTCGAAAGTAAGGCAGGTGAACCGGGCATCTATTGGACAAACAATCTTGATTGGGGTACTAACCCTTGCTGTGAGATTGCCCTTCGTCCATACCAGTTCTGTAACCTAGTTGAATTGAATGGCTCTACCATCGAGAGTGAAGAAGACTTCATGGATCGTGCAGAGAAGGCAACCATTCTGGCAACCCTCCAAGCTGGTTACACAGACTTCCATTACCTTCGTCCTGTATGGAAGGTAACAACTGAGGAAGATGCACTTGTTGGTGTGGGTATCACTGGTATTGGTTCCAATCAGATTGAACAGTATGACCTTCGTAAGGTAAGCGATCATGTTAAGCACACTAATATCCTGTGGGCAGAAAAGATTGGTGTCAATCAGGCTGCTCGTACTACAACTATCAAGCCATCAGGAACATCTTCTCTTGTTCTTGGCACTCCTTCCGGTATTCATGCAGCGCATAATGATTACTATTTGCGTCGTATGAGGTTTGGTAAAGATGAAGCAATCTATCAGTATCTACAAACAGTAATTCCTGACTTGTGTGAAGATGAATACTTCCGACCACAACATCAGGGTGTTCTTACAATCCCACAGAAAGCAGCAGATGGTGCGTTCATTCGTACAGAATCTCCGATCACTCTTCTTGAACGAGTTAGAAAATACAACATCGATTGGGTGGCTAATGGTCACAATCGTGGTGATAATCACAATAATGTCTCTTGCACTATTTCTCTAAAAGACGAGGAATGGGAAGAGGTAGGTGAATGGATGTGGAGCAATAGGGAACACTATAACGGTATCTCTGTTCTTCCTTTTGATGGTGGTACATACATTCAGGCTCCATTTGAAGATTGCACAAAGGAGAAGTATGAAGAGTTAATGAAGTTTGTAACCAACATTGACCTAACCAAGGTTATTGAGTTTAACAATAATACAGACCTCTCTGGTGAGTTGGCCTGTGCAGCAGATGGATGTGTCGTAGTATGACAAAGAAACTTATTGGGTTTGAATATCCACCGGAAGAAGTAGAAGTATATACAGAAGTTCGTATTTGTTTTATGGGTTCTTTTGTACACAAAGAAGAAGCAGAAGCTCATCGACAGGAGTTCTATGATGTATACGGTCAGGACGTTGAGGATGGTAATCTCGTCATTATTCAGGATGACATCCTTGAGTTAAACACAAAGTTCGTTACTCGTATCATGGCACAGAATGCACAAGGAGAATTACAGTTTGAGTGATCCTCATGACAAACAAGTAGGTGGTACACACTATAAAGAAATGGCCATCCAACCGGGTGACTATATTGTAAAGAATGGTATTGGTTGGTATGAAGGTAATGCTATTAAGTATCTTACCAGACACAAAGCTAAGGGTCAAAAGCAAGACCTTGAGAAAGCCATTCATTATATTGAACTAGCAATCCAACACTATTATGGTGATAGATGAAAATCGCACTAGACTATGACAATACTTATACAGAAGACCCAAATTTTTGGAATGCATTTTCTGAAGATGCAGTAGAAAGAGGTCATACTGTTTATATTGTAACTGCTCGTGATGATAGGTATGATTACATTGACCAACATTTTCCTTATGTAAAAGATGTGATTTATTGTAGGGGTGTTGCTAAAAGGTGGTTTTGTCACCATTTCCCACGTATTGATTTTGATATTTGGATTGATGATAAGCCAGAAAGTATCGACAGTAATTCTACAGCCACCCGTGATCAATTAGATGAGTGGCGAAAAGAACGTTAAAACGCAAAAAGCCCCCATCGGGATTTCCTTTCGGATTTCCTAATGGGGGCTTTTTTTTTTACTTAAGTTTCTTCATTTCATCTTTAAGATAAGATGCATTACTTTGATCTTCACCTTCCCGAAGTTTGCCATACAGTGCATCCGTGTTGGCCAAACTATAGGAACGTACAAGATATTTTGTGAAGTACTTACGTGCTTCCGAAGTATCAACACCCTTCTTAACTGTCTTCATGATTTCCCCGAACTTAACAGGGTCTTCCATCATGGCATCAAGGAGTGCCCTACGAGTGGCAGCAACCTGACCTAAAGACTGAGCAGAATAGCCCATAGTAAGACGACGAGCCTTACTAGAGACAGGGTTAAGAACACCAAACAAAAGGGTAATACCCGATTGAACAGCATGTGCAGGGTCTTCACTACGACTCAATTGCTCAAGTCCACTAGAACCCTGATGAGGTGTTTTCTTACTAAGGGAGGTGTACACCCTTTGCATTTCCTCAAGACCGTCAATAACCTCAGGTTGATCCTTAAAGATAGCCCTCATGTTTGCCATATCCTTACCACCTTCATCAAACAGTTTGTCTGCTTGGGTTTCATTGATACGGAAACCAGTACGAACCTTACCATTAGCAGTAGGTTCACCAATACCAAGGGCACTACGAGAGCCAATTCTCTCACGAACATAATCCATATAAGTACCCTTAAGGGCATCCTTAATGGCCTGTCCATCCTCACCCATTGAGTCAGCCCTTTTGATAAGGTCATCAATCTGTGATGCAGAGGTATTAGACCGGAACATAGTCCTTAACTGAGAACCAACTTCAGAAGGCTTAAGAGGGGTACCATCACCATACACAAACTTAGCAAGGATAGATTGAGAAGCTTCCTTACGGATAGCATCAGCTTCTGCCTTAATACTTTCGTATGCAGCTGCCTTATCAACTGCGGTATTTTCCAATGTCTGTAACTTGACTTCAAGTGCTTTAAACTTGTCAATCAAGGGGGAATTAACTCCCTGTAGACCTTCGACAATACCATTAATATTCCTACGCAATTCACCTACACCCTGCTTGGCACCACTAGATGCACTATTGGCAAGGTTGGTAATAGCTCGTGTGGCATAATAGTTTGCAAGATCACCAGAGATGTCGTTACCACCAGCAGCAGCTGCCCTTTTGAGGCTCTCTCTAAGTGGCTTACCGTTAACACCATCCAACTCTTGGATTTTGTTACCAAAGGTTACATCCCAATTGGTCTTACCTTGACCCTCAGCAGTCTTACCCGGAACGAATTTCTCGCCAGTAAGACGACCTTCCCCAGCCTTTTGTAAAGCTTTATTTTCTGGTTCACCAAAGGTGGACTTATAGTTGATGTACTTCTCTTTAGCATCAGCAACCATTCGCTTGATACCTTCATCACCCTGAGCGGCAACAAAATCAAGCTGTTCATTGTTGATGTTATCACGAAGTTCATACAAGGCATCCAAACGGGTGGAATCCTTTGCGGCATTAGCACGAGAGATTTCTTTGTTTACCTGATTGCGGATGTTATTGTAGATGTTCCCAAAAGAGTCATCAGCATTAACTTCATTGGCAATCTTACGAAGGAATGGATCAGTAATTTTTACAACATCTTCACCAGCTTCATCAATAGGTAATCCAAGTTTCTCCCTCATCAAAGCTTCTTCTGAATCAACAGAAGGTTTCTTACCTGGAGTTACATCAGAGTATTTCTTGATGACTTCAAGTATACTATTTGCATCACCTTGAGCGCCAGTATCGGCCAAAGCTCGGTAAGCATTATCAGTATCAGTTTTTAATTTCTTGAGGGACTGATAAGTCTTTTCAGACATGTTGCCATGAACAACATCATAGACACCACTCTTAGAGCCAAGTTCAGCATTAGCTTCTTCCATAAAAAGCTTAAACTCTGGATCATTGCTGACACCACGTTCGGCAGCTTCCTTGGCAGCTGTTGCTTCAGTTTTAGCAGCGTTTTCCATAGTGTCGGCCTGTAGACGCTTTGCAAGTAGACTGTCAGAAGCCAGTCGTCCAGTTTGTTCTTGAGCTTCCGCAAGATTACCTCCCGCCACAACATCTTTAGCTTCATCTAAAGTATCATTAATAGTAGTAGCACCCTTAGCTGCTGTATCATGAGTGTTCAAAGAAGTACGAATTTCGTACAAAACAGTAGAGGTATCTCTAGCCTGTTCCTGAACCCACTTATTGAAAGCTTCCTCACCCATTACATCCTTACGGTTTGCGTAAGCAATGCGGAAGTAATCCTCAGCAACTTCATTGTAAGCAGTAGCAGTATCGACTTTCATCTTCCCGCCAGCACCTGCAATCTTAAGTTCCATTTCAGCATTACGACTGATTGCATCACCAAGAACTTTAATCTTGAATGCAGCATCCTCAGGGGCAAGGTTCTTAAGGTTAGGGTCAATAGCTTGGGCCAACTTCATACCGGCAATCTTGTCAGAAGTCTTAAGGACTTTACCAACACTCATACCAAATACTTCAGCATTACGAAGACCACCAATAGACGGTGCAATGAGGCCAGTGCTAATACTGTTTGCGATCTTACCAAACGTACCAAGAATACCACCAACAATAGGGGTATCGGCCATCTGAGCCATATCAGCAGACCACTCTTTGCTTGCACCAAGACCAACAAAAGCGTCAGGGGGAAGGATACCCTCAGCATCATTGGGAGCTACAGCAGCTTCAGTACCCATAACAGTAACACCCCTAAGTCCAAGACCTACGAGAGTGTTGGAGGTATAAGCCTTAGCAGCCTTCTGTGCCAGTACAGCATCACCAGTTCGTTTAAGTACAGCATCATACGTTTTGTAGATACCTTCACGAGCAGCAGGGGACAAAAGACCTACAGTCTTGGGGATAATACCACCAACTGACTGAGCAATTTTGCCAATAGCCTTAGCACCTGCACCAGTAGCAGCAGCTCCACCAATGGCATAAGTGGTCATATCTTCTACAAACTTTTCACCAACCTGATCAGGAACTGTACCGGGGATAGCCTTACCAACTGTACCTTCTTCAGAGATTTTACCCTGTGCAAGGTCAGCAGTACCACCAACAATGTTCTTCATAACCTGATAGGACATACGACCAATGACATCCTGAGTAGGTTTGTCTACAATATAACGAGTAGACTGCATTGGCTGATTAGTTGGACCCGGTTCCTTTGTAGGATCGAAGTTAGGGTTATTGGTCATTCTTTCTTGGGTACGAACAGGAATGATACCAGCAATAGTATCAGCTTGACCTGTCTGTTCGTAAATCTTCATAGCCTCTTCGGCACGTTGATCCTTAAGGTTCTGAACCTCATCAGGAAGCTGGAATGTACCAAAACTATCATTCATGGGGTTGATGCCACTAAGGACAGAACCTACGGTGTATTCACCTTCAATACCACTACGAGTATTAGGATCACCACCCAACCATTCAGGAAGTTCAATCTTTACATTACCAAGTTTGCTGCCCCAAGAGTTTTCACTCTCAACAACAGGGGCATACTTTTCCTTTTCATTCAGTCCACCATAAAGTTCAGACTGACTGCGGAGGGTGCCAAGGTCAGGACCTGCCTCTGTTGGGACAGCATCAAGCTCACCACTCTCACGCATACGATTAAGGTCATCCATAAGACCCCCATCAGGAGAGGGGGCCACAATGGTTGGATCAGTACGGTAATCACTACCCATATATTCAGGAGCAGGGGCTTCTTCCCAAGGGTCAAATTCAACGGAAGGAGAAGACGCCTGTGGCGTTACTTCGTAGTCTTCATCCCAAGGGTTCTTCTCTTTTTCCATTACTTAACCTCTTCAAAGTTCTTTTGGTTCTTACCGCCACCTTTGTAACGGTACTGTTTGCCACCCTTACCGGGATATGTTTGTCCAACAACAAGACCAAATTCATCTGGTTTACCAGCTTCAACCTTAACGGCTGGGTCTGTATAACCCTGCTGTTGTACACTCTGGAAAGTATCAGCCTGTCCCTGAGCATACTGACGGGTAATACCACCAAGGTACTTCATAAGCATCTGCTTCTGTTCAACAGGTAGTTCAGTACCCTGAATGATCTCACCAATACGCTTACCTTTCAGACCAGTCTTAACACCATACCGCTTCTCAAAGTCATCAACGGCAGGGTTACGGTTGAGTGTAGCCTGAGAGGACTGAAGCTTAAGGAATGCACCCTGCATCTGAGCATTAAGAGCAGGAAGGATTTGCTTAGGATCACTAGAATTACCAATGATTTCCAGAGCATTTGCTAAGTCCTGATTGCTAACCTTACCATCCGTAGAGGTAGCCTGTGCAATCTGGTAGGCAGTCTGCATTCTCAAGCTGTTATACTTAGCAGCATTGATAGCCTTCTGTTGGTTAGCATCCGAAAGGACACCACCATTTTTAAGGAACTCATCAACTGCCTTAGCATGATCCATGATATCCTTTTCGATACCATCAGTTTTGCCACTAGCAGACTTCTGAGAAATCTTCTGTTCAATACCAAGAATAGCCTTGTAGCCAGCTTGTGCTTCACCAGAGAGACTTTCAATCAAGCCAAGACCCTTAGATGCCAGAGTAGCAGCCTGAGGATCATTGTGTAGGATTTGTGTCATCTGTTGAGATGCATGAAGTGCAGACACAAAAGACTCAGCATTAGTGTTGTAGTCCTTACTCTGCTTACCAAAATCATCAACAAGAGAGTTGTAACGTTTGACATCATCATCAGACATACGACGTACAGGGCCAGATACCTTCTGTGGGTTCATAGGATCAGACACATTGTAGAGTCCATCTTCACGAACTTCACCCGGCAACTGTGCACCAAGACTACCATCAGGATTAACTGAGAAATAGGTATCTACATTCTTACCATTTGCACGAGCCTGATTACGGGCACGTTCAGTTTCAACACGCTGATTGATTTCCACCTGAGCCTGAGCATCACGAATACGAACAGGGTCGCCAGACTGTTTAGCCTGATGAAGTCTCCAATAGGAGTCGTTCAAATCACCAATCTTAATTTCGTTATTGGGCTTGAATACATAAGCACCCTTACCATCATTAGCAGCAGTAAGTTGATCTTCATCAGCAATAGTAGCCTTACGAAGAGTAGGATCAATCTCATCGATACGTTTGTTGATAGCCTTAACACGTTCAGCAGCTTTAGGGTCACTAGAGTCCATACCGGCATCATACTGAATTTCAGTAGGTTTCGGAGGGGTCTGAACACCATTAGGAACTTTAAGTGTCTGAGTAGGTGCCTTCCAATCCGGGTTCTTCTGATAGTAACCCTTACCAATACGTTCCTGTATAGTCTCAGGAGAAACACCAAGTTTTAGTTCCTGCAATGCAGTGGTAGCAAAAGTATCATCACCAAACTGTTGTGCAAGAGCTTTAGCTTGGGAGGCAAGCTGAGTTTCCTTCTCGGACTTAGCTTCACGCTTTTCTCGCATTTTTACAAGAGCATCCATCTTGTATTGAAACTGCATATCTTCTTGCTTCTGTTCTCGTTCAAGTCTTTTGTCACGAGCACTAATAAAACCTTCAGCAAATCCAGAAAGAAATGTCATTTACTTAGCTTCCTTTTGTTCTTCCCCGCCACCCGTCATTTGCATAAAGCCTTCGGTCTGGAGGTCTTGTACCTGTTCGCCATCCTGCTGCTCTTCTGCTGCTTCCTTAATTTCAGGAAGTTCTTCATTAAGCAGTTTAAAATTACCATTAGGTGTACGAAGTTTTTCTTCTTCCTTAAAGAATGTACCAGTATCAAAATCATCTTCGTCGTCATCGACACCAAGCTGGTAATCTACACCAAAGCCGATACAAATAAGTTCGATCATTCGAGTGAAGGGACCTACAAGCAAAAGCATGTAATCCACAGTCCATTTACCTTCACCAACACCCATCATCAAAATCATATGGGCAATACGATAAAGAGGGATACCAAGTTCAGCCATAGTGAGAATGCCATTAGCTGTCTTAAAGTTGGTAATTTTATTAGACAAATAATCAAGAGCTTCGTCTATGTCAGTAAACTGAGGTGGCTGCTTCCAAGGGTAATTCTTACCATCGGAGGTATAGTTTTCTCCGGGGATTGGTCCACTGTTAACAGCCATTACTCAATTTCCTCTTCAATTTCATCAGCCTCACCAGAAGTCATTTGAACTTCTTCACGACCTTTTTGTTTCTTCATAGACTTACGAAGTTTCTTTTCGTATTCATCAAACATACCACCAGAGTATTTTGACTTCTTTCCAGAAACTTTTTCGTACTCTTCAAAATTAGAATTTTCATAGAAAGCTTTAACGGCCCTACGCATTGCTTCATCCAAATCAATAGCCATTTAAAACTCCTTAAAAAATTGAACTCATCATATTCTCAAAAGTATTAGAGCCTACAAAAGAACCAGCAAGACTACCAATTGCAGTCGTATTGGCATTTCTGCTGGCCGTATTACTCTGAAGAGTTGCCATAGCGATTTGAGCCTGACGGTCTTTTTCATTTTCAGTAGACTTCCAAGCATAATCAAGTAGAGCGTCTGAACGATCCCAAATCTGATTAAGTTGGTTAACAGAAAGATCAAGTCTATTTTTAGCATCAGTTGTGGCGGCTTCGTAAAGCTGCTGATCATCCTGAAGTTGTACCTGTTGACGCCAGTTAGCATTTGCTATTGCAATATTATACTGTTGTTCAGAATAGAATTTCTGACGACTATCTTCCATACTTGCATTGAACTTATTAGCATCCAAAGTCTGAGACGCATTGAACTGACTAATCTGAGTATTCAAAGAAGCATAGAACTGATCAATGGTATTCTGACTGTCAGCCATAAACTGATTTTTGACATTTTCGGCATTGGCATCTGTAAGGATGGACTGAATACGGGCCTGATTGTTGATAACAGCAGCCTGTTGTTCATTATCAAGGTTCTTCATATCCATTGCAAGAAATGCCTGAGCATTTTGTACAGCGGCAGTCATACGATTATCAAGGTTAGTCTGCTCAAACTTTGCAAGAACGTTAGCAGTATTGATAGTAGACTGCTGTTTGTTATCAAGGTTCTTGAGAGTTAGTGTCTGAAAGAACTGTGCATCCTGCTGGGCAATAGGAAGAGAGGCTTCAAGCAAAGCCTGAGACATAGCAGCAGTGGCAGCAGTGCCAGTCATACCACTAAAGGCAGCAATTTTACTTACGTTACGTGCAGTAGCAGCAGCCCAAGAAGGGATTTTAGGTTCACCAGTGGCTTCATCAACAAACTGTTCTTGGAGAAGCTCTAGCTGTCCCTGAAGGGTAGCTTTACTATCCAAATAGTTACCTTCACCGAGCTGTTCAGCAAGAAGTTTACCACTAGCGGTAGAGGTATCAATAACGTTGGACATATTCTGAGAGGCATACTCATTAAGAGCTTTACCCAACTCATTAACAGTACCATCTTTGTTTACACCAGTAGCAATACCAGTGGTATCAGCCTGAGGTACATCTTCAGCTTTAATTTGAGCTTTATCAGAGACAGTACCCTGAGCACCTTCCATCTGATTTTCAGCTACTTTGTCCTCTGTCTTAGTGACATCATAACCATGAGCTTCAGTAGGAGTCTGCTGTTGTACCTGCTGCGCCTCTACAGTGGGTGTTTCACCAAGTGCAAGATTAGGGTTGTTAGGATCAACCTGAGCAGCAGTACCAGTTTGATTTTTTACAGCAGCCGAAACTTCAGTACCAGCCTGTTCGTTAATCAGAACATTACTACCAGATTCGATTAGATGCTGACCATAATCTGCAATATTTGAAGGGTTAATAGCCATCTTTTCCTCTTACCAGTTTATCACGTTCTTTAATATATTCAATGAACGCCTTATGTTTATTATAACAACCAATCAAACTGACACGATCAGTAATCCAAAGCTTTTCAACTTGAGCCTGAGTAAGAGGGCCTTGTCCCAACTGAACAGGAAGTTGACAATCTTCCAATAATTTACTATCAGCTTCTAACAGAATTGGCCTAGTACTAACGGACTTTGTTGATACGCAAGACGCTAGACTCAGGCAGAGCAGTACGATTAGCATCGGGGTCTTGTTCAGCTTCACTTATTGCCTCCTTCGCTAGGGCGTCAAGTTCTAATTTCTTTTTATTAAGTTCTTCAAGGAGGACTTTTTCCTTTTCCTTGGCTAACTCATTAGCTTTAATTTGTCGATTTCGTTCTTCGGTGTACTTCTGAGCTTGTTCAAGCTTGTACTCTACGAAGTTACTGTTTGAAATCTTCCAGCCAATCCATCCTGCAAACAAGAGACTGACAATATAGAAGACAACAATCCAAAATTCTTTTTTAAGTAATAGTGCTGGCATTATAGACCCGACAAGCAGAATTTCTTCTCTTGCTCCCTACGATTAGTAAGTCCCTTTACCACCTTACCACCAGCCTTATTGAAGCTAAGTAATCTTCCACAAGCTTCTCGGTACTTACCTGCATTAATCAAAGCAGGAAGAGAGGACTTACAAAAACCCCCCACACCAATATTATACGTCAAACTGACATAAGCAATGTAAGGTTTATCAGGCACTGCATCAGGTGTCTTAAGGCACTTACGCATACCCTCTTCGTGTTGTACAAGCTCTTCTATAAAAATAGCATCACACTGTTCTTTGGTAAATTTCATACCCGGTTTGATGCCTTTAGTAGTACCATAACAAGCAGTCCATACACCAATTACATCTGGATAAGAATTAAGGCGAAGTCCTTCGAAGCCACCAATGAGTGTAACTGCCATAGCACCTGCAACAGTTATACCTGTAATCTTTTTAAATCTACTTGCCATCTTTAAATTCCTTTTGTGAAATAACTCTTGCAATGTTTGCCAGTATGTTTGCCACAATAGCAGCAGTTAGAAACCAACCCCTTGGGATGTATATAATTTCATCTATAATAGGTAAGACAATTTCAAATAATCCAAGGAATGTTGCAAGAAGATTTAATCGAATACTCCAAGCATACTTTAAGATTTTCTTCCAATCTTCTTGCAACTTCATTTACTTATCCTTTAGGTTAATAGAACAACTTTAGGCTGTTATAGCCTCGTGCCACATAGCATCAACTTGCGCTTCTGTCAGGTTGAGTACGGCGGCTATTAATAGTAGTGTTGGATGATTGCGGTCGAACGTGCTGGCATCAGCCCACTCAATCAAGGCCTCTTCCTTAGGGAGTCCCTCAGGCATAGCCGCGATAGCTGCATCAACAGCTGCAAGAGGAATCCCGTTGCGGACCAATGTAAGGCGGAGTTGACGTCGGGTAATTGGCGGTGTCGGTACGGGCTGGACAGGTGGAGTATACATAACTACCTGTCCGTTTTCCCAACGACGTAACCCGTTGAACTCAATAAATTCGTTCAATTGCTCGTCGGTAATCTCTACCGCACCCTCAGGGAGATTATCTCCATGTTCTTCATCATTATAAAACCCTGTAGGGAAGCCTTCTGCGTTAAATACACCATATCTTTGCATTTTTATCTCCCGATGGCGATATATTGGAAAACTAGATCAGTGGCGTCTACCAGACCGCCATTTGTCATGTATCTAGTACGGGCGTTGAAGCCGCTGGGATTGAGGCTATCTTGCCACGCAAGGTAAGCGACAACGTTGCTCCCTGGCTCATTGATGCACGACAACACGCAAGCATACGCGACATTCGGGAAGGCTGAGGGGAACAAGATTGTCTGGTTGCCACCAGTCGCTGTTGCTTGACCCCACTTGACTATAATACCGTCAGGTAGTCGGAATTGTCCAGACTGACCAAGCGATCTCGTTGCACCCAACGTATCGAATACGGCGGCACCGCTGGTGTCATCAAGAATTGTACGGGCGTAGGGTGTTATCCAAGGAACTCTTGCTGTATTTAGACTTCCGGTAGCATTGCCGATGTCGAGGTAATAAGAGCCTTGCTGACCATCCAAAAGATCAGCATCGAGACCAGAACCAGCGCCACCATTTCCAGCATGCCAAATATTATTTCCATTGTTTTTCAGCTGATTACTGCCAGTGATGATGTCTAGTGTGCCATCCCCTACAGTCGTACCACCAGAAGCTAGCAATCTTACATTATAGTCTACCACTGTAGCAGTAGTGTGGAAATCGATATAAGGTGTGGAGGTGGCACCATTAGTAGGTCCGATTTCGAGACCTCCACCTCCTGTAGTCGCGAAGGAACCGATACCATTAACAATTATTGAACCGTTGAATGTTTTACCAGCCATAGATGTTGGCAAACGGGCGTCGGCAACAGTACCACTTGAGATATTAGAGCCATTAAGGGTGGTTAGACCAGAGCCAGTACCACTAAACGTACCAGTGTGTGTGCCGTCAAATGTACCAGTATGTGTACCATCAATAGTGGAAGTAGAGATAGTAACACCAGAGAGTGTACCACCAGTCACTGCAATGGCAGTAGAATTTTGAGTAGACATACTACCCAAACCAAGAGTACCACGAGCTGTAGCAGCATCTGCATCATCAAGAATAGAACGACCAAATGCAGTAAGAGCAGTAGTTGCATAAAGATTAGAGCCAGTGGTGTAAATCATCTGGTTGGCAGAGGTTGTCAAACCTCCAATAGAAGCAAGAGCATCTGCATAGGCTTGGTACCTCATCCAAACAGCTGCGAAGGCAGTTGCATCCAAACAGACATATGGAATATCGTTAGTGGTATCAATCCACACAGAGCCTACCCTATAACCAGCATTTGTGTCACTGGAAGTAGTTGGTGCAGAGGTGGCAGAAAAATTATTAATACCTCCAGAGCCACCATTAGCAATGGGAAGAACTCCTGTTACAGAGGTAGTAAGGTTGATTTTTGGACCATTACCAGTAGTGCCATCATGAGCATGACCAGTATTACCATCGAAAGCTGACTGGATGGCATTAAACTCATTATTAAAATCAGAGGCATACATAGTGTTGCCAGTGACCATATTGGCTGAACTTTGTCTAGTATATCCAGTCATTATTTTCTTCCTTCAACGTTAAATTCATAAAGTGCCCCTTGGATTGTATATGGGGGATTAGTATCAGATGTTGAATAACTCATCTGAACAGAGAAACCAGAACCTTGTACATTTGATACCAGTACAGGGACAGGTAGTGAAGAGTAAACATTTACATCATAAATGGCAGTGCCATAAAGACTGATATTACCATTCTCATCAGTTTGTACTGAATAACCACTAGGGTTTAGTTTACTAGAATTTCCCCAATCATAAGTCAATCTAGTGTTCAGTGTCATAAGACCTTCCGGCCTTACAAACAGTTTAATTTTCTTCATAGTCTTTCTAAGGCCAGCATCTCCAAAGTCAAGATAAGGGGTTTGGTAAACAGCCTCGACAGGCATACCATCGAATGTATTACCAACCTCTTGTCGATAAACTTTGCCATCATGAGTCCCATGAAGAACAAGTTCTGCTGAGCCAATATAAGCAGAGGCAGCACAAGAGGCTTTAAAGCCCTTCAGTTCTCCCCATTCCCAACCTGCACCACCCTCATTCTGTTGTCTGATGCACCCAATAATACCTCTATTATCTTGAGTAGGTGCATTTGGATCGGTGAAGAAAAATCTAACTTGGGATTTATTTCTTACCAATACAGAACACAGTTCATTCATATTAGAACTAGAAATTCTTGAAGCAACTAACTGTTGGATTTTACGAGAGATACTTTCAAGTTCAATATCATTCAACCTATCAGTGCCACTAATTGGCCTAAATCCATCTTGTGATAGAAAGACCAAGTTGCCACCAATTTCAACAACAGAGTCAGAGGCTAGGCAACCAATATTAGAAGCAACTTCATTTACAACAAATGATGTATCAGAGACGGTAATCGTCTTAATGTTATTAATACCAAAAGCATACAAATTGTTGCGGAAAAGCTTCAGTTGAACTATCTTATAGCCAATAGGAAGCTGACCAGCACCACTAGCAACTGTCCAATCATAATCAGATAGGGGGGCACTATGTGCAACTAGATTATCTTGAGCGATAAAGATGTGGTTCTTGAATACTTCAACATAAGCTGGTCTATCAATAGCCTGATTACCACCAGCTTGTGCATAACTAGCACCTGTATTAGTAGACTTAATTTGTGTCCAAGTTGTGCCATCATAAATCATTGCAGGATTTACACCATCAACAAAAATGATTTTTTCAGTACCATTAAAATTGAAAGTATCCCATCTAATTCTAGTTACACCCACCGAGCTTTTGGTAAATGAAGTGGTAAGTTTGGTCCAAGTAGTACCGGAAGCAATGTAAAAATCATATGTATTACCAGATTTTTGTTTACGTGCTGCAATGACACTTGTACCAAAAATTGCAACAGAGTAAATTCTACCTTCAGCACCGGCACTATCTACTTCTGGAGAATTTGTAATATATGGGGCATAGCCACTAAGTCTACGATAACCACCGTAAAGAGAAGACTCAAAATTAACGAGAGAAATTGCACCCCCCGGCTCTAAGTCTGAAAGCTGTAGATGGTTAACATTAGAGTTCAACCCGCCAAGACTAATAACCTTTTGGGATTCAATTCCTTCCATCATACGTGGTATCCTCCCCTAGAGTAAGAACCGACATGTCCACCAAAGTTAACACGTCTGTCCGTCAAAGACTCTGATACAGTTTCAATAAAGATATTGTACATAGCTTCAATACCGTCATCAAAATTCTTTTTGGCAATTGAAGTACCAGCTTCGTTTTCTCTAAAGAGGTTCATATTGTACAAACCACCCCAAAGAATTACGTTATCATACTCACCCGGAATTGTAGTTACATCATCAAAACCTACCATCTGGTCAGGGATTTTGAAGTACCTAAACTCAACAGTATATTCTTTGTCAGGGGCAGGAGAAACACCAAAACCATTACCATGTGCTCTAAACACATAAGCAGGACGACTGATACCATCAGGGCTTTTATCGTCATCAGTATCTCTAAGCTTTCTGTACCACTCTTCACGATTGATTAGTTTAAGCTGTTGGTTGTTTTCTGTATTAACACCATCTTTCACAATCTGAAAACTATTCCAGTCAACAGATTTAAAATTAACAGGCCATGCATATTCGTTAATACCAACCTGAAGGGTTAGTGTGTGTTGTACTGCATGAAAGGGCCACTGCCAACGCTGCTGATTGATCTCACGAATGGAGTCAAGTACACAATCTTTAGCAACAGCCTGAATACCTCTAGCAGAGTTAAAAGAAGCCTCTGTGAGTTCTACTTCGTTAATCCTTCGAAGAAGGTCGTTTGTTAGTTTGAGATATGAACTTCCCATCAGCTTTCCTCATAAGGTCTTCGATTACCGTAATACCCTGAACTAGTAGTATAGGGTGGGTTTATATTTATTCCTGAATTAGTTTCGTATGGACTTACCGGATGACCTGTACTGCCACCCCATGGAGCTTTATGGATATAGGCAATAACTGTATCACCATCTTCGATGATGGTTAGAGCAGCGACAATAGGTAGAGTACCATTAATGACTACATCATCGTCATCTTCTGTATATATCACAATACCCTGAACTAATAGCTTAGAGCTAGAAGTTAGTGTATCATCATTTTCGGTATAAATTACACTGGCAAGTCTTTCCAGATATGCAAGAGAACTTAAAGTATCATCAGCTTCTGTATAGTCAACAACGCCACTATTAATAACATTAGCTGTGGCATTAATAGTGTCACCCTGTTCAGTGTAGGTAACAGTCGCAAGTTTCTCAAGGTAGCCAACTGAAGTTACACTGTCATTAGCTTCAGTTGAAACAACCCATGCGCCTTCGTAGACATATTGGGGATCACTGTAAATAGCAAAATCATATCTTGACAGTGGCATAGCTAATCCTTACTTGTTATGCGTTCCCCGAATTAATTGTGAAGGTAGTTACAGTAAAAGACTGACCAGCCGTAAAGCTAACAGAGTCAAGGATCATGTCAGCGGCACTAAGTCCAACTGTACCTTGAATGTGTGCAGTCGTACCAGTGGAATCAAAGATAGTGAAGTAACCAGCAGTACCAGTAGCATCAGCAGAGGTATCCTGCCAAGTACCAAGCTTTGTTTTACTACCAGAAGAAGCAGCGTTCATCCAGTCAGATGGCAGGGTAGCAGTAGCCAGTACAGTCCCTGTTCGTGCAGCAGCTGTGTTGGCTGGTATACTACCAGAATAGATACGTAGAATTGGGGAAGTGCCAATGGCTGCCTCTACAGCATCTAGTTTAGCATTTCTTACTGCGACAGAGTATTGCATAGCCATTTAGTTATCCTTATATAAAATCTTTAAGGCCCCCACTGAGGGCAAACTTAATAAACACAACAATAACAGCACCCCAAATTGTGAAGTTCAGGTTCTTGGCTGTCTTTTTGATTTCTTTGAGTTCGTCCTTAAGTTCGGCAAACTCTTTTTTCATATACTCAGAATTAAGCTCATGTTTACTGAGAGAAATCTCGATCTGAGTTTTCCAATCTTCAAGAGCTTTAATTCTTTGTTCTAGGTTATCCATAATTAACTCCCCTTGAAAAACCGGGGGCGGTTAAACCCCCGGTAGTAGTAGTTAATTAGGACTTCGGCTGAGCGATAGAGCCACGGGCTTCCGGGATAACATCGACAATAACTGCCCAAACCTCAACCTTACCACCCGTCAGGGTGCCGGTCTGAGTGGCAATAAGAATGTCAATGGTGTCAGAAGTCTTAAAGACTGCCGGGGGCATCTGAACACCGGAGGCAACAATGTCACCTACCAAAGCAGCGTCATAGTCCCAACCGTCTACGAACTGGTCAACATCACCACCCGTGACACCGATGTCAAGAGTAAGGTCAGTAGAAGTACCAGTCATAGCAGAAGTCTTACGGGCACCAGCTGCCAGAACAACTACGCCAGCAGGAAGACGAAGGGCTTCAATGACGTCAGCAGCAGCAAGGGCAGAACCCTTAGCAGTTGCAGCAGCGGCAAAGTCGATTTCCTTCGAAATCTTGTAGGCGAAGTTGGAGTTGTTCATAACGCGCGGAGGCAGGTTAGCACTCAGCGGGTTAGCAAGAGTCGTTACAGTAGCCATTCAAATATCTCCTTTATAAGATTAGTTGGCTTTGTTGTAGGCTGCACGTACGAGACCCTGAGGCTTCAGGATTTTACGACCGTACATATGCATACCACGAACAATGTCGGAGAAGCCGAACGGAGAGCGGAAGGTTTCCGTCTTGTTGATCTGTTCAGCAGTTGCTACCGCAGAGTCATGACCAGCAACAATCAAACCGTAGTCCGTTGCAGAGCCGTTGTTGTCAAGGACAGCAGGGCCGTTACCGACGTACGGAAGGTTGTTGGAGAGGTAGATACGGAAGCCGTACACTGCGTTAGCAGAGAGCTTACCGTTAGAAAGCTGTTCGCTGTCCTGATAGAACTGATTCATGAACTTAGAGTTTTCGTCCATGAGGATTTCCATGAAGACCGGATCAACTACGATCCAGCGACCTTCCTTCGGAACGTTCTGCTGATCAAGCAGACGGTTCATACGGTTAAGGACCTGAAGCGGAGTAACGTCATACGTACCAGCCGTACCAACAGCCAGAGAGTCAGTGGCAGAGCCACCAGAAACGAAAGCATTACGGGCCAGCTTATGGATACCGAACAGTTCGTCAGCATCTGCACCAGCTTCAGCCTTAGTACCGACAGCAGTCGTACGGGTCTGCCAAGGACCATCGAACGTCAGACGCTCGAAACCAGTGAGGTAGCCGAGGACGTCAGCATCGTATTCCTGTGCCAGACGATAAGCCGCACGATCCGTTGCCAGATCAAGCCAGTTAACATGGGACTGCTTCTTTTCAATGTCGTCGATCTGGAACTGGAAAGCGCTCGCACGGTCAACGATGAGGGTGAAGTCTTCGTCCTGAAGGTCCTGAGACGTCATCTGAGTACCACGGGCGTACTTAGAGATCGCGATTTCAGGTTCCTTGATGATCTGAACCGAGTCACCGTAGTTCGAGATTTCACCGAAGTAGTCCGAGTTGGTAATATCTTCAACAACAGAGGTCTTGCGGAACTGCTTCTGTACCTTCTGCGAATAGATTACCGGGCTAAATTTGCCATTAGGCAGGTTCTGATAGCCAGTTGCACTTTGAAATGCCATATTAATATCTCCTAAATTAAATTGATTTATCTTTGTGAAAAATAGATCAAATATCTAGGGAGGTCATTCTTTTATAGGTGTCCCAAGGAAGCGACAGCTTGCGCCATCGCATAAGAGGGGCTATTTCAGATTGAGTATTCCTTCATATATTTTATTCTATGTTAGTAAGTTACTATAGGATTAACGGGCACCGCCAGTTAGATCGTACAGGAACCTACCCTTGCGAACTGCATCCATAATCTTGGCTTCATTCTGTTCATACCAACGACGATTATTTTTGCTTTCGCGTTCGACCTGACTTTCTGAGAAGTCGTAATCTACACCATCAACAAATTCTTCAACGGTTGTCGAAGTGCGTACCGCCTCGGCAGCACCACGGCCATCAAATTCGTCCTCTACCTTAGGGGACTTCTTGGAGTTTTTGTACATGTTAATAACAAAATCAGCCTCTTCCACATCAAGAGAGCGATAAATCGCATTCTGATATTTCTGCTTCTGCTTGCTAAGCCATGTATGGAAATTTTCATCCTTAGACAGTTTGTCAAAGTCGGGATGTAGTTTACGGAGGGCAATAAGAGCCTTCTCCACTTCTAGCTGCTTCTGCTGTACAGAAAGCTCGCTGATAGTCTTCTTAGTTTCCGTAGTTGCATCTTCAATTCGCTTCTGAACGATCGTTTCCAGAATGGATGCAAACTCAGGATATTCCTTAGTCCATGCTTCAATTTCTGCATCAGACTTGGGAGGTTTAATTTGGCCCCGGAGAGCCTGATCAAGTTTCTGTTTCAGCGCTTCGATTTCGGCCTTCGTTTCAGCCTTGATCTGATTAATGTACCGATCCTTATCACCAGCCCGCTTCTTCCAAATTTCTTCTTCAACGGTTTTGGCAGGTTCCTGATACTCCCTTTCCAGAGCTTCAAGTGCTTCGGTTTCAAGGGTTTCAAGTTCCTTATTAGGATTACGATATTTAGCCATTTAGTTCTCCTTTGGGCCACAAGTATTCTCACGATGAGAGGTTGAGGGTAGCCAATTTGTGTTGATTAACGCTCGTCTCGATCATCAGGTGAGCCAGACGAATTAGCAGCAGGTCCACTATTAGACCCACCATGTCCACCACTGTCACTACCACCATTACCCTTGTCCGAACTATTAGTAGAAGAGTTCATGGAAGTGTCATTCTTTGAAGTAGTATCAGGGGTGTTATTCTTCTGACTATCCATCTGGTTCATGACGCCAAAATCAAGGCCACTATTCATATTAGGGGCGGAAGTAGCAGAAGTATTAAACGCAGTCTGTGCTTGCACCATATCAAGTGCGCCGGATGTTACAGACTGAGTATTTGTTTTAGATTGGTATTCAGGAAGAGAACCAAAGGTGTGTGCACCAATTGTAGTTCTATCTGCCATTGCAGAAGACCAACCCGGATTAACTGTATTAGCGTGATAAGAAGTGTAACCAAGGTTCTTACTTGGATCACTTACAAAACCATCAACCAACCCCTTATAAACATCAGGGTTGAGGCTATAGTTCTTCATTGCCGTATTAGCAGCAGCGGTTGTACCCCAAGTACTATACTGGTTGGGGGCTTGAATAGCATCAGTAATAGAGCCATATTTACCTACCCGGTTTTCAACCGTAGAGAGAATACCGTAAGCTTCCTTTTGACCTTCTTCAGTAGAAAGGTCCGTCTTACTAAGGTCTATTTCACCTGCAAGAGTTTGAGCCATAAGGTCTTTCTCTTCTTGTGTGATATCTTTAAACCTGTCCACACCAGCCATAAGACTGTCATATGTGGGCATATCCCTATTCATCACACCAAGTTGAGTGCCGAGAGAAGTGGTAGCAGCAGGTTCAGTAACCTCTGCGATCATATCTGGATCAGGATTAAACTCTGGTTTAGCAGATGGAACAGGTGCACGATCTGCAACCTGATCGTAGTAGGACGAAGGCATCAAACCATACTCACGAGAGTAGTCAAGAGTTCCCGCCATAGATTTACCAAGGGAACCCCACTGTGCACCAAGACCCGGATGTCTGGACAAATCAAGAGTATCCATGTGCATTGTTTTGTTACCCATGTACTCTG
>QFPW01000063.1 GCA_003241785.1 Rhodovulum sulfidophilum | reverse complement strand
CCCCCTCTGTCAGGATAGATGTCGCGTCGAATGATGTGATGATTTATAGGTCCTGGGGGCAGATGAGGTCTTGAATGCCGAGGTATTCACAAGAGAAGAAGGATTACGCGCTGTCGCTGATGAGCCCGCCCAACAATCTGGCGGTGGCCGAGGTCAGCAAGCGAACAGGCGTGACGGAGCCGACGCTGTACGCGTGGCGTAATCAGGCGCGGGTTGCCGGGCGGGCCGTTCCTGGAGACGGCAGTGCGCCAGATGGCTGGCGGTCCGAGGACAAGTTTGCCGTGGTGGTGCAGACGATGGGCTTGGCCGAGGCAGAGCTGGGCGAGTACTGCCGCAGGAAGGGGCTGCATGTAGAGCAGATCGCTCAATGGGGCATCTCCGGCGGCAATGAACGGGGCAACGCAACGACCCTGGCCGAGGAGAGGCGCCGCAGCCGGGAACTGGAGCGGGAGTTGCGACGCAAAGAGAAGGCTCTGGCCGAGGCGGCAGCGCTGCTGGTACTGACAAAAAAACTCGAGGCGTTCCACAAGAGAAGGGACGAGGACGCATGACTGCGTATGTGGAACGCCAAGAGCTCGTCGAGATGATCAAGCAGGCTCAGGCTGGCGGTGCCCGCCTGGGTGCGGCTTGCGGCGAACGTATCAACGCTGGGTGGATGGCGACGGCATTCGAGCTGACGGCCGTCCTCAAGCCAAACGCGCGCCCCCCAGCAACAAGCTAAGCGAGTGCGAGCAGCAAGCGGTGCTGTCGACGTGCATGCTGCCTCGCTTTGCGGACCTGCCGCCCACGCAGATCGTGCCCATCCTGGACGTTCTATCGTTTGCTGCATGCCCATGGCGCCCAACATGCACGCGGGCGTGCTGCCCGGCGCTCACGCAAGGCAGCACCGGCCCACGTTGCCCGGGCACCCAACGAGGTCTGGTGCTGGGACGTCACGTACTTGCCCAGCCAGGTCCGAGGGATGTTCTTCTACCTCTATGCCGTCTTGGATCTCTACAGCCGCAAGCTGGTGGCCTGGGAGGTCCATGCCAGCGAGAGTGGTGAGCTGGCAGCCGAACTGCTTGAGCGCGCTCGCTGGCGAGAAAAGTTGAGCGGCAAGCCCTTGGTGCTGCATGCCGACAATGGCGCCCCACAGCGGTCGTTCACGCTTCGAGCCAAGTTGCAGGAACTGGGTATTGAACCGAGCTACAGCCGACCGGGCGTCTCCGACGACAACGCGTTCATCGAATCTTGGTTCCGCACACTGAAATACGTTCCGGCGTATCCAAGCGCGGGCTTCAAGGACCTTGAAGAAGCCCGCCAGTGGACGCATCGCTTCGTCAATTGGTACAACGGCGAGCATCGTCACCGCGAGATCGGATTCGTCACCCCTGATCAACGCCACAGCGGTCGTAGCAAGGCCGTTCTCGAGCAGCGGCGCCAAGTCTATGGCCATGCTCAATCGCTCAACCCAACGCGCTGGAGTCAAGGCATCCGACGCTGGGGAGAACCAGAGCAGGTCTATCTCAAGGAGAACCAGAGCAGGTCTATCTCAACCAACGAGACAAGGAGCGCCGAGCAGCATAAAAAGTTTGAAGCTCGACGCGTCAACTACCTTGACAGACACCGACCACCTCTCGCGTCTGGAGGCTGACGCGGTGTCTCCCCTCGATGCCTTCCAGGATCTTCTCGGCTTGTTTGCGACCATTGGCCACGATTTCGGGTAACTGCTCCAGCAAGGACTTAGGCATGTGGGCTTGATTTTCGATGACGTAACCGAAAGTTTAGTTCATGGCGTAACTTTCAGCATTCAGCCACGCGAGCGCTTTTGCCGCACCTACCGTGCCGGCCATGCCCACAGAGTCCTTGAAAAGCGCTCCTTCACGCGAGAAACTGGCGTTCGCCAAACGCCTGAAGGAAGCCATGGAGAGTGCCGGCTACGATGCCAAACCTGCCGTTCTAGAACGTGAGTTCAATACCCGTCATTGGGGCAAGCCCATGACGTTGCACGGCGTGCGCAGGTGGTTGCGCGGGGAGACGATCCCATCACAAGACAGGCTGAGGACGCTGGCCGATTGGCTGAAGCTGTCTCCGCAGGAGTTGCAGTTCGGGGCAGGTCATCGCGTGGAATCCACCAAGGGCCGTTGGGACGCAGGCATCGGCTATCAGGACCGCGAACTTTTCGAAGCCTTCTTGAAGCTGCCCGTGCCCCAACGCAAGGTCGTTCGGGAAGTAATCCTGGCTTTCACCTTGGCAGAACAGACCCGCAAAGACAAATCCTGAAGGCGGAGAGGCGATGGGCAGGCACAATCGGCCCATAGCGACCTCTTCAGCCCATGAATTACAGCTACTGCCCTCAATGCGCCAAAGGCTTGGTCACGCGCCCCGACCCGCTGTCTCCCGGCATCATGCGCCAAGCGTGTCCTGATACGGCCTGCGGCTTCACCCACTGGGACAATCCGACCCCCGTGGTCGCGGCGGTCGTCGAGCACGAAGGCCACATCATCCTGGCGCGCAACAAGGCCTGGGCCACGCCCTTCTACGCGCTGATCACCGGCTTCCTGGAAAAGACCGATCCCAGCCCAGAAGAGGCCATCGCCCGCGAGGTGGAGGAAGAGATCAGCCTGCAGGCGACAGGCGTGAACTTCATCGGCCACTACCGCTTCGAGCGCATGAACCAAATCATCATCGCCTACCACGTACCGGCCGACGGCACCATCGTGCTGGGCGACGAACTGGCCGACTACAAGCGCATCGAGCCGGCCAGGGCGCGCTACTGGCCTGCCGCCACAGGGCTGGCCCTGCGCGACTGGCTGGTCGCACAAGGCCATGAGCCTCAAGCGCTGGAGTTGCCCAAGCTCTGAGAACCACCGGGCTGCTCAAGCGACTCAGCGCTCCACGTCGTACCAGTACTGATCCGCCGCCCGGCGGTCGTGCCCGTCGAACATGCGCCGCACCATGGCCGGGTTGCGCACCAGGTACCAGTCGCCAAAATGATCGAACTTGCGGCACGAGGTGATGATGCCGCCGCGCCATAGCGTGCCAAAGCGCTGCCCGCGCGTCTTGCCCAAAGCCTTGAGCCGCACGGCGAAGTCCACATCCTCCACGCTGACCATGCGCTCGTCGAAACCACCGATCGCCTCGAAGGCATCGCGCTGGCACCAGAACAGGCCGGCAGAGATGCCCTTGTCGATCACATAGCGCGCCACCACGAACCCGGTGAGCACAATGCCCAGCGACCAGCGCTCCGGCCAGATGGTGGCGCCACCACCGACATAGCGCTTGTCGTTGACGTGACGGATCAGCTCGGCCATGGTGTGCGGCTGCATCCAGCTGTCGGCATCAATGGTGGCCAGGGCATACGCGGTACCGCCACGCACCGCCGCATTGCGCACCGCGGCGATGCACTTGCGCTCTTCCACCACGCAGCGGGCGCCCAACGACTCGGCAATGGCCTGCGTGCCATCGGTGCAGCGGTTCAACGCCACCACCACTTCGGCACTGACCTGCGCACGTTGCGCCGACAGCAGCACACTCTCGATGCAGCGGCCGATGTAGCGCTCTTCGTTGTGCGCCGGGATGGCAATGGAGATGTCAGGCGTCGTCATGCGCGGCCCGCTCAGCGCATCATGAGCTGCGCCACCCGGCTCATGGCCAGGCCCGCAGCCGCCGTACGCGTTTCCACGCCCAGCTTGGCGAACACGTGCTCCAGTTGCTTCTTGACGGTGGCCGGGCTGCTGCCCAGGATGTCGCCGATGTCGCGGTTGGTCTTGCCGCGCACCACCCAGTACAGTACCTCGCCTTCGCGGGCAGTGAGCTTGAACTCCTGCGTGAGCGCGTCGATGGCGGCCTGATCGGAGCTCTCCTGCATCACCAGCAGCCATTCGTCGTCACCCGTGGGCTCGTGCAGGGCAAAGCTCAGGCGGCGGCCGGCCTGGTTCACGGCCCAGGTGGGCGCGGGCGTGACCGGAGGCGGCAACGAGCCATCAGGGCCAGGCTTGGGCGCCACCTGTTGCAGCCAGTCGGCCAGCTCGGCCGGCGCCACGGATTCAGGCGTGTCGAAATAGCTCTGCAGCAGCTTGCGCGCCAGCGGCGTCTGCCACAGCACGCGGCCATCGCTCACACGCACCGTGAGCGATGCATGGCCGAAGGCATCGAGCGCATTGCGAGCCTGCCGCGCCTGGCGGGCGCTCTGCATGTGCGCCTCGATGCGCGCCAGCACCTCGCGCGGGCGGATGGGCTTGACCACGTAGTCCACACCACCGGCCTGGAAGGCGGCCACCACGTGCTCTGTCTCGCTCAGGCCCGTCATGAAGACGATGGGGATGTGGCTGGTCTCGGGCGTGGCCTTCAGGCGGCGCGCCACCTCGAAGCCGTCCATGCCGGGCATCAGCGCGTCGAGCAAGATGATGTCGGGCACGGCCTGCGTGGCACGCTGCAGGGCGGCCTCGCCGTGCGTGGCCACCAGCACGGTGTAGCCCTCTTCGTCGAGCGCATCGTGCAGCAGCGACAAGTTGTCCGGCACATCGTCGACGATGAGCACGACATCGGTGCGGCTGCGGTCGAGGCGGTCGAACATGGTGGCAGGTGGCGGCGGTGTGGCGAAACGTGTCACGAACCCGGCAACGAGCTCGTCAGGACCCGGATTGTGCCTGCACGGGCGGCACGCCGGCTGCGGGTTCGCCCTCTCGCCGCGCCAGCGCCTCGCGCAGCACCTCGGCCATGGCGTCAAGCTGGAACTGCTTGGCCATGGCGCGCAGGCGCTGCACGAAGGGCTCGCATTGCGGCTCAGCCGCAGCGATCTGGTCCAGCACCTTGTGCACGCCGCGGATGTAGCCGGCGTGGACCTGGTCCTCCAACGTGCGCAGCACATCGATCGATGGCAGGGCTTTCGGTGCGTCATCACCCCCCTGGCCAGAAGGTGACGATGGCAGCGCCGCCTCGGCAGTAGAGGCGCGCTCCGTCTCGATCCACTGCAGCGACAGGCGCCGCCCCAGCCAATCCAGCAGCTCCGCCACCCGCACCGGCTTGACGATGAAATCCTCCGGCGCAATGCCCACATCGTTCTCCAGCGCCTTGTCGAAGGCGTTGGCCGACACGATGGCGGCAGGTGCCTCGCTCAGGCCTTCGCTGCGGATGGCATGCAAGCTGGCCCAACCATCCAGCCCCGGCATGGCCAGGTCCATGAACACCGCGTGCGGCTGCTGCGCGGGCGGGCACACGCGCAGGCCGGCTAGGCAATCCACGCCAGAGGCGAACGGCGTCACCTCGAAGCCCAGCGGCTCCAGGATGCGCACCAGCAGGCCTCGGTCGGCCTCTTCGTTGTCCACCACCCAGATGCGGCGGCGATCGCCCACATAGCCTGTGCGCTGACC
>QFPW01000037.1 GCA_003241785.1 Rhodovulum sulfidophilum | reverse complement strand
GATTGCCCCACACCAGCGCGAGCGCCGCGCCGAGCACCAGCAGGAGGGAATACTCCTCCATGCGCTTCCAGATCCGATGCACGCCGCCCGCCTCCTCGTATCGCGCCCGCGGTCCGGGCCCGCGCAAGGCCTAGCGCGCGGGGCCGCCGCGCGCCACGATTTCCCGACCGGCGCGCGGCCCCGCGCTCAGCCGCGCGGGGGGCGCGGCTTGCCTTTCGGCTTTCCCGCGGCGCCGGACGCCTCCGGTCCCCGCCAGCCCGGCTTGCCGCCCTCGGACTTGCGGGGTCCTTTGCCCGGCTTCGCGCCCGCGCCCTTCGCGGCCGGCGCGTCGCCGGTCCGGTCGGCGCGCGCCTCGGCCTGCCAGCGCGCCTTGCGTTCCCCGGCCGGGGCCCGCGCCGGCATCGCCGCGGACCGTTCGGCGTCGCGTGCCGGATCGAACCCGCCGCCCTCGCCCTGCTCCGCCCTGCGCGGCACGCGACGCGGCGCCGGCGCACGGCGCTCCAGCACCGGCTCGCCCTCGACGCGGCGCATGACGAGGCCGCGGTCGAACTCGACCCCTTCGCCGAACGCCCCGGCCGCCGCCTTCGCGATCTGGACGAAGCTCTCGTCCTCGTTGATCCGGATCGCGCCGATGGAATCGCGCGTGATCCCCCCCGCCTCGCAGATCTTCGGCAGGAGCCAGCGCGGCTCGGCCCGGCCCGACCGGCCGACCGACAGCGCGAACCAGACCGAATCGCCGAAGTCGTCGCGCGGGCGGCGCGCGGCGGGCGCCCCCGGGGCTTCGGGCTCGGCGAGCTCCTCGGGCGCCGAATGCCCTTCGCGCCACAGGCGGATGAAGGCCGCCGCGACCTGCTCGGCCCCGAACCGATCGAGCAGCGCCGCCGCCAGCTCGGCGACGTCGCCCGGCGCCTCGGCGAGCGCGGGATGCTCGAGGATGCGCGCGTCGTCGCGGGCCTGGACCGCCTCCGCCGAGGGCGCGGCGCCCCATTCGGCCACCACCTTCGCCCCGCGCAGCAGCCGCTGCGCCTTCTTGAACTCGGCCGGCGTGACGATCAGCGCCGAGACGCCCTTCGCCCCGGCCCGGCCGGTGCGCCCGGAGCGGTGCAGCAGCGTCTCGGGGTTGGTCGGCAGGTCGGCGTGGATCACGAGGTCGAGCCCAGGCAGGTCGATGCCGCGCGCCGCGACGTCGGTCGCGATGCAGACCCGCGCCCGGCCGTCGCGCAACGCCTGCAGCGCATGCGTCCGCTCGGCCTGGCTGAGCTCGCCCGACAGCGCCACGACCTGGAAGCCGCGGTTGCTCATCCGCGCCAGCAGGTGGCTCACATTGGCCCGCGTCTTGCAGAAGACGATCGCGGCCGGCGCGTCGTGATAGCGCAGCAGGTTGAAGATCGCGTGGTCGCGGTCGCGCGCCGTCACGCTCAGCGCCTGATAGGAGATGTCGACGTGCTGGCGCGCCTCGCCTGCGGTCTCGATGCGCAGCGCGTCCTTCTGGAAGGTCTTGGCGAGATCGGCGATCCCGCGCGGCACCGTCGCCGAGAACATCAGCGTGCGCCGGCCTTCGGGCGCGGCCGACAGGATGAACTCGAGATCCTCGCGAAAGCCGAGATCCAGCATCTCGTCGGCCTCGTCGAGCACGCAGGCCCGCAGCGCCGAGAGATCGAGGCTGCCGCGCTCGATATGGTCGCGCAGCCGTCCCGGCGTGCCGACGACGATATGCGCGCCGCGCTGCAGCGCGCGGCGCTCGGTCCGGTAGTCCATGCCGCCGACGCAGGTGGCGATCCGCGCGCCCGCCTCGGCGTAGAGCCAGGCGAGCTCCCGCGCGACCTGGAGCGCCAGCTCCCGGGTGGGCGCGATCGCGAGCGCGAGCGGCGGGGTCTCGGTCGCGGGCAGCGTATCCGCGCCGGCGAGCACCTCGGGCGCCATGGCGAGGCCGAAGGCCACCGTCTTGCCCGAACCGGTCTGCGCGGAGACGAGCGTGTCCCGCCCGGCGGCCTCGGGCGCGAGAACGGCCCGCTGGACGGGGGTGAGGCTGGCATAGCCCTTGGCTGCCAGAGCCGCGGCCAGGGGCGCGGCGATATCTTGTTCGGTCATAACTCTCGTAGGATCTGGGCCGGCGGCCCGATGGAAGCTCGCTTCGCCCGGCGAAGGCGCGATTCCCAACCCGCCACCCGGAAACCTCGAGCCAAGCCCGGCGCCTACCGGGTTCGGGCCTCGGAGTCAAAGGGAACGGGCGGGCCGGGTTCCGCCGCCGGCTTCTCGGCCTCGCGCTTCTCGCCGCGCTTGTCCTCCAGCCGGTCGCGGTAGAGCGCGGCGCGGCCGAGCAGCATGAGCGTGACGGGGGTGGTCACCGTGACGAGGACGGCGATCAGGATCTCGTGGAGGGCGAAGCGCAGGCCCAGGGTCGAGAAGAGCAGCATCGAGGCGATGATGATCCCGCCGGAGCCCCAGCTCGTCCCGAGCGTCGGCGCGTGGATCCGCTCGTAGAAGGTCGGCAGCCGCAGGAGGCCCCAAGCGCCGATCAGCGTCAATGCCGCGCCGATCAGCAGCAGGGCCGCGATCAGCAGCGCCACGGCGGGCGGCAGGGTCGCGAAATGATCGTTCATTCGATCACCTCGCCCCGCATCAGGAACTTTGCGAGCGCCAGGGTCGCGACGAAGGCCAGCGCGGAAATCACGAGCGCGCCCTCGAAGAAGAACACGTTGCCGGTCCGCATCCCCTGGGTGATGAAGAGCAGCATGGTGCAGACCGAGATCGCGTCGAAGGCGAGCACCCGGTCCTGCGCGCGCGGGCCGATCACCATCCGGATCGCGGCGCAGGCCATCGCCGCCACGAGCGCGAACTGCGCGGCGACGACGGCGTAGAAGAGAACCTGTCCGGCCGTCATTCGAAAATCTCCAGCAGCGGTGTCTCGTAGCGGTCCCGGACAACGGCGGCCCAGTCGGTCCCGTCGGCGAGGTCGAGCGCGTGCAGGAGCAGCCGGTTGCCCGCGCGGTCGTACTGCACCCAGGCGGTGCCCGGCATGCTCGTCAGGATCACCGCGAGGATGGCGAGGGCGAGCGGGTCGCGCAGCCGCAGCCGCAGCTCGACGAAGCCCGGCTCGCGGCTCCCGCCGCCGCGCAGGATCTGCCCGGCGACGGCCCAGTTCGAGACCGCGATATCGGCGAGCACGCGCAGGATGAGCCCGGGGATCAGCCACCATTTCCGCAGCTGGACCTTTGGCGGGCGCAGCGCCGACATCGCCTGTCCGCCGATGATCCCCACCGCCGCGCCGAGCAGGAGATGCCCGACCGAGAGCCGGTTGAGCAGGATCCACATCACGATGATCGACGCGGTCAGGATCGGATGCGGGACATAGCGGGTCATGACGCGCCTCCGCCTTCGATGACGCTGGGCGGCTCGGGCGCGTCCTCCGGCACCTCGTAGGGCGCGGCGCCGAGCACCGTCTCGACGTAGAGGCTCGGCTCGGCGAGGGCGCGCGCCGTCGCCTCCATGTAGCGCATCACCGAGCTTGCCTGCACCGTCATGTAGAGCGTGAGTGCGATCAGCCCGATCACCGGCGCGAGCTCGACCAGCGCCGCGCGCGAGCCGTCCTCGTCGATCGGACCCCAGAAGGTCTGGATGCCGGTCCTGACGAGGGCGATCATCGCGGCGAGGCCCGAGACGAGCAGGAGCGCGGTGAAGGCGAAGGCCGGCGCCGAGAAGCCGAAACCGTCCGGATTGAACACCGAGGACAGGATCGCGAACTTGGCCATGAACCCCGCGAGCGGCGGCAGGCCGGCGATCAGGAGCGCGACGCAGGCGTAGCAGACCGAGAGGATCGTGAAGACCCCGGGCAGCCTGGCCCCCGCGACCGGATCGTCGTCGTCGTCGTCGAGCGCGTCCTCGCTGAAGCCGTAGAGCTCGGCCGTCACCGCGAAGATGGCGGCGAAGCTGCCCTCGTCACGCTCGATCAGCTCGACCATCAGATAGAGCGCGCTGATCGCGAGCGTCGAGATCACGAGATAGTAGAGCCCCGCGGCCGCCAGCTGCGTGCCGCCCCCAAGGTTGAAGAGCCCGATCACCGCGAGCAGCGTGCCCGAGGAGACCAGCACCGAGGAACCCGCGAGCCGGCCCAGCCCCTGCGAGGCGAGGACGCCGAAGGTGCCGAAGGCCACGGTGGCGTAGCCGCCGGCGACGAGGAATTCCGCGCCGAGCCCGGCGTCCGCGCCGCCGTGCCAGCCGACGAGCGAGGTGACGCGCAGGATCACGTAGATCCCGACCTTGCTCATGATCGCGAAGATCGCGGCCACCGGCGGCGCCGCCGCGAGATAGGTGATCGGCAGCCAGAAGCAGAGCGGCCACATCGCGGCCTTCACGAGGAAGGCGACGCCGAGGATCGCCGCGCCCACCTTCAGCATCGGCCGGTCCTCCGCCGCGAGCTCGGGAATCCGCGCCGCGAGATCGGCCATGTTGAGCGTGCCGGTGACGCCGTAGATCAGGCTGACGCCGATCAGGAACAGGAGGGAGGCCGCGAGATTGATCGCGATGTAATGCAGGCTCGCCCGCACCCTGAGCGCTTCGGACCCGTGCAGCGCGAGCCCGTAGGAGGCCGCGAGCATCACCTCGAAGAAGACGAAGAGGTTGAAGAGGTCCCCGGTCAGGAAGGCCCCGTTCAGCCCCATCAAGAGGAACATGAAGAGGCTGTGGAAGTGCTGCCCCCGCCGGTCCCAGCGCGCGGTGGCGAAGACCATCGACGCCAGCGCGAGCACCGCCGTGAGGAGCAGCATCATCGCCGAGAGCCGGTCGAGCACCAGCACGATCGCGAAGGGCGGCGGCCAGTTGCCGAGCAGGTAGACCCCGATCGTCCCCGCCTCGCCGCCCGATTCGGCGAGATTCATGAGGTCGTGCGCGACGACGCCGAGCGCGCCGATCGCGATGAAGGAGATCACCCGCTTGGCCCGGCGCTGCCGGTCCTCGTAGAACAGCATGATCGCGCCCGCGATCAGCGGGATCAGGATGGGCGCGATGATGAGATGCTCGGGGGCCAGCATCACTCGCTCTCCTTCCCGTCGACGTGGTCGGTGTCGGTGAAGCCGCGCGACGCGATGAGCACGACGAGAAACAGCGCCGTGGTCGCGAAGCTGATCACGATCGCGGTCAGCACCAGCGCCTGCGGCACGGGATCGGTATAGGCCTCGGGCGAGATCGGCCCCACCTTGTCAAGGATCGGGCTCGCCCCGGTCCGCAGCCTTCCCATCGAGAAGATGAACAGATTGACCCCGTGCGCGAGCAGCGCGAGCCCGACGATCACCTGGTAGGTGCGCGGCCGGAGCAGAAGCCAGACCCCGGAGGCCACGAGGGTCCCGATCGCCATCGAGAGGACGAGCTCCATCTCAGGCGCCTCCCTGCCAGAGATCGGGTTCGTCCTCGGCCTCCTCGGCCGCGCTCTCCTCGCTCGGCGCGCCACGCTTGGTGCGCAGCGACTGGTGCGCGATCGCGATCAGCATCAGCACGGTGGCGCCGACGACGAGGATGAAGACGCCGAAGTCGAACAGCAGCGCCGTCGCGAAGGGCACGTCGCCGACGAACGGGATGTTCACGTAGCGCGCGTGCGCGGTCAGGAACGGAAAGCCGAACATCCAGGACCCGAGCCCGGTCGCCGCCGCGATCAGCAGGCCGAAGCCGATCCAGCGGATGGGCAGGATCCGGAGCCGGTCCTCGACCCAGCGCGCGTCCGCGCCGAGATACTGCAGCAGGAAGCCGATCGCGAGCGTGATGCCCGCCGCGAAGCCGCCGCCCGGCAGGTCATGCCCGCGCAGGAAGAGATAGGCGGCGATCACGATCGTCACCGGGAACATCCAGCGCATGATGACCGAGGGCACGAACATGTAGTCGCGCAGCAGCTCGCCCCGGCGGCGATGCTCGGCCGAATCCTCGTAGTCGCGCTGGATCCGCTGCTGCTCGGGTATGTCGGCGCTTTCGTTCGCCGGGCGGAACCGGCGCAGCAGCGCGAAGACGGTCAGGCCGACGATGCCGAGCACGGTGATCTCGCCGAAGGTGTCGAAGCCGCGGAAGTCGACCAGGATCACGTTCACCACGTTGGTGCCGCCGCCGAGGCTGTAGGCGTGCTCGAGGAAATAGGTCGCGATCTCGCGGTCGAGCGGCGTCGTCATCACCGTGTAGGAGAGCGCCGCGACCCCCGCGCCGCAGAAGATCGCGATCAGGAGATCGACGAAGCGGCGCAGCCGCGCCTTGAGCTCGACGTCGCGCGCGATCTCCGCCCGCCGCTGCGGCAGCCAGCGCAGCCCGAGGAGCAGGAGCACGGTCGTCACGATCTCGACCAGGAGCTGCGTCACGGCGAGATCGGGAGCCGAGAACCAGGCGAAGGTGACACAGGTCACCGTGCCGGCGCCACCGAGCAGGACCAGCGCGGCGAACCGGTGGTACTTCGCCTGATAGGCCGCGCCGATCGCGCAGGCCGCGCCGATCAGCCAGATCAGCGCGAAGAGCAGGTCGAAGTCGGCGAACGAGGGCCTGGGCCAGACCGGCCGGTCGCGCAGCAGCGTGGCGGTGGCGATGCCCGCCGCGACCAGCACCAGGATCCGGAGCTGCACCTGCAGCCGCTCGGTCCCGAGCACCCGGTGCAGCGCGCGCGTCCATTTCCACGAGAGCGCGAGCAGCATCCGCTCGAAGATCCGCTGCCCCTCGAGACGCCGGATGACCGGCGGCCCCTCGGGCCCGCGCGCGACCGGCTTCGCCAGCGCCGCGTAGATGAGCGCGCCGCCGGCGAGCGCGATCATGCTCATGATCAGCGGCTCGTTCACCCCGTGCCACAGCGCGAGGCTGTAGTAGGGCGTCGCGGCGCCCAGCACCGCGATCACGGCGGTCTTGAGATAGGGCGCGATCGTCGCGGCGGGGGCGATCCCGACCAGAAGGCAGATCGCGACCAGGATCTCGATCGGGAAGCGCATCCAGCGCGGCGGCTCGTGCGGATCCTTCGGCATGTCGGGCGAGAGCGGGCCGAAGAAGACCGAGACGATGAAGCGCAGCGAATAGGCGACCGCGAGCGTGCTCGCGATCAGCGCGACCCAGGGCATGCCGCGGTCGAAGATCGAGTTGTCGTGCTGCTCGATCGTCGCGGCGAAGAACATCTCCTTGGACAGGAACCCGTTCAGCAGCGGCACGCCCGCCATCGAGGCCGAGGCGACGATCGCGAGCGTCGCCGTATAGGGCATCTTGCGCCAGAGCCCGCCGAGCTTGCGCATGTCGCGCGTGCCGGTCTCGTGGTCGATGATCCCCGCCGCCATGAAGAGCGAGGCCTTGAAGACCGCGTGGTTGATGATGTGGAAGGTCGCCGCGACGATCGCCTCGGGCGTGCCGATCCCCGCGAGCGCGGTGATGAGCCCGAGATGGCTGATCGTCGAATAGGCGAGCAGCCCTTTCAGGTCGTGCTGGAAGAAGGCGAAGAAGGCGCCGAGCAGCAGCGTGGCCATCCCGACGCCGCCCACCACCCAGAACCAGGCGTCGGTGCCGTTCAGGATCGGCGCGAAGCGGATGAGCAGGAAGACTCCCGCCTTCACCATGGTCGCGGAATGCAGGTAGGAGGAGATCGGCGTCGGCGCGGCCATCGCATGCGGCAGCCAGAAATGGAACGGGAACTGCGCCGATTTGGTGAAGGCGCCGAGCATCACCAGGATCAGAACGGTCTCGTAGAGCGGATGCGCGCGGATCGCGTCGCCCGAGGACAGCACCACGTCGAGATCGTAGCTGCCGACGATATGACCCATGATCAGCACGCCGGCGAGCAGGCAGAGCCCGCCCGCGCCGGTGACGATCAGTGACATCCGCGCGCCGTCGCGCGCCGCGGCGTTCTGGTGCCAGTAGCCGATCAGCAGGAAGGAGGTGAGGCTCGTCAGCTCCCAGAAGACGATCAGCAGGATGAGATTGCCCGACATCACCACGCCGGTCATCGCCCCCATGAAGGCGAGCAGCGAGGCGAAAAACCTCGGGGCCGGATCGCGCGGCGAGAGATAGTACCGCGCGTAGAGCACGACGAGCAGGCCGATCCCGAAGATCAGGACGAGGAAGATCCAGGCGAAACCGTCGATCCTGAGCGAGAAATCCAGCCCGAAGGTCGGCATCCAGCGCGCCGATTTGCGCACCACCCCGCCGTTCTCGACCAGGGGGTAGAGCGCGGCGAGAATGCCGAGGCCGACCGCGCTCACGGCGGCCGAGAACCAGACCTCGGCGTTGCGCAGGTTCGCGGGAGAGGTCGCGGCGACGACGCAACCGACGAAGGGCAGGATCAGCAGGATCAGCAGGAGGTTGCTCTGGACCATGGCTGGATTAATTTCAGCTTGGGGCCACGCGGGCAAGGGCGAGATGCCCGAAATCCGGCGAGAAAACGCGCTGCGAAGGTCGACCGCGACGCCAGGTCGCGCCCAGGTCGTATTATCGCATTGCGATATGCATTCATCCCGTGATTGCTTGCCTTCGGCCGGTTGATGCTATCTGTTGCCAACAATGACACGCAGATTGATCGTCGCTTCGAACCGCACCGCCGCTCCGGGAGAGCCGCGCGCGGGTGGCCTCGCGGTCGCGCTTTCCGACGCCCTGACCGAACGGGGCGGAGTCTGGTTCGGCTGGTCCGGCGAGGTCGTGGAGCGCGAGACCCGCGGCGTCCGGCTGTTCGCGGACGACCGGATCGACTTCGCCCTCGCCGATCTCACCCAGGGCGAGTACGACGGCTTCTATCTCGGCTACTCCAACCGCGCGCTCTGGCCAGTCTTCCACTACCGCACCGACCTCGCGCATTTCGACGAGGCCGATTTCGCCGCCTACGAGGGGGTCAACCGCCGCTTCGGCCGGCTCCTCGCCCAGCTGACGCGGCCCGAGGACGTGGTCTGGGTCCACGACTACCATTTCCTGCTGATGGGCGCGGAGATGCGGGCCAGCGGCTGGGACGGTCTGATGGGCTTCTTCCTGCACATCCCCTTCCCCGCCCCCGAGGTTTTCACCTCGCTTCCGCAGCACCAGCGGCTCGCGCGCGGGCTCTGCGCCTTCGACCTGGTCGGCTTCCAGACCGACCGGGACACCGCCAATTTCCGCCGCTATCTCACCGAACAATGCGGCGGCGTGCCGAACGAGGATGGCACGATCACCGTCTTCGACCGGACGCTGCGCGCCGAGACCTTCTCGATCGGCATCGACCCGGACGATTTCGCCCGGCTCGCCGCCAGCCCCGAGGGACAGGGCGCGGTCGACCGGATCGGCCGGATCATCGAGAACCGCGCCCTCGTCTTCGGCGTCGACCGGATGGACTATTCCAAGGGCCTGCCGCAGCGCATGGCCGCCTTCGGCCGGATGCTCGACGACAATCCCGACCTGCGCGGCACGGTGAGCTTCGTCCAGATCGCCCCGCCCTCGCGCGAGGCGGTCGACGCCTACCAGGCGCTCCGCGTCGAGCTCGACGGGCTGGTCGGCCGGATCAACGCCGACTACGGCGACCTCGACTGGGTGCCGATCCGCTACCTCGCGCGCGGCTATTCGCGCGAGGTGCTGGCCGGGCTCTACCGGATCGCCCGCGTGGCGCTAGTGACGCCGCTCTACGACGGGATGAACCTCGTCGCGAAGGAATTCATCGCGGCCCAGGACCCCGAGGATCCGGGCGTGCTCATCCTCTCGGAATTCGCCGGCGCCGCCGAGCAGATGCCTGACGCGCTGCTCGTCAATCCGCACGACACCGCCGCGATGGCCGACGCGATCCACCGCGGCCTGCTGATGCCGCTCGACGAGCGGCGCGCCCGGTGGGACGCGCTGATCCAGGGCGTGCGCGAATACGACATCGCCTGGTGGCGGCGCAGCTTCCTCAAGGCGCTCGAGGCGCGGGGAGCGTGATGCCGGACCTCGCCGCGCTGCGCCTGGATCCGGGCGACGCGCTTTTCCTCGATCTCGACGGCACGCTCGCCGAGTTGCGCGACGACCCGGACGCGGTCCGGCTCGATCCCGCGACGGTCGCCGCGCTCGAAGCCCTGGCGGAGGCGCTCGCGGGCGCCGTGGTGCTGATCAGCGGCCGCGACATCCGCGATCTCGACGCCCGCGCGCCGCGCGGGCTCTGGCGCGCCGGCGGGCACGGACTGGAGATCGCGCCGCCCGGCGCGGCGCCGGCGGCCGCGGCGGCCGATCCCGATCCGGCGATGCTGGCGCGGCTGCGCGCCGAGGTCGCCGCCTTCCCCGGCGCCCGCGTCGAGGTGAAGGGGCCGATCCTCGCGCTGCACTACCGCGCCGCGCCCGGGGCCGGCGCGGCGCTGATCGCGGCCGCCGAGGCCGCCGCCGCCGCGGCCCCCGGCCATGTCGCGCAGTCCGGCCATATGGTGGTCGAGGTCAAGCCCGGCGTCGCCAACAAGGGCCGCGCGCTGGAAGGCCTCGCCGCCCGCCCGCCCTTCGCCGGCCGCCGCCCGGTCATGATCGGCGACGACACCACCGACGAGGACGCGATGCGCGCCGCCACCACGCTCGGCGGCTTCGGCGTCAAGGTCGGCCCCGGCGACAGCGCCGCGCGCTACCGCGCCGCGGACCCCGCCGCCGTCCGCGCCTGGCTCGCGCGGGAGGCGGCGCGGATCGCCCAGTCCTTCCCGCTGCCCCAGGCCTGATCCGGGAGCTCCTGCGGCCGCGCGACATCACTCCGGCCGCCCTCTTGCGCGGCGCCGGGACGCGCATTAATCACCGTCCATGACAGAGATAGCACCCGCCCCCGACCATCAGCGCCTGCTCATCGTCGACTTCGGCAGTCAGGTGACCCAGCTCATCGCGCGCCGGTTGCGCGAGGCGCGGATCTACTGCGAAATCCACCCGTTCCAGAAGGTCGACGCGGCCTTCCTCGCCGAATTCGACCCCCGGGCGGTGATCCTGTCCGGCGGCCCGGCCTCCGTCACCGAGGCGGACAGCCCCCGCGCCACGCCCGAGATCTTCACCCTCGGCGTCCCGGTGCTCGGCATCTGCTACGGCCAGCAGGTGATGATGCAGCAGCTCGGCGGCCGCGTCGAAGCCGGCCACCACGCCGAATTCGGCCGCGCCTATGTCACCCCGACCGAGACGCAAGACCCGCTCTTCACCGGCCTCTTCACCACGGGCCGCGAGGAAGTCTGGATGAGCCACGGCGACCGCGTCACCGCGCTCGCCCCCGGCTTCTCGGTGATCGGCGAAAGCCCGAACGCGCCCTATGCGATCACCACCGATCCGTCGCGCCACTTCTACGCGGTGCAGTTCCACCCGGAGGTGCACCACACCGTCAATGGCGCGCGGATCCTGCGGAACTTCACCGATCTCGCTGGCTTCACCGGCGACTGGACCATGGCGACCTACAAGGAGCAGGCGATCGAGGCGATCCGCGCCCAGGTCGGCGATTCCAAGGTGATCTGCGGCCTCTCCGGCGGGGTGGATTCCTCGGTGGCGGCCGTGCTGATCCACGAGGCGATCGGCGACCAGCTCACCTGCGTCTTCGTCGACACCGGCCTGATGCGGATGGGCGAGGCCGAGGAAGTCGTGACGCTCTTCCGCGACCACTACAACATCCCGCTGATCCACGCCGACGAGAGCGACCTCTTCATCGACGCGCTCGAAGGCGAGGCGGACCCCGAGACCAAGCGCAAGACGATCGGCCGCCTCTTCATCGAGGTCTTCGACAAATACGCCAAGCAGGTCGGGGACGCGAAATTCCTCGCCCAGGGCACGCTCTACCCGGACGTGATCGAGAGCGTCAGCTTCACCGGCGGGCCGAGCGTGACGATCAAGAGCCACCACAACGTCGGCGGCCTGCCCGAGCGGATGAACCTCAAGCTGGTCGAGCCCTTGCGCGAGCTCTTCAAGGACGAGGTCCGCGCGCTCGGCCGCGAGCTCGGCCTGCCCGAGAGCTTCGTCGGCCGCCACCCCTTCCCCGGGCCCGGCCTCGCGATCCGCTGCCCGGGCGGGATCACCCGCGACAAGCTCGAGATCCTGCGCAAGGCCGACGCGGTCTATCTCGACCAGATCCGCAGGCACGGCCTCTACGACGCGATCTGGCAGGCCTTCGCGGTGCTGCTCCCGGTCCGCACCGTCGGCGTGATGGGCGACGGCCGCACCTACGACTACGTCTGCGCGCTCCGCGCGGTGACGAGCGTCGACGGCATGACGGCGGATTATTATCCGTTCGACCATTCCTTCCTCGGCGAGACCGCGACCCGGATCATCAACGAGGTGAAGGGCATCAACCGCGTCACCTACGACTATACCTCGAAGCCCCCCGGCACGATCGAGTGGGAATGATTCGGGCCCTTCCGAACGCCGCCGATTTTACGCTGCATCTCTATATAAGCCGCTGAAAAACAACAATAAAAGCTCCGCTGTCTATCGCCGTCTATCGCGGGGCGAGCCTCTCGCTTGACGGTATAGCTGACGGTATGGCGACTCTTGTGAAATCTGCAAATTGCATATACCGTCACGGCTTAGAGAGCTTGTGACGGTATTTTTCTAGGCATTACTCCTTTGATAATAAAAGGAAAAATGCAGTTCATGGAGGCCGATTTCGGCCTGACGGTATATCGGGTGGCTCTCTCGCGTTTTTTGAACGTTTTTGGAGGGCTCAATGCTGACGGACGCCGCTATCAAAGCGCTGAAACCAAAGGATAAATTATACAAGGTCGCGGATCGTGACGGTATGTATGTCGTCGTGCAGCCGGCGGGGTCGATCGTGTTTCGTTACGACTACCGTATGAACGGCCGGCGCGAGACCTTGACCCTCGGCCGCTATGGGGCTGCCGGCCTGTCACTTGCGCGTGCGCGGGAGAAGCTGATCGACGCGCAGCGCGCAATTCAGGAAGGACGGTCGCCCGCCCAGGAGAAGCAGCGCGAAAAGCGTCGCATCAAGGAAGCCAAGAGCTTCAGCGAGTTTGCCGAACGCTGGCTGCAAGAGCACCGGATGGCCGACAGCACCCGCGCGATGCGTCGCTCGATCTACGAGCGCGATATCCTGCCGACGTTCCGCAATCGGTTGCTGACGGAAATCACGCCCGAAGATCTTCGGGCGATGTGCGACAAAGTGAAGAAGCGGGGAGCGCCGGCCACGGCGGTCCATGTCCGGGACATTGTGAAGCTGGTCTTCGCCTTCGCGAAGCTGCACGGGGAGAAGGTGCCGAACCCCGCCGAAGAGGTCGGGCCGGCGTCGATCGCGACATTCGTTCCCAAGGACCGCTCGCTTTCGCCCGCTGAAATTCGAGTTATGCTCGGCCAGCTAGAGCATGTGGCGACGCTGCCCACAATTCGGCTAGGTCTGAAGCTGATCCTGCTCACGATGGTCCGCAAGAGCGAGTTGCAGGACGCGGTGTGGGATGAGGTCGACTTCGAGAATGCGGTGTGGTCGATCCCGAAGGAGCGGATGAAGCGCTCCAAGCCGCACAACGTCTATCTGTGCGAACAGTCGCTCGACATCCTCGTTGCGCTCAAGACCTGTGCGGGCAATTCGCGCTACCTGCTGCCCTCGCGCTACGACGCTGATGCGCCGATGTCGCGCGCGACCTTCAACCGCGTCACCACGGCGGTCGTCGTACAAGCCAAGAAGGCGGGACTGCCGTTGGAGCCGTTCACCGTGCATGATCTTCGCCGTACGGGATCGACGCTGCTCAACGAGCTGGGTTTCAACAGCGACTGGATCGAGAAGTGCCTGGCGCACGAGGACGGGCGTTCTTCGCGCGGCGTCTATAACAAGGCCGAGTATGAGCACCAGCGCCGGCACATGATGCAGGAATGGGGCAATCTGATTGACGCATGGGTGAGCGGCCAGAAATACACCCCGACGCTCTATCCGGCTTCCATGGACCTCCTAGCCCCGGAGCCTAGCCTTTGACCGGACGGGTCTTCCTGAGCGTGACGTCGGGTGCCGGCGCACGCTTGGCCGTATTCGCTCTGGAGGCTCGGCGTCGTTCTTCGAGCCAAGCCTCCACTTCGGCGAGATCCCACACGACCGTCCGAGAGGTCAGGTAGAAGCGCTGCGGAAACTCGCCGCGCTGCTCCATGTCGTAGATGGTGGTGTCGGCCAGGGGGACGATCTCGCGAAGCTGGTCCCTGCGGATGGTGCGCTTGCTGAGAGGGGGCGGCGACTGGCTCATGATTTAGCCCTGCCGCGTGCGATCCCGCCATTCAATCTGTTCATGCCAAACCTCGTTCGTTGAACTCGGCCGGGCCAGCGACTTGGCTTCATTCCCGGCGTATGGCGAACCATGGCGAAAGATCGCCGGCCGGTAGCGTGCCGGATTCACGCTGACGTGCTGGCGGCACCCCGCCCAATCCGACATTCCCTACAATGCAGTAAATAGGGGCGTAAATCGCCACAAAAGATGCGGCGCTTAACGCCCCTGAAGACATTACCGATAGAAGCGGTCAGCCCGTTGTGCGTCGGGCCTTGGCGAAGCCGCGGTCGGTCGAGACGAAGCGTTCGAGCATCGGCACGATGAGCTTGGCCGGCTCAATCGGCGTGGCGCCATCAGCGAGGATACGGCCATATTCGGCGAGGTCACGATGGAGGGCAGCGGGCAGCTCCACCGTGATCTTGACGGGTTTGTCGTCGGCGATGGGGCCGAGTTTCAGCTTGGTCATGGTCAGCTCCTGTAGGGTTCGACCACCAAATCCTTGGTGACGATGACGCGCACCGGGAAACCCGGCCGGATGGTCAGTGTCGGGGCAACCTGCAACTGGCGCTGGACGATCTGTTGACCGGCCTGATTGACCGTGTCCTGAGCACCGTCGCGGATGGCGCGGATCAGGCGATCATTGTCGTCGGTGGCGAGTTCCGCGCCGACGCCGAGCAAGGTCGACAGCGCGGCGGCCTTGGCGAGATCCCACCAATGATAATCGACACCATCCTCCAGGCCGGCATAGCCTTGAGTGTCCGCGCCCGGCTGGCGCTCGAGAACGATCGAGCGGCCATTCGGCATAATGAGGCGATTCCAGACGAGCAGCACACGGCGCTGTCCGAACTGGACGCTGTTGTCGTACTGGCCGATCAGCCGCGTTCCCTGCGGCACAAGCAGAATGCTGCCCGTCGGGCTGTCATAGATGTTCTCCGTGACCTGAGCCGTGATCTGGCCGGGAAGATCGGAACGGATGCCGGTGATGAGCGCGGCCGAGATGACCGCGCCGGCCTGAAGCACGAATGGCGATGCCGGCAGCGTCACGCGATCGGGCGTCACGGTGCGCCGGTCGGCCGCCGCATTGAGGAAGGCAAGCTGCCTGTCCTGAGCGGTTGATTGCCCCGCCGCGGCGTTGCCGGGGTCGAACCCTGCAAGGCCGGGCATGGCTCCCGGCGTGGCTGCTGCCGTTGATCCCTGGCGGGACTGGAAGAAGACGGTGCTGAGGCGCGCGGCCTCTTCCTCGGCGCGGCGGCGTTGCTCCGCCTCGTCGATGCCCGGCGTCGGAACGACGGGAGGCGCAACGGGTTGGCCGGCGTTCTGCGCGGACAGGATCGGGCCGCCGAGATCGCCCGGCAGCGCCGGCCCGAGGATGGGGCCGGTGTAGTCGCGGGGCAGACCAGCGAGACCGTCGGCGGTTTGCCGGTTGGCGGTGGAATAGAGTTCTTCCCCGCCATCGCCGCCTGTGCGCGTCTGAAGCGCATAGATCAGAGCGCCACCGATGCCGACGAGGGCGACGGCTGCGACGCTGGCGAGCATCTTGCGAGACAGCCGTGTGACGCGGGGTGCCTCGGCGCGCAGGCGCATCGGAGCGGCATTGGATTCGGCTTCGCTCATGACTGCGGCCTCCCATCGGTGCGAACGATCCTGACGGTCTGCTGGCGATCGCCCGCGCCAAGGCGCAGCTCGGCCGCGCCGAACAGGCGATCGACGATCAGGATGTGTCGGTAGATGCGGGTATTGGCGATCTGCGCCTCGCCCTCGGGGCCGATCACGAAGATCGGCGGCATTTCGCCTTGGACGATGCCACGCGGGAATTCGACATAGACGCGGCGGCCGTCGTCATAGACGGCGACCGGCTTCCAGGGAGGATTGCTGCTGCCGGTCAGGCCATAGCGATAGTTGCGCGCCGCGACAGCCGGAATGACCGGCGTTGCCGGGGTGGCCTGCCGCCCGCCGCTTGCCGGCTGCGGATAGGCCCAGGCGACAGCGGGCATGTAAGGCTTCTCGCCGGAGCGCAGCTCGACCATGTAGGTGCGCCGGTCGGTAGTGATGACGAGGTTCGTGGTAATGTCGGCGCGCGTCGGCTTCACCAGCACATGGACGCGGCGGGCGACGCCGGAGCCGGATTCGGTGTCGCCGATGATCCAGCGCGCGGTGTCGCCCGCGGCGATCGGGCCTGCGCCTGTCAGGCTCTCGCCCGGTTCGAGCGCGATATTCGTAATCTGGCCCGGTGCGGCATAGACCTGATAGAGCGCGCCTTCCGACCACGGATAGACCTGAATGGCGTTGAAGTAGCCTTCGCGGCGCGGCTGCACGCGGGCGGCGGCATTGGCGTTCTCGACGCGGCCGGTCGCGGTGCTGGCGGTCTGGCCGCCACGCGCCACGGTCCAGGCCGGAGGAACATGCAGCGGCTTCAGCCGCTCGTCCGTCACCGCTGCGGGAATGGCCGGCAGCGGCGGCACGCTATTGTCGTAGCTGATCTGCGGCGGCTTTGTGGAGGCGCAGCCGGCGAGCATGGTCGCCGAGAGCATCGCAGCCGCGATTGCGGGTTTGCGGATTGCGCGATTCATTGGCCCATCTCCCGCGACCAGTTGATGGCGTTGACATAGATACCGAGCGGATTGGCTTTCAGCCGTTCCGCGTCGCGCGGCGGCTGAACGGCAATAGTCAGGATCGCGGTCCAGCGCTCCGTGCCGGAAAGCTGGCCGTTCTCGAAATGCCGTTCCGTCCAGGCGACGCGGAAACTGTCTGGCGAAGCGCGGATGACGCTGGAGACGTCCACGGCGATCTGCTGCTTGCCGACCTTGGTGAAGGGATCGTTGGTGCGGGCGTAGTCGTTGAGCGCGCCCGCGCCGCGATCGGTGGTTGTCAACGGCCCTCGGAATCTCCCCATTTTGGGGCGCGCAAAATTCCCCAGTTTCGCGGTCTGGTGATCAGCCATTGAGATGATCGAGTGCTCCGTTCT
>QFPW01000062.1 GCA_003241785.1 Rhodovulum sulfidophilum | reverse complement strand
GATTACTCGATGATCTTGGAGACGACGCCGGCGCCGACGGTGCGTCCGCCTTCGCGGATTGCGAAGCGAAGCTTTTCTTCCATGGCGATGGGCGAGATCAGGGTGACCTCGAACTTCAGGTTGTCGCCGGGCATGACCATCTCGGTGCCCGAGGGCAGGGCGACGGTTCCGGTGACGTCCGTGGTGCGGAAGTAGAACTGCGGCCGGTAGTTGGCGAAGAACGGCGTATGACGGCCACCCTCCTCCTTGGTCAGGATGTAGGCCTCGGCCTCGAACTTGGTGTGCGGCTTGACCGAGCCCGGCTTGCAGAGGACCTGGCCGCGCTCGATGCCCTCGCGGTCGACGCCGCGCAGCAGCAGGCCGACGTTGTCACCGGCCTGGCCCTGGTCGAGCAGCTTGCGGAACATCTCGACGCCGGTGCAGGTGGTCTTCTTCGACGGACGGATGCCAACGATCTCGATCTCCTCGCCGACCTTGACGATGCCGCGCTCGACACGGCCGGTGGCGACGGTGCCGCGGCCCGAGATCGAGAACACGTCCTCGACCGGCATCAGGAACGGCTGGTCGATCGGACGCTCCGGGGTCGGGATGTACTCGTCCACGGCCGCCATCAGCGCGCGCACCGCGTCCTCGCCGATCTCCTTGTTCGAATCCTCGAGCGCGGCCAGCGCCGAGCCCTTGATGATCGGGATGTCGTCGCCGGGGAAGTCGTAGGAGGTCAGCAGCTCGCGCACCTCCATCTCGACGAGCTCGAGCAGCTCCTCGTCGTCGACCTGGTCGACCTTGTTGAGGAACACCACCATCGAGGGCACGCCGACCTGCTTGGCGAGCAGGATGTGCTCGCGGGTCTGCGGCATCGGGCCGTCGGCGGCCGACACGACCAGGATCGCGCCGTCCATCTGCGCCGCGCCGGTGATCATGTTCTTCACATAGTCGGCGTGGCCGGGGCAGTCGACGTGCGCGTAGTGCCGGTTCTCGGTCTCGTACTCGACATGCGCCGTCGAGATCGTGATGCCGCGCGCGCGCTCTTCCGGCGCCGCGTCGATCTGGTCATAGGCCTTGAATTCGCCGAAATACTTGTGATCGCGGCCGTCAGCGACGTCTTCCCGTGGTCGACGTGACCGATCGTGCCGATGTTCACATGCGGCTTCGTCCGCTCAAACTTTGCCTTCGCCATCTCGCCTTTTCCTGCTGTCGCGGCGGCCGCGCGGGGGCGGAGCCGTTTTTCGATGCGCGCCGCATTTAGGAGGAAATCACGTCAAACGCAAGGAGCGGCGCTCAGGGGGGACCCGGGCCGGGCGCCCGGCCCTCCCGTGATCGCGGGAGTCACGCGGTGGTCACGGGGCCGGCGCTAGACGATTCGCATCAGGCAGGGGGGAAGCACCATGTGGGATGGGCAGGGAGTGGCCGGGCCGCTCGGGTCGGGCGTCGGGCTCTGGTTCGGGGCGGCGATCGTCGCGCCGCAGGTGCTGGCGGCGGCGCTCTACCTCGGGGCCCCGCCGGCGGCGCGGGGGCGGCTCGCGCCGATCCCGCTCGCGGCGCTCCTCTTCGCGGCGCTGCAGTCGCGCCTCGGCCTGCCCGCGCCGCTGGTCGCGCCCGCGCTGGTCGCGGCGGCGGCCGCCGCCCTGCCGCTGGTCGCGGGCGCCGGCGCCGCCCGCGAATGGCGCGCCGCCGGCACCGCGCTCGGGCTCATGCTCTGGGGGGCGCTGCTCGTGGCGCCCGCGGACACGCTGGGGATCGAGGCCGAATTCGGTCCGGTCTTCGCGGCCATGACCGCCGCAGCAGCGCTCGCCGCGCATTGGCCGGCGCTCGCCGCGGCCTATCGCGAGCCGGGACGCGAGCCGCCGCTTCCCTGGTTCCTCTGGTCGGCCGGGCATGGCGGCTGGGCGCTGCTCGGCATGGCGGGCGGCGTGCCCTGGGCCTTCCTCGCCTTCCCGCTCGCGGCGCAGGCGATGACGCTCGGGGTCGGGCTCCTCGCGCTCGAGGGCCGGGCCGGGGAGGCGGGTGAGGGGGAGCCCGCGGCGCGGTGACCTCCCCCGTCATCGCGCCCGACGAATCTGGGGAGCGCCGGGCCCCGCGCCGCTAGGCCCGGGCGGCGGAATCGGCCGGCGCCGCCCGGCGTGGGGCGCTTTATGCCATGATATCAGCGGCCTGCGCCCATTCCGGCGACCTGGCCGGGCGAGGCCGGTTCACGGTTGACATTCATCGGCCTTTAAGACTAGTTTCCGCCCGCTCTGAAGGGGGCTCGCTCCCTTCGAAACATCAGTTTTGGGCGGTCATGACTCGGGCGCGATGCCCCAGTCCTCTGGAAATTCGCCGCGTCGGATTCGAAAAGCGGGTCCGAGCGCGGCACTTTTGGCATTTCGCACAACGGTGCGAGGGGCCTGCGTAACAGAAGACGCGCTGAACGCGCACGACAGACACGGTTAGACGGGGTTTAGAACCGAATGCCAACGATCCAGCAGCTGATCCGCAACCCGCGGCAGCCCAGAGTGACGCGGTCGAAGTCGATGCATCTGCAGGGCAGCCCGCAGAAGCGCGGCGTCTGCACCCGCGTCTACACCACGACGCCGAAGAAGCCGAACTCGGCGATGCGCAAGGTTGCGAAGGTTCGCCTGACCAACGGCTTCGAAGTCATCAGCTACATCCCCGGCGAGAGCCACAACCTCCAGGAGCACTCGGTCGTTCTGATCCGCGGTGGTCGTGTGAAGGACCTTCCGGGCGTGCGCTACCACATCCTGCGCGGCGTGCTCGACACCCAGGGCGTCAAGAACCGTCGCCAGCGCCGGTCCAAGTACGGCGCGAAGCGGCCGAAATAAGGAGAGTTCGAGATGTCGCGACGTCACAGCGCCGAGAAGCGCGAAGTTCTGCCGGACGCCAAGTATGGCGACAAGGTCCTGACGAAGTTCATGAACAACCTGATGCACGACGGCAAGAAGTCGGTCGCGGAAGGCATCGTCTACGGCGCGATGGAGCGCGTGCAGCAGAAGCTGCGCCGCGAGCCGATCGAGGTCTTCCACGAGGCCCTCGACAACATCAAGCCGTCGGTCGAGGTCCGCTCGCGCCGCGTCGGCGGCGCGACCTACCAGGTCCCCGTCGAAGTGCGTCCGGAGCGCCGCGAGGCGCTGGCGATCCGCTGGCTGATCAAGGCCAGCCGCGCGCGCAACGAGCACACGATGGAAGAGCGCCTGGCGGGCGAGCTGCTCGACGCCGCCAACATGCGCGGCACCGCCGTGAAGAAGCGCGAAGACACTCATAAGATGGCCGACGCCAACAAGGCGTTCAGCCATTACCGCTGGTAACGGCGAACTTTAGGAACCCGATGATGGCCCGCGAATATCCCCTCGACCATTACCGCAACTTCGGCATCATGGCGCATATCGACGCCGGGAAGACGACGACGACCGAGCGGATCCTGTATTACACCGGCAAGTCGCACAAGATCGGCGAAGTGCACGATGGCGCTGCGACCATGGACTGGATGGAGCAGGAGCAGGAGCGGGGCATCACCATCACCTCGGCGGCGACGACCACCTTCTGGGAGCGTACCGAGGACGGCGTTTCGACCAATTCGCCGAAGTACCGCTTCAACATCATCGACACCCCCGGCCACGTCGACTTCACGATCGAGGTCGAGCGCTCGCTCGCCGTGCTCGACGGCGCGGTCTGCGTGCTCGACGCGAACGCGGGCGTCGAGCCGCAGACGGAGACCGTCTGGCGGCAGGCCGACCGCTACGGCGTGCCGCGGATCGTGTTCGTCAACAAGATGGACAAGATCGGCGCCGACTTCTTCAACTGCGTGAAGATGATCAAGGACCGGACCGGCGCGACGCCGTGCCCGATCCAGCTGCCGATCGGCGCCGAGACCGCGCTCGAGGGTCACGTCGACCTGATCACGATGGAAGAGTGGACCTGGAAGGGCGAGGACCTGGGCGCGACCTGGACCCGCCAGCCGATCCGCGCCGAGCTCGCCGACCAGGCCGCCGAGATGCGCGCGACCATGATCGAGCTCGCCGTCGAGATGGACGACGCGGCGATGGAAGCCTATCTCGAGGGCGAGGAGCCCGACGTCGACACGCTGCGTTCGCTGCTCCGCAAGGGCACGCTGCAGATGAAGTTCGTGCCGGTGATCTGCGGCTCGGCCTTCAAGAACAAGGGCGTGCAGCCGATGCTGAACGCCGTGGTCGACTTCCTGCCCTGCCCGCTCGACGTGCCCGCCTACATGGGCTTCAAGCCGGGCGACGAGACGGAAACCCGCGACATCGCCCGCCACGCGGACGACGCCGAGCCCTTCTCGGGCCTCGCCTTCAAGATCATGAACGACCCGTTCGTCGGCTCGCTCACCTTCACCCGGATCTATTCGGGCGTGATCAAGAAGGGCGACCAGCTCCTGAACTCCACCAAGGAGAAGCGCGAGCGCGTCGGCCGCATGATGATGATGCATGCGATCAACCGCGAGGAAATCGAAGAGGCCTTTGCGGGCGACATCATCGCGCTGGCGGGTCTCAAGGACACCACCACCGGTGACACGCTCTGCGATCCGACGAAGCCCGTCGTCCTCGAGACGATGACCTTCCCGGAGCCGGTGATCGAGATCGCGATCGAGCCGAAGACCAAGAACGACCAGGAGAAGATGTCCCAGGGTCTGCAGCGGCTCGCCGCCGAGGATCCGTCGTTCCGCGTCGAGACCGACCGCGAGAGCGGCCAGACGATCATGAAGGGCATGGGCGAGCTCCATCTCGACATCCTCGTCGACCGCCTGAAGCGCGAGTTCAAGGTCGAGGCGAACATCGGCGCCCCGCAGGTGGCCTATCGCGAGACCATCTCGAAGCCGGCCGAGATCGACTACACCCACAAGAAGCAGACCGGCGGTTCGGGCCAGTTCGCCCGCGTCAAGCTGCAGATCACGCCGACCGAGCCGGGCGAAGGCTACTCGTTCGAATCGAAGATCATCGGCGGCTCGGTGCCGAAGGAATACATCCCCGGCGTCGAGAAGGGCATCCAGTCGGTGATGGATTCGGGTCCGCTCGCGGGCTTCCCGGTGATCGACTTCAAGGTCGCGCTGATCGACGGCGCCTTCCACGACGTCGACTCCTCGGTCCTCGCCTTCGAGATCGCCTCCCGCGCCGCGATGCGCGAGGGCCTTCGGAAGGCGGGCGCGAAGCTGCTCGAGCCGATCATGAAGGTCGAGGTGGTGACCCCGGAGGACTACACCGGCGGCATCATCGGCGACCTCACCTCGCGGCGCGGTCAGGTGCAGGGTCAGGACACCCGCGGCAACGCGATCGCGATCGCCGCGATGGTCCCGCTCGCGAACATGTTCGGCTACATCAACACGCTGCGCTCGATGTCCTCGGGCCGGGCGGTGTTCACGATGCAGTTCGACCATTACGAGGCGGTGCCGCAGAACATCTCGGACGAGATCCAGGCGAAGTTCGCCTGATCGCGCTGAACGGAACACGGGCGGCCCAGCCGCTCACGCAGGAACAGGAGAGCCACGATGGCGAAGGCAAAGTTTGAGCGGACGAAGCCGCATGTGAACATCGGCACGATCGGTCACGTCGACCACGGGAAGACGTCGCTGACGGCCGCGATCAC
>QFPW01000061.1 GCA_003241785.1 Rhodovulum sulfidophilum | reverse complement strand
GACCCAGCGCGGCGGGCTGCGCTGGAACGCGCGCAAGGCCTTCCTCGATCCGGCGCGGCGGCGGCCGAATCTCACCGTGCTGACCCATGCCGAGGTGACGGGGCTTACCTTCGACGGCTCGCGGGTCGACGGGGTGACCTTCGTCCGGCGGGGCGTGCCGCACCGGGTCCGCGCCGGCGCCGAGACGGTGCTTGCGGCGGGCGCGATCGGCACGCCGAAGCTCCTGGAGCTCTCGGGGATTGGGCCCGAGGCGGTGCTGGGCCGGCACGGGATCGCCGTGCGCCACCACCTGCCCGGGGTCGGCGAGAATTTGCAGGACCATCTCCAGATCCGGACGGTGTTCCGGATCAGCGGCGCGCGAACGCTCAACGACCTCTCGGCCACGCTGGCGGGGCGGGCGGGGATCGCGCTCGAATACGCGCTGCGGCGCAGTGGGCCCATGGCGATGGCGCCGAGCCAGCTCGGGATCTTCACCCGTTCGTCGGGGCGGCACGAGACCGCCAACATCGAATACCACGTCCAGCCGCTGTCGCTCGACGCCTTCGGCGAACCGTTGCATCGGCATCCGGCGCTGACCGTCTCGGTCTGCAACCTGCGGCCGACGAGCCGGGGGGCCTGCCATATCCGGAGCAGCGACCCCGCTGATCCGCCGGAGATCCGTCCGAACTATCTCTCCGATCCCGCCGACCGGGAAGTGGCGGTGGAGAGCATCCGCCATGCCCGGCGCCTGATGGCGGCCGAGGCTCTGCGGCCCTTCGCCCCGATGGAGACGCTGCCGGGCCCGGATCTCGTCTCGGAGGCCGAGCTAAGCCACGCCGCCGGCGACATCTCGACGACGATTTTCCATCCGGTCTCGACGGCGCGGATGGGCGCCGATCCGATGGCGGTGGTAAACGCGGAACTCGCGGTCCATGGCGTGCCGGGCCTCAGCATCGCTGATGCGTCGGTGATGCCGACGATCCCGAGCGGCAACACCCATGCGCCGGTGACGATGATCGCCGAGAAGGCTGCGGCGCTGATCCTCGCGCGCGCGGCGTGACCGCGACCCTGACGCCCGGGCATCGGAGCGTACGCTGGCCGGTCGTGCTGGCGGCGCTCGCGGGTGGGGTCGCGGCGGCGATGCAGGTCAGCAAGGCCAGCGCCGCGATGCCGCTTCTGCGCGCCGAATTCGGCGTTGGCCTTACCGCGGCCTCCGCCTATCTCGCCGCCTTCAGCCTTGGCGCCGCGCTGCTTGGTCTCGCGCTCGGCCTCGCCACCCAGCGCATCGGGGCGGCGCGCGCGGGCGTGATCGGGCTCGGCCTGCTCGGCGCGGCGGGCGTGGCGAGCGCCTTCGCGCCGAACTGGGCGCTCCTCTGCCTCTGCCGGCTCGTCGAAGCGGCGGGCCTGCCGCTCGTGGTCGCCGCGATGCCGGCGCTGACGCAGTCGGCGAGCGGCGACGGGCGGCGGGCGCTCGTCGCCGGGATCTGGTCCACCTGGCTGCCGCTCGGCATCGCGCTCGCCCTCACGCTCGCCGCCTTCCAACTGGAGGCGCCGGGCGGCTGGCGAACGCTGTTCCTCTGGACGGGTCTCGCCCCAATCGCGGCCGCGCTGCTGCTGCTCGCCTGCCGTCCGGGTCCACCCCCGGCGGCTTCCGCGGCCCCCGCGCCGCGCCGTCCGCCGGCGGAGGTGCTCGGCATGGCCGGCGTCTTCCTGCTCTTCTCGGCGGTCTATCTCATTCTGACCGGGCTCATCCCCAGCGTCGCGGTCACTGATCTCAGCCTCGGCCTGTCGGGTGCCGCCGCGCTCGGCGCCGGTTCGGCGCTGCTCGTCGTGGCGGGAAATCTGACCGCCACGCTCTTGCTGTTCCGGGGCGCGGCGCCGGGCCGGCTGCTGGCGCTGGCCTTCGCCGGCATGGCGGGCTGCGCCGCCCTCTTCCTGGCCGGCGGCCCTGGAAACGGGCCGCGGATCGTCGGTGGCGCGGCGTTCAACTTCGCCGCCGGTATAGCGCCGGGGGTGATCTGGTCGCTGGTCCCGAGGCTGTCGCGGAGCACTGGCCTCGGCGCCGCGGCAATCGCCGGGACCTACTACCAGGCGGCCGGCCTCGGCCAAGTCGCCGGCCCCGTCCTCGCCGGGGTGCTGGCCGAGGCAACCGGCGGCTGGGCCGGCATTCTCGGGTGTGTCCTGCCACTTGCCCTGCTCGGCGCCGGGCTCAGCCTGCGCCTCGCGTCGCGCCGAGAGTCTGTCAGCTGAGGTCCACTTCGGGGCGGCGGCGCGCTGCCTGAAAGGTTTGTCGGCGGGAACCGCGCCAAGGCCGCCATCGCTGAGACTCCGGTCGGCGGCCGGGTAACAACAACTCCAGAGGATCGAAGCTCGGGAGCGCGACGACGACCTACGCCTATGGCGCGGACAGGGCGCGGCTCAAGGCGACCGCCGGCGGCGCGGCCACGCCGACGATCGGGCCGATCGAGGTGCGCAACTTCAAGGGCTCGGGCGGCGAGACGCTGATCCTCTATCCGGCGCCATGGTTCCGCGTCACGGGCGGCACGACCTCGGTCCTGCACCGCGATCAGGTCGCCTCGATCCAGGCGATCACCGGGGGCGGCGGCGGCGTGGTCAAGGAGACCACCTACCAGCCCTTCGGCGAGGCCACGGCTACATCGGCGAGCGCTACGACGCCGGGCCCGAGCTCCAGTTCCTCAACGCCCGCTACTACGATCCGAAGCTCAGTCTCTTCACCTCGCCCGACTGGCTCGACGTCACCCTCCCCGGCGTCGGCACCAACCGCTTCGCCTATGCCGGGAACAGCCCGGTCAATCAGAGCGATCCGAGCGGGAATCTCTTCAACGACACCGCCTTCAGCAGGGGGTGGGACTCCGTCTTCGGTGGGGGCTCCTGGGACAGTACCGCGATCGGGCGCATGGACACTGGGGATCTAGATCACGCCACGACAATGGGCGCAGCGGGAACACTGGTGGGCTCGCAGGCCGGGGTTGCAGGTGGAGTAGCGCTTGGCGCTGCTACGGGAGGAGTAACAGCCGTAGCGACTGTTCCGGCGGGATCGATCGGAGGCGCGGCGGTAGGTGGGGGGCTAGGCTTCGGCCTCGGGTTCGTTCTAGATACTGTCGAAGAGTTTCTAACTGGTAACGTTGTTCTGAGCGTAAATCCGGATGGATCGTATACAACTCCGGCAGGGAACGAAGTTAGAAATCACGGAAAAAAAGGAAATGGTCAAGACTATCTAGATCAAAAGGGTCATACGGGGGAAACGGTGGATAGCATTCTCGGTGGGCCGACGGATTCCTACACGACAGCTCAAGGAGATTCATCTACTGGAGGAAGAGAATCTGTTACCGTTCACGTCGGTCAGAATGGCGATTGGGTCGCGGTAAATGATAAGACTGGCAAGGTGATACAGGTGAATGATAGAAACAATCCGAGACAACAGCCTCCGAAGAGAAAGTGATGTGGTGGAGTATTGGCCAGTATTGATGAAATTATTGCCTCAGGACAGAGCCCATCTGGGACATTTCTGATTTCTCCCGAGGATCTCGAAGTAAGCTTACCTTACATCCGTCAAGCAGGCTTGTACGTCAGCTCAATGGAGTCATATATTATAGAGGGTGATAAAGAGATAACCACGTTCGATTTCTGCTTGCTAGGTCTTGATGAACGAGAGGATGTTAATAATGGATACAACTCTAATATATCATTTGATATTGTATTGGAGTTAATAAAATCAGCTAAGGAGGCGAATAAGAAAATTATGTTTCAGGTTTGGTTGGATGATATTTCTAATCTTGATGGAGTTACAGGTTAATTTAATGTGTGATGAGTTAAAGTTAAGCAATCTATGGCTGTCGTGCAAAAATCTTCATTTTGATATGTATAAATTAAGTAAATTGATCTGCGAATACAACTCAAATTTATACTTTAGCTCACCGAGAGCAATGGATGCGGACTTGCATTAGGCGCTTGATTGCACCCATACTAAGTTTAGGTCATCCTATAGATGATGTTCATGATAAGCTAATTGAGACGGCTGCCGTCCTTCGAGTAGAATTACCTAATAAAACTGATTTGTAGAGGGGATAGTTTCCCCCCCTTTACCTGAGAGGTGTTTAAGAAGCTCCAGGCTACGCGGCTGAGGCGTGTGGCGACATTACAATCGCGAATTAAGCGGCGGCGCTCTATAGATGGGGGCTGCGGACACCATGGGCTTCGCCTACGAAATTCCTCAGCTCCCGCGCGATGAGATGCACCACGGATCCCTCGCGCTGGACGCGCCCGCGCACGGCGAGCAGCCGCGCCCCGAGCAGGACGCGCCGCTGGCGCTCGTAGAGCTTGGGCCAGACGATGACATTGGCGACGCCGGTCTCGTCCTCGAGCGTGACGAAAAAGACGCCCTTGGCGGAGCCGGGCCGCTGGCGCGGGAGCACGAGCCCGGCTACGGTCAGGACGCGGCCATCGGGCGCGTCCATCGCGTCGGCGCAGGTGACGACGCGGCGGCGTGCCAGATCGGCGCGCAGGAAGGCGACCGGGTGCCCC
>QFPW01000036.1 GCA_003241785.1 Rhodovulum sulfidophilum | reverse complement strand
GCTTGTTCGGAAGGAGCGGCGCGATGATCCCCCATTCCTCGTCCGTCAGTTCGTGGCGTCGCATTCATCCCTCCGTTTTCCGAGGGATGAATCACAACGTGCGAGAACAGGGAATCCCATTTATGGGGCCGCGCCCTAGCCCGCTTGCCCTGGGACGAGCCGCCTGCCTGCGCGACGACCGGGACGCCGTAAGGGGGCAGGGGCACGCCGAGGGGGCCGCGAACCTTGAAGATCGTGCCATCATGATCGATGGGCGCGACCTCGCCGGAGGCGTTGTCGGTCGGGCCGGAGGCATTGTCCCAGGGGAATTTCCAGCTGCGCCACAGGGCCTGGACGACTTCGAGGAATTCCTCGGCGCGAGCGTAGCGCCGTAGTCCTGCGCGACGAAGGGATTGGCAGTTGTCACCGCGTTCCAGCCGATCCGTCCGCCCGAGAGAAGATTCGCCGAGGCCACCTGGCGGGCCAGCTTGCAGGGCAGGCTGAAACTGGTGGAAGCGGTGGCGATCGCGCCGATGTCGGGGACCCGGGCGGTGATGGCGGCGGCCAGCACGATCGGTTCGAACGGATATTCGCGCCGCACCTTGGGATCGGGGGTGAGCTGCGGCTGGTCGGCGAAGAAGATGGCATCGACGCAACCACGGCGGGCGATCTCGGCGTTGCGGACATAGTTCTCGAGCTCGAAGATCCGCGCGCGGTTGCCATCGGCCTCGTTCCACGAGTTCGCCACGAACCCGGAAGAGTTCAGCCACATGTTTGGGTATATCCGACGTTTTCTCCCGTCCGTCTCCTTCTTGAGAAGATGATGGGATAGCAGGATCAGCGCGGCGTCGCGTTCGGACGGTCGGCGTCCATGACGATATTGGTCGCGGTACCGTTGAAGACCTGGCGTTTCCGGTGGCGTTCGATCGCGGGATCGGGCACCGGCACGGCGGAGATGAGCGCGCGGGTGTAGGGGTGGCGCGGATTGCCGAAGAGCTCGCGCATCGCGCCGCGCTCGACGATCCGGTGCATGACCACCACCTTGTGCGCGATCTCGGCGACGACCGAGAGGTCGTGCGAGGCGAAGAGATAGCTCGGGCCGAGGTCGCGTTGCAGTTCGCGCAGCAGCTTCGGGACCTCGGCCTGGATCGAGAGGTCGGGCGAGGAGACCGGCTCGTCGAGCACAAGCATCTTCGGGCTCAGCATGGGCGCGCGGGCGATGGCGATCCGCTGGCGCTGTCCGCCCGAGAACTCGTCGGGTAACGCCTCCGGACGCGGATGGACCCGGTCGAGCAGCACCTCCATGCGCTGAACCGCCTCGCGTCGCGGAATACGGTTGATGATCGCAGGCTCGAGCGTCGACTCCCGGATGGTCATCATTGGATCGAGCGACGCGCCGGGTCCTGGAACACCACCTGCATCCGGCTTCGCAGCCGGCGCAGCTCGATCCGGGACATCGTCGCCATGTCCCGGTCGCCAAAGATGATGCGGCCCCCTGTGATCGGCTCGAGATTGAAGATCGTGCGGATCAGCGTGCTCTTGCCCGAACCGGATTCGCCGACGATGCCCAGGGTATCGCCGCTCCAGAGATCGAGATAGATACCGCCGACCGCTCGCAGCACCCCCATCCGGCGGCGGGCCTGCCGCTCGTGGTCGCCGCGATGCCGGCGCTGACGCATTCGGCGAGCGGCGACGGGCGCTCGTCGCCGGGATCTGGTCCACCTGGCTGCCGCTCGGAATCGCGCTCGCCCTCACGCTCGCCGCCTTCCAACTGGAGGCGCCGGGCGGCTGGCGGACGCTGTTCCTCTGGACGGGTCTCGCCCCCATCGCGGCCGCGCGGTCGGCTGGGCGCTCTACGAAACGATCGGGGTCAAGCGCGGCGCCCGCGCCGGCGCCCGGGCCCATATCGACCGCAACCTGCGCTTCTTCGATGCTCCCGTCGGGCTGATCATCTCGATCGACCGCGGGCTCGGCGCTGGCGCCTATATCGACGTGGGCCTCTTCCATGCGGTCGCTGGCGATCGCCGCCGTCGGCGCGGGGCTGGCGACCTGCATGCAGGTGGCGTTCGCCCGAGCGCGGCCTCTCGTCGAGGATGCGCGGCTCTTCCTCGGTCGTCCAGCGCCGACGACGCCCCGCGCCGGTGATGACTTCGATCCTTTGGTAGTCGTCCGACATAAGCCTGTGCCTGAGGATATTCCCCAGGCCTCCCCGCATATGCCGAGGTGTCCGGTCGAAATGGGGGTCACTGCAACGGGTGGTGATATCCACGGCGTGCCGGTTGAGGAAAGCCAGACGAATAAGGGATCATTAACCAGCGACTATCCGGGCTTAGGTGATCTGCAAGAGGATCTTGATCGATCGACGCAGGGTGAGCCGGGTTCACGACAGACCGCGAAGGACGGCGTACAGATTGGCAAAGGACCTAGCCCGCATTTCTCACCGGAAGCTTTGTGAGGGTGACGACGGACGGGGATCATGCCGGCGTGCGCGGACCGCTTGGGCGATCCGGCACGGCTTGGCACTGCGCCCCGGCGCGATCGAAGGTAGGGTTGGTTGGTGGCGCTGTGGGGTGGGCGGGGCGATCGCGGATCAGCCGCATAAACGAGCGTGGGCGAGGCGGAAAGCGGCGGCGTCGGGGCAACTCGACACCATGGCGAGGCGGATGCGGCGGACGCTGCGAGTGACCAGGGCGCCGATCTTCAGGCGCTTCAGGCGGATTATGCCACAGGTTGGCGGCGGCGAGCTCGGTTCCGGCGAGACCGATGCGGCGCAGCGCCGTGACGGGCATATGGGCCATCGAGGCGAACCCCAGCCGGAGCTGGTTGGCGCGCATGGTCGCGGCGCTGGTGCGATCGGCGAAAAGGTCGAACCGGCACTCCTTGATGCGGTTCTCCATCTCGCCGCGGGCGCAGTAGATCTGCTCGTAGAGGGTGCGGGCGTCCGCCCGGGCGGGCTTCCGAGCGAAGCCGCCGTCGCCGCGCAGGATGATCCGCACCCGAGGCCAGCGAGCGCGGATCTGGCTGATGATGCGCGCTACCTCCTCGATCGCGCCGGCCGAGGCGTCGATGTTCGAGCGCCTCAGCTTCGCCGCCAAGAGTTGGCGGCCGCAAAAGATGTAGAGCGGTAGGTAGCAGTGGCAGTCATAGTATCCATGGAAGAACCGCCCCTCCTGGTGGCCGTGCAGCGGGTCGTCGGTGGCGTCGAGGTCGAGCACGATCTCCTTCGGCGCACGATCATGGGCATCGAGGAACAGGCCGACGAACAGCGCCTCGATCGCCGCGCCGGGCGACCCGGCGGTAGCGGCCGGTTTCCGCCGCGCCATGCTCCAGCCGGTTCAGCGTGCTCTTGCCGGCCAGCGGCGCGCAGTGGCCGTGCCGCGCCTCCAGCCGGCCGAGCATCACCCCGAGCACCGGGTCGTGGCGCAGCCGGTCGTGATCAAGCAGGTCCTCGTAGCCGAGCGCGATGCCGAACACCCGCTGCCCGACCAGGGTCGTCACCTCGTGGACCACCCGCTCCGCCGCCCGGCCATCGGTGAAGCAGGCCGGGAAGCGCTCGACGAGCCCGATCGCGCGGTCGGTCGCCCCGAGCAGGAGCCCGCCCGCGTTCGAGATGATCGCGCCGCCATCGAAATCCGCCACCACCGCACAGCCATCGACCCGCGCGAATCCCATCGGCTTCGCGCTACACTCTGTCGGCATCGGGGAGATCTCCTGCGTGGACCGAAGTCGTTGCCGCAGAAGCACTTTCCCACGTTCAGGACTCCGATGCACCTATCCTTGGTGAGAAATGCGGGCCAGGGTCGCGCAATGCGATAGCCTACTCGATGAGATCACGGCAATCGCCCAACGATAGATATTATCGGCGCCGCCGGTGTCACGCCGGGCCCAGGAGCCGGCAATAATGGAATCAGGCTAAGGTATTAATCATGATATATAAATTAAGGAAAATTTACGGAAATAAAGATACTCAGTGGATATATAATGTCAGGTTCAATGTTCCATCTGAGCTTGAAGTCGACATAGCGTCGCAGGAAAGGCCGAAGGACCGATACGTTATTTTTAGAGCATCGGACGTTCTGTACACATCCATCGAGCAGGGAGCCCTCCTTGGAGATTACGAATTTGAGGGCGACGCATATCCGATGCCATGCGTTTCGGAGGTTATCGACTCTCCGATGGTGCAGGAATTTTCGCGGGACAAAGAGGCTAGGTATTCATCGTTGATGGTTTTTGTTGAGCCAGCAGTTACGAAACATTTCGTGATATTTGGAGAAGATAGATATGTTCAAACATTATTCAACGGAGAATACGAAATAGACCATAGGATGCGCGAATTGTATCTGGAGAGCTGAAGCCGTGCGCCGACCGGATTGGCCCCTCGAAGCTCCAGCCGTCGCGTAGGCAAGATCGAGGCGGGACATCGCCTGACAGCTTGCCTGCTCGCATAGGGGTCCCGAGTGCCAGTACTCTCTCCCCGCGACGATCGATTTGAAACCTTCGTGGATCCAGCGCGTCCGAGATCCCAGCTGGACACCTGCGGCAACCTCCCGTTTGAAGCGCGATCCTGCGGACGCGGCGCAATCTGAGCGACGCGCGGATGGAATTCATGATCCGCGACCGGCTGTCCTGGATGCGGTTCCCGGGCTTTGATCTTGGCGGGCCGACGCCGGATGAGAACACCATCCGCCACTTCCGGAACCGGCTGACGGAAACCGGGACGCTGAAGCGGGTGATGAAGGCCTTCGACTGGCCGTTGAAGAAGAGGGGCTACATCCCGATGTCGGGGCAGATCGTGGACGCCAGCCTGGTTCCGGCGCCGAAACATCGCGACGGCGATGGCGAACGCAAGGCCATCAAGGCGGGCAAGTCGGCGTGGGAAATCTGGCCGGATGAGCCCAACAAGGCGGCCCAGAAAGACACCAGCGCGCGCTGGACGCTGAAAGTCGGCGGGAAGCAGCGCCATCGGCCCGATGGCACACCCCCGCCGATGATCGCGACGCCGGTTTTCGGCTACGAACCCCGCATCGGCATCGACCGGCGGTTCGGTTTCATTCGCGCGGCGGCGGTAACCTCGGCCGCCGAGGCGGAGGGCCGCATGCTCCGGCACATCGTCACCACCGACGACACCGGCGGCGAGGTCCGGGCCGACAGCGCGTACCGCTCACAAAGCAACGAGAAATGGCTGGCCGCGAACATGCGGAGAAGCCGGATCCACCGGCGCAAGCCGGCGGGCAAGCCGATGCCGGCGCCGACCGCCCGGGCGAACGCGCGGAAGTTCTCCGTCCGTGCCCGGATCGAGCATGTCTTCGCGCACCGGAAAGATCGCTTCGGGCTTTTTATCCGCCCGATCGGGCTGGCGCGCGCCGAGGCGAAAGTCACGCTCGCCAATCTGGCCCGCAACTTCGACCGTCTGATCTCCCACGAGCGCCGCGCCGCCAGGGGATGAGTCCGCCCGGAAGGGCGGATATCGACCCCGGACCGCAAGGATCCGGGCAAATCAAGACCTGTCCATGCCGATCAGGCCGCGATACGGGTCGGAGCCCCGCTCACAGGACGCGGTTCTTGCGGGGGTCCAGCTGACGGCTCCCCGTGAAAAAGGCCACCGGCTTCCCTGCGTCACAGGTCTCGGCTCAGGCCGGTGTCACGCGCGCGCGGCGCCAGATCTCATAGCGGGCGCGGGTTTCTGCGTCCGGCGGATAGGTGGTTTCCAGCGGAGCGCCCGCGGCGATTTCGGCGGTCAGGAAGATTTCCAGCTGTTCGGCCTCCCAGGCCTCATCGGCGATCTCGGCGGCGATGTCGCGCGGGACGCAGACCGCCCCGGTTTCATCGGCCACGATCAGATCGCCCGGATAGACCGCCACCCCGGCGCAGCCGATGGGCAGGTTCCAGTCGGCCACCTGGATGCGTGCCGCGCCGGGAATGCCGGCCGGACCCTTGCCCCAGATCGGGAAGCCGAGCTCGCCGATGGCCGGCAGGTCGTTCACGCCGGTGTCGGTGACGAAGCCGAGCACCCTCTTGTCGCGCAGCGCCAGCGCGATGATGTCGCCCAGCGGAGAGACATCCGCGCAGCCATTGCCATCGAAAACGATGATCTGGCCTGCCCGGGTCGCGGCCATGGCCTGCCGATGCAGATTCGGTGCACCGCCCTTGCCCACCGCGGCGCGGATATCCTCGCGCACGGGGATCGCGCGGATGGTGAAAGCCTCGCCCACCACGCGGGTCTTGCCCGGGGTCAGCGGCGACAGGCCAGAGAAGAACCGGGTCGCGAGACCGCGCTTGAACAGCGTCGAGGTCAAGGTCGCGACTTGGCTTTCGCGCAGCTTTGCCTGGATTTCGAGCATCGGGCACCTTTCCCTGGCGCGATCGGAGTTTGTTCGTATTATAAAATTGTATCGATCGTATACTCAAAATACAACAGATTGTCGGCTGCGGAGCCTCGTAGCCAGAGGCATCGGAAAAGCGGGGTCGACATGGTTCAACATATGGCTTTGGGAGCGTTCCTGCAGGGGTTCGGGCACCATCAGGCAGGGTGGCGCGACCCGTCGACCGACCCTGACTCGGAGCTGACGCTGGACCATTACGCAAGGATGGCGCGGACGGCTGAGCGGGGGTTGTTCGATCTGGTCTTCCTGGCCGATGTGGCCGGATGGCGCGACTGGAACCGCGACACGGTGCAGCATCTGTCGCGCACCGCGATCTTCGAGCCGATCACCCTGCTGTCGGCGCTGGCGGTCAGCACCCGCAACATCGGTCTGATCGCAACCGCCTCGACCAGCTACTACGAACCCTTCACCGTCGCGCGGATGTTCAACTCGATCGACCGGCTGTCCGGCGGTCGGGCGGGATGGAACCTCGTCACCTCGACGACCGAGGCCGAGGCGCAGAACTTCAGCCGCGAACACCAGATCCCCCATGCCGAACGCTATGCCCGCGCCGGCGAATTCGCCGAGGTGGTGCGCGGGCTGTGGGATTGCTGGGCCGAGGACGCGGTGGTCGTCGACAAGGAGAGCGGCAATTACCTGAACCCCGCCCGGGTGCGCGAGCTGAACCACAAGGGGCCGTATTTCCAGGTGCGCGGCCCGATGAACATGGCGCGCGCGGTGCAGGGCACGCCGCTGATCGTGCAGGCGGGCTCGTCCGAGGCCGGGATGGACCTCGCGGCGCGCACGGCGGATCTGGTCTTCACCGCCCAGCCCACGCTGCGGGCGGGGCAGGCTTTCTACGCCGATCTGAAGGGCCGCCTGGCCGGATACGGGCGGGTGCCCGACAGTCTGCGGGTCCTGCCGGGGCTGGTGGCGATCATCGGTTCGACCGAGGCGGAGGCGAAGGAGAAGGCGGCCGCGCTGGAGCAGCTGGTGCATCACCGCGTCGGCATCGGCCAGCTGCGCGACCTTCTGGGCGTCGATCTGACCGACCACGATCCCGACGGCCCCCTGCCCGAAATCCCCGAGACGGAGGGCGGAAAGTCCCGCCGCCAGATCCTGATCGACATGGCCCGGCGCGACAATCTGTCGATCCGCCAGCTGTACCAGAAGACCGCCGCCGCGCGCGGCTTCCTGGCGGTCACCGGCACGCCCGAACAGGTGGCCGATGCGATGGAACTGTGGTTCCGCAACGGCGCCGCCGACGGGTTCAACCTGATGCCGCCGGTGATGAGCCGCGATCTGGAGGATTTCGTGGACCACGTCGTCCCCGTCCTGCGGAAACGCGGGTTGACGCGCACCGAGTATACCGGCGCCACCCTGCGCGAGAATCTGGGGCTGGCCAAACCGGCCTCGGTCTATGATCCCGCTGGCTGAACGCTGCCAGCTCCCTACCGAAGGATAGCCGAATGACCCATCCTCGCCCGCCCATCGAACAGGCCGTGACCTGGCTTTACACCGACGATCTTGAGAAGCTGGCGCCGTTCTACAGCGATGTCCTGGGGCTGGAGATGGTGCTGGACCAGGGGAAATGCCGCGTGTTCCGCACCGCGCCGGGCGCCTATCTGGGCGTCTGCTGCATGGCGAACCGCCCCCTCGGCACCAGGGGGATGATGGTCACCTTCCTCTGCGAGGATGTGCAGGCGATGTATGAGGCGCTGGTGGCGCGGGGCGTCGACACCTTTGAACACCCGCCGCGGAAGCTGGGGGACGGCTCGCTGATCGGGACTTATTTCCGCGATCCGCAGGGCTATCACCTGCAGATCCAGCAGTTCTTGGATGCGCGCTGGCGCCACCCGGTGCGCCCGGTCGTCGACGCGGGCTGAGCCTTCGCCACCGCGACGCGGGGGCGGAGGCGATTTCACGTCACGCGGCGGTGGCCTGCGCGTACTCGGCCAGGGCGGCGACCAGCGCTGCGTTTTGGTCCGCCGTGCCGACGGTGATGCGCAGGAAATCCGGCAGATCGTAATCCTCGATCGGGCGAACGATGATGCCGCGCGCCAGCAGGAAGGCATGCGCCGCGCGCGAGTCCTCGAACGCGGCGCAGAGGAAGTTGCCGTGACCGGGCAGCGAGGCGAACCCCAGCTCCTCCAGCCGCCGCGACAGGGCCGCGCGCAGCTCCGCCGTCTCGGCCACGGCGTTCCGCATGAATTCCATATCCTGCAACGCGGCCACGGCCGCCGCCTGGGCCAGCGTGCCGACATTGCCGATCTGGCGCATGCGGTTCAGGGTCGCGATCATCGACCGGGGACCATGCGCCCAGGCCACCCGCAGCCCGGCCAGCCCGAAGGCTTTCGAGAAGGTGCGGGTCACGATGACATTCTCGGTCCCTTCGACCAGCTCATGTCCTGCCGTATACAGCGGATCGGCGACATATTCCGCGTAAGCCGAATCCAGCAGCAATACGATCTCCGGCCGCAGCGCATCGCGCAGACGGCGGATCTCGGTCGCGGGCAGCATGGTGCCGGTGGGGTTGTTCGGATTGGCCACCACGACGATCTTCGTCCGCGGCGTCACCGCCGCCAGAATCGCGTTTATATCGGTGTGATAGGCCGTCTCCTCCGTCAGAACCGCCTTGGCGCCGACCCGATCCGCGAAGATGCGGAACTGGATGAAGGAGTGGCGGCTGAACACCACCTCGTCGCCGCCGCGGGCGTAGCAGCGATAGATCGTCTCGAGGATCGCCTCGGATCCGTTGCCGCAGATCAGGCTGTCGGGCGAGAAACCGAAGGTTTCTGACAGCGCCTGGCGCAGCACGGCCGAGCTGGGCTCGGGGTAAAGCTCCGGGCGCTGGATGGCCTTGGCCAGGGCCTCCCGCACCAGCGGGCTGGCGCCGAAGGCCGATTCATTGGCCGACAGCTGGATCCAGCTGGACGGATCCCCGGCAGGCGAGGCCTTGCGCGTCACACTCAACGCCGTGGCGTTGATATAGGGCTGGGGGAGGGTGGTCATGGGCAACACCTTCGGCGGATCAGGATCAGGGGTCTTGCGAGAAGATCGCATCGCGGCGCCGCGCGACCGAGGGAAGGCTGGCTGCGATCACGATGGCGACGGCCAGCGCCAACAGGGCGGCGGAGATCGGGCGTTCCAGGAAAATCAGGAAATCGCCGCGCGACTGGATCAGCGACCGGCGCAGGTATTCCTCGAGCATCGGTCCCAGGATGAAGCCCAGGATGAAGGGCGCGAGCTCGGCCCCCAGTTTCGAGGCCAGGTAGCCAAGCGCCCCGAAGACCACCATGACATAGATGTCGGTCGTGCTGTTCTGGGTGGCGTAAACCCCGAAGACCGCGAAGACCAGAATGGCGGGGAACAGATATTTGTAGGGGATGGTCAGCAGCCGGACCCAAAGGCCCACCAGCGGCAGGTTCAGCACCACCAGCATCAGGTTGCCCACCCACATCGAGGCGACAAGGCCCCAGAAAAGCTGCGGCTGGCTTTCCATCACGCGCGGCCCGGGCACGATACCCTGCAGAATCAGGGCGGCGATGAACAGCGCCATCATCGGGTTCGAGGGGATGCCCAGGGTCAGCATCGGCAGGAAGGACATCTGCGCCCCGGCATTGTTCGCGGCCTCGGGCGCGGCCACGCCCTCGACCGCGCCCTCGCCGAATTCCGACCGATACCGCGAGACGCGCTTTTCGGTGACATAGGCGGCAAAGGAGGCCAGCGCCGCGCCACCGCCCGGCAGAAGGCCCAGCACGGTGCCGATCCCGGTGCCGCGCACCGCGGGCATGACGGACCGCCGGGCCTCCTCTCGCGTCGGCATCAGGCTGCCGGTCAAGCGCAGCGTGGTGGTGCTGCCCGATCCGCCCTCAAGATTGCGAAGGATCTCGGCCAGGCCGAAGACACCCGAAGCGATGGCGATGATGCTGATCCCGTCATACAGGCTGAACTGCCCGAAGGTCAGCCGCGAGGTGCCGCTGTAGATGTCGGTGCCGATCAGCCCGCACAGGATGCCCGCGATGCTCATCCCCACCGATTTCAGCAGCGAGCCGCTGGCCAGGGCGACGCAGGCCAGCATCCCCAGCACCATCAGCGCGAAGTAATCCGGCGCGGCGAAGTTCAGCGCCACCCGGCTGAGCGGCTGGGCGAAGACCGCCAGCACCAGGGTCGAGACCGTGCCCGCGAACAGCGAGGCGACGGCGGCCACTGCCAGCGCAGCCCCGGCCCTACCCTTGCGGGCCATGCGATAGCCGTCGATGGCGGTCACGATGGACGATGTCTCGCCCGGCAGGTTGATCATGATCGCGGTGGTCGAGCCGCCGTATTGCGCGCCGTAATAGATGCCGGCCAGCATGATGATCGAGGTGGAAGGGTCCAGCGCATAGGTCAGCGGCAGCAGGATCGCGATAGTGGCGGCGGGGCCGACGCCGGGCAGAACCCCGACCAGCGTGCCCAGCAGCGCGCCGAGGAAGCAGAACAGGATGTTCTCCGGCAGGAGCGCGACGCCCAGACCCATGCCGAGGTTGTTCAGCAGATCCATGCTCATGCCCCCCGGAATTGCAGCGCGGGCCCGATCACCCGGATCGGCACGCCAAGCGCCCAGACCAGCAGCGTCACGCACAGCACCGACATGATGATGCCGATCAGCGCGGCCTGCGAAAGGCGCGTCGTGCGGTCCGCCATCGCCGCGCAGGCGGCCAGGACGAAGATCGACAGGGCCAGGCCGAAGGGGCCGATCATCAAAGCGAACAGCAGCGGCGGCACCAGAATGAAGATCAGCCCGCGCAGATGCGGCGGCGGCGGCGCCTCGCGCGCCTGCCGAAGCCCCTTGCCCGCAACCACCAATCCGATGACGATCAGCAGGATGGACAGGACGCCGGGCATGTAGCCCGGCCCCATGCTGCGGACGGAACCGATCTCCAGCCCGGCGGATTGCTGCAGGAACAGCCCGCCCACCGTGATGAAGAAGAGGCCGCAGCCGACCTCCCGGTTGATGAGTGACATGGGGCGTTCCTGTCGGTTCAAAACGAAAAGGACGCGCCGCCCCGCGGCGCGTCCCGGAAGCCTCGCGGGCTTACTTCAGCGGAGTGGTGCCGCCGGCTACGATCATCGCGCGCCAGATCTCGGCCTGGGCGGTGATGAAACCGGCATAGTCGGCCGGGGGCAGATCGAAGGGCACCGCTCCGATGCGGCCCAGCTGCTCGACGCCTTCGGGGCTGGCGACATAGGCCGCGATGGCGGTGTTCAGCTTGGCGAGGATCTCCGGATCGGTGTCCTTGGCCGCAACCAGGCTGTAGAACGAGGTCAGGTCCAGCTGCGGATAGCCGGCTTCCGCCATGGTGGGCACGTCGGGCAGGGATTCCCAGCGGGTCGCGCTGGTTACGGCCAGGGCCTTCAGGTCGCCGTTCGAGATGGCGGTGAACGAGGTCGCCAGGTTGTCGATGGCGAAATCGGTATTGCCCGCGATGATGTCGGTCATCATCTCGGCGCCCGACTTGAAGGGCACATGCACCGCGTCGATCTCGGCCAGCTGGGTGAAATACGCGCCCGCCAGGTGGATCGAGCCGCCGACGCCGGCCGAACCGTAGTTCAGCTCACCCGGCTTCTCCTTGGCCAGCGCTATCAGCTCGGCGACCGAATTCACCGGCAGATCCGGGTTCACCACCAGCACGTTGCTGCTTTTGCCGAACATCCCCGCCAGCGCGCTGTCGCGGTCGGGATCGAAGGTGGTGTCGGCCAGCAGCATCGCGTTGTAGATCTGCGTGGCGGTGTTGCCGAGGAGCAGCGTGTAGCCATCGGCCGGCTGGGTCATCATGTATTCCGCCGCGCGGGCACCCGAGGCGCCGGGGCGGTTTTCAACCACGAAGGCCTGGCCCAGCGTCTTGGACAGGTGGTCGGCGATCAGCCGCGCGGCCAGGTCATTGCCGCCGCCGGGGCCCGCGCCGACAAGGATCGTCACCGGACGGGTCGGGTAATCGGTTTCGGCCAGCACCTGCGTGCCCGCCATCGTCATCAGCGAGGCGGTGACGCCCCACACGGCCTTGCGAATGTAACCAGCGAGCTTCATGGCGCGCATCTCCTGTCGGTCCGGAACTCTTCCAGGGATCTGATAGCGTATGATGTGTCCGAATGGGATACGGGGGTTATTCTTATATTATTCCCTCATGGCGCAAACTGTTCTCCCGCAGGCTTCCTGAGCAAAAATTTTTCACTTTGCTCAATCCGTATGCAGGACGCCAATGGGTCAGAGGCCCGATTCGCTGCCTGGGCGCCATCAGGTCAACGCTGGAGACCCGACTCTGTATCCGTTCGTTATACAAACGGTGCGCCACGATATTCCCATTCCCTCCGGCATCTGTCATCGTGCTGACCCAGTCGCGGGGCATCCTGCGCCGCCCCCGGACCGGGCGGAGCGGGCTCGCGCGACCCCGACACTGTGAGAGCTTCGATGACATTCAATGCCGAAACCACCGGCGTCTATCCGATCGCCGCGACGCCCTTCCTGCCCGATGGCAGCATCGACGCGGTGTCGCTGGACCGGCTGACCGATTTCTATCAGGACGCCGGGGCCACCGGCGTGACCATCCTCGGGATCATGGGCGAAGCGAACAAGCTGACCGGTCCGGAAAGCCTGGCCATCGCGCGACAGGTGATCGCACGGTCGCGGGTGCCGGTCGTGGTGGGCGTCTCCAGCCCGAACCTGACCGGCATGGGCCTGCTGGCGCGGCAGGCGATGGAGGCCGGGGCGGCGGGCGTGATGATCGCGCCCACCCCCACGCTGCGGACCGACGAGCAGATCCTGGGGTATTTCCACCAGTGCGTCGAAGCCATCGGCGGCGACATTCCCTGGGCTTTGCAGGACTATCCGCTGACCCTGCGGGTGCAGATGTCGGTGCCGCTGATCAGCCGGATCATCGAGGACCTTCCCTCCTGCGTGATGCTGAAGGCCGAGGACTGGCCAGGGCTGGAGAAGCTGTCGAAGCTGCGCGCCCTGCGGGACGAGGGGAAGATGCGCCGCGTCTCGATGCTGACGGCGAATGGCGGGTTGTTCCTGGATTTCGAGGGCGAACGCGGCTCGGACGGGATCATGACCGGCTACGGCTTCCCCGACATGCTGGTCGAGTTGTTCAACCTGCAGCGGGCCGGGGCGCGCGATGCCGCGCATGACCTGTTCGACGCCCATCTGCCGCTGATCCGCTATGAACAGCAGCCGGGCGTTGGCCTGGCGGTGCGCAAATACGTCCTCGCCCGGCGCGGCGCCATCGCCCATGACGCGCAGCGCAGGCCGGGCAGCACCCTTTCGGCCCGCGCGCTGGAAGAGATCGACTACATGCTGACCCGCATCGCCCGCACCGACAAGCGCGCGGCGCTCTGACGCCACCACAGGATCCGCAAAGGGCGCCCGCCGGGGCGCCCTTTTTCATCGGCGAAGGTCCGCGCCCCCCTCGGACCGACAGACCGCCGCTGCTCTCGAATTTTACTATACAACTTGTATACGTATCGTATTGCAATCGGAATCACCTCGGGCGAAGCTTGGCCCCGACAAAGGTATTCCCGATGGACCGGACCGAGGCAGGCATGGCTGAGCACGAAACCTATGATCTGTTGCTGCGCGGCGGGCGGGTGGTCACGGCCTCCGGCATCGTGACGGCCGATGTCGCGGTGCGCGACGGAAGGATCGCGGCCATCGGGATGAACCTGCCCGCGGGACGCATCGAGCGCGCCGCCGAAGGGCGCTACGTCATGCCGGGCGGGGTCGACCCGCACTGCCATGTGGAACAGATGACCGCCGCCGGCATCATGAATGCCGACACCTGGGAAAGCGCCACGAGGGCGGCGGCCTTCGGCGGCACCACGACCATCATCCCCTTCGCCGCCCAGCATCGCGGCATGGATCTGGCCAAGGTGGTCGAGGATTACCACCTGCGCGCCGGCCGGGGCGCGCTGGTCGACTATGCCTTCCACATGATCGTCACCGATCCCTCGCCGAAGACGGTGCAGCAAGATCTGCCCGCGCTGATCCGCGGCGGCCATGGCTCGATCAAGGTGTTCATGACCTATGATCCGCTGATCGTCGATGACGCCGGGATCCTGAAGCTGCTGCAGGTCGCGCGGGCCGAAGGCGCGATGGTCTGCGTTCATGCCGAGAACCACGACATGATTCATTGGGCCACCGCGCGCCTTCTGGCCGAGGGCAAGACCGCCCCCCGTCATCAGGCCGAGGCCCATCCCCGTCTGGCGGAATACGAAGCGATCGGCCGCCTGATCGCCTTGGCCGAGCTGGTGCGCCACCCGGTGATGATCTTCCACGTCTCCACCGCCGAGCCGTTGGCCCTGATCCGCGATGCGCGGGCGCGCGGGGCGACGCTCTGGGCCGAGACCTGCCCGCATTACCTGTTTCTCACCGACGCGGTGATGGACAAGCCGGGGGTCGAGGGCGCGAAATGGATGTGCTCGCCGCCGCTGAGGACCGAGGCCGACCAGGCGGCGCTGTGGCAGGCGCTGCGGGCGGGCGAACTGGATCTGGTGTCTTCCGACCACGCCCCTTTCCGCCATGATGCCTCGGGCAAGCTGGCGGCCGGTCCGGAGGCCACGTTCAAGCAGATGGCCAACGGAATGCCCGGGCTGGGCGCCCGCATGCCGCTGCTGTTCGACGCCGCGATGCGCGGGCGGCTGACCCTGTCGCAGGTGGCGGAGCTGGGGGCGGAGGCTCCGGCGCGGATCTACAATCTGCGGAAAAAGGGCCGCGTCGCGCCCGGCGCGGATGCCGATCTTGTGCTGTGGAACCCGGACCGGACCACGGTCCTGTCGGATGACACGGTGCGGGATGGCACGGGCTATACCTGCTATCCGGGGCGCGAGCTGATCGGCGCGGTGGAGCGGGTCTACCTGCGCGGCCAGCTTGTCGTGGAAGAGGACCGGCTGCGGGTGCGGCCCGGGCATGGGCGTTTCCTGCCGCGCGGCGGCGGCGCCGCGGCGGTTTGGCGCGAAGCGGCCGTCTGACGGACCGCCCAAACGATCGAGGATGAGAATGGAACTTGGAATCTCCGGGCAGACGGCCCTGGTGCTGGGCGGCGGCAAAGGCATCGGGCGCGGGATCAGCGCCGCCCTGGCGGCGGAAGGTGTGCGCGTCATCCTGACCTCGCGCCATCTGGCCGAGGCCGAAGCGGCCGCGGCGAAGATCGGGCCGGATTGCATCGGTCTGGCCTGTGACACCGCCGATCTGGCCAGCGTGAACGCTCTGGCCGACAGTGTCGAGGCGCGGTTCGGCGGCGTCGGCATCCTGGTGTTGAACAGCGGCGGCCCGGCGGCGGGTCCGGCGACGGGGGTGGAGATGGCTGCCTATGCCGCCGCCTTCCAGCAGCTCTTCATGGGCCCGGTCACCCTGGCCATGCGCCTGCTGCCGAAGATGCGCGCCCAGGGCTATGGCCGGATCATGACCGTCGGCTCCTCGGGGATGATCGAGCCGATCGCAAATCTGGCGGTCTCGAACGCTATCCGCCCGGCGCTGGCCGGCTGGAGCAAGACGCTGGCGCGCGAGGTCGGGATCGACGGGGTGACCGTCAATATCCTGATCCCGGGCCGCGTTGATACCGACCGCGTGGCGCGGATCGACGGCGGGGCGGCCCTGCGCACCGGGCAGAACCTGGAGACCGTGCGGGCAGAATCCTGGGCGCGGATCCCGGTCGGCCGCTACGGCACGCCCGAGGAATTCGGCGCGGCGGCGGCGTTCCTGGCCGGCCGGCCGGCGGGCTTCATCACCGGTTCGTTCCTGCGCGTCGACGGCGGCCAGATCACCTCGATCGGCTGAGATCCGACCTGTGGCGGCTCAGCCGAACTGCCACAGGCTCCGCAATGCATCGTCGCGAATATTGTCCAGATGCCGTCGCATCGCGGCGACTGCGGCCTCCTTGTCCCGGGCGAGCAGCGCGTCGATGATCGCCAGATGTTCGTTCCGCCCGACCTCCAGCCGGGCCTGCTGGCGGTCGCTGCCGAACAGAAGGGTGCGCTGGCGCAGCGACAGGACGTAATTGTAGAGCAGCTTGCTATGCGATGCGCGCAGGATCGCGCCATGAAGGCGGGTGTCGATGTGCCAGTAGGCCTCCTGCCCGGCGTCCAGCGGCAGGGCCTCGAACTCGTCGCGCAGGCCGCGCAGGAAATCCTCGGTGAAATCGGGTTTTCCGACGGACTCGATGGCGATGGCGATGGCTTCCGACTCCAGGCAGCGCCGCATGTGCACGATCTCCAGGTAATCGGCCAGCGTCAGCTCCTGCACCATCAGGGTGCGCCCGTTGCGAACCAGAAAGCCTTCGCCTTCCAGCTTGCCGATGGCCTCCCGCATCGGGGTGCGGGACAGGCCCAGATCCGCCGCCAGCTTGCCCTCCTGCACCACGTCATTGCCGCGCAGCGTGCCGTTCAGGATCTGGCGCAAGACCGCGTCATAAGCGACGCGGGATAGCGAGACCCCGACCTTGTCCGCGGGAAGGGGCGCCACCCCCGCATCTTCTGTGCTGTTGGTTATGCGCTTTCCTGGCACCTGCGGCCTCCCACTGTCCTTCTCCAGTCTTACAAAGGTCGAAGCGGTGGCGCCAAGCTCAGACATCGAAAACCGGCAGGCTCGGCCGCGGTATGTATAAGGGCGTTGCGATTATGGTATCCATTCCCCGCACGGCGACGGCCTTCCCCGTAAGCCAGCCCTGCCTCGTCGCGCAGCTGGCCCCATTTCCCCGAAACCCGGTGGTTGCCGTGACCCCCCGTAACTCATCTATCTGATGCTGGACCCCGGCCCAAGGAGAAGACCGGACATGAAGCGATCGAAGTTCACGGAAGAGATGGGGTATTTGGTAATGCCTGCCGCCAAGCGCGACGCCGTCGCCGACCTCGAACATGGTTACGAGATGAGTGAGCAGCGGGCGCGCTAACTGATCGGGGTAAATCGGTCTTCAGTGCGGTATCTGCTCGGACGACCGCGTGACTGCGCATCACCCGAAGTGTTCCGTAAGCGATGGTTCTTCCCTTTTGCCACTGTCAGTTCCGCGCTGATTTGAAGCCGCGCATTTTATGCCCGTGGTGGGGCGGAGCGTGGAATGAAAGACGGGTTTGCTGGGCGTTTCGAGGTGCTCGAGGAAGCCGGGCGTAGGGGGGACTGGCCGGACGAGGTCAAAGCGCGGTTGTTCTCGAGAGCTTTGCCCTTGGTGCTCGTGTCGTGGACGTCGCCCGTCGTCATCGGCTGCTCCCGTCCCAACCGACGACCTGACGCCGGCACGTGCGCCAGGGGTGTCTGGGTCTCCCGGCCTAAGGTGATGGATCAGCCGAGACGCCGAGTTTCGTGCCGCTGGAGATCTAAGGGCCGCGTAGCGCGCCGGCGGCTCCGATCCCGAAGCCAAAGGGTATCTAGATCGCGGTAGATGGCATCGCGATCCGCCCGCCGGAGGCGACCCCGGCCGCGCGCCTGGTGGAGATCGGGTCTGGGCCGCGGAGCAGGCGGGCATGATCGTGCCTGGCCAGCGCATGGCGATCGTGATCGCGACGCGCCCGGTGGATTTCCGGCAGGGACACGATGGTCTCGCCGCGATGGTGCAGAACGAACTTGGCCTCGACCCGCGCCTATGTCGCGACCGAGAACACGCCCCTCGCCTGCGGGGCGGCGATCCGCTTCTGCTCGGTGCGGGTGAAGGACGCCGACTGCTATCCGGCGGCGGAGAACGCGCCCTGCGGCGAGACGCTGACGGTGCTCGACGGGCGGGGCCGGCCGTACCGGTCACTCGACTACGACCGCGCCGGGACCGACGTGGGCGGCAGCGGCGTGGCGCGCGCGACCACGACCTGGCTCAATCCGCTCGGCTGGCTGACCAAGGTCAGCGATCCGCGCGGCAGCGTCTGGACCTACGCCTACGACAGCTTCGGCAACCGGACCCAGAGCAAGGATCCCGATCTCGGCGCCTGGACGATGGCGTACGACGCCTCCCGCAACCTGCTCGAGCAGACCGATGCCAAAAGTCAGGCCATCACCTTCCAGTACGATCTGCTCGACCGCCGGACGAAGAAGGTCGCCGGGGGCGTCACCTTTACCTCGGGCTATGACACGGCGCGGCTCAAGGCGACCGCCGGCGGGGCGACCACGCTGACGATCGGGCCGATCGAGGCGCGCAACTTCAAGGTCCCGGGCGGCGAGACGCTGATCCTCTATCCCGCCCCGTGGTTCCGCGTCACGGGCGGCACCACCTCGGTCCTGCGCCGCGATCAGGTCGCCTCGATCCAGGCGATCACCGGGGGTGGTGGCGGCGTGGTCAAGGAGACCACCTACCAGCCCTTCGGCGAGGCGCGGGACGCGACGGGTGTCGAGAACCCGATCTCGCCCAGCGAGAGCCACGGCTACATCGGCGAGCGCTACGACGCCGGGCCCGAGCTCCAGTTCCTCAACGCCCGCTACTACGAT
>QFPW01000035.1 GCA_003241785.1 Rhodovulum sulfidophilum | reverse complement strand
AATGGCATTCAGAATCATCGGTCCACTCCACAACATTTGGAGCGGATTTCTCTTCAGATGGTCAACATCCAGTTAACTAGGAGAATTTGCGACAAGCCCCTTTTGCGGCTTGATGCTGACTCGCGGGTTGTGCCCCTCCGGGAGGGCGGCTAGCCTAACCCGGATTTGTCGGTTACGGATTTGGCAGACCGGATTGCTCATCAGCCGTCATTTGGGAGAAGTCCAATTCAGCCTAACCTTTTGATCCTGACAGATATCGACTTCCTCGATCGTTGCGTAGTCGAACACTGATTGAAGTAGAACTGTGTCATAGATGAAAAGCTTGGCATCTGTTGCGGTCCCATGGGGGAAGCGCTGCTGCACCTCTACCTTTTTCAGGCCATCTACGATCCGCGTTGCGTACTCTGGCTTAATGCTCAGGATGGAGTCCTGCTTAAAAAGGTATAGGTTAATTATAATTACGATCGACTTGTAATTAAGTTGGAGAAAAAATCGATAATAGCCAATATTACTTAATATCGCGAAAACCAGACTTTATAATGACCGTATAGTGCGAAGTCTGCCAAATTTCCTGCTTTAACCGGTCTTTGAATGCATTCGAAAAAATAATGGCGTACGCGCACTCGCAATAAAAATACAACTCTGTCAATTACATATTTGATTATGATCATAAAATTTTATATTATCAGAAAATTAAATAATATGTCCACTGGTGATCTGGTCTAAAAATTTCAATTTCAATGATATTTACCTGAAGTGTTCCTATTTATACTAATGTCAACATTATACCGTCATTACTTGACGCAAACCCCTGTATTCTGCTTCTCGAACAGTTCAAAAATATCAAGTTATGTGAGGATCCGCGGCTCGCGCCTATAAAGTCGAGTTTTCAATAATCTTCAATTTTTACAAAGATTTGTGAACATTTTGGCGGATGCCCGCCTTTCCGTTGGCGGAAGACCGCCACAAAACTGGCGCTGTGTGAATCTCGGATAATTGCGCGGTTCGTGCAAAACTCATACCCTGAAGGTTCCCGCGAGGAGGCGGGAGGAAATCGTTCGGGAGGACACCATGAAATTTCGCACCACTTTTGCGATGGCTTTTGCCTGCGCATTTGCCGTCAGCGCCCCCAAGGCCGGCGCCGAGCAGTTCATAAACGTGCTGGCTGGCGGTACGTCCGGCGTCTACTATCCGCTGGGCGTTGCCCTGTCTGACATCTACGGCAAGGGCATTGCCGGTTCCCGCACCCAGGTGCAGGCGACAAAGCATCGGTCGAGAACCTCAACCTCATCCAGCAGGGCAAGGGGGAAATCGCCTTCACGCTCGGCGATGCGCTCGCCATGGCCTGGGAAGGCAATACCGAAGCGGGCTTCAAGGCACCGCTCAAGAAGCTGCGCGTCGTTGCTGCGATTTATCCCAATTACGTTCAGATTGCCGCGCTGAAAGAAGCGGGTATAAACACGATTACCGACATGAAGGGCAAGACGCTTTCGGTCGGTGCCGCCAAGTCGGGAACCGAGCTTAATGCGCGCGCCATTCTGGATGCGGCAAGCCTCGGCTATGGCGATCTGGGCAAGGTGGAATATCTGCCTTTCGCGGAATCCGTCGAACTCATGAAAAACCGCCAGCTTCAGGCAACGTTGCAGTCTTCTGGGCTCGGCAATGCCGCAATCAAGGATCTCGCCTCCAGCCAGGAGATCAGCATCGTATCGATCCCCGATGACGTGGCGAAAGCCCTGGGTGTGCCCTACATTCCAGCCAAGATTCCGGCTGGCACCTACAAGGGTCAGGATAGCGACGTTGCCACGGTGGCGGTAGGCAACTATCTCGTTACCAGCGCCGATGTGCCGGAAGAGGTGGTCTATCAGATGGCCAAGCTCATTTTCGACAATCTTGCGACGCTGAAGGCGGCCCACAGTGCCGGGGCGGGCATTTCGCTGGATGAGGCGGCCAAGAATCCACCGGTTCCGCTGCATCCGGGTGCCGAGCGGTATTATCGCGAGCAGGGCAAGCTCTGATCCATCGATCATACCCCGCGGTCGAAGCGGGCGGTTATTCAGTGACCGCCCCTTTCTGATCCTATGGGAGAGGAACCCCGAAATGACCGATGCAACTACCGTGCTGACGACCGATGCGGCGCATGACCCCCTTGGCGATGGCTTCCCGCCCGGCCTGCTGGGACGCATGCTTTTCTGGCTGGCTGTCGTCTTTTCCCTGTTTCAGATCGCCACGGCGGCGCATCTTATCGATATGCCCAGCCAGATCGCCCGTGCGTTTCATGTGGGCTTCCTCATGGCGCTGGGCTTTCCCCTGCTGGCGGTCGTGAAGCCCAGAAGCGGCCTGACACGGGCGGCAATCTTCATTCTGGCTGCAGTGGGGGTGGTCATCGCGATCTATCAGGCCATCGAATACACCGAATTGCTGTTGAGGGCCGGTGATCCCCTGCCGCGCGATATCTGGTTCGGAGTTGCCGCACTGGTGGCGGTCTTCGCCGCAGCCTGGCTGCTGATGGGCCCGGCGCTGCCGATCATCACCGGCGTTTTTCTGGCCTATGCGCTGTTTGGTCAATATCTTCCTGCTCCGCTCAACCATCGCGGCTATGATTTTGCGCAGGTGGTCGAGCATCTCGCCTATGGCACGGAAGGCATATACGGCATCCCCGTCTATGTCTCGTCTACCTATATCTTCCTGTTCATCCTGTTCGGAGCCTTTCTGGAAAAGGCCGGGATGATCCGCCTGTTCACGGATGTTTCCCTCGCCGCTGTTGGTCATATGACGGGCGGTGCGGCCAAGGTTTCTGTTCTGTCTTCGGCCCTGATGGGAACGATCTCCGGCTCCGGCGTCGCCAATGTGGTGACGACAGGGCAGTTCACCATTCCGCTGATGAAGCGGTTCGGCTACCGGCCGGCCTTTGCTGGCGGCGTCGAGGCAACGGCCAGCATGGGCGGACAGATCATGCCGCCGGTCATGGGCGCGGTTGCCTTCATCATGGCCGAGACACTCGGCGTCCAGTATATCGAGATCGTCAAGGCGGCACTCATTCCCGCCATCCTCTATTTCCTCGGGGTGTTCTGGATGGTGCATCTGGAAGCCGGCAAACGGGGACTGCGCGGTCTTTCGCGGGATGCGCTGCCTTCTGCCCGCAGGGCTCTGCGTGATGGCTGGTACCTGTTGCTGCCGCTCGCCGTTCTGGTCTGGCTGCTCTTTTCCGGCTTTACCCCGCTTTATGCGGGAACGGTGGGGCTGGCGCTGACCGTGCTGCTGATTCTTGGCGGTTCGGCCGTTCTGGGTCTGCCCGAAGGCGTATTGCGGGTGATCTTCTGGATTGGGCTTGGTCTGGTCGCGGCGGCATTCTTCGCTCTCGGCCTGTGGATAATCCTCGGCGCTCTCGCTGTTCTCGGCGTGGTTGCGCTTGTCAGCAAGGGCGGGCGGGAGACGCTGGGCATCTGCCGCGACAGTCTTGCGGATGGCGCGCGTACCGCGCTGCCCGTCGGGATCGCCTGCGCGCTCGTGGGTGTCATCATCGGTGTCATGACGCTGACCGGGGCAGCCAACACCTTTGGCCAGTTCATCGTTGGCGTTGGAGAAAGCTCGCTGCTCCTGTCCCTGATCCTGACCATGGTGACCTGCCTCATCCTTGGCATGGGTATTCCCACGATCCCCAACTACATCATAACCTCGTCCATCGCCGGTCCCGCCCTGCTGGCGCTGGGGGTACCGCTGATCGTCAGCCATATGTTCGTGTTCTATTTTGGCATTCTCGCCGATCTGACACCGCCTGTGGCCCTGGCTTGCTTCGCTGCGGCTCCCATCGCCAAGGAAAGCGGGCTGCGTATCAGCCTTGAGGCGGTCAAGATTGCCGCTGCCGGCTTCGTGGTGCCCTTCATGGCTGTCTATAGCCCCGCTTTGATGCTTCAGGACGGAGGAGCGACAGCGATAGCCATCGGCTACTGGCCGGCCGTTGCCTATATTACGGTCAAGTCTATAATCGCATTGGCGCTTTGGGGCGTGGCGGTGATCGGCTGGCTTGGGCGACCGCTGGCGCTGTGGCAGCGCGGTTTTGCCATGGTTGCATCGTTCAGCCTCGTTGCCGCCCTGCCACTGACCGATGAGATCGGTTTCGTCCTGTTCGCTCTGTTTGCCGGGATGCTGTGGTGGCAGTTCCGCAGGGCTGTGGCATGAGTGCGGCACTGTGCCTGATGGCGGGGGGGCTGATGCTGGCCCTCCCGCCTGATGGCCATTTTCGCCTGCAATGGACCCATTCCGTCGAGAAAACCGAATGGCGGGAGGATTGGCGCCGGGTGCCGGGCGGGCTGAAGCTGGAGCGTGCCGCCATCAAGGGATCGGGTGCGGGGATGGAGCCCGGCCCCGATGCCCGTCTCGTCGATGGCTGGCTTGTCTGGTCGCCGAAAGTTGCGCCGGTTTCCACCCTTGTCATCGCCGCCTCGGGTATGACAGCCTCTGGCTGGACATTGTGCGCCAGCGAAACCTGTCAGGTGCTGGGCGGCACGGCTGGAGAAGCCATAACCCTGCGGCCCTGCCAAAACTGAGGACAAAAAGGGGGCGGATTGAGATGCCGGTCCGTACAGCGATAAACGGGCTCATCATTGCCGTAGCCGCCTTGCTCTGCGGTTTGCTGAGCTGGCATGTCTCGCGTTCCGCCATGATCAACCGTCTCGACCAGAGTCTGATCCTGTCGCGTCATGCCCTGACCGTCGAGATCGAACGGTTCCGGTATCTTCCCGCCGTGGCGGGTGAGGATGCCCGCATCCGGTCTGCCCTTCGCGCGCCCGACGATGGCGCGGCTATCCTTTCTGCCAACGGCTATCTGGAAACGCTGGTCCAGACCTCCGGCGCGACGCATCTTTATCTGCTGGACGCATCCGGGGTGACCATCGCCGCCTCGAATTGGAAAAGCCCGGAAAGCTTCATGGGGCAGGATTACAGCTTTCGCCCCTACTTCAAGGATGCGCTCAATGGGGGCAGCGGCGCCTTCTATGCGATCGGCGTCACTACCCGGCTGCCGGGCTACTTTCTCTCGGCCCGCGTGGTGCTGCCTGACGGCATAACCGGTATCGTTGTCGTCAAGATCGACCTTAGCCCGTTGCGGGATACCTGGAACCGGGTCGAACAGGACATCGCCGTGACCGATACGGATGGCGTCATCTTTCTGGCTTCGGACCCGGACTGGCTCTATCGCCCCCTGATGGCTCTGTCGCCTGCTGTTCTTGCGCGGCTGAAGCAGGTCCAGACCTATTCAGGCATCGATATTGCTGCGGCACAGCCGTTGAAAGAAGGAGCTTTCGGGCTGATCAACAGCAAGAACAAGCGCATGCTGGTCAGCCGCCTCACGGCCATGGAACCTGACTGGCAGATGCTTGCGGCGACACCCGTCACCGCAGTGGCAAGCACAGCGGGTCTTGGAGCGCTGGCAGGCGCGCTGCTGGCTGCCATGGCGCTCGGTTGGGCCAAGATCAGACGCCAGCGCCGCGCACTTCTGGAGATGGAGCGCCATCATGCCGCCGTTCTGGAGCAGCGTGTTACTGAGCGTACCGCTGCGCTGAACCGCGAGGTTGAGGTGCGCTGCAACACCGAGGCTGAATTGCGCGCAGCGCAGGAAAGTCTGATCCAGGCCGAGAAAATGGCCGCGCTGGGCCGGATGTCGACCGCCATCGTTCACGAGATCAGCCAGCCGCTGGCGGCGATGGAGGCGACCCTGTTGACGGCGACCATGATGGCAGAGGCCGCCGCACCGGATGCAAGGCAACGGATCGAGACGGCGCGCGGGCTGGTCAGGCGCATGCAGCGCACCACCAAACGCCTGAAATCCTTCGCCCGGAAAGAAGTGACCGAGACCGAACCCGTCGATCTCATGACCGTCATCGAGGGGGCAATGGAGGTCATTCAGCCGCGGGCCAGGACCGCAGGCGTTATGCCGGAACTGCGCACTGTTGCGGCATCGTGCCGGGTGCAGGCCGGTCGTGGGCGAATGGAACAGGTGCTGGTGAACCTGCTGGTCAATGCGCTGGACGCAGTGGAGGGGAGGGAAGGCGCGAAGGTCGAGGTCGAGCTGGTGCTGACCCCGGACGAGGCGCTCATTGCCGTCGAGGACAATGGGCCCGGCATCGACCCGCAGGTCATGCAGCGGGTGAGTGAGCCCTTCTTCACCACCAAATCGAAAAGCGAGGGTCTTGGTCTCGGTCTGGCGATTTCCTCAGAGATCATTACCTCTTTCGGAGGCCGGATCGATCTTGACCCACGAGCGGGCGGTGGGCTTTGCGCGAGCATCCGCCTGCCCAGGCTGGAACGGGAAGACCAATGAACGAAATGCCTGAGGCTGCAACGCCGCCGCTCATTCATGTCGTCGATGATGACGGTGACCACCTTGCCGCCCTTTGCGATCTTCTTCAGGCGCGCGGCCATCGGGTGACAGGCTTTACGACCGCCGAGATGGCCTACGACAGTCCCGCCATGCCCGACCTTGTGGTATCCGACCTGCGCATGCCCGGCTGGGACGGGCTCGATCTGCTGGAGCATCTGCGTGGTCGTCACCCAGACCTGGCCGTGGTGCTTTTGACCGGCCATGGCGATGTGCCGCAGGCGGTGCGGGCAATGCGGCTGGGGGCGGAGGATTTTCTGGAAAAACCCTATGACGGTGCGCATCTGATCGCCGTGATCGACCGCGCCTTGCGCAACGTCGCGATGCGGGCCGAAGTGGCCCGCTTGCGCCGGGAACTGAGCCTCCGACCTCAAACCTGTCTGCTTGGTCAGTCTGCGGCCATTCAGGAACTGCGCGCGCGGATTGCTGCGCTGGCGCCGTTAAACGTCGATATTGTCGTGACTGGTGAAACCGGAACCGGAAAAGAGCTTGTGGCCCGTGCTCTGCATGATGCCAGCTCGCGCCGGGACGGCCCCTTTGTGGCGATCAACTGTGCCGCGTTGCCCGAGGCGCTGTTTGAAATCGAGATGTTCGGGCATGTCGCCGGTGCCTTTCCGGGGGCGGGTGACAAACCGGGCAAACTGGAGGCGGCAACGGGCGGCACGCTTGTGCTGGACGAGATCGAGGCCATGCCGCATGCGGTTCAGGCCAAGCTTTTGCGCGTGTTGGAAGAACGTGGCGTCGTGAGACTCGGTGAACACCACATGCGACCGCTGGATCTGCGACTTGTTGCTCTGACCCGAGCCGATCTGCGTGAATTGACGCTGGATGGAAGTTTCCGGCCAGAGCTATATTTTCGCATAGCGGGCATCAGCATCCAGTTACCTGCCCTGCGTGAAACCGGGAATGATATTTCCCTGATCTTCACGCATTTCGTAACTGAAGCCGCCCGCCGCGCCAATCTTCCGGTTCCTGCCATCGATTATGCCTTGCGTCAGCGCCTCCTGCGTCGTCCATGGCCTGGCAATATGCGCGAATTGCGGGCCGTCGCGGAACGGTTTGCGTTGCAGATCGAGCAGCCGGACCTTCCCGCCGCCTCACAGGTTGATCAGGATAGTCTCGCGGACCGTGTGGCTGCCTTCGAAGCGCGGGAAATTCGCGCGACGCTGGAGCGCTGCCGGGGCAACACCGAACGGGCAGCCCAGGTTCTCGGAATGGCCCGGCGCACCCTGAACGACAAGATTCACCGCTACGGTATTCGGCTGGATTGAGGCATCTGGATGCTGGCTTCCATCGGCCATATTTGATTTTTCTTCCTAAATTGCATGACAACAGCGGAATGCTTTGTTACAGAGTGCTTGGGTGTTCGTGCTGGAGATTGGTACGGCAGGATTGCGCAGGTCGGGCCGCCGCGCAGTTTTTGTATGGACACACCGATGAGCGCCGTAATCGATCGCCCGATCCCCAAGCCGTTGCCAATAGCTGTAACGATCTCGACCGTACCGTCGGGAGCGTGGATTAGCTGATGGTTCTCTGGCTTGTTCCCCTTTTGCCGCTGCTCGGCGCGATCCTGCCGCCGCTTCTCATCCGCTCTGGCCGCAATGTTTGCGCCAATGCTACGGGTCTTGTGTCGCTTGCGGCGCTGGCGTTGCTGTTGCCGCGTGCGGAAACCGTTTTTTCCGGCGGCGTCGAGCGCGTCAGCCTGACATGGATTGCGCAGATCGGGCTGAATTTCTCTTTCCGCCTCGATGGATTGAGCCTTTTCTTCGCCGCGATGATCCTGATCATTGGCCTGCTGGTCATCGTCTATGCGCGGTTCTATCTCGATCGTGACGATCCCGTCGGGCGCTTTTATGCCTATCTGCTGCTGTTTCAGGGGGCGATGCTTGGTGTTGTCCTTTCTGACAATCTGATCCTGCTGCTGATTTTCTGGGAGCTGACCAGCCTGACGTCGTTCCTGCTGATCGGTTACTGGCGGCACAGGCAGGATGCGCGCGAAGGCGCCCGCATGGCGCTCATCGTGACCGGTGGCGGCGGGCTGGCGCTGATCGCCGGTCTTATGCTGCTCGGACATATTGCCGGCACCTACGAGATTTCCGAGCTTCTGACGCGTGGCGACATCATCAAGGCATCGCCGCTTTACCTTCCGGCGCTGCTCCTGATCCTGCTTGGAGCCTTCACCAAATCAGCCCAGTTTCCATTCCATTTCTGGTTACCGCATGCGATGGCCGCGCCAACGCCGGTTTCCGCCTACCTGCATTCGGCGACGATGGTAAAGGCGGGTATCTTTTTGCTGGCGCGCTTCTGGCCGGTGCTTTCCGGCACGGATGCATGGTTCCTGATCGTCGCGCCCGTGGGGCTGGCGACGATGCTGATTGCGGCATGGATCGCTTTCTTCAAGGATGACCTCAAGGGTCTGCTCGCCTTTTCCACGGTCAGCCATCTCGGCCTCGTGACCATGCTGCTTGGTCTCGGCACGAAAATGGGCGCGGTTGCTGCCGTCTTCCACATCCTCAACCATGCAACGTTCAAGGCCGCCCTTTTCATGAGCGCGGGTATTGTCGATCATGAGACGGGCACCCGCGATCTCAAGCGGCTTGGCGGCCTTATGGGGCTCATGCCGGTCACCGCGACGCTTGCGCTTGTCGCGGCCGCATCGATGGCGGGCGTGCCGTTCTTCAACGGATTCCTTTCCAAGGAAATGATGCTGGAAGAGGCGGCCCACACCGTTTATGCCGGTCAGGCATGGCTGTTCCCGGTTGCCACAACCCTCGGGGCCGTGTGTTCCGTGGCCTATTCGCTGCGTTTTGCTGTCGGGACCTTCATGGGCGGGAAGCGCCATGACTATCCGCGCCATCCGCATGATCCTCCGGCGGGCATGTGGATGCCGGTGGCACTGCTGGCGATTGCCGTCGTTGCTATCGGCGTTGCTCCCGCCCTTGTCGCCGGTGATCTCGTTGCGACCGTGGCCGGCGCGGTGACGGGCGGCAGCCTGCCCGAATATCATCTGGCGCTATGGCACGGGTTCACGCCCGCGCTGTTCATGAGCCTCCTTGCCTTCGCGGGCGGCGCGGCACTTCTCGCAGCCTACGGGGTGGCGAACGGGCTCAGGCTTGCAGTGCCCCGCCCCGATGCCAAGGCGATGTTCGAGAGCGTTCTTTCTGTGTGCGAAAAGGCAGCAAGCCTTGTGACGGGGATGCTGCACAACGGTTCGCTGCCAATGACGCTGCGTATCGTTTTCGTCACGCTTGTTGCCGTGGGTCTCCATGCGGCATGGCAGGGAACGCTCGGCAATGGTGCGCGCCCATTGCTTCCCGTCAGCCTGCCCGCCGTTTTCGCATGGCTTACATTGGCGGGCATCAGCGTCGCGGTTGCCATCGGTCATGCCGACCGCTTCCTTTCTTTGATCCTGACCAGTGTGGTCGGCATTGTCGTTGCGCTGATCTTCATCCAGTTTTCAGCTCCCGATCTGGCCCTGACGCAGATCACCGTCGATGTCGTGACCACGGTTCTGATGCTTCTGGCTCTCAACCTTCTGCCCAAGCAGACACCGAAGGAAACCGGCGGTGCCTTTCGCGCTGTGGATGCATTGATCGCCATTGCCGGCGGTCTTGGCGTCGCCGCACTTGCCTATGGCGTGATGACCAGCGAAGGGCCGCGCGCCATCGCCGATTACTATCTGGCCAATTCCAAGCCGGGCGGTGGTGGCACCAATGTCGTGAACGTCATTCTGGTGGATTTCCGCGGTTACGATACATTCGCTGAAATCATCGTGCTCGGCATTGCGGCGATTTCAATTTATGCGCTGCTCGACGTCAATCTCAAGGGTGCTGCGCTCCGGCGCGTGCGTGCGCTTCTCCCGGTGGAGGAAGCGGGCGATGCGCACCCGCTCATTCTCGTGGTTGCCACGCGCCTGCTCTTGCCGCTGTCGCTTGCGGTCGGCGTCTATATTTTCCTGCGTGGGCATAACCTGCCGGGCGGCGGGTTCATTGCCGGTCTGGTTGTCGCCATCGCGCTGATCGTTCAGTACATCGCGTCCGGCTATGTCTGGGCGTCCGAGCGCAGGCGATACGATCCGCACGCACTGATCGGCGCGGGTGTTGGAATTGCCGGGCTGGCGGGCGTCGCCCCCTGGGTCTTCGGCCAGCCATTCCTCAAAAGCACCTTCGGTTATGTGACATGGCCACTGGTCGGTAAATTCGAGCTGGCATCGGCCATGGTCTTCGATCTCGGTGTGTTCCTGACAGTTGTCGGCGTGATGGTGCTTTCACTCGCCCGCCTTTCGCGCGTCGCGCAGAGGGTCGATCCGCAGCCGCCTGGCGCGGCCATGGACATTCCCCTTGAAAACAACAAGCCGGAAGGAGCCTGATTTATGGAGCTTCTCGTCGCCAGCGCCACCGGCATCCTCACTGCCACCGGCATTTACTTGATGCTGAGGGCAAGGACGTTTCCCGTTATCCTTGGGCTGACATTCCTGTCCTATGCCGTGAACGTTTTCCTCTTCTCGATGGGACGGCTTGTCATCAACCGGCCGCCGATCGTCTCGCCCGATGCGGCAGCCTACACCGATCCACTGCCGCAGGCACTGGTGTTGACGGCCATCGTCATCTCCTTCGGCATGACGGCGCTGATTGTCGTTCTGGCGCTGCGAGGTTTCCTCGAAACCGGAAGCGACCGGGCCGATCTCGATGTAAGGCCGGACGATTCAGCCTCCGGGGAGGCCGGAAAGCCGTGAACTACTGGATCATTCTGCCTGCCGTCATTCCGGCCCTGACGGCCGCCTTCATGCTGCTGGTGTTGCGCTTCCAGATTGAGAGCCAGCGCGTCGTTTCTATCTTTGCGATCATTCTGCTTCTGGCCGTTGATCTGGTGCTGCTTGTCCAGTCGGCGGATGGCGTGCCGCTTGTCTACCGGCTGGGCAACTGGGAAGCGCCGTTCGGCATCGTGCTGGTCATCGACCGGCTCAACGCCACACTGCTGACACTGACAGGTGTTCTGGCGCTCTGCGTTGTCGTCTTCGCCACAGGTGGAGCGGATCGTGCCGGGCGACATTTTCATCCGCTCTTCCTGTTCCAGCTTCTCGGTATCAACGGCGCGTTCCTCACGGGCGATATCTTCAACCTGTTCGTCTTCTTCGAGGTGATGCTAATCGCTTCCTATGGGCTGATGCTGCATGGCGGCGGCGCCGAACGTCTGAAGGCGGGGTTCCAGTATGTCGCGATCAATCTCGTCGCTTCGACGCTCTTCCTCATCGGAGCGGGTCTGATCTATGCGGCGACGGGAACGCTGAACATGGCCGATCTGGCCGTGAAAGCGGGCGAAATTGGCGCAGGCGATCAGGCGATCCTCAAGGCTGGGGCATTGTTGCTATTCCTCGTCTTTGCAACGAAGGCCTCGCTGGTTCCGCTGCACTGGTGGCTTCCCTCCACCTATGCTTCGACATCGGCGCCCGCGGCGGCAATCTTCATGATCATGACCAAGGTTGGCGCTTATGCCATCCTGCGTGTCTACGGCATGGTCTTCGGCGTCGATGCCGGACCGCTTGCCAATGTGGCGGTTCCTTTCGTTCTTCCCGCCGCCGCCATCACATTGTTCATCGGTGCGCTTGGCGTGCTGGGCAGCCATCGTCTCAAGTCGCTCGCGGCATTCTCAGTGGTCGCCTCCATGGGCACGCTGCTGCTGGCGCTCGGAACGTTTACAGCGACCGGTGTCTCGGCGGCCCTTTATTATCTCGTGCATTCCACGCTGGCCGGGGCCGCGCTGTTTCTGATCGCCGGCCTTGTTGCTGACCGGCGGGGAGAGGCAGGAGACCGGCTTCTACCCGCACCGGCCATCCGCAATGATCTCATGATTGGCGGGTTCTATCTGCTGGCTGCCATTGGCATGGCCGGGTTGCCGCCGCTTTCGGGCTTCATCGGCAAGGTTATGATCCTCGATGCCTTGCGGGCATCGCTTGCGTGGCCGTGGCTATGGGCGCTCGTGCTTGCGACAAGCCTTCTGTTGACCATCGGGTTTGTGCGTGCCGGATCGGCTATCTTCTGGGGAACCTTGCCCGTGCCGCCCGAAGACAGGGGTGATGCCCTGCCTTCCGCGGTTCCCCAGCTTTTGGCGATCTCCGCACTTTTGGCGATGACCGCGCTCTGGACGCTGTTCGGCGGACCGGCGGCGGAATGGCTCAACGACACGGCACGACAGGCGCTTGACCGCGATGGCTATGTTGAAGCCGTTCTTGGCGCGGCAAGGGGAGGCTGATCCATGAAGACAATTCTGCCGCATCCGGTTCTCAGCCTTGTCATTGCGGTCATCTGGGTGATGCTGATCAATGAAATCAGCACGGGCACGGTCGTCTTCGGTCTTGCCATGGGGCTGGCGATTCCACTGGCAACGGCACGGTTCTGGCCCGGCAATCCGGTTTTGAAGGCGCCGCTGGCCATCGCAGAATTTCTGCTTGTGGTGCTTTGGGATATCGTGATCTCCAACATTCACGTCGCCCGGCTCGTTCTGACCCGCAAGGGAGAGAGCCTGCGCTCGGCCTATGTAACCGTTCCGCTCGATCTGACAACACCCGAGGCAATTACCGCCCTGGCAGGCACGATCACCATGACGCCGGGCACGGTCAGCGCCGATCTCAGCGCCGATGGCAAAGCCATTCTGGTCCATTGCCTCGAAACCGACGATCCGGCCGGTGTCGTGGCCGATATAAAACAACGCTATGAACGGCGGTTGAAGAGGATATTCGAATGATCGTGATCGCTTGCAGCATTGCGGCCGTCGCCATCTGCATCGCCATGGCGATGACCTTGTGGCGGCTGGCTTTCGGTCCGGACAGCGCCGATCGTATTCTTGCGCTCGATACGCTCGTTGTGAACGTCATCGGTCTCGTGGTGCTGGCCGGGATACTCTATGGCACAGCCATGTATTTCGAGGCGGCCCTGCTGCTGGCCATGGTCGGCTTTGTAACCACAGTCGCTTTCTGCAAATTCCTTCTGCGCGGCAATGTGATCGAGTGAGGTGAACGTGGATGATTGAAACGGTCTCGGAAACAGTCGCTTCCATTCTCATTCTGATCGGTGCGTTCTTCCTGCTGGTCGGCTCGTTCGGCCTGGCCAAGCTGCCGGACACGATGCGGCGCCTACACGCCCCGACCAAAGCGACCACGCTCGGTATCGGCTCGCTGCTGATTGCCTCCATGGTTTATTTCGCCGGTACTGCGGGCGGCCTTTCCTTTCACGAACTGCTGATTACCCTGTTTCTGTTTTTGACAGCGCCTGTCAGCGCCCACATGATTGCGAAAGTTCATATTCTGCGGAATAAGGAGAAGCGAAAAACACTGCCGGAGACCGGCTCCGCAGCAGAATGGGCCACGCTTTCAGGAGCTGACGTGAGGAAAACCGTGGAAGCCAAGCCTTGAACGGCAATCTGATACGCTCGGCGCTCCATGTGGCCGCCGTATGCGGCCTGTATCTTGCCACAGCGATGCTGTTGCCTGCACTCGTCAACCTTTACTATCATGATGATAATTGGAAAGCTTTTGCTGTCTGCGCGTTTCTGACGGGTGGGTTTTCCGTAATGCTCGCATTTGCGACCCGATCCTCCCCGCCGCCATTTAGCAAGCGTTTCGGATTTATCCTCGTCAATGTTTTATGGCTGGTTTTCTCAATTACGGGAGCCTTGCCCATATACTTCTCGAAGCTGGACCTGACCTTTGGGCAAGCCATTTTCGAGTCTGTTTCCGCAGTGACCACGACAGGCTCAACCAGCATTGCCGGATTGGATCAACTGCCGAAGGGCTTTCTGTTCTGGCGTTCTCTTCTTCATTGGCTTGGCGGTATCGGGATTGTAGCTCTCGGCCTGTTCCTTCTGCCGTTTCTGCGCGTCGGGGGAATGTCCTTTTTCAGAATGGAATCGTCAGACAGTTCGAATGATCGGCCGTTCGCGCGTATGGCGACGTTTACACGCGCCTTCATCGGGATTTACGTGGGAATAACAATTGTGTGCGCTGTGGCGTACAATCTCGGGGGAATGAACCGTTTTGACGCGATCAACCACGCCATGGCAACGATATCGACTGGCGGGTTCTCGACCCATGATGCTTCATTCGGCTATTTCGGTGATAATCGCACGTTGCTGTGGACTGCCACGATCTTCATGATTTTGGGCAGTCTACCGTTCTCGGCTATGATTCTTTTCGCGGTACGCCGGAAAGTAGATACGCTACGCGATCCGCAGATTGCGGTCTTCATCGGCTATGTTTGCGTGTTCTCTGTTCTTGCCGCGCTGGCAAACCACTTTCAAAATGACGTGGACTTCGGTTATGCGCTGGCGCACTCGTTTTTTAACTTCGCGTCCATTTTCTCGACGACCGGGTTTGCAAGTGAAGACTATACCCTCTGGGGGCCGTTTGTTGTTGTGGCCGCCTTCATTGCCACATTTGCCGGCGGCTGTTCCGGGTCGACATCCGGCGGGATCAAGGCATACCGCTTCATCATTCTCGTTTCGACAATTCACGTCGGTATGAAACGACTGATTTATGCCGATGCCGTTTATCCCGTCCGGTACGGGCGTTTGAATGTGGATCCTGAAACGCAGAGAGCTGTCTTTCTGTTTTTCTTTGCATTTATTGCGATCTGGCTCGTCGGTGGTCTGGCTATGGGCGCGTTGGGTTATGACATCGCGACCTCCCTTTCGTCCGTGGTGACCGCGCTTGCGAATGTCGGTCCCGGCGTCGGTGAGGCTATCGGTCCAGCCGGCAATTTTTCAGCCATGACTGATCCCGCCTTTTATCTTCTGTCCTTTGTCATGTTGCTTGGGCGTCTGGAAATCCTGTCAGTTGTCGTGCTTTTGTTGCCAACATTCTGGCGGAACTGACGCTATTTTCCATTCAGTTTGGTTGGGTATCGGATGGCCTCACGGTGACTGAAGGCCGTATAGGCTTCGGTGATCTGATCACACGTGGTCAACAAGACGTGACCATGCTCCGGCTCATGGCATTTCCATGCTTTGCTGCTGCAGAGCTTCCTTCGAAAAAATATAATCGTTTCAAAAAACTAGAAGAATTTGAGGGGAATGAATGCGCGTTGGGCAACGCGTGTTTGACTTTAGTATTAAGACAATTGTCGCGGGTGGCTTGGAGGAATCTCCGTCTACAGTCAAGCTGACTATGCATGGGAGAGCATAATTGTCGGTTACCGATCCTGCGCCCTGGAGGGGTTAAGCGCAAGGAATAGCAAAAAGCTATCTGGCTAATCATTGAGGTGGTTCAGCAATCAAATGGCTGGAACGAGTGTTCCAGCCAGCGAACTCCTGTGCTGGTTTTTTTGGAGGTCGCCCCTGAGAAGGGGTAATTGGGAGTTTAAAGGGAGGTTCTCCATGGAGGATAAGTCTTCTTCTAATGCCTATTGGAAGGCAAACATCCGCATCATCTGGATTTGCATGGTGATCTGGACGGTTGTTTCCTATGGCTTTGGCATTCTGCTTCGCCCGGCGCTTTCGGGTATCAAGATCGGTGGTTCGGATCTCGGCTTCTGGTTCGCCCAGCAGGGTTCGATCCTCGTCTTCATCGCGCTGATCTTTGGGTACGCCGTCTACATGAACAAGATCGACCGTGAATTCGGCGTCGACGAGAACTGAGACGGAGGAGTTTCATGGATCAGTACACGCTCAATCTGCTGATGGTCGGCGCGTCTTTTGCGCTTTACATCGGTATCGCCATCTGGACCCGCGCAGGTTCCACCGCTGAATTCTATGCCGCTAGCCAGGGCGTTCATCCCGTGACGAACGGCATGGCAACCGCTGCCGACTGGATGTCGGCCGCATCCTTTATCTCCATGGCCGGCCTCATAGCAGGTGTCGGCTATGCCAACTCCACCTATCTCATGGGGTGGACCGGTGGTTATGTTCTGCTCGCCCTTCTGCTCGCGCCTTATCTGCGCAAGTTCGGCAAGTTCACCGTGCCGCAGTTCATCGGTGATCGTTTCTATTCCAATACAGCCCGCCTTGTCGGCGTCGTCTGCCTCATCATCATCTCGGTAACCTATGTTATCGGGCAGATGACGGGTGCTGGCGTTGCCTTCTCGCGCTTCCTTGAAGTGCAGGTTTCAACCGGCCTGTGGATCGCTTCCGCAGTCGTGTTCGCCTATGCGGTGCTCGGTGGCATGAAGGGCATAACCTATACGCAGGTTGCCCAGTATGTCGTTCTGATCATCGCCTACACTATCCCGGCGATCTTCATCTCGCTGCAATTGACCGATAATGCGCTTCCGCCGCTCGGTCTGTTCGGCACGCATACGGAATCCGGTCTGCCGCTTCTTCAGAAGCTCGATCAGGTGGTGACCGATCTTGGCTTTACGGCCTATACGGCGCAAGGCTCCATGCTCAACATGACGCTCTTCACGCTGTCGCTGATGATCGGCACTGCCGGCTTGCCGCACGTCATCATCCGCTTCTTCACCGTTCCAAAGGTGGCCGATGCCCGCTGGTCCGCGGGCTGGGCACTGGTGTTCATTGCGCTGCTTTATCTGACGGCCCCGGCTGTCGGCGCCATGGCTCGCCTGAACATCGTCAACACCATCTATCCCCAGGGAACCCAGGCTGAATCCGTTCTCTACGAGGAGCGTCCGGACTGGATGAAGACGTGGGAAGTCACGGGCCTTATCAAGTTCGAGGACAAGAATGGCGATGGTCGCATCCAGCTTTACAACGACAAGGCCGCTGGCTTCGCAGCCACGGCTGAGGAGCGTGGCTGGAAGGGCAACGAACTTGATATCAACAACGACATCCTTGTTCTGGCCAATCCGGAAATCGCACAGCTTCCGGGCTGGGTTATCGGTCTCATCGCCGCCGGTGGTCTTGCCGCTGCGCTTTCGACGGCTGCCGGCCTGCTGCTGGCCATTTCGTCGGCCATCAGCCACGATCTGATCAAGGGCTCGTTGAAGCCCGACATCTCGGAAAAGGGTGAGCTTCTGGCGGCGCGTATCTCAATGGCAGGCGCCATTCTGATTGCAACCCTGCTCGGTCTCAATCCGCCGGGCTTTGCTGCCCAGACCGTGGCGCTCGCTTTCGGTCTTGCCGCCGCGACGATCTTCCCAGTGCTGATGATGGGTATTTTCTCAAAGCGCATGAACTCTGCGGGTGCGACCGTCGGCATGCTCGTTGGTCTCATCACCACCTGCGTCTACCTGTTCACCTATCTGGGCTGGTTCTTCATTCCGGGGACAAACATGCTTGAAAACGTACCGGCCAATTACCTGTTCGGCATTCCGCCGAGCGCGTTTGGCCCGATCGGCGCCCTGCTGAACTTCGCAGCCGCCTATCTGGTTTCCAGCATGACCGCTGCTCCGCCAAAGGAAGTGCAGGATCTGGTGGAATCCATCCGCGTTCCGCGTGGTGCAGGTTCCGCAGTCGCCCACTGAGGTTGAAAACCGAAAACAGAACGGGCAGCCTGGCTGCCCGTTTCCTTGCGACGCTGTTTCCGGGTGCAATAGTCCCGGACGAGACGAGGGAAGACGGGAGGATCCGTGTCCGCAGTTGCCGAGTTTCTTCAGACGTTGCCGCCTTATGACGGTCTGCCGGCTGCTGGGCTGGACCGCGTGTTACGACAGACAAGACGTCTCGAATTCAAGGCGGGCGATGAAATCTACCGCTGCGGCGAGCCTCTCGGCGGCCTTTACATCATTCATGAGGGACGTGTCGAAACACGTGACGCGGCCGGCAGCCTGATATCTCGGCTTTCGTCGCGGGACAGTTTCGGTGAGCGTGGACTGCTGGCCTCCGGTCTTGCCGTAACGACAGCGAATGCGTTGACCGATGTCGTTCTGCTGCTCTTGCCTGCGGACCTGTTTCGCTCACTGCTTGCGGATGAACCTGTCTTTGCCCGTTTCTTCACGCGTCCTGCGCCCGTGCTGGCGCCGCGTAACGAACTTTCCACACGAAAGGTTGGAGACTTGATGTCGGCGACGCCGTTTTACTGCGCGCCGCAAAGTGCCGTCCGTCACGCATCCGAGATTATGCAGGAATATAAGATTTCCTGCCTTGGCGTGGTCGATGATGGCAGGTTCGTTGGTATCGTGACATTGCGCGATCTTGTCGGGCGGGTGCTCGCGAAGGGGCTGAATCCGCAGGCGACGCCGGTTTCAGCGGTCATGACGGCTGATCCAGTATGCCTCAAGGCTAACGATCTCGGCTCCGATGTGCTGCACCTTATGCTTGAACGCGGCATCGGCCACTTGCCGGTCGTGGAGGGGGAAAAGCTCGTCGGCCTCATTACCCAAACGGACCTGACCCGGTTCATGGCGGTTTCGTCCGCGCTTCTTACCCGCGACATTGCTGCTGCACGCAGCGTGGAGGATTTGAAGCGGGCGACGGCGGAGATCCCGCGGCTTCTGGTACAGCTTGTCGCTGGACACAATGCGCACGAGGTTGTCACCCGCCTGATTACGGATATCGCCGATGCGGTGACCTGTCGCCTGATCGTCATGGCGGAGGATAAATTCGGGCCGTCGCCTGTGCCTTATCTGTGGCTCGCTTGCGGGTCGCAGGGGCGTCAGGAGCAGACGGGTGTCAGCGATCAGGACAATTGCATTTTCCTCGATGACAGCTTTACCGAGGCACACCGGCCGTGGTTCGAACGGTTCGCGTGCTTTGTCAGTTCCGGTCTGGATGCCTGTGGTTATGTTTTTTGCCCTGGCGACATGATGGCGACCAACCCGCGCTGGTGGGCTCTGTTGCAAAAATTCTGATTAGCTGTGAAGAGGCCTTGCTACGCTTCAGTCACACGGGTCTGGCGTCGAGATTTTGCAGGAGCATTGCCACAACC
>QFPW01000060.1 GCA_003241785.1 Rhodovulum sulfidophilum | reverse complement strand
CCTACGTGACCGAAGAACTGTGGTTCACCGAATGGGAAAACGGCGGTACCCCGTACGACGTGCCGAAGAACATCGAGAAGTTCAACCCGGTCAACCACATCGCCAAGTGGCGCGTGCCGATGCTGGTGGTGCAGGGCGAAAAGGACTACCGCGTGCCGGTGGACCAGGGCCTGTCCACGTTCACCGCGCTGCAGCGCAAGGGCATCGAGTCGAAGCTGCTGTACTTCCCCGACGAGAACCACTGGGTGCTCAAGCCGCAGAACAGCATCCTGTGGCACGACACCGTCAACGCCTGGCTGAAGCAGCACATCGGCCGTTGAGGCTGCATCGAAGGGCCGGTCATCCCGGCCCTTCTTCCTTGATTGAAGGAGAATCCCGCCGATGGCGATCGAAGCCACCGAACCGTCCGTTGCGCTGATCCAGAACGACATCGTCGGTCTGGGTCTGATCGCGGGCACCCTTGCCGCCGTGTTCTATCTATCCAGCGGTCCTACGCCGTTTTGGAAGAAGTTCTTCTCCATCGTGCCGGCGCTGCTGCTGTGCTACTTCATTCCCGCGCTGTACAACACGTTCGGGGTCATCGATGGCCAGCAGACCAAGCTCTACAACCCGGTGGCGCGCGACGTGCTGCTTCCCGCGGCGCTGGTGCTGCTGACGCTGTCCATCGATATCAAGGGCATCCTGCGGCTCGGCCCCAAGTTGCTGGCAATGTTCGTCACCGGCACCGTGGGCATCATGCTGGGCGCCATCGTGTCGTTCCAGGTGATGCGTTTCATCCATCCGCAGACCGTCGCCGGCGACACCTGGGCGGGCATGGCGGCGCTGGCCGGCAGCTGGATCGGCGGCGGCGCCAACATGGCGGCCATGCGCGAGACCTTCAATGTCGATGCGACCACCTTCGGCCAGTTCGCGGTGGTCGATATCGTCTGCGCGAGCATCTTCCTGATGCCGCTGCTGATCTGGCTGGCCGGTCGTGCCGAACGCATCGATGCGCGCAACGGCGCCGACACGGCGGCGATCGACGACATGAAACACCGGATCGCCGACTACGAAGCACGCAATTCGCGCATCCCCACGCTGACCGACCTGATGGTGATCGTGGGGGTCGGACTGGGTATCGTCGGTGCGGCACATGCGCTGGCGGTGCCCGTGGCGGCCTGGTGTGGAGCCAACATCAGCTTCGCACGGCAGGCTTCCCTGGACTCGACATTCGTCTGGGTGGTGATGCTGTGCACCTTCGCCGGCCTGGCACTGAGCTTCACGCGCATGCGCAACCTGGAGGCGGTGGGCGCATCCAAAGTAGGTACCCTTTTCCTGTACTTCCTGATCGCCTGCATCGGCATGCAGATGGACCTGGCTGCGCTCGCCGACCGTCCCTGGCTGCTGCTCCTCGGCCTGATCTGGATGCTGGTCCACCTCGGATTGCTGTACGTGGTGGGTCGTTTGCTCAAGGCACCGCTGTTCTTCCTGGCGATCGGGTCACAGGGCAATGTCGGCGCCGCCGCATCGGCGCCCGTCGTGGCCGCGGCCTTCCACCCGAGTCTCGCTCCGGTGGGTGTGCTGCTTGGCACCGTGGGATACGCGACCGGGACGGTACTGGCCTACATCACCGGACTGATCTTGAAGTGGATGGCGGGGGCGTAGCGACAAGTCCTCCAAACGAAAAGGGCGCCCATCTGAACTGACCCCCGGAAGTTGGACATCCATCCAACCTTCGGGGGTTTTTTATGGCCAAGTACAGCCTGGCCTTTAAGCGTGAAGTAGTAGATGCCTACCTAGATCCTGATCAAGGGGATGGCATCAAGAGGCTGGCAAAGCGCTACGGCGTGCCTCGTAACCATGTGCGGCACTGGGTCGCACTGTTCAAGGAACACGGAGAGGCGGGTCTTAGCCGGAGACGCCGCCAGACCTATAGCCCTGAACTCAAGCTTGAGATCCTTCAGCGCATGGTGCGTGAGGAGCTGTCCTATACCCAGGTGACGGCCCTCTACGGCATCAGGAACAAGTCGAGCGTGGCGGCCTGGGAGCGTCAGTACAATGAGGGGGGTATCGAGGCGTTGATGCCTAGCCCAAAAGGCCGCCAGCCAGCCATGTCCGAACCGCCCAATCGGCCGCCACCACCAGTTCCAGACCGGAACGCGACCCATGAGGAATTACTCAAGGAGAACGCGTACTTGCGTGCGGAGGTGGCGTACCTAAAAAAACTCGATGCCTTGGTTCAAGCGAAGTCCACGACCCCGCCGACAAAGCGCGGATAGTGCTTGAACTGAGGCAGCAGCATGCTCTACCGGACCTGTTGGCCATTAGCGGCTTGGCCCGTAGCACCTTCTACTACCAGGCCAAGGTACTGGCGCTGGGGGATCGACGCGCCAGTCTTAAGGCAGCCATCCAAACGCTCTACGACCGCCACAAAGGACGGTACGGCTATCGCCGCATCACCGCGGCCTTGCGGCGCCAGCTTGGCGAGGCCATCAACCACAAGCTTATTCAGAGGCTCATGCGGGCCATGGGGCTCAAGTCGCTGGTCAGGCCCAAGAGGTATAGGTCTTACAGGGGTGAGGTCGGGGAAATCGCGCCCAACGTCCTAGAGAGGCGCTTCAAAGCTGATGAGCCAGAACAGAAATGGGTAACGGACGTGACCGAGTTCAAGGTCAATGGCGAGAAGCTGTACCTGTCGCCGGTCATGGACCTCTACAACAGGGAAATCGTGGCGTTCCAGCTCGATGTCCAGCCGTCTTTCAAGATGGTCCGCGCCATGCTGGATAAGGCATGGGCTAGGCGAAGGTCACGGCGACCGCTGGTACTTCACTCGGATCAGGGCTGGCAGTACCAGATGAGCGCCTTCCGGCGGCAACTAGACGAACAACAGATCACCCAAAGCATGTCCCGTAAAGGCAATTGCCTGGACAACGCCGCCATGGAGAGCTTCTTCGCAACCCTCAAGACCGAGCTGTTCCACTTGAAGCAGTTCACCAGCGTGGAGCAACTGCGCAAGGAGGTGGCTGAATACATTCACTACTACAACAACGACCGTATCATGCTGAAACTTAACGGCTTGAGCCCTGTACAGTATCGGCTCCGCCCATTAGCGGCCTAAAGATCGGAGGTAACAATGTGGCCTAAAGATGTTCGGGCTGAACGACGCATGGTCACGGGTGGCGGAGTGGCTTACACCCTGTATCACGCGACCGTTGGCGAACTGGGCCAAATCCTACTGCAGCCGCTCTCGACAGGGGGCTGTCAGATGACCTGTGAGGTCCTTGACCGGCCCGATGGCCTCAAGGAAGAAAGGACGAAGCTGCTGAAGCCACTGGAAGAACAGCTGCTGTCGGCTTTGTCTCCGCCATTATCGGCAAAACGTTCAAAATAAGAAGGCCGAGCCCAGCTAGTTCCGGGCCCGGCCTAGGTGACGCAAGCGGTAAACCGAGCCGTCCAAAATTTGGGGGTCAGTTCACCGAGGGCGCCCTTTCTGCTTGCGGAAAACCGGACGAAGATCGTCCATGGCAATCCGGCCTCAGCGCGTCTGCACACAGTTCTGCAGCCACAGCACGCGCTTGAAGTCGTCGTAGCGCAGGAACTGGCCCTTGAACACCACGCGGTCGCCCTTGCGGAACGTCAGTACGTTGGCCAACTGGTTCGGCTTGAACAGGCATGCGACGCCCACGCGCGGCTCGTTGTCGCTGGGCACCTGCAGCAGGCCCGTGCCCGGCTGCGGAATCTCGAACGAGACGTTGTAGTCCTCGCCATCCTCCTGCACGTAGTCCACGCGGCCGCGCAGCGCGTAGTTGCGGCCCTTGTGGCGTGCGGTGACGGCCACCGCGTTGCCCTTGGCTTCCCGCGCGATCTCGCGCGAGAACACGTAGACGTCCTTCACCGTCACGTCGGCGTTGTTCTGCGTCTTCGCGCCCTGTGCCGCCGCGGCGCGCCCTTCCTTGCCGCCCTTCATCTTGGCGAGGATCTCGCACATGTAGGGCCGCATCGCATCCTGCTTGGCCAACTGGCCCTTTTCCGTCTTCACCGTCATCTGCACGACGGCGGCACCGGCCTCGTCGCTGATGTTGATGAGCGTCGGGATCGCGCGCGTGGTGCCGGTGGAGCGTTGCTCGACCAGCATCGCGCCGGTCTCGACGTCTTCGGTGATCACGTCCATCTTCTCGCCGATCATGATGCCGCGCATCTGCCCCATCGCGTCCTTGACCGACAGGTCGGGCACGGTGACGCGGCTGGAGAAATCGTTCCCCGAGAAGATGCTGCCGGACTTGCTGAAGTTGTCCTCGCATTCACCCGCGCTGGCGGCGGGCGCCACACTCGACAGGGCGAGCGCGATGGCGGCAAGTAGCTTGTAGGTCATGTGGTCCTCACAAAGTGGAAGTAGCGGGCATCCCGGACGCCACGCGTCATGCTTCCGACCGCGAGGGATCCGTCCCCTCCGCATTCTGGCAAGGTCGGACGACGCATCACAAGCACATTGCGCTCTAGAATCGCGTTCTTCCTTCAAACAGAGGTCAAATCCACCGCCATGCAAGAGAACCGGCCGTCGTTCCGCATCACCGCCGCCGTCGCGCTGCTGTCGCTCGCCGCCGGCGCATCCGCAGACGACGGCGCGCCGCCCCGCGTGTTGCCGGCAGATGTGCAGGCCGATGTCGAGGCGATCGCCGGGCACCTGACGCAGGTGAACGACGCCGATGCCATGCTCGCCTGCGGCAAGGCGGTCGACAATGCGCGGTACGGCGTGGAGACCATGCTGGAGGTCGGCGAGAAGAACCTGCGGGCCGGCTACATGACCCAGGCCGCCTACGATGGCATGGCGCCCGCCCTGCGTTCG
>QFPW01000020.1 GCA_003241785.1 Rhodovulum sulfidophilum | reverse complement strand
AACGGAGCACTCGATCATCTCAATGGCTGATCACCAGACCGCGAAACTGGGGAATTTTGCGCGCCCCAAAATGGGGAGATTCCGAGGGCCGTTGACAGGGCGATCTGTGCCTGCTCGTCCATTCTGGCTCGCGCGGGCGGGGGGCACAGATCTTCGAGGGGCTGGATGACAGCTGGAAACAAGGCTACGTCCCGGACAGCACGGCGGCCGGTCGCTATCTGGCCCTGCACGATGCCGCGATGGTCTGGGCGCGGCTGAACCGCGCGCTGATTGCCGGTCTCGCGGCCGAGGCGCTGTCCTGTGAGGCCAGCCTGATCTGCGATACCGTTCACAATCAGGTCGTGGCTCAGGACGGGTTGTGGCTGCACCGCAAAGGCGCGGCGGGACCAGATCACGGCCTGGTGCCCCTGGCCGGGTCGCGCGATGCGCCCAGCTATCTTTTGTCGGTGCCGGACTTTGTGCCCGAGGCGCTTGGATCGGTGTCGCATGGGGCGGGGCGCCGCTATGACCGCGCCTCGATGCATGGGCGCATCCGCAAGACGAAGTCTGATCTGGCGGCGCTGACCCGCAACCGCTTTGGCGGTCGTGTGGTCTGCGAGGACCGGAATCTGATGATGGAAGAGGCTGGTCCCGCCTACAAGAACCCCGAAGCAGTCGTGCGTGATCTGGCCGATTTCGGCCTGGCCCGATCCATCGCGCGGCTGGTGCCGCTGATTACCTTCAAGACGGCGGGCAAGGCCGCTGCGGGAGATGCAGAATGACGGAACGGGAAACCCTTTTGCTGTCGAGTGGCAACGGCCCCGGCGAATGCCGTCAGGCTGTCGCACATCTGCTGGTCCGGCTTACCGACGAGGCCGAGCTGCTGGGGCTTGATCTGGACGTGGCCGAGCGCGCCGCAGCCCACGGCCCTGCCTCAGCGGTGATCGTGCTGACTGGCACAGGTGCTACGGAGATGGTGCGGGACTGGGAGGGCAGCATCCTTTGGCGCTGCCCCAGCAGTCTGCGGCCTAAGCACCCAAGGAAGAACTGGTTCGCCCAGATCTTCCGCCTCGCTCCGGCGCCCGTCGCGATCAGGATCGACCCGGAGACGGTGGAGATGCAGGCCATCCGCGCCGGCGGTCCAGGGGGGCAACACCAGAACAAGACCTCGAGCGCCATCCGCGCCCGCTGGGTCGATCCGGAGGGCCGGGCCTGGTCGGTGGTGGTCAGGGACAACCGCTCGCAGCATATAAACCGCCGCGCGGCGCTGGTCCGGCTGTCGGTGCTGATCTCAGCCGACCGGGCAGAGGCACTGGCCTCGCAAAAATCGGCGGTGCATGATCTGCACGGCCAGATCCAGCGCGGTGACCCGCGCAAAGTCTTTGATGGGGAGGGGTTTCGGGAAGTCAGGTAGTTTGGACCATGTCGGAGGGCGGGGTATCACGCCCTCCCAATTGGACGGACCAGAGTCGCCATTCGGTCTACCGCGGCGACGGCCGGCAAGCGGCCATTCGTCGAGCTACGCTTGGCGGACTCGACGCAGTCCCAATCGCCGACGAGCATGTAGGACCAGTCGTGAGAGCGGTCCTAACCCTAGATTTTCACGAGCGGCGCCAGAGCGGGCTATCAGCAAGCCGTGTTCGGTGCCTGCTCAATTCGCGCCGGGCTGCGTTACGGCTTCCATTACCCGGTCGAGGTTGAAGCTGCCGGGTTTTTGCCGCGGCGGGAAGTCCTTGAAGCTCTGCAACCAGTCGGCGACATAGGCGCTGGCCGGCGCGAATAAGAACATGTGCTCGACCCACCATTGCGGGTAGCCGATCCCTTCCTCCTTGGCCTTCTCGAACGGGTCCATGCGGAGGTTGGTGAGGTCGGGGGCCCGCAGCTCGACGAAGGGCTGCTGCCAGACATGGTAGCTGTGAGCGGGCTGCTCCAGGAAGGTGATCTTCCAATCGTTGTAGCGGATCGCGGCGACGCTGCCGTCGTCGGTCCAGTAGAGGAACTCGTGGCGTGGCCACTCCGCTTCGCCCTTCAGCGCCGGCGCGAGGTCGTAGCCGTCGAGATGGACCTTGTAGCTGCGATCGCCGATGGCCTTCCCGGTCCGCAGCTCCTCCTTGACGTCGGGATCACCGGCGGCGGAGAGGAAGGTCGTCAGCATGTCCTCGTGGGAGGCGATGTCATTGACGATCGTGCCGGGCTCAATCACGCCGGGCCAGCGGATCACCGTCGGCACGCGAAAGCCGCCCTCCCAAGGCGTGTTCTTCTCGCCCTTGAACATCGTCGTACCGCCGTCAGGCCAGGTGAAGGCCTCGGCTCCGTTGTCGGTCGAGTACATGACGATGGTGTTGTCGGCGATGCCGAGCGCATCGAGCTTGTCGAGCAGCTCGCCCACCATCTTGTCGTGCTCGGCCATGCCGTCGGCATAGACGCCGTAGCCGGTGACCCCCTCGGACTCGGGCTTCAGGTGGGTGAAGACGTGCATGCGGGTGGAGTTCCACCACAGGAAGAACGGCTTCTGCTGGTCGTGGGCGCGCTGCATGAAGTCGAGGGCGCCGGCGGTCACCTCCTCGTCGACCGTCTCCATGCGCTTGCGGGTCAGCGGGCCCGTGTCCTCGATCGTGCCGTCGGCCGTCGACTTGATGACGCCGCGCGGTCCGAAGGCCTCCCGGAAGCCGCGGCCGTCCGGCATGACGAGGCCGGCGGGATAGTTCGGGTTCTCCGGCTCCTCCTCGGCGTTGAGGTGGTAGAGGTTGCCGAAGAACTCGTCGAAGCCGTTGGCCGTCGGCAGCATCTCGTCGCGGTCGCCAAGGTGGTTCTTGCCGAACTGGCCGGTCATGTAGCCAAGCGGCTTCAGGAGCGTTGCGATCGTCGGGTCTTCCTGCCGCATTCCCTCGGGCGCGCCGGGCAGGCCGACCTTGGTGAGGCCGGTGCGGATTGGCGACTGCCCGGTGATGAAGGCGGCGCGGCCGGCGGTGCAGCTCTGCTGGCCGTACCAGTCGGTGAAAAGCGCCCCCTCCGCCGCGATGCGGTCGATGTTCGGGGTCCGGTAGCCCATCATGCCCCGGTTGTAGGCGCTGATGTTGAACTGCCCGATGTCGTCGCCCCAGATGACGAGGATGTTCGGCGGCGACTCTGGTGCATCCTGTGCGACGCCCCCCGTCGTGAGCGCGGTGGTGGCGAGCAGGCCAGCGGCCATCCCTCGAACGATGCGGTGCATCTGTGTCCCCCCTGAAAGGCGTTCCGACCGTTGAACGGCGGACTTTTTCCATCGTAGACTGCGAAGGACTGCGCACTCTGCCCGATTTCGGTCAATATGATGTGTAATGACACTCTCTGGCCACTGGACGAACGGGGATGGCTCGCAAACCAGCCGCGGGACTTCCAGGCGTGGATGCTGCGGAATGGGCGCTGGCAGCATTATGCGGCGGGCCAGCTCATCTACGACTTCGGCGACGATCCGGACGGGCTTTATGGCCTCGGAGCCGGCGCTCTGACCCTGACGCTGCCGCTGGTGACAGACGAGCCGGTGATGCTGCACCGCGCCGAGCCGGGGTTCTGGCTCGGAGAGTCCGCGCTTTTGGCCCATGCGCCGCGGGCCGTCGCGCTGACCGCGGCGACGGACGCTCGGGTCTTCCGGGTGCCGGCGGCGCGGATCCGAGCGTTGGTAGGCGGGCGGCCGGCGGCGTGGCGGCACTTCTATGAGCTCAGTCATCTCAACGCCTCACTGGCGGTGACGCTGCTCGGCGAGGTGCTGGCGCTGACGCCGCGGGCGCGGCTGGCGCGGATCCTGCTCCGCCATGCCGGCGGGGACGGCCGGGTGGTGGCGCGCCAGGACGAGCTGGCGCGGTTGCTCGGGATGACGCGATCGAGCCTGCAACGGGCGCTCGCCGGCCTCACCGAGGGCGGCGCGGTCAGCGGCGGCTACGGCCGCCTCGTGGTGCACGATCGGGCAGCACTCGAGGCGCTGCGCGACGAGGCTTGAGGCGGGCCTCGATCGCGCGCCGCCGCGCGCTGCGCTTTCCTCGCTTCGGAGGCCGGTGGATCGGGTTACGTCAGAACCGCCAAGTCGGCCCCTTTCCTGAGGTCCGAGGCCTTCATGGGCGATGGGGGTCCCGCATCGGCATATCGACGGCCAACGGCGGCTATCATCGGCGAGCCACTGCTGCGTGGCGAAGCAAAGCTTCCCGCCCTGAACGACGGCGGGACCGCGCCGGTTGAGGTCGGCATGCATCGAAGCTGGTTCCGGCGTGACGACGGCGTGCATCGAACCGATTCCATCCTGCAGCTCTGCTGATCTGCCGCCGATATCTGGATCGTCACGTCATTCCCGGTCGCGAACGAACCGCTTCAGGCGGGCGGCGTCCTTGACGGCCACGCTGCGATAGGCCGTTGTCGTCAGCCCGTCGTCGGCGAAGCGGCGCAAGGCGGCGTTTACGGCCTTGCGCGAGGTTCCCGACAGGACGCCGAGGTCGGCCTGGGACACCCGGATCGGCGTGCCTGGGTTGGCGTTCAGTCGCAGGAGCGCCGCGGCGATCCTGCGGTCGGGGTCGAGGGACTGGAGGTCGCTGTAGGCGCGCGCGAGGATGTCGAGGTTTCCCATGAGCACCTGCACGATCCGGCGCATGGTCATCAGCGGGTCGTCGGCCGCCATCCGGTCCATGGCCTCGAGCGGCAGGTGCAGCAGCGCCGCGTCGGTGGCGGCCTGCAGCCCGACCCGGCGCGGCTCGCGCACGAGAAAGCAACCCTCGCCGACCCAGCGCCCGCGCCCGAGGACGTGGAGGAGCCGCGGACCTTCCTCGGGCGGGCCGATGGTCACGAGAAGCGCTCCGGAGACGATGCCGTAGAGCCCGCCGAGGGCGTCGCCATAGCGGAAGATCACGTCTCCGGCTGCGACATTCACGAGGCCGGCGCGGCGGTAGACCTCCTCCTGGAACGCCTCGGCCTGGCGCGACAGCCAGCCCTCCGCCGACAGGACCGCCCGCGCCTCGGCAGGTGCCGCCATGATGAGCCTCCCGGAGTCGAACGGCGACCGACGATAGGCCCGAAGAATTTTCCGGACTGTTCCCGCGGGGACAGTCTGCCCGTGAACGCATCCTGTAGGAACCGGAAACGACGTCTGGAGGACTCGTATACAATTCCCGCGTCGAGGCGCAGTATTCGATCGATGCCCGGAGCTTGCAGTTCTCGAAATCTGGAACGCCGCAATGAAGAAGGGTGAGCCTGCCATGTCACGTGCGTCCGTCGCGGCGGCCCTGGCCGCCGCATCGCTCGTCCTCGGCAGCGCGCTCCCGTCCGCCCCGGCGCTCGCGCGGGAAGCGCCGAGCGAGGCGACCGTCGACTCGGCCTATGTCTACCTGCTCGGCCGCTCCCTCGCGATCCGGCAGGAGCACATGGACCGCGCCGCCGAGGGCTTCGCCTACAACGAGATCAGCTACAACCCGCTCGGCTCGGCCGATTTCGTGAACCCTAGCTTCGACGTCGCCTATCTCGAGGCCTGGATCGCGGTGGATGCCGACACGCCGGCGCTGCTCGAGGTGCCCGAGATCGAGCAACGCTACTACACCGCGCAGATCCTTGACGAATGGGGCGAGGTGATCGCCAACGTCAACGAGCGCACCTTCCCCTCGAAGCCCCACGGCACTTTCGCGCTGGTCGCGCCTGGCTCGATCGCGCCGGTCCCGGAGGGGGCCGGACGGATCGAGCTGCACGGCAACAAGGCGAAGCTCCTCGGGCGGGTGGAGATCGAAGGCGATCCCAAAGGCGCGGTGGCGCTGCAGCACCGGTTCACCCTACGCTCCACTGGCACGCCGGAGATCGCCGACCCGCCGGCACTGCCCGACTTCGACAATGCCGCGCTGATGGACGCGGGCATCTTCGACCACACCGAGGTGATCATCGCCGGCGCGCTCGACGTCTCGCCCGTCGCCGCACAGGTGCAGCAGGCGGCGCGGGCGGTCGCCGCCCCTGTCGCGAGCAGCGACGCGGCCCGCGCCGGGGTCGACGCACTCCTGCGCGACAAGGTGGTGCCCGCCTTCCAGCAATTCGCGCAGACGGAGGTCGCTCCCTATCGCGACCACTGGTTGTTTGCCGGCATCGGCGGGACCTACGGCGCGGACTTTCGCGCCCGGAGCGCCGTCAACTATGCCGGCACCTGGGCGAACGTGCCGACCGAGGTCGTCTACTTCCTGGCCTCCCGCGATGCCGACGAGGCGCCGCTCGACGGTTCGCGGAGTTATGTCATGCACTTTCCCGCCGACCGTCTGCCGCAGTCGGTGGTGGACGGCTACTGGTCGGTGATCCTCGTGGGCGTGCCCGACTACCGCGTGGTGCCGAACCCGCTCGACCGCTTCAACTTCAACACCTACTCCAATCTCGAGCCGGAGGCGGACGGCTCGATGAAGATCGGCATCGGCCCCGCGCCGGTCGACGGCGTGCCCGAGGCGAACTGGCTGCCGTCGGCGGCGGGCAAGCCCATCTCGCTGACATACCGCGCCTACGTGCCGAAGGCCGAGGTGCTGGAGGGGCGCTGGCAGCCGCCTGCCCTCGTCCCTGTGAACTGAGACCTCGAAGGGAGGGAGACTTCCATGCTCCGGCAACTCACCCTGGCGGCCTCGGCCGCCGCGCTCCTCGCCGGCACCGCCGCGGCCGCCCAGCAGGCCGCGCCGGCCTTCGGCGACCTCGCGCTGCCCTCGGCGGAGGTGACGCCGCAGGAGGCCTACGTCCGCGCGGTCGCGCGGTTAGCGTATGTCTGGGGCTGGCCGATGGTGAACATGCTGAACCGGCGCACGAGCATCACCCAGGCGCCGAGCGTCGCGCTGCTCGACGGCATCCTGCCGGTGGCGCCGTGCGGCCAGATCGCCATGCTCAATGACTACATCAACCCCGACCAGCGCGCGGTCGCCTGCCCGAACCAGGATGTGGTCTATGGCCTCGGCTTCTTCGACCTCGATGCCGAGCCCGCGGTCATCCAGGTCCCGGATTTCGGCGACCGCTTCTGGGTCTACGCCGCCTACGACCAGCGCACCGACCAGTTCGGCCAGCTCGGCAAACCCTACGGCACGGCTCCCGGCTTCTATCTCCTCGTAGGCCCGAATTGGAACGGCGAGGTCCCCGAGGGGATCACCGCGGTCGTGCGTTCGCCGACCTCGCTCGCGAACATCATCCCGCGCATCTTCATGAGCGACAGCAACGAGGAGCGCGCCGCGATCCAGCCGCTGGTCAACCAGATCGTCGCCTACCCGCTCGCCGAGTTCAGCGGCGAGCCGAAGACCTATGTTTGGGCCGACATTCCCGTGGTCGAGTCGCCGGGCGGCGGCAGCGGCGACGGCACCGAGACGCGCTGGGTGGTGCCGGAGACCTTCTTCGACCAGTTCGCGCAGGTGCTCGACATGGTGCCGCCCCAGCCCGGCGAGGAGGCGCTCTATGCCCAGTTCCGCTGGCTGATGGACATCGCCGCGAAGGACCCGGGCTTGAAGGCGGCGATCGTCGACGAGGCGGCGAAGGCCGAAGCGGAGGTGATCGACCCGTTCATCCAATGGAAGCACAACGGCCGGCCGGTCGGCAACGGCTGGAATCGCTCCATGAACAACGCGGCGTTCGGCGCCGACTACTTCAACCGCACCGCGACGGCCCGGTCGAACATCTTCGAGAACCGGACGAGCGAGACGCAGTATTTCTACACCGACGACGACGCCTCTGGCGCGGCGCTCGACGGAACCCGGACCTACGCCATCACCTTCGCCGCAGGGCAGGAGCCGCCGGTCGACGGCTTCTGGTCGCTGACGCTCTACAACGAGCATCACTTCTTCCACGCCAACGACCTCGGCCGCTATTCGCTCGGCACCAAGAACACCACACTCCAGCGCAACGCCGACGGCTCGCTCACCCTCTACGCCGGCGCCGCCTCGCCAGGCGCCGACAGGGAGACCAACTGGCTGCCCGCCCCAGAGGGCCCGTTCTCGCTCTACATCCGCGCCTATTGGGGCAAGGAAGCGATCCTCGACGGCTCGTGGACCCCGCCGACCATCGAGGTGGCGCAATAGGCGAGCTGCCGATCTCGGGAAGGAAACAATCCGATCGCCTGTGCGCGTCAGCTATCCTTCCCGATGTCGGCGAGGGCCCCAGCGGCGCGGATGACAAGGTTGAAAAGCCGCTTCATGGAACCGAACCTGGTCGTCGAATACTACGCGAAGAACTGATCCCGGTTTCTCGCGAGGAACTTGGGAACGGCCGCCCGGTGGGGCGGCCCTTTTTCGTTGGCTCGATGGGATAGGGTCGCGATCGGCTCCTAGCGGCCATTCGATCATTTCTCGGTGCTGCGGCGCGGCACCCCCGGCGACGTTCGAGGCGAGACCTCGTCCATTCCGCGCTTGGTCCGGGCGTTGCCGCCACCCTTATTACATCGCGCCGCGCGTTCAGACTTCGTCAAGCATCCCCCCGATTAGTTTTCTAGCCGATAGGTCACAGTCCAAATTACCGGGAAACTTCCGATGCGGCTTCAGCGTCAATTTCTGGCGGCGATCCTTTGCGCCTGGGCGTCGCTCACCTTCGCGCAGGGCCAGGATGCCACCGATCCGGGGTTCAACGAGACGCCCGCGCCCCTCACCGAGGATCGCGGGCCCGCCACACCGCTGACAGGGACCGAACCCGAGGTCACCCTACCCGGGAAGCCCGACGGCGGCGCGGAGCCCGACGCGGCGGCGCAGGACGGCGCGGCCGAGGAAGGCCCGGCCACGGTCGCCACGGTCGCCACGGTGCCACCCGGCGACTGGGTGACCCAGCCCGACACCCGGCCCTTCGAGTTGGGCATGCCCTACGAGATGCAATCCGACGCCGCGTTCCGCTATGTCTATCCGATCCGGATGCCGGCCTTTCACGGGATAGCGCCGAGGCTCAACCTCAACTACGCCTCGCTGAGCCGGCCGATCTCGCTTGAGAACTTCCTCGGCGACGGTTGGAGGGTTGGCGGGCTGTCGAAGATCGAGCGCACCTCGACCAAGGGAACCACGCCGGATTACGATAATGCCACGGATATCCTGCAGCTCGATGGCGAGGAGTTGCTGATCTGTGGATCGGGGACCTATCCGGCCGCGTACAAGGCGGAGAACACGAGCGCGAGCTGCTCCTCGGGCGGAGAGTTCGTCACGATCCATGACAACTTCCTGAAGATCGTCCTTACGGGCAATCGCGGTGACGTGGACGCCTATTTCACCGTCTATCGCAAGGACGGCGTCCGGCTGAAGTACGAGACGATCGCGGCGATCGGCGATCTCGATATCGACACGAGCAGCCGTTGGCACGAACCGACTTCCAATCGGGCCTGGCTGCTCACCGAGATCCGGGACACCCAAAGTGACGCGAATGTCGTTCGGATCAACTACACGATCTCGAGCCCCGACAGCGGCTACGCGCCGCGCCCGTCCAGCATCACCTATTCAAACTACGTCGTGGGTTTCACCTACAGCCCGGTGAACGGCTCCTACGCCTCCGCCATTGTGCGCAAGCCGGAGGGATCCGCGCCGGCCCTCGTCTCGAAGGTGATCCACCAGCTCGATCAGATCTCCATCAAATGCGCCGGGACCACGCCGGCGTGCGATGGAGCGGTCGCCCGGAAATACGATCTGCAACGAAGCGAGCACGGCTCATACTTCTACTCGCTTGATTCAATCAAGGAGTACGGGGCCGGGTCGAGCTTCGACAAAGTGACGTTCAACAGCGTCGAGGAGACGTCGGACTACAGCCACAGCGTCGGGCAGTTCGCGCTGATCGTGAAGGTCACGAGCAAGGAGGGCGGCGTCACCAACGTCTCCTATGTCGAGAATACCGATGGCGACTACGTGACGAACGACGACATCGCCGGGAATCGATTCCTCGTCGGCGAGATCTCGCAGGAGGACGGGCGCGGCGCCACCAGCCTGAACCGCGCGGTGTTCCACTACACCGATGGGTTCTACGACGCCGCCCTGGAGCGATCGCTCGGCTTCCGCAAGGTCCGTGCGACGCTCGGCAAGCTCGAGACCGAATACGGCGGCCCCGCGCCCTATCTCGAGGCGATCTACGACAACGAGACCTACCGTAAGAACGGTGTGCTCTCGAAGATCACCCGCTTCGTGAAGGACACCGAGGCGCGGCGGATCGATTACGAATACGACACCGACCTGACCGACAACGGACCGTGGCGGACCACCCTCGCCAAGGTGCTGTACGAGACCTGGGACGGCGGGCTCTACGTCCAGTCGATGACCGCTTACGCCACCAACCTCTACGGCGAGAACGTCCAGATCGAGAATTACGGCTACAGCGACGCCGGAACCACCCCGCTGGACGCGGGTCAGGTTCTCGAGATCGAGCTGGGTACCACGAAATACATCGTCAATAAACCAACCAAGGTAGATTATAAGGATGGCGGTGGTGTCTTCATCGCCAGCAACAAGTTCGAGTATTCGGCCAACAGGGGAAACCTGACGCGCGTCAAGGAATGGACGGGGAGCGGCTACCGCGAGGCGGCGGTCTATACCTATGACAATCAGGGCAACGTGGTCACAGCGTTCGGCCCGCGCAACGGGCAGCGGACCGATTACGAATATGGCGGCCCCGGAAGCGACAAGCTCTTTCCGACCAAGGTCACCAACGCGCTTGGCCAGGCCATCACGACGACCTGGGACTACAACTGCGAGGTCCCTCTGACATCGACGGATGCCAACAATCTTACAACGAGCTTCGCCTACGACAGCCGGTGCCGCGAGGTGAAGCGCACGCTGCCGAACGGCCATGAGGTCAACACAGAATACGCCAACTTCGGCGATCCCGCCGCGCAGTACCTTCGCGTCTCCCAGGCCTCGGCCGCGCCCGGCGGAGATCTCAATGTCGAGCGGACCTATTTCGACGGGCTGGGGCGAACCTACAAGTCCTCGCGCACCGGCGCGGCGAACACATTGGCCGATCTGATCACCACGCTTTCGAGCTATGACCAGCGCGGAAACCTCAGCGAGCGCTCGGTGCCGCGCCAAGGCGAAAACCCCGCGATGCCGAGCACGCTCAAGACCGTCTACGCCTACGACGGGCTCGACCGGCCGACGAAGACGACCTTTCCCTACGCGAGCGGTGAAGCGCCCGCCTACGAGACGCTTTCCTGTGAAGCGACGGAGAACACGCCGCTCGCCGGCGGCGCGGCGATCCGGTTTCGGTCGGTCCGGTCGAAAAACGCCGATTGCCACGTCGCCGACGCCGGCACGAGATGCGGCGAGAACACCACGGTCTACGATGGTCGGAACCGCGTCTACCGCGAGATCGAATATGATCGCGCGCTAACCGACGTCGGTGCCTCGGGCACGGCGCGCGCCACGACGAGCTGGCTCAATCCGCTGGGCTGGCTGATGAAGGTCCGTGATCCGCGCGGTGTCGAATGGACCTACGACTACGACACGTTCGGCAATCGCACCAGGAACGTCGATCGCGACCTCGGGGTCCGGACGATGGCGTACGATATGTCCGGCAACTTGACGGAGCAGACGGACGCCAAGGGCCAGGTCACCGCCTTCACGTATGACCTCCTTGATCGTCAGACGACAAAGGTCACCAACGACGGCACGATCACCGCGACCTACGACACGGTCCGGAGCGGCTATTCCAACATCGGCCGGCTCGCGCGGCTCTCCAACGGGGTGAACCACGTCATCACCTACGACTACGCCGCGCTCGGCGGGCTCGCGAAGGAGACGCATCAGGTCGACGGCCGGACCTACACGATCGAGACCAGCTTCAAGCCGAACGGGCTCGTCTCCGGCCTCAAGCTGCCGACCAACGCCGGCGGCACCGCGAACGACTGGGTCGGCGGCTATACCTACGATCCGGCGAACCGCCCGGTCGCCTTCGGGACCCCGGTCAGCGCGATCGCCTACGATCTGAGGGACAACCCGACCACGCTCACCTATGCCAACGGCACCGTCGAGACGCGCGCCTATTCCGCGCCACGCGGCTGGCTCACGGGGGTCGAGGTCAAAAAGGGCTCGGACGTCCGGCTGAACACCCAGCTCACGCGCTCGGCCTCGGGGCTGATCACCAGGGAATACACCGCGAACCCGTTCGGGCGGTTCGACTATGCCTATGATTATGCGGCGCGACTGCTGTCATCGACCAACTTCGGCGACAAGCCGGCCTATGATCAGGTGTTCACCTACGACATGGCGGGCTCGATCCGGTCGAAGATCGGGCTCGGCACCTACGCCTACCCCGGGGTGACCGAGCCGCACCCCCATGCGCCGAACAGTGTCGGCGGCGTCGCCCTCGCCTATGATGCCAACCGCAACATGACGACCGGCCTCGGCGGCAAGCTCATGACCTACGACGCCGAGAACCGGGTAAAGACCGCGCAGCTCGGCGGCGTGGCCATGACCTACGTCTATGGCGCGGACGGCGCGCGGCTGAAGGCCGGGGGCGGCGGCGCGACCACGCTGACGATCGGGCGGATCGAGGTGCGGGGCTACGGTTCGGGATCGGAGACGCTGATCCTCTATCCGACGCCGTGGTTCCGCGTCACGGGCGGCACCGCCTCGGTCCTGCACCGCGACCAGATCGACTCGATCCAGCTCATCACCGGCGGCGGCGGGGGCGTGGTCAAGGAGACCACTTACCAGCCCTTCGGCGAGGCGCGCGACGCCATCGTCGACAATCCGATCTCCCCGCCCGAGACCCACGGCTACATTGGCGAGCGCTTCGACGCGGTCCCGGAGCTGCAGTATCTCAACGCCCGCTACTACGATCCGAGGCTCAGCCTCTTCACCTCGCCCGACTGGCTCGACGTCACCCTCCCCGGCGTCGGCACCAACCGCTTCGCCTATGCCGGCAACAGTCCGGTCAATGTGAGCGATCCGGGCGGGCAACTCTTTGAAGGTATCAGGCAAGCTTTAGGAGGCTTGGCGGACGCGTGGGCTGGCCACCAGGGGAGCTATGTTGCGGATGCATTTGCGCTAGCCGGCGCAGCATTAGATATCACGCTCCACACCTCCGCATCCTCTATCAATATAATGGGCGCCGATGATGGAAATCCAACGATTGGTCACAATGGAGGTCCAACCCTTGACACCGGTGATGAAGAGAGTCCCGATCCGGATCCTAACCGTCCTGATCCCACCGGCGATCTGTTGGCTGCGCTCGCCGGCTCTCAGGAAATTAGAGTTCAAGATAGTGAAGAAAATATTATGGTTATTCAGACTAAAACTAAATCTGGAGTCGATATTAGTATAATCGGAGAATTTACTAGATTTGACAAAACTCTCACGATTGATAACATGCACTTCAAGGGCCTGGAGCGGGATCATCGAGTATATCTGACTTAAGAGAAGCGATAAGGTCTGTGGGAAATGCTCTGGATGTCGATACTGTTACAATCCAAGGTGGACAAAGAACGACCGGTGCCGCACCAGGAAGAACGCCAAGACCAGTTACAATAAAGGTAAAGTGATGCCATATGTAATCATAAAAGACTGGCAGCGTGGGTTGCTCACTTTTGATTTGATTGTAATATTAAGGAAAAAGTATGGATTCGGCCTAAAAGAAGCAAAGAGCGCGGTGGAGGAGCTAGTAAGTCGAAGGGGCTGCACAACTTTCAAAGTAAGCGAAGATAAAATCGAAGAGTGCATTGCAGATATGAGCTCGTTAAAAGTTGTGTATGAAGTAATAAATAGCGATATTAAATCAGAAATTTAGCAGAAAAAATATCTAATTGCCGGATATATCATATCTTTTTATATGGATAAATTTACTAATATCTATCGTTATAAATAAGAATAACTATCCAACATCGAACTATATTTAGATATATTTATCTAGACGTTCAATTGCATTGTGCCTGATTCTGATGAATTCAGCAGTCGGCACTGGCAGATGAATCGCGTAACGAGTGACCAGAGTCCCCCCTGATCTCCTCTATGAACGAGTAGAGTTCGTCGCGAAGGTGCGCCGTTCCCGAACCTTGGGCCACCCGGAGCCGGAATTCCCGGGCTCTCGGCCGGCGACGGGCCGGGTGCGTCGCCGTGTTTGGTGAGCGCGATCGGGACCTTGTAGCCGATCGCGCTGTGGGGCCGGTCCAGCAAGCGAGAGTTTCGATCCGCATGCGTCCGGGCTCAAGTTGCCCTTCAGATAGCCACCGCCACTCGGCCGTTTCCCTTCTAGACCTATCTGAGGCCGGTAGGTCACCTCCCCTGCGTTCACACCGCTTTCAAGATCCAGAGCAGGCATCCCAACACGGCCCACTCGCCCAGTACCGCTGCCATGCCGAGCTTCAATCGAAACACTGCGAAAAGCGCGGTTCCCGCGAGCAGAGCCGCCAGCCAGTTGATCGAGCCTGGCACGGGCAGCACGAGCGACAGCGGGCCGATCTCGGCTGCGCGGACCTCACGGAAGATCACGTTTATAGCGAACCATGCGGCGAGGTTCAGGATGACGCCGACGACCGGGGCGGACAGGGCGCGATTGCCGCGAAGGCGTTCGATGAACGGCGGCCCGAGGAAGATCCAGGCAAAGGCAGGGCGCGTAGGTGACCCAGGTCGCAAGCAAGCCGCCCGGCGTCCCGGCGAGAAGCGGCGAGGCCCATCCCGCCTCGCGGAACGCGGCGAGAAAGCCGACGAACTGGAGCACCATGATGAGCGGACCGGGTGTGGTTTCCGCCATGCCGAGGCCGTCGAACATTTCTCCCGGCGCGAGCCTTCCACCGCCCGCTGCGCGACATAGCCTTGCTGCTTGGGCAGAGCGTGCGCGCGACGTCGATGGCTGGTACGCCAGTCTGCTCAGATCCGCATCTACAGGACCCGCTGTGCTCGACCCGCATGTGCGCGGTCAAATCGCCCATGTGCTCTCGACTCGAGAGGGCGCCCGGCGCGTCAGCACCGCCGACACACCACTGCCGGCGTCTTGGCTGCTCGCGTTCGACCCGCGCCAGCGCTTCGACAAACCAGGCCCCGTTGATCCTCATGGCGAATCCAGTGAGCGGATCGATCCCTATGAGAGCCTGTCACTCGACTTCGACGCACCTCCGCAGCCGGTCGACGAGAATGATGCCTTTCGAAGGCGCGAGATGCCCGAAGGTTCGTGGAGCGTCTTCGTGCCGCCGCGCTTCGATCAGGAGGATGGACATGCAGTGTCATCGCCTCAACTTTGCTCTCTGAAAATTCGGGTTAGCTGACCTCTCGAATGTCGGCTCCTCACCCGAAACGCCTGGGGGTTGCTGCGCGAACGGATGACCGGTCATGGCGCGCAGCGGACGGTCAGGACGCCGGCGACGGATGGCGGCTCTGAGCCGATCGCGACCCTATCCCATCGAGCCAACGAAAAAGGGCCGCCCCACCGGGCGGCCCTTCCCAAGTCCCTCGCGAGAAACTGGGATCAGTTCTTCGCGTAGTATTCGACGACCAGGTTCGGTTCCATGATCACCGGATACGGCACGTCCGACAGCGACGGGGTGCGGACGAATTCGGCGGTCATCTTCGAGTGGTCGACGTGCAGGTATTCCGGCGTGTCGCGCTCCGCCGAACCGGCGGCCTCGAGCACGATGGCGAGCTGGCGCGACTTGTCGCGGATCGAGATCACGTCGCCTTCCTTCACCTGGTAGGAGGCGATGTTCACCCGGCGGCCGTTCACCTGGACGTGGCCGTGGTTCACGAACTGGCGGGCGGCGAAGACGGTCGGCACGAACTTCGCGCGGTAGACGACCGCGTCGAGACGGCGCTCGAGCAGGCCGATCAGCAGCTCGGAGGTGTCGCCGCGCAGACGCTCGGCCTCGCCGTAGATCTTGCGGAACTGCTTCTCGGTCAGGTCGCCGTAATAGCCCTTCAGCTTCTGCTTGGCGCGGAGCTGGGTGCCGAAGTCCGACATCTTGTTCTTGCGGCGCTGGCCGTGCTGGCCGGGGCCGTATTCGCGCTTGTTCACCGGGGACTTCGGACGGCCCCAGATGTTCTCGCCCATGCGGCGGTCGATCTTGTATTTCGCACTCGTGCGCTTGGTCACGGGTCTCTTCCTTATAGCTCACAAATATGGGCGGCGTTCTCCTTTGCCGAGGGTCGCCCCTCGCCGACAGGTTTCCCCTTGCGGGGTCCGCGAACGCCAGTCTTCCACCGCCCAAACGGACGGCGAGCCGCGCCCATAAGGCAGCGCCCGAAGGATGTCAAGAACTGGGGACGTCGGGAGCGGCCGCCTCCGGGCCGAGCCGGCTGAGCGCGAGATCGCCGAGGTCGCGGCCGAGCGCGGCGAGAAAGCCCGGGACCGCGGCGGGCAGGACCTCGAAATGCGTCTCGCCCGCGAAGACGCGGATCCGGCCGATCTCCTCGCGCCGCGCGCCGCCGAGGCGCCGGATCAGCGGCAGCAGCCGGCGCACCTCCTCCTGCCCGCCGGCGCCCCGGTTGACGCGGAACCAGACCGCCGCCGCCGGGTCGGGGACACGCGGCGGCTCGAACCGCGGCCGCGCGGCGCGCCAGTCGCGCAGGAGCGCGCGCGCGAGCCGGTCCGGGCCTTCCGCGCGCAGCGCCGCGAGCACGGGCGCGTCGAAATCGGGCGCCTCGGGGCCGGTTCCGAACGCGGCCTCGGCCTCGGCGAAGCCGGGCTGCCCGGGCGGAAGCGCGGCGAGCAGCCGGTCGCGCTCCCGCGCCGCGACCTCGGCCGCCTCGGGCGCCCCGCGCCAGGCGACGCCGAGGCCCGCGCGGCGCAGCAGCGTCTCGAGCCGGCGGCGATGCGCGGGCGCGACGAGGAAGGCGACCCGCCCGCCCCGCCCCGCCCGCCCGGTCCGGCCGGAGCGGTGCAGCAGCTGCTCGGGCGAGAGCGGCGGGTCGGCGTGGATGACGAGATCGAGCTCGGGCAGGTCGAGCCCGCGCGCGGCGAGATCGGTCGCGACGCAGACGCGCGCGCGCCCGGCGCGGAGCGCGGCCAGCGCCGCGTCGCGCTCCGGCTGGCCGAGGTCGCCCGAGAGGCCGACGGCCCGGAAGCCCCGGCCGGCGAGATGCGCGGCGAGCGGCGCGACCGCGTCGCGCCGGCCGGCGAAGACCAGCGCGCGGCGCGGATCGGCGAGGCAGAGGAGATTGCCGAGCACCCGGTCGCGCTCCGCCGGCGCGACCTGCACCGCCTCGAAGCCCACGCCCGGCGAGGCCGCGGGCGCGACCTCGATCCGGAGCGCCGCGCGCTGGTAGCGCGCCGCGAGCGCGGCCACCCCCGGCGTGATCGTCGCGGAGAAGAGCAGGAGCCGCCGGTCCGGGGGCGGCGCGGCGAGGATCCGGTCGAGCTCGTCGCGGAAGCCCCGCGCGAGGAGCTCGTCGGCCTCGTCGAGCACCAGGGTCGCGAGGCCCGCCGGATCGAGCGTTCCGCGCCGCAGATGCGCGGCGAGCCGCCCCGGCGTGCCGACCACCAGCGCGGCCCCCCGGGCGAGGGCGGCGACCTCCGCCGCGGGATCCGCGCCGCCCGCGCAGAGCACGGGCAGGATGCCCGCGCCCGCGTAGAGCCAGCCGAGCTCGGCCGCGACCTGCGCCGCGAGCTCGCGGGTCGGCGCGAGGACGAGCGCGCGCGGCGCGATCGTCCAGGGCGCGGCGAGGAGCCCGGCGGCGAGCGCGAGGCCGATCGCCACGGTCTTGCCCGAGCCGGTCGCGGCCGAGACGATGAGGTCGCGGGTCTGGTCGGGCAGGCCGAGGATCGCGGCCTGGACTTCGGTCAGCTCGGTGAATCCGCGCGCGCCGAGCGCGGCCGCCAGCGCGGCGGGTACGCCTTCGATACCGGTCATGGGAACTCTGTGAATGCGGGAGTCGCGACCGCGTCTTCGGTTCGGAGGCGGATCCGGCTGGACGCGGCGCCCCACGGCGGGCGACGCGGCCGCGAGGCCAGACGTCCGGTCGCGGGGTCGTCCGCCGGCAACTTGCCAGCGCCCAAACTTCGGCATATAGCGGGCCCCGATTTCCAACTCATGAATGGACTGGCGCAATGCCCAAGATCAACGGCAATGAAATCCGGCCGGGCTATATCCTCGAGCACGACGGCGGGCTCTGGGTCGCGGTCAAGGTCGCGCATGTGAAGCCCGGCAAGGGCGGCGCCTTCGCCCAGGTCGAGATGAAGAACATCCGCGACAACCGCAAGCTCAACGAGCGGTTCCGCTCGGCGGACAAGGTGGAGCGCGTCCGGCTCGACCAGAAGGACCAGCAGTTCCTCTACGAGAGCGACGGGCTCCTGCACTTCATGGACGCCGAGACCTTCGAGCAGGTGACGATCCCCGCCGACATCTTCGGCGAGCGCCGCGCCTTCCTGCAGGATGGCATGACCATCCTCGTCGAGTACTACGAGGACGAGGCGCTGAACGCGCAGCTGCCCGACAAGGTCACCTGCACCGTGGTCGAGACCGAGCCGGCGGTGAAGGGCCAGACCGCCGCGAACAGCTTCAAGCCCGCGATCCTCGACAATGGCGTGCGCGTGATGATCCCGCCCTTCGTCGGCGAGGGCGAGGCGATCATCGTCTCGACCGAGACGATGGAATACGTCGAGCGCGCGTAAGCGCTCGACCCGGCGGCGGCGGGACGCGCGGCGGCCAAGGCACCAGCTCGAAGGTTTGGCACTGTCCCGGGCTTGACCCGGGACCTCGACGCCCAGGGACGGGCGCCGCGAAACAGGCATCGAGGTCCCGGGTCAAGCCCGGGACTGCGGAGCGCTCCGAGCAGCCTCAGCCCGCCCGCCCCCGCTCAGCAGTACATCTCCGGCCCGATCCAGCCTTCGCGCGAATAACGGTCGCCATGCGCCCAGCCGACCGGCAGCACGGCTTCGATCCGCGCCAGATCGGCCTCGGCCAGAACCATCTCCGTTCCGGCGCAAAGCTCGCGCAGATGCGCCACCGAGCGCGTGCCGGGGATCGTCACGCATTCCGGCGCCCGCGCCAGCGCCCAGGCGATCGCGAGGCCGGCCGCGCTCACGCCCATTTCGGCCGCGAGCCGCTGGAACGCGGCGACATGCGCGAGATTTGCCGCGTAATCGCGTCCGTTGAACCGCGGCGCGGTCGCGAGGAAGGCGGAGGCGGCGATCGCCTCGGCGCTCGGCGGGTGGTCGGTCAGGAGCCCGCGGCCGACCGGCGAGAAGGCGACCAGCGTGGTGCCGAGCTCGGCGCAGGCCTGGATCAGCCCGAGCTCGGGCAGCCGGGTCGAGAGCGAATATTCCGACTGGACCGCCGCCACCGGATGCACCGCCGCGGCGCGGCGGAGCGAGGCCGGCGCGATCTCGGAAAAGCCGAAGGCGCGGATCTTGCCGGCGCGCACGAAGCCCGCGAGCGTCTCGGCCACCTCCTCGATCGGCAGCGCCGGATCGCGGCGATGCGCGTAATAGAGGTCGACCGTCTCGAGCCCCAGCCGCTTCAGGCTGCCGTCGAGCTCGGCCTCGAGATGGGCGCGGGAATTGTCGAACCGCCGCGCGCCGGTTTCGGGATCGCTGGTGATCCCGCCCTTGGTGGCGATCTTGAAGAGCCCGGCCGCCGCCTTGCCCTGTTTGGCGAGGAACCTTCCGATCATCTCCTCGGACCGCCCCATGCCGTAGATGTTCGAGGTGTCGATATGGTCGACGCCGAGATCGAGCGCCGCGGTCAGCACCGCGTGCGCGTCCGCCTCCGTCGCCGAGCCATAGACGCCCGCGAAGGACATCGCTCCGATGCCGAGGACCGAGACCATCGGCCCTCCCGCGCCCAAGATTCGTGCTCGCATGTCCGCTCCGATCGTCCCAAGATCTTGTCGCGCCGCACAATAGTCCGCGAACCGGCGCTGTCGACCCCGCCGCCTCGGGGGCTTCGCCCGGCGGTGCTTGCCCCTTGACAGGAACCGCCTCGCGGCGTGGAATAGAAATTCCAAAAAATTCCGCCGCGGAAGCGGAAGCCACAGACAGGGAAGCCGGCTCATGGTCTCCGAGGTGAATGACTCCGACGCGCCGGAGACTCTCGAAGCATTTTTCAGGCGGCTCGCCGAACGCGCGGATTCAATGCCGAAACGGCTGCGTCAATGCGCCGATTTCATCTCCCAGTATCCCGACCGGGTCGCGGTCTCGACCGTGGCGGAGCTCGCCGCCGCCGCCGAGGTGCAGCCCTCGGCGATGATGCGCTTCTGCCAGGAGCTCGGCTTCACCGGCTTCAGCCAGCTGCAACGCCTGTTCCGCGACGAATATGCCCGCAACTGGCCCGATTACGCGACGCGGCTCAACAACCTGCGCGGCATGGGCGCGCACAGCCCGGGGGCGATGCTCGCGGAATTCGTCGACGCGGGCCGCGCGTCGATCGAGAAGCTGATGACGACCGTCGCCCCGGACATGCTCGAGGAGGCGGTCGAAACGCTCGCGCGGGCGCCGATGATCCATATCATCGGCTACCGGCGCGCTTTCCCTGTCGCGGCCTATCTCGATTATGCCTTTGAGAAGATGGGGATTCCAAGCTTCCTTCACACCGGGGTCGGCAAGCTCAACACCGGTCACGCGCTGCGCCGCGGCGAGGCGATGCTCGCGATCACCTTCGCGCCCTACAGCGTCGAGACCGTCGCCATGGCCGAGTCCGCCGGCAAGCACGGGCTCGAGGTCGTCGCGATCACCGACAGCCTGTCGAGCCCGCTGCAGCGCCTCGAAGCGATCCCGCTCCTGGTCTCCGAAATCGACGTCGGCGCCTTCCGCGCGCTCTCGGCGACCTTCGCGCTGGCGCTCACCCTGGCGGTCGCGGTCGGCGCCCGGCGCGAGGGGTCGCCGGGACGCGAATAGGCAATTCCCAAAACGGAATAAATATTCTATTTATGCCCTCAGATCGAACGATTTGATTCGCAGACCCGTGTACCGGGCAAAGGGGGGAGCTTCGCGCATGCCACACCTCGACGTCATCACGATTGGCCGTTCTTCGGTCGATCTCTATGGCGGCCAGATCGGCGGCCGGCTGGAGGACATGGCCTCCTTCGACAAGTATATCGGTGGCTCGCCGACCAACATCGCCGCCGGCACCGCCCGCCTCGGCCTCAAGTCCGGCCTGCTGACCCGCGTCGGCGACGAGCACATGGGCCGTTTCATCCGCGAGACGCTCGCGGCGGAGGGGGTGGACACCCGGGGCGTCATCACCGACCCCGACCGGCTGACCGCGCTGGTGCTGCTCGGCATCCGCGACCAGCACCAGTTCCCGCTGATCTTCTACCGCGAGAACTGCGCCGACATGGCGCTCTGCGAGGATGACGTGGATCCCGCGCTGATCGCCGACACCCGCGCGATCGTCGTCACCGGCACGCACCTCAGCCATCCGCGCACCGAGGCGGCCGTGCTGAAGGCGCTGCGCCTCGCGCGCGAAAACGGCGCCAGGACCGCGCTCGACATCGACTACCGCCCGAACCTCTGGGGCGTCGCGGGCCACGGCGACGGCGAGAGCCGCTTCGTCGAAAGCGCCGCCGTCACGGCGAAGCTGCAGACGACGCTGCACTATTTCGACCTGATCGTGGGCACCGAGGAGGAATTCCACATCGCCGGCGGCACGACCGACACGGTGGCGGCGCTCCGCGCGGTCCGCGCCGTCTCGAACGCGACGCTGGTCTGCAAGCGCGGCGCCGATGGCGCCGTGGCCTTCGTGGGCGAGATCCCGGACAGCCTCGACGACGGCCAGACCGGCCCGGGCTTCCCGATCGAGGTCTTCAACGTGCTCGGCGCGGGCGACGGCTTCTTCTCGGGCCTGCTCAAGGGCTGGCTGACCGATCAGGACTGGCCGACCGCGCTCAAATACGCGAATGCCTGCGGCGCCTTCGCGGTCTCCCGCCACGGCTGCACCCCGGCCTATCCGTCCTGGGAGGAGCTTCAGTTCTTCCTCGATCGCGGTGTGAAGGAGAAGGCGCTGCGCAAGGACGCGGAGCTCGAGCAGATCCACTGGTCGACCAACCGGCTCCACGACTGGCCGGAGATGCATGTCTTCGCCTTCGACCACCGGATGCAGCTCGAGGCGGTCTGCGACGAGCTCGGCGTCTCGCGCGACCGGATCGACCCGTTCAAGGAGCTGTGCCTGAAGGCCGCGACCCGCGTCGCCGCCGGCCGCCCCGGCTACGGCATCCTCTGCGACGGCCGCGTCGGGCGCAGCGCGCTCTACGCAGCGGCGGGCTCCGGCCTCTGGATCGGCCGCCCGGTCGAATATCCGGGCAGCCGTCCGCTCCGGCTCGAGGACGCGGTCGAGCCCGACTACGGCTCGGCGCTCGCGGAATGGCCGCTCGAGCACGTCGTGAAGGTGCTCTGCTTCTACCACCCCGACGACACGGCCGAGATGAAGGCGGAGCAGGAGGCGGTCGTCACCCGCCTGTTCCATGCCTGCCGCGCCAACCGGCTGGAGTTCCTGCTGGAGATCATCCCGTCCAAGGTCGCGCCGGTCACCGATACGACCACGGCCGAGATCATCCAGCGGTTCTACGACATCGGCGTCTATCCCGACTGGTGGAAGCTCGAGCCGATGAAGACCGACGCGGGCTGGCAGAACGCCTGCGCGGCCATCACCCGCAACGACGCGCACACCCGCGGCATCGTCGTCCTGGGCCTCGAGGCCCCGACCGAGGAACTCGCCGCCAGCTTCGCGGTCGCGGCGAGCCACGATCTCGTCAAGGGTTTCGCCGTCGGCCGCACCATCTTCGCCGAGGCCGCCCGCGGCTGGCTGGGCGGGACGATGTCCGATGACGCGGCCGTGGACAACATGGCCGCGAAATACCAGCGCCTCTGCCACCTCTGGGACGAGGCGCGGGCCAAGACGACTGCGCGCAAGGGAGCCGCGGCATGAAGACGATCCGTTTGACCGCGGCCCAGGCCCTGGTCCGCTACTGCTCGAACCAGCTCAACGAGGAGGGCGTGCCCTTCCTCGCCGGCTGCTGGGCGATCTTCGGCCATGGCAACGTCGCGGGCATGGGCGAGGCGCTCTACGCCGCCGGCGACGATTTCCCGACCTGGCGGGCGCACAACGAGCAGGGCATGGCCAACGCGGCCATCGCCTATGCCAAGGCGCTGAACCGCGAGCGGGCGATGGCCGTCACCACCTCGATCGGCCCGGGCGCGCTCAACCTCGTCACCTCCTGCGGCCTCGCGCATGTGAACCGGCTGCCGGTGCTCTTCGTGCCGGGCGACGTCTTCGCCAACCGCGCTCCCGATCCGGTGCTGCAGCAGCTCGAGGATTTCAACGACGGCTCGATGAGCGTCAACGACGTCTTCAAGCCGATCAGCCGCTACTTCGACCGCATCCAGCGGCCGGAACAGCTGCTGACCGCCCTGCCCCGCGCCTTCGCGACCATGACCGATCCGGCCGATTGCGGCCCGGTCACGCTCGCCTTCTGCCAGGACGTGCAGGCCGAGGCCTACGACTACCCGGTCGAGTTCTTCGCGCCGCGCGAATGGCACCGCCGCCGGCCCCGGCCGGGCCTGCGCGAGGTCAAGGCCGCCGCGGACGCGATCCGGAGCGCCAGGCGCCCGCTCATCATCGCCGGCGGCGGCGTGCTCTACGCGGGCGCCACCGAGACGCTCAAGGCCTTCGCCGAGAAGCACGGCATCCCGGTCGGCGAGACCCAGGCCGGCAAGTCCTCGCTGCCCTGGGACCATCCGCTGAACCTCGGCTCGGTCGGCGTCACCGGCTCGGCGGCGAGCAACGCGATCGCCGCCGAGGCGGATGTGATCATCGGCGTCGGCACCCGGCTGCAGGACTTCACCACCGGCTCCTGGGCGCTGTTCCAGAACCCCGACCGGCGCATCGTCTCGATCAACGTCGCGACCTTCGACACGCACAAGCACAACGCGCTCCCGCTCGTCGCCGACGCGAGGCTCGGGCTCGAGGAGATCAGCGAGCTGCTCGGCGACCATGCCGCCCCGGCCTTCGACGCGGGCCTCAAGTCCGACTGGATCGCGGCGGTCGACAAGGTGACGGCGGAGCCGAAGGACGCCAACACACTGCCGACCGACATGCATGTGATCGGCGCGGTGCAGCGCTCGCTCGACGAGGATGCGATCGTCGTCTGCGCGGCCGGCGGCCTGCCGGGCGAGTTGCACAAGCTCTGGAAGACCGCGAAGCCGAACGGCTACCACCTCGAATACGGCTTCTCGACCATGGGCTACGAGGTCGCGGGCGGGCTCGGGGTGAAGATGGCGCATCCCGACCGCGAGGTCGTGGTGATGGTCGGCGACGGCAGCTACATGATGCTGAACTCCGAGCTCGCGACCTCGGTCATGCTCGGCCACAAGCTCATCCTCGTGCTGCTCGACAACAGGGGCTACGCCTGCATCAACCGGCTGCAGATGCGGTGCGGCGGGGCGAGCTTCAACAACCTGATCGACACCGCCCGGCACGTGACGCCCTCCAACATCGACTTCACCGCGCATGCCGCGGCGCTGGGGGCGACGGCGGAGAAGGTGGGCTCGATCGCCGAGCTCGAGGCGGCGATGGTCCGCGCCCGCGCCTCGGACAAGACCTATGCGATCGTGATCGACACCGATCCGATGCCGACCACCGAGGAAGGCGGCGCCTGGTGGGACGTCGCCGTGCCCGAGGTCTCGGATCGCGCCGAGGTCCGGGCCGCGCACGCCGAATACGTGGCGAAGCGCGAGTTGCAGCGGGTCGACTGACCGGCCGCGCCGAACTATCCCCCGGGGAACCGCGCGACCCGCGCGGTTTCTCGCCGTTCAAGGACAGGGAACTGATCCGATGACTTCCAAACTCCTCGTGAAACCCGCCGGCGCGACCGGCAAGGTGCATGACGTCACGCCGGAAAGCGCCGGCTGGGGCTATGTCGGCTTCGGCCTCTACCGCCTCGCCGCGGGCGAGACGGCGGCCGAGGCGACCGGCGACACCGAGGTGATCCTGGTCCTCGTCGAGGGCAAGGCGAAGATCTCCGCCGGCGGCGAGGATTTCGGCGAGCTCGGCCAGCGGCTCTCGGTCTGGGAGCGCACCCCGCCCTGGAGCGTCTATGTGCCGAATGGCTCGGACTGGACCGCGACCGCGACGACCGATTGCGTGATCGGCGTCTGCGCCGCGCCCGGCAAGGGCGGCCACGAAGCGCGGGTGATCGGCCCCGACGCGGTGGACGCCGCCACCCGCGGCAAGGGCTCCAACACGCGGCACGTGTTCTCGATCGCGATGGAGAACCAGGATTTCGCCGACTCGCTCCTCGTGACCGAGGTCTTCACCCCGCAGGGCAACTGGTCCTCCTACCCGCCGCATCGGCACGACGAGGACGATTTCCCGCGGATGACCTATCTCGAGGAGACCTATTATCACCGGATGAACCCGAAGGAGGGCTTCGGCATCCAGCGGGTCTTCACCGAGGACGGCGAGCTCGACGAGACGATGGCGGTCTACGACCACGACGTCGTGCTGGTGCCGAAGGGCCACCACCCCTGCGGCTCGCCCTACGGGTTCGAGATGTACTATCTCAACGTCATGGCCGGCCCGCGCCGCAACTGGCGCTTCGCGAACCATCCGGATTTCGACTGGATCTACCAGCGCGACCTGAAGGGCTGAGAAGGCGGCGGACCGAGGTCCGCCCTACGGATCACGCGGCGCGACCCCGGCGGACCGGGGTCCGCCCGAACGGCGCCGGAGGATGGTGGGCGGATCGCCCACCCTACGACAAGCGCCCGTAGGGTGGGCGATCCGCCCACCATCCGCCGACCACCATCCCCCGCCCGCCACCCGGTCCTCGACCTCCGGCTTCGCAACCGCTCACTCCGCCGCGACGACGAATTCCCCATGCGCTTCCCGGACGATCTCGGTCAGGAAGTCGCTCGCGACGCGCACCCGCGCCACGTCGCGCAGATCCTCGTGGATCGCCGCCCAGTAGGAGCGCGTCACCCGGTGCCCGGGCAGGATCGGGACGAGCTCGGCGTGCCGCCGCGCGAGATAGTCGTGCAGCACGCCGATCCCCGCGCCGCGGCGCGCCGCCTCGACCTGGCCGATCGCGCTCGAGATCTCGAAATGCGAGCGCCAGTCGCGCAGGAAGGCGGTCGAATAGTTGAGCGCCGGCACCGTGATCAGATCCTCGACATAGCCGACCAGCCGGTGCCCGGCGAGATCGGCGAGGCTTCCGGGCGCGGGCGCTTCCGCGAGATAGTCTCGCGAGGCATAGAGCCCGAGGCTATAGTCGGTCAGCTTCCGCGCGACGAGCCGCCCGCGGTCGGGCCGTCCGACCAGCACCGCGACATCGGCCTCGCGCCGGGAGAGCGAGAAACCGCGGGGCGTGGGGACGAGCTGGATGCGCAGGTCGGGATGCCGTTCGGCGAGCCGGGTCAGCCGGGGCGCGAGGAAGGCCACGGCGAAGCCGTCCGGCGCGCCGATCCGCACGACGCCGGCGACCGCGCCCTCGGCCCCCGAGAGCCGCGCCTGCCCGGCGATGAGCTCGCCTTCGACGCGCTCCAGCGTATCGAGCAGCTCGCGCCCCGCCTCGGTCAGGTCCGAGCCATGGGTGCGCCGGATCAGGAGCTTCGCGCCGACCGCCCCTTCCAGCGCCGCCATCCGGCGGCTGAGCGTCGCCTGGTTCACCCCGAGCGCCCGCGCCGCCGCCAGGATCTGCCCCGCCCGCGCGACCGCGAGAAACAGCCGGCAGTCATCCCAGTTCAGCCCGGATTCGCCGGTGATGTCGATCTTGCGCATATCAGTTCCGCTATTCCCGGCGATTGCATGACGATTTCAATAATGTCACTTGGTGCCACGGAAACTCAAGGAGGAACCCCATGACCGACATCCTCAACTACGTCGGCGGCGAACTGGTCCCCGGCACGTCCGGCCGTTTCGCGGATGTGTTCAACCCCGCGACCGGCGTCGCCGAGAGCCGCGTCCAGCTCGCCTCGACCGCCGAGGTCGACGCGGTGGTCGCGAACGCGCAGGCCGCTTGGCCGAAATGGGCGAAGACGCCGCCGCTGCGCCGCGCCCGCATCCTCGACAAGTTCAAGTTCCTCCTCCAGGAAAACGCCGACCGCCTCGCGGAAGCGATCTCCAAGGAGCACGGCAAGACCCACGACGACGCGCTCGGCGAAGTCACCCGCGGCCTCGAAGTGGTCGAATTCGCGGTCGGCATCCCGCACCTGCTGAAGGGCGAGATCACCGAGAACGTCGGCACCAACGTCGACAGCCACAGCCTGCGCCAGCCGCTCGGCGTCGTCGCCGGCATCACGCCGTTCAACTTTCCCTGCATGGTGCCGATGTGGATGTTCCCCGTCGCCCTCGCCTGCGGCAACTGCTTCGTGCTGAAGCCCTCCGAGCGCGACCCCTCCCCGTCGCTGATCCTCGCGGAGCTGCTGACCAAGGCGGGCCTGCCGGCCGGCGTGTTCAACGTCGTCCAGGGTGACAAGGAGGCGGTCGACGCGCTGCTCAACAACCCGGACGTCAAGGCTGTGAGCTTCGTCGGCTCGACCCCGATCGCGCGCTACATCTACGCGACCGGCACCGCGAACGGGAAGCGCGTCCAGGCGCTCGGCGGCGCGAAGAACCACATGGTCATCATGCCCGACGCCGATCTCGACATGGCGGTCGGCGCGCTGATGGGCGCCGCCTACGGCTCGGCCGGCGAGCGCTGCATGGCGATCTCGGTCGCGGTCCCGGTCGGCGAGGAAACCGCCAACAAGCTGATCGAAAAGCTAGTCCCCGAGATCGAGAAGCTGAAGATCGGGCCCGCGACCGACCGCGCCTCCGAAATGGGCCCGGTCGTCACCGCGCAGCACCTCGCCAAGATCCAGGGCTACATCGCCCAGGGCGAGAAGGAAGGCGCGAAGCTCGTCGTCGACGGCCGCGACTTCAAGGCGCCGCAGGGCTACGAGGGCGGCTACTTCATCGGCGGCACGCTCTTCGACGACGTCACCGACGACATGACGATCTGGAAGGAAGAGATCTTCGGCCCGGTGCTCGGTATCGCGCGGGCGAAGAACTACGCCGAGGCGGTCGAGCTCATCGGCAAGCACGAGTATGGCAACGGCGTGGCGGTCTTCACCCGCGACGGCGACGTGGCCCGCGCCTTCGCCCATGACATCGAGGTCGGCATGGTCGGCGTCAACGTGCCGATCCCGGTGCCGATGGCGTTTCACTCCTTCGGTGGCTGGAAAGCCTCGCTCTTCGGTGACCACCACATGCACGGTCCCGAGGGTGTGCGCTTCTACACCCGGCTGAAGACGATCACGACCCGCTGGCCCTCGGGCATGCGGACCGAGTCGGAATTCGTCATGCCGACCATGGGCTGATCGCCCTCCGGCGGTCGAAACAACTGGAAAGCCCCGGGGACACCCCGGGGCTTTCGCCGTTCGGGGCCCCGGACGATCCGCGCGCCCTTGTCATCGGGCCCGCGCGCGGGAAAAGAAGGGGCGCGCGGCGCCGATGGGCCGCGCCAGCGGGGGAGCGGGAATGAAGCACGACACGCCGGGACGTCGGGGCGCGCCCGGAGCACCAGCGCGATGACGGGCGCGCCGCATATCGTCGTGATGGGGGTCTCGGGCAGCGGCAAGACCACGGTCGGCGAGGCGCTCGCCAGCGCGCTCGGCTGGAAATTCGTCGAGGGCGACGCGTTTCACCCGGCCGCCAACGTCGCCAAGATGCACGCGGGCCATCCGCTCGACGACGAGGACCGCCGCCCCTGGCTCGAGGCGCTGGCGGCGGAGATCGCGAAGGACGACGCGGCCGGACGCCCCTCGGTGATCGGCTGTTCGGCGCTCCGCCGCGCCTATCGCGACATCCTGCGCTCCGGCGCGGCGGACGTGCGCTTTCTCCACGTCCATGGCGACAGGGCCCTGCTGGCCGCGCGGGTCTCGCACCGGCCGGGCCATTTCTTCCCCGCCGCGCTGCTCGATTCGCAGCTCGCGACGCTGGAACCGCTGGGACCCGACGAGCGCGGCTCCGTCGTCGACATCGCCTCCCCGGTCGAGGCCATGGTGGCCGAGGCCCGGCGCGACTTCGGGCTCTGACACCGCGCGGCATCGGGCGCCCCGCGCGAAAAACCGCTGGTCAGGCCCGGGCCGCGACCTATGTCCTATCCCGGAGTCCGTCCGCGCGGACCTTTGCCCGTTTGTTCTTTTAAGAAAGTCACATGCCCGCTCCCGAGTCTCCGCCCCGGCCAGGCAACCCGCCGGGGCTGCCCGAATTCATCGCGCTGACCGCCTGCCTGATGGCCCTCACCGCGTTCTCCGTCGACATCATGCTCCCCGCGCTGCCGCAGATCCGCGCCGACTACGGCCTCGCCGACGTCAACGCGCAGCAGCTCGTCGTCAGCACCTATGTCGGCGGCTTCGCGCTCGGCCAGCTTTTCGTCGGGCCGCTCTCGGACCGCTATGGCCGGCGGCCGGTGCTGTTCGCGGGGCTGGGCGTCTACGCGCTCGCGGCCTTCGCCTGCCTCGTGGCGGACAGTTTCTCGACCCTGCTGATCGCCCGCTTTGTCCAGGGGCTGGCCAACGCGGCGCCGCGGGTCATGGCGATCGCGATCACCCGCGACAGCTTCCAGGGGCGGCGGATGGCCGAGGTGATGTCCTTCGTGATGATGGTCTTCATCATCGTGCCGGTGATCGCCCCCTCGCTCGGCGGCGCCTTCATGCTGATCGGGAGCTGGCACCTGATCTTCGCCTTCCTCTGCGTCTTCGCGCTCGCGATCATGGTCTGGACCGCGCTCCGGATGCCCGAGACGCACCGCGCCGAAACCCGCGTGCCGATGACCGCCGCCTGGCTCTGGGGCGCGATCCGCGAGACGGCGACCAACCGCCAGACGCTCGGCTACACGCTCGCGACCGGCGTGCTGTTCGGCGCGCTGATGGGCTACATCAACTCGGCGCAGCAGGTGTTCCAGGAGGTCTACGGCGTCGGCGAGCTCTTCCCAATCCTGTTCGGAGCCTGCGCCATCGCGCTCGCGATCGCGGCCTTCGTCAGCGGCCGGTTCGTGATGCGCATGGGCTCGCGCCGGCTCGGCCACGCGGCGGTGCTCGGCTTCGCGGTCTTCTCGACGCTGCACTACGCGCTCTTTCTCGCGATCGGCACGCCGCCGCTTCCGGTCTTCCTCGTGATCCTCTCGGGCTGCCTGTTCTGCTTCGGCCTCGTGATGCCGAACTACAACGCGCTCGCGATGGAGCCGATGGGCCGGATCGCGGGCACCGCCTCGTCCTTCGTCGGCGCGGTGACAACCGGGCTCGCCGCCGTGCTCGGGCTCGTCATCGGCCAGCATTTCGACGGCACCGTGGGGCCGCTCCTCGCCGGCTTCGCCATCTTCGGCGTCTGCAGCGTGGCGATCACCCTGGTAATCGAGCGCGGCCGGCTGTTCGGCGTCGGCCAACCGCGCGCGGCCTGACCGCGCGCGCTCAGTGCGCGTGCATCTCCGTCCCGCTCAGGTGGTGCGGATCGTCGTGCAGCCAGGCCACCTGGCGCACGACCATCCGGTGGACCCGGGGCGGCTCGGCGCCGCTGTGCAGCGCGCGCAGCCGCTCGCCGACCACCGCGTCGGCATGGGTGATCCGCTGGTTGTGCCGCACGTATTCGATCCAGGTCGGGGTCTGGTAGGTCTCCATCCACAGCCGTGAGTCGCCGGTGTCGCGCATCAGCGTCCAGTGCCGCGCGCCGTCGCGGGTGCGGATGCGGCGCCGGTCGATCATCACGTCGAGGAATTCGGCCTCGTCCTCGGGCCTGATCACGTATTCGATCAGGATCGCCACCGGGCCGCTGCGCGGCTTGAGGTCGATGTCGATGTCGGGCATCCGCCAGCGGTTCAGCGGATTGAGGTTGAGCTCGGCACGGTCCGGCAGCGGCAGGCGCAGGCCGAGCGCGCCCCCGACGAGCAGCGCGGCCGCCGTGACGAAGAGCGCCGTCGCGGGCCCCTCGGCCTCGGCGACGAGGCCCCAGATCCAGGCGCCGATCGCCATGCCGCCGAAGGTCGCGGTCTGGTAGAGCGCGAGCGCCCGGCCCACCACCCAGCGCGGGGTCGAGAGCTGCACGGTCACGTTGAAGGTGGAGAGGCTCAGCACCCAGCTCGCCCCGCCGAAGAGCAGGCCGAAGCCGGTCAGCCAGGCGTTGGAACTCAGCCCCACGATCACCGCGCAGGCCGCGAAGGCGACGAAGCCGAGCCGGACGATCCCCTCGCTCGAGAGCTTCACCCTGAGCGGCGCGGAGAGATAGGCGCCGCCCAGCGCGCCGACGCCGAAGGCGCCGAGCAGCAGGCCATAGGTGAGCGGCCCGCCCGCGACCATGTCGCGCGCGACGACCGGCAGCAGCGCCTGGACCGAGATCGCGCCGAAGCCGAAGAGAAAGCCGCGCAGCAGCACCTTGCCGATATTGGGCGACATCGCGACGTAGCGCAGCCCCGCGCCCATCGCCATGCCGATGGTCTCGCGCGGCAGGGTCTTCTGCTCCTCCTTCGGCTTCCAGCGCGACAGCACGAAGAGCAGCGGGAAATAGCTGAGCGCGTTCGCGGCGAAGGCGCTCGCGGCGCCGCCCGCCGCGACGATCGCGCCGCCGATCGCCGGGCCGACGCTGCGGGTGATGTTGAAGCCGACGCTGTTGAGCACCACCGCCGCCGGAAGGTGGTGGCGCGGCACGATGTCCCCGACCGAGGCCTGCCAGGCGGGGTTGTTGAGCGCGGTACCCGCGCCGATCAGGAAGGTGAAGCCGAGCAGCGTCCAGGGCGTGAGCAGGTCGAACCAGGCCATCGTGGCGAGGCCGATCGAGACGAGGCACATGAAGATCTGCGCGATCACCATCACGCCGCGCCGGTTGAAATTGTCGGCGATGGCGCCGGCGGTCAGCGAGAAGATCATGATCGGCAGCGTCGTCGACGCCTGGACCAGCGCCACCATGTCCGCCTGGTTGGTGAGCGAGGTCATCATCCAGGCCGCGCCGACCGCCTGGATCAGCCCGCCGAGGTTGGAGGCGAGGCTCGCGAACCAGATCTCCCGGAAGGTTCCATGGCCGAAGGGCGCGAGCGCCGAGGGCCTCGGCGCGGGTTCCGGGCTGTCGTCCACGGGTCTGATCCTCCTGTCGTCTTCCGCGCATCATGCCGATCCCGCCGCGCGGGGCAACGCCCCCGCCGGGGCGGGCGCCGGGATCCGCTCACGCGCCGCCGAGCGGCAGGCAGTTCGAATGCTTCACCTGCGCCAGCGCGAAGCTCGACTCGATCGAGGCGACGCCGTCGAGCCGCGTCAGCCTGCGCTTCAGGAAGCTCTCGTAGGCTTCGAGGTCGCGCACCACGATGCGCAGGAGATAGTCCCGCGGGCCGGTCATCAGGTAGCATTCGACGATCTCGGGCCAGCCCGCGACGGCGGCGGCGAAGCGGTCGAGATCCTCCTCGCGCTGGCGCTCGAGCTTGACCGAGGCGAAGACGCTGACCGGCAGGCCGGCCTTCTCCTGGTCGAGCACCGCGACATAGCCCCGGATGACCCCGAGCCCCTCCAGCCGCCGGATCCGGCGCGCGCAGGGCGAGGCCGAGAGGCCGACCATGGCGCCGATCTTCTCGACGGTTAGCCGGGCGTCGGTCTGCAGCGCGGCGAGGATCTTCCGGTCGACGGCGTCCATCGCTGATTCTGGCATGAATTCTCCCCCACGCCGCCGATGCTGGCTCGATTCACCCCCGCGGCGCCCCGCGGCGCCGCGATTTGGTCGCAATCACCGGGACCGGGGCGCTATGCTCGCGTCAAAGCAAGCCTTGGGGAGGCCTTCGATGTCCACCGAAAAGATCGCGGTCCTGAGCGCGCTCGAGCGCAAGCTGCTCTGGCTCTCGACCTGGATGGTCCACAACGCGAACCACCTTCGCGCCGGCGAGGAGGACATCAAGATCGGCGGGCACCAGGCCTCCTCCGCCTCGCTCGCCACGGTGATGACCGCGCTCTATTTCGACGCGCTGCGCCCCGAGGACCGCGTCGCGGTGAAGCCGCATGCGAGCCCGATCTTCCACGCGATCCAGTACCTGCTCGGCGAGCAGAGCGAGGAGAAGCTGCGCAACTTCCGCGGCTTCCACGGCGCGCAGAGCTATCCGTCGCGCACCAAGGACGTGGACGACGTCGATTTCTCGACCGGCTCGGTCGGCCTCGGCGTGGCGCAGACGCTCTTCGCCGCGCTGACGCAGGACTTCCTGCGCGCCAGGGGCCGCGGGCTCGACCGGCCCGAGGGGCGGATGATCGCGCTGCTCGGCGACGCCGAGATGGACGAGGGCAATATCATCGAGGCCCTGATGGAGGGCTGGAAGCACGGCCTCCGGAACTGCTGGTGGGTCGTCGACTACAATCGCCAGAGCCTCGACGCCGTGGTGCGCGAGGGGCTTTGGCAGCGGTTCGAGGAGCTGTTCCGCGGCTTCGGCTGGGACGTGGTGATCCTCAAATACGGCGCGCTGCAGCGGGCGGCCTTCGCCGAGCCCGGCGGCGCGCGGCTGCGCGACTGGATCGACGCCTGCCCGAACCAGCTCTATTCCGCGCTGACCTTCCAGGGGGGTGCCGCCTGGCGCAAGCGGCTGATGGACGAGATCGGCGACCAGGGCGCCGTGACCGCGCTGCTCGACCGGCGCTCCGACGCGGAGCTCGCGGCGCTGATGGGCAATCTCGGCGGGCACGACCTGCCCTCGCTCCTCGAGGCCTTCGCCCAGGCCCGGACGCACGACCGGCCGACCTGCTTCATCGCCTATACGATCAAGGGCCACGGCCTGCCGCTCGCCGGGCACAAGGACAACCACGCCGGGCTGATGACGGCGGCGCAGGTCGAGACGCTCCGCGCCGAGATGGGGGTGCGCGAAGGCCGGGAATGGGCGCCCTTCGAGGGGCTCGGCCTGCCCGAGCCCGATTTGCGCGCCTTCCTCGACGCGGTGCCCTTCGCGGCGCGCGGGCGCCGGCGGTTCACGGCGCCCCGGATCGACGTCCCCGAGACGCTGGCGCTGCCGCTCCAGCCGCGCATGTCGACGCAGCAGGGTTTCGGGCTCCTGATGAACGAGCTCGGCAAGCGCGACGACGCGCTGGCGGCGGCGGTCACGACCACCTCGCCCGACGTCACCGTTTCGACCAACCTCGGCGGCTGGGTGAACCGCCGCAGCCTCTTCGCGCGGGAGGAGATGGCGGATCTCTTCAGGCAGGAACGGATTCCCTCGACCTTCAACTGGCGGTTCTCGCCCCAGGGCCAGCATATGGAACTCGGCATCGCCGAGATGAACCTCTTCCTGATGCTCGGCGCGATGGGCCTGTCGCATTCGCTCTTCGGCGAGCGGCTGCTGCCCGTCGGCACGCTCTACGACCCGTTCATCCAGCGCGGCCTCGACGCGCTGAACTACGCCTGCTACCAGGACGCGCGTTTCATCCTCGTCGCCACGCCGTCCGGGATCACGCTGGCGCCCGAGGGCGGCGCGCATCAGTCGATCTCGACGCCCCTAATCGGCATGGCGCAGGACGGGCTCGCGGCCTTCGAGCCCGCCTTCTGCGACGAGCTCGCCGTCATGCTGCGCTTCGGCTTCGACTATATCCAGCGCGACGGCGCGGCGGCCGATGACAGCCGGGATCCCGCGACCTGGCTGCGCGACGCGACCGGCGGCTCCGTCTATCTCCGGCTCTCGACCCGGCCGATCGACCAGCCGGGCCGCGAGATGACGGAGGAGCTGCGCGGCGCGATCATCAACGGCGGCTACTGGCTGCGCCGGCCGGGGCCGAAGGCGCGGGTGATCATCGCCTACCAGGGCGTGGTCGCGCCCGAGGCGATCGAGGCCGCCGGGCTCCTCGCCGAGGAACGCACCGACGTCGGCGTGCTCGCGGTCACCTCGGCCGACCGGCTCCACGCCGGCTGGTCCGCCGCGCAGCGTGCCCGCGACCTCGGCCATGCCGGGGCCCGCTGCCATGTCGAGACGCTGCTCTCCGAGGCGCCGGCCGATTGCGCGATCGTCACCGTGGCGGACGGCCATCCCGCCGGGCTCGCCTGGCTCGGATCGGTGCTCGGCCACCGCGCCCGCGCGCTCGGCGTCGAGCATTTCGGCCAGACCGGCACCATCGCCGACCTCTACCGCCACCACGGCATCGACGCGCATGCGATCGCCCGCGCCGCCCAGACGATCAGCCCCGGCGCCCCGATCCGCCGGCTGCGCGAAGCGACCGAGGAGGAGCGCGCCGCCGCGGGGTGACGCGCTGAAATCCGCGCGCCGACGGACGGTGGGCGGAATCGCCCACCCTACGCGTAGCGGAACGGCTCCGGCCGGTCGCGGTCGTAGACGCATTCGCCCGCGACATAGGTCTTCCGGATCGCCCGGTCGTCGCCCATGATCATGAAGGCGAAGAGCAGCTCCTCGATCGACCGGCAATATTCGGTGCGGAACGCCATGAAGGGCGTGGCCTTCGGATCGAGCACCACGAGATCCGCCTCGTAGCCCGGGGCGATCCGGCCGAGGCGGTCGTCGAGATAGAGCGCCTTCGCCCCGCCCGCCGTGGCGAGCCAGAAGCCGCGCACCGCGTCGAGCTTCGCGCCCGAGAGCGCCACGACCTTGTAGGCCTCGTCGAGCGAGCGGAGCTGGCTCAAGGAGGTGCCGCCGCCGACATCGGTCCCGAGCCCGACGCGGACCGGCCGCTTCGGGTCCATCGCGTCGTAGAGGCGGAACAGGCCGGAGCCGAGGAAGAGGTTCGAGGTCGGGCAGAAGGCGAGCGACGCGCCGGTCTCGTGGCAGGTGCAGAAATCGCCCTCGTGCATGTGGATCGCATGGCCGTACATCGAGCGCGGCCCGACGAGCCCGGCATGGGCGTAGACGTCGAGATAGCTCTTGCGCGCCGGGAAGAGCTCCTTCACCCATTCGACCTCGGCGAGGTTCTCGCAGAGATGCGTCTGGGTGAAGACCCCCGGCGTCTCGCGCACCAGCGCCCCCGCGGCGTCGAGCTGCGCGTCGGTCGAGGTCGGGGCGAACCGCGGCGTCACGCAATAGAGCTGCCGCCCCACCCCGTGCCAGCGCTCGATCAGCGCCTTGCTCTCGGCATAGCCGCGCTCGGCGGTGTCGAGCAGCGCGGGCGGGGCGTTGCGGTCCATCAGCACCTTGCCCGCGATCATCCGCGTGTTGAACCGCGCCGACTCGGCGAAGAAGGCGTCGACCGAGCCCGGGTGCACCGTGCAATAGACCATCGCGGTGGTCGTGCCGGCGCGCAAAAGCTCGCGCAGGAAGAGCCCGGCGACCCGCTCGGCATGCGCCGCGTCGGCGAAGGATTGCTCCGCCGGGAAGGTATAGGTCGTCAGCCATTCGAGCAGCTGCGTGCCATAGGCGCCGATCACCTGCATCTGCGGATAGTGCACATGCGCGTCGATGAAGCCGGGACAGAGGATCCCCTCCACCGCCTCGGGCTCGACCCCGGCCGGCAGGTCCCCGGCGAGATCGCCGTAATCGCCGAAGGCGGTGATCCGGCCGTCCTCGATCACCACGAGCGCGTCGGCGACATGGACCAGGCAATCCTTCGCATCCGCGAGGAACGGATCGCCCTCGAACGTGATCGCCCGGCCGCGCAGGGCCTTGATCTTGCGTGTCATTCTCTTCTCCCTGTCGCGCCCCGGGGCGCGCCTTTCGAGCATCCGCGCGGAAAGGCGGACCGAGGTCCGCCCTACGCTGCCGCCTCGTAGGGCGGACCTCGGTCCGCCATCCCCCGCGACCCAGGGGCGGGTCGGAGCCCGCCCCCGACGCGCCCTTAGTGCCCCGAGGAATCCGCGATGAACTTGTAGAGGAACACCGCGGCGATGATCCAGACGATCCAGTGCACCTCCTTCGCGCGCCCCGTCAGCAGCTTCAGCGCCGCGTAGGTGATGAAGCCGAAGGAGACCCCGTTCGCGATCGAATAGGTGAACGGCATCAGGAGCGCGGTGACGCAGCCCGGGATCACCTCGGTGATGTCGTCCCATTCGAGCTCGGTCAGCTCGCGCATCATCAGGCAGGCGACGAAGAACAGCGCCGGCGCCGTGGCATAGGCGGGCACGGTCCCCGCGAGCGGCGAGAAGAACAGCGCCGCGAGGAAGAGCACGGCGACGGTGACGGCGGTGAGGCCGGAGCGCCCGCCCTCCTGCACGCCGGCGGCGCTCTCGATATAGGCGGTCGAGGAGGAGGTGCCGAGCATCGAGCCCATGAAGATCGCGCCCGAGTCGGCGAGCAGCGCGCGGCTGAGCTGGCCCTCGCGCTCCGGCGTCAGCAGCCCGGCGCGCCGCGCCACGCCCATCAGCGTGCCGGTGGCGTCGAAGAGCTCGACCAGGAAGAACACGAGCACGACATGGACGATGCCGGCCGAAAGCGCACCCGTGATGTCGAGCTGGAACAGCGTCGGCGACAGCGACGGCGGCATCGCGACGAGGCCGTTGAAGCTGTTGTCGGTGAAGAAATAGCTCAGCACCGTGACGACGACGATGCCGATCAGGAGCGAGCCCTTCACCCGCTTCATCGACAGGACGCAGATCATGATGAAGCCGATCGCGGCCAGCACGACCTCGGGCTTGTGCAGGTCGCCGATGGTGACGAGCGTCGCCTCGCTGCCGACGATGATCCCGGCGCTCTTGAGCGAGATGATCGCGAGGAAAAGGCCGATGCCGACGGTGATCGCGATCCGGAGCGTCAGCGGGATTCCCCGGACGATGATGTCGCGCAGCTTGAAGAGCGTGACGATCAGGAAGAGCGAGCCCGAGATGAAGACCGCGCCCAGCGCCTGCTGCCAGGTGAAGCCCATGCCGAGCACGACGACATAGGCGAAATAGGCGTTGAGCCCCATGCCGGGCGCGAGCGCGATCGGATAGTTCGCGTAGAGCCCCATGATCAGCGTGCCGATCGCCGCGACGAGGCAGGTGGCGACGAAGACCGCGCCCTGCGGCATCCCGGCGTCGCCGAGGATCAGGGGGTTGATGAAGATGATGTAGGCCATGGTCACGAAGGTCGTGAACCCGGCCAGGAGCTCGGTGCGCACATTCGTGCCGAGCTCCTTCAGTTGAAAGAATTTCTCGATTTTCTCCAAGTCTGTCCTCCAGTCGCGCGGTCCCCGGGCAACAGGGTGCCTGAGCCGGGAGCGGGCGCTCCGGCGGGGGTCGGGTTTCTCTTCATTCGGTCAGGCGCGCCGAGCGGAGCCCGCTCGGCACCTCGTCACCGCGCCGTCACGAGGCGGCGCGGGGAAGCTCGGACTCGCGGGCGCGCAGCGCCGCGCTCACCACGTCGGCCGCGAAGGGCGTCGCGCGCAGGCGCAACCCGGTCGCGTCCGCGATCGCATTGGCGAGCGCCGCCGCGACCGGGTTGTAGGGGCTTTCGCTCATCGACTTCGCGCCCATCGGCCCGACGCTGTCGGTCGTCTCGGCGAAGCGCACCACCGTCTCGGGGCAGCCGGCGGCGGTCGGGATCTGGTAGCCGCGGAAGGTGCCGTTGACGACCGCGCCGGTCTCGTCGATCCGCACCTTCTCGTAGAGCGCCGCGCCCAGCGCCTGGGCGACGCCGCCCTCGACCTGGCCCCGGCACTGCATCGGGTTGATAACCGTGCCCGCGTCGGCGGCGTGGAGCGAGCGCAGCACGCGCACCTCGCCGTAGCGGCGGTGCACCGCGACTTCGAAGCCCTGCACGTTGAAGGCGACCGAGCGTGGCGAGCCGCCGTTGCGCCCCACGGCCTCCAGGCCCTCGGGCGCGGCGCCCCGTTCCCGCGCCGCGCGGATCTTCTCCGCCAGCGCCGCCGCCGCCGCCCGTGTCGCGGAGCCGGCGACGACCGTGCCGGTCGAGCCATAGGCCCCGGTGTCATGGCCGGTGAGGTCGGTGTCCGACTGATGCACGCGGATCCGGTTCGCCTCGGTCCCGAGCACCGTGGCGGCGATCTGCTGGTGCACCGTCGTCGTGCCGTTGCCGAATTCCGCCGTGCCGACATAGAGGTCATAGGCGCCGTCCGCCGCGAGCACGATCCGGCTCTCGGCGTGGTGGCCGCGCGGCGGGATGGTGTCGATCATCGCCGCCGCCATGCCGCGCCCGATGTCCCAGTCGGGCCCGAGGTCGGGGCGCGTCTCGGCGGCGAAATCCGCCTCCACCATGTCGAGGCACTGCGGCAGGCCGTAGCTGCCCCATTCGACGTCATGCGGATGGTCGTCCCAGGAGACGAGCGCGTCGCCCGGCTTCGCGACATTGATCCGCCGCATCGCGAAAGCGTCGATGCCGAGCTTCCGCGCCAGCTCGTCCATCGCGGATTCGATGGCGAAATTGGACTGGCTGAGGCCGTAGCCGCGGAAGGCGCCGGCGGGGACGTTGTTGGTATAGACCGCCTTGCCCTCGACGCGCTTGTTCGCGCAGCGGTAGAGCGCCACCGCCTCGCCCGAGCCGTGGAACAGCACGCCCGGCCCGTGGTTGCCGTAGGCGCCGGTGTTCGAGAGCATCCGCATCTCGATCGCGGTCAGCGTGCCGTCGCGTTTCGCGCCGAGCCGGACGGTGATCTTCATCGGGTGGCGCGTGCTCGCGCCATAGAACTGGTCGGGCCGGGTGTATTCGAGCTTCACCGGCCGGCCGGTCCGGAGCACGGCGAGGCCGACGAGATCCTCGGTGAACATCTCCTGCTTGCCGCCGAAACCGCCGCCCACGCGCTTGGAGAAGACGCGCACCCGTTCGCGCGGCAGGCCGAGCACATGGGCGAGCGCGTCGCGCACCAAGAACGGCACCTGCGAGGAGGTGCGCAGGATCAGCCGGTCGCCCTCCATCCAGCCGATCGAACCATGCGTCTCGAGATGCGCGTGCTGCACGCGGTGGATCTCGTAGCTCGCCTCATGCGTCGCATCGGCCGCGGCCAGCCCCTCGGCGATCGAGCCGAGCTCGCCCGCGAACTGGGCGACGATGTTGCGCGCGGGATCGGCGATCCGGGGACAGGTCGCGTCGAAATGCACCTGGTGCGCGCCGGGCCTGAGCGCCTCCTCCGCGTCGAAGACGGCGGGCAGGATCTCGTAATCCACCACAATCAGGTCGCGCGCCGCCTCGGCCGCGGCCTCGGTCTCGGCCACCACGGCCGCGACGCGCTGGCCGACGTGCCGCATCACCGAATCGAGGATGCGCGTGTCGTCGACGTCGTCGCTCATGAGCTCGTGGCGCGCGGTCGAGAAGCGGATGTCGGGCACGTTCGCATGCGTCAGCACCAGGAGCACGCCGGGCACCGCCTCGGCGGCGCTGGTGTCGATCGCGCGGACGCGCGCCGAGGCATGCGGGCTGCGCAGGATCTTCAGATGCGCGAGCCCCTCGACCGCCACGTCCATCGTGTATTCCGCCCGGCCGGTCACGATCTTCGGCCCGGCGGGCGCCGGCAGGTTGCGGCCGACGGCGGCGCCGCTCACCTCGGGCTCGGCCTCCACGCGCCCGGCGATCGCGTCGCGGATCGCGCGATAGCCGGTGCAGCGGCAGAGGTTGCCCTTCAGCGCGCGGCCAAGATCGGCCTTCTGGCCCTGGTCGAGCACCGCCGCCGTCATGATCATGCCCGCGGTGCAGAAGCCGCACTGATACCCCTGCGCGGCGATGAAGGCTTCCTGCATCGGGTGCAGCCCGTCGCCGCCGCGCGCCGCGCCCAATCCCTCGATCGTCGTCACGGGCTTGCCCTCGGCGCGGAAGGCGGGGACGAGGCAGGAATGCACCGGCTGGCCGTCGACATGCACGGTGCAGGCGCCGCAGTCGCCCGCGTCGCAGCCCTTCTTCACCCCGAACCAGCCGAGATCGCGCAGGAAGGTGCGCAGGCACTGACCGGGGCGCGGCTCGGCGTCGAAGCTCTGGCCGTTCACGAGATAGGTCATGGACGCGCGCCTCCGAGCTCGAGGCGGATCTCCTCGGCGAATTCCCGCGTCATATGCGCCCGCCAGTCCGGCAGCCCATGGATGTCGTCGTACCAGAGGTCCTCCGGGATCCCCGCCGCGATCCGCGCGGCCAGGGCCGCCGCGCCCGGCATCACCTCGAAGCGCAGCACGACGGGGCGCCGGGTGGAGGCGGTCACGGTCAGCACGAATCCCCCCGCGGCGGTCCGGGCGCCGATCAGCAGGATCGCCGAGCGCCCGAGCGGCGTCAGCGACTGCCGACGGAAGGCGTAGGGCCGCCGCAGCGCCTCGAGCGGCAGATCGATCGCGCGCAGGATCTCGCCCGGCGCGAGCGCGGTATCGAACGGGCCGCGGGTGAACGCCTCCGAGGCCACGCGGCGCTCGGATCCGTCCGGCGACCAGATGAGGCAGGAGCCTTCGAGCGCGACGGTGAGCGACACCATCGGCCCCGCCGGCAGCGAGGCGCAGATGTTGCCGCCGACGGTCGCCACGTTCCAGATCTTGAAGGAGGCGAGAAAGGCGCGGCAGCAGTCGCCGATGAGCCCGCCCGAACGCCAGTCCGCCGGCGGCTCGAAGGCGGCCAGCGTCGCGACCGGGCAGGTCGCGGCGAGGCTGAGCCCCGCCGGGGTGACGCGCAGCGCGGGCCAGCCGAGCGCGGTGAGGTCGATGAGCCGGCGCAGATGCCGCTGCGGTTCGGAGAAGAGCCAGGTGCCTCCGGCGAGAAAGGCGTCGCCGTCGCGCCAGGGGCCGAGCGCGGCCCGATCCGCCGGCCGCGCCACCTCGGTGATCGTGTTCAGGTCCATGCGCGGTCCCGTCCGGCGGCGTGGCCGATGCTGACTTCAATCCCGGATGGCTGCATGGCTCTCGTTCGGTCTTGCACAAAATGGAGGCCCGGGAACGCTCCGGATCAGTCCGAAATCGTTCACGTGGCCACCTTCGCCTTGATCTTAGTCAACCTTCACGGAGTTGAAACAATTAATCCCAGCGCGCTATGTTGCCGTGACGGCAACACCCGATCGCGGAGCGTTGGCATGAGCGAAGACCCCGAACCGCCCGACCTGCGCCACGACCCGCGCTTCGCGCGGCCGCGCAAGTCCGCGCTGTCGCCCGCGCTGCTCGCGCGCGTGTTCCATCAGGCCTCGCTGGTCTATTTCAACGCGGTCGCCGAGCATCTCTCGATCCGCGAGGCGAGCCGCCGGCTCAACGTCGCCTCCTCCGCCGTCTCGCGGCAGATCAGCCAGCTCGAGGACGCGCTCGGCCTGCCGCTGTTCGAGCGCGACGGCCGCAGGCTCCGGCTCGCCCCGTCGGGCGAGATCCTCTTCCGCCACACCCGGCGCATGTCGGGGCCGCTCGAGGCGGCGGTGCAGGAGCTCGAGATGCTGCGGGGGCTGAAGACCGGGACGGTGCGCGTCGCGACGGTCGAGAGCATCGGCATCTCCTTCCTGCCCGCGATCATCTCCGACTTCGGCCGCCGCTATCCCCGGCTGCACCTCGACGTGGCGGTCTGCTCCTCCGCGGACGTGATCGAGCGGCTGATCGGCGAGCGTTGCGAGATCGGCTTCGGCTTCATCGCGACGCCACCCCGGCAGATCGAGGTCTCGCTGCGCCGCGACGTGCGCATCGGCGTCGTCATGCGCCCCGACCATCCGCTCGCCGCGCAGGCGGAGCCGACGCTCGCCGCCTGCGTCGCGCATCCGCTCGCGGTCGGCAAGCCCGAGATCTCGATCCGCGCGGTGATCGAGCCCTTCCTGCAGCGCGAATCGGAGGTGCTGCCGCCGCTGGTCGAGGTCGATTCGATCCGCCTGCTGGTCGAGCTCGCGCTGACCGGCGGCTATGCCTCGATCATGACGCCGATCGGCGCGCAGGCGGCGCTCGACCGCGGCGACCTCATCTTCCGCCCGCTGGCCGACACCGGCCTGCCGCTGAACCGCTTCGCGCTGCTGTCCCGCGCCGGCGGCGGGCTGCGCTTCGCGGCGGCGGTGTTCCATGAGCACGCCCGGCAGCGGCTCTCGACGATTCCGCTGCCGGGCTCGGTTTGAGGCGGGGATGGTGGGCGGATCGCCCACCCTACGGGATGCCCGGCGGAGCGTAGGGTGGGCGATCCGCCCACCATCCCCCTCGCCGGCTATCCGGCGAGCGCGCCCAGCACCCGCGCCCAGGAGCGGACGCCCTTGTGGAAGCAGGTGAGGTTGTACTTCTCGTTCGGGCTGTGGATGCCGTCGTCGTCGAGGCCGAACCCCGCGAGGATCACGTCCATGCCGAGCTTGTTCTTGAAATCGCCGGCGATCGGGATCGAGCCGCCGGCGCCGATGAACGGCGCGGGCTTGCCCCATTCGGCGCCGAGCGCCGGCTGCGCCGCGGCGAAGGCCGGGTTCGCGGTGTCGAAGGCCACGGCGCGGCCATTGCCATGCGCGTGGAACTCGACCTCGCAATCGGCGGGCAGCCGCGCCCTGACGAAGTCGCGGAAGGCGGCGCGGATCTTGTCCGGATCCTGGTCGAAGACGAGCCGGAACGAGACCTTGGCCCGCGCCTCGGCCGGGATCACCGTCTTGAACCCGGCCCCCTGGTAGCCGCCGCCCATGCCGTTCACCTCCGCCGTCGGCCGCGACCAGATCATCTCGAGCGCCGAGCGTCCGGCCTCGCCCGCCGGGACGGAGAGGCCGACGCCGCCGAGGAAGCCCGCCACGTCGAAGTCCAGCGACTCCCACTGCGCGCGGAGCGAATCCGGGATCTCGGGCACGCCGTCGTAGAAGCCCGGGATCGTCACCCTGCCGTCCGCGTCGTGCAGATCGGCGAGGATGCGCGCCAGCACATGGTTCGCGTTCGCCGCCGCCGAGCCGTACATGCCCGAATGCAGGTCGCGGCTCGCCGCCTTGATCACGATCTCCTCGCCGCAGAGACCGCGCAGCATGGTGGTGATCGCCGGCGTCTCCGCGTCCCACATCCCGGTGTCGCAGATGAGCCCGAGGTCGGCCTTGAGCTCGGCGCCATGCGCCTCGAGGAAGGCCGCGAGGCTCGGGCTCCCGGATTCCTCCTCGCCCTCGAGCATGATCGAGACCGGGACCGGCAGCTTGCCCGTGACCGCCTTCCAGGCGCGGCAGGCCTCGACGAAGGTCATGAACTGGCCCTTGTCATCGGCCGAGCCGCGCGCGCGGATGACCTTGGTCCCGTCGGCGAGCGTGTCGATCATCGGATCGAACGGATCGCGGGTCCAGAGCTCGAGCGGATCGACCGGCTGCACGTCGTAATGGCCGTAGAACAGGACCGACCGGCCGGGCGCCGCGCGGTCATGCGCGACGACCACCGGATGGCCCGTCGTGGCCCGGGCGTCCGCCGCGAAGCCGATGCCCGCGAGATCCGCGACCACCGTCTCGGCGCAGCGCGCGCAATCGGCGGCGTAGGCGGGATCGGTCGAGATCGACGGAATGCGCAGCAGGGCGAAGAGCCGCTCGAGGGCGGCGGGCTGGTCGGCGTCGATATGGGCGAGGACGGCGTCGAGTTCGGACATGGGCTTTTCGTCTCCGTGCTCCGGCGCCCGGGCCGGCGCGGAACGGGCGGAGGCGGCGGGCGGCGGCGATTGCGATCCGGCGCGCCCGCCTCCCGCGGAGGCGGGGGCGCGTGGCGCGCCGGCGGCGCGACCCTATCCCAATCCGGCGCCGGCACCACCCGAATCGGTCGCTCCGGCCGCATCGGGTCGGCCCGCGCCAACATGATCAACCTTTGGTTGATCAATATCACCTCCGCCATGCAACCTAAAGTATTGCAAACGGTTTTGCCCGGAGGGATAGTGCGCGGACACACACACGCATGAGTTGCACCCGGACGGTGGTTGGATGGCGACGGAGGAACTCGAGGACGGCGCGCGCATCCTGGGCCTGTCCCGGAAGCTCGCGGCGATCCATGCGACCGGAATAGCGCTTCTCTTCCTCGTCGTGATCGCCACCACCTTCTGGATCTCCGCCCAGCACAACACCCTCGCCCGCGCCGCCTCCGAGGAACTCGTCGGCAGCGGCATCGCGTCGCTCCGGACCCGGCTCGGCTCCTTCGCGCTCGACTATTCGATCTGGGACGACGCCTACGAGAGCCTGCTCGCCGACGACCGGCAGTGGGTCTACCGCAACATCGGCAACGCGGCGAGCGAGATCGGCACGCTCGACCTCATCGAATTCGTCTACCCGCCGATCGGCGAGCCCTTCGGCTGGCGCGAGGGCACGGCGCCGGAGGGCGAGACCAACGTGCTGCCGCGCGACCTGCTGACCAAGATCCTGCGCGAGCTCGACCGGCCCGACCCGGATCTCGACGCGCCGTCCGACACGATCTTCGCCGAATGGAACGGCGAGCCCTGGATCTTCGCGCTGGCGCTCGTGCGGCCCGTCGAGGGGCCGCCGCCGGGCGTGACCCCGGAGGAGCTGCCCCGGCAGGTGCAGGGGCTGCGGCTGAGCGACGAGCGGCTCGACGGGATCGGGACCGAGCTTCTGATCGACGACCTGCGGCTCGACCCCTCCCCGCCCGGACCCGGCCAGGCGTCGCTCGCGCTGCGCGACAATTCGGGCGAGATGGTCGCGCGGATCGTCTGGACCGCGCCCCGGCCGGGCGCCCGGATCCTGCGCCGGGTGGCCCCCCCGCTCGGGATCGCGCTCGCGATCGTCGCGATCATCGGGCTCGTCAGCGCGCGCTCGGCCGTGCGCGCCGCCTCGCGGCTCGAGGAGGCGCTCACCGCCGCCAAGGCCGCGGACCGCAGCAAGACCGAGTTCCTGTCCAACGTCAGCCACGAGCTCAGGACGCCGATGAACGGCATCCTCGGCGTCGCTCAGCTCCTGCGCACCACCGGCCTCGACGCCGAGCAGCGCGAGCTGCTCGAGATCCTGTTCAGCTCGGCCAATACCCAGATGGCGCTCATCTCGGATCTGCTCGACATCAGCCGCATCGAGAACGGCAACCGCGCGCTCTCGACCGCGCCGTTCGAGCCGGCGATGATCCTGCGCGACGTCGCCGAGATGATCGGAGTCGCGGCGGCGAAGAAGGGCATCGCCTTCGAGGCGGATTGCGGCGGGATCGCCGGCGTGGCGCTGCTCGGCGACGGACGGGCGTTCCGCCAGATCGTCACCAACCTCCTCGGCAACGCGGTCAAATTCACCGACGCGGGCGGCGTGTCGCTCGGCGCGGAACTCTCGCGCGAGGGACAGGGCGCGCGGCTCGTCGTCGCGGTGAGCGACACCGGGCGCGGGATCCCCGCCGAGGCCCTGCCCCACGTTTTCGAGCGGTTCTACCAGGTCGACGGCTCCGCCACCCGCTCGGCCGAGGGCACCGGCCTCGGCCTCGCGATCAGCCAGTCGCTGGCGCGGATGATGGGCGGGACGATCGAGGTCGAGAGCAGCTTCGGCGTCGGCTCGACCTTCACCTTCGCCGCCCCCTTCGCCCTGGCGCCGATGGGCGAGAGCGATCGCGATGCGGCGTGAACGTCCCCTCGGGCCCGAGGGCGCGGCGCCGGGCGCGCGGCGCGTGCTGATCGTCGAGGACAATCAGGTGAACGCGATGATCCTCACCGCGATGCTGCGGCGCGACGGCTGGGAGCCGCTCTTCGCCGGCGACGGCGCCGAGGGGGTCGCGATGACCGCGCGCTTCCGGCCCCGGCTGATCCTGATGGACCTGCAGATGCCCCGGCTCGACGGATTCGCGGCGGCGCGGGAGATCCTCGCGGGCGAGGCCGGGCCGGCGGCCGGCGCGGCGCCGGTGATCATCGCGGTGACGGCGGCGCCGAGCCCCGATGTCCGCGCCGCCTGTCGCGCGGCGGGATTCGCCGAACTGGTCGCCAAGCCGATCGAGATGGAGGCGCTGCTCGCCGTCGTGCGGCGCCACATGCGCCCGGAATGCCCCCCGGAATGACCCCCGGAACGACCCCGGGACCGCCCCGCCGCGCTCCGGTTTCCGGCGAACCGGATCCCGGGGCCGCCGGACCTCAGGCCGCGACCGGTTCGGCGCCGAGGCTCTTCAGGAAGTGGAAATGCCGCAGGCCGTGGCTCATGTAGAACGGATAGAGCCAGTGCCCCGGCTCGAGCCCCGCGTTCGCCCAGAACGTGTAGTCCTCGAACAGCTCCTCGCCCGCCGCGATGTCGCGCAGCGCCACGCAATGGTCCTCGCGCAGCCGGGGCCAGAAGCCGAGCCCGACATTGGCGAGCCGCCCGGGCGCGTGGTTCATGTACTGCATCCCGTCGGTGTACCAGAGGAACCGGTCGGACGGACCATGCAGGTAGCCGCCATGCAGAGCGAAGGCGAGCCGCCCGGAATCGAGGCGGGCGAGCGCGGCGGCGTCGCAGACCTTCATGCTCTCGTCGAACTGCCAGAGCCGTGTCCCCGCCCGGATCGCGGATCGCGCGAAGATACCCTTCCCCTCGACGGGGCTTTCCTTGAACTCAATGTCAACCAACCAGCTCAACTTGATCTCCCTCAGTCACTGTCAGATGCCCGTTTCCATTGATCTTCTTTTTATCACCATTCGTTTCTAATACTCGCGACTCTCCATGTGGTTGGTTAATGTGATTTACCATATGAATTCATTACCAATATTAACGAGAGATTAACGCAAGACGATCCATCTCCGATACTTCCTTTCAGTTTCGGATTTATTCGATGCTTACTTTACGGACGCGCCGCCCTTCGGCCGGCCGCGCAGGCGGGCGCGGTCCCGGCATCTCCGACCTTTGGCCAAGGGAAGCCGGGCGCGGCTTGGGATAGCGTCCGGCCAGGGCCCCGGCCCGGTTTGCGCCGGGAACGGGCGCGGTGCTATGGATTGCCCCGATCTGAGGAGGACACTGGATGAAGACGGTTTCGGAGAACGCGGCCTTCGGCGGCACACAGGGTGTCTACACCCACGCGTCGGAGGTCTGCGGCTGCGACATGACCTTCGCCGTCTACACGCCGCCCCAGGCGAAAAGCGGCCCGGTGCCGGTGCTCTGGTATCTCTCGGGCCTGACCTGCACGCATGAGAACGCGATGACCAAGGCCGGCGCGCAGGCCTGGGCGGCGCGCGAGGGGATCGCGCTCATCTATCCGGACACCTCGCCGCGCGGCGAGGGCGTCGCGAACGACGACGCCTACGACCTCGGCCAGGGCGCGGGCTTCTACGTCGACGCGACCGAGAAGCCCTGGGATCCGCATTTCAAGATGTGGTCCTACATCACCGAGGAGCTGCCGAGCCTCGTCTTCCGCAACTTCGAGCTCGAGGAGGGCGCGCAGGGGATCACCGGCCATTCGATGGGCGGCCATGGCGCGCTCACGATCGCGCTGACCTATCCCGACCGGTTCAAGTCGGTCTCGGCCTTCGCGCCGATCGCCAATCCGAGCAATTCGGACTGGGGCCGCAAGCAGCTCGGCGCCTATCTCGGGCCGGAGAGCGACGCCTGGCACCGGCACGATTCGAGCCTGCTGCTGCGCGAGAAGGGCTGGAAGGGGCAGATGCTGATCGACCAGGGCGCGAGCGACCAGTTCCTCGACCTGCTGAAACCCGAGGCGCTCGCCGCGGCGATCGCCGAGACGCGCCAGCCCGCGATCTTCCGGATGCAGCCGGGCTACGATCACAGCTACTTCTTCGTGGCGAGCTTCATGGAGGAGCACGTGACCTTCCACGCCGAGGCGCTTTACTTGTGATCTACGTCGACGCCGATGCCTGTCCGGTGCGCGACGAGGTGCTGCGCGTGGCCGAGCGGCACGGCGTCGAGGTCGTCTACGTGGCGAATGGCGGGATCAGGCCGAGCCGCCACCCGCTCGCCCGCGTCGTCGTGGTCGAGCAGGGCGCGGACGCGGCCGACAAATGGATCGCCGAGCGGGTCGGGCCCGGCGATCTCTGCGTGACCGCCGACGTGCCGCTCGCCGCGCGGGTGGTCGAGGCGGGGGCGCTCGCCCTCGCCCCCGACGGCTCGGTCTTCGACGCGCGCAACATCGGCGAGAAGCTCGCGACACGCGACCTGATGGCGGATCTGCGCGCCGCCGACCCGTTCCGGCAGGGCGGCGGCAAGGGCTTCCGCCCCGCCGACCGCTCGCGCTTCCTCGAGACGCTGGAGCGCGAATTGCGCGCGCTGGCGCGGAAGGGGTGAGGAAAAGGCGGACCGAGGTCCGCGCTACGGGACGGCATCGTAGGGCGGACCTCGGTCCGCCTTCCCCCGCTCACCAGTAGGCGACGCGCCGCCGCTCCCATTCGAGCCGGTCGAGCTCGCGTTTCCAGCGGTCGATGTCGCGGCGCAGGCGGCGGATCTCGGCGCGCTCGCCCTTGGTCGTGTCGCCGTCGCGCAGCGCGTCGATCCGGTTGCCGGCGGCGCGGATCTGGCCGCGCACCGCGTCGATGTCGCGATCGACCTCGTGATAGCGCAATCCGGCCATATTGGCGGCCGCGAGCGCGCGGAGGTCGTAGCCGCCGCAGACCGGGTTGAGCCGCTGCCCGCGCTGGCCCGCCGAATAGGCGCGCTCCGGCGTGCAATAGCTCCCGAGCCCCGCGAGGCGCCCGGCGTTCCAGGCGGCGAAATCGGGCGTCACGCCGAGTTCGGAACAGGCCTCCGCGTGGTTCGCGACGAAACCCTCCGACCGGCCCGCCATCCCGTCCGACACGCCGATGGCGTTCCAGTTCCCGGAGCGGCATTCCTCCTCGGACAGCGTGGCGCAGGAGGCGAGGAGCATCGCCGCGAGGGGCGCGAGGGGCGCGGCGCGCATCTCAGCCCCCGACCGCGCGGCGGGCGAAATGCCGGTCGCCGTCGATGCTGAGCGCCGCGAGCGCCGCCGCGACCGGCATCCAGACCGCGCGATGCCCGGCCTCGCGCGGCGGGCCGCGGCGTGGCCCGGCGCCGCAGAGGTAGACATGGCAGACCTTGCGCGCCCAGAGGTCGTAGTCGGGCATGTAGACGTAGCGCTGGTAGACGCCGAGCCAGCGGACCGGGCGGATCGTCCAGCCGGTCTCCTCCAGGCATTCGCGGTGCAGCGCGCGCAGCGCGCCCTCGCCCGGATCGATCCCGCCGCCCGGCAGCTGCAGCTCGGGCGGCGCGCCGTCCTGCTCGGTCAGAAGCAGGTGGTCGCCGCGCCGGATCACGGCATAGGCGCCGAGCCGGTTCTGGTAGGTCTGCCGGGGATCGACGGGGGGCCCGAATCTGCGCATGGGCGGCATCTTAGCGCGCCGCGCGACGGGCGGAAGGCGGCGCGCGCGTCGCCCGAGTTTGCACTCCCGGGCCGGAACACCTATGTCGGGACCCAACAGCCATCGGAACAAGCCCATGACACTCGCCGGCCGCATCGCCTGGGACGACACAATCCTGCCCTTTCAGCTCGACCGCGCCGATGTGCGCGGCCGGGTGGCGCGGCTCGACACGGTGCTCGACACCATCCTCGGGCAGCACGCCTATCCCGCCCCGGTCGCGGCGCTCGTCGCCGAGGCGACCCTCATCACCGCGCTGATCGGCCAGACGATCCGCCCCGGCTGGCGGCTCTCGCTCCAGCTCCGCGCCGAGGGACCGATCCAGCTCGTCGCGACCGACTATTTCGCGCCCGAGACCGAGGGCGAGCCCGCGCGCATGCGCGCCTACGCGGGCTTCGACGCCGAAGGGCTCGCGGCCCGGCCGGCGGGGGAAAACCCCTACGCGCTGCTCGGCGCCGGGCGGTTCGGCATGCTGATCGACCAGGGTCCGGGCACGCCGCCCTACCAGGGGATCACCCCGCTCGCCGGGCGCTCGCTCTCGGACTGCGCCGAGACCTATTTCGCGCAGTCCGAGCAGATTCCGACCCGGTTCGCGATCGCGATGGGCGAGGCCACCATGCCGGGCGAGGACGCGCGTTGGCGCGCCGGCGGCGTGATGCTGCAGCACATGCCCGCCGCCTCGCCGCATGCGAAGCAGGAGGCGACCGGCTTCGACGGCCTGCTCGCGCCCGAGGACATGCTCGACGGGCCGGAGGCGGACAACTGGAACCGCGCCGTCACGCTGCTCGGCACCGTCGAGGAGACCGAGCTGATCGGCCCGCATGTCGGCCCCGACCAGCTGCTCCTGCGCCTGTTCCACGAGGAGGCGCCCCGGGTCTACGATTCGCAGCCGGTCCGCTTCGGCTGCACCTGCGGCCCGGAGAAGGTGGTGCGCTCGCTCTCGATCTACACGCCCGAGGAACTGGCGACGATGACGACCGAGGACGGCAAGATCACCGCCGACTGCCAGTTCTGCGGCGCGCATTACGAGTTCGATCCGGCCGAGCTCGGCACCGGCGCGGCCCCCGGCGACGCCTGAGCACGCGCCCGCCGGGCGCCGCCTCAGCGCGGCGCCCCGGCCTTCGCGAGCTGGCCGTCCTTGGACATGAGGATCGCGAGCGGCCGCGTGCCGGGGAATTCGGCGAAGATGATCACCATCATCGCGGTGATCGGCACCGAGAGGATCGCCCCGGCGATGCCCCAGAGCGCGGCCCAGGCGACGAGGCTGATCAGGATCACCAGCGGGCTGAGGTTCATCGAGCTTCCCATCACATAGGGCTCGATGAAATTGCCGAGCAGCACCTGGATCGCGATCATCGCCATCAGGAAGCTCGCGAGCGGCCAGAAGCCGCCGAGCTCGGCCACGGCGAGGAAGGTCGGCAGGCCGACCCCGATGAAGCCGCCGATATAGGGGATGTAGTTGAAGAGCCCGATCAGGATCGCCCAGAAGCCGGCGAAGGGGATGCCGAACCACCACATGATCGCGTAGCTTCCGACCCCGAGCGCGATGTTGATCAGCGTCTTCATCACGAGATAGGCGCCGATCGAGCTGTTGATGTCGCTGATCACCTGCTGGATCTGCGCCACCCGGGCCGGCTCGTGCGACAGGAGCGCGATCTTGTGGCCGAAGCTGTCCTTCTCCGACAGGATGAAGCCCGCGTAGATCACCACGACGATGAAGGTCGCGGTGATCGAGGAGGCGGTGGCGACGGTGACGCCGATCGCCCGGCGGATGTCGATGCGCGAAAGGATGTCGCTCCGGATCGCCTGCCAGTCGGGCTCGGCCTCGAAGCCGAACCGCTCGGCGAGGGCCTGGATGATCGCGAGGAACTGCTCCTGATAGCGCGGCAGCGTCGTGGCGATATGCGTCACATTGGTGATGACGAGCCAGACGATCGCCGCGAGCGTGCCGCCGATCACCAGCACGGCGAGCGCGTAGCGCAGGCTCGCCGGCAGCCGCTCCCGCAGTCCGGGCAGCCGGCCGAACAGCTCGGCGAGGCCGAGGATCACATAGGCGACGATGAGGCCCGCGACCACGGGCAGGATCACCGGCCGCCCGATCAGCAGCACCCAGCCGATCATCAGCGCCAGCGCCACGCCGTAAACGAGTTGAGGAAACCAGTCTTTGATCATCGCATCCGCTCCGCCGCCGCCCCGCAGGGCTAGCATGGCGCGGCGCGTCGCGAGAAGACGTGTTCGCATGCGCGGGAAGTGAAAATGCGCCCGCTCAGGCTTCGTCCTCGGGCCTGGCCCGGTTCGCCTTGAGCGCGCCGCGCTGCGCCTTGGCGTCGAGCCGGCGCCGGACCGAGCCCAGCGTCGGCCGGGTCGGCCGCCGCTGCTTCGGCCGCTCGAGCGCGGCGAGGATCAGCGCGCGCAGCTTTTCGCGCGCCTCCGCGCGGTTCAGCGCCTGCGAACGGTGGGTCTCGGCCGTGATGACGAGCGCCCCCTCCCCGGTCCAGCGCCGGCCCGCGAGGCGGCGCAGCCGCGCCTTCGCCTCCGGCGGCAGGTGCGGCGAGCGCTCCGCCTCGAACCTGAGCTCGACGGCGGTCGAGACCTTGTTGACGTTCTGTCCGCCGGGCCCCGAGGCGCGCGTGAAGGTCTCGGTCAGCTCCCAGTCGGCGATGCTGATCGCGTCGTTGATCCGCAGCATGCGCCTCGTCCCGTCCGCCTCCGGGCGGAACCGCGCGCTCGGCGCCCGGGGTTCCGCGATTCACCGCGCCATCCGGCGCCCTTGCAACGCGAAGGGGCCGCGGCGTACCGCGACCCCCGAATTCCAGAACTTGGAGGCTGGCCGAACGGGCCTAACCCTACGCCTGAGTCTCTTCCCGAGAGGGCTGCCCCTCAGGCGATCTCCCCATGCGTCAACCCGGCCACAAGCTCCAAAGTCCCATCAGACATTGGATCACCTCCTTTTCGCTGGTTTCGGTTGCCTCTGATGGTGGCACCGATCCCGCGAAAGGCAAGTCCTATTTCGGTGATCGGCCCCGTCCCGCCCCCCGAGCCTATTTCACCGCCCGGGGCTGCCAGTTCCAGATCGCGATCCGGAACGGCGCCAGCGCGAAGATCGCGATCGCGAACTTCACCCCGAAATCGGCGATGGCGAGGCTCATCCAGAGCGGCAGCACCGGCCCGTGCCCGAGCAGCGGCACCGGCTCGTTGGCCCAGGCGACGTCGACCGCGGGCGCGAGGAAGGCGAAGCTGAGCGAGAAGGCCAGCGTGAAGAAGATCACCGTGTCCGCGACGCTGCCGAGCGTGCTCGACACCAGCGGCGCCCGCCACCAGCTCCCCCGGCGCAGCCGGTTGAAGATGGTCACGTCGAGAAGCTGGCCGAACAGGAAGGCGGTGAGCGAGGCGATCGCGACGCGCAGCGAGACGAGCGGGCCGAATTCCCCGACGATCTGGGTGCCGACGAGGCTGCAGACGAGGCCGGTCACGAAGCCCACGTAGATCACGCGGCGCGCCGCCTTCGGCCCGTGCAGCCGGTTCATGAGGTCGGTGACGAGGAAGGCGAAGGGATAGGTGAAGGCGCCCCAGGTCAGCCATTGGCCGAACAGGAACTGCACCAGGATGTTCGATGCGAGGACGATGATCGCCATGGCGACCACGCCCAGGAGGTAGCTGTTCTTCATCTCGCGTCCGTTTTTTCAGGAAGGTGGCGGCGACTTCCGTCCCGCGTCCGCGCGGAACCGCGCCGCGATAGAGAAAAGACCGGCGCGACGCAAGGGGAACGATCAGGGAGCGAGTCTCGCGCGGGAACGGCGGACCGAGGTCCGCCCTACGCCACGCCTTCGTAGGGCGGACCTCGGTCCGCCATCCCCCGCGCCCCCGCTCAACCCGCCGCGCGCCGGTCGCGCGGCGGGACGCCGTAATGCGCGGCCAGCCGTTCGAGCGCGATTTTCAGCACGACCTTGCCGGAGCGCGCCGACCAGCCGAGGCGTTTCTCCGCCGTTTCAAGCCCCTCGAGGAAGCAGCAGATGCGGAACACGATGTCCGAGAGCCCGGGGCCGAGCGCCTCCATCGCCCGGGCGACCCGGGTCCGGGCGTCGGAAGGCCCCTCGGCGCCGTCGTGGGGCGCGCCGGATCCCCGGCTGGCGCCGGCGGTCAGGAACCGCTCCCAGTTCTGCGTCACCCGCGGCCCCATGCCCGCGAGCTCAAAATCCTCGCGCAGCCGCTCGCCCGCCTCGATGAGCTCGGGGGTGAGATAGGCGATCCCGTCCTTGTCGCGCTTGCGACCCAGCACCGAGAGCGGGCTTTCGGCGAGGTTGAAGCGCAGCCGTCGCGCGCCCGAGCCGTCATCGGCCATCACGCTGCGCTCGGCGAAATAGCGGTGCTGTCCCTGGAACGGCGACTGCGCCTCGGCGAAGCCGCGCTGCTCGCGCTTGTCACGGTCCTCGAGCAGCAGCCGCTTCAGCGCGGCGCGGCCGACCATGGTGATCGCGTAGCAGGAGACCTTGCCCGGCCGCTCGCAGGCGATCCATTCCTGCAGCGCGAAGGCATGGGCGATCTCGCGATCGACCACCGCGATGCGGTTCTGCTTGCCGGGCACCACCTCGCGCAGCACCACCGCCTTCTCCATGTTCGGCGCGACCGCGAGGAAGGCGCCCTTCTCGCACAGCCGCCGCAGGATGCGCCGCGCCTCCTGGGCGACCTTGTCGCCGGGGGCATGGGCGTCGGCGGCGTCCGCGGTCTCGAGGGCGGAATGTCGCATCGCTGTCGTCTCCTCTGGGTCGGTATGGGCGTGGAGGCGGCCGAGCCGGTCGAGCGCCTCGTCGACGAGGGGATCCTCGCGCCAGGCCTCGACCCGCCGGACCTGCCGCAGCACCGTCGAGGCGTGGCAGCCCTTGCCGCGCGCGAGCGCCCGGAGCGTGTGGCCGCGCGCGACGTGATCGAGATAGGTGACGGCGTGGTCGGGCAGCCAGGCGGGGAGGTCGTCGCGCGCCGCGGGCGGGTGATCCCGGTCAGGATCGGAGGGGGAGCGGGTCCACATCGAGCAGGCGCCATCCGATACAATTTTTGCGAAACTCGTCTTAAAGTTGATTCGTGAATCGTTTGTAAACAATGGAAAATACTAGATATTCTCAAACATAGCCAAACCAGGCAGCGCACGCCGCTCGCGAAAGTTGTGCAACGCCACGCCGCGCGCGGCCAGTATCCGGAGCCGTTGACCCCGCAATGACCGAGGCTCCCGATGACCGAATTCGCCGCCCTGCTCACCGCGCTGCGCCGCCCCAAGATCCTGATCCGCGCCGCCCGCGCCGGTCTCGTCGACTACCGGCGGGAGCGCGACCTGAAGCGGCTCAGGCGATCGGAGAAGGCCGCGCCCGACGCGACCTTCGGCGCGCTGCTCGCCGAGGAGGACCTGCTCGAGGCGCACCGCGCCGCCGGCGAGGCGACCTATGACCCGCGCCGGCATATCGCGGTCCTGACCGCGCTCCTCGCCGAGGCGCGGCTCGCCCAGGGCGCCGCCCTCGCCTGAGCGCCGCCGGAGGCGGCCTCCCGGAGGGCCGCCTTCGATCCACGCCCTTGACTCTCCGCCGCGCCGGGTCGATCCTGGAACAAAACAGGAACATTGAATGGCTGACGGTTCGGAACCCCCGCTCCCGCCGCCGTTCCGCGCGGCGGGATTCGACGGCGCGACCGAGCGGCGGATTCCGCTCGGCGCCGCCGCGCTCGACGCGGCGCTCGGCGGTGGCCTGGCGGCGGGGCGGCTGCACGAGATCTTCCCGCGCGCGCGGGAGGACGCGGTCGCCGGCATCGGCTTCGCGGCGATGCTGGCCGCCCGGCTGCCCGGCGAGGTCTTCTGGCTGCGCGAGCGGGGATCGCGGTCCGGGGTGCTCTACCCCCCGGGCCTCGCCGAGATCGGGCTCGATCCCGGGCGGCTGATCCTCGCCACGCTGCCCGATCCGGCCGCGCTCTTGCGCGCGACGGCGGAGGCGGCGCGCTGCGCCGGTCTCGGCGTGGTGGTGGCGGCGATCCGGGGCAATCCCCGGATCCTCGACCTCGCGGCGACCCGGCGGCTCGCGCTGGCGGCGGAGCGGACCGGCGCGACCGTGCTGCTCCTGCGGCCCGAGGCGCGCGAGATCCCGAGCGCGGCGCGCACGCGCTGGGGGGTGGCGGCGGCGCCCTCCGCGCCGCTCGACGACACCGAGGCGCCCGGCTTTCCGAGCCTGGCGCTCGAACTCTTGCGCCGGCGGGGCGGGCCGCCGGCCGGGCCCTGGATGATGGAGTGGGATCGTGCGGAGAAATGCCTGCGCCCCCTCGGCGCCGGACGGGACGGCGGCGCGGCGCTACCTGGCGCTGTTCTTCCCGCTGCTGCCGAGCGACCGGATCCGCCGGAACGCCGGATCGCCTGAGACGCCCTTCGCCCTCGTCGAGAAGCGCCGGGGCGCGACGCGGCTCGCCGCCTGCGACGCCCGGGCGCTCCGCCTCGGGCTCGCCCCCGGGCTCTCGCTCGCCGACGCGCGGGCGCGGGTGCCGGAGCTCGCGGCCCTGCCGCATGACCCCGCAGCGGACCTGCGCTGGCTCGGCGCGATCGCGGATTTCTGCGACCGCTATTCGCCGATGGTGGCGCTCGATCCGCCGGACGGGCTCACGCTCGACATCACCGGCTGCGCGCATCTCTTTGGCAGCGAAGCGGAAATGGCGCGCGAAACCGAGGCGCGGCTCGGCGCGCTCGGCCTCGCGACCCGCGCCGCGCGCGCCGCGACGCCGGAAGCCGCCTGGGCGCTCGCGCGGTATTCGCGGGAGGAGACCGAGGCGGCGATCCCGCGCCTGCCGATCGCCGCGCTCCGCCTCGATCCGGAGGCCGAGGTGGCGCTCACCCGCGCCGGGCTGCGGACCATCGGCGCGCTGGCCGCCCGGCCGACCGCGCCGCTCACCGCGCGGTTCGGCGCGGCGGTGACCGCGCGGCTCGACCGGCTGCTCGGCCGGGAGGCGAGCCGGATCACCCCGCGCCGCCCGGTCCCGGAGCTGGTCCGCGACCGGCGCTTCGCCGAGCCGATCGGCCGGGTCTCCGACGCGCTCGCCGTCATCGACGCGCTCACCCGCGACGCGGCGGCGGAGCTCGCGCGCCGGGGCATGGGCGGCCGGCGCTTCGAGGCCGCCTTCTATCGCGGCGACGGCGACATCCGCCGGATCGCGGTCGAGACCGGCGCGCCCTGCCGCGATCCGGCGCTGGTCGCGCGGCTTTTCGCCACCCGGATCGAGGCGCTCGCCGATCCGCTCGACCCCGGCTTCGGATTCGACGCGATCCGCCTCGCGATCCCCCGGCTCGACCCGCTCGCCGCGCGCCAGATCGGGCTCGACGGCGCCGAGCCGGGCGAGCCGGCGGTGGCCGAGCTCGTCGACCGGCTGAGCGCGCGCTTCGGCGTCGAGCGGCTGCGCCGCTTCGCCCCCCGCGACAGCCACCTCCCCGAGCGCGCCGCCCGGAGCCAGCCGGCGATCGCGCCCGCCGCCGCCGAGGCCTGGCCGCTGCCCGGGGACTCGACCCCGCCGCTGCGCCCGCTCGGCCTGCTCGCCCGGCCGGAGCCGATAACGGTGACGGTGGAAAGCCCGGACGGCGCGCCGCGGGTGTTTCACTGGGCGGGACAGCGCCATGCGATCGCGCGGCGCGAGGGGCCGGAGCGGATCGCGGCGGAATGGTGGCGCGCCCCGGGCGATATCGCGCCCCAGCGCGACTATTACCGCGTCGAGGACGAGGGAGGCCGGCGGTTCTGGATCTACCGCGAGAGCCCCGCCGAGCCGGAGGGCGCCGCGCCGCCGCCCCGCTGGTTCCTGCACGGGTTCTTCGCATGAGCGATTTCGCCGAACTCGTCGCCGCGACGAGCTATTCCTTCCTGCGCGGCGCCTCGCACCCGGCCGAGATCGTCGCCGAGGCGCTACGGCTCGGCCTCGCGGGGATCGGCATCGCCGACCGCAACACCGTCGCGGGGGTCGTGCGCGCGCATGTGGCGCTGCGCGACGCCCCCGAACGCGCCGAGGCGGCGCTTTCGGCGGAGAAGCGCGCCGCCGGCCTCTCGCCCGAGCTCACCCCCGAGGAGAAGCGGCTCTGCGAGAGCCCGCTCCGGCTCGTGGTCGGGGCGCGGCTGGTCTTCTCCGACGGCACGCCCGATATCGTCGCCTATCCCGCGACCCGGCACGGCTGGGGCCGGCTCACCCGGCTCCTGACGCGGGGCAACCTGCGCGCCACGAAGGGCGGCTGCCTCCTCGGCTTCGACGATCTCATCGCCCATCTCGACGATCTCCTGCTCATCGTGCTGCCCGAGGCCTCCGGCGACGCCGGCCGGCCGCACCGCGCCCCGCCCGACTACGACGACGGCGCGCCCGAACGGCCGGCGCATCTGGCGCTCGTCCCCGCGCCGCCGCCGGCCGATCTCGCCGAGCTGCTCGCCCGCCTCGTCGCGGCGGCGCCCGACCGGGTCTGGCTCGGGGCCACCATGCCGCTCGGCGGCACCGACCGGCGGCGGCTGGCGCGGCTCGGCACGCTCGCGGCGGCGGCCGGGGTCCCGCTTCTCGCCACCAACGACGTGCTCTACGCCGCGCCGGCGCACCGGCCGCTCCAGGACGTGATGGTGGCGATCCGCGAAGGCGTGACGCTCGACGAAGCCGGCCGGCGGCTTGGTCCGAACGCGGAACGGCACCTGAAATCCCCGCTCGACATGGCCCGCCTCTACCGCGCCCGGCCCGAGGCGGTGGCCGAGACGGCGCGCTTCCTCGCCCGGATCAGCTTCACGCTCAAGGATCTGGAGTATGAATACCCCGACGAGCCGGTGCCCAAGGGCTGGGAGGCGCAGGACTGGCTCGAGCATCTGGTGATGAAGAAGGCGCGAAAGCGCTACAAGGACACCTTGCCGGAGAAGGATCGGACGAAGGTCCGGAAGCTGATCGAAGACGAGTTTCGGCTGATCCGCGAGCAGAAGTACGCGCATTACTTCCTGACCGTCTACGACCTCGTGCGCTTCGCCCGCACGCGGAAGAAACCGATCCTCTGCCAGGGCCGGGGCTCGGCGGCGAATTCGATCGTCTGCTTCCTGCTCGGCGTCACCTCGGTCGACCCGCTGAAGCACGACCTGCTCTTCTCCCGCTTCGTCTCCGAGGAGCGGCGCGAGCCGCCCGACATCGACGTCGATTTCGAGCACGAGCGGCGCGAGGAGGTGATGCAGTACATCTACCGCCGCTACGGCCGCCACCGCGCCGGTCTCACCGCGACGGTGATCCATTACCGCTCGCGCAGCGCGATCCGCGAGGTCTGCAAGGCGCTCGGGCTCAGCGAGGACATCGCCGCGCGGATGGCGAGCACGGTCTGGGGCAGTCCCGGCGGCAGCCACCCGGGCAGCGCGCCGAAGGCGAAGAAGGCGAACCGCAAGAACCCCGGCGGGATCGAGCAGCGGATCACCGAGGCGGGCTTCGCGCTCGACAACCCGGAGATGCGGCGGCTGCGCGACCTTCTCGCGCGCCTGCTCGGCACGCCCTTCCCGCGCCACCTGTCGCAGCATGTCGGCGGCTTCGTCCTGGCCCGGGGCCGGCTCGACGAGACCGTCCCCATCCACAACGCGGCGATGAAGGACCGCAGCTTCATCGAATGGGACAAGGACGACATCGCGGCGCTCGGCCTGATGAAGGTCGACGTGCTGGCGCTCGGGATGCTGACCTGCATCCGGAAAAGCTTCGACATGCTCCACGAGCAGAAGCTCGGCACGCATACGCTCGAAGTCGATCTCGATTCGGACGATCCGGCCGTTTACGAGATGCTCCGGAAGGGCGACAGCATCGGCGTCTTCCAGGTCGAGAGCCGGGCGCAGATCAACATGCTGCCGCGGCTGAGGCCCAATGATCTCTACGATCTGACCGTTCAGGTCGCCATCGTCCGCCCCGGCCCGATCGAGGGCGAGATGGTCCATCCCTATCTGCGCCGCCGGGCGGAGCTCGAGCCGGTCGAGTTCCCCTCGCCCGCGCCGCCCCACCCCGAGGACGAACTCCGAGCGCTCCTCGGCAAGACCTACGGCGTGCCGCTGTTCCAGGAGCAGGCGATGAAGCTCGCGATCGTCGCGGCGGGCTTCACGCCTTCGGAGGCGAACCAGCTCCGCCGCGCGATGGCGACCTTCAAGAACCTCGGCAATATCGAGGAATTCCGCGACAAGATGGTCGCCGGCATGGTGGGCCGCGGGTATCAGCCCGATTTCGCCGAACGCTGCTTTCGCCAGATCGAGGGCTTCGGCAGCTACGGCTTTCCCGAGAGCCACGCGCTTTCCTTCGCCCGGCTGGTCTATGTCTCGGCCTGGATCAAGTGTCACCACCCCGGCGTCTTCGCCTGCGCGCTGCTCAATTCGCAGCCGATGGGCTTCTACGCCCCGGCGCAGATCGTGCGCGACGCGCGCGAGCACGGGGTCGAGGTGCGCCCGATCGACGTGAACGCGAGCGTCTGGAACAACGGGCTCGAGACCCGGGACGACCCGCGCGCCCCGGCGCTGCGGCTCGGCTTCCGGCAGATGGACGGGTTTCGCGAAGATTGGGCGAAGCGGCTCGCCGAAGCCCGCGCGGGCGGCGGCTTCGAGGATCCCGAGGCGCTGGCGCGGCGCGCCGACCTGCCGCCCCGCGCGCTGCGCCTGCTCGCCGACGCCGACGCCTTCCGCGCGACCGGGGCGCCCAGGCGCGCGGCGCTCTGGGCGGCGCGGCGGGTCACCGGAGCCGACCTGCCGCTCTTCGCGGCGGCCGAGGCGCGCGCGCTCGGGCCCGAGCCCGATTTCGCGCTGCCGCCGATGCCGGAGGCCGAGGAGGTCGCGACCGACTACCAGACCACGCGCCTCTCGCTCCGCGCGCATCCGATGGCCTTCCTGCGCGAGACCTTGCGCGCCGAAGGCGTGCGCTCCGCGGCCGAGGTCGCGGCGGCGCGCGACGGCGCCCGGATCCGCGCCGCTGGAATCGTGCTGGTGCGCCAGCGCCCGGGCAAGGGCAACGCGATCTTCGTCACGCTCGAGGACGAGACAGGGATCGTGAACATCCTGATCTGGGCGCGGATCTTCGAGCGGATGCGCCGCCCGGTGATGACCGCGCGGCTGATGCAGGTCGCGGGCAAGGTCCAGCGCAGCTCCGAGGGCGTCGTCCATCTGATGGGCGAGCAGGTCGAGGACCGTTCCGCCCTGCTCCGCCGGCTGACCGACCAGGCCGAGGCGCCGCCACCCCGCGCGGGCCATCCCCGCGACCAGCGGACCTTCCCGAGATCCCGCGACTTCCACTGAGATCCGGCGCGTGGCCCGGCTACGAAAAAAACAGGCGTGTCCCGTGACACGCCTGTGAGGTGGGCACTCGAAAAAGGGGCGGGCGTCAGGCGCCCGGCGGTCGGAGCGCGGCTCGCGGCGCGCGCTGGAGCGTTGCATTTCCAACACAGTCCGCGCGCGCGGCCATCCCGCGGAGCCGGCGCGGGGCGGCGGTCGGACCAAGACCGGCGCCGCGCGTGGAACCAAGGGCGGGGCGGACTTCCCGGACGGATCGGACCCGGCTCCGGACGCTTCCGCGCCCGACGCCGCGACCCGCGCCGCCGGAGTCTCGCCCCGCCCCGCCCGAGGCGTCGTGGCCTATCGGCAGATTCGGCCGCGACACCCATTCCTGACAGGAAGCTTCATATCTGGTATGCTCTTGGAGGATGAACTTCATGCACGATCGGAAGCCGATCCATCCGGCGTGCCCCCCCGCGCGGGGCCCGATCCGCCCCGCTGATCCGCCGGGGACATCCCTGACGTCCGCCGAGGACGAAAGCGCGATGATCGGCGTGGCAGGGGTCAATGCGAAGTCTCCGAAGTATCCTTGGAGAGGACAATCCAACGATCGCGCCGAGCCCGCAATCCCGCCAAAACCGCCCCCGCGCGAAAGCCACGGAACTGTGACAAATCGGCACCTGCCCGATCCGCGCCGAGAGTCGGACGCCCATCGCACGCCGGAAGCGCGCGATCCGCGCGGCGCCTCAGGCTAAGGCTCGCTAGCCGGGCAAACCCGGACCCGCGCCATCACCGGCGCGAGCCGCTTCGGCCATTGCCTCGACCGGTGCCATCCGGACCCGCCGAGGCCCACGACAGGCGATTCACCGAGGGCCCGCCACCCGGCGAACACCGGGCTCCAGCCGCCTTCCCTGCTCCGGCGCCGGGCATGCGATTTTGCCGCGAGACCGCCTTGACGCCACCCGAGCCCCTCTGTAGGAAGCGCGCCAGTGGCGGAGTAGCTCAGCTGGTTAGAGCAGCGGAATCATAATCCGCGTGTCGGGGGTTCAAGTCCCTCCTCCGCTACCATCAGCCCCCCAGTATACTGATATCGCGGGCGGTTTCGCCTCGCGGCCCCCCGCGCGCGCGAGGAGCGGCTCCGCGAAGCCGCCCCGCCGGGGTCGATGGCGCTCAGAGGATGAAATCGCTCGCCGAATAGTCGTCGGCGTGCACGCCCCGCCCGTCGAGCAGGTTCACGGCCAGGAGCGCCCGGCCGGTGTTGGCGTAGAGAATCGAACCATGGTTGTCGGGATTCTCCTCGACCCAGAGCGTGCCCGAACGGCCCTCCCCCTGCGCGTCGAAGGTGAAGCTCTGGTTGCCGGGCCGCCAGGATTTCGCGTCGATGGCGCTCACGTCGATCAGGTCCGCGCCGATGGTGAAATCCGCGATCCGGTCGCGCTCCGAAGCCCCGGTCCCGCGCGCGCCCATGAAGACGAAGACATCCGACCCGCCATAGCCCCGCAGATAGTCCGCGCCCTGCCCGCCGATCAGCCGGTCGTCATTGGCGCTCCCGAGCAGCGTGTCGTCGCCCTGGTTGCCATAGAGCAGATTGCCGGTGCCGCCGGAGACCTTCAGCCGGTCGTCGCCGGAACCGCCGTGGAGCTCGGAACGGGCCTTGCCCAGCTCCGCGTCGGGGATCGAGATCACGGCGGTGAGGCGATCGTCGCCCGCGTCTCCCCGAAGCTCGTTAAAGCCGCGATTCTCGCCCTCGTCGCCGGTCAGGAGCAGTCGCGCGGTGATGACGTCGTCGCCCGAACCGCCCGAGGCGCGGTTGGTGCCGTCGATGCCCTCGGGCGCGCTGCGCGGCCCGGCCGCGCCGATCAGGGTCATCCGGTCGTCGCCGGCGCCGCCCTGGACGTCGTTCAGCGTCGTGGCGGTCACGCCCGCCTCCGCCAGCGCCGTCGCGGTGATCGCGTCGTCTCCCCGCCCACCCCGGATATGGTTCGCCGTATCTCCCCAGTCGGCGCCGCCCGCGGCCGTCGCGATGATCTCGTCGGCGCCGTCCCCGCCGCGGATGTCGTTGAGGGAGCCGCCTGAATCCCAGGCCGAGGACGTCTGATAGACCTCGATCCTGTCGTCGCCCGCGCCGCCCCGGATCGTCGCCGTCGCCGCCATGGACATGAACTCGGTGCCGCCGCCGTCGGCATAGACGACGATGTCATCGTCGCCGTCGCCCGCGTCGATCTCGATCGGACCGCCCGCGCCGTACCGGAGGCTGTCCGTCAGCGCGCTGACCCGGATCGTGTCGTTTCCGGACCCCGCGTCGACGAAGCTCGTCAGCACGCCCCCGGAGGCCACCAGATCGATCCAGAGAATGTCGTCGCCCCGCCCGCCGTGGAGGCTCACGGTGATCGACGGCCCTTCCCATTCATAGCTCCGGATCATGGCGTGGAGGCGATCGTCCCCGTCGTCGCCATGAAGCTCGGCCGTCAGGAGCGCGTTGGGGAAGCTGTCCGGTTCGCCATCGCCGTCCGTATCCTCGGCCCCCTCCTGGACCGAATCGAAATCGCCGAAAAGGGTCGCGGTCAGCCAATCATCGCCCGCGCCGCCGCGCGCCACCGCGCGGTTGGCCAGCACCACCACGGTGTCGTCGCCTCCCAGCGCGTCGAGATCGACATCCGGGTCCTCAATCGTAATGTGATCGACTGCCTCGGTAGCTACACGTGACACGGCAATTCCCTCTTTCAATGAGAGGCCAATGCCAATCCCGGCGCATCCGTACTGTCAATATTATTCTGAAATCTTCAGATCAATATTACGGATGCAGGATGGTTTTAGCGCCTACTACGCGCGCTCAACCAGAAACACGGACAATAAACGGGACCGATGCCACCGCGTCGGGGCGGACGACGACAATCGCCCCCGATCCATCGAAAGATTGGCGACCCCTCCAGGGCTCGAACCCGGAACCTGCGGATTAGAAGTCCGCCGCTCTATCCAGTTGAGCTAAGGGGCCGTCGGCGCGCCGGGCCCGGGCCCGGCGCGGTCGCTCAATGCGTCCAGGGCGCGCGGCGCTGGGCGGCGAAATTGTCGCCGTAGCCGTTCTGGCGCAGCACATGGGCGCGCGGCTTCGGCTCGGCGATCTGATAGGCGAGGCCGTGGCGGGTCGCGTAGGCGACCGCCTCCTCGCTGGTCTTGAAGCGCAGGGTGACCTGGCTGTCCATGTCGTCGGAGCCGGTCCAGCCCATCAGCGGGTCGAGCACGCGCGCGTCGGCCGGCGCGAATTCGAGGATCCAGTCGTGCGTCTTCGCGGTCCCCGACTGCATCGCGTTCCGCGCGGGCTTGTAGATCCTCGCAACCATCGAAATCTCCGTGGAAACAACCGCCCAAGCTTATGGCGAATCCACGCCCGGGGATCAAGCGGCGGCGGGGCCGCGACGGCCGCCGGAACCGGAGTTTTCGGGAAAGCGGGTGGGGTCGAAAGCGGGTCGGGTCGTCGTCCGTCCACGCGGGAGCGAGGGGTGGGGTGGGTGTGCGTGCCCGGACGACGACCACTGCGCTGCTTGCCCCTCCGTTGTAGCGCGATCCGGGCGCACACGCAATGGTTTAATTGCGAGCTCGGAGATCTCCCGGGAGCGGAGCGTCCCGGGCGTGTCCGCGCGCGACCCTTGCACTTCGCGCCGATCCGCCCATCTTGGGGAGTGGACCCCTCCCGCCCCCCAAGAACCGGAAGACGCGCGATGCCTCTCGTCGACATGCTGACCGTTCCCGCGTCGGATCCGCGGCGCGCCAAGAGCGAGGGCGGGCGGCCCTTCGTGCTCGAATCGGAATTCCATCCGGCCGGCGACCAGCCCGGGGCGATCGCGGATCTCGTCCAGGGCATCGGCGCGGGCGAGCGCGACCAGGTGCTGCTCGGCGCGACCGGCACCGGCAAGACCTTCACCGTGGCGAAGATCATCGAGGCGACCCAGCGTCCCGCGATCATCCTCGCGCCGAACAAGACGCTGGCGGCGCAGCTCTACGGCGAGTTCAAGGGATTCTTCCCGACCAACGCCGTCGAATATTTCGTGTCCTACTACGACTATTACCAGCCGGAGGCCTATGTGCCGCGGTCGGACACCTATATCGAGAAGGAAAGCCAGATCAACGACCAGATCGACCGGATGCGCCATTCCGCGACCCGGGCGCTTCTGGAGCGCGACGACGTCATCATCGTCGCCTCGGTCTCCTGCATCTACGGCATCGGCTCGGCCGAGACCTATGGCGCGATGACCCAGGACCTGATCTCCGGCAATTCCTACGACCAGCGCCGGGTGATCGCCGACCTGATCGCGCAGCAGTACCGGCGCAACGACGCCGCCTTCTCCCGCGGCGGCTTCCGGGTGCGCGGCGACCTCCTCGAGCTCTGGCCCGCGCATATGGAGGACCGCGCCTGGCGCTTCTCCTTCTTCGGCGACGAGCTCGAATCGGTGCATGAGTTCGACCCGCTGACCGGCGAGAAGACCGCGGCGCTGAAGAGCGCGCGGATCTACGCGAACTCGCACTACGTGACGCCGCGGCCGACGCTCAACCAGGCGATCAAGGCGATCAAGGCCGAGCTCACGCTGCGGCTCGACCAGTTCGTCAAGGAGGGCAAGCTCCTCGAGGCGCAGCGGCTGGAGCAGCGGTGCAACTTCGACCTCGAGATGCTGGAGGCGACCGGGGTCTGCAACGGCATCGAGAACTATTCGCGCTACCTGACCGGGCGGAAGCCCGGCGAGCCGCCGCCCACCCTGTTCGAATACATCCCCGACAACGCGATCGTCTTCGCCGACGAAAGCCATGTGACGGTGCCGCAGATCGGCGGCATGTACAAAGGCGACTTCCGGCGCAAGTTCACGCTGGCCGAGCACGGCTTCCGCCTGCCCTCCTGCATGGACAACCGGCCGCTCAAGTTCGAGGAATGGGACGCGATGCGGCCGCAGTCGGTCTTCGTCTCGGCCACGCCCGCCGCCTGGGAGCTCGAGCAGGCCGGCGGCGTCTTCGCGGAACAGGTGATCCGGCCGACCGGCCTGCTCGACCCGCCGATCGAGATCCGGCCCGTCGCGGCGCAGGTCGACGACCTGCTCGACGAGGTGCGCCGGGTGGCGGCCGAGGGCAACCGCGCGCTCGTCACCGTGCTGACCAAGCGCATGGCCGAGGACCTGACCGAATATCTGCACGAGCAGGGCATCCGCGTGCGCTACATGCATTCCGACATCGACACGATCGAGCGGATCGAGATCCTGCGCGACCTCCGGCTCGGCGCCTTCGACGTGCTGGTCGGGATCAACCTGCTGCGCGAGGGGCTCGACATTCCCGAATGCGCGCTGGTCGCGATCCTCGACGCCGACAAGGAGGGGTTCCTGCGCTCGGAGACCTCGCTCATCCAGACCGTCGGCCGCGCGGCGCGCAACGCCGACGGCCGGGTGATCATGTACGCCGACGGGATCACCGGCTCGATGGAGCGCGCGATCGCCGAGACCAACCGCCGCCGCGAGAAGCAGGTCGCCTACAACATCGAGCACGGGATCACGCCCGCGACGGTGCGCAAGAACGTCGCCGACGTGCTGAGCGGGCTGTTCCCGGCCGACACCGACCAGTCGCGGATCACCACGCGGGTGGAGAAGCCGCTGGTCGGCGCCAACCTCGCGGCGCATCTCGACGGGCTGCGCAAGGCGATGCTGAAGGCGGCGGAGAACCTCGAATTCGAGGAGGCGGCCCGGCTGCGCGACGAGGTGAAGCGGCTGGAGGCGGTCGAGCTCGCCGTCGCCGACGACCCGCTCGCGCGGCAGTCGGCGATCGAGGCCGAGGTCGACATCGCCGTCCCGCGCTCGAAGGGCGGCCGGGGCGGCACGCGCGCGGTCCGGGGCAAGAGCCAGAAGAAGTTCCGGTAAAGCGGGGCCCGGGGCGGCCGGGGCCGAGCGCAGGGGGCCAGTCGGGCTGACCGGATTCCTCGCGATCCGAAGCTCCGCCGCCCCGGACCTGATCCGGGGCCTCGAGGCCGATGGGCTATCGCCGGGAAATGGCGTCGAGGCCCCGGATCAAGTCCGGGGCAGCGCCATAGATTGGCGCCCAAGCCTCAGCAACCCGAACCATCGCGGCTCAGGTATCGCAGCCTCCCCCGCGAAGACCTCGCAAACCATTGACAATCCCCGCCCCGCCCCGCGATAGCTCGGCCATCACGGAACCGTCATGGAGGGGCGGATGCTCGGATTTCCCGTCGCCCCCCCGGGCCTCACGGTCGGCCTGCTCGGCGGCTCGTTCGATCCGCCGCACGCGGGGCATCTGCATATCTCGAAATGGGCGCTCCGGGCCTTCCGGCTCGACCGGGTCTGGTGGCTGGTGAGCCCCGGCAACCCGCTCAAGCCCGACGCGCCCGCCGACATGTCGCGCAGGCTCGCCGCCTGCCGCGCGCTGGCGCGCCATCCCAGGATCGCCGTCACCGACATCGAGGCGCGCTTCGGCACCCGCCACACCGCGGCCACGCTCGGCGCGCTGCGCGCCGCCTATCCCGGGGTCCGCTTCGTCTGGCTGATGGGCGCGGACAACCTGCGCTCCTTCCACCGCTGGGACCGCTGGGAGGAGATCCTGGCGAGCACGCCGGTCGGCGTCCTCGCCCGTCCGGGCCAGCAGCTCCACGCCGGGCTCTCGCCGGCCGCCCGGCGCTTCGCGCGCTGGCGCCTGCCGCGGGAGGCGGCGGCGGTCCTTCCCTTCGCCCCGACGCCGGCCTGGACCATGCTGTCCGGCCGGATGCTCGACCTCTCCTCGACCGCGCTCCGGGCCGGGGGCGGCTGGCGGCGCTGAGTCCGGGGCGCCACCTTCCCCGGGCTTGACCCGGGGCCTCGACGCTCGAAGCGGCGTCCTCGGAGATCGAGCGAAGCGCCGAGCTCACCGATCGAATGAAGCGCCGCGTCCGGGGGATCGAGGTGCCGGGTCAAGCCCGGGACAGCGGCCCCCCCCCTCCCTTCCCCCCCGCGGCCGCGCGGCGCATTGGACAGGTCCCTCGCCGCTGGCTAACGTGCCGGGCGGGCACCGGCGTCGCCGGGGGGAGGAAAACGGAGGGAACGACCCATGGACATGAACAATTCGCTGGTGGTCGGCGCGGGCGCGCTGCTCGTCGGCATCCTGATCGGCTATTCGATGGGCGGCTCGGGCGACGAGCTCGCCGAGCAGGGCCTCGCCCGGACCGAGGCGCTGTCGGCCAGGGTCGAGGAGATGGCCGGAAAGCTCGACGGGCTCGAGTCGAAGGTGACCGGCGTCGAGGGCTCGGTCGCCCAGTTCGCCTCGGCGCAGAGCGACGGGCTGAAGGGCCTCGGCGACCAGATCGGAACGCGGATCGACGGCATCGGCGAGAGCGTCGGCGGCGCGGTCGACAAGCTCGGCGCCAGCGTCTCGGACACGGTGAAGGGCCAGATCGAGGGCCTGCGCGCGCAGATCGCGACGCTGCGCGGCGGCGCGGCCGAACCCGCCTCCGAGGGCGCCGAAAGCGCCGAGAGCGCGCCCCCGGCCCCGGCGGCGGCTCCCGGCGCCGGCACCACGGTGACCCCGGGCATGACGGCGGTGGTCGCGCCGGACAAGCTGCACGTCTTCCTGTCCGCGACCGACCCGGCGGCCGGGACGGCGATGGTCGCGGTGAACGGCCAGACCCTCTCGACCATCAAGCTCGGCGAGGAGCAGGAGGCGAATGGCTGCCACTTCACGCTGACCGGCTTCGACGGCCGGGCCGCGACCATCGACGGCGGCTGCTGAGGCGGTTTCCGCGATGCGCGGGGGGCCTTCGCGCCGGGACGTCCTCGCGGGGCTCGCGGGCCTCGCGATCGGCGGCGGCGTGGCGCCCCGCGCCCGGGCCGCGACCGGCGCCGAGAGCCTCGAGGCGATCTTCGCGCGCTCCGGTCTCGGCGACCGCGCGGGCTTCGTGGTCGCCGACCCCGGCGGCCGCGTGCTCGAGGCGCACCGGGCCGATCGCGCCTTCCCGCCCGCCTCGGTGGTCAAGATCCTGACCGCGCTCTACGCGCTCGACGCGCTCGGCCCCGGCTACCGGTTCCGCACCCGGCTGATCGACGCGGGCGATGGCGCGCGGGTGCTCGCGGGCGACGGCGATCCCATGCTCGACACCGACGCGCTCGGCGACCTCGCCGGGCGGGCGCGGGGTACGCGGCGGCTCCTGACCGCGAGCGGCGCCCTGCCCGCGATCGCGATGATCGACGCCGACCAGCCGCCGCTCGCCGCCTATAATCCGGCCATCTCGGGGCTCAACCTCAACTACAACCGCGCCTTCCTCAGCTGGCGCGCCGGCAGGCTCAGCGTCACCGCCCCGGGGGAGCGGTTCGACGCCCCGGTGACGACGCCGAAGGTGGTGCTGAGCGACCGCGCCCGGCCGCGGCTGAGCAAGGGCGAGACCGGCGAGATCTGGCAGATCCCGCGCGGCAAGCTCGCGGGCAAGGGCTCGCTCTGGCTGCCGGTGCGCGACCCGGCGCCCTACGCGGCCGGCGTCTTCGCCGCGCTGATCGGGGCCGGGGGCGGCCCGGCGCCGGCGGTCGCGGGACCGGCCCCGGGCGGCGCGACCGGCGCGGTCATCGGCGAATACGCCTCGGACCCGGCGGTCGAGATGATCCGTGGCATGCTCTACCATTCGACCAATCTCACCGCCGAGACGCTCGGCCTCCGCGCGAGCCAGGCGCGCGGCCTCGCCCCGGCGCGGCTCGCCGATTCGGCGGGCGCGATGGCGACCTGGGCGCGCGGCGCGGTCGGGCTCGGCGCGGCGCGGATCGTCAACCATTCCGGCCTGACCGACGCGACACGGATCGCCCCCGCCGACCTTCTCGGCGTGCTGCTGCGCGAGCCCGCGCGGCTCGGCGACCTGCTGCGCGAGCGGCCGATCAAGGGCGATCCGGACGGCGGCGCCAACGCGCCCGAGGGGGCGCGGCTGATCTGCAAGACCGGCACGCTCGACTTCGTCAGCGCGCTCGCGGGCTATCTGATCACCGACCGGCGCCGGCTCGCCTTCGTGATCTTCGCCGCCGACCCCGCCGCGCGGGCGCGCATCCCCGAGGATCAGCGCGACAATCCGCCGGGCGCGAAATCCTGGGCCGGGCGGGCACGAAACCAGGAGCAGGCGCTGCTGCGGCGGTGGGCCGGCCTTTATGGGGAGCAGGGATGAACATGCGATGGATCGCGCTCGGCGCGGCGCTGGCCCTCGGTCTCGCGGGCGCCCCGCGCGCGCAGGAGGCCGAGGCGGAGGTGCGGGCGCGGATCGAGGCCTGGGCCGACGCCTTCAACCGCGGCGCCCCCGACGCGGTCTGCGAGATCTATTCGAAGGACCTGGTCTCGGTCTGGCGCGGCTCGCCGGACGGGGGCCGCGCCGAGGCCTGCGCCCGGATCGCCGAGGCGCTGTCCGACAAGACCGCCGATCTCACCTATTCCCCCGAGATCGAGGAGATCATCGTCGCGGAGTCGGGCGATCTCGCCGTGGCCCGCGTGACCTGGACGCTCGGCGTCGAGCGCGCGGGCGCGGTCGCCACCAGCCAGGAGCGCGGCATGGACGTGTTCCGGCGCGAGCCCGACGGCGCCTGGCGCATGCTGCGCTCCCTCGCCTTCTCGACCGAGCCGGACGAATAGGCTCAGAGCTGGGTCGGCAGCCGCCGGTGCCGCGCGCGGCTGCCGTGCTCGATCGCGGCGGCCTGCAGGAGGTCGATGTTCATCTCCTCGCGCAGCTCGAGCAGGAAGCGCAGCTCGGCCTGGAACGGGTGCAGGTCGGCCGCGATCACGTCGCAGGCGAGCGCGTAGGCCGTCTCCTGCAGCGCCGGCGGCAGCGCGTCGCGCACCAGGCCGAACAGCGCCTCGAGCCCGTCCTCCTCGGCGAAGAGGTCGAAGACGGTCTGGCTGACCGAGCGGATCCGGTCGCGGTCGTAGCCCTCGAACACCGGCAGCGTGTCGACCATCCGGCTGATCGACAGGAGCTCGAGCGTCGTCATGTTCTCGTCCGAGGCCGAGACCCCGATCATCACCGCGACGAGCGCGTCCTGCGCCGAAAAGGACGGAGTGGGAAAATCGCTTGCCATGGGCCCCTCGGATTTCTGTCGCGCCCGTATATCGGCCCTCGCGCCGACCAGACAAGGGCGTCGCCGCGGCGATCCGGCCCCGGCCCGTTCGGCGATCGCGTGAGACGCGCGTCGCGAGCGGCCCGCGGCCTCGGGACGCCTGGGACACGCCCGCCTTGTCGCGTCGTTCATCTCCCGGGCGTGGGGAAGGTGGGCATATTGCCCACCCTACGGGCCCCGCGTAGGGTGGGCGGTCCGCCCACCATCTCCCGACCTTGACCGGAAGCGCCCCATTCCGCATAGGAGCGCCACCCGGGATCCGCCCGGGCCGATGGAGGACACATGAGATGAGCACCCTGCGCGAAACCGCCCTGACGTCCAAGGCCTGGCCGTTCGAGGAGGCGCGCAAGCTCGTCAAACGCTACGAGAAAGCGCCGCCTGAGAAGGGCTACGTGCTGTTCGAGACCGGCTACGGGCCGAGCGGCCTGCCCCATATCGGCACCTTCGGCGAGGTCGCGCGCACGACGATGATCCGGCGCGCCTTCGAGGCGATCTCGGACATCCCGACCCGGCTCATCTGCTTCTCCGACGATCTCGACGGAATGCGCAAGGTGCCGGAGAACGTGCCGAACCAGGAGATGCTGCGCGAGAACCTGCAGCGGCCGCTCACCTCCGTGCCCGATCCGTTCGGCCAGTACGACAGCTTCGGCGCGCATAACAACGCGATGCTGCGCCGGTTCCTCGACACGTTCGGCTTCGAGTACGAATTCTATTCGGCGACGGAGTTCTACCGGACCGGCCAGTTCGACGCGGTGCTGCTCCGCGCGGCCGAGAAGTACGACGCGATCATGGAGGTGATGCTCGCGAGCCTGCGCGAGGAGCGGCAGAAGACCTATTCGATCTTCCTGCCGATCTCGCCCACCACCGGCCGCGTGCTCTACGTGCCGCTGAAGGAAGTGAACGCGAAGGACGGCACGATCACCTTCGACGACGAGGACGGCACCGAGCTGACCGTCCCCGTCACCGGCGGCAACGTGAAGCTGCAGTGGAAGCCCGATTTCGGCGCCCGCTGGGCCGCGCTCGGCGTCGATTTCGAGATGTACGGCAAGGACCATTCGACCAACACGCCGATCTACGACCGGATCTGCGAGATCCTCGGCGGCAAGAAGCCGGAGCATTTCGTCTACGAGCTCTTCCTCGGCGAGGGCGGCGAGAAGATCTCGAAGTCGAAGGGCAACGGGCTCACCATCGACGAATGGCTGACCTACGCCTCGACCGAGTCCCTGGGCTATTTCATGTATGGCAAGCCGAAGACCGCGAAGCGGATGTTCTTCGACGTGATCCCCAAGGCGGTGGACGAGTACCACCAGCAGCTCCGCGCCTATCCGGGCCAGGATCTCGCGGCCCAGCTCGCCAACCCGGTCTGGCACATCCACCACGGGAACCCGCCGGCGGATGACATGGTGGTGCCCTTCACGATGCTCCTGAACCTCGCGAGCGCCGCGAACGCGCATGACAAGGAGCAGCTCTGGGGCTTCATCCGCCGCTACGCGCCGGAGGCGAGCCCGGAGACCAACCCCACGCTCGATAAGGCGGCGGGCTTCGCGGTGCGCTACTTCGAGGATTTCGTGAAGCCCGCGAAGGTGTTCCGCGCGCCCGACGACCGCGACGTGGCCGCGCTCGCCGACCTGCGCGCGCGCCTCGCCGCCTGGGACGGGCCGGTCGAGGCCGGCGCGCTGCAGGACATGGTGTTCGAGGTCGGCAAGGCGCATGGCTACGACCCGCTCCGCGCCTGGTTCGGCACGCTCTACGAGGTGCTGCTCGGCGCCGAGCAGGGCCCGCGCTTTGGCGGTTTCGTCGCGCTCTATGGCGTGACGGAGACGGTCGCGCTGATCGATCGCGCGCTGGCGGGCGAGCTCGTCGCCTGATCACGCTTGCGCGCGGCCGGCGGCGCGCGATTGACAGCCCGCCCCCCGGCGCGGTCCAATTCGCGCCGAGGCGACGGGGGAGTGCGACAATGCGGTTCTGGGCGATACTCGCCGTCCTGGCGGGCGGCCTCGGGCTTGGCGGCGCGAAGCCGGCAGACGAGACGGCGGAGATCCGTTCGGTGATCGCCGACCTCGTCGAGGCGGTGCGCGCCGGCGACGCCCGCGCCGCCGACCGGCTGGTCTCGCGCCAGGCCCGGCGCGGCAGCGGCGGCCCCGGCAAGTTCGCGGAAACCGTCCACGCCGCGAACCCCGCGCTGCGCTCGGGCGGCGCGCTCCAGTTCGCCGGCATCTCCGAGGCCGGGCGCCAGCGCCTGCAATCGGGGCTGATCACCGACGCGGCCGGCGCGCTGCATTTCGTCGACTGCCAGATGGTGCGCGACGGCGACCGATGGGTGGTGAACGCGATCCGCGTCCGCGCCGCCACCGAGGCCGAGGCCTGAGGCCCGGCACGGCGCCGGGCGCGAACCCGCTCCAGGCAGGCACCGCTGCCCCGGACCTGATCCGGGGCCTCGACGCTATCTCTGAACGCTGGAGCTCCTGACTCGAGGCCCCGGGTCAGGCCCGGGGCAGCGGCGCCCCCCGTCAGAAACTGAGCCAGGTCGAGAGCTTGACCCCATAGGACCGCTCTCCCATCACGGTCGCGTCGACGCCGAATTGCGCGTGGAGATGCGCGCCCATCCGGCGGACCACGGAGGGGGCGAGGCGGATCAGCGGATCGGCCCGGGGGTAGAGCCCGCTTTGCGCCTGGAAGATCAGCATCCAGTCGTCGTTCGGCTTCAGCCCGACGGTGAAATCGGCCTTGTAGATCTCGTCGCCCGCCGGGATCAGCCGTTCGCCCGAGGCCTCGATCCCCATCCAGCCCTGGCCCCAGCCGATCTCGAAGCCGCGGCCCCAGGCGAGGCCGAGCCGGGCGCGCAGATCGTCGCCCTCCTCCGACTCGACCCGGCGCCCGAGCCCGAGGTCGACCGCGAAGCGATCCCCCGCCGCCGTCTCGCCGAGCGGCCAGCGGGCGAAGACGAGCCCGGTCCAGAGATCCGCCTCCGGCCCCCAGCCATAGGCGGCGTCGAGCCCGAGGGTCAGCCGCGCGGTCACCCCGTATTCGGCATAGAGCGTGGTGAAGGAGCGGAAGCTCAGGTCCGGGGCGAGCAGCGCCGGGGTGCCGGAGGACAGGGCCTGGCCGAGCGCCAGGAAGGTCTCGCCCTTCCCGCGCGGCCAGGCGCCCGCCTCCGCTCGGGCGGAGGCGAGGACGAGCAGCGCGAGCAGCCCCGCGCCCAGGATCCGCCTCGGACTGGCCAGCCTCGCGCGCATTCCGCCTCTCCCCGGGGTCTCCCCCCAGAGAGGACCCGCGGGGTTAACGGCCGCCTAACCGCGCGGATGAAGGCGGCCGCGGAAGCTGCTATCCTCGCCCGCGGGAGGAACCAGCCATGCCGACGATTTCGCGCGAAGCCCCGCTCCAGACCGTCATCACCACCTTCGAGATGAGCCCGGGCACCTGCCAGGATCTGCTCGACGAGCTGCGCGACGCCTACGCGGAGTTCATCAGCCGCCAGCCGGGGTTCCTCGGCGCCGGACTTCACGTAAACGACGCCCACACGCGGATCGCCAACTACTCGCAATGGCGCAGCCGGGAGGATTTCCTCGCCATGCTCCGCTCGGACGAGATGCGCGCGCGCAATCGCCGGATCGCGGAGCTTTGCCGCGGCTTCGAGCCGGTCATGTACGACGTGGCGGAGATCTTCGGCGGCTGAGCGCCCGCCGCGGCGCTGATTCCATCGCGGGCGGGCCCGGGCGGCCGGGTCGGCGCGCCCCGGCTTCGGACGGGTGGCGGTCACTTTTTTCGATTGACAATTTTTGTCGTGATTTCATTCACTTGACCAAAACCCCTTGATTTCCAATTTACTTAGCCGCCTTGCGCCCGGTTTCGGCCGTTGTTAAGGGCGGGGAAGACGCGCGCAGGGCCCTCCACCGAGGTTGCCCTGATCGCGCATATCCAGCCAACCGGCGACACCTCGAGCCACCGGTCAGCCATCAATGCCGTTGACGAACGATGGGGCGGGCGATGCGCGCTGATGCGAAATTTTCACTGAGCGTGGCCGTGGCTCCGCTTCTGGCGGCCGGGCTCCTGGCGCTCGCCACCGCGCCGGTCGGCGCCCAGGACACGGCCCCCGCGGCGCCGGTCGAAGCGCCGGCGACGCCGGCCCCCGCCCTGCCCGCGCCGACCGCGAGCCCGAGCGTCCCGGCCGCCGACGCGCCCGCGGGGCCCGCCGCCGAGGCTCCCGCGCCGGCGCCGACCGCCCCGGCCGCGCCCGGCGCGCCGAGCCCGGAGGCGGCCACGCCGCCCGCCGCCGAAGCGCCGGCGGCCCCGGCCACCGATCCCGTCGCCGACACGGCCGCCAGCCCGGCCGCTCCCGCGCCGATCGCGACCGAGGCCGCGCCGGCCCCGGTTCCCGAGATGACGCTGCCGCATGACCTGTCGCCCTGGGGCATGTTCATGGCCGCCGACATGGTCGTGAAATCAGTGATGGTGGGCCTCGCGATCGCCTCGCTCGTCACCTGGACCGTCTGGCTCGTGAAGTCGCTCGAGATCATGGGCGCGCGCGGCCGCATGAAGAAGGCCCGCGCCCAGCTCAACGACTGCGCCGACCTCGCCGAGGCGCGGCAGGCCTTCGCCGGCCGCAAGGGCGTGGTGCCGCTGCTGGTCCGCGCCACCTACGAGGAATCGCTCGCCTCGGTCTCCGCCCTGCCCCGGTCCGGCGGCGACGGCCTGAAGGAGCGCGTCGGCTCGCATCTCGGCCGGATCGAGGCCGAGGCCGGGCGCCGCATGACGCGCGGCACCTCGATCCTCGCGACGATCGGCTCGGTCGCCCCCTTCGTCGGCCTGTTCGGCACCGTCTGGGGCATCATGAACTCCTTCATCGGCATCTCGCAGTCGCAGACCACCAATCTCGCCGTCGTGGCCCCCGGCATCGCCGAGGCGCTGCTCGCCACCGCGATGGGCCTGGTGGCCGCGATCCCGGCGGTGGTGATCTACAACCACTTCGCCCGCTCGATCACCGGCTACCGCCAGGAGCTCGCCGACGTCTCGGCCAATCTCGAGCGGATGGTGAGCCGCGACCTCGACCACGGGCGCCTGCGCGCCTTCGACCTCGCGGCGGAGTAAGGCCATGGCCGGCGGGATCCGACAGTCCAGCTCCGACGAGATGGAGATGAACCACGAGATCAACATCACGCCGTTCATCGACGTGATCCTCGTGCTGCTCATCATCTTCATGGTCGCCGCGCCCCTCGCCACGGTCGACGTCAACGTCGACCTGCCGGCCTCGAACGCGCAGAAGAGCCCGCGCCCGGACGAGCCGGTCTATGTCACGCTGAAGCGCGACGGCACGCTGGCGCTCGGCAACGACACGATCGGCGCCGAGGCGCTCGGCGCGGCGCTCGACGCGCAGGCCGGAGGCGACAAGGAGACGCGGATCTTCCTGCGCGCCGACGAGACCATCCCCTACGGCGACCTGATGGAGGTGATGAACCTCCTGCGTTCGGCCGGGTATCTGAAGATCGCGCTCGTCGGTCTCGAGGCCGCGCCGCCGGTCGCGCCCGGTTCGGAGGCCGCGCCCGCGCCGGCGGATCCCGCGTCCGCGCCCGCGCCATGACGGCGCCGCGCGAAGCGGCCGGGGCCCCGGTCACCGACTTCTCGCAGGAACTGCGGCGCGGCCCGCTGCGCGAGGCCGTGAACTACGTGAGCGCCGGCGCGGCGATCCTCGCGGTCTCGGCCGGCGTCGCGGCCTGGGCGAGCCAGCGCCAGCCGGACATGCCCGCCGACTCGTCGCCGCCGGCGGCCGCGGTGATGATCGACCTCGCCCCCGAGGCCTCGGCCCCGGCCGCCGAGGAGACCCAGATCTCCGAAAGCCTGAACGAGACCGCGCCGAGCGAGACCGAGGAGCTCGAGACCCCGACGCTCGACGAGCCGGTCGAGACCGTGGACACGCCCGATCCGATCGAGGACGCGCCGGTTCCCGAGACGCCCGAGATCGCCCAGCCCGATCCGATGGCGCCGCCCGAGGATCTGCCCGAGCTCGACACGGCCGAGGCGATCGTGCCGCCGAAGCGCCCCGAGCTGCAGAAGGTCGAGGAGCCGGTCAAGGAGGCCAAGCCCGCGCCGCCGAAGAAGAAGGCCCCGCCGCAGCAGGTGCGCGCGACGGCGCAGACCAAGCCCTCCGACACGCCCAGGGCCGCGCAATCGGCGGCGGGCGCCGGCAGCTCGGCCACCAATCCGAAGTGGCAGGCCCGGCTGATGGCGCATCTCGAGCGGCGCAAGCGATATCCCGCCGCCGCGCGCCGCCGGGGCGACGAGGGCGTCGCCACGGTGCGCTTCTCGATCGACGCCAGCGGCAACGTGCAGTCGGTGCGGCTGCTGCGCTCCTCCGGTATCCCCGAGCTCGACCAGGAGGTCGTGGCGATGGTGCAGCGCGCCTCGCCGGTCCCCGCCCCGCCGCCCGGCACCAAGCTCGACATCGCCGTCCCGGTCCGCTTCAACCTCCGCTGACGAAACCCCGCCGGGCCCCCCGGCACCCGCTCCGCGCCGCGCGGCCGATCCCGGATCGGCCGCGCTTTCTCGTTTCCACGCCCGTGAAACGGGACCGCCGCGCCGCTGTCCGGGACGGCGGACCCGTGCCGCGTCCCCTTTCGCAGCCGCCTGCCGCCGGCGACGCGCGCGGCCTTCGGGGCGATGTGTCGCGGGATATGTTCCGGCTCGATTTTTCTTGGATTTCGCCCTTGCGAATCCCCGTCCGGGCGGCTAATTCACCCCCCGACGGATTGGTAGCTCAGTTGGATAGAGCACTTGACTACGAATCAAGGGGTCGGGGGTTCGAATCCTCCCCAGTCCGCCATCACCCCAAATTTATGTTGACTTCCCGATACGTTCCGGCCGAATCTTCACCTCGGCCCTCGTATCCGTCGGCACGGTCGAGGCTTGGTCCGGAGAGGCGATCCCGCGCGCGAGAGGATCGCGGCGATGTGGGGTTCGCCTGCTCCCGGGCTCCTGTATCCTGTCGTAGCGAGTGTTCGAGCCGACCATGAAGACGATCGAAGCAGCCGGGCTCGCCCTCATGCTCATCGTGACCATCGTACTCATCTGGGCCGCGAAGACCGAGCCTTGCGGTCACACGGCCGAGCATCAGGAGCCGGTGGTCGCGCGCAGCTGCGAGATGACCGGCCGCGCCCCGGAGAGGGACGCGATCCGGCGGCTCAAGGGCGCGGGCGAGGAATAGCCGTCAGCTTGCCTCCGGCCGATGCCTCCGCCGAACGCCAGCCGGACGGCCCGGAATGCTGAGCGCCGCGTCGCCCCGCGCCCGCCGCGCGATCACCTTGCCCCGCGCCACCACCAGCAGCCGGTCGGCGCGGAGCCGGAGCGCCTCGATCGGATCGCCGGCGTCGAGCACGACGAAGCTCGCCTTCGCGCCGACGCGCAGCCCGTAGTCCCCGAGACCGAGGATCGCCGCGCTCTCGACCGTCACCATGTCGAAGCAGCGCCGCATCTCGGCCGGGCTCGACATCTGCGCGACGTGGAGCCCCATGAAGGCGACGTCGAGCATGTCGGCCGTGCCGAGCGAGTACCAGGGGTCGAGCACGCAGTCCTGGCCCCAGGCGACAGGGATGCCGTGCGCGTGCATCTCCTTGACGCGGGTCAGGCCCCGGCGCTTCGGGAAGGTGTCGTGGCGGCCCTGCAGCATGATGTTGATGAGCGGATTCGACACCACGCCGATCTCCGCCTCGGCGATCAGCGGCAGGAGCTTCGAGACATAGTAGTTGTCCATCGAATGCATCGAGGTCAGGTGCGAGCCCACCACGCGCCCCTGGAGCCCCAGCCGCTGGGTCTCGTAGGCCAGCGTCTCGATGTGCCGCGACAGGGGATCGTCGGTCTCGTCGCAATGGAGATCGACCGGCAGGCCGCGCTCGGCGGCGATCTCGCAGAGCGCGCGGACCGAGGCGGCGCCATCGGCCATGGTGCGCTCGAAATGCGGGATGCCGCCGACCACGTCGACGCCCATGTCGAGCGCGCGCACCGTGTTCGCGAAGGCGGTCGGCCCGCGGTAGAGCCCGTCCTGCGGGAAGGCGACCAGCTGCAGGTCGATATAGGGCGCCACCAGGCGCTTGACCTCGAGCAGCGCCTCGACGCCCATCAGCCGGTCGTCGCAGGTGTCGACATGGGTGCGGATCGCGAGAAGCCCCATGCTCGCCGCCCAGTCGCAATAGCTGAGCGCCCGGTCGCGCACCTCCTCGAGGGTCATCACCTGCTTCAGCTCGCCCCAGAGGCCGATCCCCTCGAGCAGGGTGCCCGAGGCGTTGATGCGCGGGATGCCGTAGCTGAGCGTCGCGTCCATGTGGAAATGCGGATCGACCAGCGGCGGCGAGACGAGATCGCCGGTCGCGTCGATCACCTCGCGCGCCTCGGCGCCCGGCTCGATGCGGCCGATCTCGGCGATCGTCTCGCCCCTGACCCCGATATCGGCCACGCTCCCGTCGGGCAGCGTGCCCCCGCGCAGGATCAGATCGAACATCACCGTTCCCCCTTGTTGTACGGTATCATCAGCGCCGCCGGCACCTCGGCGCGGCGCGACATGAGAACGAGCGCGAGGATCGAAAAGGCGTAGGGCAGCATCAGGAAGAGCTGGTAGGGCACCGCGTCGCCGATCACCTGGCGCAGCCGCAGCTGGAAGGCGTCGAAGGCGGCGAAGAGGATCGCGCCGAGAAGCGCCTTGCCCGGGCGCCAGGCGCCGAAGACGACGAGCGCGACGCAGATCCAGCCGCGGCCGTTCACCATCTCGAAGAAGAAGGAATCGAAGGCCGACATGGTGAGGAAGGCGCCGCCGACCGCCATCAGCCCGCTCCCGGCCATCACCGCGCCGAGGCGGAGCCCGGTCACGGACAGCCCCTGCGCCGCGACCGCCGCCGGATTCTCGCCCGCGGCGCGGAGCGCGAGGCCGAGCGGCGTGCGCCAGAGCACGAACCAGACGAGAAGCACGGTGGCGAAGGCGAGATAGGTGAAGGCGGTCTGCGCGAAGAGCGCCGGGCCGAGGATCGGGATCTCGGAGAGGCCCGGGATCGGCAGCGGCTGGAAGGCGTCGATCTTCGGCGGCGTCGTCACCCGGGGCAGCGCCACGCGATAGGCGTAATAGGCGAGCGCGGTGGCGAGCAGCGTGATCCCAAGCCCCACCACGTGCTGCGACAGGCCGAGCGGCACGGTGAGCGCGCCATGGAGCGCGCCGAAGGCCATGCCGGTGAGGAAGGCGATCAGCACCCCCTCCCAGAGCCCGCCGCCGAGATAGACGGTGAACCACCCCGCGAAGGCGCCCGCGACCATGATCCCCTCGATGCCGAGGTTGAGAACGCCCGCGCGCTCGCAGATGAGCTCGCCCATCGTGGCGAAGATGAGCGGGCTCGCGATCCTTATCGTCGCGGCCCAGAAGCTCGCCGAGAGCAGGATGTCGAATATGTCCATGCGTCAGCTCCGGACCAGGCGATAGCGGGAGAGCCTGATCGCCGCGAGCGTCGCGAGCAGCGCGGTCGCGAGCAGGATATCGGCGATGTAGGAGGGCACGCCGGCCGCCCGGCTCATCGAATCGGCGCCGACGAAGATCCCGGCGACGAAGATCGCGGCCGGCACCACGCCAAGCGGGTTGAGCCCCGCGAGCATCGCGACGATGATCCCGGTATAGCCGAAGCCGGGGCTGAGATCGAGCGTCAGGCTGCCCTTCAGCCCCGCGACCTCGGACCAGCCGGCGAGCCCGGCGAGACCGCCCGAGAGGATCGCGGTCCGGATCAGCACCGCGTTGACCCTGATCCCGGCGAAGCGCGCCGCCTCCTGGTTGAGCCCGACCGCGCGCATCGCGAAGCCGAGCGTGGTGCGCCGCTCGATCACCGCGACGAGCACGGCGGCGAGAAGCGCGATCGCGAAGCCCCAGTGGAGGCGCAGCCCGAAGAGCGTGCGCGGCAGCCGTGCCTCGGGGACCAGCGCCCGCGACTGCGGCCAGCCCAGCGCCATCGGATCCTTGAGCGCGCCCTCGAGCAGCATCGAGACGAAGAGCAGCATGATGAAGTTGAGGAGCAGCGTCGTCACCACCTCGTCGACCCCGAAGCGCGTCTTGAGCAGCGCCGGGCCGAGCAGGACGAGCGCGCCGGCGAGGACGGCGGCGAGCGCGATCAGCGGGATCAGCAGCGGCCCGGGCAGGCCGAGCGCGCCGGTGCCGAGGACGACGGTGATGATCGCCCCGGCGTAGAGCTGCGCCTCGGCGCCGATGTTCCAGAGCCGGGCGCGGAAGGCGACCGCGACGGCGAGGCCGGTGAAGATGAGCGGCGTCGCGCGTTTCAGCGTCTCGGTCAGCGCGAACTGCGAGCCGGCGGCGCCCTTCACGATCAGGCCGAACACCGACAGCGGATCGGCCCCGGCGAGCGCCGCGAGCCCCGCGGCCACGGCGAGGACGGTGACGAGCGCCACGCCCGCGACGCCGAGCCTTCGGCCGAGGCTCGGGGCGGCGATCGGTTCAAGCCGCATGCGCCGCTCCGAACCCGTGCCCGGCCATCCATTCCCCGAGCTCCGCCGCCGTCTTCTCGCCCCGGGCGAAGCCGGGGGAGAGCCGGCCTTCGGAGATCACGTGGATGACGTCCGAGAGCGCCATGATCTCGTCGAGGTCCTCGGAGATGAGCAGCACGGCGGCGCCCGCGTCCCGCGCCGCGACCAGGCGGCCATGGACATAGGTGACGGCGCCGATGTCGAGCCCGCGCACCGGCTGGTTCGCGAGGATGATCCGGGGGTCGGGCTCGAGCGCCCGGCCGAGGATGAGCTTCTGCATGTTGCCGCCCGAGAGCAGCCGGATGCGCGCCTCCGGCCCCGGGCAGCGCACGTCGTAGGTTTCGATCAGCCGCTCGGCGAAGCCTTTCGCGGCGCGCCAGTCCATCCAGCCCGCGCGGCTGAACGGCGCGCCGCCGAAGCCTTCGAGCACCGCGTTCTCGGTCAGCGACATGTCGGCGATCGAGCCGGCGCGGTGGCGGTCCTCCGGCACGCGGCCGATCCCGGCGGCGAGCGCCGCGCGCGGCGACCACGCCGCCCCCGCCTCGGCCTCCCCGATCAGAAGCCGCCCGGAGATGGGCCGCGCCAGCCCCGCGATCAGGTCGGCGACGGCGCCCTGTCCGTTGCCCGAGACGCCGGCGAGGCCGAGGATCTGGCCGCCATGGAGCGCGAGATCGACGCCGCGCAGCCCGGGCACGCTGCCCCGGTCGGCGGTCGCGACCCGCTCGAACCGCGCGAGCGCCGGTCCCGGAGCGCCGGTCGCGACGCGGCTCTCGCGCACCTCGGCGCCCACCATCATCGCGGCGAGCCGGGCGCGGTCGGTGTCGGCCGCGCGCGCCTCGCCGACGAGGCGGCCGTGGCGGAGCACGATGACGCGGTCGGCGAGGCCCATGACCTCGTGGAGCTTGTGCGAGATGAAGATGACCGAGAGCCCGCGCGCGATCGCCCGGCGCAGCGTGGCGAAGAGCGCCTCGGCCTCGCCGGGAGTCAGCACGGCGGTCGGCTCGTCGAGGATCAGGATCCGCGCGTCGCGGTAGAGCGCCTTCAGGATCTCGACCCGCTGCCGCTCGCCCACCGTGAGCGTGGCGACCCGCGCGCCGGGATCGACCGCGAGGCCGAAGTCGCGGGCAAGCGTCCGCACCTTCTCCGCCGCCTGTGCCCGGCCCGAGCCGAAACGCCAGAGCGGCACGGTGCCGAGCAGGATGTTGTCGAGGACGGTGAGATTGTCCGCGAGGGTGAAATGCTGGTGCACCATGCCCACCCCGGCCGCGAGCGCGGCGCGCGGATGGCCGGGCGGCAGGCGCTGGCCGAAGACCTCGACGGAGCCCTCGTCGGCGGTATAGGCGCCGAAGAGGATGTTCATCAGCGTGGTCTTGCCCGCGCCGTTCTCGCCGAGGAGCGCGATCACCTCGCCCCGGCGGAGGTCGAAGCCCACGCCGTCGAGCGCGGTCAGGGCGCCGAAGCGCTTGGTGATGCCCGAGAGGCGGAGGACGACCGCCTCCCCCTCCCCATCCGGCCCGCCGGCCATGCTCAGGCGGGCTTCGGCTCGGCGTCGCTGACCTCGACCACGAAGCCGCCCGACTTGATCGCCTCGGTCCGCTCGTCGACCAGGACCTTCGCGGCCTCGGGCACCTTGCCCTCGAAGGTGCCTAGGGGCGCCAGCGACGAGCCCCCCTCCTTCATGAAGGAATAGACCCCGTAATCCGCCGCCGTGAACGTGCCCTCGTTCACCGCCGCGAGCGCCGCGGCGAGCGTCGGCTCGAAATGCCAGAGCGCGGAGGCGACCACGGTCTCGGGATAGTCCGCCTGGGTGTCGATCACATTGCCGATCGCGAGCACGCCCTTCTCCTTCGCCGCGTCCGAGACGCCGAACCGCTCGGCGTACATCACGTCCGCCCCGGCCTCGATCATCGCGAAGGCGGCTTCCTTGGCCTTGGGCGGGTCGAACCAGCTGCCGATGAAGGCGACGTCGAAGGTCGCGTCCGGCCGGGTCTCCTTCACGCCGGCCATGAAGGCGTTCATCAGCCGGTTGACCTCGGGGATCGGGAAGCCGCCGACCATGCCGATCTTGCCGGTCTTGGTCATCGCGCCCGCGATGATCCCGGAGAGATAAGAGGCGTCCTGGATATAGTTGTCGAAGACCGCGAGGTTCGGATTGGCCTCGTCGGGCTTCAGGCTCGAGCCCATCAGGAAGGCGGTGTCGGGGTAGTCCATCGCCACCTCGCGCGCCGCCTGCTCGACGCCGAAGATCTCGCCGAGGATGAGCTGGTGCCCGGCCTCGGCGTATTCGCGCATCACGCGCGGATAGTCGGTGTTCGAGGTGTTCTCGGAGAAGACATAGGTGATCTCGCCCCTCTCCACGGCGGCCTCGGCCGCCTTGTGGATGCGGCTCACCCACTGCTGCTCGACGGGGACGGTATAGATCGCGGCGACGGTGACCGGATCGGCGGCGCGGGCCGGGGCGCGCAGCCCGCCCGCGCCGGCGAGCACGAGGCCCGCCCCGGCGGTCCCGAGCAGGCGGCGGCGGCTGATGCCCCGGAGGGCTTGGCTGCGGAAGGTCTCCATCGCGGTCTGTCCCCTGATATCCGATTGTTCGCAGCCACGGTAAGCGAGCCCGCCGCCGCGTGACAACAGGATTGCGGGACCGCCGCTCAGATGAGCCCGATCTCCCGCGCGAAACCCGCGATCAGCCGCGCGACCGCCTCCGGCGCCTCGACGCAGGGGATATGTCCGACGCCCCGGATGAGCTCGAACCGCGCGTCGTCGATGGTCTCGGCCATCTCGCGCACCAGATCGGGCGGGGTCGAGCCGTCCTCGCCGCCCGCGATCACCAGCGCGGGCTGGCGGAGCCCGGCGGTGGAGAGCCGAAGGTCGGTCTCCGCGAGCGCCGCGCAGCAGCCGGCGTAGCCGTCGACCGGGCAGCGCTCCAGCATGTTCCGCCAGCCGGCGAGCTCATCGGGGCGCTCGGCGCGGAAGCGCTTCGAGAACCAGCGTTCCAGCACCGCCTCCGAAAGCGCGGCGACACCTCCGGCGCGGACCGCGGCGATCCGCGCGTGCCACATCTCCTCGGTCCCGATCTTCGGCGCGGTGTTCGAAAGCACCACGCCCCGCACCAGGTCCGGCCGCTCCGCCGCGAGCCCCTGCGCGATCACGCCGCCGATCGAGAGCCCGACGAAGAGCACGCCCCTGAGGCCGAGATGGTCGATGAGCCCGGCGGCGTCGGCGACGAGATCCCCCATGAAATAGGCGCCCTCCGGCGCCGCGCTCAGCCCGTGGCCGCGCTTGTCGTAGCGGATCACGCGCGCGGCCGCGGGCAGGAGCGGCGTCACGGCGTCCCAGACGCGCAGGTCGGTGCCGAGCGAATTGGCGAAGACGATCCCCGGGCCGTCCGCCGGGCCCTCGTCCGAATAATGCACGGCGAGGCCGTTGATCTTCGCCATCCTCATGCGCTGGTCCCCCGCCGTCCGCTTGCCCGCGCGCTTGATTGCCACATCCGGCGGCGTCTTGGCCATGGCCGGACCGGCCGCCCGCTCCGGGGAAGGCGTCGGGAGAGGCGGCGGATCGAGGCCCATCCGTAATGCGGAGGTCGGGCCGGACGACTCGGCCTCGATCGCGCGTCTCCTCCTGGTCCCGGCTCGTTGTGGCGGCACGCTGTCACGATTCGCCGCGCGTTTCCTTGCGCTGGATCAAGTGTGACGCGGGCCGGCCGACGCGGACCAACCATCGCGCCCATGGAATTCGCGCGTCGATCGCGGTATGATGGGGTCATTGCAACCCAGGGGCCGCTTATTCTGGCCCGGTCATTTTCGATACGGATCGAAGCCATGCGCCGACTTGTCCTCGCGCTCGGGCTGCTCCTCTCCGCGCAAGCCGCGGAAGCCGATGCGACGCGGGGGCTGCCCGTCGACCTCGAACTCGTCCTGGCACTCGACGCCTCCGCCTCGATGGACGCGGAGGAACGCGCGATCGAGCGCGCGGGCTTCGCCGCGGCCTTCCGCGACCCCGCCGTGCTGCGGGCGATCCGGAGCGGGCCGCTCGGCCGCATCGGCGTCGCCTGCTTCGCCTGGGGCGGCGATACCGAGCAGCGCGTGCTCGTCGCCTGGACGCTGATCGACGGGCCGGCGGCCGCCGCGGCCGTCGCCTCGGCTATCGACGGCGCGAGGATCGTCCGGATGCGGCGCGGCACGGCCTTCGGCGGCGCCCTGCGCTTCGCCGGGGCGCTTCTCGCGGCGAGCCCCTTCGAGGGCCGGCGCGCGGTCGTCAACATCACCTCGGACGGGATCCAGAACGTCGGATCGGCGCTCGCGCCGGCCCGCGCCGGGCTCATCGAGGCCGGGGTGACGATCAACGGGATGCCGATCCTGGACGGGCTGGGCACGGCCGGGTCCGCGGGGCGGCAAGCCTGGAATGCCACGCTGCTCGGCTTCTTCGAAGGCTCGGTCATCGGCGGTCCGGCCGCCTTCATCGAACCGGCGGGCGGGGCCGAGGATCTCGTCGCCGCCGTGCGCCGCAAGCTCCTGCGCGAGATCGGCGAGCCGGCGCTCGTCGCCGAGGGCCCTGGCCGCTGGTCGCGCCGCTGATCAGTCCTCGAACGCGGCCTGGGCGTCGGCGCGGCTCTTGCCCGTGACCTGCTGCGCCAGCGCGGCGGCCATGAACGGGTCGAGCGCGCCGTCGAGCACGCCCTGCGTGTCGGAGGTCTCGTGGTTGGTGCGCAGGTCCTTCACCATCTGGTAGGGCTGCAGCACGTAGGAGCGGATCTGGTTGCCCCAGCCCGCGTCGCCCTTCGCCTCGTGCGCCGCGGTGATCGCCTCGTTGCGCTTGCGGAGCTCCATCTCGTAGAGCCGCGACTTCAACGCCGCCATCGCATTCGCCCGGTTCTGGTGCTGCGACTTCTCCGAGCTCGTCACCACGATATTGGTCGGAAGATGGGTGATGCGCACCGCCGAGTCGGTCGTGTTCACATGCTGCCCACCCGCGCCCGAGGAGCGATAGGTGTCGATCCGGATGTCGTTCGGCGCGATCTCGATCTCGATATTGTCATCGACCACCGGATAGACCCAGACCGAGGAGAAGCTCGTATGCCGCCGCGCGGCCGAGTCGTAGGGCGAGATCCGCACCAGACGGTGCACGCCCGATTCCGACTTCAGCCAGCCATAGGCGTTCTGGCCCTTGATCTGGTAGGTGACCGAGCGGATCCCCGCCTCCTCGCCCGGGCTCTCGGACATGAGCTCGACCTTGTAGCCGTGGCTCTCGGCCCAGCGCACATACATGCGCGCGAGCATCGAGGCCCAGTCGCAGCTCTCGGTGCCGCCGGCGCCCGCGTTCACCTCGAGGAAGGTGTCGTTGCCGTCCGCCTCGCCGTCGAGCAGCGCCTCGATCTCCTTCTGCGCCGCCGCCTCGCGCAGCGCCTTCAGCGCGGTCTCCGCCTCGGCGATCACCTCGGCGTCGCCCTCGGCCTCGCCGAGCTCGATCAGCTCGACCTGGTCGGCGAGCTCGCGGGCGAGCCCGGTATAGCCGTCGATCGCGTCCGACAGCACCTGCCGGTCGCGCATCAGCTTCTGCGCCTTAGCGGGGTCGTTCCAGAGGTCCGGATCCTCCGACATCGCATTGAGCTCCTCGAGCCGATGCGGCGCGGTTTCCCAGTTCAGGCGCTGGCGCAGCAGGGCGAGCGATTTCTCGATCTCGGCCACGACATGTTCGGTTTCTGCGCGCATCCTGAAGCTCCTCCCGGCGGTTGCGTGTTCTATCCGCGCTCCGGCTCAGGGTAAAGGGGCGGGGGCGGAAGCATCGCCGCCGGCCCGTCGCGTCGGCGTCGCGTCGGCGTCGCATTGACTTGGACCCGATCGGCCGATTGCTTTGGAGCACGTTGGGATGCGATGGCGCGGGAGGGGATGAATGAATGCGACGGGCCTGCCGGTCCCGCGGGATTGCCGGTGGGAGGTGGATGGATTGCGGCTCGCGGGGCTGCGGTGGGGGCCGGACGACGGCGCGCCGGTTCTGGCGCTGCATGGCTGGATGGACCACGCCGCGAGCTTCCGCGAGCTGGCCCCGCGGCTCGCCTTATGCGACGTGGTCGCGCTCGACCTGAGCGGCCAGGGCCTGAGCGCGCACCGCGCGGCCCATGCCACCTACAACATCTGGGATGACCTCCCGCAGATCGCCGGCGTGCTCGACCAGCTCGGATGGGCGGATTGCGTGCTGATCGGCCATTCCCGGGGGGCGAACATCTCCGCCCTGTTCGCGGCGGCCCAGCCGGAGCGGGTCCGCGCGCTGGTCGCGCTCGACGCGCTCGCGCCCGAACCAAACGACGCGGGCTTCGTCCCCACCCTGCGCGCCTTCCTCGAACAGGCCCGCGAGCGGAAGGCCCGCCCGGCGCGCGTGTTCGCGGCCCGCGCCGACTATGTCCACCGCCGCGGACGGCGGGGCAACGCCCGGCGAACCGCGGAGGCGCTTTCGGAGCGCGCGCTGGAGCAGGTGGCGGACGGTTTCCGCATGCGAGCCGACCCGCGGCTGTTCGCAAGCTCGGCCGTCAAGCTGACACGGGCCGACGTCGTGGCCGTCCTGAGGTCGATCGAATGCCCCGTGCTCAACATCTGGGCGAAGGACGGTATCCGGAGCCAGCGGCCAAAGGCCGACGACCTGGCCCGGCTCGGGCCGGAGTTGATCGCGACATATGAGGCGATCGAGCTCGCCGGCGACCATCACTTCCACCTCGACGCGCCCACCGCCGGCGAGATCGCGCGCGCGATCCTCGACTTCCTGGACCGGCACGCCGCGCGCGGACCCGCCCTCCCGTGTCCGGCGGCGCGCCCCTAGTAGAGCCCGCCGCTCGACATCGAGCCCATCGAGGGGTTGCTCGGCAGCGCCCGTTCCTGCCCGCGTACGCGCACCCGCTCGATCTGGCTCTGCGCCGCGCCGTCGTAGAGCGGCACGTCCGAGCTCATGCGCCAGCCGCCGTCGACGAGCTGGCCGTAGCCGCCGACCACCGTCTGCTGGCCGTCGCGGATGTACTCGGCCTGCACGTTGGCGCCCTCGGCGTCGTCGGCGAGCCGCTGGCCGGAGCGCCGGTCGATCTTGATGAAATAGCCGCCCGGGGGCACGTCCCATTTCACCGGGGCCTGGCCCGCCATCGCGGCCTTCATGAACTCGACGAAGATCGGCGCGCAGAGCGTGCCGCCGAAGGCGCTCTCGCCGAGCGGCCGGGGCGTGTCGTAGCCCATGTAGCATCCGGCGACGATCCGGGGCGAATAGCCGATGAACCAGACGTCCTTGGCCTCGTTCGTGGTGCCGGTCTTGCCCGCGAGGTTCAGCCCCATCTTGCCGACCGTCGCCGCCGAGGTGCCGCGCGCCGCCGCGCCCTGCAGCATCGAGGTGATCTGGTAATCGGTGATCGGGTCGATCAGCCGCTGCGCGTTGGTGCGGATGATCGGCTGCGTCGCGGCGGACAGCTCGGGCGCCTGGCAGTCCTCGCAATCGCGCTGATCGTGGCGGTAGATCGTCTTGCCGTAGCGGTCCTGCACCCGGTCGACCAGCGTCGGCTCGACCTTGAGCCCGCCGTTCGCGAGCTCGGCATAGGCCGTCACCATCCTGAAGAGCGTGGTCTCGCCCGCGCCGAGCGAATAGCTCAGGAGCTCGGGCATCTCGTCGTAGATGCCGAAGTCATGCGCGTATTTCGCGACCTTATCCATGCCGACCTGCTGGGCCATGCGCACGGTCATCAGGTTGCGCGACTGCTCGAGCCCGGTGCGCATCGGCGTCGGGCCGTAATACTTGTTGCCCGAATTCTCGGGCTTCCACAGCCCTTCCGGGGTCGCGACCTCGATCGGCGCGTCGAGCACGATGGTCGCGGGGCTGTAGCCGTTGTCGAGCGCCGCGGCGTAGACGAAGGGCTTGAACGACGAGCCCGGCTGGCGCAGCGCCTGAGTCGCGCGGTTGAACACGCTCGACTGGTAGGAAAAGCCGCCCTGCATCGCGAGCACGCGGCCGGTCTGGGTGTCCATCGCCATGAAGCCGCCCTGGATCTCGGGGATCTGGCGGTAGGACCAGCGCGCGCCCTCCGAGGTCTCGAGCCGCTTCACGAGGATGACGTCGCCGACCGCGAAGGTGGCGGAGATCCCCGGACTCGCGCTCAGCCGACCGTTCTCGCCCCGGAGCCGCGCCCAGCTGACGTCGGAGAAGGGCAGGAAATTGCCCTCCGTCCCGTCCTCGACCCCTTCGATGCCGATCCGCGCCGAGCGTTCGCCGAGCGACAGCACGACGGCGGGCCGCCAGCCGGCGATGTCGCGCGGCACCTGCGTGTCGCGCAGCGCGTCGCGCCAGCCCGTCTCCGTGGTGAGATCGGCCGCGGCCGGATCGATCTTCGCCAGCGGCCCGTGGTAGACCTTGAGCCCCCGGTCGTATTGCTCGAGCCCGTCGCGCAGCGCCTGGGAGGCGACGGTCTGCATCTCGGGATTGACGGTGGCGCGGATCGAGAGGCCGCCGGTGAAGAGCTCGTCGTCGCCGAACCGCGCCGAGAGCTGGCGCCGGATCTCGTCGGTGAAATAGTCGCGCGGCGGCATGTCGCCCCGGCCCGAGGGGATCCCGCCGCCCTGCACGGTCACGAGATCCTGCGCCTTCGCCTCCTCGGCCTGCTCGCGGGTCACGTAGCCGTTCTGCGCCATCTGATCGAGCACGTAGTTGCGCCGCGCGATCGCCCGCGCCTTCTCGCGCACCGGATGCAGCACGCTCGGCGCCTGCGGCAGCGCGGCGAGATAGGCCATCTCGGCGAGGCTGAGCTGGTCGAGCGGCTTGTTGAAATAGACCTCCGACGCGGCGGTCACGCCGTAGGAGTTCTGGCCGAGGAAGATCTCGTTGAGGTAGAGCTCGAGGATCTGGTCCTTGGTCAGCGTCTGCTCGAGCCGGGTGGCGAGGATGATCTCCTTGATCTTGCGCTCGCCCGAGCGGTCGCCGGTCAGCAGGAAGTTCTTCATCACCTGCTGCGTGATGGTCGAGGCGCCGCGCAGACGCCCGCCCTCCGCCGCCGCCTGGTAGATCGCGGCCGCGATGCCGCGCGGATCGAAGCCGCGGTGCTGGTAGAAGTTCTTGTCCTCGGCCGAGATGAAGGCGTCCTTCACGAGGTCCGGGATCTCGTAGATCGGCGTGAAGACGCGGCGCTCGCGGGCGAATTCGTCCATGAGCTCGCCCTCGCCGGAATAGATCCGGCTCAGCGTCGGCGGCTCGTAGGTCGCGAGCTGCTGGTAGTCGGGAAGGTCGCGACCGTAGATCACGAAGAGCGCCGCCAGTGCCACGAGACCGACGACGGAGCCGATCGCGAGCCAGCTGAAGACCAGCCCGAAGAACCTCAGAATAACACGCAGCACGATTCGAGCCCCAAACGCAATCGCCGCACCTTACCGGACCCCCCGCCGCCCGTCAAAAGAGCCGGGGCCGGATTGGCGGCCGCGCGCCGCCCTATCGGGAGCGGGGCGGCGGGAACCAGTCAATTTCGCGTCAACGGCCCGCCGGCGGCGGTCCAGCCGGCGAGCGCCGCGGCGAGCGCGGCCGCGGCCCGCGCGCGCCATTCGGGCGATGTCATCCGTGCGCGGTCCTCGGGGTTCGAGAGAAATCCGAGCTCGACGAGCGCGGCGGGGATCTCGGGGATGCGCAGCACCTGGAAGTTCGCCGATTGCAGCGACGCCTGCGTGCCGCCCTCGGTTACCGGGCGCAGCGCCTCGGCGAGCGCGCGGGCGAGCTCGACCGAGCGCGCCCGCCCCTCCGCCGCGCGGATGCCGCCGAGCGCCTCGGCCACCGGATCGGCGGTCGGGGGCGGCGCGAGCCCCGCGACGAGATCCGCGCGGTTCTCGATCGCCGCGCGGTCGCGGGCCGCGCCGCTCGATCCGGTCTCGGACAGCGTGAAGACGATCCCGCCCCGCGCGCCGGCATCCTCGACCGCGTTGGCGTGGATCGAGAGGAAGGCGCGCGCGCCGAGGCTCTGGGCCTGCGCGACCCGGTCGCCGAGTGCCAGAAAGGCGTCGTCGGCGCGCGTGAGCGCCACGTCGAAGCGTCCGGTCGCGGCCAGCGCGTCGCGCAGCGCCTCGGCGAAGGCGAGCGTCACCTCCTTCTCCGCGACGCCGTCGCGCCCGGCCCCGGGATCGACCCCGCCATGGCCCGGGTCGATCACGATCAGCGGTCGCGCCGGGCTCTCCGGATCGACCGCGCCGGTCTGGACGCCGGGCGGCGCGCCGGAACGCGCGGCGAATTCGGCCGCGCCGACGCGGCCGAGCGCGACCCGGAGCGTCGCGCCCGGGCCCTCGGGCTCGAGCGCGGCGGTCTCGATCGCATAGGGCCGCTCGAGCTCGAGAACGAGGCGCGACCAGCCCGGCCCCGCCGGCGCCCGGGAAAGCGCGGCGACCCCGATCGGGTGATCGACCGCGGCGAGATCGAGACCGGCGAGATCGACGCCCGCGAGATCGACGACGAGCCGCGGCGGCGCCTCGAGCGTGAAGACGCGGTAGGCGGCCGGCCGGTCGAGCGCCAGCCCGAGCCACAGCGCGTGGCCGAAGAACCCGCGCTCGACCGCGAGCCCGCCCGGCAGCGCGCGCGGCGGCCGCCCCGGCGGCGCGCCCGCCTCCGCGCCGGCGGCGGGCGCCGGCTGCGCCGCCGCC
>QFPW01000034.1 GCA_003241785.1 Rhodovulum sulfidophilum | reverse complement strand
CGCCTGATGGCGAGCTACCATCTCGCGGTGAAGACGGTGAAGCGCAGCGCCGGACGATCGGCGACGGCGGCCGCCGCCTATCGCTCCGGCGGCGTCATTGCCTGCGAGCGCGAGGGGCGTGTTCACGACTACTCGCGCAAGCAGGGCATCGAGGACGCCTTCATCCTGGCGCCCGAGGGAGCGCCGGACTGGGCGCAGGATCGCGCGGCGCTGTGGAACGCGGCCGAGGCGGCGGAGGTGCGCTCCAACGCCGTGGTGGCGCGGGAATGGGAGCTGGCGCTGCCGGCGGAGATCGGTGCCGAGGCGCGGCGCGAGATCGCTGGCGCCTTCGCCCAGGCGCTGGTCGACCGCTACGGCGTCGCGGCCGACGTGGCGATCCATGCGCCGCATCGCGAGGGCGACGATCGCAACCACCACGCCCACGTGCTCACCACCACGCGGGTGGTGGGTGACGACGGGTTCGGCAAGAAGACCCGCGTCCTCGACGCGGCGCAGACCGGCGGGCCGGAGATCGAGGCGATGCGCGGCGTCTGGGCGGAGCTGCAGAACGAGGCGCTGGAGCGGGTGGGGACCGAGGAGCGGGTCGACCATCGCAGCCTCGAGGCGCAGCGTGAGGCGGCAGAGGAGCGGGGTGACCTGGTGGCGGCCGAGGAGCTGGACCGGGCGCCCGAGGTGAAGCTCGGGCCGGCGGCCAACGCCATGGAGCGACGGGCGGCGCGAGAGGCCGAGGCGGAAGGGCGGGTGTATGAGCCCGTCACCGATCGCGGGCGGGCTGTGGAGGAGGCGCGGGAAGCGCGGCGGGTGTTCGCCGCGCTCCGCGAGGAGCTGCGGGAGCGGGTCGGGGCGGCGCGGGAGGCCTATGGCCAGGCGCGCGGCGAGGGGCAGGATCGGGTCAGCGCTGGCCTCGCGGCCATGCGGGCCGCGCTGGAGAAGCAGCGGGATGGGCCGGAGGCCGGCGAGAGCGTCGGGGACAGGCTCAGGCGGATGCTGGCCCGGGACCAGGAGCGGGGCCGTGGGGGGACGTCGGGCGAGGAGAAGGACGTGCGCGCCAGGCTCGACGCGGCGCTCGGACGGCCGACACAGGAGCCAGAGGTTCAGCGAGATCGTCCGAAACCGAGGGAGGAGGAGCGAGAAGAGCGAAAAGCTCCCGATGCCAAGGCCGGGCGGGATACAGAGAAAACCCGTGGTCGGCGGGGGCGGGATGACGGTGGCTATGAACGGTAGTGGCCTTCGCAGGTTGCCGGCTGATTTGAGGATGGAATGAACGCTGTAGAGATCGAAGAAGCCGTCGCCGCACTCGCCGAGCAGCCGTTCGATGCCGCCGAGTTCCCCTATGCCTTCCTCCAGGCGTTCGGGAACAAGGAGACGACGCTGAGGCGCCTGCGGAAGGGCGAGTCGAACAAGTCCGATGTCGGCGGCGTCCTGCAGACCAGTAACATCCACCTCGCCACCTGCCCGCCGGGCGAGGTGACGCGGATGCTGGCGCGGCTCCGGGAGAGTCTGGCGACGGCGCGGGCGAAGGCGAAGTTCATCCTCGCGACCGACGGCACCGACATCGAGGCGGAGGAACTGGCGAGCGGGGAGACGCTCGCCTGCGCCTATGCCGACCTGCCGAACCACTTCGCCTTCTTCCTGGCGCTCGCCGGCATCACCACCGTCAAGCAGCTCCGCGACAACGCCTTCGACATCCGTGCCACCAGCCGCCTGAACCGGCTCTACGTCGAGCTCCTGAAAGAGAACCCGAACTGGGGCGAGGCCGAGCGCCGCCACGACATGAACCACTTCATGGCGCGGTTGATCTTCTGCTTCTTCGCCGAGAGCACCGACATCTTCAACGGAGAGGGCCTGTTCACCGCCACCGTCGAGCGGATGACCGCCCGCGACGCCTCCGACACCCACGAGGTGATCGGCATGATCTTCCGGGCGATGAACACGCCGACGAAGCACGCCGGCCAGCCCGATGACCGCCATCGGCAGGCGGCGGGCATACCGCGCTACGCGAACGTCTTTCCCTACGTTAACGGCGGGCTCTTCTCCGGAAACCTCGACGTGCCGCGCTTCAGCAAGATCGCGCGGTCCTACCTGCTCCACATCGGCGGGCTCGACTGGAAGCAGATCAACCCGGACATCTTCGGCTCGATGATCCAGGCGGTCGCCGAGGACGAGGAGCGCGGCGCACTCGGGATGCACTACACCAGCGTCCCGAACATCCTGAAGGTGCTGAACCCGCTCTTCCTCGACGACTTGCGGGCGCGGTTGGAGGAGGCGGGCGAAAACCCCCGGATGCTCCTGAACCTGCGCCGGCGCATGGCGCGGATCAGGGTCTTCGACCCGGCCTGCGGCTCGGGCAACTTCCTCGTCATCGCCTACAAGGCGATGCGGGAGATCGAGGCGGAGATCAACCGGCGCCGGGGCGAGGCGGACCGGCGCTCGGAGGTGCCGCTGACGAACTTCCGCGGCATCGAGCTGCGCGACTTCCCGGCCGAGATCGCGCGGCTGGCGCTGATCATCGCCGAGTACCAGTGCGACGTGCTCTATCGCGGCCAGAAGGAGGCGCTGGCCGAGTTCCTACCGCTCGACGCCGAGAACTGGATCACCTGCGACAATGCGCTGCGACGGGACTGGCTGAGCATCTGCCCGCCCACGGGCACGGGCGTGAAACATCAGGCCGACGACCTGTTTCAAACGCCCCTCGCCCAAGCACAGATCGACTTCGAGAACGATGGGGGCGAAACTTATGTATGCGGGAATCCACCGTATATCGGGGATAAATATCAAACTAAGAAGCAGAAGGAAGATTTGAGGATATTATCTGGAAACGATGTAAAGGCTATAGATTATATAGCAGGATGGTTTTGGAAGGCATCTGATTATATCAAAGGCGGCGGAAGATTCGCGTTTGTCTCGACAAATTCCATCTGCCAAGGTGTTCAGGTTCCCCTGATATGGTCGAGGTTCATTGCTGCTGGCCAAGAAATATTCTTTGGACACAAGGATTTCTTATGGGGAAACAACGCTACCAAGAATGCTCAGGTTACGTGCATCATCGTAGGGGTCGCGGGGACGGACTCCAAGCCGAAGCACCTATACGACGGGCAAGAGCGAAAGGAGGTCGAGAACATCAACTTCTATCTTGCGCCCGGCAAGAACGTCATCGTCGAAAGGGAAAATGATCCAATCTCTGAGGCCGCCATAATGTTTGGTGGTAATATTCCGAGAGATAAGGGTAATCTTCTGCTCGATCCTGATGAGATGAGAGAGATGACGGGCGAATATCCAGATGCGGAAGAGTTGATAAAGCCTATATTGGGATCGAATGAGTTTATCAATGGATTGGAGAGATATTGCCTTTGGATCAGTGACGAACAGGCGGCCTTGGCCAGTTCAATTCCGCCGATTCAGGAGCGCCTTGATCGCATCCGAGACTATCGCCTTCATGGTAGCGAGCGCGGGCGCGCGGGTCTCGAAACGCCCTACAAGTTTGAGCGAACGATCGTCGGCAAGGTCCATACGATCATCGTGCCCAGCGTCTCATCTGAACGCCGGGCTTACCTTCCCTGCGGATTGCTGCCCCCCGAGGTGCGCATCTCCAACCTTGCGCTCGCCCTCTACGACGCCCCTCTCTGGAACATGGCGCTGATCGCCTCGCGCCTGCATCTCGTCTGGATCGCAACCGTCTGCGGCAAGCTGAAAACCGATTTCCGCTATTCCAACACCCTCGGCTGGAACACCTTTCCGGTCCCGACGCTCACCGAGCAGGCCAAGGCCGACCTGACCCGCTGCGCTGAGGACATCCTGCTGGCGCGCGAGGCGCACTTCCCTTCGACGATCGCCGACCTCTACAACCCCGACGAGATGCCCGACGACCTGCGCGAGGCGCACGAGCGCAACGACGAGGTGCTGGAGCGCATCTACATCGGCCGCCGCTTCCGCAACGACACCGAGCGGCTGGAAAAGCTGTTCGATCTTTACACGAAGATGACCTCCGGGCAGGCCCCAGCGGCGAAGCGCAAGGCGAGGGCGAAGGCATGAAGAGCGAGATCAAATCCGTCCCCTCGGTCTCGGTCTCCTATGCCGGCACCGGCGCCTCGACCAGGGCAAACGCCCTCGGCATGCGGCCGATGCAGGAGCGCGCCTATGCGAAGCGAGGCGAGCAATACCTGCTGATCAAGTCGCCGCCCGCCTCCGGCAAGAGCCGGGCGCTGATGTTCATCGCCCTCGACAAGCTCGCGAACCAGGGGCTGCGGCAGGCGATCATCGTTGTGCCGGAGCGGTCGATCGGCGCGAGCTTCGCGGACGAGCCGCTGACCCGTCATGGCTTCTGGGCGGACTGGACCGTGGTACCGCGGTGGAACCTCTGCAATGCGCCGGGCGGCGACGAGGGCAAGGTCAACGCGGTGAAGACCTTCCTCGACGGCGGCGACGCGGTGCTGGTCTGCACCCATGCCACCTTCCGCTTTGCCGTCGAGCGGTTCGGGGTCGAGGCCTTCGACGACCGGCTGATCGCCATCGACGAGTTCCACCACGTCTCGGCCAACCCCGATAACAAGCTCGGCCAGCACCTCGCGGAGTTGGTCGCGCGGGACAAGGTGCATGTCGTGGCGATGACCGGGTCCTACTTCCGCGGCGACGCCGAGGCGGTGCTGTCGCCGCAGGACGAGGCCCGGTTCGACACCGTCACCTATACCTACTACGAGCAGCTGAACGGCTACGAGCACCTGAAGCGGCTCGACATCGGCTATTACTTCTATGCGGGTTCCTATGCCGACGACATCCTGCGGGTGCTCGACCCGGACGAGAAGACGATCATCCACATCCCGAGCGTGAACTCGCGCGAGAGCACCAAGGACAAGATCAAGGAAGTCGAGCACATCATCGACTCCCTCGGCGACTGGCAGGGCGCTGACCCCGTGACCGGCTTCCAGCTGGTCCGGCGACCCGACGGGAAGGTGCTGCGGATCGCCGACCTGGTCGACGACGACGCAGCTCGGCGCGATCGGGTGATCACGTCGCTGAAGGACTCGAGCCAGAAGAACAACCGCGACCACGTCGACATCATCATCGCCCTCGGCATGGCGAAGGAGGGTTTCGACTGGATCTGGTGCGAGCATGCGTTGACCGTCGGCTATCGGTCGAGCCTGACCGAGATCGTGCAGATCATCGGCCGGGCCACGCGCGACGCGCCAGGCAAGGCCCGCGCGCGCTTCAGCAACCTGATCGCCGAGCCCGACGCCTCCGACGAGGCCGTCACCGAGGCGGTCAACGACACGCTGAAGGCGATCGCCGCGAGCCTCCTGATGGAGCAGGTCCTGGCGCCGCGCTTCGACTTCAAGCCGAAGGCGCAGGCCAGCGGCCCGACCGAGGGCTTCGACTATGGCGAGGGCGGCTACGACCCGACGAAGAGCAACGTCGGTTTCAACGCCACGACCGGGCAGATTCAGATCGAGATCAAGGGGCTCGTCCCGCCGAAGAGCGAGGCGGCGCAGCGCATCTGCCAGCAGGATCTGAACGAGGTCATCGCCGCCTTCGTCCAGGACAAGCCGTCGATCGAGCGCGGGCTCTTCGACCCGGAAGTGGTGCCGGAGGAGCTGACCCAGCTGCGCCTCGGCAAGATCATCAAGGACAAATACCCGGAGCTCGACGATGAGGACCAGGAGGCGGTGCGCCAGCACGCCATCGCCGCTTTGAACCTCGCCCAGCAGGCAAAGGCGCCGTCCCTCGCCGGGATCGACGGCGAGGGTAGCGCGAACACCGCCTTCGTCGACGGTGTCCGCAAGTTCGCGATGGACGTTCGGCAGCTCGACATCGACCTAATCGACCGGATCAACCCCTTCGGCGAGGCCTACGCGATCCTCGCCAAGGCGATGAGCGAGGAGAGCCTGAAGCAGGTCGCGGCGGTGATCGGGGCGAAGAAGGTCAAGATGACGATCGAGGAGGCTCGGGATCTCGCAAAGCGGGCGCTTCGCTTCAAGATCGAGCGCGGGCGGCTGCCGTCCATCACCTCCACCGATGCCTGGGAGAAGCGGATGGCCGAGGGCGTGGCGTTCCTCCAGCGGGCGAGGACGGAGGCGGCGGATGTCTAGGTTCACCGACGAGGACGAGGCGCTCCTCGCCGAGCTTGGCGTCGAGACGGAGGCCAGGAAGGCAGGAAGCCGGACGCCGCGCGAGGAACGGATCATCGCCGGCTTCGAGGAGATACAGGGCTTCGTGGACAAGCACGGTCGACCGCCGCAGCATGGCGAGGACCGCGACATCTTCGAGCGGCTCTACGCCGTACGCCTCGACCGCATCCGCGAGCTGGAGGAATGCCGGAGATTGGTCGAGCCGATGGATCGGCAATCTCTCCTGGTCGGTGGAGTGCAGGCGGCCGTCGGGGAGATCGACGACGACGAACTCCTGGCCCAGCTCGGGGTCGAGCCGTCCGAGGCCGAGGAAATCACCACGCTTCGCCACGTCCGCTCATCGGACGAGAAGCGCGCGGCCGAAGAGATCGCCAACCGCCAGAAGTGCGAGGACTTCGAGGAGTTCCGGCCGGCATTCGAGCGCGTGCAGGGCGAGCTGACTTCGGGGTTACGCCAGACGCGCCGCTTTGAGCGCAAGTCAGAGATCGAGCCGGGCCGCTTCTACATCCTCGGCGGCCAGAAGGCATTCGTCGCCGCGATGGAGGAGCCCTTCACGAACGAGCACGGCAATGTCGACGCCCGCCTGCGCGTCATCTTCGACAACGGCACCGAGAGCAACCTTCTCCTGCGGTCCTTCCAGAAGGCCCTGCAGCAAGACCCCGCCGGCCGGCGGATCGTCGAGCCCTCCGCCGGCCCCCTTTTCGCCGACACGAGCGCGGAGGGCGACGAGCCAAGCGGTGTCGTCTATGTCCTGCGCAGCAAGTCGGATAACCCGATCGTCGCGGCGAACCGATCCGTCCTCCACAAGATCGGCGTCACCGGCGGCGACGTTCCCCGACGGATCGCGAATGCCAGCCTCGATCCGACCTTCCTCATGGCCGACGTGGAGATCGTCGCCACCTACGAGCTGTACAACATCGCCCGAAGCCGGCTCGAGAACCTGATCCATCGCATCTTCGGCCCGGCTCGACTCGACATCGAGATCAAGGATCGGTTCGGCCATCCGATCGTGCCGCGCGAGTGGTTCCTGGTGCCCCTCTTCGTGATCGACGAGGCGATCGAGAGGATCAAGGATGGCACGATTTCTCTCTACACCTACGATCCGAGAACGGCTTCTTTGGTACAGGGAGAGGCAGAAGATCAGGCCTGACGCGGTGAACGGGGAAGGACACCACGCGTAATCCCAATGACACTGATCTAGACTGAAGCCACCGTATATTGTATCTGTGCCCCCGTCGTCCACCAAATGAGTCCGGTGTTGATGCTCGCGCCCAGCTCCTTCATCCGCCGCAAGGCCGCCGCCTCCCTCCTGCACAGCGCTCGCACTGCCAAGGCCATCGGGCGACCCCTCAATACGTTCGTCACCGTCAATTTGTGGCAGCTCGGCCTTACCGCCGACGACGCCTCGCGCTTCTTCCAGGACGTGCGCGAGCGGCACTTTCAGCGATGGTCGAGCTACACCCCGCGCGGCGGCGCCACCTCCCGCAACGGCCCGCCGACCTATGTCTGGGTGATCGAGGCACCGGGCGCGCTCGCGCACGTCCACTGGATGCTGCACATCGAGCCCGGCCGCGAGCAGGCCTTCGCCGACATGCTGCACCGGTGCCTCTCCCGGCGCACCAAGCAGCCTACGACCGGCGGCAGTGTCATGATCGAGCCCGTCACGAACGCCGAGGGCCTGAAGCTCTACTTCGCCAAGGGGATCGATCCGCACCTTGGACGCCTGTGGCGCATCCGGCCGGTTGACTGCGGCGCGGTCGCGGGGCGCCGTGCAGGCACGAGCCGAAATCTCGGCCCGGCCGAATGGCGGCCACGGAAAGCGGCGTATATGCGGCGACGAAAGGCGGCGTAGTGGCCGGGATAACGAAAAGGCCGCCCCGAAGGACGGCCTTTTCGCATTCTCGGATCGACTTCCGATCAGAACAGCATCCGAAGCCAGCTCAGAGCCGAAAGGCTCACAGTGACCTCGAAGCGGTACCAACCGCCTTTCGATCCGCTGGCTTCGAGAATGAAACGTGCCATCTCTGGCATTCTCCATTCCGATGCACGAGGGTCCCTTACAGGAAGTGGCTTCGTGCGTTAGGCCAGCTTGCCGAGACTTTTTAACGTCTACGCTCTCGGCCAGCTCCGACTTCTTACCGTGACGCATTGCGTCTGGACTGGACAGGGACGGCCTGCCCACTCCGGACACAATGTCCGGCATCCGAGGTGGGGTGACGAAGCCCGCTCTTCAAGGCGCAGGGCAGGGCCTCCGCACGAAATTTTCCCCCTACGTGCGTCCTCGGGTTGTGGTATATTTCGCGTCATCGGCGCCACTAGGCGCAACATGATGTAGGAAATCTCCTATGGCGAAGTCTTCTGGCGGCAATCATCGCAGCGCAACGACCGGCCAGTACACCACGGCGAGCAAGGCGGACGCGAACAGGGCCGGGCATCAGACCGAGCCGCGCGGCAAGAGCGGCGACGGCCCAGGGTCGCCATACCGCAGCACGGAAACAGGCCGGTACGTGACCGAGACCTATGGCAAGTCGCATCCCGGCAAGACGGTGCGGGAAAAGTAGGTCGAGCTGCCTTAGGTGCTGGCGCGTCAGCGCGGGCCACGGTCCCGTTTCCAGGCATCTTCCGACGGCGAGCGGGCCTTGTCCGTCCGAGCGAACCGATTGGGCTGCGCGTCATGGTATTCGCGCAGGCAAATCCGGATGACTTCGGACAGCGATTTGCCCGCGCCCTTCGACGCAGCCTGCAACCATTCCTCGACATCCTGGTCGAGCGTGACCGTCACTCGGGTTTTACCCATGGGGGCGCTTTCGGATCAGGCCGATCACGGTGTCCAGGGCGAGGGCCATGCTGAGCACAATCCCCGTCTCGGCGATAGGGCTGCCGCCGAGAGGCAGGAAGTAGAGATAGCCAGGCAGGGCGGCATGAGCGGCCGATAGCACAAGCAGGACGGCACCGCCTAGGGCCAAGGATTTCATGGGCGTCTCTCCAAGTTCGTGGACGCCCTCGGTGATAGCGGGAAGTTCTTAACGATGGATTGCTACTGCATCACTATTTTTCGGGCGAGATGATGTGCACAAGTCAGGACTTATGCACTGCTACCTGCCACCAACGATATCAACCGCTTGGCCCGTGCAAAACTCGCGTGCATAATCGGCCGATGAAAACCATCGGATACGCCCGCGTCTCTACCACCGGCCAGAGCCTCGACACCCAGCTTGAGCAGCTCGCGGCCGTGCCGTGCGGTTTGGTTTTTCGGGAGACGATCAGCGGCGCGCGCGCCGACCGACCTGAGCTGCGCCGCGCCTTGGAGCTGCTCGACGAGGACGACGTTCTGGCCGTCACCAGGCTTGACCGCCTGGCGCGCTCGACCCGCGATCTCCTCGACATCGTGCAGACCATCGACGCTAGGGGGGCGCGGTTGAGGTCGCTCGCCGATCCATGGGCCGACACCACCACACCGGGCGGCAGGCTGATCCTAACGGTGCTCGGCGGCATCGCCGAGTTCGAGCGCAGCCTGATCCACGAGCGCACAGCGGAGGGCAGGGCGCGCGCCAAGAGCGCCGGACGACATCTTGGGCGGCCGTACACGCTGACGCCGCATCAGCGCCAGGAGGCGTTGCGGCTGAGGGCCGAGGGGCAGGACAATGCCGCCATTGCCCGCCTCATGGGTGTGTCGCGGTCTACGATTTCGAGGATTTCAGGATGAGAAAGCCGAAGTGCGAGCATACCGACGATGACAAGGTTTTGTAGGCGGCCTCAGAATGGACGGAAGCGTAGCTCAAAGAAGAAGCCATCGGGTTTCCCGCGACGAACTCTATGCCCTTGTCTGGAAGACACCGATGAGCCGTTTGGGGGCGGAGTACGGGATTACCGGAAACGGGCTCGCGAAGATCTGTGATCGCTTGGGAATCCCATGTCCGCCACGCGGCTATTGGGCGAAGAAGGAGGCCGGGAAGCCCGTGGTCACCTTTAAACTTCCGCCTAGGCAAGACGGGGTGCCCGAATGGGTTGATATACAGCCAGCCCCACCCAAGCCCGCGCCTTTGCCGCAGGCAACGGCTTCAGCTGTCGCCGCGAGCGCTGCAGTTACAGAGATTGCGGTGCCGAGCGGTCTCGACGAGTTGCACCCAAAAGTGAAGGCATGGCTGGCGGAGCACAAGCGGGAGCAGAGGGAGCGCGAGCAGGAGAACAGAAAGCGTCGCCGTGACGTCTGGGGCTGGTCCAAGCCATTGCTCGACGACCTCACTGAACGCGATCTATATCGCTTCCGGGTAACCAGCGCGATTTTTAGGGCGGTCGAGAAAGTTACCGGGAAGATCGAGAACGCACTGATCACCGGCAAGGTGACGTTTCTCATAGGCGGCCGGAAGGTCGAGTGCTCGATCATGGAAAAGATGATGAAAGCGCTCAAGCGTCCAGAAGGAGAGGGTGCCAAGTGGACGGCCTATCCCAGTCATCATCAGACTGGTCTTCAGTCCTCCGGATTTCTGCGGGTTACAATCACCACTTATCTCGGAGGCAAGCAACTTCAGTGGGTCGAGACATCCACGAAGAAGATCAGCGATTGGCTGCCGGAGATAGCCGGTGCCATAGCCAGCGCAGGCGATATATTGGCGCAGCAGGAGCTGGAACGAGAGGAGCGCGAACGCCGCTATCGTGAGGAAGAGGCGCTGCGTTGGGAGCGTCAACGGCAAAGAGAGTTGGACGAACGACGGTGGATCCGGTTCCGCGAGAAGGCCGGCGAGTGGGAGGAGCATGCCCGGTTGGTCGCGTTTCTCGCCGACCTGCGTCAACGTCTTGGAGCCGAGGGCAACATCGAGATCGACGGACGCCCACTCAGCGAATGGATTGCTTGGGCGCAAGCCAAGGCTGATGTGCTTGATCCATTTCAAGGTGGACTTTCCGGACTCTTCGGTTCGATCGCCCGGTGATGCGTCTTTCGCAGGAACGACCCGTATGCCGGTACCCTCTCGAAAACCGCCGTTTTCTGGGCAGATGCAAGAGAAGCCGCCCGGGAAGAGCGGCAACTCCTAGTTGGGCATCACTTCTTGCCGGGGCGCTGCGTAAGCGCGGAACCGGCGGCGGTTTTCGCCGCCTTGCTTGCCTTCGGGTCGCGCAGCACCTTGGACGCCGCCGAAGCGGCCTTCTTGCTGGTCACCTCGTGGTTTCCTTTTCGAGCCATGAACATCACCTCCTTTCCCTGGCTAATGTGGATCATGCGGCGGCGGCGCGGTCGCCGAGCGCCTCGGCGAGACGCTCCTTCCAACCCGCCGAGTGGACGATGCGCGCCCGATGCAGCCCGTTGCCGAGCACTTCCGCTTTGGTCAGACGCGCAAAGCTCTGCCAGCCGTCTCCGAAGATGTAGATGGCGTTGTCACGGCGGATGCTCTCCAGCACCACCATGCCCTGCGCCATGAACACGTAGGCGATGTAGTCGGAGAAGCCGCCGAGGCCGACATACTGCTCGTCTGGACGGTGCTCCATGATGGTGGCCTGCCGGTCGAGGATCACGCGTTGTGTGTTGTCCGCGGTGCGTTTCAGGACATCGCTCAGGTGCCCGGCGATGCACTCCCACGGATGCGCCCCCGGCGGCAGCATCTTCCAGTTGACCCGATGCAGCAGCGGCGGCGCGAAGGGCGTAAAATCCTCCCGCACGAGCTGGCATTCTCCCGCCAGCTCCAGCAGCAGGTTGATGGCGTGGCCGATCGTCTCGACCTGTCCTGGCACGTTCTCCATCAGCGGCACGAGCAGGAGCCGCTTGTCGTCGGCTTCGACATACGTCAGCTCGACTCCCGGCGGCGGCACCAGCGTGCGCGGGTAGCACTCGCGGTTGATGTCGCGGAACTCTTCCCGCTCCTCGGTATGGTCGCGACCCGCCCACTGCTTCCACCGCCAGGAGACCGTGCGGATGTAGCGTTCCTCCTTCGGCAGGTCGCGGTGCACGATCCAGCGCCCGTCGGCGTTGAAACGGGAGACCGGCCCAACCGGCGGGGGCAGCACGGTGTGCCCGCTCTCTGGTGTTGCGGAGAAACCCAGCGCAGGCAACCGATCCATGAGCCGGTCGTCCACCTCGACCACCGGGCGAAACGCCACCCCGGCGGGCAGGCCCGCTAGGTAGGATTCCACATTCCTGATGTATGCCTTTCGGATCAGCACGGTACGCGCCCCTTCTATGCGCCCGACAGCCGGGCGGATTTCGCTTGACGCGCACAGCCCCTGCGTCATAGGGTCGGTGACGAATTCGTCATAAGCCAAGCCAAACAAAACCCGCCCGAAGGCGGCGAGCAGCTTATGACCAACTCGTCACAATATAGAGCACGGACACGTCAATGTCAAGTTCCGAGCAGTCGGACGGAGTCTTTGCCGAGCGGCTCAAAGCCGCGCGGGAATCCCGCAACATGAGCCAGTCCGAACTGGCCAGAAAACTGCAAATGGTGCCCTCAGCCATTGCCCATTTCGAGGCCAATCGGCGCAAGCCTTCCTTTGCCAATATTCGCTCGATCGCCAAAGCGCTGAACGTCTCGTCGGATTATCTGCTCGGGCGCGCGCCCTCGCTGGAAGGGGCAACGACGGTATTTCGCGGTGAGGAGAAGCTGACGGACGAAGACCGGGAGTTCATCCAGCAGATGATTAACCTCAGGACGCAGGCAAGGAAGTCGGACGGATGACCGCGAAGTTCCGTATCCGCATGGCGCGCCAGCTCGGCGAGAAAGTCGCCAGGGACCACGGCTTCACCGCTTTCAGGATCGACCCGTTCCAGATCGCGCAGACCAACGACATCGCCGTGGAGCGCAAGCCGCCCGAGCGGGAAGGCGTCAGCGGCGGGATCATCTTCACCGGCGACGACGTCATCATTTTTCACGCCACCAACATCGATAATGCGGGGTTTCAGCGCTTCACGGTCGCGCACGAGTTGGGGCACTTTTTCCTCCCCGGCCATCCCGAGGAGATTCAGGCCGCGTCTCCGGTGCACGTGTCGCGGGCGGGTTTCTCCCAGGGCGGGGCATCCATCGAGATCGAGGCCGACCATTTCGCCGCCGGTTTGCTCATGCCGACCCACTTGGTCAGGCAGTGCCTTCGCGGCAATCCCCTCGGGCTGGACGGCATCGTCCGGCTTTGCGAAGCGGCGGACTGCTCGCTGACCGCCGCCGCCATCCGGGCGTCGGAATGCGCGGAAGTGCCGATGGCGATCGTCGTCAGCCGGGGTGAGGAGATCGCCTACGGGTTCTTATCCGAGAGCTTCAAATCCCTGAAGCCCACCCGGTACCCGCGCAAGGGCATGGCCCTTCCGGGCGGTGCGACCCGGGACTTCAACTCGACGCCCGGCAACGTCTTAGCCGGGCGGCGGATATGCGGGGAGGCGTCCTTCTCTGACTGGTTCGAGGGCGCGCGCCATACGCGCCTCGACGAGGAAGTCGTCGGCCTCGGGCGCTACGGCCTGACCCTGACGGTGCTCACTAGCGAGGAGCTGCCGCTCGACCCAGAGGAAGAAGACGACGAGGAACAGCGGCTCGCTGACAGTTGGACGCCGCGCTTCGCTTACGGCCGGTAGCCCTTGGGCATGTCGGAACGGGGCGCCTCAGCGGGCTGCAAGAAAATCCGCGGGGCTTAAGATCGGAATGTCATGGAAGGGCGACATCACGAGGAGATCCCGATCGCCGGTGATCAGACAATCCGCCTCGCCCATCATCGCGGTCTCCAGAAGCTTGTCGTCATCGGGATCGCGGCACCCCATCCTGGCGCCAGTGATCGAAACCCATTCGGACACCGCGTCGAGCTGCACCAAGAAGAGCGCCCTGCCCTCCCGGCTGGCATACCTGTCGAACTTCGGGCGTTCGAGGCGCGTGCGTAGCTCGTCGAAGGTCGGCTCCGAGAAGAGCAGCACCCCGCCGGCGGTGCGAACGGCGTCGATCGCCGCGCGCGGCGGTCCCTTCGGCTGCAGAAGGGCACTGATGAGGACGTTGGTGTCGAGAACGACGCGATCAGCTCTCATCGGCCAGGAGCGCGTCCAGGGCCGCGTCCGTCAGGCCGTTGTCGGTCGCCTGCGCCCCCAGGGTGTCCATGGTCGCGCCGAGACGCTCCCAGGCGGCGCCCCGCAGACGCTCGTATTGCTGCATCGACATCATCACGCCGACCGCCCTGCCCTTCTTGGTCACGCGCACCGGCGCGCTCTGCGCCGAGTCGAGCAGCTGGCCGAAGCGGTTCTTCGCATCTCTGGCGGCAATTTCTCTCATGTAGCCATTATGGCCATGATCGCGCGAAAGTTCAAGGTGTTGGCGTGGCCGTAGGCCGGAGCCCCCTTACCGCGAGAGAGAGCCTCATGCATGCATTGTTGCATAAATCGAGCGCAATGCAGCTTCATGCTTTCATGCTTTGCGCTTTGTAAGCGGCCCACATCTTTAGGAACAGCTGCTTCTTCGCGCCGTGGCTGAACCCGAACTCCCGCCCGGCCGTCTCGCTGAACTCCGCGAACACGGATTCGGGGATGCGGACCTGGAGCGGTCGGAGCGCGACGGCCTCGGGCCGCTTGTCCTCGGCGATTACGTCGGGCGCCTCGTCGACGGGAGGCGGTGCGCCCTTGCCGCGCCGGAGCTTGGAGAGATCGGCCGCCATCACGCCACCTCGCGGTTGGCGACTTCGGCCATCAGGTCGACGACACTCTGCGCCAGCTTCGCCGCGCGGTCGTTCAGGGAGCGGAAGGAGGTCTCCGTCAGCGCCTTGCCGGCGTCTGACGCGGAGCCGTAGCCGGTCGAGACCGAAACCTCTCCCTCCAGCACCGCATAGCCGGCTTGGGTCAGATACTGCCGAGCGGCGGCATTCTCGCGGTCGCTGCCTGTCGTCTTGAACATCGCGAAGGCGATGTGGGAGACGGGAATCCCCTTCTTGCGCAGCGTGTGTGCGAGCACGACGCCCGGATGCAGGTCGTCGACGGTCTGGCCGGTGGGGATGACGATAAGGTCGGCGGCCTGTGCGATCTCGAACGTCTGCTCGGACGCGTTTGGCTTGCCGTCGACGATCAGCACGTCGAAGCGCGCGGCGTCTTCGAGCGCGGTGCGCACCGTTGCGAAACTCTGCACCTGGATCTCCGGCGCGACGCCATTCTCGGCGCGGCGTCCGGCCCAGTGGGTGCAGGTCTGTTGCTGGGTGTCGAGGTCGGCGATCTTCGCGCTCATGCCGCCCTGGACGAACTCGCGGGCCATCAGGCGGGCGAGCGTCGATTTTCCGACCCCGCCCTTCTGGGACACCATGCCGATGATGTAAGCCATTGGATGGAACTGCCTCTGTTCGGGTTTTTGCGGAGGATAGCAGTCTTTGATGCTTCGCGCCAAGCACGGAAGCACCCATGCATGCTTTCATCATTGCACCTAAGCATGCGAGTCCGGTTTTGGTGTGTCGGGATAACCGGAAACCCCGCAGCGGCAGCCCATCCTGCGTTTCGCCCTGGCGGAGGCTGACGGGCAGAAGCCCTCGACGGCAGGTCAGCCGTGACGATGGTACGCCAATCCTCCAGCTCCGGCAAACCTCATGAATGCATGCGTGCATGCATTGCGCTAGTCGCGGGCTTCTTCCCTTTCAAGCGGCCAAATGTGAGGTTTTCGGGGAGCGTCAGAAGGCGGCTTCCCAGGACGGACTACTTATCTGAAATGGCTGGACTTTATGAGCTATGGGAGGGCTTGGACTGACGGTCAAATATGAGGTATTCGGGGAACTGTGAATATCTGAGGCGAAATCCTTTCATAGTTGGGATAGGGCGCGTATCCTGCGCCCATGAACGACACGACCTCGACATCCGGCCCCTTGCGGGTCCTCGACCTGAAGCCGCGCCGCGAGCAGGCCGTGAAGCCGGCCGAGCTGATCCAGATCACCGGGCATCAGGCGCTGACCCTGAACGCGCGGCGGGCGATCACCATCCTCTGGCACAACGCGCATCTTCAGGGGGTCGAGGAGGGCAGGGACTACACGATCGAGATCGACGACCTGAAGCCCGACCACCACAAGGGCTACGAGATGGTCGAGGAGGCGATCATCGCCCTGATGGGCACGATCCTCACCGTGCGGATGGCGGATGGCCGCACCCGGCGCGTCCAGTTCCTCGGCGGCAACGATCTCGACGATCCCGAGCGCCCGGCGGGGGCGCTCACCTACAGCTTCGACAAGCGCCTGGTCGAAATCCTCAAGGACTCTGCCATCTGGGGCAAGATCGCGCTCCCGGTGCTGATGGCCTTCACCTCGAAGTACGCCGTCAGCCTGTACGAGAACGCCTCGCAGTGGGCCGGGCTCGGCCGGAAGAGCTACCACGACCTGAGCCTGGACGAGTTTCGCGCCATGCTCGGCGTCGAGGCCGGCAAGTACGGCGCCTTCGGCGCGCTCAACAAGCACGTCCTGAAGCCGGTGCTGATGGAGATCAACGCCCTCGCTCCCTTCAACATGTCGGTCTCGCCGGTGAAGGAAGGGAAGAAAGTGGCGCGCCTGCGGGTCTCTTGGTGGAACAAGAACCGGGACGAGATGGACGCGGCCTTCCGCGAGCTACACCAGCCCAAGGTGGGCCGGCGCGCCCGGATCAGCGGTCAGGCCGAGCAGGTCCAGGTTCAGGATGCTCTGCCCAGTGAGAACCGGCTGCTCCGCCAGTTTCGAGCCGGCGACGAGCGCGCCTGATCACGCGCGTAATGCGCCTAACTTTCATGCGTCTAGGTTGTGTGGATAAGGTCCCCGGATTCCTCACATTTGCGTCCGGTCGTCGGGCTGGCTTCCCCGAAAACCTCACATTTGCGCCCCGGATTCCTCACATTACGCCCCGAAAACCTCACATTACGCCCCGAAAACCTCATCGGAGTCCCCGAATCCTTCACATTTGCGCTGACAACATGCTGATTCAAAAGGTCGATTCAGCCCTGAATCTTAGAATCTTGAATCTTGAATCTAAGAAGAATCGGGCGGAGCGGTCAGTTCCAAGCGTAGCGCCTGTGGATAAAGTACCAGCGCGAAACGCGCCTTGCATGCAAGGCGCTAATCACCCGATCCACGCCAACATCAGTGTCATGCCAACACCCAGCACAAACGCCCCAGCCAGCATGAGCGGTATCCACCATCGCAGGAGCCGCGCACGACGCTTCAGCTCCCGAGGTCCAACGATTCGCAAGAACGGGATCACCTCCTCGAATACGAGGTTCATCACGTCGATCTGACCATCCATGGCTTTCACCAGCTCATCGACGTAGCGGCTTTGCCGAGCGATCCCCTCGTCGATGAAATCGCCGTTGCGCTTCCAGTCGGTCGCCTTCTCGGCGGCGAAGGCCGCCGCCCTCGCCTCGGTCGCGGTCTTCAGCACCTGCTCCAGCATCCGGCTCTGGGCGTCGATCCGATCCGACAGGCTCGCCACCAGCAGCCCCATCGTGTCGAGCGTGTCCGCCAGCTGCCTTGCATCGAACGGGGCCGGGGGCGGTTTCACCGGCGCGCTCATCGTCCGGCCTCCGGCATGAACAGATCCCTGAACTCGGGATCGGCGTAGTAGCGCAGCTTCTGCGCCAGCACCGGCGGCATGCCCTGCACCCGCAGGAGCTGGAGGCTCTGCGGCAGCTGCATGATCTCGTCCGGGGTCATCAGCTCGCGGCCCGTGACGTGCTCCGCGGTCGAGGGCATGTCGCCCGGCCGGTGCGTGCTCGTCTCGTAGCCGATCGTCGCCTTGCCGAGCGCCTGGCTCAGCCAGCGCGCCGTCTCGACGTCGTTGATGCCGAACACCTGCAGCACGCCCGCGTTCGCCACGAAGGTGTTGGCCCTCGCGCCGTAGAGGTCGCGGAGCTGGCTCAGGTCCTGCAGGATCGGCCAGAGCTGTAGCCCGTAGCCGGCCATCAGCCCCATCGCCCGCTCCACGGCCTCCAGACGGCCGAGGGCGGCGAACTCGTCGAGCAGGAACAGCGTCGGCGTGCGCAGCCGTGGGCCGGCCACAGAGCGCGCCACAGGCGCGGAGAGGGCAGGGGAGGCACTGGCGGCCGTCAGGGGCTCCGTGAGCGTCTGTGGCGCTCCAGCGGCGTCCTGCGGGCTCTCCGGGGCTGGGTGGGCCTGAGAGGCCCTCTCCGGGGCGCTGACGGCCTCGGCGTCGTGGGCGATGTCCTGCAGGGCCTCGGAGACCAGCAGCCGCAGCCAGCGGCTGTAGGCGTCCATGCGGTTCGGCGGGAGTACGAGGAAGACCGTGGTCAGCTGGTGGCGGAGGTCGGCGAAGCGGAAGTCCGAGTGGTCGAGGCTTTGGACGATCCTCGGGCTGTCGAGGAAGTGGGTGTGGCGCTGCGCGCCGGAGAGGACGCCGGCGGCCTCGCGGTCGGCCTTGCCGAGGAAACGGTTCGCGGCGCGGACGATCAGGCCATTGGCGCCCCGGCTCTCCTGCATGAGGCCGAGCAGCTCGCGGAAGCGCTCGGGGGGCAGGGTGAGGTATTCCCGCACCGTGCCGAGATGGCGGCGGCCTGCCTCCTCGTGGACGACGCAGAACAGCACCAGGCCGGCGATGAGGGCGCGGGCCTCCTCGTTCCAGTGGGCTTCGCCCGCCTGGCCGGGCGGGTCGATGACGAGGGCAGCGGCGAGGGTGCTCGCGTCCTCGCCGAGATCGAGGCTGTCGGCGGTCATGCGGTCGAGCGGGTTGTAGCTCGCGCCCGGTGTGCCGGTGACGCCGAAGGGGTCGAGGACGAAGGTGGGGCCGTAGTCGGCGCGCATTGAGCCGGCGACGCGGATATTCTCGCCCTTGGGGTCGACCACCAGCATCGAGCGGCCGGAGAGCAGGAGGTTCGGGATCACCGTGCCGACGCCCTTGCCGGCGCGGGTGGGTGCCAGGGTCAGCAGGTGGGCAGGGCCGTGGTAGCCGAGGAGCTTCTTCGTCTTCGGATCGCGGCCGATCAGCAGGCCGTCCTCCTCGGCCCCGACGGCGAGGTTCGCGGCGATCTCCTTCGGCGTCGCCAGCCGGGCCGAGCCGTGGGTGTCGCCGGCGCCCCGGCGGAACAGCGACCGGACGCCGAGCTTCTCGCTCCAGAACCAGAGCCCGAGGATGGCGCAGCCGGCGACGGTCGGGATCGCGACCAGCCATTGCACCGGGTTCGAGACCGGGCCGACGACTCCGGCGAGGATCATTACGAAGAAGACCGAGAGGAAGAGCCCGCCCACCACAGCGGCGCCGAGGTAGAAGATCAGCATCATCAGCGCGATCGGGGCGCCGACGACGAAGAGGCAGGCAGCGGCGACCCAGCGGGCGCCGCGCACGAGCGTGGTCATGGCGATCAGCTCTGGGCTGCGGCAGCCGGGAGGGCAGGGGAGGCGGACCCTGCGGGTGGGATAATCCCGGCGACCGGACGCACCGGCGCCGCCGCCGAGGCGTCCTCGGCCCGAGCCTCACCACCGTCACCCATAGCGCCGGCCTCGGCCGCGTCGCCGCTCCCGGCCTCGCGCCAGTCCCAGCCGACAAACGCCGAACGGTCCTGTTCGCGGGCGAGGTTGCGGATCAACCGGTCGAGCATGACGGCCGCATTGTCGTCGCGAGCGGCCAAGTCGATGAGGGCGCCACCGAGGATGACTTTGCGCCTCGTGTCGAGCTTCCTCTGCTTCGTCGCTTCCCGGTTCCGCAGGGCCTGAAGTCTCGCCCTTGCCTGGGCGAAGCGCTTCTCGGCGCGTTCGAGCTCGGTTTCCGCCATGATGTTGTCCTCGTCGTCTGCACTGCCAGGAGTCGAGCCGCTTTCGATCCCCGCCTCGCGGCGTGGAAGAAAGACGAGCGTTCAAGGGCTCTTGCGACGACCGGGTCTAGCGATTACCCGTGACCTTGGAAAGGTTGAAGGGCGCACTTATGCAATTTTCCGCCTGCGGCTCCAAATTGCGTGCGGTCTCAGGGGGGCAGAGCCCCCGCCGACGGCTCCCTGATCCGCCGCGAGGTGTCGCGACGGATCAGGAGGCCGCCTCCCGCGCCTCCTGGACCTCCCAGGGCCAACCTCCGCGGTTGGATCGCGCCGGTCGCGCGGGGCTTGCCGCTTCGCCCGGCCTACGATTGGCGCGGTGCGCCTCCGTGCTCGGACAAAGCGGCAAGCCCTGCGCTCCAAGGCGCCGGTCGGGGTGCCAGGGCACCCACTCCCCGGCGCCTGCCGATCTGGCCTCCCTGCGTCATGGGGCGCGTCGGCCGGATCGGAAGGAAGGGCAGGCGGCGGCCGCGTGCCTGACCGGATGCGGCGCGCGGGTAGCGGCCTCGGCTTCCGCATCGCTGGCTCAACGGCCGCGCAGCATTGCCTCCCGCAGGATCGCGTTGATCCGCGACTGGTATCCCTTGCCGCTCGCCTTGAGCCAGGCCAGCACGTCCGCGTCGATCCGCGTCGTGACCTGCTCCTTCACCGGCCGCCAGAACCGGCCGCGCTCCATCTCCGCGAGCTGGGCCTCCGTCAGCTCCGGGATGTCGCCGGTGTCGATCTCCGCGTCGCTCATTGCCGCGACGCGCGCGAGTCGCACGCGCTGCTCCTCCGTCAGCTCGGGAAGCTCGTCCAGTCGCCTAGTCTCCGTCTTCATAGCGTTGTCTCTCCCGCCTGGTGGCGGCGCGGGCCGAGATGATGCGGATCACCTCGACCGGCTTGCCGTTCTCGTCGTCCTCGCGGACGGTGTGGGCTACGAGCAGCAGCGTCGTGCCGCCCACCATCCCGATCGTCTGCCACCGCATCTCGCCGGCTTCGACCCGATCCTGCTGCGAGAGGTGCAGCGGATCGGCGAAGACGCGGACGGCCTCCTCGAAGCCCAACCCATGCTTCTGCCGGTTGCCGCGGTTCTTGGCCTCGTCCCAGGTGAACCGCAGCTCTATCATGGCGATAATGTAACGACAGATATGTCGTTATGCAACGGGACGGCCGCCTGATGGCGAGCTACCATCTCGCGGTGAAGACGGTGAAGCGCAGCGCCGGACGATCGGCGACGGCGGCCGCCGCCTATCGCTCCGGCGGCGTCATT
>QFPW01000019.1 GCA_003241785.1 Rhodovulum sulfidophilum | reverse complement strand
GCAGCCGTCAAAGATTCAGGCCCTCCAGAAACGCGGTCAGGCCATCATCGCGAGCCTCCTCGCAGCGCCCAGCCTGAGGCCGACGACGCCGCGGGTCCGTAGGCGGTTCCCCAGCTTCCGCGACTGGAAGGCCCAGGCGCTCGGCCTCGCGCCGTCCCGGGCACGCGGGCTCGGCCAAACACCGCGGCGACGGAGCAGCCGTTAATCCCGCGAGACGTCTTCCGCGGATCGCGGGCGATCCGCGCATGGCTCCGGACGGCATCTTCGGTCCGCCACCCACGCGGGGCCTCGCGCCTCCGGACCGAAGACGCTCCGGGCCTCACGCCAGGATTAAAATCATCCGCCGTGTAGTCCGACGCCTTGGTCGCTCCGTCCCGAATGACGATATCGCGATACATGTCACTGAGGCCGACATCCCATTCGGACCCGAAGTTCAGCAGCGTTTCGCCGCCCGCGCCCTCCTCAAGCCAGATATTCCCGATGCTGTCAGTGGGAATGGTCGTGCCCATGAAGGTCCATTCGGTCTTGCTGTCACGCAGATCAAGGACGTCTCCGCCCGCGACCCCGGCGCCTTCGAAACCGTCGATGACGACCTTCCCGTCGGAGCAGGCGATCTCGTAGGTATCCGCGCCGGATCCCCCTCGAAGAACGATGTCGCCCGTGTAGAAAATTGAAAGAATGTCATCGCCGGATCCGCCGGACAGCGTTCCCGATGAATCGACCTCCGCCAGCAGGTAATCATTTCCAGATCCCCCATAGAAATATATGGAGCATTCGTACATGAGATCGATAATTATGTTATTATCGAGACCGTTTCCTATTATGCTGCACCCAACGATCTTGTCCGGATTTACGAACGCGTTTTCGACATGGGAAGGTAGGATATATGTTCCGGCGGCGAAGACCATGACCGTGTCGGTGCCGCCACCGGCGCTTTCAAACACCCGATCCTCCTGACCGATGATATAGAAGTCGTTCCCGGCGCCTCCCCTCAGCGAGTCCACCGCCCCGCCGTCATCGGCCGCGCCCAGCTCTATCATGCTGGCCGCCGCGGCGAGCGTGTCATCCCAGGCGCTCCTGACGAGGGTGTCGGCGCCACCGCCGCCGGCGAGGGTGGCGCCATGGTCGAGGCCGCTCGCGTCGAGGACATTGGCGAGCGTGTTGCCAAATCCCATGGTCGCCGGGCCGGTCAGGGTGAGGTTCTCGACCCGGGCGGCGAGCGTGTGGCCGATGCTCGCGATCACCGTGTCGGTGCCGGAGGTCACGCCGCCCTTGAGCGGCGTGGGCTCGGCCACGACATCGCTGGCGTGGTCGACGTGATAGGTGTCGTCGCCGCTGCCCCCGGAGAGATAGTCCGCGCCGGTCCCGCCATCGAGCGTATCCGCCCCCGCGCCGCCCTGGAGGGTGTCGTTCCCAGCACCGCCCCAGAGATAGTCGTCGCCCGAACCCCCATCGAGCGTGTCGTTGCCGCCCTCGCCCCAGGCGGTGTCGTCGCCCGCGCCCATCACGAGGTAGTCGGCGCCGCCGCCGGCCTTGAACGTGTCGGCGTAGGCGCTCCCGGTCATCCGGTCGTTGGCGGAGAAAAGCTCGGCATGGAAGCTGGTGGAGCCATTGGCGAGCGCGCGGAGCGCGGCCCAGCTCATCCCGCCCGCGCCCGCGCTCGTCCCGGTGAGATCGGTGATCACCACGTCGGGATTGCCCTGGTTGTTGTTCGAGAGATCGATCTCGACCCGGGTCGCGATGCCGGACGTCGGACGGGGGCTGGCCGGATCGATGCCGAAGCCGAAGACCTGGACGTCGTCGAGCCCGGTGGTGAGTCAGGAATAGGCCGTCGCGGAATTGGTGCCGAGGTCGCGGCGCAGGAAATCGAGCTGGTCGCTTCCGGGCAGGATATTCACCGCCTCGGTGGCGTTGGACGCGTTCAGAATGGTCATGAAAAATGCTCCTTGGCGAAAATGAACTCGGAAGCGTCCCGGCCGCGGGCGGGGCGGCGGAGACGAAGCGGGCGGATCCGGCCGTCCGGATAGTGCCGCCGGGCGACGACCAGGCGGATGTCGGGCATCCGCGCGCCGAGCGCGGCGACGAGGAAGCGCGAGACGGCGGGATCGTCGGCCTGCCAGAAGTTGAGCACGAGGCAGTCGCCCTCCCGCGCCTCGGCCTCCGCGAGGGCCCGCGTCCCGGCGAGCCAGGCCTCGGCCCGGGCTTCGCTGGCGCGCGCCCAGCCGGCGAAGCCCACGAAGCGCGCGCCCCGGGCCACGAAGGCGTAGTCGCCCCGGTTCACCTGGCCGGTCAGGCCGCGCGCGACATGCCCGAAGGGCGCGGCGGCGAAGGCCGGCCGGATCATCAGATGCGCCACCGCCCGGCCGAGCGCGACGTCGGGCGGCAGGCCGGTGACGAGGCGCGGCGCGGCCTCCTCGGCGCGCGGCGGCGCGGCCGGGCGCGGGCTGACTGTCGACATGCGCGTTCCACGTTTCCAAAGACGGCCGCGCAGCGGGTCGCCGGCGCGGCGCCCGGACGCCGGCTGATCCGTCCGTCCCTCACCTGCGAATTGTCCCCCGATTCGCGAGGGTTCCGCCTCACCCGGACGGGGGAGCCGGCGGCGCTATTCCCGGCCGGTCGGCGGCTCGGCCCGGAACAGCGGCGTCACGGCCGCCAAGATCCGCCGGCTCAGCGACGGTCTGTCGGCCCGCGATCCTCGGTCCACGAATGGCGAAGCCTTCCGCGCGTCGCCACCATTCGGGAGACCACGATTCCGGCTAGGTCCGGCGATCGTCCAAGCGACCTCTTCCGATCGCCGACACGGCCCTGGTCAGGGTCCTCGTCGTGGCGTGGAGGGCCTTCAACTGCTCCATCATCCGGATCGCCTCGACGGGCCGGGGATCGGTCGGGATCTCCCATACGACCTGCTTTATCTGCAGGATCTCCCGGATCATTCTTTCCGCGCGCTTGGCCATGCAGCTCGAATAGGCGTCATAGGCGGCGTTGCCTTCGACGTCCTCGGTCACGATGTGAACGCGCCGCTCGTGGACCCGCGCCTGGTCGTTCTGGTTCCGCAGCGCGACTGATACCGGCAGGCTGAAATTGCCGGCGGTTGGCGGACAGCGGATCTCGAGATGTCCCTGAGCATCGACACGGCATCTCACGCGGACCGTCTCGTCGCGGGTCGTCTCCCCCTCGATCGGATTGGCGGGATCGAGGCGCGTGACCGGCAGCGTCACGGCGAGATCCGCCGCCTCGGCGCGGATCTCCGTGTCTCCGATGCTAAAAACATAGTCCAGAGCCTGGAACCGGGTCTTCGGCACGAGGCGGCAAACGGTCTCCCGCCGGGCTACCCAGATCCGGATCGGCGAAGGCTGCGCGCATTCCGAGGTCACGTTCGACAGCGTGACCTCGGGACTTCTCTCCTTCACCGAGCTCGTCACGCCGAGATCGAACTCCAGACGCTCGTCGAGGATCGCGCGCAGGCGGGCCCGGTATCTCGGGCGGCCGCAGGTGCCCGTGACGTTCACGGGCTCGCTATCTTCGGGCGAGAATTCCATCTCGAGCGAGCGGTTCGCCCTCAGCGCCGCGAGGATGAGGTCGCCGCCGTTCAGATCCCGCTTGAAGACGAACAGCGGGCCGAGGCAGTTCCTGTCGGGATCGGCGTTGGCGATCCGCTCGGCGAGATCGAAACCGGCTTCGAGCGCCGATCCGATGGTCGGTATCAGCTCGAGGAACTCGCCCCGCAGCCAGGACATGAACCGCGCGAAGGGCAGATCCGGATTCGCCCCGCCACCGAGCGTGGCCTTGTGCAGGCCGATGCCGCTGAGCACGATGCCGATCCGGTTGAGGTCGCTCACGTCCATCGCTTTCGATACCCAGCTGCTTCTGCCGGCCGGAGGGTTCTCGAACAGGTTGAGCGTCCGCCCCGAGGTAAGCTCATAGGGACCGGTCACGGTGGGGTCGGACAGCGACGGCTCGCTGTCGCTCTCGAACTTGTCGAGATCGCCGCTGTCGGACACGTATACGGCCAGGATCTTCACCGCGTCCGCGGCGGATTTCAGTGGTGTCAGACACGTAATGTCGTGAAGCTGAAATCTGATCTTCAATGTACCCTCCATTTCCCAAGAGCGAGATCGCGGCGGATGCCGGTCGGCGCGAAGCCCAGGCAGCGCGCGCCCCGGGCCACGAAGGCGTAGTGGCCCCGATTCACCTGGCCGGTCAGGCCGCGCGCCCCCGCCCGGCCGGGCGCGGGCTGACTGTCGACATGCGCGTTCCACGTTTCCAAAGACGGCCGCGTGGCGTGTCGCCGGCGCGGCGCCCGGACGCCGGCTGATCCGTCCGTCCCCCACATGCGAATTGTCCCCCGATTCGCGAGGGTTCCGCCTCACCCGGACGGGGGAGCTGGCGGCGCTATTCCCGGCCGGTCGGCGCCTCGGCCAGCGTCGCGGCCCGGAACAGCAGCGCCACGAGCTCGGCCTGGCGCGCTGTTCCGGTCTTGGCGAACAGGCTTCGCAGATGCGTGCGCGTCGTCTCGTGGGAGACGCCCCGCGCCGCCGCGTGATCGCGCAGGCTCGCTCCGCCGGCCAGCGCGGTCGCGAGCTCCGCCTCCCGCGGGGTGAGGCCGAACAGCGCCGCGAGCCGCGCGGCGGCGCGCGCGTCCACGCCGGGGCGCAGGTCCTGGATCAGGATCGCGGCGGCGCGGGCGACCGGCAGGTCGAGCGCCGCCGCGCCGGTGAACGGCGCCACCGTGAGCACGAGCTCGGGCAGGCCGGTCCGCGCCGAGCGCACGAGCAGGTCGCCCCCGGAGCCGCCGCCGAGGCCTCCGGCTTCGCCGCGGCAGGCGGCCGCGACCAGCTTGCCGAGCCCGCCTCCGGCCGGTGTTGCCGTGACCGCGATCCGGCGCCCGACGATGGCGATCTCCGGATGCGCGTCGAGCTGCGCCTCCGCGCGCGCGTCCATGGTGAGCACCCGCGCCTCCGCGTCGACCAGGATCCGGCCGATCCCGCGGCCGCCCAAGCCCTGCTCCGCCTCCCGGAGCCGGAGCGACAGCCGCGCCGCCTGGCTGAACACCGGAGCGAGACGCCCGAGCATCTCGACGTCCCCGGCGTCGAACTCCGCCCGGCGCCCGCCCCGATGCAGGCAGATGAGCGCTGTGTGCCGCGCCCCGACCGGCGCCTTGGCGGCGAGGAAGCTCTCCGCGCCCTGCGGCGCGAGCCACTCGTCGTAAAAGAGGGTGCGCCGCAAGTCCCGCCGCGACAGGACCATCTGATCGCTGAACGCCTCGGGGGCGCGGTTCCTCAGCAGGCGCGGACCGAACGGGTTCCCGAGGCGCGGCTCGAAGAAGCTGGCGGCGAATTCCGGTCCGCAGTCGCCGCCAAACAGCGTCGCGCTCTCGGCGCCGGCGACGGTGCCGAGAGCGCCGCGCGATCCGTCGAACCGGCGCCGCAGCGCGTCGAGCGCGGAAGGCCAAAGGCGATCATCGAGGGCGGCGGCGAAGAACGCGTCGCTCAGCGCGACGAAACACTTGAATGGATCCTCCGTTCCCATGCCGACCCCGCGCTCTGATCGCAACCGATATACGAGTGATGATGCTCATTATACGATCTGGATCGGTCGGAGTCTCCGGTTGGAACTCATTGGCGGGCGCATGCGAGGGCCCGGCGCCTTCCCCCGGGGGCGAAGAACGCGCTGGCGCCGCCGGGCGTCGTCCGGGCTCGTTCTCGCGATCATCCTTCGCGGGATCGACTCGACCCGGCCGCGCGCCCTCCCGCGCGGGAGGACGGCGCCGTCCGAGCCCGCGGCTTCAGCGCTTGGGGTCCGGCGGGATCTCGCCGGGACGATAGGCGGGCAGGCGCCCGGCCGGGTAGATCGCGACGAGCGCGAGGCCGGCCATGATGAGGAAGCCGATCTTCAGCGCCCGGAGCCGCGCCTCGGCGTTGACCCGCAGCGCCTCGGCCTTCTGCTCGGGGCTCGCCGACGTGGCCTCGATCACGGCGGCGAGGTGATCGTTGCTGACGAAGGTGACGCTGTCGAGGTCGACCTCCGAAACGAGCTCCGGCGGCAGCGTCGGGTTGGCGGCGACCGCGCGGAGCACCGCGCCGCTCAGGAGCCCGACGAGGAGCGCGCCCGCGACGGCGGTGCCGACGGCGGCGGCGAGATTGTTCGTCGTGCCGCGCAGCGAGCCGACATCGCCGGCGAGCTCCTTCGGCGAGGCGGTGACGAGCACGTTGAAGAGCAGCGTCACGAGCGAGCCCTGACCGACGCCAAAGACGAAGAGGCCGAGGAGCACCGGGAGCGCGCTCCAGTCGTTCCGCGCCACGAAGGCGAGCCAGAGCAGCCCGAGGGCGCAGAGCGTGAAGCCGGCCCGGCCGATCTGCCGCGGGGTGAAGCGCGTGTAGAAACGCACGATCAGCATCGCCGCGAAGAAGACGGTGAGGTTGAAGGGCAGCATCGCGACGCTGGTCGCCATCGGCGTCCGGCCCTGCACGATCTGGATGTAGAGCGGCACCGAGAAGTTGAGCGCCGCTTCCAGTGCGACGACCGTGAACATCGCGTAGACAGCCGCCCGCTCCTCGGGCGAGTCGAGGACCTCGAGCGCGAGGAGCGGGGTCTTGCCCGCGGTCTCGCGCCGATGCGTCCACCAGAGGAAGCCCTGCCCGAGCAGGACGCCGAGGACGATCATCGCGGGCGCCGGCGACAGCCCGAAGAGCGTGAGGGGCGCCGAGGGGCGCGCGATCCCGAGGCCCCAGGCGTTGAGGTTGTTGAAGCCGGTCGAGATCAGGATGATCGCCGCCGCCGCGAGGACGACGCCGACGGCGTCGATCTTCACGTCCGCGCGACCGGGCTCGGGTTTCAGCCGGAAGCTGAGGAAGAAGACGAGGCCCGAGACGAGGACGAGGAGGCCGAAGACCGGGCGCCAGCCGATATAGGTGCCGAGGACGCCGCCGATCAGGAAGGCCGCGACGCCGGCGCCGGCCCGCGCCGAGCCGAGGGCGCCGAGCGCGGTCGCCTGCTGCGTCCCGCGGTAGTTCTCGGCGATGAGCGCGACGAGCGCCGGAACGATCACCGCCGCCGCCGCGCCGCAGGCGGCCTGCGCCGCGATCATGAAGCTCGCGGTCGGGCTCAGCGTCATCAGGACCTGCGCGGCGCCGAAGACGATGACGGCGACCCGGAACACCCGCAGCGAGCCGAACCGCTGCACGAGCTTGGCGCCGAGCATGACGAAGCCCGCGACGATCATCGAATAGGCGACGATCCCGGTCGCGACGGTGGTCGGCGGCACCCCGAAGCTCCGCACCATGCCCCCGAGCGCGACCGGCAGCGAGGCGACGTTGAACGACATGATCGCCTGCCCGAGGGCGATGGCGATCATCGGCACCCAGGAGTTCGGGGCTTCGGTCTCGGCTTCGGTCTCGGCTTCGGTCCCGGCGGCGGTCGTGGTCATCGGCGTTTGCTCCCCTTGTCGTTTCCCCCTTCGCGGCGGGTCAGCCGCGCGGACTCGACACCAGCAGGTCGAGGCCGAGGCGGGTCGAGAGGTACTGCGTCGCGAGCTCGCCCCGGACGCTGTTGCCGGCGGCGTCGAGCGGCGGGGCGAAGGTCCCGACTCCGCCCTTGCCCGGCGACACGGTGACGATGCCGCCGCCGATCCCGCTCTTGCCCGGCAGTCCGATCTCGTAGAGCCAGTCGCCCGAGGTCTCGTAGAGCCCGGCGGTCAGCATCACCGCCAGCGTGGGGTGGCAGACCTCGGGCTTCACCACCTGGTCGCGGGTGATCGGGTTGAAGCCGCCGTCGGCGAGGGTTGCGCCCATCACCGCGAGGTCGCGCGCCGTCACCTCGAGCGCGCATTGCATGGTGTATAGGTCGAGCGCCTCCAACGGGTCGCAATAGACCCGGCCCCGGCTCGCCAGCATCCAGACGAGGCTGCGATTCTGGAAATTCGTCTCGGTCGCGGAGGCATAGACCGCCTCGTTGACCGCGAGCTCGCGCCCGGCGAAGCGCGACAGGCCGTCGCGGAGGAAGCGCCAGCGCTCCTCGCGGTTCGCCCCCTTCGCGAGGCTCGTGGCGGCGATGGCGCCGGCGTTGACCATCGGGTTCGTGCGGCCGCCCGGCGCGCGCTCGAGCCCCGCCGTGGAGTTGAAGGCGTAGCCGGTCGCGTTGGCGCCGAGCCGCTCGCGGGTGCCGGTGGCGCCGATCAGGTCGCAGACCAGCGCGAAGACGAAGGGCTTCGAGACGCTCATGATGGTGAAGGGATGGCGGGCGTCGCCGACCTCGTGGAGCGTGCCTTCGGTGCCGGCGACGCAGATGCCGAAGAGCCCGGCCGGCACCTCGGCCAGCGCGGGGTAGACCTGCGAGACGGTGCCGTCGGCGACCGGGGCGAAGCGCGCATGCGCTTCGTCGACGAGGCGCCGCACCCGGTCGGGGGGCGGCAGATGCCCGGTCGAGACATAGGGCAGATCGGTGTCGGTCGGCGCCACCGCCGCGTCTCCCTTCGCGCTGGCGTTTCATCGCCGCGATCCCTGTTTGAAACCACAGTTCACCCGGAGGCGTCTCAGGTCAAGATGATCGCGGGCGACGCGGGGCGGTCGCGCGCCCCCCGCCCGTCGCGCGGGAGGCCTCCGTCGCGGGTCGTTCCAGGGCCCGGAACCATCCCCGAGGCCCCGCGGCGGCGTCCGCGCGACATGCGCGTTTCAGGGCTCCGGAGACGGACGGGGCAGGCACAGCGGGCCGCCTGAATCCGGGTCGTCGAGGATGGTCACCTCGATCCCGTAAGCGGCCCGCAGGGTATCGGGCGTCAGGACATGCGCGGGCGCGCCCTGGGCGAGAATGCCGTCCCGCCCGAGCAGGATGATGTGATCGGCGTGGCGCGCCGCCTGTATCAGGTCGTGGAGCACCGCGACGACCGTGCGGCCCCCGGCGTCGACCAGCCGGCGCAGGAGGCCGAGGAGGTCGGCCTGGTGGCCAAGGTCGAGATAGGTCGTCGGCTCGTCGAGCAGCAGGATGTCGCTCTCCTGCGCCAGCGTCATCGCCACCCAGGCCCGCTGGCGCTGGCCGCCGGAGAGCTTCTCGAGCGGGCGGCCGCGCAGCTCCAGCGTCGCGGTCGCGCGCAGCGCCGCCTCGACCGCGGCGCCGTCGGCCGAGCTCCAGCCGCCGAACAGGCGCCGGTGCGGATAGCGCCCCTGGCGCACGAGCTCCTCGACCGTCAGCCCCTCGGGCGCGGTCGCGCCCTGCGCCAGCAGGCCGATGCGCCGGGCGCGTTGGCGCGTGCCGATCGCCCCGAGATCGGCGCCGTCGAGCCGGATCGCGCCGGCGGCCGGGCGGTGCAGCCCGGCGAGCGCGCGCAGGATCGTCGACTTGCCGCTGCCGTTCGCCCCCAGGACGGCGGTGAACCGGTTGGGCGGGACGCGGAGGTCGAGATGCTCGACGATCCGGGCGCGGCCATGGACGAGGGCGACGTCCTCGGCGACGAGACCCTCAGCCATCGTGCCGGACCCGGAGCAGCCAGGCGAAGAACGGCGCGCCGAGCAGCGCGGTGACGAGGCCGACCGGCAGCTGGATCGGCGGCAGGACCGAGCGGGCGGCGAGGTCGGCGACGAGCACCAGCAGCGCGCCGATCAGCGCGGCGGCCGGAAGGAGGCGGTCGTGGCGGGCGCCGACGAGGCGTCGCGCGAGGTGGGGCGCGGCGAGGCCGACGAAGGCGATGAGCCCGGCGGCCGCGACGGCGGCGCCGGAGACGAGCGCGCAGGCGACCACCAGCCCGGCGCGGGCCGCGGGCACCGGCTGCCCGCGCCCGGCGGCGACCTCGTCGCCGAGCGCGATGACGTCGAGCTCGCCCGCCGCCAGCCAGACGAGCGCCGCCGGCGCGACCGCCCAGGCGATGAGCCGGCGGACCTCGCCCCAGTCGCCGCCCTGCAGGCTGCCGGCCAGCCAGATCATCGCCCGCTGGACGTCGGCGATCTCGCCGAAGGTCGCGATGAAGGTGGCGCCGGCGCCCGCCATCGAGGACAGGCCCACGCCGATCAGGATCAGCCGCGCCGACGCCGCCCCCTCGGCCCGAGCCAGCGCGAGGATCGCGAGCGCCATCACCAGCGCGCCGGAGAAGGTCAGCCACGGCAGCAGCGAGGGCGACGGGTGGCCGAGCTCGACGATGACCACCATGGCGGCGAGCGCCGCGCCGCCGTTGATCCCGAGAAGCCCCGGCTCGGCGAGGGGGTTGCGCAGGATGGCCTGCGCGATGGTCCCGCCGACGGCGAGCGCGGCGCCGACCAGCGCGGCCAGCGTGGCGCGGGGCAGGCGCAGCTCGAGGACGATGAACCGTGTCGGATCATCGGGCTCCGCCGCGCCGCTCAGGGCCGCGGCGACCGCGCGGGGCGCGAGCGCCTGCTCGCCGAGGAAGAGGGCGAGACCATAGGCGGCTGCGAGCGCCGCCGCGAGGAGGGCGAAGGGCTTCATCCGGTTCGCCGCCGCGCGATCCAGACCAGGACCGGCGCGCCGATCAGGGTGAGGGTCACGCCGGCCGGCACGTCGCGGCCGAGCAGGGCGCGGGGCAGCGTGTCGGCGGCGAGGGCGAGGATCGCGCCGGCGAGGAGGGCGATCGGCAGAAGCCGCTGGTAGTCGCCGCCGACCGCGCGGCGGGCGATATGGGGCGCGAGCAGGCCGACGAAGCCGAGCGGTCCCGCGAGCGCCACCGCGCCGCCGGCGAGGCCGACGACGATGGCCGCGCCGGCCGCGCGCCAGCGCAGCGGGCTCTGGCCGAGCATGGCGGCGGCGTCGGCCCCGAGGCTCATCGTGGTGAAATGGCGGGAGGCGAGCAGCGCCGCGCACAGCGCCGGAACGAGGTAGGGCAGGACCGTCGCGATCTCGGGCATGCGCCGCCCGGCCAGCGATCCCGCCGTCCAGAGCCGGACCGTGTCGAGCGTCTGGGCGTCGAGCACGAGGATCGAGGCGGTCAGCGCGCCGAGAAAGGTTGTGACGACCACTCCGGCGAGCACGAGCCGGATCGGCGCGGCGCCGCGCCCCAGCGCGTGGACGGCCGCCGCGGCGAGCGCCGCGCCGAGAAAGGCGATCCAGACCAGCGCCCGGGTGGCGGTGACGTCGAGGAAGGCGATCGCGATCACCACGCCGAACGCGGCTCCGGCGTTGACGCCGAGCAGCCCCGGCTCGGCGAGCGGGTTCGCCGTCATCGCCTGCATGATCCCGCCCGCCACGGCGAGCGCGGCGCCGACGGCCACGGCGGCCAGGACCCGCGGCAGGCGGACCGTGGTGACGATGAGGTCGGCGCGTTCCGTGCCCGGCGTCGCCAGGGCCGCGAAGACCCGTCCCAGGCCGATGTCGCCGCCGCCGACGCTCATGGCCCAGACTGCGAGGAGGGCGAGAGCCGCCAGGAGAAGGAGGCCGAAGCCACCGGCGCGGCCGGTCATTGGCCGATGACGTAGCGCTCGAGGTCGTCGAGCACCCGGTTGGCCGACGCGAGGCCGTTGAACTCCATCCAGGGTCCATGGTCGACGCGATGGGCCCGGCCGGCCGCGACGGCGGGCAGCATCCGCCAGAGCGGGTCGCCGAGCACCTCCTCGAGGCGGCCGTCCTTGTCGGAGTCGTTGGTGCCGCCGACGATGTAGAGCAGGACCTCGCCGTCGAGGGCCGCGAGCTCCTCCCAGTCGGGGCGCTTCATCGAGAGCGCGGGGTCGTCGGTGGTCTCGTAGGCGCCGCGCCGGACGCCCGCCTCGCGCAGGATCTCGAAGGGCGCGTAGGCGGTCGGCCCGTCGAGATAGACCTGAAAGTCCCAGGAGGTGATGCGCAGGATCGAGACCGTGGTGTCCGGCATCCGCGCCCGGACGTCCGCGAGCCGGGCATCGTATTCCGCGAAGCGCGCCGCGGTCTCGTCGGTCCGTCCGGTCAGGCCGGCCAGGAGGAACTGGAAGTCGCGCCAGTCGAGCCCGGCGTAGAGCAGCGTCGGCGCCACCTGCGCGACCAGGGGATAGATCGCGGCGGCGAGGCCGGGATCGCCGGGAAAGCCGATGATCAGGTCCGGCCGCAGCGCCACGATGGCTTCGACGCTCGGGGCGTCGACGCCGCCGATGCTGGCGACCCCGGCCGCCTCGGCGCGGGACCTGAGATCCGCGTCGCTCATGCGGACCAGCGGCGCGCCGACGATCGGCAGGCCGGTGTCGAGACCGATCCCGAGCGCGAAGCTCGCGTCGAGCACCACCACGCGCTTCGGCGCCTCGGGGATGCAAAGCGGCGTCGCGAAGACCGACGCCGACTCGATCACGCGCCCGTCGCAGGCCAGGGACGCGCCGGGCGCGCAGACGGCGAAAGCGGCCAGCGCGGCGCGCGCGACCGCTCTCAATGGCCCGCCTTCCAGTAGGCCGAGGCGAAGAATTCCCCGCGCGACAATCCCCGCTCCCGCAGCAGGTCCCGGGCGGCGAAGGCCTCGCCGCGCTCGGCGGCGAAGAAGACGAAGCGGTCCCGATCGGGGATCGCGAGGGCGCGGAGCGCCTCGAGCGGGCCGCCGGCCTCGCCGCGCCGGATCCACCGCGTCGCGACGCCCGGCGGCGCGGCGAGCGTCTGGACGTCGCGGGCGTCGGGGACGAAGAACGTCGCGCTGCCGACCGTCGCCGGATCGGCCTCGGCCAGGACGCGGGCGATCACCGGCACGGCGGTTTCGTCGCCGATCAGCCCCATCCAGGGCGCGGCCGGACGGTCGCCGCCGCCGGGGCCGGTGATCGCGATCTCGTCCCCCGGCTTGGCGCGCGCCGTCCAGGCCGTCACGCGGCCGCCCTCGTGGAGGAAGACGTCGAAGGTGATCCGCGCCGCCTCGCCCCCGAGGAGGTCGATCGCGCGCGTGGTGTAGACCGGCCGGTGCCAGGCGTCGACGCCGCCGGGCCACCAGGTCACCCCGTCCGCGTCGGTCGAGGGCCAGCCCGCCCCCTCCGGCCCGAAGAGCAGGCGGAAATGCAAGGCGCCGCGCGCGAAGCGAGCGAGCGCGGGACCGGCCATCCGGACCCGCGCGTAGCTCGGCGAAATCCGTTCGACGGTTTCGATCCGCGCGAGGCTCATGTTGCCCGGCGACCGTCCCGCGGCGACGCCCTGCCAGTCCAGCCGCAGGCCGAGGGCGCCAATGCGCGCGGCCACCATGTCCCGCAGCAGCTGCAGCCCCGACGCCTCGGCCGCGACGATGTCGAGGGTCGTCCGGCCGCCCACCTCCGAGACCCGCAGCGTGCCGGAGCGCATCGCGACCCGAAGGCCGCCGGCGTCTTCCGATACCGGCACGCCGACCTCGGCGGCCGTCCGGCGCACGCCGGTTATCGCCTCGGCGAGGGGCACGTCGAGAAAGGCGCGGGCGTCGTGGGTCGTCACATCGGCCTCAGAACGTATAGCTGAGCCGGACGCCGATCTCGCGGCGGTCGCCGAGCGTGGCGAGCGTGTCGGGCCCGTATTCATAGGTGAAGTATTCCTGATCGAAGAGGTTGGTGGCGTAGACCGTCAGCCGCGCCTGATTGTCCCAGGTATAGCCCGCCGACAGATCGACCGTCGTATAGGGGTCGAGCTCGATCGGCTCGGCGACGCCGGCCTCGATGCGCGAATTGAACGAGCTCGTGTACTTGAGGTTGCCGAGCGAGAACCAGCCGGTGTCGCCGCCCCAGTAATAGCCGAGCACCAGCGTCTGCTCCGGCGCGGCCGGGAAGGACTGGCCGGCGTAGTCGATGCCGCCGGCCTCGAAATCCTCGAACTCGGTATGGAGAAGGCCGATGGAGGAGAAGACGTTCAGCCGCTCCGTCGCCTGATAGGTGATCTCCACCTCGCCGCCGTACGACTTCGACTTGCCGGCGTTGACGATGCGCGACGTCTGCCAATCGGCGGGGTCGAGCTGGATCTCGACCTGCTGATCCTTCCAGTTCTGGTAGAAGGCGTTCGCTGCGATGCGAAGCCGGTCTCGCAGGAGCCTCGCGCGCCACGAAAGCTCGACGACGTCGGTCCATTCGGGATCGTAGGAATACTGGCTGCCGTCCGCCACGTAGATCGACGACCCGCCGGGCCGGTAGCCGCGCTGATAGACGAGCGCGACGGTCTGGTTCGGCGCGACGTCGTATTCGACGCCGAGCTTCGGGATGAAGACCGTGTCCTCGTAGCTCGTCGAGGTATCGGTGGTCGTGACGCCATTGTCGGCCGCCCAGGCGTCGAGGTCCTGGCTGACGTAGTCGACTCGGCCGCCGCCGATCAGCCGCCAGCTCGGCGCCACCGCGTAGGACACCTCGCCGAACAGGGCCTGGTTCAGGATGTCGCCGTTGTTGCGGCTCCGCGTGTAGCTCAGGAGCTGCTGCTCCCGGTGCGCCTTCTGGTCCTCGTAGGAGAGGTAGTAGCCGCCGACGGCCTGCCAGGGACCCCGCGCGTAATTGAGGCGGAACTCCTGCGAGAACAGGTTCTGGTCGAACTCGCCCGTGGTGGTGAGGAATTCGCCCGGAGTTCCGACATTGATCGAATCCCGGCTCATGTTCGACAGCGTGTATCCGGTCATCGAGGTGAAGAGCAGGTCCGGGCTGATCTCGTGCGTGACCTCGAGGCCGAGGTTGTCGACCGTGCCCTCGCGCAGCTCCTGAAACGCCGGCAGCTCGGTGAGCCCGAGGCTCGCGTAGTAGTCGGGCAGGATGTCGCCCCAGAGATCGCCGCGCCGCGCCCCGTAGCCCGGCGCGTTCGACGACCAGTTCGGACCGACGATGTCGTCGGGGGTCGGCCGGTCAAAGGAATGCGAGGCGCTGAACAGCACCCGCGTGCGGTCGTCCCCGGTGGGCAGCCAGAGCAGCTTCCCGCGGATCGTGTAGTATTCATCGGCGACGAAGTCGTCGTAGCCGTCGAAGCGCTCGTACGACGGATAGTTGATGTCGTTGTCCTTCTGCGACCATTCCCCGCTCAGGCGGAAGGCGACGTTCTCGCCAAGGGCGTTGCCATAGGCCAGGCCGATCTGGCGGTGGTCGTTCTCGCCATAGGTCACCTCGGCGGCGCCGCTCGAATAGAAGACCGGATCGCGGGTCCGCAGGTACATGGCGCCGGCGAGCGCGGCCCGGCCGGACAGCGTGGACTGCGGTCCGCGGAAGACCTCGAACTGCTCGGTGTCGAAGGTGCCCCGCGCGCCGCGCCGGGTGCCGTTCACCGTCTGCTGGACGCCGTCGATGTAGAACGAAGCGAGCGGCGCGCCGAGACCGCCGGGGGTGAGGCCCTCGGAGTTGACGCCGCGGATATTGACGCCGTTCTCCGCCCAGTCGCCGGCCTGGACGTTCGCCATCAGCCGGAAGCTGTCGCGCCAGGTCGATATCGTCGGGGACTCGAGCTCCCGCTCGCCGACGATCGCGACGCTGCCCAGCGACCGGTCGGCGTTGGTCGTCGTCCGGTCGCCGTAGACGACGAGGGGGCCGAGCTCCAGCGTGTCTTCGGGCACTGTCTGCGCGGCCGCTCCCAGCGCCGCCATCGACGCGCCGCTCGCAAGCAAATATGTCCGGAATGCCCCACGCACCATCGCCGCCCCTCGCTGATGAGTGGCTGGCTCGTGCTGGCTCTTCCTTAGGCTTGGCCAAAGCCGGCGTGAATGTAAAGGCATCGGATGCCGCGGCGCGCCGATCAGCGATGAATTCCGTCGAATGTCCGGCGGGTTCTTGAAACCCCGCGCGCCGCTTTTCGGCGCCTCAGGTCCGACCGCAGCGCGCCTGTTCTGGCCAAGGCGCGGGCGATCCGCTCGCTTCTGGCGTTTTGTCGTCTCGGCCCCCGGCCGCCGACTTCGAGGGCGGCTCGGGGATCCGCGCTCTCATCCCAGCCGGCTGAGCGCGGCCGCGACGTTCACCGAGGCGATCGGGATCGGCGTGAGGTCGAGGGACGCCTCGATGGCGAAGAGGCACCGCTCCATCTCGAGGCGGGCGCGATAGCTCCTGCCGGCCTCGATCGCGTCGAGCACGCGGGCATGGGCGGCCGCGAAGGAGAAATCCGGCCGCGCCGGAAAGCTCGCAAGCACCAGCGCGGTTCGCAGGATCAGGGGTTCGAGCGACAAGGTCAGGGCGGCGTTATGGGCGCATTGCGCCAGCGACCGGTGGAAATCCCCGGCGAGGGCGATGCGCTCGCGCTGCCGCGCCGGGCCGATCAGCCGCTCCTCGGCGACGATCGCGGCGAGCGCGCGCAGCCGGTGCGTCAGGATCGTCCTCGCTGCGATCTCCGTCGTCACGCTTTCGATGACCCGCCGCGCCGCGAGGATGTCGCGCGCCTCCTTCGCGTTCGGCCGCGCGATGAACGCGCCCCGGTTCGGCACCAGCTCCACGAGATGCCGGTCCGCGAGCATCTGCAGAATGCGCCGGGTCTTCGACCGCGGGATCGCGAAGATCCCCGACAGCATCTCCTCGCCGAGCTTCGTCCCCGGCGGCAGGTGCCCCGCCAGGATGCGGTTGCCGACGTGATCGGCCAGATCGAACTCGAGCTCCTGGTGATTCCGCCGCTGCCAACCCATGCGCTGCCTATCCCGCGATCGAGGTGCCAATGCGAACGCCCAATCGGCGCGCAAAAATTGTGAACAATCCGATTTTTGCTTGTTCACAATTTTCAAGATCCCCCGGCCCGCATAGGCTCGTCAATGGAAAGATTCGGAGAAGAAACGTGAGCGAGTCCAGTACCGCGACCCTTAAATCGGCGCAGGCGGATCCCCGTATGGTCGCCATTCCGGAAATAGACATCTCGGCATACCTGAACGGTGATCCGGAAGGGACGCGCCGGGTTTCCGAGGAAATAAATCGAGCCTGCGTCGAAATCGGATTCTTTACGGTCGTCGGTCATGGCGTCGACCAGGCGCAGATCGACAAGACCTATGAGATGGCGAGCGCCTTCTTCCGGCTTCCCGTCGAGGAAAAGCTCAAGATCAAGCAGCCCGCGCCGTCGATCAGCCGGGGCTACACGCCGATGCGGGGCGAGAGCCTCGGCGGCATGGGCTCGGCAGCGGATCTCAAGGAAATGATCGACATGGGTCCCGTCGACGTGCCCGGCGGCGACTATTACGAGCGCCCGGAGGCGGGCGATCACTTCCATCCCAATCTCTGGCCCGCGCTTCCCGAAGAGTTCGAGGAGACGATGAAGGCCTACTACCGGCGGATGAACCGGCTCGCGAACGACCTCATGGGGCTTTTCGCGCTGGCGCTCGACCTGCCGGAGAGCTTCTTCTACGACAAGCTCGACAAGAACATGAGCGCGCTCCGGATCATCTGCTATCCCGAGCAGACCGAGCCGCCGGAGCCGGGGCAGCTCCGGGGCGGGGCGCATACCGACTATGGCACGCTGACCGTGCTCATGTCGGACCAGGCCTCGGGCGGGCTTCAGGCGCGGCATCGCGACGGCTACTGGGTCGACGTGGTGCCGAAGCCGGGGTCCTACGTGATCAACATCGGCGACATCATGCAGAACTGGACCAACGACCGCTGGGTCTCGACCGTGCATCGGGTCGTCAATCCGCCGGCGGAGCTCGCCAATACCTCGCGGCGCCATTCGGTGGTCTTCTTCCACCAGCCGAACTACGACGCGGTGATCGAGACGCTCGAAACCTGCGTGACGCCGGACAATCCGACCAAATACCCGCCGGTCACCTATGGCGACCACTGGACCTCCAAGTGGATGGCGACCAAGTGAGCGGCCCGGTGCTCGCCCTGACCGGCGACATCATCCCGATCCGGCGCCTCGCCGCGCCGCCCGAGGGCTTCGCCGCGCTGTGCGGCCGGCTGGCGGCGGCGGAGGCCGCGATCGGGAATTTCGAGATCGCGCTGGTCGAGGGCGGCGCGCCGCTCGAGAAGCTGATGACCATCAAGGGCGATCCCGCGCTCGCCGCCGACCTGCCGCTGCTGGGGCTCGACCTCGTCACGCTGGCGAACAACCACGTTCCCGACTACGGCCTCGACGGAATGCGCGCGACGCGGGCGCTCATCGAGGGCGCGGGCCTTGCCACGATCGGCTTCGGCGAGACCCTCGCGGAAGCCCGCCGCCCGCATGTGATCGTGGCCGGGGGGCGGCGGATCGGCGTCGTCGCCTTCACCTGCCTGACGCCGACCGGATCGACCGCCGCCGCCGACCGGCCCGGCCTGTCGGCGATCCGCGTCCGCACCGGCTACGAGATCGACCCCTGGTACCAGATGGAGGAGCCGGGCGATCCCTCGGTGATCCGGATCCGGACCCATCCGGTGCCCGAGGATCTCGACACGGCCCTGGCCTGGGTCGCGGAGGCGCGGCGGGGCTGCGACATGCTGGTGGTGACGATCCACTGGGGCTTCGGCAGCGGCGACGATCTCGCCGAGTATCAGGAGCCGCTGGGCCGCGCCCTGATCGACGCCGGGGCGGACGTCGTGCACGGCCACCATCCGCATGCGATCCATCCCGTCGCCTTCCATCGCCGCAAGCCGATCCTCTTCGGCCTCGGCACCTTCGTCGGCCAGCAGGTTCTGCTGCCCGCCTCCGAGACCGCGCGGGCGATGTGGGCGCGGATGTCGCCGGACGGGATGATCGCCGAGATCGGCCTCGACGACGGAAGCCTCCGGCTCGTCCCGCACCGTCTCGCCGAGGACCGGCTGGCGCGCCCGGCGACGCCCGGGGCGGCGGCGGAGATCGCCGACCGGCTCGCGCGGCTGTCCGCCCCCTTCGGCACCCGGATCCGCCTCGAGGCGGACGGGACGACCCTCGTCGCGGAGCCGCCCGCCTGCGCGAACCGCGACGGCTGCGCCAGACCCTGCGCCGCCGCCTGAACCAGAACCAGACCAATTCTCCGACAGAGGAAGCAACAGATGAAGCCACCGTCTCTCTCCCGCCGCCTCCTGCTCACCGGCGCGCTGGTCGCGACCTGCCTCGCCGCGCTCCCCGCGCGCGCCGAGGAGAAGATCATCGCGGTCAGCTTTCCGAACTCCTCGACGATCGGCGCCGTGACGACCTCGCTCAACCGCGCCAAGGAAACCGGCGCCGCGATGGGCTATCAGGTCGTGGTCGACGATCCCGGCTCGGACATGAACCGCCAGATCAACACGCTCAAGACCTGGATCCAGCAGGGCGTGCCGGTGATCGTGGCCGTGGTGCCGCAGCCCGCCGTCTTCGAGTCGATCGCGAAACAGGCGCGCGCGGCCGGGATCAAGTGGATCACCTACGGCGAGACGCTGGAGAACCAGGACGCCACGGTCGGCTACGCCCAGTACGACGACGGCTTCCGGCTCGGCGCCTATGCCGGCGAATGGATCACCGAGACCCTCGGCGGCGAGGCGAATGTCGCCCTTCTCGGCTACGAGGTCGCGAGCTGGGGCCAGCTGCGCGGCAAGGGCATCCGCGAGGGCCTCGCCTCCACGGCGCCGAACGCGAAGATCGTCGCCGAGCAGGATGCGATCAACCCCTCGGACGGGCTCAACGTGACCCGCACGCTGCTGCAGGCCAACCCTGACATCGACGTGATCCTCGGCATCGAGGATCCCGCGACCGAGGGCGCCTACAAGGCCTGGGTCGCCTCCGGCAAGGACCCGAAGGACCCCAAGGCCTTCATCGGCGGCATGGACGGCACGCCGCCCGCGCTCGAACTGCTGCGCGAGGGCGACACCGTCTATCGCGCCTCGATGGCGATCCCGCTCCTCGATGTCGGCGACGCGATCGTCGTGACCGCCGACCGGCTCCTGAAGGGCGAGCAGACGGGGAACGTCATCGTCCCGCTCGAGCTTGTCACCTCGGGCGCGCCGGCGGCGGCCAAGTATCTTGAGCAGCAGGGCATGAACTGATCGGATGCCGGGGCCGGCGCGCGCGCCGGCCCCATCCGGAAGCAGCGGGAGAAGACGCGTGGGGATCGCCGTCCAGGGATTGCGCAAGAGCTACGGCGCCGCCGAGGTGCTGGCCGGCGTCGACCTCGAGATCGAGGCCGGCGAGATCCACGCGCTGCTCGGCGCCAATGGCGCGGGCAAGTCCACGCTGATCAAATGCCTCTCGGGAGGCATCCAGCCCTCCTCCGGCCGGATCCTGATCGACGGCGAGCCCTTCGCCGCGGTCCGTCCGGAGGAGGCCCGCGCCGCCGGGATCGCGGTCATCCATCAGGAGCCGAGCGTCGCGCTCAGCCTCGACGTCGGCGACAACATCTTCCTCGGGAACGAGCTTCGCCTCGGGCCCTTCGTCCGGCGCCGCGCGCAGCGGCGCGAGGCGGCGCGCTGGCTCCGGGAGCTTGGCGTCGATCTCTCCCCCCGCGCCGATCTCGCCGATCTCGGCAATGCCGAGCTCCAGGTCATCGAGATCATCAAGGCCATGCGGACCAGCCCGAAGGTGCTGATCCTCGACGAGCCGACCGCGGCCCTCTCGGAACAGGAGGCGCGCGCGCTCGGCGCGCATCTGCGGCGCCTGCGCCAGCAGCGGCTGCCGATGCTCTATGTCACGCACCGGCTGAGCGAGGTCTTCGCGCTCGCCGACCGGGTCTCGGTGCTGCGGGGCGGGCGGATCGTGCTCTCCGGCGCGGTCGGCGCCTTTTCCCCGGACGAGATCGTCGACGCCATCGTCGGCGGCGCGGTCAACCGGGCGCGGGTGGTCGTCCCGCCCAGCAAGCGGCGCGCCATGCTCGAAGTGGCGGGCCTGCGGGCGCCCGGGCTCGGCCCGGTCGATTTCCGCGCCGAGACGGGCGAGATCCTCGGCGTCTTCGGCCTCGTGGGCTCGGGCCGGACGGAGCTGCTCGAGACGCTCTTCGGCGCGCATCCGAGGGCCGGGGGGCGGATGTCGCTCGAGGGCGCGCCCTATGCCCCGTCCGATCCGATCGCCGCGGTCGGCCGGGGCGTCGCGCTCGTGCCCTCCGACCGGCTGCGCAAGAGCATGATCGCGGCGCTCTCGGCGCGCGACAACATGCTGATCTCGAGCCTCGGCGCGCTCGGGCGGCTTGGCCTGCGCGACGCCCGGCGCGAGGCCCGGGCCTTCGACGCCGCCGCCGCCCGGCTCGACCTGCGCCCGCGCGCCCCCGATCTCGAGGCCCGGCGCTTCTCGGGCGGCAACCAGCAGAAGCTCGTGATCGCGCGCTGGGTCAATGGCCAGCGCGCGCCGCGCCTGCTCCTCCTCGACGAGCCGACCCAAGGGGTCGACGTCGGCGCGCGCAAGGACATCTACGGCGCCCTGCGCGACCTCGCCGCCGCCGGCGAGACGGCGGTGATCGTCACCTCCTCGGAGCCGGAGGAACTGCGCCAGATCGCGCACCGGGTGCTCGTCCTCGCCGACGGGCGCGTGGCGGGGATCCTCGAAGGCGAGGAGGTGACCGAGGCGCGGATGCTCGCGCTCGCCCACGCCGCCGAGACCGGACGAACGCCGGAGGGGACCGGCACCCCCGAGACCAGACCAGCGGAGCACAGCCATGTCTGACAGCACGGCCCTTTCAGAGCCGGGAACCTCGGCGACGCCGAAGCCGGCGGGCGCGCGGCTTTCCAGCGACGCGATCGTCACGCGCATCCTCCTCGGCGCGCTGATTCTGCTCGCGCTGGTCTTCGCGCTGCGAAGCCCCGCCTTCTTCACCGCGCGCAATCTCGAGGTCATCCTCACGAACTACGCCGCCGTGGGCCTCGTCGCGGCGATCATGGCGCTTCTGGTGATCGCGGGCAGCGTCGATCTCTCGGTCGGCTCGAACATCGGGCTCTCGGGCATGGTGACGGCGCTCGCCGCGACGGGCGGGCTCGCGCCCGAGGCGTCGATCCTCGCCGGGGTGGCGACGGGCGCGGGCATCGGTCTGGTGAACGGGTTTTTCTGCGCGACCCTCGGCTTCAATCCGATCATCGTCACGCTCGGCATGATGTCGCTCCTGCGCGGCGCGACGCTGCTCCTCAACCCGACCGAGGTCTACGGGCTCGGCGACACCTTCTTCTGGATCGGAAACGGCGATTTCCTCGGCATTCCCGTGCTCGTCTGGGCGGTGGGGCTCGCCTTCGGCCTGGCCGCGCTCTTCACCTCGACGACCGTCTGGGGACGCTACGTCTATGCGATCGGCCTCAACCGGCAGGCGGCGACGCTCGCGGCGCTGCCGGTGCGCCGGGTGCTCCTGGCGCTCCACGCCGCGGTCGGCGCGGCGGCCGGCCTCGCGGGCGTGCTGCTCGCGGCGCGGCTCGACGGCGCCTCCCCGGGATCGCTCGGGCTCACGCTCGAGATGCAGATCCTGACCATCGTCCTGCTCGGCGGCGTCGCCTTCGCGGGCGGCCGGGGGCGCGTCTTCGGCGTGTTCCTCGCCTGGCTCTTCCTCGGCGTCCTCGGCAACGGGCTCACGCTGCTCAACGTGCCGCCCTTCGTCCAGCTCGTCGCGAGCGGCCTCGCCCTCGTCCTCGCCGCCAGCATCGACGCGCTCGGGGCGTGGTACCAGCGCCGCCGCGCGGTCCGCGCGGCGCGCGGGCGAAGCGGGACCGCGGCCTGACGGGGCGGCGCCTGTCGGGCCGAGAAGGGGCGGGCCCGGATCACGATTGCGTCCGGCGCACCGTGACGGGAATGCGCAGCCGCAGCGCGACGACGGCGGCCTGGGTGCGGTTCGCCACACCGAGCCGCTTCATCACCTGGCGGACGTGAACCTTCACCGTCGCCTCCGACATGCCGAGCTCGCGCGCGATCTCCTTGTTGGAATGGCCGAGCGGCAGCCGTTCGAGCACCTGGTGCTGGCGGAGCGTCAGGTCCCCGATCTCCCGCGGCGACCCGGATTCGTCGGGCCCGGCTTCCGGCCGCTCCTCCTCGGTCGGCGGGCTCGGCGGGAGGGCGGCGGTGACCCGGATCACCTCCTCGGCGATCCGATGATGGGTCGGCCGGAGCGGGGGCGGGGCGCCCGGCGGGAATTCCGGCAGCGCCTTCAGGACGTCGAGCGGGAAGTACGAGCCGCCGTCGAGCACGAAGCTCAGCGCGGCGAGCGCCACGTCGGCCTCGAGCGTCGAGGGGATGTAGCTCGCCGCGCCGATCCTGAAGGCGAAGCGGACGGATTCGATATGCGCCGCGCTGTCGAGCACGACGATCGGCGCGTTCGGATAGACCGCGCGCAGCATCCGGTACGCGGCGGAGAGCTCGGCGTCGCCGATGTCCTCCGCGCAGAGGCTCAGGAGCTGGATCCTGCAGCCGCGCGGCTGCCCGGAGCTCGTGACCTCGGCGATGCTGCTCGAGGCGATCCGCAGTCCGTGCTCCCGCGCCCAGCATTCGAGAAACCGCGCCACCTGGGCGCGACGCAGCGGCATCTGGTCGATGACCAGGACCTGGTCACTGCCGGAAACGACCTCTTGCATCTGTCCCCCAAACCAATGCGCGGAGCGTCGGGCACTCCGCATCAAACCCCTTGCCCCGCCGCGCGCCGGGCCGGCGCGCAATCGGCCAATCCTTCCCGGCGGGTCCGCGCCGATCACTTTGCCCGGATCGGTTGCTTCTCATGCGACTCGTATCAATGACTTATAGTAACACGATTGATTTAACCTGAAAAGAAACCGCTACACCTCTTTGGATATTCTACATATACTCGCGATTACATATAGTAAGTTTATTTACTTTTGCGATCATGCCTCCCGGCCCGCCCGAACCATCGCATCGAAAAACGGCTTCATTAGGTATTCGAGGGCCGTTCGCTCCTGCGAAACAATGATCACTTCCGCGGGCATTCCGATCGAAAGCGGCATGGCCTTGAATTCGCGCGCTTCGTCGGGAGAAACCTCGACGCGGGCGTCGTAATAGGTCGATCTGGTCGTCTCGTCGAAGACCAGATCGGCGGAAACAACTGTCACGCGACCGTATAGCCGGGGCGTGCTTCGGCCCGACAGCGCCGTCAGATGGACCAGCGCCGGCAGTCCGACCTGCACGATGTCGATGTCGAGGGGCGATATACGGACGTCGATCACCAGATTTTCCTCGGTCGGCACCAGGTCGAGCAGGTCTTCGCCCGGCACGATCACGCCCCCGATCGTGCTGACGCGCAGGTCGTTGACCACGCCGGCGATCGGCGCGGTGATGAGCGTGCGGTCGAGCACGTCCCGCAGCGCGGCGAGCTGCTGGTCGATCTCGGCCAGTTCCCCCCGCACCTCGCCCGCGCGTTGCGACAGCGACTGGAGCCAGTCGGCGTCGAGGGCAACGAGCTCGATCTCGGTCTCGCCGATCCGCTGGCGCGCCTCCGCGATCGCGGCGACGTGCTGGCCGCGGAAGCCTTCGATCTCGGCGGCGGCGCGGCGCAGCCGCGAGACCTCGGCCTTGGGCGCCAGGCGCTGCTCGAGCAGGATCGTCTTGTCCGCGATCTCCTGCCGCACGAGGTCGAGCTGCGACGCGGCGCTCGCGACCTGGGCCTCGAACCCGCGGATCTGCTCCGAGAGCTGGTCGATCCGTCGCCGGAGCACCCGCTCGCGCGCCGAACGCATGTCCTTCCGGGCCCGGAAGATGCGGGTCTCGGCCGCCATCACATCCGCCGCCTCGGGCCCGAGCGTGGCGGGGAAGGCGAGCGTGGCGCGGCCGCCGAGCTCGGCCTCCAGGCGGGCGGTCTCGGCGAGCCGCGCGCGCCTGCGGTCGAGCAGCGTGGCGACGTCGGCCTGCGACGCGACCTTGCGCAGCGCGATCAGGGGCGCGCCGCGCGGCACGAACTCCCCGTCGCGCACCAGGATCTCGTCGACGATGCCGCCTTCGAGATGCTGGACGGTGCGCACGCTGCCGTCGGGGGCGATCCGGCCGGGCGCCACCGCGCCGCCCGAGAGCGGCGCGAGCGTGGCCCAGGCGCCGAAGCCGGCGACGAAGCAGGCGATGACAACGAGCCCGGCCCGGCGCGGCTCGCGGATCGCCTCCCGGGGCGAGAGCGCGCGGCGCTGGATCGGCCCGCGCGGCACGGGTTCATGGCTTGTCGACATGGCTCGCGCCTCCTTCGCGCCGGGCTTCGGGTCCGGCGCCCGCGTCGATGTCGGCCGGTTCGGCGGCGGCCGGCCCGGCGGGATCGGGCGCCGGCGCCAGGGCGGCCTCGAGGCTGTCGCGGGAGGCGTCCTGGCGGATCGCCTCGGTCGCGGCCTGCGCCTGCGCCGCCTCGCGCATCTTGCCGAGCACCGCGTTGCGCGGACCGAAGGCCTGCACCGCGCCCTCGCGCAGCAGCAGGATCTTGTCCGCCTGGGCGAGCGTCGAGGGCCGGTGCCCGACGATCAAGAGCGTCGCGCCGCGGCGCTTGAGCTCGCCGATCGCCTCGGCGAGCGCGGCCTCGCCCGCCTGGTCGAGATTGGCGTTCGGCTCGTCGAGCACGATCAGCGACGGGCGCCCGAAGACCGCGCGGGCGAGCCCGATCCGCTGCCGCTGGCCGCCCGAGAGCCCCGCGCCGCCGTCGCCGACCAGCGTCTCGTAGCCGTTCGCCATCTTGCCGATCATGTCATGCGCGTGGGCGAGCTCGGCCGCCTCGATCACCCCGGCATCCCCGGCTTCGCCCATCCTCGCGATGTTCTCCCGCACCGTGCCGGGGAAAAGCCCGACCTCCTGCGGCAGGTAGCCGAGATGCGGGCCGAGCTCGTCCGGGTTCCAGAGATGGATGTCGATCCCGTCGAGCAGGATCGTCCCGGAGCGCGGCTCGACCAGCCCGACGATCGCGCGGCAGAGCGTGCTCTTGCCCGCAGTCGAGGGGCCGATCACCGCGACCGCCTCCCCGGCGGCGGCGTCGAAGGACACCCGGCGCAGCACCGGCTCGGGACCGACGAAGACGGTGAGATCGGCGACGACGAGCCCGCCGCGCGGGGCGGGCAGGGAGAGCCTGCGCCGCTCCGGCGGATAGATCTCCGCCTGGGCGCGCAGCCGGCCATAGGCGAGCCGCGCGGTCGAGAAGCTCTTCCAGGCCGAGGTCGCGGTATCGACCGGCGCCAGCGCCCGGCCGAGCAGGATCGAGCCCGCGATCATCACGCCGGGGCTCGCCTGACCCCGGATCACCAGGAGCGCGCCGAGGGCGAGGATGCCGCTCTGCAGGAACATGCGCAGGAATTTCGCGACGCCCGAGGCGACGCCGCCGCGCCGGCTCGAGACGAAGAGCGCGCCCTGGCTCTCGGCGTTGCGCCGGATCCAGCGGTCGGTGAGCGCGGGGCCGAGGCCCATCGCCCAGACCGGCTCGGCGTTGCGGATCGTCATCTCGGCGATCTGCGTCGCCGCGAGCTGGCCCTCCGTCGCGCGGCGCAGCGACTCCCGCGTCAGGATCTCGTTCGCGAAGGTCACGGCCAGCAGGAGCAGGGCCGAGGCGAGCGCGAAGGCGCCGAGCCAGGGGTGGAACATCCAGATCACGGCGATGAAGAGCGGCGTCCAGGGGATGTCGAAGAACGCCGTCATGCCGTTGGTCGCCATGAACGACTGGATCTGGCTCAGGTCGCGGAACGCCTGGCCGCCCGCGGGACGTCCGTCGAGCCGGGCGCGCACGCCGCTGTCGATGTAGCAGGGGCCGAGCACCTGGTTGAACCACGCGCCGAGGCGGACGGTGACCGCGGTGCGCAGGCTCTCGAGCGCGGCCCAGGTCATCAGGGCCGCGGCGAGCAGGATGGTGAGCATGACCAGCGTCTCGACGCGGCCGCTCGACAGCACCCGGTCGTAGACCTGGAGCATGTAGAGCGGGCCCGCGAGAATGAGCAGGTTCATGCAGCAGCTGAACAGGGCCAGCGTGCCGAAGGCGCCGCGGCACCTGCGGACGGCCTCGGTCAGCACGTTCGGCTGAGCGGAGTGCGACATGGCTGTCACCGGTGGCGCGCGGGGCCGCGACCGTCAGCCGAGCAGGTAGTCGTCGTAATTCGCCGGGTTCGCGACCAGCGTTCGCGCGAGGACGAGGCTCGCCAGCGAATTGGCGGTCGTGTTGTCCGTCGTGACCGTCGTGTCGTTGAGGACCCCGAGCCGGACCCAGCTTTCCGCCTGGCTGTTCAGCCCGCGCAGGTACCATTCCGAGGTCCCGGTGAAGGAGGCGGAGGTGACGAGGCTGAAGGCCGTGCCGGCGCGCACGTAGAGCGCGTCGGCCCAGATCGGGTTGCCGCCCGAGGTGGCGAACTGGGCGTTGGAGATGTAGCTAAGCCCGCCGAGGCAGACGTAGCTGTCGGTCGCGATCGGGTTGCCGGTCGAGTCGCCCGACATGGTGTTTGTGCCGCCCATGCCGATCAGCGTATCGCCGCCGGCCTGGCCCACCAGCGAATTGGTCCCGGCGGTGCCGATCAGCGTGTCCGCGTCGTTGCCGCCCTGGAGCTGGTTGTTTCCCCCGCCGGTGACGAAGGTCTGCGACCCGTCGAAGCCGACCAGGAGGTCGTTGCCGGCGCCGCCGACCACGCCCTCGATCGTCGAGGCGAACCGGTCCCCCGCCGCCGCGTTCGGCGTGCCGTTGAGCGCGTTTGTCGCGGGCGCCGTCGTGGTGCCGGCGCTGGTCAGCTGGACATAGACCCCGGCCGCGCTGGCCTCGTAATTGACGAGATCGAAGCCGAGGTCGCCGACGAAGAGGTCGGCGCCGTCGTTCTCGCGGCCGATGAAGACGTCGTCGCCCGCGTCGCCGTCGAGCTGGTCGTCGCCCGCGCCGCCGTCGAGCGTGTCGAGGCCGTCGCCGCCGAGGATGATGTCGAGGCCGAGACCGCCCGACAGCAGGTCGTTGTCCTCGCCGCCGTCCATCTGGTCGTCGCCGTCGCCGCCGCTGATCCGGTCCGCGCCGGCGCGGCCGAACAGCGCGTCGATCCCGAGCCCGCCCTCGAGCGTGTCCGCCCCCGCGCCGCCGTCGAGCTGGTCGTCGCCGTCGCCGCCCTCGAGGCTGTCGTCTCCCCCGCCGCCGAGCAGCGTGTCGAGGCCGAGGCCGCCGAACAGGCGATCCGCGCCGTCGCGGCCGTCGAGCCCGTCCGCGCCGTCGCCGCCCTCGAAGGTATTGGCGGCGCCGTCGCCGATCAGCACGTCGGCGAATCCGGTCCCGATCACCGACTCGACCGCCGTCAGCGTGTCGCCGCCGCTCGCGCCCGTCGTCCCGCCGGTGGCGAGGTCGACGCCGACCCCGCTCGCGGCGGCGGCGTAGGTCACCGTGTCGGCGCCGGCGCCGCCGTCGATCTGGTCGGCGCCGAGGCCGTGGCGGAACAGGTCGTCGCCCGCGTCGCCGAACAGGCGGTCGTCGCCGCCGCCGCCGTCGATGTCGTCGGCGCCGTCGCCGCCCCGGACATCGTCGGCGCCGTCGCCGGCGATGATCTTGTCGTTGCCCGCGTCGCCGTTCAGCACGTCGACGCCGCCCGAGGCGATGATCTCGTCATCGCCCGCGCCGCCGGTGACCACGTGGTCGCCGGTGCCGGTGACGATCGTGTCGTCGCCGTCGCCGCCGTGCAGCTGGTCGTCGCCGTTGCTGCCCGAGAGCAGGTCGTTCCCGGCGCCGCCGTGGAGAACGTCGTCGCCGAGGCCGCCGAGCAGGTCGTCCGCCCCGGCCTCGCCATGGATCGTGTCGTTACCGGAGCCGCCGTTCAGGACATCGTTCCCGCCGGAAGCTCCGTTGTCGCCGTCGTCGCCGTAAAGGACGTCGTTGGTCCCGGCGGCGGTGATCACGTCGTTGCCCTGGCCGCCGTAGAGCGTGTCTCCCGCGTCGCCGGTCGCGAGCGCGGAGACCTGGACGATGATCGAATCGTTGCCGCCGAGGCCATAGGCGAGATGCGCGCCCGCCGTCCGGATCTGAATCGAGTTGACGCCATTGGTGCCGGTGTAAGTGGCCATTTTGTCCCCCCAAGCCCGAAATGCGAGCTTCCTTGGGTCGCAGAATGTCCAGCGCCGCCGCTGTTCCGCAAGTTCACCTGATGGGGTAGCGGCGGGGGGCCTACGCCCACCGATAGGGGCGCCGCGCCGGGGATCCGTCTCCGCGACCGACTCGTCGGGGGGCGCGAAAACGCGCGGAGCGCCGGCCGCGGTAATTGCGACCGGCGCTCCTACGGACCGCGGAGGGGTGGTGTGGGGTTCGCGGTCCGCTAGATACCGGCGATCCCTAGGCCGCCGGTTCCCATCGGCCTGCGAGCACCCGCGTTCGCCCTCAATCGGCCGCCGAGAAGGCCCAGAGGCTGATCGAAGACAGCTCGTTCTCGACGGTCAGCACGGTGACGATGGCTTCGACGTCCGTATCGCCGCCGATCGCCTGGACGTCGAGGGTGAGCTCGGCCGTGTTGCCGTCGAGATCGACGTCGGATTTGACGTCGATGTCGATATCGATGTCCTTGTCAACCTTCACATCCACGTCGACGTCGAAGTCCAGATCCACGTCGACCTCGATGTCGAGGTCCTTGTAATAATCGAAGCCGTGATTGTTGCTCATGGTCTTTCTCCCTTAAATCAGAGGCCGTGTCCGATCCGGCGTCGGCGAGAATATGATGGGAACGCGGGCATTTATCGGTATCTTTGGGTGAGATAGCCGTTGTCGCGACCGCCTCATCCATCCGGTCAGCGCCATCGGGCGAAGGGGGTAGCCGGATCGGGTTCGCCTCCGCTCCCGGCGTAAGCCTCGCGATATCCGCTCCACCTGCCATCCCCGGGGCGCGGCGTCCGCCGGCGCGCGCGTTCGCGCCGTCCGGACGGCCGAAGGGCGCCGGAGTCGCCTCCGCCGCCCCTCCCGATGCCGCGTCGTCGCGCGTTCAGGCGATGAAGAGATCCGCCGTCACCGCCGAGCTCGAGAAGAAATCCTCGATCGTGACGACGCTGACGTCCGCGATCACCGCGGTGTGCTCGCCGCGCGCCAGCAGGTCGACCTCGGCCGTCGCGACGTTGCCCTCGCCGACCTCCGCGCGGATCCGGTCCGCCGTGACGCTGACGTCCTTCGTGAGCTTCACTCCGGCGAGCTCGAGGAAGGAGAAGTCGAGCGCGACCATGACTTCCTTGCTCATCTGGAAGTTCGAGCCCGTGACGCTGCTCGTCCGCGTATAGGCGAAATCCGCGCCCGCCGCCCCGGTGAAGGACGAGGCGAAGGCGAAGGCGTCGTCGCCGTCGGCGGCGGCGAGCGAGGTCGCGCTCGCGAGGGCGACGGAATAGAGCGGCCGCTCGACCAGGGTCGCGGCCAGGCCGGTCTTCGCCACCGTGTTGGTGCCGATCGCGTCGCTCGCCACCTCGGCGTGCAGCGACAAGGGCGTGTCATCCGCGACGAGCGCCTTCGGAGCGACCTTCTGCAGGAACTGGTAGAGCTTCTCCGCCTTGGCATCGAGCTTGACCAGCGCGGCCTCGAACGCCGTTTCCGAGCGCAGTCCGGCGTTGAGCAGGATCTGCATCTCCTTGGTCACGGCGCCGATATAGGCGAGCTCGGCCGGCTTGAATGGCGTGCTCACCTTGGCGAATCCCTTCGTCCTCATCATCAGCCTCCCCTGTTCCCCTCTGACTTCCTGGCTCCGGTCGCGGACCGCGCGCGTGGCCGCGCGCCGGAGGGGGGCCGACGTGGAAGAACGACGGCGCGCCTTCGACGGGCCGATCCGGACGCCCACTCCCGCCCGGATGCGAAGCAACCCGCCGTCGGCGCCGCCTGGTAAACCCCGAACTCGCCTGAGCTCCCCGAGCGGAAATCTAACTTCGGACCGGATCAACGGCAAATCGGCCTGATGATACCGGCTTTATTCTCGAACGGATGAGGAGATTATTATCTCCGTTACTTCCGATGCGCCGCCCCGGTCACGGTCCCCCGGGCGGTGCTACGTCTTCCGGAGAAGCTTCCGGACACGCAGGAGGCATCGGGCCGGCCCCGGGTCCTCCGGGAGAGGAATGCCCGCCCGCCCGCGCCGCGATTCCGAGGCTCACATGGCGCAGCCGGCGCGAGTCGTCGCAGAAGGAGAACTTGTACGCCTCGTCGCCGCGCATGAAGTCGTAGCACCGGTACCCCTCGGCGATCGCCCGGCGCAGCGCCTCGCAATGGAGCAGGAAGCTCGGCGGCGGCGACCGCGCCGTCTTGTCGCAGGCGCCGACGCTGAAATAGAGCGCGCGCCTGACCGGGTCGACGTAGAGCGCGTGCGCGGCGAGCGGCGTTCCGTCGCGCCAGAGCAGGCGCAGATCGAGCAGCCCGGCGGCGTGGAAGGCCGCGACCCCCTGGCGGATGGTCCGCGCCACGCGCGCGAGATTGTCGCCCTTCCGGCTGGCCCAGGCGGTTTCCCAGAGCGCCATCAGGATCCCCAGGTCGCGACCGAGGCTCGCCCCGGTCGCCGAGCGCACCGAAAGCGCCGGATCGCCGTCGAGCCGGCGCAGGAAGCGCCGGGCCTTCTGCCGCGAATTCGCGCTCATCCGGGTTTCGAGGAAGGTCTCCCAATCGCCGGGCAGCGCGGCGCGGGGCGCGGTCGAGAGGTCGATCCCGTCGTGGTTGTCGGTGCCCGGCCGGTCGGTGACCCGCGCCCCGGTCGCGGCGGCGGCGCGGGTGAAACTCGCGAAGCGCCGCTCGGAGAGGAGCAGGTTGTCGAGATCCGCGCGGAGGCCGAGCCGGGGGAGCGCCTGGCCGAAGGCCCGGGCCACCTCCGCCTCCGCCTCCGGCGCGCAGAGGAACCCCGTGTAATCGGCGAGGCTCGCCCCGGCCGGGACCAGGGTCGGCGCCGCGCCCGGCCTGGCCGGGCGGCGCAGCCGGAGCGGGAAGAAGCCCAGCGGATCGCCGCTCCCCCGCGCCGGCCGCGCCGTCAGCACGAGCCAGCGGGGCTTGGCGAAGGTGAACCAGGTCTCGAGCCAGCGGTGCGACAGGAAGATCTGGCCGTCCGGATCGCGGGCGTAGAGCGCCTCCCAGGCCGGGCGCGACGCGCGGAACGCCGCTATGTCGTCGATCGCCTCCACCCACATGCGCCCCGCTCCCCGCCTTGCGATGCGCGGACGCGGCCGATGCGATCGGCGCCCGCGCGGCCATTCTCGCCGGGATCCCGGCGCGGGCGGCCGGCGCATCGGATCGAGGGCGCGACGCGAAAGGGGTAGGCCGTGCTCAGCCCGCTTCCGCGCCGACCGCCGCGACCAGCGCCTCGAGGCTCGCGAGGTCGCGCGGCCCGTCGTAGCGCTGTCCGTTGACGAAGAGCGTCGGCGTCCCGTTCACGCCGCTCCGGACGCCGCCGATGAAATCCTCCCGGATGCGCGCGTCGAAGCCGCCCTCGAAGGCCGCGCGGAGCGCCGCGGCGTCGAGACCGAGTCGCGCGCCATAGCTGAGGAGGTCGGCGTCGCGCAGCGCGGACTGGTGCTCGTAGAGCAGGTCATGCGCCTCCCAGAACCGGCCCGCGGCGCCCGCCGCCTGCGCGAACTGCGCCGCGCGCGTCGCATGCGGGTGCGTCTCGGCGAGCGGGAAGTCGCGGAAGACGAAGCGGAGCCCGGGTCCGGCGGCGCGGACCAGTGCCTTCAGGACCGGATATGCCTCGCCGCAATACGGGCATTCGTAGTCGCCGTATTCCACGATCGTCACCGGCGCGTCGGCGGGGCCCTGGACGTGGTCAGCCGGGCCGACCGGGATCGCGAGCCGGCTCATCGCGCGTCCTCCGCCGGCGCGGCGAGCCCGTCGAGCGCCGCGAGGATGCCGTCGGCGCCCGGGTTGACGCCGATCGGCGAGACAAAGCTCCAGCGGATGATCCCGTCCGCGTCGATCACGAAGAGCGCGCGCTCGCAGATCCCCTCCCGCGCGCGATAGACGCCGTAGGCGCGGGCGACCGCGCCCTTCGGCTCGAAATCCGCGAGCAGCGGGAAGCGCAGCCTGCGATCCGCCGCGAAGGCCGCGTGGCACCAGACGCCGTCGACCGAGATGCCGAGAAGCCGCGCGCCGGCCTTCTGGAACTCGGGCAGGATCTCGTTGTAGAGCGCCATCTGATCGCCGCAGACCGGGCTCCAGTCGGCGGGATAGAAGGCGAGGATCACCGGCTGGCCGCGCAGATCGGCGAGCGTGACGGTCTGGTCGGGCGCCGCCGGCAGCGTGAAATCCGGGGCCGGGGTGCCGGGCGGGAGCGCGGACGTCTCGGACATCTCGGCCTCCTCAGCGCTGGGCGCGGGTGGTTTCGAACAGGAACCAGGCGCGGCGCTCGGCCTCGTCGATCCAGACCTCGATCAGGCTCGTGGAGGCGACGTCGCCATGCGCCTCGCAGGTGCCATGCGCGGCGCGCAGGAAGCCCGCCATCCGCCGGTTGTCCTCGGCGAGCTCGGCGATCATGTCCGTCGGCGTCACGTAATCGGCGTCGTTGTCCGCCAGACGCTGCAGCCGCGCGACATGGCCGATCGAGCGCAGCGTGGTCTCTCCGAGCTTGCGCGCCCGCTCGGCCAGCGCGTCGGTGGTGGCGAAGATCTGGTCGCCCTGCTCGTCGAGCATCAGGTGCCAGTCGCGGAAATGCGGGCCGGACATGTGCCAGTGGAAGTTCTTGGTCTTCAGATAGAGCGCGAACATGTCGGCGAGCACGCCGTTGAGCGCGGCGGCGATGTCCTTCGCGGCGTTCGCCCCGAGGTCAGTCGGGGTCCGGAGCGGCGCTTCGCGGGTCTGCGCGGGATCGGTCATGGAGGGTCTCCTTCGATCGCCGGGGACGTCCGGCGTGGAGCAGGCTACGCCCCGCGCGGGCCTACGTCGAATCGCCCGGTCGTTTGCCCGCCTCATACCTCCGTTTAGGGTGGCTTCCGGCGTCGCCCGGGACCGGAGGCCGGGGACAAAGGCCGGGACATCGGCGCCGGGGGCCGCTAACACTGGCGCGTCAGCTTCCGAGGTCTTCTTGCCCGCGACGCCCGATCCCCCGCGGCCCGCCCCGGCCGGCGCGCCCCTGAGCCGCGGATTGCTGCGCGCCGCGGCGGCCGCGCTCACGCTCCTCATCTTTCTCGTCGACGCGCTCTCGCCGCTGGAGGGCGCGGTCGCCGTGCTCTACGTCGTCGTGGTGCTCATCGCCGCGCGGACCGGGCGCCGGGGGGATATCGTCGCCGCCGGTCTCGCCGGGCTCGCCTTCACCCTCGTCGCCTATGTCGCGTCGCACGGGATCGGACATGTCGGCGCGCCGAGCATCCGCGCGCTTGTCAGCGTCGCGGCTATCGCCATCACCGCGGTCCTGTCGCTCGAGAACCGCGCCACGACCGAGCGGCTGACCGCGACCGCGCGGCTCATCGACATCTCGCACGACATGATCTTCATGCGCGATCCCGCCGGAACCATCACCTTCTGGAACCGCGCCGCCGAACAGGCCTATGGCTGGAGCGCCGAGGAGGCGGTGGGCGAGAACGCCGACGCGCTGCTCTCGACGCGCTATCCGATGCCCCGGCCCGAGGTGGAGAAGACGCTCGCCGAGACCGGGCGCTGGGAGGGCACGCTGCGCCACCGCACCCGGACCGGGGCCGAGATCGTGGTCGAAAGCCGCTGGGCGCCCCGCACCGACCGGATGGGCCAGGTGATCGGCGTGCTCGAGACCAATACCGACGTCACCGGGCGGCACGCCGCCCTCGCCGCGCTGGTGCAGAGCGAGCGGCGCTATCGCCGGATGTTCGAGGGCAGCCGGGTCGGCGTCGTGGAGGAGGACTGGAGCGCGGTCCGCGCCGATTTCGACCGGCTGGGCCTTCGCGACGCGGAGGGGCTCGCCGCCGCGCTCGCCGCCGATCCCGAGCTCCTGCCGCGCACCCGGCGCAACGCCCGGATCGTGCGCGTGAACCCGGCCTTCCGCGCGATGATCGGCATCGGCGAGGAGACGCGCGCCTCGGTCGACGACATCCTGACCGGCGATGACACGAGCTTCGTCGCGGTCCTCGGCGCCTTCCTGCGCGGCGAGCGGTTCCTCGAGGGCGAGACCGAGGTCGCGCGCTGCGACGGCGGCCGCGTGCCGGTGATGTTCGGCATCAACTTCCCCGGGCCCGGCGAAACCGACGGTGACGTCTTCGTCTTCGTCGTGGACCTGACCGAGCGGCGGCAGGCGCAGGACGCGCTGCTCGCCGCGCAGGCGGATCTCGCGCACGCGGCGCGGGTGGCGACGCTGGGCGAGCTCTCGGCCTCGATCGCGCACGAGGTGAACCAGCCCCTGATGGCGGTGGTGACCAACGGCGAGGCGGCGCTGCGCTGGCTGCGCCGGCCCGAGCCCGATCTCGGCGAGGTCGAGGCGGGGCTCGCGCGCATCGTCGGCGAGGGGCGCCGGGCGAGCGAGATCGTCGCGCGGATCCGGGGCTTCCTGCGCAAGGCGCCGGAGAGCCGGGCCACCCTCGCGCCGGCCGAGCTGGTCGAGGAGGCGCTGCGCCTCGTCGCGCGCGAGATCGCCCGGGCCGAGATCCAGGTCGAGACGCGGGTCGCCGCCGGCCTGCCGCCGGTCCGGGGCGACCGGGTCGCGCTCCAGCAGGTGCTGGTCAATCTCGCGCTGAACGCCGCCCAGGCGATGGCCGGGACACCGGGCCCCCGGCGGCTCGCGATCCGCGTGGCCCCGGCGCCCGAGGGGGTCGAGATCGCGGTCGCCGATTCCGGCCCCGGGATCGCGCCAGAGGATCTGGAACGGCTCTTCACGCCATTCTTCACCACCAAGACGGCGGGGATGGGCATGGGCCTCGCGATCTGCCGCTCGACCGCCGAGTCGCATGGCGGCAAGCTCGTGGCCGAAAGCGCGCCGGGGCGGGGCGCCACCTTCCGGCTGATCCTGCCCGCGCGGGAGGAGGCGCGCAGCGCATGACCGAAGACCCCGATACCGGCACCGTGGTGATCGTCGACGACGACCCCGCGGTGCGCGTCGCGCTCGACAGCCTGTTCCGCTCGGTCGGGCTCGCGACGCGGATCTTCGCCGCGCCGGCCGATCTGCTCGCCGCGCCGCCGCCGGAGGGGCCGGGCTGCCTCGTGCTCGACGTGCGCCTGCCGGGGCTCTCGGGCCTCGACGTGCAGGACCAGCTCGCGCGGATCGGCACCGGGCTTCCGATCGTCTTCATGACCGGCCACGGCGACATCCCGATGACCGTGCGCGCGATGAAGGCGGGGGCGGTCGACTTCCTCGCCAAGCCGTTCCGCGATCAGGACATGCTCGACGCCGTCGCCGCGGCGATCGAGCGCGACCGCGCCCGGCGGGCGGAGAGCGCGGCCCTCGACGGCTTGCGCGAGCGGTTCGAGACGCTGACCCCGCGCGAGCGCGAGGTCATGGGCCATGTCGTCACCGGCCTGATGAACAAGCAGGTCGCGGGACTGATGGGCCTGAGCGAGATCACGGTGAAGATCCACCGCGGCCACGCCATGCGCAAGATGGACGCGCGAAGCCTCGCCGATCTCGTGCGCCAGGCCGAGGCGCTCGGCCTGCCGGCGCCGCGAGGCGGCCAAACCTCTGTATGATTCCGCGTGCCGCGCCGCGGTCCTATGCTCCCGGAATGAAGCCAGGCATCGAACGTTCCCGCGTGCGCCCGATGCGCGACGGAGACCGACCATGAACCGCCCAGCCACGATCGCGATCCTCGACGACGACCCGGGGGTGCGCGAGGCCCTGACGAGCTTCGTGCGCTCGCTCGGCCACGCGGCGCGCGCCTATGGCTCCGGCGAGGCGTTTCTCGCGGCGGCCGAGGCGGATCCCGACTGCCTGATCACCGACATCCAGATGCCGGGGCTGTCGGGCGACGCGCTGCAGGCGCGGCTGATCGCCTCCGGCCGGCCGGTCCCGATGATCTTCATGACCGCGTTTCCGCGCGCCGCGGTGCGCGCCCGGGTCCTCGAGGCCGGCGCCGCCGGATTCCTCGAGAAGCCGGTCGATTGCGACGAGATCGCGCGGCTGCTCGCGGTGATCCTGGACGACCGCGCGCCACCCCAAACCTTCGTATAGCGCGGCGATCCGAGCGTAGGATTCTCCGCCCGGGGGCCCGGCGCGTAGGGTCCCCGCCATCGAAGCAACGTCAGCGCGGAGAAACCAGATGCCGACGATCACCACGAACGACGGGACGGAGATCTTCTACAAGGACTGGGGCCCGAGGGACGCGCGTCCGATCGTGTTCCACCACGGCTGGCCGCTCAGCTCGGACGACTTGGACGCGCAGATCCTGTTCTTCCTGCAAAAGGGCTATCGCACCATCGCCCACGACCGCCGCGGCCATGGCCGCTCGGCCCAGGTCTCTGAGGGCCACGACATGGACAATTACGCGGCCGACGCCGCGGCGGTGATGGCGCATCTCGATCTTCGCGACGCCGTCCACATCGGCCATTCGACCGGCGGCGGCGAGGTGGCGCGCTACGTCGCCCGGCATGGCGAGCCGCAGGGACGCGTCGCCAAGGCGGTGCTCGTCAGCGCCGTGCCGCCGCTGATGCTGAAGACCGGGGCGAACCCGAACGGCACCCCGATCGAGGTCTTCGACGGCCTGCGCGCCGGGCTCGCGGCGAACCGGTCGCAATTCTTCATCGACCTCGCCGCGGGGCCCTTCTACGGCTTCAACCGCCCCGGCGCGACCGTCGTTCAGGGCGCGATCGACAACTGGTGGCGGCAGGGCATGACCGGAAGCGCCAAGGCGCATTACGAGGGCATCAAGGCCTTTTCCGAGACCGACCAGACCGAGGACCTGAAGGCGATCACCGTGCCGACGCTCGTGCTGCACGGCGAGGACGACCAGATCGTGCCGATCGACGCCTCGGGCCGGCTGAGCGCCAAGCTGCTCCCGAACGGGTCGCTCAAGACCTATCCGGGCCTCCCGCACGGGATGCTGACGACGCAGGCCGACATCCTGAACCCCGATCTGCTGGCCTTCGTCGAGGCCTGATCCCGCCGGGCGGCCGGGCATCGCGCCCCGCCGCCCGCTTCCGCGTCCCCCGGCGCGAGGAGCGCGCCCACGACACCGCCGCCCATGCCCGCGCTCCGGACCGGGAAGGTCCATGCGAGGGCCACCGCCGCCGGCATGGCCGTCGCGAACATCGCCTGCAACCAGCCGATGCCCGGGCTGACCGAGGCCGACCTGCCCGGCGGCCCGGGAATGTCCTGAGCGCGCCTTGCATCCGGGCGAACCGGGCCTAGGTTGGGCGGGCGCCCCCCCGCGGCGGTCAATGGATCGGAGCATGACGTTGAAGAAGATCGGATTCCTCTCCTTCGGCCACTGGTCGCCGTCCTCGGGCTCGGGCACGCGCTCGGCCGGGGACGCGCTCCTGCAGTCGATCGATCTCGCCGTCGCGGCCGAGGAGCTCGGCGCGGACGGCGCCTATTACCGCGTCCACCATTTCGCCCGGCAGCTCGCCTCGCCCTTCCCGCTGCTCGCGGCGGTCGGCGCGCGGACCAGCCGGATCGAGATCGGCACCGCCGTCATCGACATGCGCTACGAGAACCCGTTCTACATGGCCGAGGACGCGGGCGCCGCGGACCTGATCGCCGGAGGACGGCTGCAGCCCGGCCTCAGCCGCGGCTCGCCCGAGCAGGTGATCGACGGCTGGCGGCATTTCGGCTATCAGCCCGCCGAGGGCGAGACCGACGCCGACATGGCGCGCCGCCACACCGAGGTCTTCCTCCAGCTCCTGAGCGGCGAGGGCTTCGCGAAGCCGAACCCGCGGCCGATGTTCCCCAATCCGCCGGGCCTGCTCCGGCTCGAGCCCTATTCCGAGGGGCTGCGCGAGCGGATCTGGTGGGGCGCCGCGACCGACGCCACCGCTGTCTGGGCCGCGAAGCTCGGGATGAACCTACAGAGCTCGACCCTGAAGTTCGACGAGAGCGGCGAGCCGCTCAGCGTGCAGCAGGCCAAGCAGATCCGCGCCTATCGCGAGGCGTGGAAGGCCGCCGGCCACGCGCGCGCGCCGCGCGTCTCGGTCAGCCGCTCGATCTTCGCCATCATGAACGACCAGGACCGCGCCTATTTCGGCCGCTCGGGCGAAAGCTCCGATTCGATCGGCTATCTCGACGCGGACACCCGCGCGGTCTTCGGCCGCTCCTACGCGGCCGAGCCGGACAAGCTCGTCGCCGAGCTCGCCAGGGACGAGGCGATCGCCGAGGCGGACACGCTGCTCCTGACCGTGCCGAACCAGCTCGGCGTCGCCTACAACGCCCATGTGATCGAGGCGATCCTGACCCACGTGGCGCCGGCCCTCGGCTGGCGCTGAGCCGCGCGGGCCGGTGGCTCGCGGGCCGGTCGGTCGCGGGATCGTTCGCGCCCGGCCCTGGCGGCGGTGCTATACTCCCGCCGCCGGCCGGATCGCCCGGGGAGGCTGGGGTCGGCGCCTGGGATCCGGGCCGCGGTCCGGATGCCCGCTCGGGCGATGCTGACGAGGGGGCGAGAATGACGGCCTTCAATTTGGTCCGAATGCGCGTGAAACCGGGGCGGGTCGAGGACTACCTCGACGCGCATCGCGCGGCGGCGCTCGAATCCTTTCCGGGCATGCGCTCGGTCGCGATCGTGCGGACCGGCGAGCGCGATTTCTGCGTCGTCGGCGAATGGGACGACATGCCGGCGCTGGTCGCCGCGCGGCCGGCGATGATCGCGATGCTCGACCGGGTGCGCGGGCATCTCGAGGAGCTCGGCGGCGATCTCGGCGTCACCGATCCCGTCGCGGGCGAGGTCGTGCTCGAGCGGCGGCGCGCGCTGGCCGGGCAGGGCGCCGGCGCGTCCTGAGACCCGCGTCGACCGGCCGGCGCGAGGCGCCTGGCCGGTCCCATCGCTCCGGAAAAGGCCCGACGGCCTCCCCGATCCCGCTGGCCTTCGGCGCCGGCATGGCTAGGCTGCGGGTCACGCGCGGGCGGAGCGGAGGAGGCGGGCCTTTTGACCGAGCAACGGTATCTCTCGCTGTCGCTCGCGGCGACGCTCTTCGTCGCGGCCTTCGGCGTGATCATGGGCCTCGCCTCGGGATCGAGCGCCATCGTCTTCGACGGCATCTATTCGGTGGTCGACTCGGGCATGACGCTGCTCGCGCTTCTCGTGTCGCATCTCATCCTGCGCGCGACCAGCGCGGGCCGCGCCGGCCGGCGGCTCGGCGAGCGGTTCAACATGGGGCTCTGGCATCTCGAGCCGCTCGTGGTGCTGGTCGACGGCTTCCTGCTCGTCGCGATCGCGATCTACGCCTTCGTCAACGGCGTGAAGGGCATCCTCGCCGGCGGGCAGGCGGTCGAGCTCGGCCCGGCGCTCGTCTACGCCGCCGTGACGCTCGTCGTCTGCGTGACGATGGCGGTCTTCGGGCGGCTGCGGAACCGGGTGCTCGTCTCCGATCTCGTCGCGCTCGACACCAAGGGCTGGATCATGTCGGGCGGCGTCACCGCGGCGCTGCTCATCGCCTTCGCGATCGCCCGGCCGCTCCGGGGCTCGGACTGGGAGTGGTTCGTGCCCTATGTCGACCCGCTCGCGCTCAGCGTGGTGGCGCTCGCGATCCTGCCGGTGCCCCTGCGCGAGCTCGCCCAGGCGGTGCGCGAGGTGCTGCTCGTCACCCCGGCCGCGCTTCGCGCCGAGGTCGACGGCGTCGCCGCGCGGGTGACGCGCGAGCAGGGGTTCCTCGGCTACCGGGCCTATGTCGCGGAATTCGGCAAGGCGACGCAGATCGAGCTCTATTTCCTCGTGCCGCCGGGCGCGCCGCCCCGGCCGCTCGAGCACTGGGACGCGCTCCGCGACGCGGTCGGCGCCGCGATCGGCGGCGACGAGCGGCACCGCTGGCTGACCGTCGCCTTCACCGCCGATCCGGAATGGGCCGAATAGGCCGGGAACGCCCGGTCCCGCCCGGCTGGAACGCGGCCCGAAGCGCCCGCCGGCTGCCGGAAATCCGCCCATGCGAAACTAAATGCTCGCCAGCCCCGGGGCGCTTCGTTTAGGATGGCCGGATACCCCGCGCATTTGTCAGGTTAATTCGTGCATCCAGTAGTTTCGCGCGCGCCGCGCGCCGAGGTATTTCCATTTTCGCGACCATCGGACGGCCCCGGGAGGGCGATCCGCTGATGTCGCACGCGCGTTTCCTCGAAGGCTCGACCATGAGCCATGTGATCCGGATGACGCTGACCGGCGCCGCCGGGCTCACCTTCATGTTCCTGATCGACACCGCGACGCTGTTCTGGATCTCGCGCCTGCGCGACGAGGCGCTGATGGCGGCGCTGGGCTTCGCCTGGACGATCCAGTTCTTCATCATCTCGATCGGCATCGGCCTCGCGATCGCGACCACCGCGCTGGTCAGCCGCGCCTTCGGCGAGGGCGACATCGCCCGGGCGCGCCGGCTCTCGACCGGCGCGATCGCCATCACCCTGGTAAGCCAGGTGGCGCTCGTCGTCGTCGTGATGCTGTTCCGGCGCCAGATCCTCCATTACGCCGGGGCGAGCGGCGCCACGCTCGACATCGCGGACCGCTTTCTCGTCATCACCCTGCCCTCGATGCCGCTGATGGCGATCGGCATGTGCGGCGGCGCGATCCTGCGCGCGATGGGCGACGCCTGGCGCGCGATGCTGGTCACGATGATCGCCGGGATCGTCGCGATGCTGCTCGATCCGATCTTCATCTTCACGCTCGACCTCGGCATCGACGGGGCGGCCTGGGTCATGGTGATCGCCCGCGTCGGCGTCGGGATCCTCGCGCTCTGGTACCTGATCGGGGTGCACGGGGTGCTGGCGCGGATGGGGATCGCCGATTTCCGGCCGATCCTCGCCCCTTTCGCGGTGATCGCGCTGCCGGCGATCATGACGCAGATGTCGACCCCCTTCGGCAACGCGCTGCTCACCCATTTCATCGCCGCCTTCGGCGACGGCGCGGTGGCGGGCTTCGCGGTGATCTCGCGGCTGACCGTGCTCGCCTTCGGCGGCATCTTCGCGCTCTCGGGCGCGATCGGCGGCATCCTCGGGCAGAACTACGGCGCCGGGCTGATGCCGCGCGTGCGCCGGGTCTATCGCGACAGCGTGCTCTTCTGCTTCGCCTACACGCTCGCCGCCTGGGCGATCCTGTTCGCGACGCGCGAGCTCGTCGTGACGCTGTTCCGCCTCGGCCACGAGGGCGCGGTGGTGGTCGACGCCTTCGTCGGCATCGCCGCCGGCGGGTTCATCTTCACCGGCGCGCTCTTCGTCGCCAATTCCGCCTTCAACACGCTCGGCCGGCCGCTCTGGTCCACCGGCTTCAACTGGGCGCGCGACGGCTTCGTGCTCCTGCCCGCCGCCTGGGCGATGTCGCGCGCCTTCGGCGCCCCCGGCGTGCTCTACGGCCAGGCCGCCGCCGGGGTGATCGTCGGCACCATCGCGGCCTGGGCCGGCTGGCGGTTCGTCGCGGGGCTGATGCCCGACGAGGAGGCCGTCTTGGAAACCGTCTCCGAGGACTTACATCATCGTCCAGGATGATCTTTCCGAGACATGAGAGGAGACGGAGATGGTATTTGGCCTGCTGAAGCTGCGCGAGATGCCCGCGAAGGGCGAGACCCTGCCGGGCCGACCCGATCCGATCCCGACCGCCGAGACGCATTTCGTGAACGGAAACCCGATCCAGGGGCCGGTGCCGGAGGGATTCGCGCGGGCGATCTTCGGCATGGGCTGCTTCTGGGGCGTCGAGCGCATGTTCTGGCGCCAGCCCGGGGTCTGGTCGACCGCCGTCGGCTACGCCGGGGGCGGCACGCCGAACCCGACCTACCAGGAGGTCTGCACCGGGCGCACCGGGCATAACGAGGTCGTGCTCGTCACCTACGACCCCGCTGTGACCAGCTACGAGGCGCTCCTGAAGGTGTTCTGGGAAGGCCACGATCCGACGCAGGGGATGCGCCAGGGCAACGACCACGGCACGCAGTACCGTTCGGGGATCTACACTTTCTCCCCCGAGCAGGCCGCCGCGGCCGAGGCCTCGCGCGACGCCTTCCAGGCGCGGCTGACCGGGGCGGGCTTCGGGCCGATCACGACCGAGATCCTGCCCGCGCCTACCTTCTACTTCGCCGAGGACTACCACCAGCAGTATCTCGCCAAGAACCCCGGCGGCTACTGCGGGATCGGCGGCACCGGCGTGACCTGCCCGATCGGGCTCGGCGCGCCCGCCGCCTGATCGAAGACACCCTGATCGACGGCCGCCGCGGCCCGCCTTGACGCGGGCGCCGCGGCGGCATAGGCGCCCCGGGAGACCGCCCTCGCGCCGCTTCCCGGGAGACGCCGATGCCCCTCTTCTACGCCAGCACCGTCCTCGCGGGCGAGGACGCCGCGCGCGCGCTCGGCGACGCGCTCGAGGCGCTCGATCCGCTCTCGACCGAGGTGCGCGACCACGACGACGGCTCCGGCCTCTGGGACGTCGGCGCGCATTTCGACGGGCGCCCGGACGCGGCCGGCCTCGCGCTGCTCGCCGCGCTGCACGGGGCGCCCGATTTCGGCGTGACGAAGGTGGTGGAGCGCGACTGGGTCGCCCAGGTCCGCTCCGAGCTCACCCCGGTCGAGGCCGGGCGATTCGTCGTCTTCGGCGGCCATGACCGCGACCGGATCCCGTCGAACCGGATCGGCCTTGAGATCGAGGCGGCGCAGGCCTTCGGCACCGGCCATCACGCCTCGACCCAGGGCTGCCTCACCGCGCTGGACCGGCTCGCCCGCGGCGGGCTCGTGGCGCGCAACGTCGCCGATATCGGCGGCGGCACCGGCGTGCTCGCCATGGCGGCGGTGTCGGTCTTTCCCGCCCGGGCGATCGCCTCGGACATCGATCCGCTCGCGACCGTGACCGCGCGGGAGAACGCGGCGGCGAACGGCCTCGGCCCCGAGATCCTGTGCGTGACCGCCCCGGGCTTCAACCATCCGATGCTGGCCGCGCGCGCGCCCTTCGACCTCGTCTTCGCCAATATCCTCGCCGCGCCGCTGAAGCGGCTCGCGCCCGCCATGGCGCGCCACCAGGCGCCGGGCGGGGTCGCGATCCTCTCGGGCCTGCTCACGCGCCAGGCGCCGAGCGTCCTCGCCGTCTACCAGGGCTGGGGCTATGCGCGAATCGATCGGATCCCGATTGGGGACTGGACGACACTAGTCCTAAGGAAAATATGAAGGTCGGCGGATTTCCGCTTGTTAGCGGAATCCGTTTGCGTTTCTCTGTCCTCGGGTAGTCGCCAAGTTGATTCGAGGAGATATGGCCGTGGCATACGCTGCTTCGGACAGGGACGATTTTGTCACGATTAATATCGCGGACACAAAATTCGACGCGAAGACGGGGAACGACCATGTCCTGATCAACCGGACAGGGGCGCTCGTCTTCGGCAATCTCGGCGATGACTGGCTTTCGGCCAATATTCATCTGATCGCCTACGACGAGACCGTCATCACGACTGATCTGCGCGGCGGCTTGGGCGACGACCAGATCTATGTCTCGCTGTCGATCGCCAACTACGACATCGGCTACGACACCGCGATCTCGGCCAATATCGAGGGCGGGGCGGGCGACGACCGGATCGTGGTCGATCTCGCCTCCTCCGACGCGCCGCTCAGCGCGCTTATCAACGGCGGAAGCGGCGACGACACGATCTCGGTTACCTTCGGCTATATCGAGGGCGGCATGGGCACGCTGAGCGAGGATCTGCGGATCTTCGGCGGCGCCGGGAACGACACGATCACCGTCGATCTCTACCTCTCGAACTCGGGCTTCCCCGAGCTCGTGATCCCGATCCACGGCGGCGCCGGCGACGACACGATCACGTCCTCCCTGCGGGCCAGCGGCAACGACGGCGGCGACGCCACGGCGCGGATCTTCGGCGGCGCCGGCGACGACGTGATCCGTTCGGTGGTCGAGGGCGCGCCGACCGGCATCGGCGGCACCGAGACCAATTTCGCCCGGGGCGGCGCCGGCGAGGACCGGATCGAGGTGATCACCCGCGGCGAGAACGCGTTCGAGACCATGGCGAACGACGCGCGGGGCGGCGCGGGCGACGACGTGCTGGTCGCCCGGGCCACGATCGCCGCCTATGGCGACATGAGCCAGGCGACCAACACGCTCTTCGGCGACGGAGGCGACGACCATCTGACCGCCCGGATCGATCTCGGCTCGGTCTACGGGACCAGCGGGATCAACCGGCTCTCGGGCGGCGCGGGCGACGACGTGCTCCTCGCCACCATCGTCAAGGGCGACGGCTGGGAGGAGGACGTGGTCGCGCGGTCCGAGCTCAAGGGCGGCGACGGAAACGACCGGCTCACCGTGCGGGGCGGCGACGGCAACATCCTCTGGGGCAACCTGGGCGACGACACGCTGATCGGCGGCTCCGGCGCGGACCGGCTGATCGGCGGCCAGGGCGCCGACTACCTGCGGGGCAACGGCGGCGCCGACACCTTCGTCTTCATGTCCGCGCGCGGCGCCGGGCTCGACGAGCGCGACCAGATCGCCGATTTCCGGATCGGGGTCGATGCGATCGACGTGGCGGCGATCGACGCGGACGCGGGCCGTCCCGGCAACCAGTCCTTCGTCTTCGCGACCGAGGCGGGCGCGGGCCATCTCTGGCTCGAGGACGCGGCGGACGGCGATTCGAGCCTGCTTTTCGCCGATACCGGCGCCGGGCTGCTGGTGGTGAGCCTGCTCGACGGCGCCGGCGTCCGCGCCGCCGACTATTCGGCGGGAGACTTCATTCTCTGACCGGCGATTCCGGAGGCGGCGATCCGGGGCCTCGACGCCATTTCGGAGCCATCGCGCTTCGGGTCCGCCGCCCCGGATCAAGTCCGGGGCGGCGGGCGTGTCGGATCGCCCGAAGCCCGGATCACTCGTCGAGCGCGGCCAGACGCAGCACGCGGCCGAGCTCGGTCTCCGGCTCGGGCGCCCGCCTCGGGGCGCGCGCCTTCGTCTCGCGCGGCGATTCGGCGCCGGCCTGCGCGCGCCGGTAGATCGCGGCACGCAACTCGGTCTCGCTCGTCTGGCGGGGGTGGTCGATAAAGGGCATGACGGGGGCACTCCTGGCGTCCGCGCGGTCCGAAAGGGCGGCGGGTCGGCGCGGTTCATGCCATGAAAAGATTACGCGATCGTGACGGCGCGCGAAGGCTCGACGCCGCGCTAAGGCCCTGAAAGCACGAAGACCGCCCTGGGGGACGGTCTTGAACATCAAAAGGCCGCCTCGCGGGCGGCCTCGCGATCCGGCGATGAGCCGATCGCTCAGCGGCGCGCGAGGTCCATCGCCACGGCCGAGATGTGCGCCCGGCGCAGGCCGATGTCGTTGAGCTGGGATTCGCTCAGCTTGGCGAGCGCGCGCTCGGTGGCGCGGACGTTGCGCCAGGCGACATAGGCGTCGCAGACGCGCTCGACCAGGTTCACGATCCGGAGCGTGGCGACGGAGCCGAGGGGGACCGCCCGCGTGTTGGTTTCGATCTCATAGACAGACATTTCCGTGTTCCTTACCAGGGCTCCGGAAGATGCCGGGCCCGAATGCCGCTCTGATATCAGTTTTCATTCTGCACAAACAATCGGCATTCCTGCATCTCATCCATGCAATGGCTGCATGGCTGGTCTTAAAAAATTAACACAAACAGTATCTTGCAAAATTTCATAATCCGCGGCCCCCGGCGATGGCTTGGCGGATGTTCCGGGTTCGTGCTAATGAGGGCGCGAGGCACGAAGCAGGATCGCCAATGCGCGTCATCGGTATCGACCCCGGCCTGCGCCGCACCGGCTGGGGCGTCGTGGATGTGGACGGCGCGCGGCTCAGCCATGTCGCCAACGGCGTCTGCCAGTCGGAGGGCGCGGAGCTCGCCGAGCGGCTGCGCAGCCTCTACGACGCGCTGACCCGGGTGCTCGCGGCCTGGTCGCCCGACACGGCGGCGGTGGAGCAGACCTTCGTCAACAAGGACGCCGCCGGCACGCTGAAGCTTGGCCAGGCGCGCGGGATCGCGCTGCTCGTTCCCGCGCTCCGCGGCATCCCGGTCGCGGAATACGCGCCCAACGCGGTGAAGAAGGTCGTGGTCGGCGTCGGACATGCGGAGAAGCGGCAGGTGGAGCATATGGTCCGGCTGCAGCTGCCGGCGGCGACGATCCTCGGCCCGGACGCCGCCGACGCGCTGGCGATCGCGCTCTGCCACGCGCATCACGCCCGGTTCAACGGCCGGCTCGGCGCCGCGATCGCGCGGGCGGAGGGGCGCGCATGATCGGAAAGGTGACAGGCCGGCTCGACTACCGCGCGAGCGACCATGTGCTGATCGAGACCGGCGGCGGGGTCGGCTATCTCGTCTCCTGCTCCGATCGCACGCTCGCGGCGATGCCGCCGCCGGGCGGGTTCGTGGCGCTCTACACCGACCTGCTGGTGCGCGAGGACCTGCTGCAGCTCGTGGGCTTCCTCACGCTCGCCGAGCGCGAATGGTACCGGCTGCTCGTCTCGGTCCAGGGCGTGGGCGCCAAGGCGGCGCTCGGCGCGCTCGGGGCGCTCGGCACCGAGGGGCTCGCCCGCGCGCTGACACTCGGCGATTCGGCCGCCTTCCGCGCCGCGCCCGGGATCGGGCCGAAGATCGCGCAGCGGCTGGTGCTCGAGCTTCGGGCCAAGGCGCCCGCCATCATGGCGATGGGCGCGGAGGGCGCGCGCGCCGCAATGGTGGGCGAGGTGATCGAGGCCGCGGTCCCGGTGCCGTCCGCGCCGCGCGCGCGTCGCGCCGCCGCGCCGCCCGAGGCCGAGACCCGCGCCGCCGCCGCGCGGGCCGACGCGCTCTCGGCGCTCGCCAATCTCGGCTACGCCCCGGGCGAGGCCGCCGCGGCCGTCACCGAGACCGACGGCGAGGAGCCGGGGCTCGACGCCTCGGGCCTGATCCGCGCCGCGCTGCGCCGCCTCGCACCGAAGGGCTGAGACGATGGCGGTCCCCGATCCGACGCTGCGCCCCGACCCCTTGCCCGAGGACGCCGACCGCGCGCTGCGGCCCCAGGGTCTCGCCGAGTTCATCGGCCAGCGCGCCGCCCGCGCCAATCTCGCGGTCTTCATCGAGAGCGCGCGGCGCCGGGGCCAGGCGATGGACCACACCCTGTTCTACGGCCCGCCCGGCCTCGGCAAGACGACGCTGGCGCAGATCGTCGCGCGCGAGCTCGGGGTGAACTTCCGCATGACCTCGGGGCCGGTGCTGGCCCGCGCGGGCGATCTTGCGGCGATCCTGACCAATCTCGACGCGCGCGACGTGCTCTTCATCGACGAGATCCACCGCCTCAATCCGGTGGTAGAGGAGATCCTCTATCCCGCGCTCGAGGATTTCCAGCTCGACCTCGTGATCGGCGAGGGGCCGGCGGCGCGCACGGTGCGGATCGAGCTGCAGCCCTTCACGCTGGTCGGGGCCACCACCCGGCTCGGGCTGCTCACCACGCCGCTGCGCGACCGGTTCGGCATCCCGACCCGGCTCGAATTCTACGAGACCGAGGAGCTCGTCCAGATCGTCACCCGCGCGGCGAAGCTCCTGCGCGCCGAGGCGACGCCGGAGGGCGCGCTCGAGATCGCGCGGCGCGCGCGCGGCACGCCCCGGATCGCCGGGCGCCTGCTGCGCCGGGTGATCGACTTCGCGATCGTCGAGGGCGAGGGCAAGGTCACCCGTCCGCTCGCCGACGCCGCGCTGTCGCGGCTCGGCGTCGACGACCTCGGGCTCGATTCGGCCGACCGGCGCTATCTGTCGCTCCTCGCCGAGAACTACGGCGGCGGCCCGGTCGGGGTCGAGACGATCGCCGCCGCGCTGTCGGAATCGCGCGACGCGATCGAGGAGGTGATCGAGCCCTTCCTGCTGCAGGGCGGTCTGATCCAGCGCACCCCGCGCGGCCGGGCGCTGGCTCCGAAGGCCTGGACGCATCTCGGCCTGACGCCGCCGCGCACCGGCCCCGGACAGGCCGATCTCTTCGACGGATGAGCGCCGGGCTTGCGAACAAAGCGGAAACGGGGCTTGATGGCGCGATGACGCCGGCCGCCCTTTCCGCCTCTCCGCGCTATCTCGACCGGCTCAATCCGGAGCAGCGGGCGGCGGTCACCCATGGCGACGCCCCGCTCCTCGTCATCGCCGGCGCGGGCTCGGGAAAGACCGCGACGCTCGCGCATCGCGTCGCGCATCTTCTGGTCTCCGGCGCCGATCCGGGACGGATCCTGCTCATGACCTTCTCGCGCCGCGCCGCCGCCGAGATGCGCGGCCGGGTCGCGCGGATCGCCCGCGAGGTGCTGGGCGAGCGTGCCGAGGCGCTGGCCGACGGGCTGACCTGGGCCGGCACCTTCCACGCGATCGGCGCCCGGCTCCTGCGCGAGCAGGCGACCGAGATCGGGCTCGATCCCGATTTCACCATCCACGACCGCGAGGATTCCGCCGATCTCATGAACCTCTGCCGGCACGAGATCGGCCTCTCGCGCACCGAGAAGCGCTTCCCGGCCAAGGGCACCTGCCTCGCGATCTATTCCCGCGCGGTGAACGCCCGCGCGACGCTTCGCGAGGCGCTCGCCGATTTCCCCTGGTGCGCGGGATGGGAGGCGGAGCTGCGCGCCCTCTTCGCCGCCTATGTCGCGGCGAAACAGGCGGGGGCGGTGCTCGATTACGACGACCTGCTGCTCTACTGGGCCGAGATGGCGGCCGATCCCGACCTCGCCCGGGCGCTCGGCCTGCGGTTCGACCATGTGCTGATTGACGAGTACCAGGACACCAACCGGGTGCAGGCGGCGATCCTCGCCGGGCTGAAGCCGGACGGGCGCGGCGTGACCGTGGTCGGCGACGACGCGCAGTCGATCTATTCCTTCCGCGCGGCCGAGGCGCGCAACATCCTCGATTTCCCCAAGGCCTTCACGCCGCCGGCGCGCGTCGTCGCGCTGACGCGCAACTACCGCTCGACCGCCCCGATCCTCGCGGCGGCGAACGCGGTGATCGCCGAGGCGGAGGAGGGCTATCCGAAGACGCTGACCGCCGAGCGGACCGGCGGGCTGCCGCCGCTGATGGTGCGCCTCCCGGACGAGGCGGGGCAGGCGGCCTATGTCTGCGAGCGGGTGCTCGAGGCGCGCGAGGCCGGCGTGCCGCTGCGCGAGCAGGCGGCGCTGTTCCGCACCGCCTCGCACAGCGGGCCGCTCGAGGTCGAGCTCACGCGGCGCGACATTCCCTTCGTGAAGTTCGGCGGGCTCAAGTTCCTCGACACCGCGCATGTGAAGGACCTGATGGCGCTCCTGAGGCTCGCCGAGAACCCGCGCGACCGGGTCTCGGGTTTCCGCGCGCTGCGGCTCGTCCAGGGGATCGGCCCCGCGACGGCGGAGCGTCTGCTCGCGCTGATCGCGGCGCCCGGCGATCCCGCCGCCATCCTCGGCGCCGCGCGCGTGCCGGCGCGGGCCGCGGCGGAATGGGCGGAGTTCGTGACGCTTTTCGCCGGGCTCCGCCGCGGGCATGGCTGGCCCGGCGACATCGCCGCGGCGCGCGCCTGGTACGAGCCGCGGCTCGAGATTCTGCACGACGCGGCGCCGGGTCGGGTCGAGGACCTCGCGCAGCTCGAGGCGATCGCGGCCGGCTATCCGTCGCGAAGCAGGTTCCTGACCGAGCTGACGCTCGATCCCCCGGCCGCGACCGGCGATCATTCGGGGCCGCCGCTCCACGACGAGGAATACATGATCCTCTCCACCATCCATTCCGCCAAGGGACAGGAGTGGCGGCAGGTCTTCGTGCTCAATTGCGTCGATGGCTGCCTGCCCTCGGACCTCGCCACCGGTTCGCGCGGCGCGGTGGAGGAGGAGCGGCGGCTGTTCTATGTCGCGATGACCCGGGCGAAGGACGCGCTGCACCTCCTGGTGCCGCGACGGTTCTATATCCACCGCCAGGCCGCGCGCGGCGACCGGCACGTCACCGCCGCCCGCTCGCGCTTCCTGAGCGACGCGGTGACGCGGACCCTCGCCGAACGCGCCTGGCCGCCTCCGGCGCCCGAGGAGGCGACGCCCGGGCCGACGCCCCGCCGCGATTTCGCCGCGCGGATGCGCGGAATGTGGGACTGAAGCGGGACGCACCATCCCGTCGCCGGTCGCGCGCCGCGCCGTCCGGTGCCGTCCGCGCCGCGAGCTCGGCACTCCCTCCGAAACGCTCGCCGCGCCGCCACCGCCGTCCCGCGTCGGCGCGCGCCGCTATCCGCCGCACTGGTAGAACCGGGTGACCGTCGCGCGCAGGCAGCGTCCGGCGCGGTCGTAGAGCTCGCAGGCCTCCTGGTCGCCGGCGAACCGGGCCGGCGGGTCGCGGCCATCGGCGACGCATCGCGCGTCCGCCGTCGCGAGCGCGGCGCCCCAGTCGGGGCGGACCGGATTGAAATAGGTGCGTGTCGAGGCCAGCGTCACGATCCCGTCGGTCGGGTTGCCGCCGCTGACCCGGGGCGTCACCACCGGTCCCGGCGCGGCGCAGCCCGCGACGAGCGCGAGGCAGGCGATCAAGGCGGCGCGCATCCCGGTTCCCCCACGGCTGGCTCCCACGCTTCCGAGGCTGACCGCCCGCGGGCCCTCCGTCAATCCGAGCCTTAACAAGAGGTTAACGCGCCCGCCTGATCCGGCTTGCGGGCGGGTGGCCGCGCCGCTTAGATAGGCTGGGCACCCGCCGCCCGGTCCGACTGGCGAGCCGCGCTTTGGAAAGCATCACCGTCACCCTCGTCTTCCTCCTCGCGGTCGTGCTGAGCGGGGTCATCACCCGCGCGCTGCGCTTCGCCGTGCCGGCGCCCTTGGTGCAGATCGCGCTCGGCGCCTTCATCGCCTCGGTCGCCGATTTCGGCGTGCGGCTCGATCCGGAGGTGTTCTTCCTGCTCTTCCTGCCGCCGCTCCTGTTCTACGACGGCTGGCGGATCCCGAAGGAGGGGCTGGCGCGCGACGTCGGGCCCGTCCTGCATCTCGCGCTCGGCCTCGTGGTCGCGACGGTGCTCGGCATCGGGCTGCTCATCCATCTGATGATCCCGTCGATGCCGCTCGGCGTCGCCTTCGCGCTCGCGGCGGTGCTTTCGCCGACCGATCCGATCGCGGTGAACTCGATCGCCGCGCGGGTCCCGATGCCGAAGCGGCTGCTGCACATCCTCGAGGGCGAGTCGCTCCTGAACGACGCCTCGGGCCTCGTCTGCATGCGCTTCGCGGTAGCCGCGGTGATGACCGGGGCCTTCTCGCTCTGGAACGCCTTCGGCACCTTCCTCTGGGTCGCGACCGGGGGGCTCGCCCTCGGCGCCGGCGTCACCTGGGCGGTGGTCGCGGCCAAGGGCGCCGCCACCCGGCGGTTCGGCGAGGAGACCGGGAGCCAGGTGCTGATCAGCCTGCTCATTCCCTTCGCCGCCTATCTCGCCGCCGAGCATCTCGGCGCCTCGGGCATCCTCGCGGCGGTCGCGGCCGGGATCACCATGAGCTTCCTCGAGCAGTCGGGCCGGGCGCTGCCCGCGACCCGGGTCGGGCGCGCGGCGGTCTGGGACACGCTCGGCTTCGCGATGAACGGCATCGTCTTCGTGCTGCTCGGCGAGCAGCTGCCGGTCATCGTCGCGGGCGCGGCCGAGGTGGTGCGCGCGACCGGGCATCACGATCCGATCTGGCTCCTCGCCTATGTGCTCGCCATCAACGCGGCGCTCGCGGCGACGCGCTTCCTCTGGGCCTGGGTCTCGCTCCGGCTCACGCTCTACCGCGCCACCCGCCGGGGCGAGGCGATGCGCCGGCCGAGCTGGCGCCTGGTCGCGGTGACCGCGCTCGCCGGCGCGCGGGGGGCGATCACGCTCGCCGGCGTGCTGACCCTGCCGCTCGCGCTGCCCGACGGCGCGCCGTTTCCGGCGCGCGATCTCGCGATCTGCCTCGCCGCGGGGGTGATCATCTTCTCGCTGATCGCCGCGAGCCTCGGCCTGCCGTTCCTGCTCGCCGGGCTCGAGCTGCCGCCCGAACCCTCGGCGCGCCGCGAGGAGAACGTCGGCAGGGTCGCGGCCGCCCAGGCGGCGATCCGCGCGATCGAGCGCGTGCTGGGCGAGGCGACCGAGGCGGGGCGCGACGTCGATCTCTACGCGGACGCGGCCTCGCGGCTGATGGAGGGCTATCGCGCGCGGATCGAGAGCCGGGGCAAGAGCGGCGAGGAGGCCGATACGCTCCGCCGCAACGAGGAGATCCTGCGCGAGCTGCGCCTCGTGGCGCTCCGGGCCGAGCGCGCCGAGATCTACCGGCTCGGACGGACACGCCGGCTGTCGGACGAGCTCGTCCGCCGGCTGGTGCGCGAGCTCGACCTCGGCGAGGCGCGGGAATCGGCGGCGTGAGCGGAGGCGGCGCCGGTCAGGCCGGGCGCCGCGGCCCGCGCCGCACGCAGCGAAAGCCGATGTGGCTGGTGCCGGTGTCGATCATCTGCGCGTGCCGCGCCGCCGGGCGATAGCGGCGGCAATAGGACGGGGCGCAGAGGAACGAGCCGCCCTTGACGACGCGGCGCGGGATCAGCGTCCCGGGCTGCGCCGGGTCGTAGCTGCCGTCGAGGCCCGGGCCGCGCGGGTTGTCGGCGGCGCAGCAGGACGGCTTGTCGGGGTTCGCCGCCTCGTGCCGCGCCGCGTACCAGTCGGTGGTCCATTCCCAGACATTGCCGCAGACCTCGTAGAGCCCGTAGCCGTTGGCGGGATAGCTCTTGACCGGGCAGGTGCCGGCGTGGCCGTCCTCGACGAGATTCTGCCAGGGGAAGGCGCCCTGCCAGGTGTTGGCGACATGGCGCCCCTTCGGCGCGAGCTCGTCGCCCCAGGCGAATTCGCGGCCCTCGAGCCCGCCGCGCGCGGCGAATTCCCATTCGGCCTCGGTCGGGAGCGCCTTGCCGATCCAGGCGGCGTAGGCGAGCGCGTCCTCGTAGGCGACATGGACGACCGGATGGTCCTTGCGGCCCTTTACCGAGCTGCCGGGGCCCTCCGGGCGGCGCCAGCAGGCGCCGGTCACCCAGGACCACCACTGGCGGAAGTCGCGGGTGTCGACCGGACCCGCGGTCATGTGGAAGACGGTGCTGCCCGGCTCGAGCTCGCGCGGCGCCGCGTTTGGATAGACCGCCGGATCGAGCGGCCGCTCGGCGACGGTGACATAGCCGGTGGCCTGGACGAAGGCCGCGAACTGGCGGTTCGTCACCGTGGTCTCGTCCATCAGGAAGGGGGCGACCCGCACCCGGTGCGCGGGGGCCTCCTCGGCGTAGTGATGGTCCGAGCCCATCAGGAAGGCGCCGCCCGGAATGGCGCGCATGCCGGCGGGAAGGCCGGTCCGCACGGGACTGTTCATCGCCGCGCGCCTCGGTCGGGGGAACGGGTCGTGGCCTTCGTCATCGCAAGCTCCTTCGGCCCCTCAGACTGCGCCCGCGGCCACGCGAAGGCAAGGCCGCGAGGCGCCCCGATCGGGCCGGTAAGCTACCGTATCTAACTAGCCGGGGCGCCGGGCCCCCGTGTAGGATCGGCCGGGAATCCAACCCGCGAAGCGAGGGGAAGAGCGATGACGGAGAAGACGGAACCAGCCGGGGCGCCGATATCCGCCGAGGCGCTGCGCATGTCCATTCTCCAGAAGGAGATGGAGAAGCTCGACACCGAGCGGAAGGCGCGCGAGGCCGAGGAGCATAAGCACGCCGAATTCGCCAACAGCTTCCTGCACGAGCACGTCAGCGAGGACGAGATCGCGATGGTGCGGCGCCTCGTCATGAACGCGGTCAAGGACGGCAAGTTCGAGGCGATGGTCTACAGCTTCCCGTCGGATCTCTGCACCGACAGCGGCCGCGCCATCAACAACGGCGACCCGACCTGGCCCGACACGCTGCAGGGCAAGGCCAAGGAGTTCTTCGAGCGCTACGAGAGGATCGGCAAGCCGGAAGGCTACCGGCTGAAGGCGATGGTGATCAACTTCCCCGGCGGCATCCCGGGCGACATCGGCTTCTTCCTGAACTGGGCGCCGCCCGCGGTCTGAGCCCGGGAGGGGCGGGGCGCGTCCGGCGCCCGGCCCCCGCGCGGAAGACGCGCGCCCCCCGCGAGACCCGCCCCCGGGAAGACCCGCGCCTAGAAGACCCGCGGCACCATGTTCCGCGCGGTCGGGTCCGGCGCGTAGTCGCCCGGCCGCTTCTGGCGCTTGCCGAGCTTCGGCTCGTCGTATTTCACCTTCTCGTACGGGATCGCGCCGAGAAGGTGGGTGATGCAGTTGATCCGCGCCGCCTTCTTGTCGTTGGAATCGACGATCCACCACGGCGCCAGCGGCGTGTCGGTCAGCCGCAGCATCTCGTCATAGGCCCGCGTGTAATCCCACCAGCGCCGGTAGCTCTCGAGATCCATCGGCGACAGCTTCCACCGCCGCGTCGGATCGTCGATGCGCTGGCGGAAGCGCCGCTCCTGCTCCTCCTCGCCGACGGTCAGGAAATACTTGATGAGCGTGATCCCCGATTCGATCAGCAGGGACTCGAGATGCGGGATCTCCTGCAGGAAGCGCTGGGCGGCGTGCTCGGTGCAATAGCCCATCACCCGCTCCACGCCGGGGCGGTTGTACCAGGAGCGGTCGAAGATCAGCACCTCGCCGGCGGCGGGCAGCTGCTCGAGATAGCGCTGCATGTAGATCTGCGTCTTCTGCCGGTCCGAGGGCGCGGGCAAGGCGACGACGCGGAAGACGCGCGGGCTGAGCTTCTCGGTGATGCGCTTGATCATGCCGCCCTTGCCGGCGGCGTCGCGGCCCTCGAAGATGATCACCACCCGCGCCCCGGTCTCCTTGACCCAGGCCTGCAGATGCGCGAGCTCGACCTGCAGCCGCGCCAGCTCCTTCTCATAGGCCTTGTTTCGCGCCTTCTTCGTCGCGCCCGGGTCGAGCGCGGGCAATTCCGCCGGCTTCGGGCTCTTGCCCTTCTTGCTCATGTCCGTCCTCCTTCGGTCCTTCCGCCTCGAAGGCGCGCAGCGCGTCCTCGAGATCGTCGAAAATCATGTCGCTTCCGACCGCGGCGATCAGCCCCGCGCGGTCGAGCAGCCCGCGCACCTCGGCGTGGAGCTCGGCCAGGCCGAGCCGGACGCCCCGCGCGGCGAGGTCGGCGCGGACCTCCTCGAGCATCGCCGCGGCGGTCGAGTCGACCTGGGTGATGGCGCTCGCGTCGAGCACGAGCCAGCGGGTCCCCGGCGCCATCGTCTCCGAGATCGCGTGGAGCCGCGCCTGCACGTGGTCGGCGTCGAAGAACAGGAGGTCGCCCTGGACCAGCGCGATGGTGAGCCCCGGCACCGGGCGCGCGTCGGGGCGTCGGTGGAGCTTGTAGAACCCGTCCTGGCCCGGGACCCGGCCGAGCAGCGCGTCGCGCGGATACATCATCCTGTGCAGGAGATAGGTGAAGGTCGCGCCGATCGCGATGACCACCCCGTTCAGGACCCCGAGGCTGATCGGCGCGAAGAGCGCGATCATCGCGAAGACGAACTCGATCCGGCTGATCCGCCAGATCTCGCGCAGCGCCGCGACGTCGATCAGGCTCAGCGCCGCCGCGATCAGGATCGCGCCGAGCGCCGGAATCGGCAGGATCGCGAGCGCGGGCTGGAGGTAGAGCACGATCAGCAGCAGCGCCAGCGCCGCGACGACCCCGGCGAGCTGCGACCGGCCGCCGATCGTCGCGTTGACCGCGGTGCGGGAATCCGACGCGGTGACCGGGAAGGCCGAGAACAGCCCCGCGGCGATATTGGCCGCGCCGAAGCCGATCATCTCGCGGTCGGCGTTCACCGGATAGCCGCCGCGCTGGCCGAAGCTGCGCGCGGTCACGATGCCGGCGGCGAAGCTCACGAGGAAGATCGCGCCGGCGCCGAGGACCAGCTGGTCGGGCTGCGCGCCCGTGAAGGAGGGCAGCGCCAGCGCCGGCACGCTCGAGGGGATGTCGCCGACCACGGCGATGCCGCGGCCGTGGAAGTCGAGGAGCGCGGAGAGGGCGACCGAGACCACCACCACGGCGACCGGGCCCGGGATCGGCAGCCGCGAGGCGCTGGTGACCCGCAGCAGCGCGAACATCGCCGCGGCGAGGCCGAGCGAGGGCCAATGGGTCGCGCCCGCCTCGCGGAGGAACTCGGCCAGCGGGCCGATCAGCCCCCCGGCCGCGATGTCGACCCCGGTCACCCGGCCGAGCTGGCCGACGATGATCGAAAGCGAGATGCCGGCGAAGAAGCCGACCAGGATCGGGCGGGAGAGAAAGGTCGACAGCACGCCGAGCCCGAGCAGCCGGGCGCCGAGATAGAAGCCGCCGACGAACAGGCCCAGCATCGCCGCGAGGCCGGGGCGGTCGGCGGCCTCGAGCCCCGGCATGGTCGCGAGCACGGCGGCGATGACGGTGATGGTCGCCGCGTCCGGCCCGACGATCAGCTGCCGCGACGGCCCGAAGATCGCATAGGCGATCAGGGGCGCGATCGAGGCGTAGAGGCCGGTCTGCGGCGGCAGGCCCGCGATCGCCGGATAGGCGATCGCGCTCGGCAGGCCGACCGCGGCGATGGCGAGGCCGGCGGCGATGTCGGAGCGGAGCCAGCCGATCCGGTAGCCCCGGAGGCTCGCCCCGATCGGCCAGCGCGACAGGGCCGACGCCATGTCTAGTGCCCTCCGCTCAGCACCAGTGTCCGCACCGGCAGGATCAGCGCCTGCATCCGGAGGAGCGCGGCGTGCACGAGGCCGGTCGCGTCGATCGCGTGGAGCGCGAAGGCCTTGAGCGCGCCGATCCCGGGATCATGGAGCGCGTCGTAGTTCGAGGTATAGGCGTTGGCGACGCAGGAGCTGCCCTGCGGCAGCCGGTCGAGCCCGCCTTCGAACAGGGGTTCCATGATCGCGGTGATCGTGCCGGGCTGGGCGAAGGTCGCGGCGTCCCGCAGCTGGTCGGTCGGGCGGATCTGGCCCGAGGCGATCACGTCCTGCACGTCGGTGATCACGACCGGGATCACCGTGAAGGGCACGGCGGCGCAGGCGACCTCGCCCACCATCCCGACCTTGATCACCTGCGCCTCGATCTGGCCGAAGCCCGCGATCAGCCCGGTGACGTGCCGGTCGGGCACGAGGATCCCGGCCGGGCGCAGCATCGGATTGACCACGTCGCCGGCCCGGAGCGCGAACTGCTGCACCACGCCGTCGGTGCCGGCGACGACGAGCGCCTTGTCGCGCGCGACCTCGGCCTCGCGCAGCGCGGCCTCGGCGCTCGCCTTCTGCGCCGGCAGCGCGAAGTCGATCTGCGCCCGCGCCGCCTCCTTGCCGGCGAGCGCCGCGTCGACCGCGCCCTGCGCGGTATCGACGGCGACCTGCGCCCGGTCGACCTCGCGCTGCGAGATCGCGTTCGGGTTGCGGCGCAGGAGCTCGGCGCGGGTGTCGTATTCGTCGGTCGCCTGCCGGAGCGAGCCGCGCGCCTGGACGACGCGCCCCTCGGCCTCGGCGAGCTGCGACGCCGCGACGGTCATCCCCGCCTCGACCTCGGCGATCTTGCGCCGCGCGGTCTCGATCGTCGCCTCCTGCTCGGTCGTGTCGAGGCGGAAGAGCGGCTGTCCGGCGCTGACGTGCTGGTTGATCCCGACATAGGTCTCGGCCACGCGGCCGCCCTGCTCGGGCAGGATCGTCACGGTGCGGAACACCGAGACCGCGCTCGAGGTCGAGGGATGGAAGTAGAAAATCGTGGTGATGAGCGTAATGGTCAGGATCACGCAGAGCGTGATCCCCCAGCGCAGCTCGTACCAGACCGAGAAGAGCGTGATCTCGCGGCCGAGCCGCTTGCCCTGGCCGAAGCGGCGGATCAGGAAGTCGGGCAGGATGGTGATCGCGGAGCAGAGCAGGAGCTCGAGCATCTCACGCCTCCTTTTCGGAGGCGGGCGGGGGGGCCGCGCCGGGGTCGTTGGACAGCAGGTCGTCCCAGCGCTCCGGCGCCGCGCCGCTCCGGTCGCGGCCCGACAGCCGTTCGAGCGAGAGGGCGATCGAATTCATCGGCGTCGAGAAATCCGGCAGCTCGACGAGCGCGAGCAGGAGCGCGGCGATCCAGAAGACGTGGTTGTGGGTGAAGAGCGCGAGCAGCGCGAGCACCGCGACGAACTGCAGCTGCACCTTGTTGGTCCGGTGCGCCATGTGCTCGGGCAGCGCGTGGAGCTTCAGATAGAGCAGCCCGACCGAGACCACGGCGGCGAGCAGGAAGACGAGCATGACCGTCATCAGCCAGTCGGACTGGCCCGGCGCCGTGATGAAGGCCGGCAGATGGGCCGGGGCCGCCGGATTGAGTCCCGTCAGGTCGGCCATGATCCGCCCCTGGGCGCCGCGGCGAAATGGGTCACGATTCAAGGCTCCTTTTGGTCGATCCCGCGCCACAATAGCCGCGCGCGCGCGGAGCGCGAGCGGGAGGGGGGTTAGTTACGGTAATCCCCGGTCGGTCGGCTCGGGCGGCGGCTCCCCGAGCCGGGTCCAGGCCAGCACGAGCTCGTGGAAGACCGACAGGACCACCGGGCCGAGGAACAGCCCGATCAGCCCGTAGGTGAGCGTGCCGCCGATGACGCCCGCGAGGATGACGAGCATCGGCGTCGTCAGCCCCCGCGCCATCAGCACCGGCTTCAGCACGTTGTCGATCAGCGCGACCGGCACGAGAAGCAGGGTCAGGACCAGCGCCTCGGTCGTCGTCCGCGTCATCCAGGCCCAGATGAGCACCGGCAGCAGGACCGGCGCCGGGCCGATCTGGACGATGCAGAGCAGGAGCACGAGGAAGGCGATCAGCCCGGGGGCGGGGACGTCGCCGAAATAGAGGATGATCCCCGCGAGCAGCGCCTGGAGAAGCGCGACGCCGATCACCCCGCGCGAGACGTTGCGGATCGTCGCCCCGGCGAGATCGACGAAATGCGCGCCGCGCGGCGCGATCAGCCGGCTCGCGAAGAGCCGCGCGCCGGCGGCGAGCCGCGGGCCGGGGCCGAAGAGGAAGCCCGCGATGACGACGGAGGCGGTGAATTTCAGCACGTCCGCCCCGAGCGCCGCGATCCAGCCCAGCACCCGGCCGCCGGCCGGCAGCACCGCCGGGGCGTAGCGTCGCGCCGCAGCCTCGAGATTGCCCGCGGCGAGGGACCACGCCTCCTCGACCGGTTTGCCGAGCACCGGCCAGTCGGCGACGCCCGCCGGCGGTTCCGGCACCCTGAGCGCGCCGCTCCCGAGGCCCGAGGCGAGCCAGTGCACCGTCTCGGCGAGGCTGGCCGCGAGCATGCTGACCGGCCCGAGCACGGTGGCGAGCCCGAGCAGCGTCAGGAGCGCCGCCGCGAGGCCGCCGCGCCCGCCGAGCCGCCGGACGAGCCAGAGATAGAGCGGGTTCAGCGCCACGGCGAGCAGGACGGCCCAGATGACGATCGGCAGGAACGGCCGCAGCAGCTCGAGCGACCAGTAGGCGAAGAGCCCGAGAAAGGCGAGCCGGACGACGAAATCCGTCGCGCGGGCCTCGATCCGCTCCTGGCGCCGCCGGGGGTCGTCCGGATCGGGGAAATCCATCACACGCCCCCGGAACGGGCGCGGATCCGGACGCGCGGCGGCGGCGCGGCGGGCCGGGCGGGGAAGGGTCCGCGCGGCGCGACGACGGCGCGGCGGGAAATGGCGGAGCGCGCCGCGCGTCCGCGCGCCGGTCCCGCCCCCCTCGCTCGCCCCAGCCCCGTCATGCCGATGCCGCCACATATCCGGGGTCCGCCCGCGGAATCGCGGAGCGGGCCGCGGCTTCGATGTTCGGCGGCGCCGCGCGGTTCGTCAACGGCCTCGCGCGGCCGCTGACACGGGAGTGTCACGCAACCGTTACCGGGACGTCATCGCGGCGCTGTAGTCCGGGGCCCGACCCCAGCAGCTCGGGAACCCCCATGCGCCGTATCCTGCCGATCCTCGCCGCGACCACCTGCCTCGTGCCCGTGGCGCACGCCGCCACCATCCTGCCGCTCGACCGGGCCACGATCCTCGCTGGCTCGCCCTTCGACATGAAGGTCGAATTCGACGGCGTCGTCGCCGCCGACGCGGTGGCCGTCACGATCAATGGCCGGCCCGCGGCCGAGGTGCTCGGCCAGGACGCCGCCTTCATCGAGAAGGAAGACGGCGTCGAGGCCTCCGCGGTCCGGATCAACGCCGGCGCGATCACCACCCCCGGCACCTACACCGTCGAGGCCAAGGCCGGCGACGAGACCAAGACCGTGACCTGGGAAGTCTACGGCACCCCGGACCAGCCGGTGGCGAAGAACGTCATCCTGATGATCGCCGACGGCCTGTCGGTCGCCGACCGCACCACCGCGCGGCTGATGTCGAAGGGCATGACCGAGGGCAAGGCCAACGGCCGGCTCAACCTCGACGACCTCCAGTACATGGCCTTCATCGGCACCTCGGCGACGAATTCGATCGCGACCGACAGCGCCAACACCGCCTCGGCCTACGCGACCGGCCACAAGACCGCCGTCAACGCGCTCGGCGTCTACGCCGACCGCACGAAGGACAGCCAGGACGACCCCAAGGTCGAGGTGATCGCCGAGGCGTTGAAGCGGACCGGCGGCAAGTCCTTCGGCGTCGTCACGACCTCCGAGCTGCAGGACGCGACCCCGGCGGCGATGTTCTCCCACACGCGCCTCCGCGCGGACAAGGCCGACATCGCCACCATGCTTCTCGACCAGCGGCCGGACGTGATCCTCGGCGGCGGCTCGGCCTATCTGCTGCCGCAGTCGACCCCGGGCTCGAAGCGCAAGGACGACGAGAACCTGGTCGTGAAGTTCCAGGACGCGGGCTACGCCCTCGCGACCAGCGCCGAGGAGCTCGCGGCCGCCGACGGCTCGAACTCGGGCAAGATCCTCGGCCTGTTCCACACCGGCAACATGGACTCGGTCTATGACCGCGAGGTCTCGAAGGGTGGCACGGTCGCGCAGTTCCCGGACCAGCCCGGCCTCGTGCAGATGACCGAGACCGCGATCGGCCAGCTCTCGAAGAACCCCGAGGGCTTCGTCGTGATGATCGAGGCCGCGAACGTCGACAAGCGCAAGCATCCCCTCGACTGGGAGCGGGCGATGATCGACCTCATCGAATTCGACAAGGCGGTCGGCGTCGCGCGGGAATTCGTCGCGGCGAACCCCGACACGCTGCTGATCGTCACCGGCGACCATACCCACGGCAATTCGCTGATCGGCTCGATCGACCCGTCGCGCGGCGAGGGCCGCGAGAGCGTGGGCGTCTACGCCGACGCGGGTTTCCTCGGCTACACCGACGAGAACGGCGACGGCTATCCCGACAGCCTCGACGTCGCGCCGCGGATCGCGATGTTCTCGAGCAACTTCCCCGACTACTACGAGACCTGGGGCCCGAAGCTCGACAACCCGTTCGAGCCGGCGGTGCAGGACGAGGCCAAGAACTACCAGGCCAACGCCGAGTACCAGAACGTCCCCGGCGCGACCTTCCGCGAGGGCAACCTGCCGAAATCGGCCGACACCGGCGTGCACGCGGTCGACGACATGGTGCTCCAGGCCGAAGGCGCCGGCGCGGAGAACTTCCGCGGCTACATGGAGCAGAGCGACGTCTACCGCGTGATCGCCGAGGTGCTGGCGCTCGCCCCGAGCAAGCCGAGCAACTGAGCCTCGCCACGGCCTCGCGCACCCCGGACCGGCTCCGGGGTGCGTCTTTCGTTTCTTCCGGGATGCCCGCCATGATCCGCGCCGACCGCCGCTTCTTCCTCCTCGCCACCGCCGCCTGCCTGGCGATCGGCCCCGCCGCGAGCGCCGAGGACGCGGGATCGCTCGCCTTCGACGAACTCTACGGCAAGGTGAGCGTGCTCGGCCTCAGCTTCTCGGACAAGCTCGTGGAGCTGAAGGGCCGGCCGGTGCGCATGAAGGGCTTCATGGCGCCGCCGCTCAAGGCCGAGGCGAATTTCTTCGTGCTGACCAAGCGGCCGATGGCGCTCTGCCCGTTCTGCTCCTCGGACGCCGACTGGCCGCCCGACATCGTCGTCGTCTATCTCGACCGCGCCCAGACCTTCGAGCAGGCCAACGCCGAGATCGAGGTGCGGGGCGAGCTCGAGCTCGGCTCCTGGACCGATCCCGAGACCGGCTTCGTCAGCCAGGTCCGCATCGTCGGCGCGAAATTCGGGCGCGCCTGAGCGCATGGCGCGGCTCAGCATCCGGGGATTGGTCGTGCGCTATCCCGGCCTCGACCAGCCCGCGCTCGACATCCCCGAGCTCGACCTGCCGGCGGGCGCGCGCGTCGCGATCCGGGGGCCGTCGGGATCGGGCAAGACCACGCTTCTCAACATGATGACCGGCCTCGCCCGGGTGCCCTCGGGGCGCGTCGACTGGGACGGCACCGATCTCGCCACGCTCGGCGAGGGCGCGCGCGACCGCTGGCGCGCGGGCAACATCGGGCTCGTCATGCAGGACTTCCATCTCTTCCCGGGGCTGACGGCGCTCGAGAACGTGCTCCTGCCCGGCCGGCTGCGCTGGCGCGGCCTCGCCCCCGGCGCGCGGGAGGCCGCGCTCGCGCTCCTGGCGCGGACCGGCGTGCCCCGGCCCGGGCAGCGGGTCGAGACGCTGTCGCGCGGCCAGATGCAGCGCGTGGCGGTCGCCCGCGCGCTCATCGCGAAACCCGCGATCCTCGTGGCGGACGAGCCGACCGCGAGCCTCGACGCCGAGGCGGGCGAGGCGGTGGGCGCGCTCCTCTCCGAGCTCGCCGACGAATTCGGCGCGACGCTGGTCGTCGCCACGCATGACCCCCGGCTGATCGCGCGGCTCGGCCGCGTGATCACCATCGCCGACGGCCGGGTCGCCGCCTGAGAGGATCCCGATGCTCCGCTTCATCCTCGCCGATCTGCGCCGCGGCTGGCCCGGCGCGCTCGCGATCGCGCTGATCGTCGCCTGCGCCACCGCGCTCGGCCTCGTCGTCACGCTGCAGGAACGCGCGCTCCGGCTCGGCAGCGCCCGCGCCGCAAACGCCTTCGACCTCGTGATCGGCGCGCCGGGCTCGGAGACCCAGCTCGTGCTGTCGTCGGTCTTCCTCCAGCCCGCGCCGCTGCCCCTGATGCCGGGCTCGGTCCTGGCGGGGCTCATCGACGACCCGCGCGTCGCCTGGGCCGCGCCGGTCGGCTTCGGCGACCAGTACGAGGGGCGCCCGGTAGTCGGGACCTCGCAGGCGCTGGTCGACGGGCTGGGCGGCCTCGCCTCGGGCGCGACCTTCGCGCGGCTCGGCGACGCGGTCGTCGGCGCGGACGTGCCGCTCGATCCCGGCGCGACCTTCCACCCCGTCCACGCCGAGCTCGCGAGCGAGGGCGAGGTGCACCAAGAGACGACCTACACCGTGACCGGGCGGCTCGCGCGCACCGGCTCGCCCTGGGACCGCGCCATCCTGGTTCCGATCGAAGCGGTCTGGCGGACGCACGGTCTCGACGCCGGGGAGGGGGAGCACGACCACGAGCACGACCACGCGGCGCTCGACGCCGGGGCGCCGATCCGGCCCGAGGCGCTGGCCGATCCCGGCGCGCCGGGCCTGCCCGCCATCGTCGTGCGCGGCCATGCGATCGCCGACGCCTACAACCTGCGCCAGGACTATCGCGCCGAGCAGACGATCGCGGTCTTTCCGGCCGAGGTGCTGACGCGGCTCTACGGCACGCTCGGCGACGCCCGCGCGGTGGTGGGCGCCATCGCGCTCGCGGCGCAGGCGCTGGTCGCCGCCGCGATCCTGCTCGTCGCGGTGATCCATGTCGTGCAGCGTCACCGCCAGATCGGCGCGCTCCGCGCCTTCGGCGCCGCGCGGAGCGCGGTCTTCGCGATCGTCTGGATCGAGGTCGTGGCGCTCGCCGCCGCCGGGATCGCGGCCGGGATCGTGCTCGGCTATGTCGCGGCGCGCCTGATCGCCGCGCGCCTCACCGCCGCGAGCGGGCTCGCCTTCCCGGTCGAGTTCGGTCCGGGCGACGCGACGCTCTTTCTCGGCCTCCTCCTCGCCGCCGGCATCTGCGCGCTGATCCCCGCCGCCATCGCCTACCGCCAGTCGCCCGCCGCCGCACTGCGTGGCTGAGGCGCGCGCCCGGCGAACAGCGCCTTGGCGATCGTGGCGTGGACGCCGAAATTGCCGTCGGCGACCTGGGTGACGCCGAAGTCGACGCCGACCGACATGAGCGACAGCGCCTCGTCCTCGGCGAGGTCGAAGGCCTCCATCAGGAAGCGCCGGGTCTGGCGGAAGGCGTTGCGCAGCGCGAGATCGACGTTGGAGCGCGCGTAGACCTCGGATTGCGCGTCGCGGCCGAGGTCGCGCAGGTGGTTCTGGAAGCTGAACGCCTGCACGATCCAGTGCTCCCCGGTCTCGAGGAGCGGCGCCGGCAGGCCGCGCAGATGCGCCGGAAGCTGGCCCGCCTTGTGCAGCGCGAGGCGCAGCGTGCCGGTCAGCGAGCATTCGAGCCCGGTGCCGTTGATCTCGCCGTCGCCCTGGGCGAAATGGCCGTCGCCGACCGAGAGCAGCGCGCCCTCGACCGCGACCGGCAGGAAGATCCGCGCCCCCTTGCCGATGCGCCAGTTGTCGAGATTGCCGCCGAAATAGCCGGGCGGGATCGAATCGACGATCTCCGCCTCGCGCGGGGCGACGCCGACGAAGCCGAAATGCGGCCGCGCGGGCACCGTGACCCCGGTGAGCACGCCGTCCCGCCGCTCGACCGAGTTGGGATCGACCGGGATGCCGGGATAGTCGATCGTCGCGTGCCGCACCCCGAACGGGTCGGTCTGCGGCGTCCAGCGATAGCTGTGCAGCGCGCGGGCGTGGCTCGGGTCCGCGAGGTCGATCTCGTAGATCGTCACCGTCTCGCGCTTGTCGCCCGGCCCCAGCAGGTCGTCGTACTGGTAGCCCCACCAGGCCGAGACGTTGGAGGCGAAGGCCTTGCCCGCGAAGGCGGGATTGGCGCAGGGGCGGGGCGCGAGGTCGAGGATCTCGACCTCGAGCACGTCGCCCGGCTCGGCGCCCCGGACATGGATCGGGCCGGTGCAGATATGGACGCCGAAACCCTCGCCCGCGCCCCGGCCGAAGATCGCCGCGTTCATCGGCCCCGCGCCGCGCCGGTCGATCGCCTTGTGCGCGGCGGTCCAGGCGAAGACGCTCTCCGCGCCGGGATCGCCGGTCACAAACCGCGCGAGATCGTCGCCGCCGTGCTGGGTCAGGGTCTCGACCGTGACGATCGCGCCCGGCTCGACCCGGAGCGCGGGCGGCAGCGCCCGGCTGAGATAGCCCCAGTGCACCGTTCCCGCGTGCGCGGGCAGATGGTGCCGGTCGGGCGCGGCCGGACGGGGCGCGCTGGTCGCGCCGGGGCAAGGCGGCGCGGCGGGCACGCGCGCCGCCTTGCTCCGGCGCGGGCCGGTGGGCCGCCCGCGGAAGGCGGGTCCCGGCGCGCCCGGATCGGCCGGCCGGCGCGCCTCGGTCGGGGTGAGGCCGAAGGCGGCCCCGAAGGCGCGGGTGAAATGCGCCTGCTCGCGAAAGCCCCAGCGCTGGGCGATCGTCGCGACGCTTTCGCGCGCGCGCTTCGGATCGGCGAGATCGGCGCGGCACCGCTCCAGCCGCTCGCGGCGGAGGTAGTCGGAGAAGCTCTCGCCGCGGCGGGCGAACAGCCGCTGCAGGTAGCGCACCGAGAAGCCCTCCCGCCGCGCGATCTCGCCGACGCTGAGCTCGGGCTCGGTCAGCCGCGCGTCGATCGCCGCCGCGACGCGCCGGAAATGCTCGGCCTGGGTCTGGGTCAGCCCGCCGTCCGGGGCCAGCGTCTCGGTGAGGAGCGCGCTCGAGACGAGCTCGGTCAGCGCCATCTCGATCGCCGCGAGATCGGCGGGATCGGCCTCGGCGAAGTTCTGCGCCACGGTGCGCAGGAGCGGCTTCGCCGCCAGCGCCGCGACCGTGGCGCCGAGCACCCCGGCGCCGAGCCCGCCGGAATTCCGCCCCAGCCGCGACAGGAGCGGCCCCCGGGGCAGGGCGAGCGCCACGAGCTCGATATCGGTGCGCGCCTCGAGCCGCCAGTCCGCGCCGGCGTCGAGCGCCAGGATGTCGTTCGCCGCGCATTCGGTCCGCCGCCCGTCGGCGACCAGCCGCGCCCGGCCGCGCAGGACGAGCGCGATCAGGACGGGCGCCGTCGGGGCGGGCAGCGCGCGCGGCCGCAGGACCTGCGGCCCGCCGACCAGCATCGCGATCCGCGCCCCCGAGGCGGTGGCGCGCGCCGCGATCCAGCCCGGCACCGGCGCGGCGGTGCCGGGCGTCTCGGCGCTGAGCGCGAGCTGGTCGAGCGCGGCGAGCCAGGCGCGGCGCTGTTCGGCGACGGGAAAGGCGTCGGCGGAGACGCGGGCGATGTTCATCGTGATGTGCCTGCCTACGATTCGGGCGTTCGGATCGGTCAGCGCATTCTATCCGCGGTCGCGGCCGGCGCCTTGACCGCAGGTGACCAAAATCTTGCCTTGAGGGCGACAGTCCGCGCAACCGCGTTGCGCGGCCGCTGCCACTGCTCCCGAGATCACCCGAGGTTCCAACCAGAGGAGATCCTTCCCATGTGCCACGGCGACGACGCCACCTGTCCGCAGTTCGAGGAACACTACCGCGCGTTCCGCGAGGACCTCTCGGCCGAGCGCCGGGGCTTCCTGAAGGGCTCGCTTTTCGCCGCCGGCGGCCTCGCCGCGATCGGGGGCTCCGGCGGGCTCAGTCTCGTCACCCCGGCGCTCGCCCAGGCGACCGCGGCCAGGGCGCCGGCGCAGCCGAGCTATCACTACCTGCCCGCCAACGCCGACACGGTGCACTGGGGCTATTTCAGCAAGTCGCTGACCCCGAAGGTCGAGGTCGAGAGCGGCGACATCGTGACCATCGAGGCGCTGACGCATCACGCGGCGGATGACCTCGAGCGCATGGTGCAGGGCGACGAGGGCGCGGAGAGCGTCTATCTCTGGACCAAGGACAAGAAGGGCGTCGACCGCCGCGGCGCCGGCTCGACCGATCCCGCCGTCTACAAGAAGGGCTCGGGCGAGGGGCAGGGCGTCCACATCATGACCGGCCCGGTCTTCGTGCGCGGCGCCGAGCCCGGCGACATCCTCGAGGTGCGCATCCTCGACGTGAAGCCGCGGCCCTCCGGCAACGCGGCCTTCTCGGGCAAGGCCTTCGGGTCGAACGCCGCCGCGAACTGGGGCTTCCAGTACAACGACCTGCTCGGCGGCGTCCCGCGCGAGGTGATCACGATCTACGAGGTCGACGTCACCGGCGCGAAGAGCTGGGCCGAGGCGGTCTACAATTTCAAATGGGTGCCGCAGACCGATCCCTTCGGCGTCGTGCATCCGACGATCGACTATCCCGGCGTGCCGGTCGATCACACCAAGACCACGCGCAACTTCGACGTGCTCAAGGGCGTCCGCCTGCCGATCCGGCCGCATTTCGGCACGCTCGGCCTCGCGCCGGCCGAGGCCGAGTTCGTCGACACCATCCCGCCGAGCTACACCGGCGGCAACATCGACAACTGGCGCATCGGCAAGGGCGCGGTCATGTACTACCCGGTCTCGGTCGCGGGCGCGCTGCTTTCGGTCGGCGACCCGCATGCGAGCCAGGGCGACAGCGAGCTCTGCGGCACGGCGATCGAATGCTCGCTGACCGGCACCTTCCAGCTCGTGCTGCACAAGAAGGCCGATCTCGCCGGGACGCCGCTCGAGGAGCTGAACTACCCGATGCTCGAGACCCAGACCGAATGGCTGGTGCACGGCTTCTCCTATCCGAACTATCTCGCGGATCTCGGGGCCAACGCGCAGTCGGACATCTATTCGAAATCCTCGGTCGATCTCGCGCTCCGCGACGCCTTCCGCAAGATGCGCCACTTCCTGATGACGACCAAGGGGCTGACCGAGGACGAGGCGATCTCGCTCATGTCGATCGGCGTCGATTTCGGCATCACCCAGGTGGTGGACGGCAACTGGGGCGTGCACGGCATCCTGAAGAAGGAGATCTTCTCCGGCGCCGCCTGACCTCGGCCCCACGCCGCCGCGCCGGGCGGCGCGCGGGAAAAAGCCGCTCTCCGGTGCGCCCCGTGGTGACGGGCCGCGCCGGAGGGGGTATACTGCGACCATTGGTCCCGGAGCCAAGTTCTGGCTCCGGCTCGGATATGTATTGACGATCGGGGGTGAGGCAAAGATTTGATTGCCAGCGCCTGCCGTCCCGTTGGACAATTACGTTCCGCGGATTTTCTTGGATTGATCTGATGGCCGACTACCAAAGCGCCGGGTTCGAGCTGGAACTCCGCCTTGCAGGGCGGTTGCGTTTGATTCGCGGCGACGGAACCGATGTCACGCCGACCGGCCGCAAGGCGCAGGGACTGCTCGCCCTCCTCGGCGTCGCGCCGGAATATCGCCGGCCGCGGACCTGGATCCAGGACAAGCTCTGGAGCACCCAGACGAGCGAGCTCGGCGCCAACAGCCTGCGCCAGGAACTCGCGCGGTTGCGCCGCATCCTCGGCGACAGCAAGGAGTGCCTCGTGTCGGAGCACGGCGGCCTCGGGCTCGACCCGCGCAAGGTGCGCGTGCGGCTCGACCCCGCGCCCGGCGACTGGGAGATGACCGGCGAGCCGCCGGAATTCGTCGACGGGCTCGACATCGTCGATCCCGAATTCGAGGAATGGGTGCGCGACCAGCGCACGGCCTTCCGCGACCGCTACGAGCAGCTCGCCCCGGCGGTGACCGAGATCCGCCCCGCCGAGCGGCCGACCGAGGCGCCGGGGGCGCAGCCGCCCTCGATCGCGATCCTGCCGATCGACGTGCTCGGCGACAAGGAGGCGGGCGCGGTGCTCGCCACCTGCCTCGCGCTCGACATCATCAGCCACCTGACCCGGTTCCGCCGGCTCGACGTGATCGCCTATGCGACCACCTCGAATTTCGTCGTCCACGGCATGACGGCGAGCGAGATGGGCCGGCGCCTCGGGGCGCGCTACATCACGCAGGGCACGCTGCTCGTCACCGGCGGGCGGATGCGGCTGAAGTTCGACCTCGTCGAGGCCGAGAGCCATCGCGTGCTCTGGAGCGACACGATCAACGCCGGCTGCGACGAGATGCTCGACGTCGAAGCCGAGATGGCCACGGCCTGCGCCGCCGGGGTGATGGTCGAGATCGACCAGATCGAGCGCGCCCGGGTGCGGGCGCGCAACCCCGAGTCTCTCGCCGCCTACGAGCTCTGCATCCGCGGTCTCGACGAGATCCTGCGCGTCGATCCCAACGGCTGCCTGACGGCGATCTCCTACTTCAACCAGGCCGTGTCGCGGGAACGCGGCTACGCCCGGGCGCTGTCGGGCATCTCGCGCGCCCACGGCTTCCAGTGGAAATACCGCTGGGCCGAGGATCTGGGCGCGGCGCTCGATCAGGCGGAGAACTTCGCGCTGCTCGCGGTCGAGTCCGACATCAACGACGCGAGCGCGAACGCGGGTCTCGGCTGGGTCGCGCTCTACCGGCGCGAACACGATCGCTCGCTGGAGGCTTATCGCCGCGCGATGCAGCTCAACCCGAGCGACGCCGACATCCTCGCGGAATACGCCGACGCGCTGAAGCACAACGGCTCGGCGCCGGACTCGATCCCGCTCTTCGAGCGCGCGATCCGGCTCAATCCCTATGCGTCGGACCACTATCTCAAGGATCTCGCCGACGCGCATTTCTTCTGCGAGGACTACGAGACCGCGATCAAGACGGTGCACCGGATGCGGCGGCCGCATCTGTCGAACCGCATCCTCGCCGCGAGCTACGCGCTGGTGGGCGACGACGCGGCGGCGCGGCGCACGGCGGAGGCGATCCGCCGCGCTTTCCCCGATTTCTCCGCGACCGAATGGCTGCGCAGCGTCCCCGACCGCCATCCGGCCGATACCGAACGCTTCCTTGAAGGGCTGCGGCGCGCGGGCCTCTGAAAGGCCCGCGCGCGCTCGGTCATTCGTCGTCCGACCGCCACCGGCGGGCGCGGACGCCCCGGCTCGCGGGCGCGATCGGCGAGGGCCGACCGACGTCCCGGCCACCGCGCACGTAATCCTTGATACCCTCGCCGCCGAGTTCATAGTCGATCAGCAGCCGGTCAACGGTGCCCGTCATCTCATCGAGGCGGAGAGTCATGTCCTCGCGGTTCACCGACCAGGCCACCATGTCGCCGGGCAGCTGGTACCCGGAGGTCGCGAGGCCGAGCTTGGCCGGGTCGGCCGGATCGATCGGATCGCCCAGGACGCGGAAAATCGCGGGCCGCGCGAGCGGAATCACCTGGCCCTCGAAGCCGAAGGCATAGATGCGTGCGAGCGCGGGCTTATCCGCGCCGGCGACCGTGATATCGCTCATCTTCCGGCCGAAAAGCCAGACCTGAGAGCCGGAGAAAAGTGTTTCGGCCATTCATAAACTCCTATTCCTGTTAGAAATGTCTTCAGTCGGACGCGGGTCTCAATCGGGCATGGCGGTCCTCACCGAATGCGCGTGACCGTCCTCGCCGTCGGGACGCAGCCGGGGGCCGGGCGGGACGAAGCCGATGCCGCGGCGGCCGAGACAGCCGCGCACGATCGGATAGAGCTCGCCCCCGAAGTCGCGCCGGTCGACCGCGCCAAGAAGCTCGGGCAACCGCGCGAAGCTGAACTCGCCCGGATCGGCGATCCGCCAGAGGCCGATCAGCATCCGCGCCGCGATCTCGCGCGCGTCGATCAGCGCGTCGTAGAAGGCCTGCGGCCGGCGCGCGTACCAGCGCGCGAATCCCGCCGACACCGCGCCGCGCAGGCCGGGCGTGATCTCCGCGGCTTCGGAGAGGTCGAACAGCGCGGGCGGGATCGCGCCGGAACGAACGAGGATCGTCTTGTAGACCTGCACGAAGGCGTCGTAGAGCGCGGCGATCAGCGGCAGCGCGAGGTCGTGCTCGCTCTTCCAGCCGGCGGTGAAATCCCACATCGTGAAGGCGTTGTTGGTGACGCGGATCTGCCAGTGGGCGTTGAGCTCGGCGAAGCGGGTGAGCTGGTTGATCCCGTCGAGATCGCCCCGCGTCATCTCGAGAAGGTCGACCACCGCCTGGTCGAAATGCAGCGAGGCGACGAGCGCGGCCCAGTCGGCCGAGGCCTCGTGGAAGGCGCCGTATTCGTCGGTGCGGCGGGGCGAGCCGAAGCTGCTCGCGAAGCTCATCATGATCGCATGCCCGACTTCGTGGGCGACGATGTCGAAGTCGAGCGCGTAGTCGGCGAGGCCGCCGTCGTCGAGCTGGTACGCGCCCGCCTCGAGGTAGCCGTAGCCCATATGCGCGTTCGCCCAGTCCCAGAGCGCGAGCACCTCGAGCTTCGCGAAATCCCGCTCGAAATGCCACGGGATCCGGCGGTCGAGATAGGCCTCCCAGACGTCGAGCGCCATGCGCGCGCAGCCGTAGAGGTGCACCTGGCGAAAGCCGGGATCGCCGGGCGCGAGATGGTCGAAATGCCCGTCCGGGCCGGGCCGGGCCGGGGCCAGCACCGCGCCGCCGTAGGGCGGGAAGCGAAGGCGTCCCGAATCGCCGCCGTAGGGCCGCTTGCCCGGCGCCTCGGCGACGTACATCCGGTCGTCCTCGGGCCCGGGCCGCACCTCGCCCCGGCGCGGGAAGAGCTCGACCCGCTCGAGCCGGGACTGGCCGGCCATCGGCGACTGCGGGAAGAGCCGCACCCGCGTGCGCTCGGGCCTCGCGCGGGCATAGGTCATGCGCTGCGCTCCTTCGGGCCGGCGGTGAAATCCTCCTCGCGCCGCAGCAGCCGGTGCAGCGCGCGACGGTCGGCGAGGCCGAGCGAGCCGGCGAGCAGGTCGAGATCCTCGACCTCGGCCGAGATGCCCTGCCGCGCGCAGAGCGCCTCGAGCAGCGTCCGAAGCTCCGCCTCGTCGTAGCGGGGCGCCGCGGGCCCGAGCAGCGCGCGCTTCGCCCGGCCGCGGTCCGCGAGCTTCTCGAACCGGCCGTCGACGCGGGCCTCGTCGAGCACGGACGGAACGAGCGTCGGCAGCGCCGCCTCGATCGCCCGGCGCAGCCGCTCCTCGTCGGCGAGCGCCCTGGCCAGCGCCTCCGGATCGCCCTCGACCGCCGCGAGCCAGGCCCGGAACTCCTCCGCCGTGCCGAGATCGAGCGCGAGGCGCAGCTCCTCCACCGCCGCGGCGCCGTCGGCGGCCGCGCCTTCGTCCTCCCGGGTGGCGCGGCGCGCGAAGGCCCGGATCAGCGCCGCCTCGAACCGCGCCGGGCGCAGCCGCATCTCGTCGAGCACCAGCGCCTCGGTTTCGGAGACCGCCGCCTCGCGCGCGTCGAACCAGCCGACGGCGGCGCGCCAGTACCGGGTCTCGGCGAAGCGGAACGCGGGCCGGGCGGGCCGGGGCTCGGCGAGCGCGCGCCCGACCGCCTCGACGAGGAGGAGCGCGTCGGCGCGCTTGAGATCGACGCGGTTGCCGTCGAGCCAGGTCGCGAACCGCTCGGCCCGACCCGGCCGCCAGCCGAGCCCCGCCGCCTCGGCGAGCAGCCGGGGCCAGGTCAGCTCCTTGAAGAAGAGGCCCGAGGCGCGGTCGAGCAGCGCGCCCGCTTCCCGGCGGCTGAGGCTCCGGGTCGCGACGGCCGCTTCCAGCGTGGCGCGGACATTCACCAGTGGCTCGCTCAGCGCGGGATAGCCGAGCTCGGCCGGGCCGAAGGCCAGCGCGAGCTCGGCGTCGTCCGAGAGCCGGCCGTCGCGGAACCGGGCGAAGATCTCGCCGACCCCCTCCATGCCGAAGGGCGCGCATTCGACCGCGCGGAGCGCGCCGAGGCTCGCGGCTCCGAAGACCCTGACGCCCCGATCGAGCGCCCAGAGGATCTCCTTGTGCCAGACCGTGGGCCGGTCCTCGAAGGCCCCGTCCACCAGCCCGATCACCGTCGCGCCATCGCGCGCCGCCGCGTAGAGATCGCCCGCGACCGCGGGCGGCCGCGACGCGATGCCGGGCGGAAGCGCGATCGCGCCGCCAAGGCTCGGGCCGGCGAAGAGGACGGCGCTCACGGCAACAACTCCGCGGCCCGCGCGGCTCGCGGCCCGCGTTGGACCTCCTCGGGCGATCCATCGGCCTCGAGCCCGGGCGCGATCACCCGCGCCACCGCGATGCCCGGCGCGCCGCCGAGATCGACCGCGTGGATCACCGGGCTCACCCGCGCCGCGGCCGCGACGACGGCGCGCAGGTCCGCGCGCACGCAGTCGGTGGCGAGGCGCGGCAGCGCGGCCCAGTCGCGGAACGGCCCCTCGGCGTCGCGCATCGCCCAGCCGAAGCGGAGCCCGGTCACGCCGGCGAAGATCTCCGGGCCGAGGTCCTCGCGCGTGCCGGTGATCGCGATCAGCCGGGTCTGCGCCGCCTCGGTGATCGCGCGGACCGCCGCGACGCCGGGATCGGGGTGGCAGCCGGAGCCGAAGCCCGAGGGCGTCTCCGGCGCGTGCGGGTCGCGCAGCGCCGCGAGCACGACCGGCGCGCCGATCTCGCTCGTCGCGTCCCAGAGCGCGAGCCGGAACCCGGCCGCGTCGATCCGCGCGGCGAGATCGCGCACCGCCGCCGTCGGCGCCGCGCCGGGGTTGAGCCGCCGCGCCGCCCGGCGCGCGGGCGGCAGGTGATCGAAGAGCGCGCAGGAATCGCGTTCGATCACCTCGCAGAGCGCGTGCAGCGCCGCCTCGACCGGGTTGTTCCCCGAGGCGAGCCCGTTGGTCGAGGTATAGAAGCCGTGGTCGGGGACGCCCTCGAGCCAGTTGGTGTGCACGAGGTCGAAGGGCACCAGCGTCCGGCCGCCCGAGACGAGATCCGCCGCCTCGGCCCAGCCGATCGGGCCGGGATCGGCAGGCGCGCCGGGCCGGCGCGGCAGCCCGTCGAGCCGCGCGGGCCGCGCGGCCGCGTCGACGTCCTCGATCAGCCCGAAGACCAGCGGCGGGGCGGCGCGCTCGGCATGCCAGCGCTCGATCGCCTCCATCAGCGCGGAAACCCTGGCCGCCGTCGTGGAGAGCCCCTTGCCATTGGTGACCGAGGCGCCGCGGGCGTTCGGCCGCGCGGCCATCGTGACCTCGATCCCGAGCCGGTCGAGCCCGGTCAGCCGCCCGAGCCGGGTGACACCGTACCCCGCCATCCGGGGCGTGATCGCGCGCAGTGTCGCCTCGGGCGGGCGGGCGCGATGCGTGCCGGCGTCGAGGCGCTTCGGCAGCGGCGTTGTCGTCTCCGGCGCGACCTGGCGCGCGAAGGCGGACACGCCCCGCCGCCCTGCTTCCGTTCGTGCCGCCACGCCCGCGCTCATAGCCGCCCCCGGTATTTTCCCGGAGGTTCGGCCGCCTTCGGAAAATGGCGCGCCCCCGGGCTCTCGTTTCAAAATCGCTTGGCCGGGCGCGACGAGTCGGCCGATCGGCGGAATAGCGCCATATTCTCCCCCGGCGGAGGGGCGCTTGGCAAGCCATTCGCACGCGCCGGGGGCCTTCCGGCGCGCGCCCGGCCGGGATAAGCCCGGCGAAAGGGCCGGCGAAGGCCCGTTGGGGGGAGGAAAGCGGATGGGACAGAGTGAAACGGAAGTGCTGGATCTCGACGCGCTGGCGGCGCGGCTCGGCGCGACGCAGGGGACGGCGCGGCGGCTGATCGGTGTCGCGGGCCCGCCCGGCGCGGGCAAGAGCACCTTCGCCGACCGGCTGCGCGCCGCGCTCGACCCGGTCGTGCCGACCGAGGTCCTGCCGATGGACGGCTACCACTATGACGACCGCGTGCTCGAGGCCCGCGGCGACCGGCCGCGCAAGGGCGCGCCCTGGACCTTCGACGTGGACGGGTTCGACGCGATGCTGGCGCGGGTCGCGGCGGATGACGGCCGCGAGATCGCCGTCCCGGTCTTCGACCGCGACATCGAGATCGCCCGCGCCGGCGCGCGGATCATCGCGCCCGCCGCGCGGCTGATCCTCGTCGAGGGCAATTATCTGCTGCTCGACGATCCGGCCTGGGCGCCGCTCCGCCGCCATTTCGCCCTCACCGTCTACCTCGACGTGCCCGAGGCGGAGCTCGAGGCCCGGCTGTCGCGGCGCTGGCGCGGCTTCGGGCTCGCGGGCGAGGCGATGCGCGCGAAGATGGAGGACAACGACCTGCCGAACATGCGCCTCGTGTCGCGGAACTCCGTCGCGGCGGACCTGCGCGTCGCGAATGTCTGAGCCCCGGACTCGGTCCACTCAGCGCCGGGCATAGCGGAAGGCCGCGTTGGCGAGCCAGCCGCAGGCGAGCGCGAGCGCCACCGCGAGCAGGCCATAGAGCAGCGGCTTGTCATGCGCGAGGTTGTAGAGCCAGCGCTCGATCCCCGCCTTCTCGACCGTGATGACCGTGGTCGCCGAGCTGATCACGTGGCGGTCGCGCACGAGGAAGAACTCCGCGTCGTAGTCGCCCTCGACGAGATTGGCCGGCAGCTCGAACCGCGCCTGGAACAGCGTCTCCTCGGCCAGCGCCACGCCCTCGTCCTGCTGGCTGTAGAGGCCCTGCTCACTCCTTATCCGCTCGAGCGCCGCGGCGAAGCCGGCCGTGTCCTCGAGCCCGGCGACGCCCTCGACGCGACGCGCGGCCTGGTCCATGCCGATCTGGTGGCGCAGCCGCTCGGTCTCGGTCAGGAGCCCGTCGAGCGGCCGGGTCGAGGCCACGGCGTAATAGCTCGGCGCGCCCCGGAACCGCACCGATTCCGCGTTGAGCCAGATGCCGAGCACGCGGTCCTTGCGCCGGACGATCACCGATTTCGGCGGGCCCTTCAGCGTGATCACCACGTCGGGCGGCGGCGTGCCGGGCGGGTTCGGCGCGTCGCGCCGGATCGCGCCGAAGACCAGGATCTCGGACCCGTCGTAGCGCGCGGTCAGCGCGATCCGGTCGGTCGAGAGCCCGGTCACCACCGTCTCCTGCGCGCGGCCCATCGGGCCGGACAGGCAGGCGAGCAGCAGGGCGAGGACGAGGCGGACGGCGGGCATCACCCGGCCAGGATGGAATAGAGCTCGGCCGGCCGGTGCACGAGGTCGAAGAAGAGCTTCAGGCAGACCGCGAGCACGAGCAGCGCCAGCAGGATCCGCAGCTGCTCCGCCCGGAGCTTCGCCGCGAAGGCGACGCCGATCTGCGCGCCGATCACGCCGCCGATCAGCAGGATCAGCGCGAGGAAGACGTCGACCGAGCGGTTCGAGATCGACTGCAGGACGGTGGTGAAGCTGGTCACGAACAGGAACTGGTAGACCGAGGTGCCGACCACGACCTGGGTCGGCATGCCGATGATGTAGATCATCGCCGGCACCATGACGAATCCGCCGCCCACCCCCATCACCGCCGCGAGGACGCCGACGATGGCGCCGATCACGAAGGGCGGGATCGCGCTCACGTAGAGCTTCGAGGTGTGGAAGCGCATCTTGAGCGGCAGGCCATGCGCCCAGGTGTGCCGCCGCCGCGGCACGAGGCCGGCGTTCGGGTCCTTGGCCCGGCGCAGCGCCTTGAGGCTCTCGGTCAGCATGAGGCCGCCGATCGTGCCCAGCATCACGACGTAGAGCAGGCTGATCACGAGCTCGAACTGGCCGGCCTTGCGCAGCACCGAGAAGAGCTGCACCCCGATCCAGGAGCCGAGCAGGCCCCCGAGCATCAGGATCGTCCCCATTCGGAAATCGACGGTCTTGCGCTTGAGATGCGCGAGCAGGGCCGAGAAGGACGAGCCGGCGATCTGGTTCGCGGCGGAGGCGACCGCGACCGTGGGCGGGATGCCGATGAAGAAGAGCAGCGGCGTCAGGATGAAGCCGCCGCCGACGCCGAACATGCCCGAGAGGATGCCGACCATCGTGCCGATGGCGAGCAGAAGCGCGATATTGACGGAAACCTCGGCGATGGGAAGGTAGATCTGCATGCGGGACCCTGTCTGCCTCCGTCCGGAATAGCCTGTCCCGGAACGGTTTTCACCCGATTCTCCCGTCGGGCGGACGCGGTCCCGGCCGCGCCGCCGGGCCAGAGGCCCGTTTGGCGCGGCCCGGGCATGGCGCCGGCCCGTCGGCCGGCGGGAAGGAGCGGCCTGTTGGCCGCGAGGGAAGGATTCTCCCCGCCTGTTGGCGGGGCCCCTCGCTCCGGAGCCTGCCGGCTCCTGCGCGGACTGCCCGATAGATTTCTAGGCCGTATGAACCATGGCAAAAGCCAGCCGCCGGTGGAGCACCCGGAGCCCATGACAAGGGCTCGGGGTGCGATGGGGCGCTCCGTCCGAAGCTCGCGCCCGCCACGAGCGCGGCTCCCGAAGCGCGCCGCGGGTGCTGCGCTACCACGAGCGGAACGTCTGGCGCGGCGCCACCGCCGCCGGGCGGGGACGGCCGTCAGGCCGGCGCCGGCGGGTGGCCTCGGCCTTGGGCGCGGAGGAAGGCGCGCAGGATCTTCTCGAGCTTCGCCGCGCCGAGCGGGGCCATGGCCTTGGTGTGCTCGTGGCTGATCTTCTCGTCGCTCATGCCGGCGGCCATGTTGGTGATGGTCGAGATCGCCGCCGCCCGGAGCCCGAGGAAGCGGGCGAGGATCACCTCGGGCACCGTCGACATGCCGACCGCGTCGGCGCCGAGGACATGGAGCGCCCGGATCTCGGCCGGGGTCTCGAAGGAGGGGCCGGAGTACCAGGCATACACCCCGTCCGCGAGCGCGATCCCTTCCGCCGCCGAGGCCGCCGAGAGCGCGGCGCGGAGCGCGGGGTCGTAGGCGTCGACCATGTTGACGAAGCGCGCGTCGGTCGGCTCGCCGATCAGCGGGTTGCGGCCGGAGAAGTTGATATGGTCGCGGATCAGCATCAGCTCGCCCGGCGGGATGTCGGGCCGGAACGAGCCCGCGGCGTTGGTGAGGAGCAGCGTCTCCGCGCCGAGCGCCCTCAGCGTCTCGAGCGGCGCGCGCATCACCGCGGCGTCGCCGTGCTCGTAGTAATGTGCCCGCCCGCCGAGCACCGCGACGCGCTGGCCCTCGAGCGTTCCGATCACCAGCTTCGGCGTATGGCCCGAGACGCCGGTGCCCGGGAAGCCCGGGAGCTCGGCGTAGTCGATCGCGACGCCCTCGACCGCCTCGGTCAGATGGCCGAGGCCCGAGCCGAGGATGAGGCCGAAGCGCACGGGCTCCGCGCCGGCGCGGGCGCGGATGGTGTCGATCGCGGACATGTCAGCGTTCCTTCACATAGGGTCTGCCGCCGGCCTTCGGCGGGATCGCCTTGCCGACGAAGCCGGCGAGGATCACGACGGTCAGGATATAGGGCAGCGCCTGCATCAGCTGGACCGGCACCGCCCAGCCGAGGAGCGTGATCGTCTGGTAGCGGATGCCGATCGCCTCCAAGAGGCCGAAGAGCAGGCAGGCGCCGAGCGCGGGCCAGGGCCGCCACTTGGCGAAGACCAGCGCCGCGAGCGCGATGAAGCCCTTGCCGGCGGTCATCTCGCGGCTGAATCCGGCCGCCATCGCGGTCGAGAGATAGGCGCCGGCGATCCCGCAGAGCAGGCCGCAGATCAGCACCGCGCCGTAGCGGAGCCGGGTGACCGAGATCCCCGCCGTATCGACCGCGCCCGGATTCTCGCCGACCGCGCGCAGCCGCAGCCCGAAGCGGGTCCGGTGCAGCACCCACCAGGTGAGCGGCACGCAGGCCAGGGCGAAATAGAGCAGGATGTTGTGGCCCGAGACGAGCCCGGCGTAGAGCGGGCCGAGCAGCGGCACGCCGCTTAGCGCCTCGGCGAAGGGCAGGTCGATCGGCTGGAACCGCGCCGCGCCCGAGAGTTGCGGCGTCTGGCCGCCCTGGTGAAACCAGTTCTGCCCGACGAGCGCGGTCAGCCCCGAGGCGAGGAAATTGATCGCGACGCCGGAGATGATCTGGTTGCCCTTGAGCGTGATCGCGGCGAAGCCGTGCAGCGCCGAGAGCAGGAGCGAGGCGCCGATCCCGGCGAGGAGCCCGAGCCAGGCCGAGCCCGTCACCGCCGCGACCGCGCCGGCGAGGAAGGCCGCGGCGAGCATCTTGCCCTCGAGGCCGATGTCGAAGATCCCGGCGCGCTCGGAATAGAGCCCGGCGAGGCAGGCGAGCAGGAGCGGGGTCGCGAGGCGCAGGCTCGATCCGGCGAGCTGGAGGAGGGTGTCGAGGTCCATCAGGCGGTCCGCCCCCGCGCCCGGGCGAAGAGCCGCTCGATCGGCGCGCGGGTGAGGTTCTCGAGCGCGCCGGTGAAGAGGATGACCAAGGCCTGGATCACCACGATCATGTCGCGGCTGATGTTGGGCATCTCGAAGGCGAGCTCCGAGCCGCCCTGGTAGAGGATGCCGAACAGGATCGCCGCGAGCAGGATCCCCGCCGGATGGTTGCGCCCCATCAGCGCCACGGCGATGCCGACGAAGCCGGCGCCCCCGACCGCGTCGAGCACGAAGCGGTGCTGGTAGCCCATCACGACGTTCAGCCCCATCAGCCCGGCGAAGGCGCCCGAGAGCATCATCGCGATGATGGTGGTCCGCGCCGGGTCGATGCCGGCATAGACCGCCGCCGGCTCCGAATGGCCGAGCGCCCGCATCTCGTAGCCGAGCCGCGAGCGCCAGATCAGCGCCCAGGTGAGCCCGAGGGCGGCGAGCGCGATCAGCGCCGAGAGGTTGAGCGGCGTGCGCGACACCTTGATCCCAATCGCCGCCAGCATCTCATGCGCGAAGGGCAGGTGGCCGCCGGCCTCGAAGGTGCGCGATTCCGGCGACATCGACCCCGGAACCTTCAGCGTGTTCACGAGCAGGTAGACGATCAGCGCCGAGGCGATGAAGTTGAACATGATCGTGGTGATCACGATATGGCTGCCGCGCCTGGCCTGGAGATACCCCGGGATGAAGGCCCAGCCCGCGCCGAAGGCGCCGCCGGCGAGGATCGCCACGGGCAGCACGATCAGCCAGTGCGTCTGGTCGAGCGCCAGGCAGGCGAGGGTGACGCCGAGGCAGCCAAGCTGCGCCTGGCCCTCGGATCCGATGTTGAAGAGCCCGGCGTGATAGGCGACCGCGACCGAGAGGCCGGTGAAGACGAAGGTGGTCGCGTAGAAGAGCGTGAAGCCGATCCCGTAGGAGGAGCCGAGCGAGCCCGAGATCAGGAGCTGGACAGCCCGAAGCGGGTTCTCGCCGATGAAGACCACCACGAGCCCCGCGACGAGGAGCGCCAGCAGAAGATTGACCGCGGGGATCAGCGCGAGGTCGGCCCAGCGGGGCAGGGCGGGTTTCACGCCGCCCCCTTCGCCCCGGGGTCGATCCCGGCCATCAGCAGCCCGAGCTCGCGCTCGTCGGTTTCCGCCGCGGCCCGCTCGCCCGAGACCGCGCCGTCGAACATGACGAGGACGCGGTCGGAGAGCGCCTGGATCTCGTCGAGCTCGACCGAGACGAGGATGATCGCCTTGCCCCGGTCGCGCAGGGCGATGATCTGGCGGTGGATGAATTCGATCGCGCCGATGTCGACGCCCCGGGTCGGCTGGCCGACGAGGAGCACGTCGGGATCGCGGTCCATCTCGCGGGCGATCACGATCTTCTGCTGGTTGCCGCCGGAGAAATTCGCCGCCTTCAGGTCGCAGGACGGCGGGCGGATGTCGAAGCGCTCGATATCGGCGCGGGAGGCGTCGCGGATCGCCGCGCGGTCGAGCAGGCCGAAGGATCCGGCGAAGCGGGATTCGTCCTGGTAGCCGAGACAGGTGTTCTCCCAGGCCGGAAACGCCATGACGAGGCCGCGGCGGTGCCGGTCCTCGGGCACATGCGCGAGACCGAGGTCGCGCCGCGCGCCGCCGCTGGTGCCGCGCGAGAGTTCGAGCGGCTGGCCGCGCAGGAGCGCCGCGCCCGAAGTCGCGGGGCGGATGCCGGCGAGCACCTCGAGCAGCTCAGACTGGCCGTTGCCCGCGACCCCGGCGATGCCGAGGATCTCGCCCGCATGGACCGCGAAGGAGACGTCCTTGAGGCGCCGCACGCCCCGCGCGTCGGTGACGGAGAGGTTGCGCGCCTCGATCACCACCGGCCCCGGCCGCGCCGGGGTCTTGTCGACGCGCAAGAGGACCCGGCGCCCGACCATGAGCTCGGCGAGCTCGGCCGGGGTGGTCTCGGCGGTGGCGAGCGTCTTCACGATCTCGCCCCGCCGCATCACGCTCACCGCGTCGGTGATCGCCATGATCTCGCGCAGCTTGTGCGTGATCAGGATGATCGTCTTGCCCTCGTCCCGGAGCCCGGCCAGGATGCGGAACAGGTGGTTCGCCTCGGACGGGGTGAGCACGCCGGTCGGCTCGTCGAGGATCAGGATCTCGGCGCGGCGGTAGAGCGCCTTCAGGATCTCGACCCGCTGCTGCGCGCCGACCGAGAGATCGCCCACCACCGCGTCGGGATCGACCTCGAGCCCGTATTCGGTCTCGAGCCGCTTCAGTTCCGCCCGCGCCTTGGCGAGCGAGGGGCGCAGCAGGCGCCCGTCCTCGGCGCCGAGGATGACGTTCTCGAGCACGGTGAAAGGTTCGACCAGCATGAAATGCTGGTGCACCATGCCGATCCCCGCGGCGATCGCGGCGTGGCTGTCGGGGATCGCGGTCGGGATCCCGTTCACCCGGATCTCGCCCGCGTCGGCCTGGTAGAAGCCGTAGAGGATCGACATCAGCGTCGATTTGCCGGCGCCGTTCTCGCCGACGATGCCGTGGATCGTCCCCCGGCGCACCGCGACGTCGATGTCGCGGTTGGCCTGGACCGGGCCGAAGCTCTTCGAGATGCCGGCGAGCTCGATCGCGAAGGGGGCTTCGCGCGCGGGATCGCCGGCGGAGGTCACCGCGGCGCCGCTCACTTGACGGGGCAGGTTCCGTCGGTCGTGAAGTCGTGCACCACGATCTCGCCGGAGATGATCTTCGCCTTGGCCGCTTCCGCGGCGGCGACCATCTCATCGGTCAGGAGCGCGACGTTGCTCTCGTCCTGCGCGTAGCCGACGCCGTCCTGCGCGAGGCCGAGCACCTGCACCCCCGGCGTCCAGGTGCCGTTGTTGGCGTCGAGCATCGCGGTATAGGTGGCGACGTCGACCCGCTTCAGCATCGAGGTCAGGACCTGGCCGGGATGCAGGTAGTTCTGGTTCGAATCGACGCCGATGCCGAGCACGCCGGCGTCCGCCGCCGCCTGCAGCACGCCGATGCCGGTGCCGCCCGCCGCGTGATAGATCACGTCCGCGCCCTGGTCGATCTGGCTCTTAGCGAGCTCGCCGCCGCGCACCGGGTCGTTCCAGGCCGCGCCCGTGGTGCCGGTCATCGCCTGGAACACGGTCGCGTCCGGGTTCGTCGCCTTCACGCCCTGGACATAGCCGCAGGCGAATTTCTGGATGAGCGGGATGTCCATCCCGCCGACGAAGCCGACCTCGCCGGTCTTCGAGGCCATGGCCGCGAGCAGGCCGACGAGATAGGAGCCTTCCTCCTCCTTGAACACCACCGAGCGCACGTTGGGCAGGTCCACGACCGCGTCAATGATGACGAAATGCGTGTCGGGATAGTCGGGCGCCACCGCCTTCATCGCGGATTCGTTCGAGAAGCCGGCCACCACGACCGGATTGTAGCCCTGCTCGGCGAAGCGGCGCAAAGCCTGCTCGCGCTGGGCGTCCGATTGCAGCTCGAACTCGTGATACCCGATCCCGGTCTCGGCCTTGAACCGCTCGGCGCCCTCGTAGGAGGCCTGGTTGAACGACCGGTCGAACTTGCCGCCCAGGTCGAAGATCACCGCCGGATCCGCCTCTTGCGCGAAGAGCGCCGAGGTCCCGAGAAGCAGGGCCGCGGCGGCCGCGAGAGGTTTGGCGAGGATCATCATGCATCTCCAAGGGTTTGCCGACGGCTCGACCTTCCCCCGGGCGCTCGCCCGCGGGCGCGCCGCGCCTGGGATGGGGGAAGTAAAGGCCGAAGCGCCGCGAGCGGTCAATCGCTTTCTCCCGGGCGGGGCGGCGCCCCGCCCGCAGGTCCGCCGCCGCTCAGCCCAGCCGGCGGGCCAGCACCAGCGCGTCGACCGCGGCCGCCCCCCGCGGCCGGTAGTAGCCGCGGCGGCGCCCGCGCTCGGCATAGCCGGCGGCGGCGTAGAGCGCGCGCGCGGCCGCGTTGGTCTCGGCGACCTCGAGGAAGATCTCGGCGACGCCGTCGGCGGCGAGCGCGGCCGCGAGCCGGTCGAGCAGCGCCCGGCCCTGTCCCTGGCGGCGGGCCGCCGGATCGACGGCGATCGTGAGGAGCTCGGCCTCCGGCCCCGCGGTCTGGGCGAGCGCGAAGCTCGCGGGGCCGGTCAGGAGCCGCGCGCCGGGCAGCGCCAGCAGGAGCGCGAAATCGGCGGCCGACCAGGGCGGCGGCGTGTCCTCGAAACAGCGCGCATGCAGCGCGGCCAGCGCCTCAGGCGTCATCGAGGATCCGGGCCGGCGCCTCGGAAGGCGGCGCCGCGTCGGCGCGGCGGATGTAGAGCGGCGCGGGGCGGGGGGCGCCACCGGCCGCGTGGCGGCCGAGCGCCACCCGCGCGATCGCCACGGGATCGGCCTCGACGGTCTCCGGCCCGGCGAGCGCGCCGAGCGCCGCCGCGACCTCGGCCGCGCGGTGCCCGAGGCAGAGCGTGCCCGGGGCCAGGGCGCCGAGATCGGCCCCCAGCGTCGCGAGGCCGGTCTCGACGGCGGCGCCGAGCGGCGCGCCGTCCATGAGCCGCTGCGCGAACACCCCGCCCCGGCGGTCGTCGAGCGTGACGAGCGCCGGCCCGTTCCGCCCCTCGGCCAGCGCCTCGAAGAGCGAGACCCCGATCGCCGGCAGGCCGCGGCCCAGCGCCAGGCCGCGCGCCGCGGCGACGCCGATCCGCAGGCCGGTGAAATTGCCCGGGCCGGTGCCGACGGCGATCAGCCCGAGATCGCCCCAGCCGGCGCCGGCCTCGGCCAGAAGCTCGGCCACCAGCGGCATCAGCCGTTCCGCCTGGCCGCGCGCCATCGGCTCGACCCGGATCGCGCGCGGGGCGCCGCCCTGAACCAAAGCGGCCGCGCAATGCGCGGCCGCGGTATCGAAGGCGAGGACGAGGGGCTCAGCCGGCAACCGGCCGGACCTCGGTGACCTCGGGGATGTAGTGCCGGAGCAGGTTCTCGATCCCCATCTTGAGCGTCATGGTCGAGGAGGGGCAGCCGGCGCAGGCGCCCTGCATGTGCAGGTAGACGACGCCGCGCTCGAACCCGTGGAAGGTGATGTCGCCGCCGTCCTGCGCCACCGCCGGGCGCACCCGGGTGTCGAGCAGTTCCTTGATCTGGGTGACGATCTCCTCGTCCGGCCCGTCATGGGCGGCGTGGCCGACCGCGCCGGTCTCGCCCTCCATCACCGGCTCGCCGGACTGGTAGTGCTCCATGATCGCGCCGAGGATCCCGGGCTTGATATGCGCCCAGTCGGCGTCCTCGGTCTTGGTCACGGTGACGAAATCGGGGCCGAAGAACACGCCCGCGACGCCGCCGGCGCCGAACACGCGGCGGGCGAGCGGCGAGCCGTTCGCGGCGGCCTCGGTCGGGAAATCGGCGGTCCCGGCGGCGAGCACGGCCCGGCCGGGCAGGAATTTCAGGGTCGCCGGATTCGGCGTGGATTCGGTCTGGATAAACATGGTCGGAGCACCTCCGGTCGCTTGGGGGGTAGGTGGACCTCACGAGCGATCAAGTCAAGAATTATCTGGAATGTTTCTAAGAAGGCTCACGGCGCCGGGAGGATCACGTCACGGCCGTGATCTCCTCCTTGCTCATCCCGCCCGGCACGATGGTGATCGGCACGTGCATCTCGTTCATCCGCCGGCCGGTCAGCGCGGCGACGAGCGGCCCGGGCCCCTTGTCGGTGCCGGCGCCGAGCACCAGCACGCCGATCTCCGGGTCGGACTTGATATGCGCCATGACCTCGTCGATCTTGTCGCCCTCGCGGATCACCAGCGTCGGCGTGATCCCCTCGCGCTTCTCGAGCCGGCTCTTAAAGATCTGGAAATGCGCCTCGATCTTCTCCCGCGCCTCGGCGCGCATCACATCCGCGACCCCCATGAAGGGCTGGAAATCGACCGGCGAGACGATCGCCAGCATCTCGACCGCCCCCCCGGTCTTCGACGCCCGGATCGCCGCGTAGCGCAGCGCGTTCAGCATCTCGGGCGTGTCGTCGAGAATGATCAGGAATTTGCGCATCGAGCGCCTCCGAAGAATGCGGCGGGATGATCGCGCGAAGCGGTCGGGCGGCGCAACGGCTATTTCCAAGCACCGTCACGCCCTACCGGGCGAGACGTCGCAGCGCCCTGAGCGAGACCGATTTCGCGAAAGCGAGCAGGAGACCGCAGAGAGCCATGATCGCGGAGATCGCCGATGATATGAGAAACCAGACCTCGTCGGACCAGCGCGTCACGACCTTGCCGAGACGCTCGATACCCACCCATTCAACGGTGCCCGCCGCGCGCGCGCCGAGCGGTTTCGCCGCGGTGGCGAGCACTTTCACGTCCTCCGCGCGTTCCACCTTGCCGAGCATGAAGACCGCGTCGGCCGGTCCGGCTGATTTCACCAGGCCGCCGGCTTTCTCGAGAAAGGCTGCGGCGGGGAGAAGAGCCCCGGGACGTATGGTGGAGGCGAGTTCGTCCGCGAAACCGTGTCCCGGACGAAGCTGCGCGACCCGCGCCCAGTCGATCCCGGACCGGGCTCCCTTTCGAAGGGTGGCCACGACGGGCTCCGACAGAGCGCCCATCCGGTAGGCCGTCCGCATGACACCCGCGGCCGCGTCGACGAGCGCCGACGCGCCCGCTGTCATCGGCACCGCGAGGGAGGCGGCGAGTCCGATCGTCGAAAGTGCGAGGTCGATCTCGTCCACGGGTTGCCCCAAGGCGAGATGGCCGCTTTCCCGGACGACTGATACCGTGTCTCCGAACGGCACGACGGCCACCGCGACCTGGCAGAGCATGACGGCGCTCAGGTCGCACTTGGCCGGGTCCCACGCGCATGCGACGCAATCGAGGCCGGTGTTCAGCAGGCCACGGTCTTGGGTCTCGGCGGCCGCCAGCGCGGCCTGAACCCCCGGCGAGGGGACAACGCCCCTTTCCTCCGCGAGCTTCATCAGCGCGTCGATCGCCGCCCAGTTTCTCGGCTGGGCTGCGAGATGTTCGGAAAGCCGATGATCCAGCGCCTCCGGCGTCACCTCCTTGGCGAGCAGGCGTTCGAGCCGCGCGCTGATCTCCGCTTCGCTTCGGGCGACGATGATACCGCCGAGCGGGCTCGTCGCGAGCTGCCAGGCATTCCAGCCAGCCAACCCCAGCGATACGAAAAAAACCAGCGTGAGGGCGATGCGCGCGCCGCGCCGGCACGCCGCGCGCATCGGCCTCAGCGGCTCCGGACGAAGCCGACGATTTCCTTGGCCCGCGCGAGGATCGGCATCGAGATCTCGGCGGCGCGTTCGGCGCCCCGGCCGAGGATCCGGTCGATCTCGGCGGGATCGGCGAGCAGGTCGCGCATCCGGCCGCTGATCGGCGCGAGGCTCGCGACCGTCACCTCGGCGAGCGCGGGCTTGAAGACGGAGAAGGGCTTGCCGGCGAATTCCGCCATCACCGCGTCGCGGCCGATCCCGGAGAGCGCCGCGTAGATGTTGACGAGGTTCTTCGCCTCGGCCCGGTCGGCGAGCTGGTCCCAGGTCGCGGGCAGCGGCTCGGGATCGGTGCGGGCCTTGCGGATCTTCGCCGCGATCGTGTCGGCGTCGTCGGTGAGGTTGATCCGGCTCTGGTCCGAGGGATCGGATTTCGACATCTTCTTGGTGCCGTCGCGCAGGGACATGACGCGGGTCGCGGTGCCCTCGATCACCGGCGCCGGCATCGGGAAGAAATCGACGCCGTAGTCGTGGTTGAACTTCGCCGCGATGTCGCGCGTGAGCTCGACATGCTGCTTCTGGTCCTCGCCCACCGGAACATGCGTGGTGTGGTAGGCGAGGATGTCGGCGGCCATCAGCGCGGGATAGGCGTAGAGGCCGAGGCTCTCGTTCTCGGCGTTCTTGCCCTGGGTCTTGTCCTTGAACTGGGTCATCCGGTTCATCCAGCCGAGCCGCGCGACGCAGCTCAGGATCCAGCTGAGCTCGGCATGCGCGCTGACCTGGCTCTGGTTGAACAGGACCGAGCGCTCCGGGTCGATGCCGCTCGCGATGAAGGCGGCGGCGAGCTCGCGGATCGTGGCGCGGAGCTTGGCCGGGTCCTGCCAGACGGTGATCGCGTGCATGTCGACCACGCAATAGACCGATTCCACCCCGCGCTCCTGGCTTTCGACGAAGCGGCGCAGCGCCCCGAGGTAATTGCCGAGCGTGAGGTTGCCCGAGGGCTGGATGCCGGAAAAGACGCGCTGGGGACGGGAGGCCGCGTCGGACATGAAAGGAACTCCGGGAGCTTGCTTGTTCCGGCGGGGTTAGCCCCGGCGGGCGCCCGCGTCAACCAAGGCCGCCCGTCGGCGCCGGCCTCCGGCCGTCCCCGCCCGCCGGCGGTGGCGCCGCGTTCGGCGTTCCGAGCGTGGCGGCGGAGCACCCGCGGCGCGCTTCGGGACCTTCGCCCGTGGCGGGTGCAAGCTTTGGGCGGAACACCTCATCGCACTCCGAGCCCCTGTGACGGGCTCCGGGTGCTCCACCGGCGGCTGGCTTCTGCCATGGTTCATACGGCCTGGAAATCTATCGGGCAGTCCGCGCAGGAGCCGGCAGGCTCCGGAGCGAGGGGCCCCGCCAACAGGCGGGGAGAATCCTTTCCTCGCGGCCAACAGGCCGCTCCTTCCCGCCGGCCGACAGGCCGGCGCCATGCCCGGGTCGCGCCAAACGGGCCTCTGGCCCGGCGGCGCGGCCGGGACCGCCCGCTCCGTCAGGCCTTGGCGCCGCCGCGCCGGACCGCGCCGCGCAGGTCGGAGAGGCGCATCGCGCCGGTGGCGAGGATCGCGGCCGCGTAGCTCGCCATGCCGAGGCCGACGAGGAGCGCCAGGGCGAAGTAGCGCGCCAGTTCGGTGTGGAGCCAGTCCCGCATCAGATACCCGCCGAGCACGAGGACGCCGCCCATCAGGAGCGAGGCCAGCACGATCCGGGGCGCCGAGCGGCGCAGCCTGGCGTCGGCGCGCGCGGACTCGTCCATCTTCCGGGTGCCGCGCCAGAGCTGCCAGATCATGGTCCAGCCCGCGACCGTGGTGCCGAGCGCCGCCGCCGCGAAGCCGAGCACCGGGGCGAGGCCGACGGCGACGACCACGTTGACGATCATCGAATGCAGCGCGAAGCGGAACGGGGATTTTGTGTCCTCGCGCGCGTAGTAGAGCGGCGAGATCACCTTCTGCATCACGAAGGCGGGCAGGCCCGCGCCGTAGATCGCGACCGCGATCGCCGTCGCCGCGGTATCGGCCGGGCCGAAGGCGCCGCGTTCGAACAGCACCGAGACCAGCGGCGCGGGGATCGCCACCAGCGCCACCGCCGCCGGCAGCGTCAGCGCCAGGGTGAATTCCGCGCCCCGGTTCACCGCGTCCTGGCCGCCGCGCGTGTCGCCGGCGTGGAGCTTGCGCGAGAGATCTGGCAGCAGCACGACGCTGATCGCCGCGCCGACCACGCCGAGTGGCAGCTGGTAGAGCCGGTCGGCGTAGGAGAGCCAGGCGACCGCGCCGTCGAAGAACGATCCGACCTGGCGGCCGACCAGCAGGTTGATCTGCACCACGCCGCCGGCGAGGATCGCGGGGGTCGCCACCACCGCGAGGCGTTTCAGCTCGGGCGTCAGTTTGGGCCAGCGCGGGCGGATCCGCATGCCCGCGCGGTCGCAGGCCCACCAGCAGAGCCAGAGCTGGGCGATCCCCGCCACCGGCACCGACCAGATCTGCCAGAGGCCGATGTCGAGGAAGGAGCCGCGCGCGCCGACGATCAGGAAGGCGATCATGATCGCGTTCATCAGCACCGGCGCCGCCGCGGCCACGGCGAAGCGGCCGAGCGAGTTCAGCACGCCCGAGAGCAGCGCGGTCAGCGAGATGAAGAGGATGTAGGGAAAGGCGATCCGGCCGTAGACGACCGAGAGCGCGAACCGCTCGTCGCCGACGAAGCCCGAGGCCATGGCGAGCACGAGCCAGGGCATGATGAGATGGCCGATCGCCGTGAAGACGATCAGCACCGTCGCGAGGCCCGAGAAGGCGTCCTCGGCGAAGCCGCGCGCGTCCTCGCCGTCGTGCAGCTTCTTCGCGAACATCGGCACGAAGGCGAGGTTGAAGGCGCCCTCGCCGAAGAAGCGGCGGAACATGTTCGGCAGGGTGAAGGCGATGAGATAGGCCTGCGCCACCGCGCCGGTGCCGAGGATCGCGGCCATCAGCATGTCGCGGACGAGGCCGAGCACGCGGCTCAGCATGGTCCAGGAGCCGACGGAGAGGAAGGCGGGCAGAAGCCGTATGGGGTTCAACGCTCAGGTCCGGGTTGCGGGGCGATCGCCGCGCGCAGCCGGGTCTCGAGCGCCCGCCGCCGGTTCTCGGCGTGGAGCTTCAGGCCGAAGAGGTCCTTCACGTAGAACACGTCCACCGCCTGCTCGCCGTAAGTCGCGATGATCGCCGAGGCGATCGAGATGTTGTTGGCCGTCAGCGTGCGCGCGAGGTCGTAAAGCAGCCCCGGGCGGTCGCGCGTCTCGACCTCGATGATCGTATAGATCTCGGATCCGAGATTGTCGAACCGGATCCGCGTCGGCACGATGAAGTCGCGCTGCCGCTTCTTCACCTGCTCGCGCTCGCGGAAGGCGCGGCGCGCGCTGATCTCGCCGCCGAGGATGCGGTTGACGCTGTCGCGCAGCCGGCTGAGGCGGGCGCGCTCGTAGGGCCGCCCCTCCTTGTCCTGCAGCCAGAAGACGGCGGTCGCGATCCCGTCGCTCGAGGTATAGGTGCGCGCGTCGACCACGTTCGCCCCGGCGAGCGACAGCGCCCCGGCGAGCCGGGCGAAGATCCCCGGATGGTCGGCCATCGCGAAACAGGCCTCGGTCGCGTCGCGCGCCTCGTTGAGCTCGATCCGGACGGCGGGCGCGTCGGCCGGCATGTCGCGGGTGAGCTCGGCGAAGATCGCATGGGTGCGGGTGTCGAGCCCGAGCCAGTAGGGCGCGTAGTGCCGCGCCGCCTCGGCCTCGATCTCCGCCTCGGACCAGTCGGGCAGGGCGGCGGCCAGCGCCGCCTTGGCGCCGCGCTCGCGCTCGCCCCGGCCGGCGGCGTGGCCGCCGCCGGTGAGGAATTCCATCGTGTTCTGGTAAAGCGCGCGGATCAGCACCGCCTTCCAGTTGTTCCAGACGCCCGGCCCGACGCCGATGATGTCGCAGACGGTGAGCACGGTCAGGAGCCTGAGCCGGGTCGGTGTCTTCACGATGGCGGCGAAGTCGCGCACCGTGCGCGGCTCGGCGAGGTCGCGCTTCTGCGCCACGTCCGACATCACGAGATGGTTGCGCACCAGCCAGGAGACGAGCTCGGTATCCGCCTCGTCGAAGCCGAGCCGCGGGCAGATCGCGAGCGCCAGCTCGGCGCCATATTCGGAATGATCGCGGCCCGACCCCTTGCCGATGTCGTGCAGCAGCAGCGCGACATAGAGCACCCGGCGGTTGACGCCCAGGTTCATGATCTCGCTCGAGGTCGGCAGGGAATCGGCGTAGCCGCCCGCCTCGATCCGGCTCAGCGTGGCGATGGCCTGGATCGTATGCTCGTCCACCGTGTAGTGGTGGTACATGTTGAACTGCATCATCGCGACGACGCGGCCGAATTCGGGCATGAAGGCGCCGAGCACGCCGACCTCGTTCATCAGCCGCAGCGTGCGCTCCGGATCGGCGCCGAGCAGGAGCGAGAGGAAGATTCCGTTCGCCTCCGGATCGGTCCGCGTCCTGTCGTCGATCAGCCGGAGATTGGCCGAGACGAGGCGCAGCGCGTCGGGATGGATCGGGATCCCGGTCGTCATCTGCTCCTGGAACAGCCGCAGGATGTTGACCGGCTTCTCGAGGAATCCGTCGTAATCGACGAGGTCGAGCCGGCCGTTGCGCAGCCGATAGCCCTGCCGCGCCGCCTCGCGGCCGAAGGAGAAGACCCGGCTCATCGACCGGGTGAGGCTCGGCCTCGGCTTCACGTGCCGCGCCTCGAGCACGGCGAGGAAGATCCGGGTCAGGTCGCCGACGTTCTTCGCATGCAGGAAATAATCGTGCATGAACCGCTCGACCGCGCGCTGGCCGTCGGTCGCCTGGTAGCCGAGCATCGCCGCGATCTCGACCTGGGTGTCGAAGGTCAGCTGCTCCACCGGGCGGTTGGTGAGCAGATGCAGGTGCACCCGGGTCATCCAGAGGAAATCGGCGGCGTCGGCGAAGACGCGGTATTCGGCCGGGGTGAAGGCGCCGACCTTGACCAGCTCGCCCGGGCTTTGGGCGCGGTTGAGGTATTTCGCGATCCAGAACAGCGTCTGCAGGTCGCGCAAGCCCCCCTTGCCTTCCTTCACGTTCGGCTCGAGCAGGTAGCGCGAGCCGCCCTGGCGCTTGTGGCGCTCGGCGCGCTCGGTCAGCTTCAGCTGGACGAATTCGGGGCCGGTGCGGTCGAAGAGGTCGCTCCAGAGCCGGTCGTTGAGCGTCGTGGCGAGCGACTGCTCGCCGACGAGAAAGCGCTGCTCGAGCAGGCTGGTGCGGATCGTCACGTCGGTCTTCGCCAGGCGCAGGCAATCGTCGATCGTGCGGACCGAATGGCCGACCTTCAGCCGCAGGTCCCAGAGGCAGTAGAGCATGCTCTCGATCATGCTCTCGCCCCATGCGGTCTGCTTGTAGGGGGTGATGAACAGGAGATCGACGTCCGAGAACGGCGCGAGCTCGGCCCGGCCGTAGCCGCCGACCGCGAGCAGCGCGACCCGCTCGGAGGCGGTCGGGTTCGGCTTCGGATGCAGCCAGCTCGTCGCGAGCTCGAAGGTGAGCAGCACGATCTGGTCCATCAGCCAGGCATAGTCATGCGTCGCGCGATGCGCCTCGCGCGGGCGCGCCGCGACCTCGGCGGCGATCGTCGCCCGGCCGGCCTGATGCGCCGCGCGCAGGATCGGCACCGCCGCGCCCCGGATCGCGCCCCGGTCGGGCGCGCCGAGCGCGGCGCGGCTCATCGCCGCGTGCACCGCATCGGTGTCGATGATCGTACGCGGGGATCCGATGAGCCCGGCCCAGCCGGGCGGCGGCGGCGCGATCCGGGATTCAGTTTCCAAGACTGTCAAAGGACCTCGCCGCGCCGCGCGCGATCGACGCGCTGCCGTTCTGCACCGTCAGGACCGCGAGATTGCGCTGGATCGTCCCGTCGGGCAGCAGCCGGAACGGCCCGGAGGCGCCGGCGAAGCCCGAGCTCTGCGTCACCCGGCCGGGATCGAACGGCTCGCCACCGCTCGACCGCGCCTCGGCGATCAGGGCGCCCACCGCGGCGACGCCGTCGAAGCCGAGGCTCGCCAGCTCGTGCGGCGCCTCGCCATAGGCGTTCTGGTAGCGGCCGGCGAAGGCGCCGGCATAGGCCGGATCGGGGGCGACGAAGGCGCCGCCCTGCAGCGCCGGATCGCCGATCGCCTCGGCCGAGACGTCCCAGCGCTGCATGCCGAGGAACTGCGCGTAGTCGGGCGAAAGCCCGCCGTCGCGCAGCCCCTTCGCCATCAGCCCGAGGCCGCCGGTCGGGCCGTCGGTCAGGATGACCGCGTTGGCGCCGGCGCGCTGCAGCGCCTCGGCGGCGGCGGGGGCGGTGGAATTGATCCCCTCGACCGAGAGATTGTAGCCCTGGCTCGCGACGACGATGCCGCCCCGGCGCTGAATCGCGGCCTCGGCGGCGGCGCGCGCCGCCTCGCCCTCGATGCCGTTCGGATAGACGACGCCGAAGCTGTTGAGCCCGCGCGACTGCGCGAAGCCCACGATCTGGTCGGCCGAGTTCGCGAAGGTGTTGCCGAGGATGTAGACGTTGCCGCCGGCGACGTCGGGGTTGTTCGAAAGGCTCAGGACCGTGAGCCCGGCCTCGCGCGCCACCGGCTCGGCGCCGGCCGTCGCGGTCGAGAAGAGCGGGCCGATGATGATCTTCGCCCCTTCGGCGACCGCCTGCCGCGCCGCGGCCGCGCCGCCCGCCGAGGTGCCCTGGTCGGGATAGACGACGAGGTCGATGCTGGCGTTGGTGAGATCGGCCTGGGCGAGCTTCGCGGCGTTCACGATGTTGATCCCGATCCGCTCCCGGCCCGGATCGCCCGAGCCGAGCGGCGCGAGCAGCGCGACCTTCACGGTCTGGTTCGGATCGACGCTGATCCCTGGCTCGCCGGTCGCGATCGGCTTCGTGGGGGCGCAGGCGCCGAGCAGGGCCAGGGCGGCGGCGCCGGCGATGCCGCGCAGCGTGGTCGCGGGCCGGGAAATACGTGTTGACAGCATGATCCCTCGTCGTGACCTTTTGAGACGACGTCGTTAAAGAGGCGGTTGGGCCCCGAAGCTAGGGTCTTGGTCGCGCGAAGTAAACCAGAATGGCGGAAGCGAACGAGGAGACGGGGACGGGCGACCCGGATGGCGCCGGGCCGCGCGCGCTGGCGCCCGGGCTCTATCTCGTGGCGACGCCGATCGGCGCCGCGCGCGACATCACCCTGCGCGCGCTCGACATTCTCGCCGGGGCGGACATTCTCGCCGCCGAGGATACCCGGCGCACCCGGCATCTGCTCGACATCCACGGCATAAGACGCGACGCCCGCGGCCTCGTGCCCTACCACGACCACAACGGCGCGCAGCAGCGGCCGCGACTTCTCGCCGCGCTCGCCGAGGGGCGCAGCGTCGCGCTGGTCTCCGACGCCGGCACGCCGCTCGTCGCCGATCCGGGCTACCGGCTCGCGGTCGAGGCGATCGCCGCCGGCCACAAGGTCCACGCGGCGCCCGGCGCCTCGGCGCTGCTCGCCGCGCTCGCGGTCGCGGGCCTGCCGACCGACCGCTTCCTCTTCGCGGGTTTCGCGCCGCCGAAGCAGGCCGCCCGGCTGCGCTTTCTCGGCGAGCTCGCGGCGGTGCCCGCGACGCTCGTCTTCTACGAATCCCCCCGCCGCCTGGCCGAGGCGCTCGCCGCGATGGCCGAGGTCTTCGGGGGGGACCGCGCGGCGGCGGTCTGTCGCGAGCTCACCAAGCGTTTCGAGGAGACCCGCCGCGGCACGCTCGGCGACCTCGCCCGCGCCTACGCCGACGAGCCGGACCCGAAGGGCGAGATCGTCGTGTTGATCGGCCCGCCGGTCGCCGGGGAGGTGGGCGAGGCCGATCTCGACGCGGCGCTCGACGCGGCGCTGGCGCGGCTCTCGGTCAAGGACGCGGCGGCGGAGGTGGCGCGCGCGCTCGGCCTGCCGCGCCGCGTCGTCTACGCCCGCGCGCTGGAACGCGCCGGGTGAGCCGGCCCGCGGAGGCCGGCGCGGCGAAGGGGCGGGTCGCGGGCCTCGCCGGCCGCGCCGCCGAGGAGATCGCCGAACGGCTCTATCTCGCGCTCGGTGGCCGCGTCCTCGCGCGGCGCTGGCGCTGCGCGGCCGGCGAGATCGACCTGATCGTGGCGCTCGGCTCCGAGACGGTCTTCGTCGAGGTCAAGGCCCGCCGCGGCCGCGCCGCCGCCGCCGAGGCGCTCCGCCCGGCGCAGGCCGCGCGGCTCGCCCAGGCGGCAGAGCTCTATCTCGCGACCATGGGCGCGGGGCCGTGCCGCTTCGACGTGGTCCTCGTCGACGGCTCCGGCCACGCCGAGCGGATCGAGAACGCGCTCTCCTTCGACGCGTTCTGACCCCGCCCGCGGGCCATCGTCCCCGCGCGCCGAATTTTCGCGCGAGGCCTCTGGACACCGCCGCCCATCTCGCCTAGTGAGACGCCCGAGCCGGCGAGCCGGCTCGACGCCCGGGTAGCTCAGGGGTAGAGCAGCGGATTGAAAATCCGCGTGTCGGTGGTTCAAATCCGCCCCCGGGCACCACCTTTCCAATCATTCGCTGAACAGGTGGTGCTCAGGGAAAATTCCCTTCGGTTCAACCGGATTCGGGCGGCGACCCGAGCGCCGGGGAAGGCGCGCCGATGAGGAAGGCCGCGTCGCGGCCGAGTTCGATCGCCTCCCCTTCGCCGCTTCCACGACCGCCGCCAGGCGGGAACCGCGCCCCCTCGCGGTCACGCTTCCGGCGATGCGCGAAACGCGGCCTGAACCGAACCTTCGCGCTTGTAGTCCGGACAGGCGCCCAATATACGGGTCAGCGGAGAGGTGGCCGAGTGGCCGAAGGCGCTCCCCTGCTAAGGGAGTAGGCGAGTGAATCGTCTCGAGGGTTCGAATCCCTTCCTCTCCGCCAACATTCCTGTTTCCGCCCTATTTAAGAACGCCAAACGCCGCCGTTTCCCGCAAAAAAAAGCGCCCGATCAAATAGAGCGGAGCGGAGAAGGTTTATTTTCCCCTTTTTCGACAAAGCCGATTTTGCGGGTGTGCCCAGCCGGCGCCTGCTTCGACCGATAAAGAACTTCGAAGCAACCATCGATCGCGCTGTTGGCGAAGAGGTGAGAGCAGACGGCGCATGTGGCGTTGAGCTATGGTCGGCGCTCGTCGGAATTCAGTGGCATGCGGCAAATGGGGTAGTCGTTTCCTATACTTCACGCCAAGCTGCAGAACTGGTCGCCTGGGTGCGAGAAGAAGGCGACTCCCTCCTGTGGTATTGCAGCGGACCTATCGGTGATGTTGCTCCCTGGATCAGCGCGGCGATGGCTACAGAGGGATGGACGTGGTCTCTGGCACGCTGATCAGATTTCCGTGCCGGACAGTTTCCGCCAACATAGCTGACATTTCCTGCTTCGAATTAGCACTCTAAAAGCTGCCCTACGTTCAGGGGCTCGCCGACGAAAGGAACGGGGCCGTGAGCAGACTGGCAGGTTTAGGTGAGTAACTAGAGATAGCGGACGCTCAAGGGACCGAGTTCGGTTACGAACTATCGGCTGTCGGAATGATGGGCTCTAACGGGGGCTTCCCACTTGCGGGTTTACTTCCACAGACTGTGCTGGTTGGCGCCGCGTCTCGCGCGGCGGGCGTGCTCCGTATAGTTCAGCAACAGAGGCCAGGCGCCGGGCGCGGGTATGTTGCGTTGCATATGAAGAATTTCCCTCCGGTCAGGGTGGTGGACCCAGCCGCTCGTCACGGCAACAAAGGTTTGGCTCCCCGGGGCTGTTTCCTGCAGGGTTTCCACGTCAACCCACCTCTCCCTTCGACTCGACCTGACCTTGTGATAAGTCGACGCGACCAGCGCTCGATCTCTCCAGTCTCGGAAATAGAGATTGGCATGACCGCGAACCGCCTGCAGGTCGTTGAAGGCAGCAACGTCCCCGACACGGTCGATGACGCCAAGCTCACGCAGCCTTTTCTCCAGGCGGTAGATGGCCGGGTCGAATGACACCAGTAGAAGCTGCGGCGTCAGCGGCATGAGCAGCACGGCGCCCGAACTGCCAAGGCCCGCACCTCCCAGCACGTCCTTCTGCAGGTGGAAGCGGTTGGTGTAAACCACCGGATCATCGGACGTAAAGAATGGCACCGCCGTGCGATCGAGGATAATTCGCGTCTGTAGGTGCGCTGTACTTCCAATGCTCTCTTCGAAAGCGCGTATCGCGAGCTGAAGTGCCATCTCGTGCGTTAAAACCAAGCTCTCCAATAGTTCCGGTGTGGCCTCGTCGGCCACCATCGCCCGTTGCGCTTCCGCTAGCCGGATTTCGCCGTCGATCCATGCCGCGCTCCTATAAGACTGCAATAGCATGAAGGCGGAGGCGTCGTATGTCTGCCTGTGTCGCGGTATGGGGATCGACAATGACGCGCGCGAGAATTTCGCCGTATTCTCAGAGGTGGCTCGAGAAATCTGAACGGGAGCAATGAGTGGATTGTCCGCGCGACACCGGCATGATGCCGAGAGCGAGGAGAGACCATGACGAGACGAC
>QFPW01000059.1 GCA_003241785.1 Rhodovulum sulfidophilum | reverse complement strand
TACATGCGCATCGGCATCCCGCTCAACATCATCACCGGCGTCACCTGCTGCCTTCTGATCCCCGTCTTCTGGCCGCTCGTGCCCACGCCTTGAAATGCCCCGCGCGGCCGTCGAGATCCCTCGGCGGACTATAAGCGACGCCGCCCGGTTCCCTTACGCGACGGCACAGAACCGACATCGGCCGCTTTCCGCGTCCACGCTTGACGTCGCTCACAGCTCCGCAGATCCATGGCGCATGGTGGACCTCAGACCGGTGGGATACATAATTGGCTGGCTCGTCGCGTGGTTCGGCGGGCTCATGGCCGCGCCAGCGCTCGTGGATCTCCGTGCTGATCGTCACGGTCTGCCTCGGCGTGACCATCGGGCTGGCCTGCGCCGGCGGCTGGCGGTCCGATCTCAGTCTCCGCCAGGGGTTCCTGCTCACCTGCCTCGCCTGGGTGAGTTTCATCCTGTTCGGCGCGGTTCCCTTCATCCTCGGCGCCCCGGGGCTGGATCCGGCGCAGGCGATCTTCGAAGCCACCTCCGCGCTCACCACGACGGGCTCCACCGTGATCGCCGGGCTGCACGAACTGCCGCGCGGCACGCTGCTCTGGAGGATGCTGCTCACCTGGGTCGGCGGCATCGGGATCGTGCTCATGGCTCTCATCCTGCTGCCGATGCTCAATATCGGCGGGATGCAGATCCTGAAGACCGGCGATTTCAACACGCTCGGCAAGGCGATGCCGAAAGCGAAGCAGATGGCGCTCGCCTGTGGCGCGGTCTATGTCGTGTTCACGCTCCTTTGCGCGATGGGCTATCTCTGGGGTGGCATGACCGGCTTCGACGCGCTGCTCCACTCGATGGCGACGATCGCGACCGGAGGCATGGGCAACTACGACGCCTCCTTCGCCGAGTTCAGCGCCACCTCGCAGTACGTCGGCGCGGTCTTCATGCTTCTGGGCGCGATGTCCTTCATCCGCTTCGTGCAATGCGCCCGGGGTGAGCCGCGCGCGCTCTTCGCCGATTCCCAGATCCGGGCATTTCTCGCGATCTACCTCGCGCTCTGCGGCGGGCTCGTCGTGGCCCGGCTCCTGAACGGCGACCAGCTCGGCGAGCCGATGCTGCGCGAGATCCTCTTCAACATGGCCTCGGTCATCTCGACGACCGGCTTCGCGAGCACCGACTACACGCTTTGGGGGCCAATGGCGCAGGTGCTGTTCTTCTGCGCGATGATGATCTGCGCAACATCGTCGTCATCCCGCGCTATCAGGGTCAGGTCATTTCAAACGACGTGATGAGCTCGGTCATGGCCTACTTCCTGTTCTTCTTCCTCACTCTGGGCGTCGGCGCCGTGGCGCTGATCCTGATCGGGCTCGATCCGGTCACCGCGATCTCGGGCGCGGCCGCGACGCTCGCCAACGTCGGCCCCGGCCTTGGACCGATCATCGGCCCGGCCGGCAATTTCTCGACGCTACCCGACCCCGCGATCTGGGTGATGAGCTTCCTGATGCTGGTCGGCCGGCTCGAGCTCATGGCGGTCTACGTGCTGCTCATACCCAGTTTCTGGCGAACCTGACCCGGTCCTGAACATGTCGGATTGAAACCGGGAGAGGCGGAGTCAGAAATGACCGAGACCGGCCCATAGCCGCCGCCTGATATCGGATGGTACCACGGCGCAGCCATTCGCCTCGTCGCGTCGTGCCACTGGTTCCACTTGCCGAGGGAAGCCAGGCAACGATCAGGCGCTGCGATGGACCGGTCCGATCCGGCCGCCGCGCTTAGACCAGAAATCGCGCGAAGTCAGGCCGAGGCACGACCGCAAAGGCCCGCGCGAGCGCCATGACCATTGCATCGCGATAGCCAAGCGTGACGCTCGACGCCGGAGCCGCGCCATCGAAGCCGTGATAGACGCCCGGCACGAGATGGAGTTCGACGGGGACGCCCGCCACGGCGAGCCGGGCGGCATAGGCTAGATTCTCCTCGACGAAGAGGTCGAGCGAACCAACCCAGAGGAACGCGGGCGGCAGTCCCGCGAGGTCGGCCGCGCGCGCCGGCACGGCGCCCTCGGGCACATGCGCCGAGCCCGCCGGAACGCCGAGCAGCGCGGACCAGCCCATGCGATTGTACTGAGCGGTCCAGCCCCAGGTTCCGATATGGGGCGCGACGGCGCGCGCACTGCCGGTCCGATCGTCGAGCATGGGATAGGTCAGGCATTGGAACATCACAGGCACCTCGCCCCGGTCGCGCGCGGCGAGCGCAAGCATCGCGGCATGTCCTCCACCCGCGCTCTCGCCCTGAAGCGCGATCCTCTCCCGATCGATCCCCAGCGTCTCCGCCTCGGCGTGGAGCCAGAGCAGCGCCGCGTAGTTGTCCTCGAGCGCGCCGGGAAAGGGCGCCTCCGGCGCAAGCCGGTAGTCGACCGAGACGATCCGCGCGCCGAGCGCCAATGCCTCCGCGCGCAGCATGGGCAGATACTCCTCCGCCGTCCCGACAATGAACCCGCCGCCATGCATGTGCAGAATCGCCGGGCGCGGCGCGCCGCCCGGCGCGCCGACGATCAGGATTGGCACGTCCGGGGCTCCCGCCGGCCCTGGAATTCGCCGACACTCGACCGGAACCGCGCGAACCTCGGAGGTCTGCGGCGGCGCCGCCGCCCAGGCGCGGCGCAGCTCCGGCAAGAGCCGCGCGAGTTCGTCCGGCGTCACGACATGCTTGGCCCCACCTGGCATCGCCGGGTCGCGCGCGATCAGTGCCTTCAGCGGCTCCCGCAACTCCGCCGGCACGAGCCGCAGCGGATCAATCCCTTCGGCCAGCTTCCCGCCCGGATGAAGGACGGTCAATTCCGCCCCTCGAATTCGGCGATCGTGCCAGGTGTCACCAGTTCGAACGGAATGTAGGTGATCCGGGGCACGCTCTCTCCCCGGGCAAGCTTCAATGCGGAGTCCAGCCCGGTGATGCCGATGGCACCGCCATTCTGGAACACCGTCACGTCGAGATCGCCGGCGCGCATCGTCGTAAGCGCCTCCTCGGTCGCGTCCACGCCCGTCACGATCACCGTGTCCATATCGAGACCGGCCGCCTTCATCGCCTGGATCGCGCCGATCGCCATCTCGTCGTTGTTGGCGAACACGACGTCGAAGGTCTCACCGGTGGTGAGCCAGTTGGTCATGAGATTTTGGCCCTCGCTGCGCGACCATTTCGCCTCCTGCTCCTGGGAGATCGTGATGAACTGGCACATGTCCATGGCGATCACGTCATGCACGTCCTTGGTGCGCCGAAGCGCCGCCTCGTGCGAGAGATTGCCGATCATGATATAACCGCGCGCCTCGGTCTTGCCCTGTTCGCGCAGCAGCCGGCAGGCCTCGAAGGCCGCGAGCGTGCCCGACTCCACGTCGTTGCCGCCGACGTAGATCTGATCCTCCGGCAGATCGGCGAGATTTGTCGGCTCGAGGTTGAGGTAGACGAGAGGCACTCCCGCCGCCTTGGCGGCCGCGGTGATCGCAGGCGCCGAGGACGTGTCCACGAGCGTCATCATGATCGCGTCGACGCCGGCGGCGATGAAGTTCTCGACCTGGGTCAACTGGCGGCCGATATCGTTCTGGGCATCCTCCGCCTGAACGTCGACACCCTGGAGCGTCCCCGCGTAATCGAGGATCTTGTTGCGCATCACGCTCTGATAATCGTCGTCGAAGGTCGCCATCGTGAGCCCGATCGTCTCGGCATTCGCCATGCCGGATGTGAGCGCGAGAAGCGCGGTCGAGAGCAGAATCTTCCTCATGTCTTTCCTCCTGGAGAAGGCGGCTTTCCGCCGCTTGAACCTTGATCCGCTCGCGCCCCGCGCGGGTTCGGACGGGTCCTGAATACGGCTTGGCCCTGTTCCCATCTGATGTATTTTCAATCAGGATCGGTGTGGGAATTTCGGAGTGGAGCAGAAGCACGAAAGGCGGGTCCGGCGCGGACCCTCGGTGAGTGAGGTTGCCGAGGCCGCCGGGGTCGGTACGGCGACGGTCGATCGGGTTCTGAACGCCTGCGGTACCGTCGCGCCGGGGACCCGGCTGCGCGTGCTGGAGGCGCTCGACGCGTTGCGCGGGCCGGAACCGAAACGGCGACGGGTCGTCATCGTCTGTGAATCCGGTGACAGCTTCAATCGCGCGCTCGCCGAGGCGGTCGGGCTCGTGGCACGGCGAAGGCGCGATCTGGACCTCGAAGTCGAGGTGCATTCCTCGTTCAACCTCAGCCTGCTCGCCTTCTCCCAGCGGATCGAGCGCGCGGCGGAGACGGCCGACGCGCTCATTATCGTCGCCCGCGCCAATCCGCATGTGGTCCGGGCTTCGCGGGCGACGAAGCGCCGCGGCAAGCCCGTGGTTTGTCTGGCGACGGACCTCCCCCGTGCCTGTCGCCATGGCTATGTCGGAAGCGACGAGGAAAGCGCCGGGCGCGCCGCGGCGAAGCTAATGGGCGATCTTATCCACGAACCGGAAGGACGCGTGCTCTTCATCGCCTGCGGCGGCTATCAAGCCTCGGCCGCGCGCGAGAAGGGCTTCGCCGAGGTGCTCGCGCATGGCTTCCCCAACCTGCGGGTGGATCACTGGGTCGAGGTGCGCAACGATCCCGACCTCGCCTATGCCGAGGTGCTGCGCTACGCGCGCGAGAGGGGCGCGCCTCAGGGGATCTATTCCATCGCCGGCGGCAACTCCGGCGTAGGTCGAGCGCTCGCCGAACTCGGCGTCGCGCGGGAAGTCGTGTTCATCGGCCATGAACTCAACGCCCATTCCCGCGCCTTGCTCGCGTCGGGGGAGATGAACTACCTGCTCGCGCGCGATCAGGAGCAGGAACTGATGCTCGGCCTCACAATGATCGACGCGATTCTGAGTGGCCGTCCGCATCTCGATCGCGAAGAGCGCCAGATCCGCATCGTCTGCGAACACACTCGAGGCTGATCGCCGCGATCCATATGAAGCTCGTGCTGAGCGCAATGTGGTTCTTTTCCGGCGATGTGGTTTATTTGCCCGGCATTGGTAAATTGTTCATAGAGGAACTCGTGTCCCATCTGCTCTGTTCGTCCCAGAGCTGTCATTCGAACTATGTCCAAGACAATGTCTGCTTCGCGGACAGAGTCGTCGTTCCCGTGCTACAAATTGAGCGGCAGCATTTGGCGCTGATCGGCCGCTTCGGCGTGCGGCGCTAAATCGATGGAGCGCGGTTGGGCGGAGCCGAGCGCGCTCGCACCGGCGCGGGTGAGCCGCTTCCTCTTCGGATCTTGGCCTGCGATACGCCTACCGTGGCCGTCCAGCGGCCCCCGCTGTCGTTGTCACAGTTGACAACACACGCATCCGTTGTTATGCATGCCAACATGAAGTCGGTGCTGATTGAAAAGTCTCGGACCGTGCTGAGCGACTCCGCCTTTTTCGAGGTCGTACTATGGCACCTCCCGTCTCCGGTCCCGGGGAGCGAGCACCCCTTCAAATACCGACTGGCGCTTGTAGTGAATGGGGAATGCGTCCTGCGCTACGACAACGAGCGCGGCAAAGGCGACCATCGCCACGTCGAAGGCCGCGAAGAGGCGGTAAAGTTTACAACACTGGAAGCGATATACGAGGCCTTCCAGGCCGACATGGAAAGGATGCTGAAATGAGCACGCTTACGGTTCGACTAGGCGCCATGTTCGACAGCAAGGCGCGTTTCATAGAGGCCGTGCGGCTCGCCCAGGCGGGAACGGCCGCCGAGGCGGTTCCGACGCTGAACTTCGCCAGCTACGACGATATGCACAGGATCCTGGCCCCGTCGCGCCTCGCCATCGTCAAAGCGCTCGGCGGGCAGGGCGCGTTGTCAATCCGGGAGGTCGCCCGCCGGATTGGTCGGGACGTGAAGGCGGTGCATCGGGACGTGACCACCCTTGTGAACGCGGGAGTCATCGATCGCTCCGAAAGGGGGGTCGAGTTTCCCTATGACGGCATCCGCTTCGATTTCGACCTGGGCGTGGCCGCGTAGACCCATGGAGCCGGAAGAGGCGATCGAGCGAACGTCGCTTTGTCGAGTCGGGTCGTTGCCAGACGTGGGCCGCGGCAATAGTCCTGCGAGCTTCGTAGCGTAGGAGAGCCTGATATCAGACGATACCTTGAACCGCGTCGCCACATACGGGGGATCTCGAGGCGATCGTGCGCTCTGCGAGGGACGGAGATAACCACGATCGCGGCGCATTGCTTCGCGTTTCGGCGAGGCCGGCAACCCGCGAGGTCCGGGGCGTTGACGGCCTGGGGGTCCATCTCGTTGACCCGAGGGCGACCTGATCCGGCGGCTCGAACCGGACGCGCGCGCGGGACCGACGCCCAAACGATCTTGATCGACAGGCCGCGCTTTGGCATGCTGCGGGCACTTTCTCCGATCTTTCCTTGATCGGCTCCATTTTCGAATGGTGAAAGATGCTCTTCGGAGCGCTGAGAAATCCTCGGGTGAGATCCCCGAGGCGCGTGGAACCTTCTCCGGATTGCGCCTATCGGGGTCCGTTGGCGGCGTGACAGGCGTCGACGGACCGTCGGGGATGTGAAGAGGGCCTGAACGGCAAGGGCAGTCGATCGAAAGGAGGGAGCGGGAAAACCAGTCTGACTCGCCGAGCCTCGAGCTCGCCAAATTGATCTGGACCCGATCCGCGCATCTCCATGCCGGCCCACGGCCGTTAGCGCCGCACCTGCGAGGCCTGACACATGACCGCACCGATCACATGCCCCGACCGATCAAGAACCTTGCGCATCAGGGGGCATCCACACAT
>QFPW01000058.1 GCA_003241785.1 Rhodovulum sulfidophilum | reverse complement strand
TGCACGGGATCTTCGGATGATGGCGCGCTACGCCGAGCTTCAGGTCACGTCGCATTTCTCGTTCCTGCGCGGCGCCAGCTCCTGCGAGGAGCTGTTCGCACAAGCGGCCGCGCTCGGGATCCCGGCGCTCGGCATCGTCGACCGGAACAGCCTCGCGGGCATCGTGCGCGCGCACCAGGCCGCCAAGGAGACCGGGGTTCGCCTCGTCGTCGGCTGCCGCCTCGATCTCCGCGACGGCTTCTCGGTCCTCGTCTATCCCATGGACCGGGCGGCCTATGGCAGGCTCTGCCGCCTGCTGACGCACGGCAAGGCGCGCGGCGGCAAGGCGCGCTGCCTGCTCGACTGGTCGGACCTCATCGCCTATGCCGAGGGGATGATCGCGGTGCTCGTGCCGGACGCGGCCGACGCCGAGTGCGGTCTCCGCCTCCGCCGGCTGCGCGAGAGCTTCGGCGATCGCGCCTATCTCGCGCTGACGCTGCGCCGCCGGCCGAACGACCAGCTCCGACTGCACGAACTCGGCGTCCTCGCAGCCGAGGCGCGGGTGCCGACCGTGGTAACGAACGATGTGCTGTTCCACGAGCCGGGACGCCGCGTCCTGCAGGACGTCGTCACCTGCGTCCGGCACGGCGTCACCATCGACGACGCGGGCTTTCGCCGCGAGCGGCACGCCGATCGCTACCTGAAGCCCCCGGCCGAAATGGCGCGGCTGTTCCGGCGATATCCGGAGGCGGTGGCGCGCACGGCCGAGATCGTCGCGCGCTGCCGCTTCTCGCTCGATGAGCTCGCCTACCAGTATCCGCGCGAGGTGGCGACGCCGGGCCTGACGCCGCAACAGTCGCTGGAGCGGTTGACCTGGGAAGGCGCCGCCGCGCGCTATCCCGAAGGTCTGCCCGACGAAGTCACCACCATCCTGCGCCACGAGCTGGCGCTGATCGAACGCCTCGACTACGCGCCCTATTTCCTGACGGTGAATGCGATCGTCCGCTTCGCCCGCTCCCGCGACATCCTCTGCCAGGGGCGCGGCTCGGCGGCGAACTCGGCCGTCTGCTACGTGCTCGGCATCACCGCGATCGATCCCGCGCGCAACGATCTCCTCTTCGAGCGCTTCGTCTCCGAGGAACGGCGCGAGCCGCCGGACATCGACGTCGACTTCGAGCACGAGCGGCGCGAGATCGTGATGCAGTGGGTGTTCGAGACCTACGGCCGCGACCGGGCCGCGCTCTGCTCGACGGTGATCCGCTACCGGCCACGCGGCGCGCTGCGCGATGTCGGCAAGGTGCTCGGACTGCCGGAGGATCTGACGAAGCAGCTTTCGCGCGGCGTCTGGGGCTCGGGCGAAGATATCGAGGCGAAGCACGCGGCGGAACTGAACCTCGACCTCGGCGATCGGCGGCTCCGTCTCGCCCTCGATCTCGCCCGCGAGCTCGTCGGCGCGCCCCGACATCTCTCGCAGCACCCGGGCGGGTTCGTGCTGACCGACGATCGGCTCGACGAGCTCGTGCCGATCGAACCCGCCGCGATGGCCGACCGCCAGGTGATCGAATGGGACAAGGACGACATCGACATCCTGAAGTTCATGAAGGTCGATTGCCTTGCCCTCGGCATGCTGAGCTGCATGAAGCGCGGCTTCGATCTGCTGCGCGACCACAAGGGCATTGATCTTGATCTCGCCAGCATCCCGGCCGAGGATCCGCGCACCTATGCGATGATCCGGCGCGCCGACACGCTCGGGACATTCCAGATCGAGAGCCGGGCGCAGATGGCAATGCTGCCCCGGATCAAGCCCCGCACCTTCTACGACCTCGTCATCGAGGTCGCGATCGTCCGGCCCGGGCCCATCCAGGGAGATATGGTCCATCCCTATCTGCGCCGCCGTGAGGGCCGCGAGCCGATCGACTATCCGACGCCGGAGCTCGAGAAGGTGCTCGGCAAGACCCTCGGCGTGCCGCTGTTCCAGGAGCAGGCGATGCGGGTCGCGATCGAATGCGCCGGCTTCACGCCGGGCGAGGCCGACCAGCTGCGCCGCGCGATGGCGACCTTCAAGCACACCGGCGGCGTCTCCGCCTTCAAGGACAAGCTCGTCGCCGGGATGGTGTCGCGCGGCTACGCGGTGGATTTCGCCGAGCGCACGTTCGGCCAGCTCGAGGGCTTCGGCTCCTACGGTTTCCCCGAGAGCCACGCCGCCTCCTTCGCGCTGATCGCCTATGCCAGCTCCTGGCTCAAATGCTGGCACCCGGACGTGTTCTGCGCCGCGCTCCTGAACGCGCAACCGATGGGCTTCTATGCCCCGGCGCAGATCGTGCGCGACGCGCGCGAGCACGGCGTGGAGATCCGCCCGATCTGCGTCAACGCCAGCCGCTGGGACTGTACCCTCGAGCCGACTAATACGCCCGACCGGTTCGCGGTTCGGCTCGGGCTGCGGATGGTGAAGGGCCTCGCCAACGCGCATGCCGCCACGCTGGTCGCGGCGCGCGAAACCCCCTTCCCTTCCGTCGATGACCTCTGGCGGCGCGCCGGCCTGCCGCCCTCGGCGCTGGTCCGCCTCGCCGAGGCCGACGCGTTTCGCCCCGGGCTCGGTCTCGCGCGGCGCGAGGCGCTCTGGGCGATCAAGGCGCTTCGCGACGCGCCGCTGCCGCTGTTCGCGGCGGCGGATGCCCGCGCCAACGCGATCCGCGCCGAGGCCGACGAGCCGGCGGCGATGCTCCGGCCGATGACCGAGGGCGCCGAGGTGATCCAGGACTACCGCCAATCCGGGCTTTCGCTGCGCGCCCACCCGGTGGCGTTCCTGCGCGACGCGCTCACCAGCCGGCGCATCGTCCCCTGCACCGAGGCGATGGACGCGCGCGACGGCCGGACCCTCACCGCCGCCGGCATCGTGCTGGTGCGCCAGATGCCCGGATCGGCCAAGGGCGTGCTCTTCGTCACCATCGAGGACGAGACCGGCGTCGCCAATGTCATCGTCTGGCCGAAGCTCTACGAGCGTCAGCGTCGCGCGGTGCTCGGCGCGCGCCTGATGGCGGTGCGCGGCCGGATCCAGCGCGAGGGCGCCGTCGTGCATCTGATCGCGCAAAGGCTATTCGATCTTTCGGCGGAGCTCGACGGGATCGGCTCCGAGGCGCGCCGCGCTCCTGGTCAGGACAGGCAATCCCCGGATGACCAGGGCGCGCCCACCGGCGGGCTCGAGGTCAGGCCGAGAGATTTCCGATGAGGGCATAAACGGCACATAATTAACATCCTCTCCGCCTAAAGGTGGGGAAGTTGTTAATTCAACACTTCCTTGAGTTGCTCTCGTGGATCCCAAGCGGGCGGAGGTTTGATGCTAACAGATGACCAAGGCATCCCGGATTCGATCCACGCAGCTCTCCAATCCTCATCCCTGATGCATAAATCACTATCTGAAACTCCGAACTGGAACCCGCAAGAGGGGCATATTTCGTAAGATCCGCCGCTCTCTAAATCACGCGGCGGCTCTTGCAAGCCTGCGTAGCCACAAACAGGGCACTGGTAGTTCATCGCGGCCCTCCAAAGATTGTAGGTCCATTACCTGGTTGCCTGTCCCAGTAGGTCGGACTAGTTGGCCGATAAAAAGTTTTCGTTGTCCCGTTAGCGTTGTAGGCACCGAACGTGTTGGCATCCGGATCGTATACACGAATGCCTCCCTTTGCATCTATCCGCGTTGGAAGCCCCTTTGCCAGAGCGCGCTCAAAAAACTGAGATGCCATTCTGGCATATGCGTCCTGATCTACGGCTCCAAAATCTGCTCCGTGCCGTGCGAAATGATCCGCGAGCGTACGGGGGTTGCCCCAACTCGCCTCGATATCGATACCAACGTATGTCTTCGCAGGAGCGACTTCAGGGATCGCAGGAGTCTCCCTAGTCAATGGCCGCGCCATAGGGCGCAAGAATCCGCCAAACGCCCCGCCAATGGCGGCGCCTGTCAGCTGCTCGCCAACACTCGGCATTTGACCATCGCGGTAAAGCCCACCCGCCACGGTCCCAGTCACCCCGCTCGCGGCGCCCGCGACGACGCCGGTGCCCACACCCACGACGGCCGGTGTTGCCAGACCAAGCGTTGCCCCTGCCACGGCGCCCGCCGCGGCCGACGCCGCGTAGTCGCGCGCGCTGCTCCATTCGCCGCCTTGGAGCACGCCATAGACGTCGGAGGCGAACTGTCCGGCCAAGCCGGCCAACGCTCCGAATCCGGCGGCGGCGCACATCGGGCAGTTCCCCCCCGGATCGCTCATATTGACCGGACTGTTCCCGGCGTAGGCGAAGCGGTTGGTGCCGACACCGGGGAGCGTGACGTCGAGCCAGTCGGGCGAGGTGAAGAGGCTGAGCTTCGGGTCGTAGTAGCGGGCGTTGAGGAACTGCAGCTCGGGCCCGGCGTCGTAGCGCTCGCCGATGTAGCCGTGGCTCTCGGAGGGCGAGATCGGGTTCTCGATGCTCGTCGCATCGCGCGCTTCGCCGAAGGGCTGGTAGGTGGTGTCCTTGACCACGCCGCCGCCACCCCCGGTGATCGCCTGAATCGAGTCGACCTGGTCGCGGTGCAAGACCGAGGTTGTGCCGCCGGTGACGCGGAACCACGGCGCGGGATAGAGGATCAGCGTCTCGCCGCCCGTGCCCTTGAAGTTCCGCACCTCGATCGGTCCGATCGTCAACGTGGTCGCGCCGCCGGCGGTCGCCTTGAGCCGGGTGCCGTCCGCGCCATAGGCGTAGGTGGTCGTCGCGCTTCCGAGCTTCGCCGTCTTCACCCGGTTCTCGACGTCGTAGGTCAGCACCTTGCCGTCGAGCCCCTTGGTCATGTTGCCGTTGGCGTCATAGCTGAAGGCGACGCCCGCGACGCTGGTCGGCGCGTGCGGCCGCGCGGCCGTGGCGGCGGGATAGGCATAGGCGCCGATCCCGGTCTTCGAGCGCATCGAACCCGCCGCGTCATAGGTGAAGGCCTGGGTATAGTCGGGCTTGCCGCCGAAGTTGGTCGAGGACCGCACCCGCCCGGCATAGTCGTAGACGTAGTTGAACCGGCCGAAGGCGTTCAGCGTGTTCGATTGGGTGATCAGCCCGGAGGCCGAGCGCGTCAGCCGGGTGTTGAGCCGGACATCCGAGCCCTTCGCGACTTCGACCGCCGTCAGCCAGCCCCGCGTCGCCGAATAGCTCCGCGTCTCGGTGATGCCATTGCCATAGCGGAGCGTGGTCGGGTTGTCCCAGGCGTCATAGGCGATCGCGCTCACCGCCGTCCCGAAACTGATCGGCCGGTCGCCGGCGTCATAGCCATAGCTTCCCGCCGAGGCGTTCGACGCGCCGTTCGCGCTGCTCGGCAGCCTGATCCCGCTCACGAGCCCGTTGCTCGTGAAGCTGGTCTCGATCGTATAGGTCCGGTCCTCGAGCGTGTGGCTCTCCTTCGCGAGCCCGCCGAGCCGCGCGTAATCGTAGGTGATCACCTGGGCGCCGTCGGTGAGCCGGGTCAGCTGGCCGACGTTGAAGTAGCCGCTCCGCGCCGTGTCATAGCCCGAGGTGAAGGTGACGCCCCCGGCGACCTTCTTCGTGCGCCGATCGAGCAGATCGTACTGGAAGGTGATGACCTGGCTTTTGGCGTCGGTCTGTTTGAGCAGGTTGCCGGACGCGTCATACTCCATCTTCCAGGTGCCGAGATCGGGATCCTTGCTCTGGGTCTGGTTGCCGAAGCTGTCGTAGGCGTAGGTCCAGAGGCTGCCGCGCGGATCGCTGACCTTGGTCAGCCAGCCGAGCGGATTGAGCCAGGTCGTGGTCGCGCGCGCGCCACTGCTCGAGCCGACGTCGGTGCCGGCCCGGTCGTATTCGAGCGTCCGATACGGCCGGCCGCGCCCGTCGAGCACCGTCAGCGTCTCGCCGCAGGGCGCGTTCGCCGCCGCCGGATAGCAGTCGGCGTCCTTCACCCGCACCGAGCGG
>QFPW01000057.1 GCA_003241785.1 Rhodovulum sulfidophilum | reverse complement strand
ACCGGCTCGACGAGCTCCTGCCTTGGAACTGGGTACCAACCACGGAAGCCCACGCCGAGGCCGCCTAAACCGACGCGGTGCCAATCGGCCGGTTACGATGCTTCAACAATTCTGTCATTCGGCCCGATATGTAGTCGAGCGCCGGTTTCGGCAGGTAGCTTGCAACCAACGTTGCAAGATCCGAGAAATGAGGCCCGATCAGCAACGAGACTTGCGCATCTCGCGTCTTTTCAACGAATGCTTTGAGGCGATCGTCAGCCGAATAGGCCATGATCACCAAATGGGTCGACGGGATCGTGAGCATATCGAGCAGCACTCGATTGACGTGATCGTCGCCGAAACCATAGCCATAGGTCACGACAACGGCGTTAGGTCGGCAAGCTGCTGCCGCAAAATCGCGGAAGAGCTCCGCATAGGGATACTGTGTTGTTTCGACGTCCTTCGCGGGATTGGGATAGATCATCACCGTGTCGACGGGTTTTTTGGGAATGTCGGTATGATCCGCAGGCGCTCCGAATGGGATGCCCTTGCGATAGATTCGCCGCTCGTCCTTATCAAAAAACCAATCCAGTGAGCCGTGGAGCTTAGTCAGGCGAATGACGCCCTCCATGAACCGCGGTTCTCCCCGAATGCCGGGTGGATTGTAGTGGACATCAACTTCAACGCGCGACGCGCGGAAGACCGGATTCAGCGCGCCGACGAATCTGTCGATGATCCGAAGACCCGCAAAGTCGCAACCATGTTCGATCAGGCGGTCGTAGTTGGTTGTGAAGACGTGCAAACGTTCACGAGATGCAGCGCGGCTCGCAAAACTCAGCAGGAATGATTGCAGAGCGCCCTGGGCAGCATCTTTCGACGTCGGATCCTTTCCAGCAACAATCCCGCTTTCCGTCTTCAATAATGAAGTGAGGAAGCCAGACATCTGGGCATCAATGCCATCCTTAAGAGTTTTTTCTGCTCCCTTGTCTATGACCCCCAGGCCCTCGAGCAGAGCAAGCGCACTTCGAAACTGATCTTCGATGTTTGCCGCACCTCTTTTCATGGCCGTCGCTCCGGCCTGGGCGTGCGCATCGATGGCGGCGTCATAAGACGTGCCAAATGTAACCTTGGCCATGCCTGTGGCCCCTACGCCCGCGAGATAACCAATTGCTGCGGTGAACCCACTGCCGAGCAGTAGGTTGAGGTGCTCTGCTTGGAAGACAGCAGAGAGCCACGGCTCGATGTGCTTTCGAGCACTATTGGTCAGAGAATCCAGTTCATCTGGGTCAGTGGGTAGATCGTCCCAGGCGCCAGAGTGGCTGCCTACGCGATAAAAGTGCTTCTTATCCATACTTCCCCCCAACCGCGACAGCGGCTCCTTTCTTCGTCAGTCGCGCCATGCGGGACGGAGAAATTTTCTCGTTCCGCTACGCCTCATTGATTGCTTCCCCCGGCGACCACGGCCCGCTCGGCGGCCAAATTCGTTCTTCCTTCAATCCGACGACCAACGGCATCAAGAAGAGGCGAAGATCGGCGACGGTAGCGGCGAAAGCATCTGGTGCGGCTGCCATCCGGTCCCGGTCCAGGAAGGCGCGCCATTGAGCGGTCCATGCTTCCGCGAATTCATCGGTCAGACCGACCGGAACAACAGACGGGAGGACCGTTCCGCGTCGTTCGAAGGTCCGCTGAATTGCCTCGACAAGGGGAGCCTGGCGAAGTTCGAATGTTCGGGAGATCACCCAGAGATCATAGAAATCCTTGAGCCGGCTATTGGCCACGCCGAGCGTTACGAGCGCTTCGAATTTCTCGGCCACCACCGTTTCGACCGGATATGCGCGAAGGCGCGGCGTTGGGGCGTCCAGCAGGGTGGGATAGTCGATCTCGACGGCCGCAGGTGTAATGGCGTCGCCGAAACCAATGTCGACCTGGATCGGAATACGCGCCCCGGCGATGGTTGCCGTTGTGCGGACCCGCACACCACCATATTCCGCCTCCTCACGGATCGGGGCCGCCATCAGCGCGGCGACATCAAACGTCACACCGTCATCGGCGACCGGCTGCGCACAAATGGCCCGGAAGGTTTCGGCAATTGCCTCGGCGTCGCTGTCGCCGTGGCCAAGCAGATCCAGATCGCGCGTGGGCCGAAACGGATCGGCGACCCATGTCACGAAGAGCATCGCACCTTTGAGGATGAAGCGGTCGCGGTGCGGCGACGCGCTTAGCCGGTAGAGCAGACGCTCGAGCGCATATCGCGTCAGGAGAATCTGGAAATCCGATCGCTCGGCACGTGCCCGATCGAGGAGCCGCGCTCGCACTGATGCGCCGATGTTGCGAGGCTCACGCGGCATCAGACACCATTGCCTCGACGTAAGGACGCATGATCGACCAGACCCGCGCCTTGCGCGCGTAACGCCAGATTTGATCCGGTTTGCATCGGCGACGGCGGAGACCCTCGCGCAGTCCCTCCATCGCGACGTCGAGGCCGATCTTCGTCCGGTAGCGAAAGCAATCGACAATTGTCCTCGCCGGATCCGTGATGGGAACGTCGACATTCTCGATGCGGTGACGCTCGACCCCTTCGGTCAGTGCCGACCCAGTGAAGCGCACGAACCGAATAGGGGGATAATCGATCTTGGGCCGCCAGGCGGCACGGTCGATCGCCATCCATACAGCCGACGGCATCTGCAGCGTCAGTTCGTGGTATTGGAGGGCTGAGGTTAGGCAGACCACGCCCTTTGGAACCAGAACCGCCGCTTCAGCCAGCGTATGGGCAGCCTCGACGTGTGCGTCGGGGAGTTGATAGAGGCCACGTGCCGGGCGGATGACCGCCTCCTCCCGGACAAGGCGCGCGAGCGTCTCCGGGCCGATGCCTTCGGCAACGAACTCCTTCAGCCGGAGCATACCTCGGGCTTCTAGAAGTTTCAGCGCACGAAGCCGCTGGGCGCTAGTGGATGGCATGGACGGTGACGTTTCCTCTGACAAAGAAATATGTAGCAGAGGTTTTATCACAAGCTGGCTGGCTTGGGAATCCCCGGTTTTCGCCCACCACCAACCTTCTCGAAGCTTGGCCGAGCGGCGCCGGACGACGACAGCGTCGCCGCCGACCTCATATTTTCCCAGTACGTCGATGAGACGAGAAAGCGCGACTAAACTCTCGTGGTAAGCAGCGGCTATCCTGTCAGCGTGATCCGGCCGTCCTTCAGCCGATGCCGACTGGCTTGGGCCAGGTTGACGGTATTCCGCACGAAATCGAGCCGCGCGATCCCAGCATGGTAGGCTCGGAACGCCTCGCTCAAGGCGTCATCGGTCACCTCGGGTGAGACTTGATCATCCTTGCCTGTCGTGAGCGGCACATGATCCTTCAAATAATTGAAGAACCGCTCGTCGTGCGTGGTGATCAGGATCTGGCAGTTGCCGAACATGGTGGCGATGAGCCCGGCAATGGTGCGCCGATGATCGGCATCGTAGGAGGTGACGATGTCATCCAGCGCGATGATGGGCGCGCCGACGTTAAACTGCTGGATCGCCGCCATCCGCAACGCCAGGGCCACCGAATGGATCTGTGAGTCGCTCAAATAGCCGCCCGGCTGCACGCCCGTGCGGTTTTTAGCGAAGTCGATCAGGAGGTTGAGCCGCTGCTGGTTCGTGTCGTCTTCCGCCGGCAGCTCCAGCCGGATTGGCGTGGCGCCAGCGCCCTGGATCAGCTTGTAAATATCGTTCATCGGCGTCTGAAGCTTGTCGAGCAGAGCCTGCACCTTCTTGCGGATTTCGGCCGAGATTATCGTCGCCTGCGCCGTCAAGGCGTTGGAGAGTTTCCCCAGCTCATCGAGCGTTCGCAGCGCAAGGTTCCGCTCGGTCTGTAACTCCAGCAGTCGATCGATCTTCGCCTTGGCCTTGATATAGGTGTGGTCGCCTTGCTTCGATTCGATGTCGGCGATGGCCTGATCGAGCGCGGCGAGCAGCTTGGCGATTGCCAAAACAATGTCGGCCGAGGCCGGAACGGCAGTCTGAGGCCAGCCGGCGACGCCTACTTGATAGGCGATAAGATCGGCTTTCAATGCCGCCTCGCCGTCGCCGAGGTGGCCAATCAGTCCTGGCAGCGCCGCTACCAACTGGGTATGGGCCTTGGTCACCGCAGTCTTGGCCTCGTCGAGCGCCTTCTTGGCCGCAGCGTAGTCCGCCAACTCCTCGAGGTGCTTGGCGATGTGTTCCCGGATCGTCTCAGCGCTACCAGCCGCCGTGTCCGCGACAGGTGTCGCGCAGACGGGGCAAATGTCAGGTGCCGCCACCCCTTCGGCAAAAAGCGGCTCTGCGGCTTTCCACAAAGCCTGAAACACGGTGCTCGCCGCCTTGCCGCGTTCTTCCGTTTCTTTACTCTCAGCCGCCGACAGCACCGCGACAGCCGCGTCAAAGGTCGGAATCGCACCGCTGACGACAGTCTCGCCGCTCTCCGTGTCCGTCGTCTCCGCCCGCAAAGCGGCAGCCGCATTGCGGATCTGGCGCAGGCCCGCAAGCCCGATCTTGTTCTCCTCGGCCTTGGCGCGCGATCCCAGTTCGAGATAAGCCAGATCGCCGGCCGCCAGCGCCGCCAGCACTAGCGACGGATCGAGTGGCGCCAGAACCGACGTGTTGGCGTGGGAGAGCACTGCCGCCGCATCCCAGGTTTTCACCGCCTGGGCCGTCTCCTTGGCAAGCTGGGTGTCCACGCGCTGCAGCGCCGTCTCGTCCTCGGCGGCGGCCTTCACGTGCGTGCGCAGCGAGCGAATGTTCTTCTGCACCTCAACCAGCGGGCCGAGCTGCAGCCAATTGGCGACATCCGTGTAGCGCTGTTCGGGCGTATGGATTTCGACGAACGTGCGCAGCGCATGCCCCCGGATGATCGGCGGCACCGCGAAGCAGGCGTTCACAGTCGCGGCCACCGCCGGTATCGGTCGCTTCGCCCCCGTCGCCGCTCGGCTGCCGCTGGTAGCATCCTTGCCCGAGACCACGCCGATCGTAACCGCCGCCGGAATCTTCGCCTCCTCGGCCAGATTGTGCGCCAGCGCCACGGGTCCAGCCTGGTTGTTGATTGCGCGCTGCCCGAGCCTTTCGAGCGTTCCGTCCTTGGAGAACATGAATTCCAGCGCATCGATGACGCTGGATTTGCCGCTGCCGTTCGGCGCGAAGATCGCCAGGCAACGCTTCTTGCTGAAATCGAACGTCTTCGGTTGGAGATACGCGCGGAACCCTGAAATACCCAAGGACTGAAGAAAGTAAGGATCAGCCATTGGCCACCTCCGGCTTAGGAGGACTGGCACGTTCGCCTGCGAGTTTCAGGATGGCGTCCTTAGCCTGAGCGACGGCGTTCTGCGCGGGCGCCACTTTCAGGATGTGAGTCTTAAGGATCTCCGCCATGCCGGCATCGACACCTTCCTTTTCCTTCAGACTTTCTCCCAAGGCTTTAAGAAATACGTCCGGCGAATCTGCCGGTTCTGCTTTATCTTCCACGCGCATATCCCCCCAGTTGTTTGCATTCGACAATACAACGAGATCGCCCACAGGAGAATGGCGCCTCCTTCGAAACTATGTGCGTTTACGGGGAAAGCCTTCCCCTGCGGTCGAGCCATGGTCTCGCCCGACCCGTTTTGCGAGGGAGGAACTCGCAACGTCCCCTCTCCTAGCGAGAACGCGAACATACGAATGCTGCCTGCTCACACCTTCTGGGATTCCATATCCTCATCCAATTCTTTTGCGCCCGGCCGCCGCTCCGCTCTGGCCGGGCCGGCGGCTTGGGGGCTCTGCCCCCTGGCGCGGTGCAAGGGATCGCTGACTCTCGACTGGGACGGTCTCCCCAGCCTTCCGCGCGGATGCGTGTTTCTCACCCCCCTCCGTCCCGGTCGCCCTTGCACCTTGCACCCCCCGGTCTCGCCGACGGGCAGGGTTGCAGCGCAGCGCTGCGCTTCAACCCAAGCCCATAGGAGAAAGACACCATGACCACGACCGCAACCAGCGCCCCGACCGACGAACATGGCACGACCGTCTTCATCCCGCTCAACAAGCTCAAGAAGCACCCGAAGAACGCCCGCAAGACCCCGCACAGCGAGGCGTCTATCGAGGCGAAGGCGGCCAGCATCGCCGCCAAGGGCATCCTGCAAAATCTGGTGGTGGAGCCGGAAACGGACGGCGAAGGCGAGCCGACCGGCTTCTATCTCGTCAGCATCGGGGAAGGCCGCAGGCAGGCGCAGATGCTGCGCGTGAAGCGCAAGGAGATCAAGAAGACCGAACCCATCCGCTGCGTCATCGACACGGCAAACGATGCGGCGGAAATCAGCCTTGACGAGAACGTGACGCGCGAAGACCTGCACCCTGCCGACCAGTTCGAGCGCTTCCGCGAGCTTTCGGAAGATCGGGGATGGGGCGCGGAGGAAATCGCCGCCCGGTTCGGCGTGACCGCCCATGTCGTGAAGCAGCGGATGCGTCTCGGCGCTGTCAGCCCGAAGCTGTTGCAGGTCTATCGCGACGGCGACCTGACCTTGGATCAGTTGATGGCCTTCGCCATCACCGACGACCACGCCCGGCAGGAACACGTCTATGAGAACCTGTCCTATAACCGCGATCCGTCCATCATCCGGCGCGACCTCACCAAGATGAACGTCGCGGCGACGGATCGCTGCGCGGTCTTCGTCGGCGCGCAAACCTATGCCGAGGCAGGCGGCACCATCATCCGCGACCTGTTTACCGAGGATCGCGGCGGCTTCTTCGAAGACCCGGCGCTTCTGGACCGGCTGGCCGTCGAGAAGCTGGAACGGATCGCCGCCGAGGTGCGGGAGGCCGAGGGGTGGAAGTGGACCGCCGCCCATCTGGACTTCCCCCATGCGCATGGTATGCGCCGCGTCTATCCGTATTCGGTGGAGCTTTCGGAGGAAGACGCCGCCGCCTACGACGCCGCACAGGACGAGCTTGAGCGCCGGAATGCGGAATGGGAAGACGCCGATATTGACCTCCCGCCCGAGGTGGATGCGCGGCTCGCAGAGCTTGAAGCCGAGATCGAGCGGATCGACGCCAAGCGCCTGTCAACGGCCCTCGGAATCTCCCCATTTTGGGGCGCGCAAAATTCCCCAGTTTCGCGGTCTGGTGATCAGCCATTGAGATGATCGAGTGCTCCG